>NZ_JAKGTQ010000001.1 GCF_021568285.1 Rheinheimera sp. UJ63
GGCGCTGGTTGCCTATGTGGATAACGGTTATGCTGAGATAGATAACAACAGTGCAGAGCGCTCATTGCGGCCGATTGCCTTGGGCAGGAAAAATTACCTGTTTGCGGGTTCAGTTGCTGGAGGGGAGCGAGCTGCCGTGCTGTACTCAATACTAGGCACCGCTAAACTCAATGGCATCAATCCAAATGACTATCTCACAGCGGTACTTAAGCGTATCGGCAATCACCCCATCAATCGTGTCGATGAGTTGTTACCTTGGAATATCGATCTATCTAAACAGTCAGGTGACGCGATTTAAGACACTAAGTGTCCACTAAAATTAAGTGGACACTTAAATCAGAGCGCTAACCTGTGATCGCCGGACGCTTACTCACAATTAAGATATCAGCATTTAATATAAAAATGGCGTCCCCTAGGGGATTCGAACCCCTGCTTCCGCTGTGCAAAGGCAAAAGCGCGGTGTCCGCACCGCCATTCACGGCGAAAGCAGTAGAGAAATTAATATGATAATGGTTAATAGATGGCGTCCCCTAGGGGATTCGAACCCCTGTTACCGCCGTGCAAAGACAAAAGCGCGGTGTCCGCACCGCCATCACGGCACAGAAAACGTTTGAGATTGATTTAATATGAAATAAAATTGGCGTCCCCTAGGGGATTCGAACCCCTGTTACCGCCGTGAAAGGGCGGTGTCCTAGGCCTCTAGACGAAGGGGACGCACTGGAAATTGGTGGAGCTAAGCGGGATCGAACCGCTGACCTCTTGCATGCCATGCAAGCGCTCTCCCAGCTGAGCTATAGCCCCGAGTTATATTGAATCGGTTCTGGGAAAAGAAACCACTTAATGTGAAAATAATCATTGAAAGTGGCGTCCCCTAGGGGATTCGAACCACTGTCACCACCGTGCAAAGAAATTGCGCGGTGTCACACCGCCATCTCGGCGAGTAGATAATAAATTCAATTTAACTTTAACAAAAATTGGCGTCCCCTAGGGGATTCGAACCCCTGTTACCGCCGTGAAAGGGCGGTGTCCTAGGCCTCTAGACGAAGGGGACATAACAGTGAAAAGCGTGACTGAATTGGCGTCCCCTAGGGGATTCGAACCCCTGTTACCGCCGTGAAAGGGCGGTGTCCTAGGCCTCTAGACGAAGGGGACGCTGTAACAGTCTGAAAAGTGTAAAATTTAGTGGCGTCCCCTAGGGGATTCGAACCCCTGTTACCGCCGTGAAAGGGCGGTGTCCTAGGCCTCTAGACGAAGGGGACGCAATAAAATTTTGGTGGAGCTAAGCGGGATCGAACCGCTGACCTCTTGCATGCCATGCAAGCGCTCTCCCAGCTGAGCTATAGCCCCACACTTTTCTGTGCCAACTCTAAACTAAGCTTATCGCTGAACACGGGGCGCATTCTAGGGTGGTGCCTCAAAAGTGTCAACAGTTTTTTATAACAGCCCGATTGTTCGAGTAAATTTTAAACTATCACCAACCTTAATCACGTTTAAGCCATTAACACGCTTTTCTTTAGTGTTAGCCTTGGATTTTGTATACACTACGATCAGTTTACCGATGAAGAGCTTCTGGAAGGATTAACGATGTACGAGTCATACTACGGGCTGTCGGAGCGGCCTTTTCAGTTAACCCATAATACCAATTGGTTTTATGCCAGCCGCTTGCATAAAAAGGCTCTCGCCTATTTACAATATGGTCTGACGCAGGGCGAAGGCTTTATTGTTATTACCGGTGATGTCGGTACAGGCAAGACAACGCTCGCTAGTCAACTACTGTCTCAAATGAACCAAGACGAAATCGTCGCCAAGCAAATTGTTACATCAAGGCTTGGTCCAGATGATTTAATCCGTATGATTGCCAGTAGCTTTAACTTAATCGTCGCCGAAAACAATAAAGCAGCATACTTAGACGCTATCTACATCTTTTTGAAGCGTCTCAATTCCCAACATCGCCGCGCGTTGCTATTGGTTGATGAAGCGCAAAACTTGCCGCTTGAGTCAATAGAAGAGCTGCGCATGCTGTCAAATTTTCAAATAGATGGAAAGCCACTGCTACAAAGTTTTTTACTTGGACAAAATGAGCTTAACCCGATCATCCAAGCACCGAATATGGAGCAATTTCGGCAACGTATTATTGCGTCAAGTAACCTCGTGCCTTTGGTGCAAGAAGAAACACAAGGCTATGTAGAGTATCGCTTGCGTATGGCAGGATTAAATAGCCCATTACTAGAAGATGAGTGCTATCCGTTAGTACAACAGTTTAGCCGCGGCATTCCCCGCCGTATTAACCTATTACTCGACCGTGTGTTGTTGCTTGGCTATTTAGAGCAGCACCAAACAATCAAACCTGAGCATGTGCAAAGCGTGATTAATGAGATCTCCGAAGAGATCGCTCACCAAACAGCCCCCAGCCCTCAAAATATTAAAAGTGAAAGCGTAGCGCCAACAGCACCATCACCCTCGCCTGCCGCGCTTGGCAGTGCTTCAGTGCAACAGTTATTAGATGAGTCTTTAGAGCAGAAGCTTAAGTTAATAAAAGAGCTTGATGAGCTTATTCTGCAACGTCAGCAACAAGCAAAATAAGCTTCAGCTACCGATACACATAAAAACGGCGCTTAATGCGCCGCTTTTATTTTAAATACAACATGTTTAAGCTTAGAAACGATATTGATATTCTAACCAAACGCGATTCTCAGCATTATCAAACTCAGATTGATTTGAATCTCGATCTAATCGACGCAAAGCTAACCGTGCGGTAGAATGTGAATTGATAGTGCGTAAATAACTTAACGAGGCAGACAAGTTTTTATCTGTTCTTAATTCAGTAATGTACTTAGTGTTGTAATGCGTTACATCGAACAGCATTTTATTATGATCATTGAGCAGCCATGATGCTTGCAAACTCGCACTTTGGTTGGAGTTAGCCGCACCCGTTTCTACATATTCAGTTTCACTGTCTGAAAACAGCAGATTCAACGCTAAACGATTTTTGCTATATGCGATGTTGATACTTTCAGTTCGCACTTTTACTAGCTCTTGGCGCAACTCAGCGTTATTGATACTGACTTGCTGTAACGACTCACCAAATACAGGCACATATTGATTTGTCGGTGGCTTAAAGCAGGCATTAAAGTCAGATGCGCCATCTGGGCAAACAAACACACCTAAATCATCTAGTTCGTTATCAAACAGGTTTTGCGTTCTAACATTTTCAGAAACACTTAACCTCACCGACAAAAACCGCAAATCATACTTACCACTTAAGCGCATAGTTCGGCCAAAATAGCGCCGATCAAATGAGCCTTCTAAGCTGGTTCTGCGGCTTAACGCTAACAAGAAATCAGACGCTACATAGGTATCAGTTTCTGTTTTTAGGTCAAAGGCATTGGAGTCACTGCGATTCATGGTCAAGTTTATACGTGACTTGGCACCAAAACGGTATTCAACCCCCCCACCAAAATAGTCAAAACTGTTATCGTACTGCGCACCATTATCGGCTTCCTCAGCACCTAACCGACCAAAAAAAGAGAAATTTGGTGCAAAAGGTACACCGATAGATATGTTGTAGAAACTACCTGAAATATCATTGCCTGAATCACGCTCGGTTTCTTGTAAATTAGCTTCAAAAAACCAAAAGAAATTTAAACCACGGTTATTCGTTCCTAGCCGTAAATTAGCATTGTAGGCATCGGTGTCAAAGTTAGTAAAACCATCATCAACAATGCTTGTTTCTGATTCTGATTTACGATATTGCACAGCAATGTCAGTTATATAAACGGCTGAAGGCGAGTTAATATAGCTAACTTGAGTGCCATAACTATTCGCTTTACTAAGATTCTCAGCACCGGTGATTTTGTCAGAAAAAATGCCTAAGCGGCCATTTCTAACTACATAGTTTTGCTGAGCATTAAGCAGCCAATATAAACGCTTATTCAACGCGGTTATCTGGTTAGTAAATTGAAATTCGTTATAACTGCGACCATCGCGTTGCGCGTCATCATAAGCAACGGATTCATGTTGCCAAACCAATTTCGTTTGCATATTGGCTGACTGACGATTGAAAACAAGGCCAGGAGATAACTCCCAAGCCGCGCCATCATCCGTCTGATCAGACTCGGCCGTTTCAATCTGATAGCCATAAAAAGCCGTTTTAAATAACGGCGTAATCTTGGTTTCAGCAGCATTTAATGCTGCAGGCAACAATGCAACCGGCAATAGCAACAACAGCGAGTGCAACCTCGCTTTAGCAAAATGTTGTTGCTTGTTATTCAGCGCCGTAATAATAGCCATAACCATATCCTTTGCCCTGATTTCGGTGTGCCTTGTTAATTAAAAAACCAACCGCAATCTCTTTAGGAAGCAATGACACCGATTGTTCAATTTCAGCTAATCGGGTTTTATTTTCCTCAACAACAAGAACAGCTTGACCACACATTGCTGCCAACACAGACGTTTCGTTAACACCCAATAAAGGAGGTGCATCGAATATGACTAATCTATCTGGATAACGGTTTGCAAACTCTTCAGCGAGTTTTAACATTCGATCACTTGCCAGAAGCTCTGTAGACAAATGATGTGGGGAGCCAGCAGTAATTAATTTAAGCCGAGGGACATTGGTATTAAGAATGATATCGGATACTGAAACCTCAGTTGACAACAAATAATCTGTCAACCCTATCGGATAATCTACACCTAAAGTTTTAGCAACCTTTGGTCTTAAGACATCTGCATCGACCAACAAAACTGTTTTGTCTTGCTCTAACGCAATACTAAGCGCCAGATTTATCGATGAGAATGTCTTACCCTCACCCGGTCGTGAGCTTGAAACCAAAATTAGGTTTGAATTTTGTAAAGTTGACGATAAAACACCGAAAGCATTATTGATAAGCTTGCGTTTGATAACACGGTATTCTTCGTTTATCAGTCGCCGTTGCTTACTAAGAGAAACAAAGCCTTGTGATTCTAAGCGTTGTAAATCCAACTTAGTAACATTGCGATCTTCACTCGTCTCCACTTTTTTATTCGCATCATCAGAAAAAACAGTAGATGGCTGACTAATATCATCAACTCTTAATACTCGATTTTCTTGTTCCGCCGTCTCAGACGTGTCTAATTGTTCAGCGCGGCGCTGAATAGCTTTTTCAATAATACTCACCGCACAACCCTCATTAACAACTCCGCTGAACGACCAAATAGCATGTCATTACTCATTAAAACCAAGTAAAAAACAATTAACATTGCCGTAAGAGCAGTAAAATAGAAAAAGTGTAACCTAACCTGCTTTAAGATTTTCTCTTTTTCAGTGTGAGAAATCACACCAAAAACAGGATAATCACAAATAAAGCTAAGTTGAGAGGCACGACTCAGCACGGGTGACACTAAACTTCTCAAAAAAGCCATGCCTAAACCGGCACCTAAACCTAACAATAACACGACAGAATAAAGCAAGCGACGATTAGGACCTGATGCTTCAAAGGGTACTCGTGGAGGTTCGATGATTTTAAATTGTACATCTTGTTCAGAAGCATCAACACGACGAGAAAGCTCAGATGCTTCACGACGAGCCAAAAGCGCCTCATATTTTGAACGGTTAACATCATAATCTCGATTTAAGCCAGTGAACTGAGCTTCAATTTCAGGAATTAAATTTAAACGACTTTCTAACTCGTCAACCTTACCCTGAAAAGCATTAACTCTGACCCTCGTTGAGGCAACTTCAGTTTCCAGTCTTGCTACATTTAATTGTAACTCTTGATAGACAGAGTTTTGAGTAGCAACAAAGCCAGAACCTGATCTGCCGGAGCTAGATTCAGCTAAAGCGGTTAACTCATCATTTCGCTGTTTTACTAATGAATCAAGTAATCGGCGAGTTTCCACTACATCCGGATGGTTTTCAGTAAAACGGATCAACGCCATGTCTAATTGAGTTTGCAGTTGCTTAATTCGCTCGTCATATTGCGTGGTAATAGTATTATTATCACCACCTGCAGGATTTACTCCAGTCAGTTGCCCTCGGGCAGATTGCAGGCGAGTTTCTAACTCGCGAAGACCAAGTTTTGCATCCTCTAATTTTTGCTGTTCGTTTGCTAACTGGCTGTAATAATTGCTCTCAGAGCCCGGCAATAAATTCATGCGCGTTTTCTTAAATTCAGACAGTTTCTGTTCAGCCTCCATTAACCGACGTTCATAATCAGCAATTTCTCTGTCAAGAAATTCTTGAGCTGCCTGCGAGTCTGCACGGCTATTACCAATACGATTCTCCATAAAAGTATTTAGCGTTTCTTGAACGACTTTTAGTGCCTGCTGTGGCTGTGGGTTGGCATAGGTGATGGAATAGATATTTTCTCGGCTTGTGCCTGATACCTTTATTTCTTTTTGTAAAGCATCAATTATTGCTTCAAATTCAAGATCGGTTTTACTTTGCAGGTCTAAGTCAGCTTGACGGGCTATTTTTTGTAAATTTGTTCTACTTAGCAAAGTTCTTGCCATTAAACTAATTTCATCACGTTGATTTGTATTAATAGTTAGACCTCGAAGAATAGGCTCGAGAAAAGTACTACTTTCAACATATAAACGCGCGCTAGCTTCGTAGGTCGGTGGCATTTTATACACATAAAGCCACCCAGCTGGGCAAATCAACCATGCAGTAATGATGATATAACGCCGGCGCAGCCAGACACCTTGTAAATAGGTGTTTAATAATTCAAGCGCCTGCTGAATTTCTTTCATTATTCCTCCCTGAAGAATTTAAATTTAATGGCGTACTACAGATATCGCTTAAAACCATGCTTCAGGAACAATAATAATGTCACCGGGTAAGATATCTACGTTTGCTGAGATTTCACCTTCACGAACTAAGTCATCTAAGCGGATATTATAAGTGCGTTGCGAGCCATTGGTAGTGCGCACTAATTTAGCATTATTGCCATCTGCAAACTCTGTTAAGCCCCCCACCGTAATCATGACATCAAGTAAAGTCATGTACTGACGATAATTAACGGCTTGCGGATTGAGCGCTTGACCAATAACGCGAACTTGTTCGCTAAAAGGACCAACAAAATTATTAACTGATACCGTAACAACAGGATCACGAATGTATTTTGCTAAAATTTGCTCCATATCACGCGCTAGTTGCGTAGGTGTTTTACCACTCACTTCAACATCCTCAACTAAAGACGTCGAAATTTTACCGTCTGGACGAACAATAAAGCTTCCTGAAAGCTCAGGGTTACGCCATACAAATATAGTTAAAGAATCATCAGGACCAATCAAATACTGATAGTTATCAACTGAGGTTGTCGCAGAATTCTGCACGGATGCTCGAGGCAGAGTACTGTTATTAGCGCAGCCGCTAAGCAACAAAGTCGCTGCAAAAATTGCTGAAAAAGTTATTTTAACGTTTATCTTGTTATTCATAAAACGTGTCCTTTTGTCTGATGCATCATCAATATAACTAAAAGTTCGTCATTTAGCTGCTTTTTTTGAAGGTTAATTTCAAAAACGCAACTAGGAATTCAGCCTTAATTCAGCTAGATTACAGATCGACATCCAACTAGTTTAAAGGTACTATCACGACAATGTCTATTTATATTACCTAAACAGCAATTCGTGATGTTTAATGTTCCTCAAAACGAGTTAAAACACCAGCAAGTACCAAGGATGTGTTATGTTCAGCACAAGGATTAATCGTTCAAAAGTATCCGATAAGATACTGATGTTGGGCGAAATCAGTTTAATTTTGTTATCTGCCCATCTTGGTTTCATCCTCGCTGGCTTCGTTTCAGCAGAACCCATGGTATCGCTAACCCTAGAATGGGAAATGGTTTATATCGCCGTTTTCACATTTTCTACCATGCTTTGCACCCTGTCCTTAGGGCTTTATGATCATAAACTGCGCGAAACTAGCTCGGGTATTGTTAAACGCGTATTTCTCACTCAATGCTTCAACGTTTTATTTCTTGAATTTATTATTTTCAACATCGCCGACCACATTGATGTAGGCTTTATCCCGCTACTACTCTCGTCATTGATTACTGTATTGCTAATTAGCAGCTTCCGTACCTTTTTCCAATATCACGACTTAGTCAGACTTAGTCGCCGCAGAATCTTAGTGCTGGGTTCAGGCGAGCGTGCAGCTATTATTGAAAACAGAATGCGCCGTGATGTCGACCGACGTTATTTTGACTTAGTCGGTTTTGTGCGCATTGAAGGAGATAAAGAAGGCTATATTCCTGAAGACAAACTTATCGACATGGACTATCTAAACGACCTATTTACCTATGCTGAAAAACACAATATTGAACAATTAGTGATTGCCTGCGACGAGCGACGCAATATGTTACCTGTGGATTTGTTGTTTAAATGCAAAACACGCGGTATTGATGTTACCGACATCCTCGACTTTATTGAAAGTGAAACAGGACAAATTGCTGTAAACCTTATTTACCCAAGCTGGGTAATTTACTCTAATGGTTTAGCACGCAGCAAAAAATTTAGAACGAATTTAGATTATCGCTTAAATGCCATCTTAGCCATATTCACACTGCTACTGACTTGGCCAATCATGCTGATCACTGCCTTTTTAATTTATTTAGAAGATGGCCGAAAAACCGGTGCCCCCGTGCTTTACCGCCAAATCCGAGTAGGTTTTGATGGCCAACCGTTTCATATCATTAAATTCCGCAGCATGGGTATTGATGCCGAAAAAGACGGTGCGCAATGGGCTACCACTGATGACGTGCGCGTCACTCGCGTTGGCCGTTTTATCCGTAAATATCGTGTTGACGAGTTACCACAGTTAATTAATGTGCTTAAAGGCGAAATGGGCTTTGTGGGCCCTCGCCCTGAGCGCCCTGAGTTTGTAGATCAACTGGTGAAGGATATCCCCTACTACGCACAGCGCCATAACGTTCGCCCTGGTTTGACTGGCTGGGCACAGTTGAAATACCCCTATGGTGCTACAGCTGAAGATGCTTTAGAGAAACTAAAATTTGATCTCTACTATATTAAACATCGCAGCTTATTGTTAGACCTCACTATTTTAATCAGAACAGTTGAAATCGTCGTTCTCGGTAAAGGCCGCTAAGCATAATGTCAATAAAGCAAAAACCCATCAGCGCATTAACAGTAGATGTTGAAGATTACTTTCACGTCGCGGCTTTTGAAAAGAATATCAAATTAAGTGACTGGGATAAGATGCCCGTTCGCGTTTTCGATAATACAACACGGTTACTTGACTTATTTGATAAGCACGATGCTAAAGCAACTTTTTTTCTTTTAGGATGGGTAGCAGAACGTTTTCCTCATTTGGTTAAAGACATTCATAGTCGTGGACACGAAGTGGCGAGTCATGGATACAATCATGTAAAAGCAACACTGCAAAGCCGAGCTGAGTTTGCGAAGGATGTTCGAGATACAAAAGCCTTATTAGAAGATTTAACAGGAGCTGCTGTTGTTGGTTATCGTGCTCCCAGCTTTTCTATTGATAAAACCAACGAATGGGCTTTTGGTGAGTTACAAAAAGCAGGCTATCAATATAGCTCTAGCACCTACCCAGTAAAACATGATTTATATGGCACGCCTGACTGGCCGCAATTACCTTATATGCGACCTGAAGGGATATGGGAATGCCCTATGCCCATCCTCAATATGGCAGGAAAACAATGGCCGGTTGCAGGTGGTGGTTACTTTAGGTTAATGCCCTATTGGCTAAGTAAGCGTTTAATTAGCCGTTACATTAAAACAACCGCCAGTCCCTATATGTTTTATTTTCATCCTTGGGAAATTGACCCTGACCAACCACGTATTGATAACGCTAGTTTTAAATCTAAATTTAGGCACTACGTAAATTTAAATCGAATGGAAGATAAAGTCAGTGCATTATTAGTTGATTATCGGTGGCAGAGTTTGCAGCAAGTTTATGCTAATAACTTCATCTGATAACAATAGCTAATACCATGGAACAGGTTTACCGACTATCAGAGCCCCTCTTAGCAAATAACAACGAACTGTCTAAGAGGAAACCGAAATTATTGTTTTTGTGCCAACGACCTCCCTATCCTGCAGATAAAGGTGACAAAATTCGCTCATTTAATGTTATGCGCGAACTATCTCAATACTTTGAGATCCATCTTGGCGCATTAACAGAAACACAAAATGAGCTTCAATACACCAAAGCATTACATCAATGGTGTGCATCTGTTCAGCTTGTGTACCTTCCTCAATGGCAACGTAAACTTCAAGCACTGCAGTGCCTATTTATCGGCAAACCCATCACCAAGGGATGGTTTTTTAATCAAGCTCTGCAAAAATGGGTTAATCAGCAGCAAAATAAACAATTTGATTCAGTATTAGTGTATTGCTCCTCTATGGCGCAATATATTGAGCAGTCAGTTTGGCAAAGTACAAATTGTGTAATTGATTTTGTTGATGTCGATTCGGCAAAATGGCGAGAGTATGCAGCAAGAAGCAGCCAGTTAAAAAGTTGGCTCTATCAGCGGGAAGCCCGATTGCTAGAGCGCTATGAACAATATATTTGCTCCAACCTGGTTCGAGCAGCATTTTTGGTAAGCGAAGCAGAATGTGCACGTTTACAACAGCCCGCTAATTGCCAAGCGCATATTGGTTATTACGCAAATGGTGTCGATCTAGCTTATTACCAACCTCAGAGTAATGTGCTGCTGCATAGTCATGATATTGTATTTACCGGTGCGATGGACTATTTACCGAATATTGATGCGGTTCAGTGGTTTGTATTACATTGCTGGCCTGCCATTCAACAGTGCAGCCCCAATGCACGGCTGGTTATTGTGGGTAGTAACCCTGCCAAAAGTATAAAAAAACTGATGGCAAACCCAAACATTATCATTACTGGTCAAGTACCGGATGTCAGACCTTATCTTGCAAACGCAGCGCTAGCCATTGCACCAATGCAGTTAGGTGGCGGTATTAAAAATAAAGTATTAGAAGCCATTGCTATGTCACGACCAATGGTTGTTAGCACCTTGGCAACACAAGGTTTGAAGCTACCGAACGATCCCGCTCTCATCGTGGCTGACTCGGCAGAAGAAACGATTGCGGGCTGCTTACATTTTCTGCAACACCCATGTGCTTCAGAGCAGCTACGCGATTGGATCAGTCAACATGCTTCTTGGGCGGAAACGATTAAACCTCTGTTATCAGCTTTAAATGCTAAGGATGCAGCATGAATAAAACATATCCTCATATCAGTGTTTTTTTTCTAGCGCTAGCCGCGATAATAGCGATTGTTTGGCCGAGTTTAGCGGAAATGGAGTCGTTATGGCGCCGTTCAGAAACTTTTATGCACTGCTATTTAATTATTCCTATCTTTGCTTGGTTACTATGGCGTCGCTGGCCTTATCTTGAAACAAAAGAACTTACCTTTAGCCCCATTGCAGCAGTGGCCGCCGTTTTTTGTTTAACTGCTTGGTTATCTGCGTATTTAGTTGAAGTTAGCTTTATTGCTCACTTTAGTATTATTGCCTTCCTGCAGTGTTTAGTATGGGCTTGCTTCGGGAAAAAGTTCGTTCTCTCAATCCGATTTCCGATGTTGTATTTATATTTTTTAGTGCCCTTTGGTGAAGCAATAAACCCATTTTTACAAGATATTACCGCGTATCTCACGGTTGGGTTATTAAACGGTGTTGCTATACCAGTATTTAGAGAAGGCTTGTATTTACACACTGCCTTTGGTTTATTTGAAGTGGCGGTAGCCTGTTCAGGTTTAAATTTCCTTATTGCAGCACTGTCACTCGCCTGTCTCTATGCTTATCTCACTTACAGCAGCTTGTTAAAACAAGTAAGCTTTGTCATTATCGTGATTATTTTATCAATTCTTGCCAATAGCCTGCGCGCCTTTTTATTGATCTATATTGCTAAAGTGAGTGACTTTAATTATGGTTTTGGCGATGACCATTACTACTATGGTTGGGCTGTGTTTTTCTTGGTCATTTTTACTAATTTTTGGTTGGGAGGCTACTTTGCTGACAAAACGCCTTCTGTTAATCAAACTTACAGTCCTAAAGCAGATAAATATAAACCGTTTAATCGAATGATAGCTGGCATTACGGTATCAATTTTAGCGGTTAGTTTGTTCAGCAGTGCCTTAATACGATTTAATTTACCATTGACTGAAGTAATTACAGCGGCTCAACCATCACCACAAATCCTCTTATCGAGACAACAAAATCCCTCTGACTGGGGAATTACGTTTAATGATGGTCTGTACCGAGATTTCTTAGTACTGGAGAATAGCGTAGAAATTTTGCACGCCAGTTATGCCAGCAGACAAGATCAAGGTGAAATGATTAACTGGCGCAATCGTTTATTCGATAGAGATGGTTGGACGATTGTACGCAGGACCGCTATAGGGACAGGATGGCGGAACCAAGCAGAACTGCTTTTTCTACGGGATAACAGAGGTCGTTCTCGTACGGTACTTTACACGTATCGGATAGGTAAGCTTAATCTCATTCGCCCCGAGTTGGTAAAAATAGCACAGCTACTTGATTTGCTAAGCATACAACAAGGAGCATCGGTATTGGCATTTTCGATATCAGACGTAAGCGATGATGAGGCAACTGATATTTTACAACAAAGTTATTTGCTATTGAGCTGTTTGCCGGAATCCTGTAAGTCATGAGTAGTGTTTCAATCAGAGTGCTACCAGAGAACGCTACTGGTTACGCAGCAGGATAAATCACTAATGAAAACTATCTTTAAAAAGTTAATCAAATTATTTTTTCGCTTGTTAGCATCGCCATTTTTTATTTGGCTTTCTCTCAATACCGTGTTAATAGGTAGAGATCAGGCATTCCAGTCGATGTCACAAGTTCTGAGTGTGATCCCAGGCATCCTTGGCATTTATTTGAGGGCTGCCTTTTATCATCTAGCTTGTCCCAACACATCCGATGAAATATCGATAGGTTTTTTAAGCTTGTTATCGCATCGCGATACGGTCATAGAAAAAGGCGTCTATATTGGACCACAGTGTAATATAGGAAAATGCCGGATCGGTGCGGATACCATGCTGGGCTCCGGCGTGCATATCCTCAGTGGCAATAAACAGCACAATTTTGAAAATACCTTAAAACCGATGCAGCAACAAGGCGGACATTATCATCAAGTTAACATTGGCCGCGACTGCTGGTTAGGGAATAGCTCCGTAGTGATGGCCGATGTTGCAGACCATTCTATTATTGCTGCAGCAAGCGTAGTAACCAAATCGATTGAGGAAACACATAGCATTTGTGCTGGAAATCCGGCAAAGTTTATTAAATCCAGACTCAATCAACAGAGCAAAGATTAGTTATGCAAATCCACGGTACCGAAGTTGCTTTTGTCATCCCGGCCTTAAACGAAGAGCAAAATTTAGCCAACACCTTAACAGTGATTAAACAGCTATTCGGCAGTTGTGAAGGAGTGATTTTAGCTGACAATGGTTCGACTGATCAAACAGTTGAAGTTGCAAAAAGTTTTAATATAACAACCACAGTGCATCCCGGTGTTTCTATTGCTGCACTTCGCAACCATGGTGTAGCAATGACCCAAGCAGACATTATCGTTTTTATCGATTCGGATATCCAACTGGATCCAAGCTGGCCGAAGCATTTTGCCCATACTGTCCAGCAAATTAAAGCTTCGCCTTTGACGGTTGCGGGATCACGCTGCCGAGCTATCAACAAAAATAATTATGTTGGACGTTACTGGTATAACCGGCTCAGTCAGCAACAGAGCACTAACTACATCAATTCAGGGCATTTAGTTGTCAGCCGTGAACTGTTCGACCGCATCGGCGGTTTTGACGAATCGTTGCGTACAGGCGAAGACTATGACTTCAGCCAACGTGCCCTTAAAGCCGGTGGAAAAATAGAGCCCGATGCAGCACTGATTGCCTGGCACGATGGGTACCCTGATACCATAGGCGGATTTATGGCACGTGAAATGTGGCACGGCCGTGACGAATTCAAATCAATAACCTCAATTTTTCAATCGAAAGTGGCATTAGTATCTGTGACTTTAACACTGTCTTTGGCTGTTGCGCTTGTACTTTCCGTTCAGCAATCAAGCTTACTGCCAATATTATGGTATTCTGGGTGTTGGGCTTTATTAATTTTGACATTGATTATACAAAAATTCGGCTTAAGTAGTTTAAAAGTAACTACGAACAGTGCGCTGCTCTATTATTTGTACTTTCTGAGCCGTTCTTTTGCCTGGAGTTTTAAAGCCAGAAGGCCACTCGCGCGAAGCAGACAGGAAAAACCTGATGAATAGCTTTAGACTCAATCGCACACACTCAAAGGCATTTTTTTTACTTCTTTTGGTACTATTACCGGCATTAACTGCTTTAGCTTGTCGTTCTTATTTTCATCGGCAAACCGCCGCAGATAAATCATGGTTTTACCAGCAATCTCTGGAAATCATGTATCATCGACAGGCTTTGAATCTGCCGGTTGGCTCAGTGGTGTTTTTTGGAGATAGTCAAATCCAGGGGCTAGCGGTTACTGCCATCAGCCCAAAAGCAGTGAACTTTGGTATTGGCCACCAACAGTTGCAACGTTTAGCGTTCCGTATTGCCGACTATCCCAACCTTGAACGGGCAGAAAGAATTTTTATCGGCATTGGTATTAATGATTTATTACATGCTCCATCCGATGACCTTGAACGGGCAATCTCACAATTAATCAGCGGATTGCGCTGTTGCCACAGCAAAGTTACTTTGCTGAGTATTTTGCCGGTCAACGAAGTGAAACTCGCAAGACCTGGCTTGAATAAACAAATTGTTAAGCTCAACGAGCAACTGAAAGCTGCTGCCAATCAAGCCGGTCTGAATTTTATTGATTATCAAACGTCGTTTTCGGATCTAAACGGACATTTGAATATTCGTTATGACCTTGGGGATGGTTTGCATTTGAGTCAGGCTGGATATGACCACTTAATCGAAAAAATAAAAACAGGTTTACTAGGGGCGCCCAAAAATGCAAGCTAGTCATCCGGGACATTTACCACAACTGACATGGTTACGTGGTATCGCTGCGTTATTTGTGTTGTTCTCACACATTAATCGCGCCAATGAAACTAGTTACACCGGAGAGCAACTCCAAGACTATTGGTTGTTAAACTGGCTTGACCTAGGTAGTTTTGGCGTGGTGTTGTTTTTTACGCTGAGCGGCTGCACTTTGTATCTAAGTTCTTACCGACAGGGCTTTCCTGATATCAGAATCGGGTACGTGTTTTATGTTAAGCGGTTCTTTCGCATATGGCCTGCTTTTGCCGTATCTCTTTTGGTTTATATTATTGTTGGTCATCTGCTCCACGAAACATTACTCCCCTATCATGGTGGTTGGCTTGCTACTCAGTTTACAAATCCTTACTCATTTACTGATATACTTAATTATATGCTCCTTGTCTTTAATTTCACAGGACCATCTGAACTTTTTAACAATGCGTACTGGAGCCTCCCAGTAGAGTTTCAGTATTATTTGACGCTTCCTTTGCTCATTATATTATTGCAGCGATATGGCCCTGTAGCACTCTTTGCAATGGTTGTGCTCGGTCATGTTTTGTACAAGGCCGATATCAGCTCAATCGACAGTCCGCTAGTCTTCCGTTTATTTTTTACTTTTTGCTTTGGTATTTTTGCTGGGTACTTGTATGCAAATACGCGGATACGACTAGCAGCATGGTTTACACTGCCATTGATTCTGCTACTGACAGCTTTTACTTACCTTTTTAGCGCTGGTGTATTCAACCATATACCAATGCCGTCAGAGTGGATACTGTATGGGCTTAGTGCGGTGGGCGTTGTTATTTTGTCTGTAATTACAACTATCAGACTTCCAAAAAAAATAGATGATTTTCTTACATTTTATGGCGATATTTCTTATAGCTTGTACTTATTTCACAATTTGATTATTGCAATAGTTGTTGTATTTTTTATTCAGAACAACCTCTTAATTTCACAATACAAGCTATTATATCTAACAATATCTACAACGATTTTCTCGACTTTCGTAGCGTGGTTTTCATACAAGTATATAGAGCTCCCAATGATGCATTATGGTAAACATTTATCACGTAAATATATTAAGAGCATAGATGAAAAAATATCAAATTAGTTCCTAATGTTCCTAATAAAGTTTAAGACGTACAAAGAAAGTAGAATTTCCGACACTTTGATTTATGAAAGGTTTAGATAGTAAGACTAAAAATAAATTTTTAAGGCTCTTTATGATAAATTTAGCAAATAAAATTAAATTAGCACTTATTCTTATATGTTTTTCTTTTGATTCCATGGCGTCCAGTAAACCAGTATTGTTTTACTCTGACTTAACAGCCGGACCTAAAAATGGCTGGAGCCAAACAGAACCTAGCAAAGGCGCAGTAGTAACTGTTTGGGGTCGTAATTTGGGAGATTTCAAGTCTGCTGGCACTTACGGTAACTATATAACCGTTGGAGGAGTTCATTTGACAGACCTTAAAAGCTACGCTGAAGAATGGGGAGAAGAAGCACCTGTTCCGGGCATCCAAAAAATCAGTTTTTGGCTTACAAATGATATGCCTAAGGGATCGGTAGACATCAGTGTTACTGTTGATGGTGTGATTTCAAACAAGTTACCTTTTATGATAAATTCAGGTAGATTAGTTTTCATCGATAACACTTTGTTACCAAGCGTAGGTAATGGAACACATGAAAACCCGTACAGCTCGCCTTCCAAAGCACTTGGTTCACTAAAAGCTGGGGATATCCTTTATTTTAAATCTGGCGTATATAATCTTAAATATTGGGAAGGTGGTGAGAATATTTGGGCTAGACCAACCGCGCCTAAAGGAACCGAGGAGAACCCTATTGCCTTCGTTGCGTATCCCAAAGCAACGCCAATTTTCGATTCTTTATCTGCAAAAAGCTCAAGTTTCCACACTGGCATAAGAATAGATGTACCTTGGTACACTGTATCAAAGTTAACTTTTGTGTCCTATGCATCAGCAATTATCGCATCAGGCGAAAATGCACGTATCGTCGCAAATGATGTAGATGGTGGAAATATCTTTCGTTTTGGTATTGGGGTCATTACCGCAGCAAGAGATGGTGTGAAGGTTTTTGGAAACAGAGTTCATGGAGGTGAAACTGGCAATAGACTTGATCATGCCATTTACCTTAGTGGCTGTTCGCCAAATGAAGGAATTGAAGTTGGATATAATTATATACATGATAATAACTTTGGCGCTGGCCCAATGATTGTCGTAAATCATCAAGATGAAAGATGTAGTCCAGATGTTAGGTTAGCTGCACATAAGATATACAGTAATTTCATTGATTGCCAAAAGTATCCTTCAAGAGCAATAGGTTTATATGACCAATCATGGGATCCAAAGACAGATTCTTCAGGCGAACCTGAACCTACGTATGTCTTCAACAATATTACGCATTCATGTGGTGATAAAAGACAGCCAGTTTTTTATCAAAATTCAGCTCACGGCAGATGGTATAATAATACTCTGTATAACTCTCTGGGTAATGGCCTTAGCGTCTCAGGGGAACGAGTATTGTCAACTGAAATAATTAACAATATATTTCACATGAAATTGCCTCATCTGAAGTATTTTAATGTGACAAACGGAAAATATATTGTCACAAATAATCTTTATTATGGCGCTGGCCCGGACAATGGATTGGATGCTAAACCTGTAAACCGAGATCCGAACATGTATGTTACTCCTTATAAGCTAGAAGCAAGATTATGGCCTACAAGCCCCGCTATAAATGCTGGGAGTTTATCAACGATGAAGATTGTTAATTTAGACTACAAAGGCAGAACTAGAGTAACGGCTGATATTGGAGCGGCGGCAAAGACAGAGACTGTAATAATGAAAAAGCCAAGTTTTGAGCCACAAATGCAATAGTTTAAAATCATATAAATTTTGCCAATTGTATTCTAAATACAAATCAATTAAATACTTAACGGTGTATTAAAAAAAATGCAAAATAAATTGAAACGAAAGTGGCTGATTTTTACTTCTGCCGGTGATAACTCGAATATACAACAATGGCTGGGTGCTGAGCGAAAATACGATGTTTTTGTCGTCTATTATGGTCCAACAGAGTTTTTACTTAAAAACGATTGTGAAGTATACAAAGTGAGAAAAGGTGGTAAATATCAAAATTTACACTATTTCTACAATGAGGCTCGGGATTATTTCAATCAATACGAAGCTATTCTTGTAATGGACGATGATATCGAAATACCCACTGCAAATATTAATGCTTTGTTTCACTTAAGGGAAAACCGAAAATTTGATTTATTACAAAGCGCCTTTGATAGACGTGGGAAAATCAGTCATAAAATTACTGAGTTTAATCCTTTAGCATCAATCCGGATCACTAATTTTATCGAGGTTACGTGTCCTGTATTTTCTCAAAGGGCATTGGTAGCATTCTTAAACGAATATGACCCTACAGTAAATGCAACAGGTGTAGATTGGTGGTTCTGTAGTATTGTTGAGCGCAACTTTGGATTAGACTCTATTGCGATATCAGACGACATTACCTGCCTAAATCCCCACGACCTTGATAAAAACCCAATTGGGAATAGAGAAATCGACAGGCTTTTATCCAGAGAGCAACGTAATCAGTCGTGGATTGAAGTAAAGAAAAAGCATAATCTCGAGCTCAATGAAGGGGAATATGTTCTCTATCACTCGGAATACCGACCAACTTTAAAGAAAATTAGTTATTGGGTCTTTACAAAAATAGCAAACGTCCTACTTAGGATTCAGCGCAAACTAAATCGTAAGAACCTATTTAGAATTATAAACCCCATTAAGTAGCATTTCGGCCAAAAATCTATATTTATACGTAAGCGATCAATATAGCACGTCAGTTCTTTAGCGCGGTTTGACGCCAAAATTTTATCATTAACCCAACGGAGCATAATGATGACTAAGACAAGACGAACAGCCCGGCAATTGCAGCAACTTATCAGCGATTGGCAGGAAATAGTGGAGGCAGATGAAACCCTGTTTACATGTGCATTTGCACTTTACTATTATGGGGAGCCGTCAGATGTGTTAGTTTGCATTAACGTTGCCGAAGTCTAGCTTTTTTGTCGGTCATGAACAGGGACTTACCACATGTTAAAGAATGCTCATCGAATTGAACTTGTAATCACATTAACTGCACTTATTGGCGTGTTCGCATATCTGATACACTTTTTTCTGGTACCTGCTCTAATTGAAAACGAGTCAGTGTATTTGGTAAACGCGGCAATGTTAGCTCAACCAGAGTTATTAAAAAATGACTGGACCTTAACCAACAATTCAATGAGCTTTGGTGTAGCGTTTCATTATTTTTTACAACCTTTTTATTGGATTTCAGCCGATCCCATTTTCGTTGCTCAAAGCGCACGATTAGTCTTGTGGTTATTTGTTATTAGCTGCTTCATCTTTCTTGGTCGGGCTTTAAAACTAAGCTTTTCCACCATATTTATCGCCTTAAGTCTATATTTACTTGTTGGTCAGGGACAGTTTGCCTGGGCGTGGATATTTGGTGGTGCAGAACAAAAAGTTATCGCCTATGGGTTTCTATTTCTATCGCTGGCTAATTTAGTTAAAAAACGTTATGTCTTCTGTGGATTGCTGGCTGGTATATCCTTTTATGCCCATGTCATTGTGGGTGGGTGGGCGGCTTTGGCAATCGGTTTAGTGATAATCTCGCGTATTAAAACTGAGCCTTACGCCATAATAAAATATGCTAGTTTTGCCTTACCCATTGCAATAGCGGTGCTTACCTATCATTATTTTAGTGGTTTAGCTTACAACGATAAAAACTATGCCTTGGCTACAATGAATGTATACGAGATTAGTGCTACATTTCGTAATCCTCATCACATTGACCCAAATTACTTTTTAAGCATAAAAAAGACTTTACTCTATTTATTATTCGTAAGCTTGGGTGTGTATTTTAGTGTTAGCAATAAACTGCCTGTTGGTACCAAGGTATTAGCACAAATAATGACAATATTTGGTCTGTTTTTTGGCATTGGTATACTAGCCCGACAGCTAAATTTGTACTTTCTTTTGAATTTATATCCCTTTAGGCTTGCAGATGCTCTTTACCCCTTGTTTTTATCACTGCTTGTTGTTGAAACTGTATTGCTATCTCTTAAACAATTAACAATTAAATCCCCCTACTCCAATATACCTACATATGTATTTTTAGCCACTGTCCTGTCTCTGCCATTTTTTAAAATCGCCCTCAATCCACAGTCCAAAACAAATTACGCTCAATCTTCCGACGCAGCTAAAATGCACAATTGGATCAAGGACAACACAGCAAAACAAGCGATATTCGCCGTAATGCCGTGTAATGGTGATTTTTGGATGATGGCAGAACGTGCAATGATTGTTAATTTTAAGGCGGCTTCTGTGGGTAAGTCTTTCCCTGAATGGTATCAACGTTTAATAATGTTAAACGGCATGAAAGGTTTTACCACAGTAGGATTCAACGTATGTAGAGAACTTAAAGAAGGTTTTAATTCTCTGAGCATTAATAATCTAGTTGATATTAGTGAAAGTTATGGCGCGACTCACTATTTAAGTGACAGGCAGCACGCCGACTTAAATGAATCATTGCTGATTAACTTTGGCGACCTGTACCTGTATGAAATTAACAAAATTAAGCGAGTAGAGGTTTTATGAAAGGAATTATACTAGCTGGCGGCAGTGGAACTCGTCTTTACCCCGTCACTCAGGCAGTATCTAAACAGCTATTGCCAGTCTACGACAAACCTATGATTTATTATCCCCTAAGTGTACTTATGCTAGCGGGTATTCGCGACATTCTTATTATCACCACACCTCAGGATCAAAGCCAGTTTATTCAATTATTGGGCGATGGTAAGCAGTTTGGCATCAATTTAAATTATGCCACACAGGCAGAGCCCAATGGCCTAGCAGAGGCATTTATTATAGGCGAGAGTTTCATCGGTAATGAGGCTGTAGCAATGGTGCTAGGTGACAATCTTTTTTATGGGCCAGGATTTAGACCCTTATTGGAACGTGCGGCACAAACCACGCAGGGGGCTACCGTTTTTGGTTATCAGGTTAAGGATCCAGAACGATTTGGCGTAGTCGAATTCGATGAGGATCGAAAAGCTATCTCAATTGAAGAGAAACCACTCCAACCCAAAAGTAACTTTGCTGTAACAGGGTTGTATTTTTACGACAATGATGTGATAGAAATTGCTAAAGCAGTCGAGCCCTCCCACCGAGGTGAGATAGAAATCACTTCGATTAATCAGCAATACTTAGAGCAAGGTAACTTAAGAGTTGAATTATTAAGACGAGGGTTCGCCTGGTTAGATACCGGCACGCATGACAGTTTGTTAGAAGCCAGTAGCTTTGTGCAAACCATTGAGCACCGACAAGGGTATAAAATAGCCTGTTTGGAAGAAATTGCCTTTAATCAGCGCTGGATAGAAGCAAATGACATTAGGCGTATCGGGCAAGGCATGGCCAAAAATGGTTATGGTCAGTATTTGTTGGCCTTGCTATCTTAATGTTTTACAAGGGATTATTTTAATTGATTACTCAAGTTGACATAACGCCACGGGCATTTGACAGTCATTTGTTTTCGTTAGATGTGAAGTTGTTAGAGTTAACAACAGGCATCTCAATTTCAGAAGCAATTGAAGTAATTCAAAAAACGGCGTTTGATCTACTTTATATAATCTCCAGTCAACCAATTGAAACAGAATTTCTACAAAACAAGCAGGTATTAGAAATAAGTTATTGTGACGAGAAGATTGTCTTTTCGGGTGCTATTGAAAATCTTATTAGTACGGATTCCACTGTGCCTGTTATTGCAAATACGTTTAAACCAGAAGATTTCTCTGTATTGGAAAATTTGGCATTTCAAAGTGGCGAGTTTTCACGTTTTTATTTGGATCAAAAATTACCACATGAGGCATTTAACACTTTATATTCAACCTGGATAAGTAAATCATTGTCGAAAGAATATGCTGATGACTATTATATTGCCTATGATGGAAAAGCAGTTGGTTTGCTAACGTCTTCAATTAGGGCTGGTGTCGCTCAAATTGGATTGCTTGCAGTTGACAAGCATAGCCGGGGTAAAGGTATTGGTCGGAACCTATTATCGCGATTTGCTACAGAGATGAAAGGTAAAAACATAGAAAAGGTAGCTATTCCTACTCAACGGGCAAATATTAAGGCCTGTGGCTTTTATCAATCCCTCGGCTTATCAGAGATTGAACATAAATTCATCTATCACTGCTGGAAAAATAATGGATAAGATTGCTGTAGTTGTACCTGTATATGGTTGTCCAGAGTCGTTGCAAGAACTTTGTCGGCGGCTTATTGAAAACTTAAAAAAAATAACCAGCTCATATGAAATATTGCTTGTTGAGGATCATTGCCCAAAAGGCTCCTGGGAAATTATAGAAGGTATTTGTGCTGCCGAGCCATCAGTAAAGGGCATACGATTTTCAAAAAATTTCGGCCAGCATTATGCTATTCTGGCCGGCATGAGAAATACACAAGCCGATTATGTGGTGATTATGGATTGTGATTTACAAGATCCACCGGAAGAAATCCCCGGTTTATATGCAAAAGCCAAAGAAGGTTACGAAAAGGTTTTGGTGAAGCGTATTGCACGAAAACACTCAATTTTGGAAAGAGTAACTTCCTTTTTATTCTATAAATTTTTAAGTTATATGACAGGTACTCAGCAAGACTCAAGTGTCGGTAATTTTGGTATTTATAGTAAAAAAGTAGTAGCTGAAATGTCAGTCTTAACAGAGAGATCGCGGCTTCTGCCAGTTCACTCCCGATGGGTTGGATTTAACAGTGCATATCTTGAAATAGCCCATAATGACAGACACAGTGGTACCTCATCCTATACCTTTGCAAAGCGAATGGCGCTAGCTATAGATATCGTTTTGTCATTTAGTGATAAGCCACTATGGATGGTGATTAAAGCCGGTTTTACCATTTCTTTTATTTCATTTTTATATGCTATTTTTGTTTTCTTTAATTGGTTTTTTGGAGAAATTAAAGTGGATGGTTGGACGAGTCTTATTATTTCGGTGTGGTTGCTGGGAGGAATGATACTTGCAACCCTTGGTTTTGTTGGTGTATATGTAGCAAAGACATTCGATGAAACTAAAAACAGACCCCTGTTTATTATAGATACACGACTTAATTTAGAGAAGTAAGCGATGGGTTATCTTTATATTCTTGGGTGCGTACTGTTTACCGTTTATGGACAACTGGTCTTAAAGTGGCGCATGAACCAGCAGCAGCCCTTGCCGGATGGTCTATTTGACAAGGTTTTTGAGTTAATCAAACTGATCATGTTCGACCCATTTATTCTAAGCGGTTTTGTGTCAGCTTTTTTAGCTTCTTTATTCTGGATGGCGGCGATGACAAAATTTTCTTTGAGTTTTGCCTACCCTTTTATGAGTTCAGCGTTTGTTATAGTTATGTTTTTTTCAGTGTTTTTATTTGGAGAAACATTAAACTTGTATAAAATTACAGGTACCGGGCTAATCGTTGCCGGCATTATAGTGCTGAGTCAGGGCTATACAGTCTAATTGAATAGTAAAAGGAATTATTTGTGCAAAAGATATTAGTAACCGGTGGTGCCGGATTTATTGGTTCGGCTTTGATCAGATTTCTTATCAATGAAACCAGTCACTCAGTGGTGAATCTGGACAAATTAACCTACGCCGGTAATTTGCAGTCTTTGCGTTCAATAGAAGCGTCGCAGCGCTATCGTTTTGTCAAACAAGATATTTGTGATAGAGCCGGATTAACTGAACTTTTTTTCCAGGAACAACCTGACTTGGTCATGCATTTGGCAGCTGAAAGTCATGTGGATCGCTCCATTGACGGCCCCGCTGAGTTTATTCAAACTAATGTGGTTGGTACCTTTACTCTGCTGGAAGTCGCCCGAGATTATTGGCAGTCATTAAATGATGAAAGAAAATCCGCTTTTCGTTTCCAGCATATTTCAACCGATGAAGTCTATGGTGATTTGGGGCCAACTGGTTTATTTAGCGAACAAAGCGGCTATCAGCCCAGTTCACCCTATTCGGCCAGCAAAGCTGCTTCTGATCACTTGGTTAGAGCCTGGAATAGAACCTATGGTCTACCTGTAGTTATCACAAACTGCTCAAACAATTACGGCCCGTTTCATTTCCCCGAAAAGCTTATTCCGCTGATTATTTTAAATGCCCTTGAGAGGAAACCCCTGCCTGTATACGGCGACGGTCAACAGATACGCGATTGGCTGTATGTTGAAGATCATGCCCGGGCTTTATATAAAGTTGCCACGATGGGCGTGACGGGAGAAACCTATAACATTGGTGGCTTTAATGAAAAAGCCAATATTGATGTGGTTTATACCATTTGCGATTTATTAGAAGAATTACAGCCAGTAAAACCTGAAGGACTAGATGCTTATCGCGATCTGGTACATTTTGTTAAAGACCGACCAGGCCATGATCTGCGCTATGCCATAGATGCCAGCAAAATTGAACGTGAACTTGGCTGGCAACCTCAGGAAACCTTCGAATCGGGTATACGTAAAACAGTGTTGTGGTACCTGGATAACTTAAACTGGTGTAAAAGTGTGCAGGATGGACGTTATCAAAAAGAAAGATTAGGAGACAGACCATGATCCCATTTAACCGCGCGCCAGTGGTTGGCAACGAACAGGGCTTTATACAACAGGCTATTGAATCGCGAAAACTGTGCGGTGATGGGCCCTTTGCCAAAAAGGCCGAAGAACAGCTCAAGCAATTAACTGGCTGTCAAAAAGTATTGCTTACGCCTTCCTGCACTGCAGCACTGGAGATGGCTGCCCTACTACTTAACTTGCAAGCCGGTGATGAAGTGATCATGCCAAGCTATACTTTTGTCTCTACCGCCAATGCCTTTGCGCTGCGCGGGGCCAAAATAGTGTTTGTGGATGTAAAGGCTGATACCATGAATATCGACCCAGAGTGCATTGCAGCAGCTATTACGCCCCAAACTAAAGCCATAGTGCCGGTGCATTATGCTGGGGTTGCCTGCGACATGGGCACAATTATGGGCTTGGCTGAGAAACACAACTTATTTGTAGTAGAAGATGCTGCCCAGGCGATAGATAGTTTTTATAAGGGCAAGCCCCTCGGCACCATAGGGCATCTGGGAACTTTTAGTTTTCATGAAACTAAAAATATTACCAGTGGGGGAGAAGGCGGAGCCTTACTTATCAATGATGTGGCAATGTTTCAACGGGCAGAAATTATTCGTGAAAAGGGCACCAACAGAAATCAGTTTTTTCGCGGCAGTGTAGACAAGTATTCCTGGGTTGACATAGGCTCAAGTTATTTGCCCTCAGAAATACAGGCTGCCTACTTATACGGTCAACTGCTGGAATTAAAAACAATAAACGATAACCGACGTGCCAGTTGTGAACTATATAGACATCAACTTACTCAGCTGGCAGATGATGGATTGATAGAACTGCCCCACATTCCCGATTTTGCCACTAATAATGGCCATATGTTTTATCTAAAATGTAAAAACCTTGAGGAACGCACAGCGTTGATTTCTGCTTTGAGAGAAGCCGAAATAGGTGCCGTGTTCCATTATGTGCCCTTACATAGCGCAAAAGCTGGATTACAGTTTGGCCGCTTTTACGGAGAGGACATTATCACCACCGCACACAGTGAAAGACTACTACGGTTACCACTTTTTTATGGTATAGAAGTGGCAGAGGTGCTGAGCGTAGTTTCAGCGGTTAAGGGTTTTTATGCATAATAAAGCCTTCATGTTAGGGCTATTACATTGTAAGCGATGCATCCATGCCACCGAGTTAGTCGCCCCTGAATAACCCACTTTCTAAATGGAAGATCAGGGCTCTCTTCTAAATCTGCAGGCCTGCACTAACAGACCTGCATCACCCACAATCAAAACTGGTAACTTTCTTCTTTTCAAAGCGATGTGTCAGATCAATAACATTTTTCAAGTCGAGACTAATTAACCTTATATTTTCGGTATTTACCTTTCTTTCTTAATCCTTGAGAGACAGGGAATGAACATCTTTTGGTTAAAAATCATCCGACCAAGATTTCTGACCTGAATTTGCTATTTAGATTTTCCATAAATTAATGAGTCTCTGTGCAGAATTAACATAAATTCCCTTATCAAACCTAAAGCATCCAATAAAATGAACAAATACAAGTTCTGCTTTAAATTTATCTACAGAGTCATATTTTGCAATGGGTAAAACAAATACCGAATCGTCATTAGCCAGGATATAATTCGAAGCAAATTGCTCAGTCCCCCAATCATACCAGCGGTCTCCGAATAAGGCGTGATATTTAGTTGAAACTTCTAGCAATTTTTGTAAAGTTAATGTACCTGGAGCGTATCCGGCGAAACCAGCGCAAGCCCTGATGTATTTAACCATTTGCACATCGCCCATAATTCCCAAACTAGCCTCTGCATCTATTTGAATATGGGAGACACCTTCGCCTTTACGTTTCTCTGCAAAAGCTAAGCATTCAGCTGCGGTTTTTACCACTGTACCGCTGTCAGTTGGCAGTGCAAATGATCTATTCTGAGCAATAGCATCGATCATTTCGACTGGTGTGCTCATAAACAAAGTATCTGCATCCATTTGTACGATATATTCGTGCTTTGAAAACTCGCTGACAGCGACAATTCTTTCCCAACAGCCTCCACATGGCAATCCTTCTACCCGGTAGTTTTGAATTGGAACAATTTTGGCTGATGGGCATGCATTAATAATCTTCGCAATCTCAGGTGTGCCTAAAGACCCATCATTAACAATAATGACGTGCTTTGGCTTTGCGTATTGAAATAAAGAACGAATGGCAACCAGATATTGATAAAGATCTCGCTTACATAACATACTTAAAACCGAAAACTTTCCGTCCGGATCTGTATTAAGTTGAGGAAGGTGAAGTACGTGACGAGTTGACCAGTCGAATCTTTTAAAATTGAATTTATTCACTATACTAGACAGCATTTTCATCTTCCTTTATTAACTTTTTTGAGTGCAAACAACCACATATTACTAACAAAAAACAACTCATAATTTTGAAAGCGTCTAAAATACGACCATGCATACATCCCAAGCATAAAAATTATTGTATATAAAACAAACTTAGTGATCAGAATAATAAAGACGAAAGCATCAATAAAAGTAAAGACATAACAGGTAACAAAATAAGACAGTACTCCGACGACCAAGCTTGGCAGAGTTGCTTGTAGGGCCAACAAAAAACGCATTTTTGTATATTGCGCTGTGAATCCTATCGTAATAAAAAGGACTATCGAAGATGATAACAATCGTCCATATGATATCGCCAGTAGCGTTTTAAATTCAATCGCGGCATATCCAATAATGGCAAAGATAACTATGAAAGAGATGCAATCTAGATAAAAAACCAATTTAACTTTGGCTTGTACTGTAAGCAGCCTTTGGAGTATCGTACCCGAAGCATACAAAGCATATGCTGTACTGAGTATTGATACAACAGCAGGAATAGCACTCCACTTTTCTCCAAGCAGTATTGAAACAATCTCTTCAGAAGTTGACGCCAGCAATAGCGATAAAAAGAATACAATCAGAGACATAGCAGCCAAAGACTTGTACGCAAGTTGAATCTGTTGAGGCGAATCTGATTCGTGCTGTGCCAGGCCTGCATACAAAGGACGAGTTATGGGAGTAGCAAGCTCATTCGACGGCATATCTGCTAAGCTGGAGCTTAAGTGGTATTCCCCCATACCTGAACTCCCAACATATTTTGCCATAAGCAAACCATCGATTTTCGATTTCGTAAAACCTATGAAAACTTGTAAAAATGACCAACTATAAAAGCTAAATTGAAACTTTACATTCACAAGTGTTGGCTTAAGGTAGTTCCGTTCAACAGGGAGATAAATGTAGCTACACAACGCAAATACAACACAACCGATAACTTCTCCGTAAATTAAGGACCAATAATTAAAACCATTTAATGCCAATGTGACTGATACAGCGAAACCGATAACCTTCCTTGAAAGACCCAACATAAATACAGGTCTATAGTTTATTTTTTTCTCTTCCAAAAATAACCCTATATTTTTTACTGCATCAAACATTGGAACAATAGAAAGGACTTGAAACACAGGTTCTAACCGAGGCTCATTGAAGTAGATGGAAAGCTGCCCACTCGCTAAAAATAAAGCAGCACAATAGAAAGCCCGAAACAATATAAGCAACGTCCACGAAGTTCTAATATCATCCGCATCTAGATTGGTTTTTTGTATTAAATATTGAGATGTACCGGCAGAAGATAAATTCTGGATAAAATGCATTACAATCATGGCGATCGCAACTATCCCATAGTCCTCAGGCGTCAGAATTCGCGCTACAATTATAACACTAAATAATCCAATAAACCGTGAAAGCCAAGCAAGACCTACCGACCAAGCAGCACCTTTAAGTAAATTGTTAAACATTAAACAAGGCCCAGCACTTACTCAGTGAAATTATCATGACACAACCTTTATTGAAAACTTAGATTCAAAATTATTGATAAATACATTGTAAATCCAGTAAATCAAAAATACTGCTTTAAATATAGTCAAAAGCCCTTAGTGTAGATCTCTTTATACCGAACCGTCATTCTTTCTATAGAAAAATATTCGTAGAATATATTTCTTCCTTTTACTCCAAAAATATTTCTTTCATTGGTATCCGAGAGCAATTTTTTGATCGCGTTTGCAAAACTGCCAGGATCGTTAGACGGTGTTACATATCCAGAGACCTTATCGATAACAATCTCTGGGTTTCCTCCAACAGAGGTAACCACACAGGGTTTACCTAGATTCATTGCCTCGAGCAGTGTCATAGAAGTCCCTTCAGTCAATGAACTGAGTAAATAAATATCCATTAATTGCAAGTACGAAACCGGTTCGTTAATAAACCCCGTGAAAATAACGAGTTCTTTTAATCCAAGCTCCAAAGTCAGTTGTTCAAGCTCCTGACGGGAAGGCCCATCACCCACTATCAGCAATCTGGAGTTAGGGAATTCAGTTTGTACCAATGCAAAAGCATGCAGCATCATCGCTTGGTTTTTAACCGGATCTAGTCTGGCGATAGTTCCCAGAACAAGCAGGTCGTCAGTTAATCCAAGTTTAGACCTCAGCTCAGAGACCTTTGACATTTCAACTGTCAATGGCTGAATGCCGTTGTACACCACTTGCACCAGTGTCTTTGGAACCCATTCATAGCGTGCTAGCGCATCACGGGTAGCGGCAGAAATTGCACTAATGGCAGAGGTTGTAAGCGCCATTAGCACGTTCAGTGGTATAGCTTTACCACGGGAGCGGTCCGGGAAAAACCGACCATGTTCAGTAAACACAACTTTGGCTTTACAGCCCCAGGCCGCGAACCAGCCATAAACCCAAGGCGTGTATTGATGACAGTGTACGACGTCAAATTCACCGTTAAATAAGATCTGACGCAGCGTTTTTATCAGGACAAAATCAAGCCCACCTTTGCGTGACGCCTGATGAATGCGAATACCCTGCTGCTGTAACTGCTCACCGATCGCACCAATCTTACCGTCGATACAGAAAATCTCGTTGTCAAATTCGGCGGCCGGTAAATTCAAAACCAGTTGCCGAATCACCTGCTCGGTGCCGCCAATAGCCATATCAAAGGTGACATGTAAAATACGCAGCTTCTTCATGCCGGCGTGCCTATTGCTATTGTTTCAGAGGAACTTGCGCACGTAGCGACTGGTTGTGTCAGTGGCAACTCCGCAATGTAGAGGTCCCACCACTGCGAAAAAACCAGCAGGCTCCATAATTCCTGCGTGTGCTGATGTTGACCCTGTAAATGTTGTTGCCACAATTGCTGAATGCGCGGCAGATGAAACAGTTGCGCGAGCCCACCATCCGTTTGGCTAAATGCCTGCTCTGCAAACGGCTTTAACTCGGTTTTAAGCCATAGTGCTAGCGGCACTGAGAAGCCCATTTTTTTCCGGTATAAGGTTTCGTCGGTCAAAAAGCCTTCGAAGCTTTTTTTCAGGATATATTTTTTCTCCTGGCCATGCAGTTTCAACGCAGACGGAATACTGGCGGCATACTCGACCACGCGGTAATCCAGTAGTGGCGCCCTCGCCTCCAGTGAATTTGCCATGGTCATGCGGTCGACTTTGACCAGAATATCGCCCGGCAGGTAACTGTGAATGTCGGTATACAGCACCTTTGACAGATGATCGTCGGCCGGTGCTTCGTGATATTTCTGGCAGGTCATTGCTGCTGGGTCGTAGTCACGCGTATCGCGGGCAAAATCGCCATGCGCTAGTTGCTGCCAAAGGTCCGGGTGGAAAAATGAATTGGTGACAAAAAATCCCTGATCCGGCTCCATTGCGAGCGTGCGCAACAACGAATTTGCTTTACGGCCGTAAATACTGTTAAAAGTGCGGCCAAACAATTTACTGAGATTGGCAAGTGGCGGAAAAACACTGCTGCGCAGCGTTTTGGGGAACATACCACGCAGACGCTGCTCGGTCTGGTCAACATTGTACTTGCTATAGCCGGCAAAGCTTTCGTCACCGCCATCACCGGCTAACGCAACCGTTACGGCCTGGCGGGCTAATTTGGCGACAAAAAAAGTGGGAATATAGGAAGGATCAGCAAAAGGTTCATCAAAATAACTGCTGATTTGGGCAAAATTCGCCGACACCGATTCTTTTACCGTAAATTCGTGGTGGTCAGTGTTAAATTGCGCTGCAACCTTCCGGGCAAAATGGACTTCATCAAACTTTTCGTCGCCAAAACCGATGGCACAGGTTGTTACTGGCCCTTTACTGTGTTTTGCCATCATGCCTACTACGGCGCTGGAATCGATGCCGCCGGATAAAAAAGCCCCAAGCGGGACGTCACTGGCTAAGCGGATACGGGTCGCATCATCAATCAGCTCACGCAATTCACTGGCAATTTGTTGCTCCGTGCCACTAATTTGCTGTTTAAAACTAAGCTGCCAGTAACGTTGTTGCTGCATGTTGCCGTGTCTGTCACGTTTTAACCAATGTCCGGGCGGCAATTTCACAATATCGGCAAAAATCGTTTTCGGGTCTGGCACATACTGATAAAAGAAAAAATCCTTCGCAGCGTCTGGTCTAATAAGGCGCTCTACGCCTGGCAATGTCAGAATTGCTTTAATTTCTGAAGCAAACGCCAGCTCGTCGCCACGCTGATACAGATATAACGGCTTTTTACCCAACCGGTCCCGGGCAGCAAACAAGCTTTGCTCGGTTTTATCCCAGACCACAAAAGCAAACATACCGTTTAACTTATCCAGTGCCCGCTCGCCCTCCCGCATAACCAGGCGTAATAATACCTCGGTGTCGGTTTGGCTGGAGAACTGTTCGCCCTGTGCTTCAAGTGCCTGACGCAGTTCTTGGTAGTTATAAATCTCGCCATTAAAAACAATGACATAACGTCCGCATGGTGAGTGAATCGGCTGGGTGCCAGCGTCAGACAAATCGATAATGCTAAGCCGGCGGTGTACCAATGCAATGCCCTGGTCCCACCAAGTAGAGGCCGCATCCGGTCCACGGTGGCGGATGGCATTGCCCATTTGTTGCAATAGTTGCTCCGGTTCTTGACCGGTAAACTGTGTCCCACGAATAAATCCTGCAATGCCGCACATAATTGCCTCTGTTATCCCTTAAGTGCCAGCAGCTGGCGGAACAGCGTGACGTATTCATCAGTCATGCGTTTGGCAGAAAAACGCTGGTCGACCAAAGCGCGGCCGGCCACAGCAATTTGCTGATACAGTGCCAGATCTTTTACTAACTGTTCACAGCGCACTGCTAACTGCTGCCAGTCGCCCAAAGGCGCCAGCAAACCGGTATGCCCATCGATAATGAGTTGGTCAACGCCAGGAATGTCATACGCCACCACCGGACTACCAACAATCATCGCTTCCATCAGACAACGCGGAATGCCTTCGAGTGATGACGTCATCAGAAACACGTCAAACTGCTGCGATAACTGCAGACGGTCCTGCCGAAAGCCGAGAAAGCTGATCGCACTGTTACAAGGCAGGCTTTGCGCCAAAGCTTCCAGTTCACTGCGCTGTTCACCATCGCCAATTAAAGTCAACTTTGCATCCGGATAGCGACTGTATACCTCGTTAAAAGCACGGATCATATCGGCGATGCCCTTACGCGCAATCAACTGACCGATATAGCCAAAGTGCGGAGCCGAAATCTCATTGGTTGCATTAGTTCTAGTTTCAGCAGGCAGTAATTTGCGGTAGGTCTCAAGCTCAGTCAGGTCGACACCATTTTCAATAAACTGGATTTTGTCGCGACGCACACCAGCCGCGACAATGTCTTCAATCAGTTGCTGCGATAAAGGTGCAACTTTGTCGGCGAAGCGGATAGCAAATAAGCCCAGCCGGATAAACAGCCGCAGTTTCAATGGGATGTTATTAGAGAAACCATGTGGCGTCGCAACCACACAAATACCAGCTTTTTTCGCGGCCAAAACGCCAAGAATATCAGATTTATAGCCATGCGTGTGGATCACATCAATTTGACGTTGTTTTATCACTTCGACTAATTTGTCGACCACTCTTAAATCAAAGCGGCCGCTCATCGGTAAATAATGCACTTCGCCCTTCTCGCGCGGGTATAATTTTGCAACCGTTAAATCCTGCGTTTCACTTTCTTGAGTGACGGCCAGATCACATATCATCTCGGTACTGTCGGTATTATTGGCCACCGCCAGCACCCAGCGCTCAGCACCATAGAAGCCTGATGGCGTTATAAATTGAAGGACTCGCAGTTGACGCATAAGATTAACTCCGTTTTCTTTTGATCTCATCATTGAGAATTTCAATTTTTTTGTGGCCGTTTTTGTATTGTAAATAGTAAATATTTGTAGCAATCATCAAGAACAGAATGCACCACCAAAGTGCGGGAGCTCTTATACGATTAATAAACGTCGCCGCTGCAAAATAACCTAAAAGTGCGGCCTCGAGGGACAATACATGAAAATATCTTTCTGTGAGCTGATGTTCTAACAAATACTTTTTAGTCAGACGTAACAACCGAAATAGCGAAACAAGAAGTAAACCAAAACAGACCAATCCAACCCAGCCAGCTTCAGCTAAAAGCTGAAACCAACTCGAATGTACTGCTTTTGCATCAAGGGTTACAAAATAGGATTCAGGTAAGTAGGATTGACTAACTGCTTCGAAGCCACTGATGCCCACTCCCAACGGATGATCTCGCATTACATCAAAAGTTGCCAGCCAAAAATCAATACGATGAGATCCACTAGTACCACCATCCTCGATAACTTTTAGTGTTGACATTCGAGCCCAAAAAGAAGCGTCCGTAAGAGAAAATGCTCCGACTAACCCGAATAATATTATAGCAACAGCCGTCCCTCGCTGGCCCTTTTTTTGCCACTTAGAAAAAATCATGTAGCTTAAGAATATGCTTGCCCCAACCACACAACCAATAAATGCACCACGACTATTAATTAAAATAAGACCATTTACGACAAATGCGGCACATACTACACTCAGCAATCTGACCTTCAGGCTCCCCAACCACACGTAATACAAAAGCATAACTACTGCCGGAACAAGAGCTGCAGCTGTTAGATTCGAATCACCACCTGTGTCAATCATCCCTATGCCTTCAACACGGCCAGCACTATTTCTCCCTACAAAGCCTGCATAGTAGCCTATATAAGCAGCGCCAATAATATAAGCCCAAATGACTGCATCAAAGATAGACTGCCTATCTATTATCTTATAAACAACAAACAATATGACAACCAACTTAAGAAACTCGAAGCAAAACTGATAATGTATAGAGGTAAGTACTGCAAAAAAACCTGTAAAATAGTAGATGAGAAGTAAGATGACAATCCATTTAAATACTGGTTGTTCACGCCACCGTGTTTTTTCCGACAACCTCGAATAATGGATTAAAAGTGAAAATATCATTACCATTACAGTAATAAAAGAATACCCAATACTCGGAATGCCAGCACCCCACCATCGTGATTCCGGGTTCATAAAATAAACCAATTTATAAAGAATTACAGCATACAAAGGGGAACTAAAAAAAGCTCCGATCAAGCAGCCAAAAAACATAAGTAGAAATAGCAGCGCAAACTTAGACATATGGCCACATCAGGCAAATGGTGAATAAAATAACGACAACGATTAAACCTGGCAAACCAGACTCAGTCGGTATAACTCGTACCTGGTTGGAAGGCCGCACACTGCTCCAGGTAACCTGAGTCTGTCCCTGCAAAGCTTTGACAACTCCACGCATCGCGAAATAGTTGACCATTAAAAGGTAATACGGCATGGCAAACCAAATCGCTAGCGACGGAGAGCTACGGCGAAAACCGCCGATAGTAGCAGCAATGAACACCAGCAAAGCACCCGCAATGACCAATTGAAACAAAATTTGTTGCTGCGCAGCTAAGAAGGCGCTGCCGACCAAGCCGATACAAGCAAAATAGGGTAATAACCAGCGTAATAACTTGTGAGAAATCACTTCAAAACTAAACCAACCGTTATAAAAGGGGTTCATGACCGCTTTCACTCGCATCAAACCGCGGACACTACGGTTGACGATGCGCTCTTTGCGCTTGGCCTCTTTGGTAAAGTCACCTGCGGTTTCTTCATAACAGCGTGCCGTCGGTGTGAAAATTCCGCGATAGCCTTGTGCGACGATCTGCAACGGATTTACAAAGTCGTTAATGTCTTTTTGTTGCAACGGTTGCCATAGACTACGTCGAATGGCATAAATCGCACCATCTCCACCGACCACCGAATGCAACCTCGATTCCCACAGTTTTAACTTTAACTCATAACGCCAGTACAAATCTTCGTTGGCAGCCGCAGCATTGTCTTTACCATCAGTATACAAGGCTGCGCCAACCACATAGCCAACTTCGGGCAACTGAAAAAATCTGACCAACTGCAAAATTGCATCAATTTGATACATGGCATTGGCATCGGAAAACACCACATAATCGGCATCTGTGTGCTCCAGTGCCATATTCAGGCCCATGGTTTTGCCAAGTCGCCCTTCTTGCCGCAATAAGCGCACACCGTGGTCGGCGAAGCTTTTAACAATGGTATCGGTATCATCGTCTGAGCCATCCGACAACACCAAAATGTCTAACAATTCCTTGGGGTAATCCAGTGCTAAAGCGTTTTCTAATTTTTCTGCGATGACGCCTGCTTCATTATAGCAAGACACTACCAGTGTGACTTTTTTTGTCCTGTCAAAGGCAGGCTCCGGTAACGCAGGTTTTAGCCGGCTTAACAGCCAGAGTAACAACGGATAGCCACAATAGACATAAAGCGGGATCAATAAGCAAATTACAGTCAATATCAGGATCAAGGTCATAATGTGATATACCTGCGTAAACGGCTACCCAGTGAAGTCATCCAGGGCTCTGGAAGCGTACGCCAAATCTGTTCTGCTAGGGTTCGAAGTTTGCCTGGCGCAGCGACACTAATTTGTTCTGTAACTTGCCCTGCTGAGTTAAAACGTTGCCATAACAGCAGCTCCGGCACAGCTCCCCATTGTTTTTTAAACTTATATGTACCTTCACCGTAGGTTGAACGGCCAAAATTAAACCGACGCACGCCATTCTGACACAACCAAGCTTGCACAGACCAGTACAACAACATATTCGGCGCCAATGAGTTAAATTCAGCAATGGTTGATGCCCAAGGGATTACCGCTTCTTCGTTGCATAATAAAACGATGGCAGCCCCCACCACTTGTTTATCCAAACAAACTAAAGCCAAAATGGCTTCATTGTTGGCTTGATAGTGTTGCAAAACAGCGGCAAACCAAGCTTTACTATGCGCAGGTGAACCCAAACGGTGCATATTCTGACTGTAAACCTTGTAGAAGTCTTCCAGCCCGCTAGCATCGGTAAGCACCTTGGCAGTGAGGCCATTTTTACTGGCCTTTTTGATTTGACTGCGGAGCTTAGCAGAAAAAGCTGTCAATAAAGCAGATTCGTTATCTGGCAAACACAGCTGCATATTCACTTTTTTTCCACTCAAAAAGCTTTCATTTCTCTCAGCTGCATTATTTTTTTGGTTTTCTTGCCTGTTTTGCTGTTGGACTTGTTGCTGTCGAACTTCGCCGCCTTTTGGTTTCTGTGTGCAAACATGCACTGCAAAGAAACCTACAAGCGCTTCAGCAATTTCTGCATTGATAGCAACAGGGCCACCCACATCACAATAAGGCAATGAAACAAAAGCACAACGTCCCAGAATATCACGAACACAACAATAAGGTAAAAAACCGCGAATTTCGTTTTGCTCACGCCAGACAAGCACGCCCGGAGAAAATCCGTAACTTTGCTGGACAGCATTACGCCAACTGCTGAGTAAATATGGACTTTGACCAGGCAGTTTGCGAACCAGCTCATCCAGTTCCTGTTGCAATGCAGGGTTTTCTTGTTGCAGCCATTCAATCATGGGGATAACCTTTTGATATTGCAGATCTCAGAAGACAATTTTTGACCCAACGTCCAGCCCGTTCCAGTTTTAATTTCAAACGCGGCCGTTGCATTGAGACTTGAACGAGCCGGCTATGCCAATTACCAAGCTGTGATTTATAGCGCTCGCTGCCCCCCATAAAATCATAAAAATCATAACCATGATCCAGATATTGTTGAATACAATAACTATGCCCCAGTAAACCTGGTTTTTCCTTGTTATCAGATATCTGCTCGATACCACTAAGATAAAAAAATACTTTATTGAGGTAAAAAAAATTATAAAAAGTAGCAATATGATGCTCACCAGCATAGAGCGCCACCAGATCCACTTGTTTATGCTCCCAACAAAGCCTTATCAAGCTTTGATGAAAACTCACAAATTGTGGATTGGCAAAACCACTCTGATGTAAAGCACTGCCCCATCGTCTCATGTGCAATTGCCCAATTCGCTGAAAAAATGACAGCGCTTCGGTTTGACTTGCGGGCCGACGTAAAGTTAATTCACCGAATTGCTGATACATTCGCTCAGAGCGGCGAATTTGATAACGAGTATTTTGAGTCAGTGACGCCAGATATGAGATATTTTCAAACCTTAAATGCTTCATATCAACTCCAAAGCATGGCGCGGACCAACGTTCATGCATATAAAGTCGCGAAGCAAGATTTAATTGTAATGCTTTATTCTCTTCAATGCCTCCGAGTACCAATTCATCCCAGTGGGGGTATTCCGAACACAAATATTGAATGAACTGCTGTTCGATTAGTAGGCTATCTTGTTGATCGGTTAAAAAACCATTGTATTCAATCCAGATCTGATCTTGATCCCAATGGCCAGTCTGATGAAGTAGAAGCGTTCTCGCGTGTAGCACTCCATGGCGTTTTTCAACTTTTTGAGAGATTAAACCCAACCCACAAAGACTTCCATTTTGGCGAACCGCTTTTACCACTATCACCGACGGTCTGAAGATTTCAAGCCAGGTACCTATCCAATTCCAGGACAAAAAGAAACTGGTCTGAGCTTTTCGCTCAAGCAATTGCCAATCTCGGGCTAAAGCCGTGATATCGGTCAATTCATAATGTGATAACTGAAGCATGCGTCAATTAGCTGATTGTGGATGCTTGACTGAATAAGGACCCAACACTAGATCGTCAAGATTGCTATTAAAGAAGGCACGAACTACGTCCGATGGGCTATTTACAATATGCTCTTCAACCATATTAAAGCTAGTATTAATCAAACTCGGAATCCCGCTTAATTTTTAAGATTGTTTTAGAATATCGTAATATCCCTGATTATTTTCGCATTTCATAAGTTTCGGTCTGGCCGAACCATCAACATGAAAAACCGCAAGACAAGTTTGCCGGATAAAATCAGTGCAGTCAAAAGTTACCGTTACAAGCTCTGCTGCATGTTCTGCACTCTTAATGTTTTGAAACACTGCTCACGCGCTTCATTTAAGTGACTAGAGCAAAAGACAGCTCGGCACGTTCAAGACGTTTATTGAGTCATTGATTAACTTCCGACTCACCGTCATAATATATGATTGAGCGATTACCTAAAGCCCGCGGCCCGCATTCCATTAAAACCTGCTACCGCCTTTACGTTATTAATTAATAAAGCAACTTCTTCAGCAAGATTTTCCGGGCGTTCAGCTTTAAGGCCTTCAGCATCTAAAGCATCAAGTGACTCAGCATCAGAATATTCTGGGCCAAAATAGGCTCTTTGAATAGTTGGTTGCACCTTAAGCCTTAGGTGCAAAACGCTCGATAAAGGCTTTTTCTTCTTGTAAGTTACTGTGAATAGCCTTGGCTTCACTATCATTCGTCATAAACGCATAAGCAACTTCATCAAATTACGTTATTCTAAGGCCGGTGAAATCCAGTTCTGCTTACAAGGCTAACCGAGGAAAAACCGAGGATAACCATCTAGTGGTTTCACTCTAAAAAGGCGATATTGGCCTACAGCCAATACAATTTCACAATCAATGACGATAGAGATAATTGCAAATTTATCTAAAGGTGAAATACCTAAAACCTTTATTCTTATTTCTCAATTAACTTTTTAAACTGGCATGGGCTGGTTGCAGTACCGGCTAGTTCCCCAAAGAAATAATCAAAATAACGCCGAAAGCTGTCTAAAAATTGCTGCAGTTCTCTTTCATTTTGCACATAGGGTGTATGGCCCACTTCAACATTTGGGCTATGAAAGCTCCATATGAATAAGCGTGTACCACGTGTCAATAGTTCTTGAGTAAGCTTTTTGTGCTCTGCTGGGGTGTACCCTTCGGGTGATAATACCAGACGATCAACGGCACCTAATTTAGATAAGATACCGGGACCTTTTATTTTTTTTAAACGCTGCGCATTTCTAAATAAAGGGTCAGCCAAGCCTCTAGCCCAGCCAGTGAGAGCAACAGTAACGGGCAATTCTAACAATTGGTTACCAAACCAAAACGGCTCAGAATTATAAGCACGGTAATCTGGGCCGCCATCAGCACGATGATCAAATACAGGGCATACAGAAACGTCTATCTCAAACCCTAACTGGGTAATGATCGCTTGTGTATTTGGCCCAAAGCCATAACGCCCTGCTTTATACACTGAGGGTTTAAATAAAAAAGTCTCTTCAATTTTAGCAACTAAAGCGACGAGTTTTGCATACTCTAACTCAGCCGACAGATTACCGGGGTACATATTGGCTATGGATAATTCTTCGGATAAAGGCGGGGTAACCCAAGGATGTAAATGCGCGCCAATTTCACAGCGGCCTGCTGCAAAAATATCTCTTAAAGATTTATTATTTTGTTTATCAGAAGCAATGGGGTAATCAACGACATAACAGGGTTTAATCCCATATTCGTCAAAAATGCTTTGAACCCTATCAAGCTGATTTAAGTGCGCTACTGACGTTTTTTTCCGATCCGGAAATTCATTCCAGTTAAACTCTTCTTCAGTATCAATAACCACCATAAGTTGTGGCGGCATACTGACAGGCAAATGAATAGATTGTTTGTTAGTAAACATCACCCGTCCTAGGCTTGCCGCTTTAAAAGCGTTCTATTTTCTGTTTTAAAGTTATCATGCTTGATTTTTGCTCTGTGGGCAATATGATGGGTAAAAAGAATCTCACCGAAGAACACACTGGTTCTATCTAAAAACCCCTCAACCTTTTATTAAAATAATAACTATTAATACGAGGTCTTTGAGCAAAGGAGAATGTTCACATGAAAAAAACGTGTTTATCTGCCGCAATATTACTGAGTTTAATGCTCACTGGCTGTGGAGGCAAAACACCCGATGAGCATTTTGCTGCTGCTACTGAGTTGGCATCACAGCAACGTTATAATGAAGCTATCATTTCGCTCAAGTCTGCGGTGGCAGGAGCACCGGAAAATGCCGATTACCGAGTTTTACTGGGCCGTATGTATATGCAGAGTGGTGATTTTTCTTCTGCAGAAAAAGAGTTCGGAAAAGCCATTGAAAACGGTTTATCTATTAATGACATGGGTTTAGATTTAATTCAATCGTTTTATCGAAGTGAAAACTACCAAGCTGTTTTAAATTACTTTACTGAAGAATCAGGGCTTAGTGACTCTTTACAGCGCTACCTTAGCTTCTATCAAGCATCAGCTAACATTGAGATGGGTACGCCAGAAAATGCACTTACAACCTTTGACCAATTAGTAAATGCAGAGGAAGCGGATCTACAAACCATGGCACAAGCCGTGTTGAGTATTCGTAATAATGAGCCCCAAGAAGCGCTCACTCTTTTAGAGAGCTTTAACGAAGAATCCCCAATTGCGTTAGAAATGTTACTAATGAAAGCGCAGTTAAAGTCTAACTTGCAACAGCGTGAAGCCGCTTTAGAAGATTTTTACGCCTATTTAAAACAAGTACCAAGCTCGCTGCGCACACGCCTTATTGTGGCGCAAGTACATTTATCGCTGCAACAAGCCGACAAAGCCAATGAACAATTAGCATTAATATTACGTTTTGCTCCAACGCATGGCCTAACTAACTATTTAAAAGCTATGATTGCCTATGAAAAAAAGGACTTTACCTTAGCGAAAGAACATATAGATACGGCCATTACTAGCCGCTTTAATACAGCATCAAGCAGAATCCTCGCTGGATTAGTCAATTATGAGCTAGGTTTAAATAGTCAAGCACTGGCTCATTTAACCAGTGTTCAAGACCAATTAAGCATTTTCCCTCCAGCGCAACGTTTATTTACCGCTTTACAATTGCAAGCTGGCGAGTTCACTCAAGCAGCAAAGTCACTTACCAGCCAAACACTCACCGAAGATGATCTTTCTCTTGCTGCATCCACTGCCTTTCAATTAATGAGATCAGGCGAAGCAACACTTGCCAACGACATCATCAGAAAAATTGAAGACGCTGGTTTAAATAAAAATAGCCAAGCTCTTACCCAACTGGGACAGCTTAAATTGGGCTTCCCAGATCAAACTGAATCAGCAATTAATGATTTAGAACAAGCCTTGATTTTAGACCCAAGCAGACATGACGCGCGTTTAATTTTAGCGGCAAGTTATATTCGTCAACAGCAGTTTGATAAAGCCTCAGCATTAGGTGACGAATGGTTATTGCAACCAGAAACCACTAATGCTGGTTATAATTTAAAAGCACTTGCTGCGATGATGACAGGTAAGCAGAATGAGGCAGAACAACTACTAATTAAAGCTGAAGCTGCTGATGTAGAAAACCCCTTTACCATTTATCTGCAAGCCGCTGTTGCGCAACAAAATGCTGATTCTGATAAAGCGTTAGAGTTGTTAAATAAAACAATCAAAATTAAAGCTGATTATGTGCCTGCATTAACAAGCATATACCGGATCAATAAAGGACTCTCGCAAGATGTCACGCCTTTTATTACAACATTACAAGAAACACAAAAAGCTTATCCTGAAAATCAAGAGTTATTACTACTCGTATTAAACATCTACCAGCAAGAAGGCCTCCATTCTGCTACGGTGCAGCTATTAGAAGACAAGGTAAGTAAATCGGAAAATTTAGGGCCATCCGCTTACTTGGCTTTAGCAAATGCATATGCCGCGCAGCAGCAGCTTCCGCAAGCTCTGGCTCTGACTGAACGTTGGTATAAACAAGACGAAAGAGATCAACAGGCTGCCTTAGCTTACGCTAATGTACTGTCGATATCTGGTAAATTTAAAGATGCACTACAAGTAACTGAAAAACAATTACAAAACTCACCAACAGATCAAAGATTATTGTTGGCAAAATTTGCATTACTCTCTGAACTTAATAACCCTAAAGAAGCACTTGAAACCTACACTAAACTCTCTCAAGAGGTTGCTAATCAACCAAGAGTGTTACTGCAAAAAGGTCGAGTGGAGCTAGCTGCAGGCCAAGCGAGGTTGGGTTTAGCCAGCTTACAAAAAGCCTATGATAAAGAGCCGAGCGTGTTAACTGCCCAAGCCATGGCAGAGACGATTGCTCAAACAGACTCGTTTGACAAAGCCGTTAAATTTTTGGAAAAACACTTTGCAGAGCACGGTAATGACAATCAGCAGCTTTACAGCTTTTATGGCAGCCTACTTACAGAAGTAGACTCGAATAAAGCGAGAGAGGTTTATGAGTCTATTGCTAAAGCACAACCCGAAGATCCAGCAGTTCTAAATAACTATGCTTGGGTTTTAGCAACATCCGGTTTTGCTGCTGAAGCTCAACCTTATGCTGAAAAAGCATTGGCCATTCTTCCTCAACATCCGGATATTATCGATACCTACGGTAAGATCATGCAGCTACAAGGAAAATATCAAGAGGCTGCTGACCTTTTTGAAAAATCGTTAGTCATTAGACCTGAACACGCTGAAGTACAGCTTAATTATGTTGAAGCACTAATAAAACTAAATCAGAAGGTAAAGGCGGCAGAAGTTCTTAATTCTGTGCAGCCGAAAACGCCGTCTCAAACGACTAGACATAATCAGTTAAAATCTTTAATTTAACTACACCTGTGGGTGACGACACTGTGTGTTACCCACTTTTCTTACCTTTAACAATCACGCTCTATAAACCATCATAAGCTTCTTGCCATATTTAGCTTTATAAGTGCATTCTTTGTCGGTTTCAGGCCTTCGCGTAATTCAAGATAACTAAAGTTATGAGTGAAACCTAACGTGATAACGAGGCGACGGATTATTGAAAATAGACAACGCTGCGTCTAAAAAAACGTTAATTAGTACACTTTAATGCGTAGCTGCGACTGACCTTAATAAGAAGAAAAATAACTTTAACGGTTTAAAGTGTCAGCTTTTTTTACACATAAAACAATTTTCAAAAAACAGGCATTGATTTATATAGATTTTTTTATTGGCACGCTGTATGCATCATTTACTGTAACTACATTTTACAACCCAAAGGACAGACAAAATGAAAAAGACAATTTTAGCAGTAGGCTTACTTGCCGCATCAATAGCGACTGCACAAGCCGCATCTATTATTACTTGGGATTTTAGTGGTACTGGTGGTTCAGCAGCACCAAATTCCAACAATGTTGATGGCCCAACTGTTAACGATACAATGAACTTCACTTATAACTCACAATCTTTAGTTTTTGACGCTGATGGAAGCGGCACTTTAAGCGATGGTGACACTATTCGCTCATTTGGTGGTTGGGGAGCTAATGGTTTTAACTCCGCAGCTACACCTTTGTCTTCTACTGGATCAACTGGATTTGGTATTATTGGTTCCAATTTTATTAATGGTTTTGCGCCTGATGGTTCTCCTGCTCCAATAAATTATAACAGCAGTTATGTATTTACTTTTCAGTTCAACAATCTGATGGGTACATATTCAAGCGCTGCTTCAAACTTTATTTACACTTCAGGTGAAATTAAGTTTGGACTTCTATCATACTCAGCGACTACCGGTTTTGCTCCAGGTACGTCTGCTAACAGAATTTTTCACCCTCTTTTTAACCTTGACCTAGTTTCAGGTGGCCCGGTTACTGCTTTTGGGCAAGTACAGCAGGTATTTAAAGGAACAATTGATCCTACTTCTATTAGCACTGCAGCTGGTGCCGGTTTCACCTTAACCAGCCCAGGTAATGGTACCAAAACACTTGGTCAGTGGGCAGCTTTAGATTCTCCAATCTTTTTTGAGCTATCACAAACAGTTAAAGGTGGCTTAAGAGATATACCATTCAATCCTCAAAACTTACAGTTTGATGCAAATGGTAATACATTACTTGCCGCTTCTCATGATGGTAGTGTTCGTTTTTCAGTACCACAACCTGCAAGTATCTCAATCTTGGCTTTAGGTTTATTAGGTTTACGTTTAGCTTCACGTAAAGCGAAAAAATAAATCTTAATTTGATACTAAAAAGCCACTTCATTTGAAGTGGCTTTTTTATTTTTACTCTCTAATTTTTACAGCATAAAGCAAGCGCGAGATAGGGCTATAATAGCCGAACAGTTGCTAAAACCTTAACTAGCTTGCTGTTTTAACAGTGCTTTAATTTTATTAAACATCCAGCGTTGTATCGGGTTTTTATTACCAAAAGGACGCCAGGTTTTAATTAGGCAGTTACGATAAGCATCAAAATGCAGGCCTCTTGGCGCTTGAATCAACCCACCACGTTTGAGTACTAATTTTAGTACGTTAGAACATAGCACGCCGGCTGCCAGTGATATACCAGGGCATACTGAAGGCACTTTTTCTGCCATGATGTTAACGCGTGTATTATCCATCAAATAATGTCGCTGCTGCATTGATGGTGATACACCGATAATAAACCTGATAATATTGTCTTCAAAAATCTGTTTTACTTCAGCTTCCGTGTTGGATGGTTTTGCATCAACAAAACAAAAATAATCTTCAAATGACATACTGGTTGCTGTAAAGATCAACATGGCGGTACCCATACCCATTGGCGCAGCGGTAATGGCAGGGATCCCGAGCTCTCGACATCTTTTGAATACGGCTCTTCTAATGTCTAAAGCAAAAATATCAAGGCTATCGATATAGACGTCGACACCCTGTAAAAACTCATCAAGGTTTTCTGTTGAAATGCCTTTGTGGAAGTTTTTAACCGATGCTTCCGGGTTTATTTTCATGATGGTGTCAGTAATAACTTTTGATTTATCTACACCCACCGTATCAATATTGGCACCGGCTTGCCGATTAAAGTTGGCATAATCGTAGGTGTCCATATCGGCGATATGAAAATTGGAAATACCAAGACGGGCACAGACTATCGAATGATCGCCACCAACACCACCCAGTCCCCCCACAGCAACCTTGGTTTCTTTCAGTTGTTGTTGTTCGGCTTCAGTTAACCAACCGATATTTCGAGAAAAGGCATTGTAATAATTAAACATAATTGCACTCTTTAAAATGTAATTGACCTGTTTTAAGGCGCAAATAACAGGGGAGAGGTTTCAAAATCTTGCTGTTGCGATACGTCACTATTGTCTGTCAAGTTGCCTGATAGCATTAAATCCTGCTCGATAATGCTTAATAGTTTTATATAGCCAGGGCTTAAACTTTCTTTTAGTTGTCTACCGTCAATATAAAATGGTGCTCTTGGCCCGTGAAAATCGATTAATTTTCCAATCTGCTGAAAAGAGATACCCACAAAACTTAAACTTCTGGCTAAACGTGGCTCCATCATAACAAAACCATGATAACGGTTAGCTTGAATAGCCATAGACGTTGCCGCCATATACAGACATATCGCTATGTAAGGAAAACAACGTAATTCACTTTCAGAAAATACCGATTCATTAATAGCACCTGTTGCAGCGCCTTTAAATTTATCAATGGTACGTTTTCTAAAGTTGGCAGGGACAGCCAGACGTGATATTTCGCAAATTGACTCTCTTGGAAAGTTCTTTGGTATTAAGTCGCTATTTTCAAAAGCGTGACTGCAATACTTCTCAATTGGCAAAAGATCGTCTTTATCTGAACATTTAATGACCCTGACTGTACCGGCAAGTTGCTCTGAACTAAGGTGGCGAATTAAACAGTGCACCGACCTTTCATCGAATTCATCGACTTCTTCGTAACTATCTTTAATATCTTCAAAACCCAATTCTTCACAATATACCTGATGTCGTAAACGATAAACGCCTCGCTTTAACTCTTCTGTTACAGCAATTTGAGGGCGAAGATACTGTGAAAAATGTTCAGCAATTAACTTAGCGTCATTACTGGCGATTTTAGACATCGCTTTCTTTACAACGCCGCCGATTATTGGATTGTCTGCTAAATCTCTAAGCCCTTTCATACATTCCTCTGTAGCTATTTTACTCACAGTCGAGCTTTAGTTAAGCTGAAGGCAACTCAACTAGTTTAACTTTTTCATTAAAACAGTTTTAAAGCTAATACCTAATCTTAAATAGCTTTTTTACGCGCATTTTTAAAACCTATGGTTTAAGATTAATACAATTCAAAGGAATAAGCTAAGGTAGGCAAATGATATGCGAGCTTTTTTTTCATTTTTACTAATATTAATTAGTGTTTCTCCATTAACAGCACATCAAAATGACCTGCAAGCGACATTAAGTAAAATTAAACCCTCAATTGTTGCTATTGGCATTTACAACCCCACTGCTGCGCCACGGACGAAACTCATAGGCACTGGCTTTGTCATACAACCGGGTAATCAAGTCGTTACGAATTATCATGTAATTGCTGGTCTATTGGATAGCCAAAAACAGGAGCACTATGTAGTGTTATCCGGTCAAGGAACAGAGGTTAAGCAGCATAAAGTACTCACTCAGAAAAAGTCGATAGCACATGATCTTGCTATCTTAACCATTGCAGATAGCCTGCCCTCATTAACGCTTGTGAAACAAAACACGTTGATTGCTGATGGCACTGACATTGCGTTTACGGGTTTTCCGATCACCCAAGTATTAGGATTATACCCCGCAACCCATCGCGGTATTGTTGCTGCGCATACGCCTATTGCCATCCCCGCCGATAACTCTGCGCAATTACATGCCGCGGCCATCCGGCGTTTAAACGAGCCGTTTCTGGTTTATCAGCTAGATGCAATGGCATATCCAGGCAATAGTGGCAGCCCATTATTTTTGCCGGAAAGCGGCGAAGTGATTGGTATTATTAACTCAGTGCATATTAAAAGTACTCGCGAAGCGGTGTTAAGTGATCCCAGTGCGATCTCTTATGCTATCCCGGTGCGTTACTTGAAGCTGTTACAGGTGGAAACCCCTTAAATGGCTTTTTGGGAAAGCTTCTCACCGGAACGTATTGGTTTTGCGATAGCCGCCCTCGCCTATTTGGCCTTATCATTACTGGTTTTAACCACGCGCAGCCGTAATGTGCCGAAAAGTTTGTTATTGGCGTTTATTTTAAGTAGTTTTGTCTGGGCGCTGTTTTATGCCATCCAAGATACTTTACCTTACAACAGCGCGGTATCTCATACCCTAGAAGTGTTGCGGCAATTGTTGTTATTGCTGTTTTTACTCGCTGCACTGCGCCCGCATAAAACTATTAAAGATTTTATTTTTAAAAATTACAGCTTACTCATTATTGGCGTTTTGTTCGGCTGGCTCGCCGCATGTTTATGGCTGCAATTGTCTGCCAGTTTGCTTTACACCGGCTATCTTGGCTTATGTGTTCTGGCCTTAGCCTTACTGGAAGCTCTTTACCGGCGCTCTGGTAGCTCTGAGCGCTGGCAATTCAAACCATTATTAATTGCCCTTGCCACAGGCATTGTTTTTGACTTTGTCTTGTTAGCTGAGTCGGCGCTATTCGCTCGCATTGATACCCAGCTTTGGCAAGCGCGGGGCTTTGTGTTTGCCTTGCTAGTGCCGGTACTCACCATCTCTATTCGGCGCATTGAAGCTTGGGGCATCAATGTGTATATCTCACGTGATATTGTGCTGCAAAGTAGCTTGGTGCTAGCGGCGGGTTTGTACCTGTGTTTGCTGGCCATCACTGGTTTTTATTTACGTTACTTTGGTGGTTCATGGTCTGAGCTACTGCAAACCAGTTTTATTGTGCTGGGTTTTGCGCTGTTGTTGTTATTGGTGTTATCGGGCACCTTGCGCCGGCGCATTAAAGTGTTTATTGAGAAACATTTTTTTGCCAACCGCTTTGATTACCGTGAGCAGTGGTTAACGCTGACCAGTGGTTTAAAACAAATTGATATTAGCCACCATGATCGCCATCAGAAATTACTGCGCGTTTGGCTAGCAAGCATTAATTATACGCAAGGCGCCATAGTGCAGTATCGCGCACAAGGCGAATTAAAAACCTTGGCGTTGCAACAGCGTAATGCGCTTACCGACGCAGAGCAAACGCTTCTACAACGCTATTTTACGCTGTATGCCAATCAGAATTGGCAAGTCGATTTGCGAGAGCCACAAGGCAAACTGACTGAGGGTTTAGCGCCTGAGAGTTTACAGCTGCAACTGATATTGCCGATCCGCACCAAAGATGGTCTGTGGGGGGTGTGTATTATGCAAACTGACAGCGACACTAAGCTACGTCTTAACTGGGAATTACGTGATTATTTGTCATTGGTGTCAGAACAAGTTACTGCCTTACTGTTATTGATGCAGCACAGTGACAAACTCAGTGAAAATGCGCAGTTTATTGCTTTTAGTCGGATGTCGGCTTTTGTTGTACATGACTTAAAGAACGTTAAAGCGCAATTAGACTTGCTGCTACGAAATGCCCAAAAACATAAGCATAACCCCGAGTTTATCGATGATAGCTTTATTACGTTGGAAGCCATGCAGCAGCGCTTAGATCATATGCTGTTACAGCTCACCAATAAGCACAGTAAAGAGCAACCTCAGCGCAGTTTTTCTGTGGGGAAAGTATTAACCCAAGTGATTAACGAACGCTGTTCGGGCAAGTTACCCGTACCGCAAGTAGACATTATCAACGACAGCGAGCTAAAATTAGACCAAGACCGTTTTGCTAATGTGATGTTTCACCTACTCGACAACGCCCAGCATGCCACACCGTCAAATGGCATGATCAAGCTGGTACTCAACCGTCAAGCTAACCATCTACACATCACCCTTGAAGATAGCGGTAGCGGCATGAGTGCCGACTTTATTGAGAAGCGTTTATTCAAACCCTTTGATACCACCAAAGGCAATGCGGGAATGGGGATTGGCGTTTATGATGCACAGGTATTTATTGAACAAGCCGGCGGCACAATTCAGGTGACAAGCACCCTCGGCAAAGGAACTACCTTTAGCATTCAACTTCCGTTACACTCGGAGCCATTATTAGAACCAACACGCGCATTGTTGGCACAAGGACTGTAAAGGGATTGGCATGGCATTAAATACGGTATTAGTTATTGAAGATGATCTTGGCATCCAAAAACAATTAAAGTGGAGCCTAAGTGATTACGAATTAGTGTTTGCGTCGGATAGGCCACAAGCGATGACGCAACTACGTCGCTATGAACCGGCAGTAGTTACGCTTGACTTAGGCTTACCGCCCGATCCCGCCAATGCCACGGAAGGATTAGCTTGTTTAACTGAAATACTGACCGCGCTACCCGATACTAAGGTGATCGTGTTGACCGGTAGTACCGATAATAACCATGCACTGCAAGCTATTGCATTGGGTGCCTACGATTATTACCAAAAGCCAATTGATGCCGATGTGCTGAACATCATTTTACAACGCGCCTTCAAACTGACTGAGCTGGAAAACGAAAATAAAGCCCTAAAAGCCAGTAGCCAACAGCAAGCCGATATTCTGGGTAACAGTGAGGCCATGCAAAAAGCTTGTCGTACAGTCGAAAAAATTGCCCCCACCGAAATTACTACTTTACTGCAAGGCGAAAGCGGCACCGGTAAAGAAGTATTTGCTCGCGCCATTCATAAACAAAGCCCTCGCGTTGATAAACCTTTTATTGCCATTAACTGCGCTTCTATTCCTGAAAATTTGCTTGAGAGCGAGTTGTTTGGTTATGAAAAAGGCGCATTTACCGGCGCAGTAAAAACCACGGTTGGTAAAATAGAATGTGCCAACGGCGGTACCTTATTGCTCGACGAGATTGGTGATATGCCTTTGAGCTTGCAAGCAAAAATGCTGCGTTTTTTGCAAGAGCGGGTAATTGAACGTGTTGGTGGCCGCAGTGAAATTGAAGTGGATGTACGGGTTATTTGCGCTACGCACCGTGACTTACAAGAAATGGTAGCCAACCAAACCTTCCGGGAAGATTTGTATTATCGCGTTAGTGAAATTGTGTTGCGTATTCCCCCGCTACGCCAGCGCGGCCATGACATTATGATCATTGCGAACGCCTTGTTAGCGCGTTTTAATGAAGAATACAACTCGCAGGTGCAAGGCTTTACCGATTGCGCCACGAAAGCCATGCTCGCGCACAGTTGGCCTGGTAATATTCGTGAATTACAGAACAAAGTGAAGTCTGCGGTGATCATGGCAGATTCTAAACTGATTAATGCCGATGATTTAGGCTTAGTAGCCCCAGGAAACCACGGTAATATGCAAACGCTTCGACAAATTCGCGAGCAAGCAGAATCAGATGGCATCCGCCAAGCCTACTTATTAGCCGATAGCAATTTAACTAAAACAGCAGATATCTTAGGCATTACTCGGCCAACGCTGTATTCATTAATTGAAAAGTATAAATTGTATGACTTACGCAACAGCGAGCCTGAGTAACAGTCATCGATCGTATTATCAAAAACCGCATGCAAAGTGCGCAGCTTTAGTTTGCTAAATTATAACGACCTTAGCTAAAGCTATGACTTTACTGCAATGACAATGCAATATTTGCACAGCGTCTCCCTTTAATCAGCCCTAAGCTCATTACTGCACATTATCTGTGAAATTTCCTATTACCACAGTGTTGCTGTTGATATTTATCTTAGACTTGCTTAGAGGCAGCCATAACTTCTACCGTGCATAACCTCTAAAATTTGTTTTAAAAATAAACCGGTTATCGTTACTGATTAGCATGAAAGCCACATTGGGCTTTCATGCTAAAACGTGGCGTACTAGCTAAAGAAGTGCCACCAACCTAACCAAGCTGCTCCGGCTAAGCACAGCAACAGTATCGGTAAACGCCATGGGCTGCGTTTTTCTGCATAGGGATCATTCAAGCTGCGTTTCGCGCCAGCGGGGAGTTTCGCGACACCCGTTAAGGCTGCACCAAAGGGTACATTGATTTTCGCGCGAGTGTTCACCGCCCAGCCGTTAGCATCGAGTAGTGGCCCCACATTACGCCGACGCAATGTTAGATAGGCCAAAATCATCGATGGTGTTGAAATCAGCAACATCACAGCCGCCAGCACTATCGGCACTTGCCACCATACTAACGAGAACAAACCGGCAACCACCGCAGCTAAAGCGGTACCTAAAGCGCCTAAGGCTAAACCGATAGCGGCAAAGATACCGGCAAACTTCGCAATATCAAAGCTACTGGCCACCGCAGTAGGTGAAGCAGCGCCGCTATTGGTTTTGCTTTCGATATCTTTATCCCGCGAGGCGGCAAACTTTTGCACTTGCGATTCAATAAAGGCCGCCATACGACGATACGGTGACCAAAACGCTTGCGGAATACTGACCGGTTGCGCCACCACCTTGGTGACACTGGCACGCCAATCTCGGCCTTGGCGATCATAGAAAATACCGTTACGACCTGGCACCATGAGTTCATCAACGTCACCGTTAGTCAGTGCCGCAACAATATTGATGGGTTTTTCACCTTGGCGCACACAGGTGCAGTACACCAAATAACAGCCGCTAAAAGGTGCCATAGAGGCGTGTCGCGCTGGATCGGCTACCCGCATCACTAATTCACAGCTACGTTGATCCAAGTAAAGCGTACCCGCTTGGAAGATCGCTTTTGAATCGCCGTGATAAAAATCGCTAAAAGTCACGAAGTTGCGCAGTAAGGTCACGAGGTTTTGTTGATAACGCGTTAGCTTTTCCAGCGCTAATAAGTTATCGGCAAAGGTACTCGCGGCTAAATCATCGGCGATGAGTTGTTCTAATTGCGCTTTAAAATCACTGGCTAGCAGTTCATTAATGCGATCTAAACCTAAGTCATGCACCGCAGTAGCCGGGCGCGCGGCTTGCCAATTACGCCAAGCCGCCAGTTGAGCGGATACCTTGCGCCAATCGGCGTGGTTTAATTCAGCGTAATCGTCACCTAACAAAGGCTGTAATACGCTGCTGGTTAGCGCAGCAATTTGTGTTTGCCATGCTGGGTTAATGCCATCTACTAATGGTAAAGCCCGATCCGCAGCAATTTCAGATAAGGGTAATGAGGCAATATCACTGTCTTGCTCGGCAATAACCCGATTGGCTAGGCCGTCGTACATAGACGTTAACGGGTTTAAATTATCACTGGCACGGCCATCAAAGGCGGCAAGTTGGCAACGCACAAAGTAGTCGTCAATTTTCGCTTGCACTTGCTCAAATACCGCTACGGCCGCCGCGGTGTTTTCTGCTAGCGGGCACAGTAAACCTTGTTCATTAGTATAGGCCGCATGCCAGTCTTGCACGGCTTGTAGCTGTGCCCAAAAGCTGGTGACGGTATCCTGTGTGACGCCCATGCCACCACTGCGATCGGCCACGCCACCTTGTGTACTGATGATCTCAGCAATACATTGCTGTAGTGCTGCATCAGGCGTTAACTCTGGCATGATCACGCCATCACCATTGCAGTGATTAGGTGAAAACAATTGGCTGGTGTTGGTTAAGTCCGTAACTTGAATCGGCTGTTCGGCCGGGATCTGCAAATAGGCCATGACTTTTTCGGCAGCATGATAAATGCCCTCGCCTTCAGCATCCGCTTTAGAAATACTGGCGAGCGGTAATCCTGGCTGAGCAAACATTAAGCTGGCATCGGTTAACCGCTGACAACTCCAGCTTACTGCGCTAAGAATTTCAGGCACGCGGATCTGGCCATCGCCATCATTGTCCATCAGTGCCAAGGTGCGTTCATCAAACTCTAAGCCCGTAGTCGGGCAATTCAGTACGGTCCAAAGTTTTGGATTAAGTTCGCCTAAGTGGAGTAAATCGGCGGCGGTTTCAATGGAGACTTGGTCAAAGCCGCCTGAGCGGAAAAAACGCCATTGATGTGAAGTGGTGTTGTTAGTCAAAATACCTTTCCTTGTATAGATAATATGCATAAAAAAGCATAAGTGACTCTGCTTGTTTTTGCTAATAAAAAAACAGCCTTGCTCTAATAAAGTATTTCAGCATTTATATCATAAGCATTTTTGTGCAGTATTTAAGCACATCATCACTTTGCCAAACAGCAAAACTACTATATTATGCGCCACCTTTTCTTGCCGAGGCGGCGATTAATGATTTCGTCCAATGTGCTCTACACAGATTTATCGGCTTATTACGATGTGCTTTGTGCCGATATTAATTATCAACAGCAAAGCCAAGCTATCGCTCGCATCGCCGGGTTATTTGGTAATGGTGGTAAACAGCATGTGGATTTGGCCTGTGGCACCGCGCCGCACATTTGGCATTTACTGCAACAGGGTTATCAGTGTACCGGGTTAGATTTGAATCAGCCGATGCTCGATCTGGCTGCCATTCGTTGCCCGGAAGCGCAGTTTATGCAACAAGATCTGTGTCACTTTCAGCTGGCCGAGCCAGTCGATTTGATCACTTGTTTACTTTACTCCATTCATTACAGCGCCAGCCTAGCCGGTTTACAAAGCTGCTTACGTCACGTAAGCCAAGCATTACGCCCTGGCGGTGTGTTTTGTTTTAATGCGGTTGATAAAGATCGCATAAGCAATCAATTATCCGCTTCACATAGCAGTGAGTATCAGCAAAGTCGTTTTACCTTTGCCTCGTCGTGGTATTACTCTGGGCAAGGTGAGCAACAAGCGCTTAATTTACAGATCAGCCGAGAAACCGCAGGGCACACCGAGCAATGGCAAGACAGCCATACCATGGTGGCCGTGAGTTTTACTGAATTACTGGCGCTGCTTGCACCTTATTTTGAAGTGCATGTGTTAGAGCATGATTATCAACGTATCCAACCCTGGGACACGCAAAGCGGTAATGCGCTGTTTGTGTGTGTGAAGCGCTAAAACGGTCGAAACGGTCTTACAAACGTCAACAAGCCCTAGTCAAAACCTGCTACATTAATCACCTTAATGTTTTTTAGGAATACCGCCATGCACGTGGTGATTTTAGCGGATGGCGCCGCCGTAGCTGACTATGGCGCCAAGGTGTTTAAACAGCAGATAACCAAAAAACCTAACTCAGTGTTAGGTTTAGCCACCGGCTCGACACCGTTGGCATTATATCAACGCCTCATTGCGGCTTATCAGGCTGCAGAATTATCCTTTGCTCAGGTTAAAACCTTCAACCTAGATGAATACCTCGGTTTAGCGCCCGAACACCCGCAAAGTTATCGTGCTTTTATGCAGCAACAGTTGTTTGCGCATATCGATATAAACCCTGAACATACGCATGTGCCGCTGGGCGCAGCGGCGGATCCTTGGCAAGCCTGCATGGATTATGAGCAGCTTATTCTGTCTGCAGGCGGTATTGATTTGCAGTTATTAGGGTTAGGCCGTAATGGTCATATTGGCTTTAATGAACCGACGTCCTCATTACAGTCGCGCACTCGAATTAAAACGTTAACCGCACAAACCATTGCCGACAATGCGCGTTTTTTTAAAGCAGGCGAGTATCAACCGCATTTGTCAATCACGATGGGTATTGGCACGATTTTAGAAGCAAAGAAGATTATGCTACTTGCCACTGGCAGTGCGAAAGCGCCAGCCGTGCAGGCTTTAGTTGAGGGGCCGCTGAGTGCAGTTTGCCCCGCTTCCGCCTTACAACTCCACCCACAAGCCATTATTGTGGTTGATGAAGCAGCGGCCTCAGCGCTACAGCACCAAGCATTTTATCGGCATATTGCCAAAGAAACCGCGGCGTTATATCAGCGATTTCAGCGACAGCATTAGTTGCCAGCATCCGTTAACGGGCGGCCCACTGTCGCCACTTATGGCCTTTAAAGGCATAAAATAAGATAAACACATAACAAGGCAGTAATAACCAATACGCTTGTTGGTTACTGCCACTTTGCTCCGCCAAGTAACCATAAGTTAACGGCAACACCGCCCCACCCGCGATGCCCATAATCAATAGCGCTGAGCCTGTCGCCGTTAATTTACCTAAACCTTCTAAAGCCAGAGGCCACACGGCTGGCCAGACTAACGCATTGGCTAAACCTAACAAGGCTAAAAACATTACTGAGTCAGGCACGGTGGCAAAACCTAACCAGCCAATCAGCACGCTCGATAACCACTGGCTATCAGTTGAAGCAAAGATCACCCCCAAACTAAAGCCAATTCCGCTTAATGCTGAGATTTGTAAAGCGCGAGCTTGGCTTAACCAGCGTGGGATCAATACCACGCCTAGCACATAGCCCAGCACCATAAAACTCATGGTATAAGACGTTAACACACCGAAATGCCCAACCGCTAAATGCTTACCATAAAGTGCAATGGTATCACCGGCAATCACCTCTACCCCGACATAACAAAACAATGCCAGCACCCCAAATACCAACTGTGGCTTAGCCAATACTGCACGTAAATGATTGCTGTCGCGCTGAGTCGCGGTCTCGCTGGCGGGTAATTCAGGTAAGGGGGCAAAACCGATAAAGAACGCTAATAGCAGTAATGCGCCCGTCATATAAAGATAAGGCAGCACTAAGCGCTCTGATAACGTAGCCAATTGCACTTGCTGTTCTACCTCAGACAATTTAGCCAAGGCTTCGGCAGAGAATTGATCGATATTACTCAGCACCATAGAGGCAAACACAAACGGCACAATAATACCGGCGGCCTTGTTAACAATACCCATAATACTGATGCGCATAGCGGCACTTTCACGTGGGCCAATACAAACGATATAAGGGTTTGTTGCCGTTTGTAAAATGGTTAAGCCGGTACCCAGGGTAAATAACGCGAATAAAAATAACGGATACCAGGCGCTTTGTGCCGCAGGAATAAATAATAAAGCGCCAACGGCCATAATCAGTAAGCCCGCCAACATACTCTTTTTATAACCCAATAGATTTAATAAAAATGACATGGGTAAGGCCATTACCGTGTAGGCAATATAAAAGGCGGTGGTAACAAAAAAGGCTTGAAACTCGTTTAGCTGACAAACAATTTGTAAAAAGGGGATCAGCGCACCATTAAGCCAGGTGACAAAACCAAACACAAAGAACAAGATGCCGATAATCAACATTGGGCCTAGCGTTGAAACGGTCGAGGGTGCGCGCAAAGACTTATCCATCATATTTCCTGCCAGCTGTATAAAGGTTAGTTTTTAGTTTTTAGTTTTTAGTTTTTAAATAATGAGCCTGCCCCGCGATCCAGCAGCCTTCTACCTCTATATCGTCATTCAGTAAGGTGAAATCGGCCCGATAACCTGGCAGCAAATGACCATATTGCTGCTCGATCCCCAGCGCTTGCGCCGGATAAAGCGACGCCATGCGCAGCGCTTCATCCAATGCCACACCCAATGTTGTCACGGCATAACGCACCGCCGATGCCATATCTAATACGGAACCGGCTAACGCGCCCGCTTCATTGGTCAGCTTATTGCCTTCGCGGCGCACTACACCGTCAAAAAAAGCAAATTCGCTTTCAGACGTGCCCACCGGCGACATCGCATCGGTGACCAACAACACTTTACCCGTCGGCTTGGCTAATAACGCCAGTTTTGCGGCAATGGCATCGATATGTAAGCCGTCGAGAATAATGCCACACCAACTATCGGCATCCGTTAGTGCTACGCCCACCATACCAGGTTGGCGCGAAGTAAAGGCTGACATCGCATTGTATAAATGGGTAAAGCCATTGGCCCCGGCTTGCAGTGCCTGCTGCACTGTGGCGGCATCGGCATTAGAATGGCCGAGCCAAACATGGCTTCCACTGGCTTTTAATGCTTGAATTTGTTCTGGAGAGACATTTTCAGGAGCCACGGTGAGTAAACGACATCCTAAATCTGAACGCTGATAAAGCGCCAGCTCAGCGGCCGTTAAAGCACGAATATGTTGCTGCGGATGCACGCCTTTTTTTGGCACCGATAAATGAGGCCCTTCAAAATGGACGCCCAAAATGCCCGCTTGTTGCTGGCTTAGCGCGGCAGCAATGGTCGTAGCGGCCTGTTGCATCACGTTTAAACTGTCGGTGATCACCGTCGGTAGCATAGCGGTAGTACCAAACTGAGCATGCGCTTGTACCATGGTGTGCAAAGTTTCGCTGGTAGGCGCGGTATTAAATAAAGCGCCGCCACCGCCGTTAACCTGCAAATCGATAAAGCCTGGCACTAACATCCCGGCTAACACCTGACCACTCGCCGCTTGGATCTGACTGATCCGCCCCTGCGCTAACAGCACTTCTACATTATGATGCCAATTTGCACCGTCGAATAATTGAGCCACCGCTACGCGCTGCATTGTGCTTCCTTTTGACTGAGAGTTTGCGGCATCAAGGTTAAATTAGGCCTCTAGCACAAGCTGATAGCGCAAAATAACGCTGTGTTAGCCACAGTGCAATGGCTTTTTTGTGAAGTATAACAAAACACAAAGGCAGCTTGACCTTTGTGGTTGCGGTATGGCCCGTTTATCTTGGTTTAAGACACAAACAAATAAATGATATTTAGTTATTAATTGCCACTCGACCCGCATGGGCAAAACCCGCTACGCAACGACGCTGTGGCGCTAGGATAAATAAATCGCCATTTTGCCCAAGCAATTGTTGGCGCACCCCCGCGAGCTTTGCAACTTGGGCATTCGCTTGCATATGCGCGGCTTCACCGTGCACCGGCACGGCAATCTCGGGTTGTACATAACGATAGAGGAGATCCAGCTCACCTTGGTTGGGATGCCCAGATACATGGATGGGCAATAAGGTATCGGCTTGTTGTAACACCTGCACTTTTTTGGCTTTTAATTTATCGACCATTCGAGAAATCAGCATTTCATTACCGGGGATCAGCATGGCACTGAAAATCACCAAGTCGTCAGGCTCTAATAATAATTGCCGATGCCGATCTTCTGCTAACTTGGTTAAAGCGGCTTTAGGCTCGCCTTGACTGCCGGTGGCGACCACTAGCACTTCCTCGGGCGGTAAAAAGCCCACATGCTCGTTGGCAATCAGTGGAATATCTTCTGGCCAAAAGCCACATTGCCGCGCCGCGCCCACCATGTTCTCCATGGCGCGGCCAAATAGCGCTAAATAACGGCCGCTTTGCTTGGCGATGCGCCCTAAGCTGATTAAACGGCCGATATTGCTACTAAAACCGGTCACCACCACTCGTCGTTTAAACGGTTGGATCACCGTTAATAAGGCTTGGTAACAGGCCGTTTCAGATAACGAAAAACCACTTTTTAAGGCATTGGTTGAATCACACACCATTGCAGTAATGCCCTGTTTGGCTAAGCGTTTAAACACTTGCGGTTTAAAGGCTCGGCCTAAAATCGGTGCCGCATCCATTTTCCAATCGGCGGTATGAAACACTTTACCGGCGGCAGTGGTGATCAGCAGTGCCTGCGGCTCTGGAATAGAATGGGTGATATTCAGCCAATTGATAACAAAAGGCCCACAATGACAGGTGCCGCCGGGCGGTATTTCAATAATGGGCATATCTGCTGATAAACCCGAGCGAGCAATTTTGCGGCGTAAAATTTCTGCGGCAAAGGGCGTGCAATACACGGGCGCTTGCAAGCGTGGCCATAAGTACGGCAAGGCACCAATATGATCTTCATGCGCATGCGTAATAATAATGGCGCAAAGTCGTTCGCGCTGCTGACTAATAAAGGCAGGATCAGCAGCCTGCACTTCAGCGGTTAATGTTTGCGTGGTAGGCTGCAGCGGGTTGTAAAAAGTTACACCACAATCGACCATCAACCATTGACCGTCATGACCGTATAAATTCAGGTTCATGCCAATTTCACCACAGCCACCCAGTGGTAAAAACCATAATTCTTTGGCACTAGGTAACCGCTCTGCCACTGCTGCGTGCGTCAAAATAGCCTCGTGTAAAATTGCTTAGCGCTAAAGTGCTCACTAGTATCACTTTTTTTGCTTTAGCTGCTGTAAAAGCCTAATCATAAAGCATTAGGTACGTCAAATATACGAAAATGGCTCGCTTTCATGGGTATCGCTGTTAAATCCCGTTAATTTTTTACCTTTCAGTATTAAATGATCCTACTTGGGTGCTGTCTTAATAAAGTCTTAAGGTTCGGCATTTAAATTGGTCACAGTTTGCTTTACTAAGGCCACCTTATGACTCAGTTCGCTGCGCTTAACGCTTTGCCCCGCCCTTTTTTTGGCGATTGTTTGGCGCTGCAAAGCAGTAAATTGACACTGCATACAAGGCACAGCGCTGATCGCACTGAGATAGAACAGTTTATTCAACAGCAATTTCGACAGCACCATCAAGCCGACATCAATTTTTTTATGCCGGTGCTACTAAGCTTGCACTGCGCCGGGCAATTAACCGCCGTGGTGGGTTTAACTGCCGCCGCTTCGCAACCCTTGTTTTTAGAGCAATATTTACCGGCACCGATTGAACAGGTATTAAGTGCTCAACAGCAAATTGAGGTTCCACGCCAACATATTTTAGAAGTGGGTAATTTGGTCGCCAGTCGCAGTGGCAGCAGTTTGTTACTAATGGTGGTGTTAAGTGAACTGATCGCTGCATCGCCTTACCAATGGATCGCCTTTACCGCGACCCGTGAAGTGCAGTCCTTATTGAGTAAATTGCATTATCAACCGCTGGCTTTGGCCCCCGCCGATGTGAGCAAATTAGCCGACAACCCCACAGGCTGGGGCCGCTATTATCAAAAACAACCTACCGTTATGGCAGGGCATGCGTTGCCGGCGATAGCCAGTGCGCAACAACTCACCCGCTATCAGCTGATCAAACGGCTATTTTCCGAGCAAATTACACAGATCAGTACCGAACTTAACCTATTGGAGCACTCTTATGCTTAATACCGTGCCCGTGTCGCATGCTCAGTTGCTGCAATTTGCCGATCGCATCGCTTTAGACGATGGCGAACAGCAACTCAGTTATCATGAGTTGGCTTTGCAAGTATCGATCCTCAGTGCGTGGCTAGTCGCCTCGCCGTATCAACGCATTGCGATCAGTGGTGATAACAGTATCGCCTGGGTCATTGCCGATCTGGCATTGGCACAAGCGAATAAAATTGCCATCCCTGTACCGGTGTTTTTCTCTGCTCAGCAGCAACAATTTATGTTGGCTGAAGCCGGTGTTGAATTATTACTGCAAACACAAGCCACTGAACAAAGTCAGCCAACGGTTATTGACGGCTTATGGGCAAAGCGCCTTAACCCGGTCGAACATCATGCTGCCAGCATGCCGATCAGCAGTGGCAAAATTACTTTTACCTCGGGCACTACCTCAACCCCGAAGGGCGTATGCTTAAGCTGGCAACAACAAGCCGCCACCTGCGATGGCTTACAACAGGCTTTAGCCGAGCAGTTTAGCGCTGCGCCTCAGCTGCATTATTGCTTATTGCCGTTGGCCACTTTATTAGAAAACGTTGCAGGCGTGTATTTGCCGCTGCGTTTAGGGCAGCGTGTTTTAATGCTTAGCGCCGCTAAAACCGGCCTGGCTGGCAGCTCGGGTTTAGATTTGCCGACCTTTATTGCCAGCTTATTGCAATATCGGCCAGCCAGTTTGATTTTAACGCCGCAGCTGTTACAAGCGTTACTGCTGATCTGCCGGCAGCATCCTGAGCTAAGCCGCACCTTTCGCTTTATCGCCGTAGGCGGTGCGCATTGTGCCAAAGCTTTGTTAACTCAGGCGGCAGCGCTGAAGTTACCAATTTTTCAAGGTTATGGTTTATCGGAAGCGGGCTCTGTGGTCGCGTTAAATTTACCGCAGCAACAACGTCAAAACAGTGCGGGTAAACCCCTGCCCCATGTTGCTGTGCGTGTGCGTCAGCAACATATTGAAGTGAATGGCCAGCTTTTTAGTGGTTACCTTGGTGAGATGCCACGCGATCCAGAGGCGTGGTTAGATACCGGCGATCTGGGTTATCTGGATGAAGACGGCTATTTGGTGATCCAAGGGCGCAGCAAACATCTGCTGATCAGCAGTTATGGTCGAAATATTTCGCCAGAATGGCTCGAAGCCGAATTACAAAGTTGCCCCGCCATTGCTCAGGCGATGGTGCTAGGAGATGCCAAGCCTTGGTTAAGTGTGGTGCTGACACTTCGCGCCAATGCCAGCAAACAGACTTTACAACAGCAATTAAGCCAACTTAATACGCAATTACCTGATTATGCGCGCCTGCGAACGGTATTGGTGATAAACACCCCATTTACCCAAGCGAATCAGCAATTAACCGCCAATGGCCGATTGCGCCGCCAGCCGATTATTGAGCAGTATCAAACCGCCATTGAGCAGCTATATCAGCAACAACCCGATCCGCTTATTCCCACCATTATGGCAGTCGCTGCCAAAGAGGAGTTAACTTATGAGTTTTTTTAACACACTAATGGCACAAACCAGCAATGAGCGGCAATACCTGTTATCCGCACCGCTGATCCAGCGCTGTTTAGCGGCTCAAAGCTTTAATTTGGCTGAGTATCAGGCGTTTTTAACCGAAGCCTACCATCACGTTAAGCATACTGTGCCCTTGTTGATGGCTGTAGGCAGCAGACTGCGTAGCGACCAAGAATATTATCGCGAAGCCATTGCCGAATATATTGAGGAAGAATTAGGCCATCAAGAGTGGGTGTTAAACGATGTTGCCGCCTGTGGTGTGGACAAAGAAAGCGTTCGACATGGCCAGCCCCGCCTAGCAACCGAGTTAATGGTGGCTTATGCCTACGACACCGTGCTGCGCAAAAATCCGTTAGCGTTTTTCGGTATGGTATTAGTGCTAGAAGGCACCAGTGTTAATTTGGCCACGCAAGCAGCAGACATTATTCAACAGCAATTGGGCTTACCGAATAAAGCCTTTAGTTATCTGCGTTCACACGGCAGCTTGGATATTGAACATCTGACGTTTTTTGAAAAATTAATGGACACCATTACCGATAGCGCTGATCAAGCTGCCATCATTCATGCCGCAAAAGTATTTTATCAGTTGTATGGCAATATCTTTCGCAGTATCGAAAACGCGCCATCGCAGCAGGAGGCCGCATGACATTGCAGGCTAAAGCCGTCTTATTAACCGGTGCCAGTGGCGGGATTGGTCAGGCTTTAGCACAGCAACTGGACCAAGCAGGAGCAACACTCTGGTTAACCGGTAGAAACGTAGCTGCACTTCAGGCCTTAGCCGCTAAACTCAGTCGGCCAGCGCATATTGTCATCGCTGATCTTACCAGTAGCGCCGGTCGACAGCACCTGCTAGAGCGCTTAGGCACAGAGCCATTAGATGCTGTGGTGTTTGCTGCCGGCACTAACCACTTTGCTTTACTGGGCGATCAAAGTGCAGAGCAGCTAAGCCAGCTAATTAATACCAATTTACTGGCGCCAATGCAGCTAACACAAAGCTTATTGCCGCGATTAAGTGCCGATGCGCGCTTACTGTATATTGGCTCAAGCTTAGGCGCCATCGGTTATCCCGGTTTTGCCGCCTATGGTGCCAGTAAGGCGGGCCTGCGCAGTTTTGCTCAAGCACTCCGCCGTGAGTGGGCCGATAGCCCACGTCAAATTTGTCATATCGCGCCTCGCGCCACCCAAACCGAGATGAACAGCGCGGCGATGCAGCAAATGAATCAGCAATTAAAGGTCAAGGCCGATAGCCCCCAGTGGGTTGCCAGCCAAATACTGCGGCAACTGCAAGCAGCACACATGCACGATCAAGATTTAGGTTATCCGGAAAAACTGTTTATCCGCATCAATGCTGTATTGCCAGGGGTGGTCGATAACGCCATTACTGGTCAATTACCGGTGATTAAACGCTTTGCAAAACAAAACGTCAGCCAAGCGCTGACGACAGGAGAGGCTTTATGAACACTTATCAATCTTTACTCGTGAGTACCTTGTTAAGCAGCGCCTTGTTATTCAGCGCGACCAGTTACGGAATTGAGTTACCACAGCTGCAACAGCGTTGGGCCGAGATTAAATATCAACAAACCGGTAAGCAGCAAGAAAGCGCTTATCAAGCGTTATTAACTGCAGCCAGCGCCGCCCGTGCCGAACACGCTAATGATGCGAATTATCTTATTTGGGAAGGGATTATTCGCTCAACCTATGCCGGCGCCGTGGGCGGTTTATCTGCACTCAGTGAAGTGAAAGCGGCGCGCAGCTTGTTTGAACAAGCCATTGAGCTGGATGCCAATGCCTTAGATGGCTCGGCTTATACCAGCTTAGGCTCATTGTATTATCAAGTGCCTGGCTGGCCTGTTGGCTTTGGCAGCGATAAAAAAGCCCGTGAATATTTACTCAAAGGCCTGGCGGTTAACCCTAACGGTATTGATGCTAACTATTTTTACGGTGATTTTTTACTGCAACAAAAAGACTATCAAGCCGCCATAGCCGCCTTTGAAAAAGCGCTGGCGGCACCAGATAGACCCGGCCGTGAGCAAGCCGATCTCGGCCGTCGCCAAGAAATAATGCAAGCCTTAAGCCTCGCGCAACAAAAAAAGGCTAAATAACACGCCAAGCGTTTTATAGTGTGTTTCATTCGCCAATATAAAAACGGCAAGCACGGGTTCTCGCTTGTAGCGAGACCTCGTTAAGCCTATCTTAAGTGAATAATATGAATGTCTTGGCAGAATTAGCCAGCAGCAGGAGCAAGCCGATGCGTTTGTTATTAGTCGAAGATGATAAATTATTAGCGCAAGGTATTGTCACGGCGCTAAGCAAAGCCGGTTATCAATTGGAACACTGCCAAACCGGTAACCAGGCATTACAAGCGATTAATCATAGCGAATTTGACTTAATTATTCTCGATTTAGGCTTACCTGATGGCTTTTCTAAAACCGTTTTAGATAAATTACGCTCACAAAAGCATACCTTACCGGTATTGGTGCTGACCGCCTTGGACCAGCTAGAAACCAAGCTGAGTTTACTCAATGCTGGGGCAGATGATTATATGATTAAGCCCTTTGATGTGCGTGAGCTAGAAGCGCGGATCCGTGTGCTGATGCGTCGGCAAAGCACGCGGCGACACGATGTACTGACGGTAGGGAAAGTATCGTTAGATTTAGCCAATCATAGCTGCGACTTTGCCGGGCAAGCGGTTAACTTAACGCGCCGCGAGTTTTTGTTATTACAAGATTTTTTGCAGCATAAAGATCAAATTTTAACGCGCCAGCATCTAGAAGAGCTCAGTGTCGGTTGGGATGGTGATAACGAAAGTAACGCCATTGAAGTGCATATTCATAACTTACGCAAAAAACTGCAGCCAGAGCTGATTAAAACCGTACGCGGTGTCGGTTATTTATTACCAAGCAATTTATCTGAGTAACGTAGCCCTCTTAATTAACGCATGAAACGGCCTAACCCACATCGGGGTTAGGCCGTGTTTGCTCTCGCTAACGGTTCACTTAGCTTTGCAGCGCCTTGCTGATCATCAGATCGATTAAGGCTTTTTGTGCTTTTGCGGCATCATCCGCGCTTCGCGGTAACTTGCTGGCTTGAATGTTATTCAACTGCAACAAGGCGGCCGCTTTCGCCAGATTGTCATAGTCGCTTGGTTTTTCTAAACCGGCAGCGGCAATCAGCCGTTTCACATATTCCACTTGCAGGTTATGACTTACTGAAGTGGCTTTACGTGGGTCAACGAAGATACTGTCGGTCAGATCTTTCATAAAGCGCGTTAAGCTGTACTCATTACCATAAAGTGCTGAGTCAGAAATACGCTGTAACACGGCTTTGTGCAGGATGTGATCTAGCACCGACTTTTGCATGCCTAAGATCATCTCATGCGCTTTAGGATCTAAGTTACGACCGCTGTGCGTGAAGCCCCGACGTTGCTGTAATAACTGGCTGTATAACGGCTGCATTACCGCTAATACATCCGGCGCAAACACTTTTTCGCTCAGTAACTTCATCGCAGCTTGTTGCTGCGCTAATGGCACTGGTGTTAAAGGCTGCTTGTCGGTAGGGGCACCCGCGACATTACGCTCAACATAAACCCCACCAATTTGCCGCGATACCACACCGGCTTGGCTGCGGTATTGGCCAAACAGCATGTTCGCTGAAGTGAGTAAACGCTGGTAAGAGTCGCCTTCGGTAACAGCGGTAGTTGATAGCTCTGCCATCATTTTCTCTAACAAACGCATGCGATCGGCCGCATAAACAACAGGCTCTGAAGACATATCGCCAATCATCACGCGTGGATCAATGTGTCGCCCTGGCGTGCGCATATCATCCGCATCGTTACCAAAAGCTAAAGCAGGCTCAACTGAACGCGCTAAGATTTTCTCTAAACGCGCTTGCTCTGCTGCAGGATCACTTAACGCGGCGCTGTAGCCAAACTCAATGGCCCAATCATCATAAGGGCCGGGTTTTACTTGGAAGAAGTCGCCTTGTGCCATACCAATGGGCGCAACATTGATTGGCGTGTAGTCCATCACCGAGCCGGTTAAAATCCCTTGGGTTTTGCTCTTGTCATGCACTTCTTTGGCATTCCACAAGTTAGAAGCGCGCATGTTGTGGTTTAACCCCAGTGTATGGCCTACTTCGTGCAAAATTAACTCCATTAGGCCTTGGCGCATAATGTCGTTTTGGTCAATATCAAGGCCATTACCTAAGCTTTTGGCCAAAATAAAACTTTCTTGCAGTTGGTGCCCGGCTGAGCAGTACAAACCATCGGCATGCTGGTGCTGGCTTTCTTCTGTTGCCAGTTGCGCTGTGCCACCTTCAGTAAACAGCTTGTCGAAGATCCAGCGGTTTTTCATAAACACGTATTCAAGCATGATGTCGGCGCCTAAGATCTCGCCTGTTAACGGGTTAGCTAACGACGGGCCATAACCGCCAAAAGGTGGCTGTGGTGACGAGGTCCAACGTAATACGTTGTAGTTAATATCACCCGCATCCCAATCGGCATCATCCGGCTGGATACGCACTTCAATGGCGTTTTTAATCCCGGCCTTTTCAAAAGCACTGTTCCATGCTAATACACCGTCTCTGACAGTGTCGCGCCACTCTACAGGTGTGGTGTTCTCAATCCACCAAACGATCGGTTTAACAGGCTCAGATACCGCCGCTGACGGATCTTTTTTCTGCAGATCCCAACGATGGATCACATCCCGAAACGGCGCCCAATCTTCTGACGTCATATTGTCTGCTTGGGTGGTGAAGTAACCAATGCGCGCATCGTCATAACGCGGCACAAAGTTATTCTCAGGCAAAGCAATAAAAGAATGTTGAAACTTGATAGAAACAGAGCGCGGATCGCTTAGGGCATTGCTGCCACGAACGCCTGGGTTGCCGTCGGCAAACACATAATCTACGACGACATCAAGGTTATTCGGGTAAGGGCGATGCTGCACGATACGTGATTTTTTATCGTCTAATTTGCCTAGGCTAAAACGTTTTTTGGCGTTGGGATCGTTCGGGTTCGCCCACGGCGATACTTTGGTTAAGTCTTCGCTTAAAAATAGCTTGTCGGCTTTAACTAGAAACTTATCTTGCTGTTGCTTTTCAATTTTCAGCGTAGCTAATACGGCTTCACTGATATTCGCGTCAGCGGCGCGCGCTAAAGCACTGTTTGGGTCAAAGTAAAAGCGTGGTGTTTTACTGATCACATCAATGCGATCAAAGTAACGACGAAATTCAATCAGCTTAGTACCCCGATACGAGCCACGGAAATGCCCTGCATCGGTCACGCCATCCAGCGTTTTCGCGAAATACAAAAACGGTTTGTCGAGTTGCGCTTCCGTGATCATCATTAAATGCTCACCGGTTTTTTCATCAACATACAGCGTAAATAAACCGTTTATCGCGGTTTTGTTGGCAATCATGCTGCTGTAGGTTTGTTCTTTTTTTTCGGCAGCAGCAGGCTTGGCATCTTGGGCGGCAATCGGCGCGGCCAATAAGGCCAGCGATACCGCAAGCGAGAGAATGGATTTATTCATTAAGTAGTCTCTTATCTTTTTAGTTAATGTATTCATGACCAGGTTGCAAAAGTAACAACCTGTGTAAACTGGCCGTAGCCATGCGTTCAGTCAAGATTGATCAGACTGACATACGCACTAATACGATAAATGGCTCAAATGCCGCTAACGGCTCTGTTTTGTGCGTAGCTTGTTAACAAGGTGATACGGGTTAATGGCAACAACAAAACGAGGCGTTAAGTGCGAAGTTCACTTTGTCCAGAACCGTGTTTTTCATGGATGAAAAACAGGAGCCCCCAGGGAAGGGTTCACGGCGCGTTCTGGCAAAGTTGAACGGAGCACTGGGACTAAAGGGTCAGGTCTTGCTTTTTGCCTTTTCTGTCTGCTGCGTTAAAGTTAATATAGCTTCGGGGGCAGATACCAAGCCCCTTAACGTTTTCGCCGTTGGCGAGATACTTTCTTTTGCGTCGCCAAAAGAAAGTATCCAAAGAAAATGCCCCACCTCCGCTCGAAAGCCCGGCTGCTCATGCGCTGTCCAAGGCAAAAACGTCACTGACGCTATGCTTCGTCGCCGCACTCAAACACCCGTTTTCTTAAAACCTTGGTCAACGATGATCAGTCGGCTCGCTCTAAGGGGAATAAAAGCCAGAGCGATATTCGCTTAGCTGAATAGCTTGTTTGTGCAATGTTGCAGACATTTCACAGGGCAATCAGCAAAGACCGCTTTCAGTTTTTGGCTGTAAGAATCTTTAAACCGAAATACGCCTAAGTCTGATGCGCTTTTAAATCCCATTACGTTGCAAGCCGTGCAAGTTTGTACGACCAAGGTTTTAAGACGAGGGGTGTTTGAGTGAGGTGCGGTAGCGCCGAGCGAGTTACCTCGTCGCCTTGGACGGGCAAAATTGAACGGGCTTTCGCCGCAACGTGGGTCGAATTTTCTTTGGTGACTTTCTTTTGGCGAAACAAAAGAAAGTTACTCGCCAACGGCGAAAACGTTAAACGCTGCGTAAAGCTTCGGCTGGAGCACGCTTTAAATACATCCTTGTACGCTCCTCTTTTTCATCCCTGAAAAAGACGTCTCCAGCCAAAGTTTACTTCGCTGTTAACTCGCCCCGCATCAATCCGAAGTGTCTGTGCTGTTAATCCCATTACGTTGCAAGCCGAGCAAGTTTGCACGTCCAAGGTTTTAAGACGAGGGGTGTTTGAGTGAGGGGCGGTAGCGCCGAGCGAGTTACCTCGTCGCCTTGGGCGGGCAAAATTGAACGGGCTTTCGCCGCAACGTGGGTCGAGTTTTCTTTGGTGACTTTCTTTTGGCGAAACAAAAGAAAGTTACTCGCCAACGGCGAAAAAGTTATTTATTTATAAGTTATTGCGGACATGCGCATAGACATTTTGATGCGGCAGGTATTTCTGTTTTTCGCTCAAAGCAGCACATCACCTCCCTGTGCCCTTTCAGCCTGCGCAGCCTCCCTGCTGCTGTTACGAAAACGTTAGCCAACAGCGTTCTTAACTGCACACAATCTCTAGCGAGGTCTAATTAGCTGGCGCTGCCACTTGCAAATCGAGCCGATACTCCGCAAAGCCAACATTGTCGCTCGCCAGCTTCGTCATTGGCCAATACTGATTCGCCTGAATGAACTGCTGCGCGGCTACTGAATCACGGGTTTTAAAGCGCAAATCTAATTGCACCGCGCTTTTCAGTGGCAACAAACGCCAATTATGATCCGCTTGCGGATCCACCGCACTAAGATAACGATCGCTGGCAGCATCATACTGCGATTGCTGCTCAATATAGGCCACCAGGGCTTCACGATTGGTGTCGGGTAATTCCAGCACCACCTTATCACTGCCGGTACCCGCAAACATGCCGGTATAAGCCCGATAGTTGTTGGTGGCGACGATAAAGCTTTTGGCCGCAAACTCGGCATCCCGATACACTTTGCCATTGGCGTCGGTATAACGTAAATCGACAATGCGGTTTGCCGATGCATTCACTAATTCACAGCGCTGATTAAATTTGCTTGGTTGGCTAACATCAATTTGGTAATAGATGCCATCAATCACATCAAAATTATACGCTGAATGCGCCAAGTTAATCAGTGTTTGTGGCGCCGTTGACGTCAGATCAATTTGTAAAAATTGGTTAGCAGAACACTCCAGCCAATCTTTGAGCTCAGCCCCGTTTAACTTTACTGCGACAACAGTATTCGGATACAAATACAAATCGGCAGCATTACGAAAACTTAACGGCCCTTGGCTGACTTGAATATATTGCTCAGCATCGTTGCTGCTCTCAAGCTTACCACCAGCTTTAAACGGCGCAGCAGCTGACAAGAGCGGGATATCTTGCAATTCCGGCGGCAATAGCTCGGCCACTCGCGCTCGTTGCGCATCGGCAACCAATTGCACAGTAGGATCATCCTGAATTTGTGCTAAAAAGCTGTACATATCGGCAGAGGCCATACCAATACTACGCTGCATAAAGGCCATAGTGCCTTGATGCGCCTCAGCAACAGCGGCAACAATAGCAGCATCAGCCTCCACATTCGGCTGCTGAGTGGCATTGTCAAACACCGCTAAAGTTTGCGCTTGAGCAGAGACCACTTGCCACTTACCGGCGTTTTGCTGCAAGGTCAAATCGACCAGACCTAAATGATCCCCCCAGCGCCCTGGCATCACGGCCGGAATACCGTTGAGCAGGCCCTGCGTGATATCCGTGCTAGGTAGATGCTGAAATTGCGCCGCGGGAAACACTGCATGGCTGTGGCCAAACAACACCGTGGCAATGCCGGGTACCTGTGTTAAGGCATACACCATATTCTCAGCCATCGGATCAACTTCTGCGCCCGTATGACCCAAACCCGAATGAGCAATCGCAATAATTACATCGGCACCGGCCGCTTGCATTTCGGGCACCATGCGCTTTGCGGTGTCAATAATACTGTCTACCCGCAGCTGGCCATGTAAATGTTGTTTATCCCATGACATGATTTGCGGCGGCACAAAGCCAATATAGCCAATAGTGATTTGCTGCGGTTGCCCTTGAGTATCAATAACTTGTTTTTGCTGCAAAATGTAAGGTGGATATAAATGATCGCCCTGCTCGACACCCGGGCGGCACTGCGTTGTCGCGCAATAAATATTGGCACTGGTATACGGAAAATTAGCCCCCGCCAGCGTTTGATATAAAAACGGTAAGCCAAAGTTAAACTCGTGATTGCCCAGGGTAGCAACATCATAATTAAGGGTATTTAGCGCCAGCATGATCGGGTGGATCTCACCCTCTGCTAAGCCGCGCTGCGCAATGTAATCACCTAATGGGCTGCCTTGGATCAGATCGCCATTATCCACCAACACGCTGTTTTGTACTTCGGCCCTGGCCGCTTTAATTAAACTGGCGGTGCGCGCCAAGCCCAAACTTGGATCGGTTTGACCGCTGTAATAATTAAAATCCAGCATGTTGGCATGTAAATCGGCCGTTTCTAAAATGCGTAATTTAACTTGTGCGGGTTGTGCTGTTGAAGACTTAAGCTCTTCGAGTTTAGGTTGGCAAGCAACCAGCAGAAAAAGCGCGAGGCAAGCTAAAAAATGTGGTGCGGGATGCTTCATAAAATTCAATCTCTTTGGTCAGCAGGTTAAAGCGCTTTGAAACAATAAAAAACCGAATGTAAGTTCGTCGCCATGCTCTGTTTATCGAGTTTTGCGGCAAATTATACCGAAAAGAAGCGGATACAGTAAAAAGTAACGAGCTAACAATAGGTAAATATCATGAAAAAAAGGCTAACAAACTAACTTGATAGTGCAAAAATGTCATTAAATCATAAGAGTATTTACTTTAAAAAAACCTAAATTAATCATCTTAAATACAAAATTCCATTTATTAGAAAAAATTGATGGTAATTCGCTTTAATTCTGTTACATTTTTTATGGTTATTATTTTTTATAACAATAACACCTTGATTGCTATCAACCGTGACATGGAGTATCGGCACGTGTTTGACCACAAACAACATTGATAAAGGAGCATCAAATGTGGGTTACCACTCTATTCTTAAACCTCAGCGTTAGCAAAAAACTCATCGGTGGCTTCAGCATTGTCTTATTGATCTTACTCGGCATAAGTATTGTCAGTTATCAGTCAATGGTCAGCATAGTCGAACGTTTTGCGCTGGTGAACCAAGTTAGTCAAATTGATACGCTAGTGAACACGGCGCGCATGCAAGAAAAGGAATTTATTATTCGCCAAGATGGCAGTGCCGCTAACTTAAATAAAGAAACCATTAATCAAGTTATCGCCCTTGCAGAATTAGCCGCTAATGAGTTTTCCACCTTAGAAAGCAAACAACTTATTGCCGATTTAAAGCAAAGCGCACGCGCTTATCAAACATCCTTTTTACAGTTTGAAGGTTTAACGGCTGCAAATTTACAACGGCAAAACGAGATGGAGTTGGCAGCGCGAAACACCGTTGAAATGCTCAATCAAATAGAACAACAGCTTAACCAACAAACCTATCAATTAATTGCTCAAAATGCTGATGAAACACAACGTGCGTCATTGCAGCTATCAAGTTTAGCCGGTAATGCCGCCAAGGTAATGTTAACTGCACGTAAAGATGAGAAAAACTTTGTGATGCGTCAAGACACTGCAGATGCAGAAATTCTGCAAGCGCACATTGATAACTTACAAGGCAAAATACAACAGTTACGAACGAGCGTTACGGATAGCGATTTAAGCCAACAACTTCAAGCCATAACCTTACAGCTTAACCGTTATCAACAACAATTTGATGCCTATCAAGCCTCCATTGATAACGGTAAAGAAACAGAAAGTGCCATGCGCGAACATGCACGCTTAACCATGCAATATGCGACAGATTCAGCGTCTAGACAAATGGTTCGGTTAGAGAGTATGGCGCAAACTCGTGAAATTTTAGTGATTGTTACAGCCATTATCGCCCTGTTATTAGGTTTTAGTATAGCCGCTTTAATTACACGCGCGATTGTTTCGCCTCTTCGACAAGTGGTAACCGTGGCCAATAAAATTGCTGACGGCGACCTGACAGAAGACTTACCTCAAGATCGCCATGACGAACTGGGACAATTAATGCAAGCTACTCAGAAAATGACTGAGAATTTGCGTGGGATTATCTCTCAGCTAGCCGCCGGCATTAGCCAACTGGCCAGCTCAACTGAACAAATGGCAGCGGTATCCACACAAAACTCAGCAGGGGCAAGTCAGCAACGGGCAGAAACCGAACAAGCCGCCACCGCAATGAATCAAATGGCCGCAACCGTGCAAGATGTAGCACAAAGCGCAGAAGATGCATCTAACACAGCGAATACCTCGGCTGAACAAGCAACATTAAGTGAGCGCGTTATAAAAACGGCTATGCAACAAATTAATGATCTAGTCACTGAAGTGCAAGATTCGTCTGAAACCATCGATAGCTTGATGCAACAAACTTCGAATATCGGCACCATATTGGATGTGATTAAAGGCGTGGCAGAGCAAACGAATTTATTAGCATTGAATGCCGCGATTGAAGCAGCACGCGCCGGTGATGCGGGTCGGGGTTTTGCGGTAGTTGCTGATGAAGTTCGAAATTTGGCCTTTCGTACAAAAGAATCGACCGTACAAATTGAAAATTTAATTAGCACCTTACAACAAAAAGCTTCTGCAGCAACTGCGAGTATGGCGCGAAGCAATGCGTTGGCTAACACCACGAAAGAAAGTGCACACCAAGCCAGTAATTCTATTGAAACAATTACCGCCGCGATAGGCAGTATCCAACAGATGAATCATCAAATTGCCGCAGCAGCCTTAGAACAGAGCACGGTCGCTGAGGAGATTAATCGTAATATTAACCGTATTAAAGATATAGCAGAACAAACGGCCAGTGCCAGTGAAGAAACCGCCGCGGCAAGTTCAGATCTCAGTCAATTAGGTGTAGAACTGCATGGCATTGCCTCACGCTTTAGAGTGCATAAAGATCAGCCACAGACTCAGCCTAGCGCTGAACCCGCAGTGCAATCACGTTCATTACGTATTTTATTGAATGGCTAACGAGTTACAATAAAAGCAACAAACGATTACAGCCTAGCGGCACGCCTTAAAGTAGCGCTGCTAGGCTTTTTTATTGCGAGAGGCTTACGAAAGGCTAAAAGTTATCTAACCCAACGGCTTGACAAGTCTGCGTGGTTAAGATTAACAGCACGTTTAAAGCTACCGTTTTCGTTGCTCATCAGGTCAAAAACAATATAAAAACGCTATCCACAAAGCTTTAAACCACTATTGTATCTTACGCACGCTTTGTAATACCGCTGAGGTATCTTTTAAACCCACGGTGGTAGCGCCGCCGATCACGTAAATTACGTTATCTAAGGTCACGGCACCTAAACCATGCCGTGGAATCGGCATGGCAGGCAGTGCTTGCCAAGTATTACTTTCGGGCTGATAAGCCCAAGCGTCGCTATACACACCGCCGCCGTCGGTAAAGTACTCACCGCCAAATACCCATATTTGCTGATCAATCACAGCTGCTGCTAGGCCGCCTTGCGCCTGGGGTAACGGGGCTAACGTTTGCCATTTACCGCTTAGTGTATCAAAACGTTGCATCAGCGCTAAATTACTGCCCCCTACTTGCCGACCACCAACGACATAAAATTGTTCAGCCAAATTAACGGCAGCAGCGCTATTAAACGCCTGTGAAAGTGCCGGTGCCGCTTGCACGCTTAAAGTGGCAGGGTCAAAGATCCAGTGCCAGTTCACATCGGCTTGATCGCGCCACTGCGCATTTTCTAGAGCAATCGGTGAACGACCTGAAGCGAAATGCACTTTATTGCCAAGCACCACCGCAGTGGTTTCGGTTAACGGCTTTGGCAGTTGCCCCACTTTTTGCCAACGCTTAGCCGCTTCATCTAAACGCAAAATATCTGCACTGGCGCTCCAACGGCCATCATTCGCCTCGACAAAACCACCGAACAGGAATAACTGCTGTTGTACCGACACCAAATAAGCATGATGCCGCGGTGCAGGTAACTCTGCTGCTAATGACCAGCTATCGGTAGCAGGATCGTACACTTGCACCAGTGCGGTCATTTGCTGCACGCTCATATCCAGGCTATCACTAAGCCCCCCGGCAACGAAGATTTTGCCGTTATGTGCTGCAGGATAAATTTCCTGCACCGCAAGTGGCATATCAGCTAAACGTTGCCACTGCGTCGTGGCAACGCTATTGCAGGAACAGAGCAACAAAAATAATATGACAATGCGCATAAGGTAACTCCAGCAGCAATTAAAACAGTAAGTGGGTTCATACCAAGCCGTGGTGTGTTAGATCACACAGTACACTGGCTTGGTATCAGTAAATGGCGGTTTAGTTAAAGGTGTTCAGCTTTTTGCTTAAGATAATCACCACTATCCAGTAATCGGTTCATTAATTGATTATTCCAATCCTGCACGATAATTTGGGCACGGAACAACTGATAAAACTCGTATACGCTCACTAACAGGATCAGCACGATACCGGTCAACCAAACACTGGTAAACAATAACGCGACACCCAGTGTAAAGCTTAAGATATTCAGCAGACCATGCAGCCATTGCCGCAGATAGAAGTGATGTAAACCCGCTACAAAAAACCAGTTCAGGGCAGCGTAGGTATCAGGATCTTTCAGTTGGTCTTTTACTATTTGATAAAAGGCTTGGCGGTGAGCATCGGGCAAGGCCGCTGCGCGCAAGCGTAGCGCCTCTTCCTGAGCATCCACCTCAGTTTGCTTTAGCATCAAAAGTCTCCGGTACCGGCTCGATACATTTACAAAAACTATCATGTTGGCTACAACGGCGGATCCGTTGCCAACCCAATAACACACCACGGCGCACACCATAGCGCTCAATTGCAATATAGGTATAAGCAGAACAGGTGGGTTCAAAATTGCAGTCAACCGCAAACCAGCGCTGACCACCGCCGGTTCGCCGATAATAAGTGATTAGTTTTAACAGCAACGGCTTGAGCATTTAACGCCCTAAGGTAACGATCATCGCTTCACGGCTCCAAAACAGCCAAAAACGTTTTTGCTCAATCACTTGAAAAACCACCTGCCAACCTTGTGCCGCCTGCGCGTTTAACTCGGCTTCTACTTTTTTTAAAGGTAATCCCGATGCGCCCAAAAAGATGGTGCCACAGCCGCCCTCGGCTATATGTAAAACTTTGTATTCCCGATATGCTGTTGCCATGACGAGTTCCTTGATAAGTAGATTAAAAGCGGCTATCCGCATTGCTGCCAATTAGGACGATAGTATCAGCTGTTGAATCAGAAGCAACCACAGCGGCAAGGTCAAACAACCCAAAACGGTCGATTGTGCAATTAAGGTCGCCACACTTTGCCGATCAGCACCAAATACCGAGGCCAACACATGCGCAGCCGCGGCCGTGGGTAAAGCAGCAAATAACACCAGCACGGCGCTTGGCGCTGCCGCTAAACCTAAGTATTGGCTAGCCAGCAACATAACAGCAGGTAAAATCAGTAGCTTAATGCTGTTTAGTGCTAGCTGAATACGGGTAATTTGTGCCAAAGCCCGCCAGTTGATTGCCGCACCAATCGATAACAAGGCCAGTGGGATCGCCGCCTGCGCCAGCTTGCTTAACGCAAGCCATAACGGTTCAGGTAAACGGACATTCCATAACGAAAAGCTGATACCCGCGAGGCTGGCAATTAAAAAAGGATTGGTAACTAACTGGCGAAGTATATGCCGTTTCGTTAACTGCTGGCCGCGTGATAACGCCGCTACGGCTAAGATATTGGCTAAGGGGACTGCTAACCCGACCGCAATCGACATCAAACCACGATAGTCTGGCGGAAACACCTGCACCACCGCGAGCGCTACCGCGGTATTAAAACGCCAAGCGGTTTGCCACATCCCCGCAAAATCAAGAAAACGCGCTGGCCCCCAACGGCGCACCATAGCCCCTAAGGCACAAGCCAATAAAATAACCGACCATACGCCCGTCCCCATGATCGTCAAATCAGTCCAAGCGGGTGCACTGCGTAAGGTACTAACAAAAATTAAAGCCGGAAATAGCAGATAATAATTTAGGGTATCAATACCTTGCCAGGTTGCACTGGGTAAAGCACGACGCAAGCCCATGCCGCCGAGTAATAACAGTAAATCAGGTAACAGCGTAAGATAAAAAGGCGGCATGCGACCACTCCAGAACCTGCTGACACATTATGAAAGTACGCAATTATCTACACTTAACCAAATAACCATGTTAAACGCGCGCCATAGACTTGGCTAACACGATTAGACTGATCCTCTGCAGCTGTAAAATCACTGTTTACAATGGATTGTATATCAGCCGTAATAAAAACGGTCGGGGTTATCGCATAGCGTAAATACATTTCATACTGCTGGGTGTCAGCATTAACTGGCCGCTCGTCTGAGATAATTTGCTGCCCAACATAGGCTCGCGCCATAGCAAGGCCTAACACATAATTGTTGTGGCTAAACTGATAACTGACGCCAGCAAAGGCCCCCGCGGTGCTGACGCGATCATTTGCCGCACCTAAACGCACATTCCAAGCGTGTTTACCCAATTGATAACCTGCTAACAGATACAAACCATAGTTAGCCTGCTCTTGGTCGCTATCATCTAAACGAACATGGGCCGCAGTATTGGCCCAAACGCCCAAACGGAATAAATAATCGCTTTGCCGCCATGAAATAGAGGTAATGGCAAACACCCCTTTATCTTTTTCATTTACCGTTAACAATTGCGAGTAAGAGCGAGCATCGTTATCGGCTAAACCATTTGAACTGGCAAAGGCTGCACGAAGCACTGGCCCGGCGGTTAAATGCTGTTCGTATACTACGCCCAAAGTGTAATCTGGAAATTCAATCAGCGGGTTACCAGTAAAAAACGCGCCTAAAAATTGTGTGGCTTCATCACTAGCAATACGGCTTTGTTCAAAAAAACCGGAGATATCTATTAAACCCACGCTAAGTGTTTGCAGATCACTAAATTGATGTTGATAGAAAAGTTCAGATAGCTGAAAGCGGCCATTATCCTCTTTGGACAAAGCCGAAGCCGCATCGGTGTTAGCCTCGGGCAATAAACGGCTGATCCCTGCCGTTTTTGGGCTAGAGGACGCTTCTAGATGTATGACCCAACTGCCACTGAGCTGCTGTTTTGTTAGCAGTAAATCCGCTGAAGCCGCAGTTTCATTTGCCACCTGTTGCTCATCGGTTTGTTGATGTGTCAGCACGACACCGCCAGAAAAATCCCAGCTACTCGCCTGTGTGGTGAGCGGAGTTAAAGCAATAAAGGCGCTAATAAGGGTGACCATAGAGCGGGTTTTAGTCATGAAGGGCTCATTTGCAAGTATTAATAAATGGTAAATTTACACAGCAAGAAAACAAGCGGATCATAAAGCGCACACGGCATATTCACAAGCAGCATTAAGCTGAGCTCGCTTTTATCAACGCCTTATTTTGCACCGCACGCTTCAGTGCCGAACAACTTGCCTTTTCGATAGGCTTACACTATGGTGTTTGCATGCATGCTATTCATTTAATCCGCACTGGCACAGCAAACGCGCACTGCCACACACATAACGTTATCGCCTTCCATTCTTAGGCCGGTTTTGCCCTGCGCAAAATCGGCTAAAGATCCCATATTGATTTCTTAATACCTCATTATTAACTAGATTTTTACTGCTCTGTACTGGAGTTGTTATGCATTTCTGTTATCCCGACCCCGCAAACACTTTTGTTAATCGCTGGGTTGCATTGCTGGCTTGCCATGAATTTTTGCCTATTTCGGCACAGCAGCTTGCAAATACGTTGCATTTTTTAGCCGACAGCCAAACCCAACCTAAGCTGAATATCAACACGGTGATCCGCCAAGGCAGCACCGTGGAATTAGAAAATGGCCAAACCGGCTTAAGGGGTTGGTTAAAGTTAGTGGCACCGGCTCACGCTTGTTACCGTTCGGGCCGCATCTCATTACTGTCGCCGCTGGGTAGCGCCATGCTGGGCAAGACGGTTAATACCGACATTCACTTATCGCTATTGTGTCACCCATTACATTTTCGAGTACTCACCATACTGCATGTTCAACATGGCAAAATAAGGAGCCTATAATGCACACCCCTGACATTATGTTATCCACAACGGATTATGATCGATTAGATGCCCTACTAAGAGCGCAAAAAACAACGAGCATGGCGACCGAGACCTTGCGCCAAGAAATCGAGCGTTCCACACTCGTTGCACCAGAACAACTGCCCCCTCATGTGGTCAGTATGAACTCAACAGTACGCTTTCGCTTTGCTGAAGGTAAAACCAGTACACTGACGCTGGTATACCCGAAGGATTTAGATCAAAGCGGTCAGCAGATCTCCGTGTTAGCGCCAGTTGGCAGTGCTTTGCTGGGATTGTCGATCGGTGATGTGATTAACTGGCCATTGCCTGGCGGCAATATGTCAACGATTACCATTGAAGAGATTATTTATCAGCCTGAGCGGGCTGGTGCTTTTCATCGCTAACATAGCAGGCCATTGACGCTGCTTGCTGCGTATTATGTGTTAATTTTGCGCTGATGCTGTTGCGGCACTGCCACAATAAAAGCCCTGTGTTGTTAACCACAGGGCTTTGTTGTATGACGACTTAGCAAAATGGCTTCGCTGACTTAGCGATCCAACTCCATCACTTTGCTCCACGCCGCCACGAAATCGTTAACGAATTTCTGCTTAGAGGTATCAAAGGCATAAACCTCGGCCACCGCACGCAGCTCTGAATTTGACCCAAAAATCAGATCCACTGACGTTGCCGTCCATTTTTGTGCGCCTGATTTGCGATCAAAGCCCTCGTAAACGCCATCGGTAGCCGACTTTTTCCACACGGTTGACATGTCTAACAAGTTAACGAAAAAGTCGTTATTTAATGTGCCAGGTTTAGTGGTTAACACACCGTGTTTACTGCCACTGTGGTTAGCATCGAGTGCCCGTAAGCCGCCTACTAGCACCGTCATTTCCGGTACGCTCAGATCTAACTGATCGGCTTTATCCACTAACATTTCCGTTGGTGAGCGGTAGCTGTTTTTGCTGTCAAAGTAGTTTCTAAAACCGTCTGCACTTAACTCTAACAAACTGAACGAATTGACGTCGGTTTGCGCTTGAGTAGCATCACCGCGACCCGGTGTAAAAGGCACATTAACAGTATAACCGGCATCTTTTGCGGCTTTTTCAATCGCCGCAGCACCGCCTAACACGATTAAATCCGCTAACGACACTTGGCGTCTATTAGAGCGCGCATTAAAGGTTTTTTGCACTTCGGTTAACGCCGCTAACACCTTGGCGGTTTCAGCTGGGTTATTCACCGCCCAGTCTTTTTGCGGTGCTAACGCAATACGCGCACCATTTGCGCCGCCCCGCATATCAGATTGCCGGTAACTGGCTGCAGAAGCCCAAGCCACGCGCACTAACTCAGGCACGCTTAAACCCGTTTCTAAAATCTTGGCTTTAAGATCTTTAACGGCTTTGGCATCAAGGGTCGATTTAGTTTTTTCATCAATCGGATCTTGCCACACCAAGATATCTTGCGGCACGTCTTTACCCAAGAAGTTACGTGGTGGTCCCATATCGCGGTGCGTTAACTTGTACCAAGCCTTAGCAAAAGCTAAACGATACTCTTCAGGATCAGCTAAAAAGCGCTCCGCAATTTTGCGATATTCCGGATCCACTTTTAACGCCATATCGGCGGTGGTCATCACGGGCGGGTTAAATTTACCTTTAATATGCGCATCCGGTACTACGGTATGTAATGACTCATCAGTAGGGATCCATTGAATAGCACCGGCTGGGCTACGTGTTTGTTTCCACTCGAAATTCAGTAAATTGCTTAAATACAGCGAAGTCCAACGCGTTGGTGCTTGTGTCCAGGCGCCTTCTAAACCACTGGTGACGGTATCTTCAGAGTGACCTTTACCGCATTTGTTTTTCCAGCCTAAACCTTGCTCTTCAATACCGGCAGCAGCAGGCTCTGCACCTACACAATCCGCGGGTTTGTGCGCACCGTGCATCTTACCGAAAGTGTGACCGCCGGCAATCAACGCCAAGGTTTCTTCGTCGTTCATAGCCATCCGCTCAAACGCGACCCGAATGTTTTTCGCTGAGCCCATAGGATCCGGCACGCCTTTTGGCCCTTCTGGATTGACATAAATTAAGCCCATGTGGGTGGCACCTAACGGCCGTTGTAACTTGCCATCGCGATCTTCACGATCACTGGCTAACATTTCGACTTCTGGCCCCCAGTACACCATATCTGGTTCCCAGTCGTCCGCTCGGCCACCAGCAAAGCCGTAGGTTTTAAAACCCATATTTTCCAGCGCAACGTTACCTGCTAGCACCATTAAATCAGACCACGATAACGACTCACCGTATTTTTGTTTAATTGGCCATAACAAACGACGAGCTTTGTCCAAATTGCCATTATCAGGCCAGCTATTTAGCGGATCAAAGCGTTGCTGACCACCACCGGCGCCACCACGGCCATCAAGGGTGCGATAAGTACCCGCGCTGTGCCAGGTCATCCGAATAAAAAACGGGCCATAGTTGCCGAAGTCGGCAGGCCACCAATCTTGAGAAGTGGTCAGTAATTTATCGATATCTTGTTTAACTTTATCCAGATCCAGTTTGTTAAAAGCATCGGCGTAACTAAAGTTGGCGCCATAGGGATTTGAACGCGCATCATGATCGCGCAGTGCAGACAGATCCAGCTGATCCGGCCACCAGAATTGATTACTTCTCGCTTGGCCTTCTTTAGCCATGCCTGTGCCCACTGCACCTTTGGGCTTGGTCATTTCGGCTTTACCATGATTGTCACTTAAGGCACTGCCAGACAACAGCAACATACTCATGGCTATCGCCACAGCGGTTTTATTAAAACGTGGTGTTTTCATTATAAGGTTCCTTTGCGTTTACGTTTCTACACCTGTAGTAAAAACGGTATTTCACTCTAAAGATTGCAGCGCAGTCGTGTGAGCTACAAGTTGATTTACCCATGCCGGCATGTCTGTTTGGCTTGGATAACAACGCACTAAAAGAGTATAGCAATTGGCTAATAGATTAGAGTGAATTAAAACGATTGCCTTAATCGACTAATATGATGAAAGCAGAATGCGATGGGCAAATGGCCGTTATGCATCGATGTAGCTGATGTAAACAGTTTGAGGACCTTAGCTGACATAAAAAAATCGCTGGTAGCTTAAGCTGACCAGCGATTTTTCAGTAAGTTAAGCCAAAAAGATTAGCCCAACAAGAAAGGTCGATTGATTAACGACTGGCGGCAAAGCCATCCGCTTGAATTGATACCCGAGTCACTTCGCCCAGCGTTTGCGCAAAAGATGCTAGCTCATCTGCCTTACCCACTAACACAAACTGCAACTGTTGCTGTGGGAAATATTGCTGAATCAGCCGCTGTGTGTCAGCTAAGGTCAGGCTATCCACTTTTTGCTCAAAGTCGTTAATGTAGCCCTTATCTAGCTGATACAAATGCATATTACCGAGTAAATTCGCTAACTGGCTATTCGTTTCATAATCTGGTGGAAACTGGCCTTTCACATAAGCTTTAGCCGAGTCTAAGGTGGCCTGGTCGATGCCCTGCTGCCACAGTTTACTGTAGGTTTTCAGCGCCAATTCAATGGTTTGTTGACTGGTTTCGCTGCGGGTAAAGGTACTGATCTGAAAAGCACCACCGCGGCTTAACGCACTAAAACCTGAACGCGCGCCATAGGTCAGCCCGCTGTTAACGCGCAGCTCATCATTTAACCATGAGGTAAAACGGCCACCTAAAATGGTATTGACCACTTCTAAGCCAACAAAATCAGGGTTGTTTTGACTTACCCCGACACCACCGAACATCAATGTGGTCTCAGTCGCATCGGCTTTATCGACTAACAACACCCGCGCTTTGCTGGGCTTACTGACCTCAGCTAATGCTGGTTTTGCTGCACTTTGGCCTTGCCAGTCAGCAAAACGCGCCGTCAGTTGTGCTGTCAGCTCGCTCACTTGAAAATCACCGGTGACCACAATGGCAATATTATCCGGTTGATAATAACGCTGATAAAACTCAGTAACCGCTTTTAAATCCAGTGAAGCTAATGATTGCTCACTGCCGCTTCTGGCTTTGGCGTAAGGATGGCTGCCATATAGCAGTGCATCAAAATAACTGCCAATCACATTTCTCGGGCTTTCTTTGGCTTGTTGCTGTTGTGCCACTAACCGCGCATGTAATTTGCTAAATTCTGTCGTATCAAACGTCGGTTGCCTTAGCACCGCCGCTAAAATATCCAGCATACTGTCGGTATCTTTTTGCATAAAGTTCATGCTGAGGTAGCTGGCTTCTTTACCGGCCACGCTATTTAAACTGGCACCAATAAAATCCGTGGCTTGCTCTAGCTGTTGCTTGTTTTTATCGCCAGCACCTAACAACAGGCTTTGTGCGGTTAAAAAGGCTTCGCCACCGCGCTGATCCAGCACGGCACCGGCGCTAATGACCGCTTGCACACTTAATAAAGGCACTTCATGTTGCGGCATTAAATACAGCGTTAAGCCATTGGGCAGCACCATTTGCTGATAATCCGGTAACTTAAATGCCGATACCGACGGTGCGTTATCGCTAGCATTTGACGCAGGGGCGGATACTGCAGGTGCAGTCAGGCTGCAACCACTGAGCACAAGGCTGGTGGCCAGCACAAGACCTACCGCTAGCTTATTCTTGATAAAGTGTTTCATTGATCGGTCTCCTCGTTAGCGGCCAAAATGCCAACGGTACGGTTTGCCCGAGTTAAATAGCGTGCGGCCACCCGTTGAATATCGGCGGCACTCACTTGATTAAACAGTTCGGCTGTTTGATATAACTTGCGGTAATCACCAAAATACAATTGGTAAGTACCAATGTTATCGGCTTTACCATTAATGGTTTGCATCTCGCGATAAAAATTCATTAGCTGAATATTTTTAGCTTTTTCGAGCTCATTCGCGGTTACGCCGTTTTGGGCCAACGCGCTTAGCGCCTGCAATAACGCTTGTTCTAAAGTGCTTGCCGCAACCCCGGGGCGAGCTACGGCATAGATATAAAATAAATTGGGATCAAACGATAACGGCACATTGGTGAACACGTTGGTGGCAAGTTGTTGCTCAACGAGGGCTTGATGCAAACGCGAGCTATTGCCGCTGCTTAAAATGGTGCTAAGTAGCTCTAACGCATAGTAATCGGCATCGGAGGTCGCAGGAACATGATAGCCCAGCATAATATTGGCTGAGGTGGCGGAGGCTTTAGTCACAAACACCCTGCGCTCACCCGTTTGCTCTGGCTCGACGGTTTTTACCGCGCGCGGTGCCGGTTGCGCGGGGATCGGCGCAAAATATTGCTCGGCTAAACGTTTTACTTCCGCAAGGGTCACGGCACCGGCAATCACCACTACCGCGTTATTCGGTGCATAATAAGTTTTATGATACTGCTCTAGATCCTTGATGTCCCAGGATTGAATATCTGACTCATGCCCGATTACCGACCAACTATAAGGATGTGCTTGAAAGGCCACGCCTTTCAATGCTTCGCTTAAGGTACGGTAATTGGAGTTTTCCAAGCCGGTGCTGCGCTCAGAGATCACCACGCCGGTTTCACTGGCTACCATGTCTGGATCAATATCTAAATCGGCAATGCGATCCGCTTCTAAATCAAAGATCGTTTCCAGTGCGGTGTTCGGAAACCAGTTGGTATACACGGTTAAATTTTCCGTGGTATAGGCGTTATTCGCACCACCTGCTGCTTCCATCACCTGGTCAAACATTTTCGGGCCGTATTTTTTTGAACCGTTAAACATCATGTGCTCAAAAAAATGTGAAATGCCGGTAATGCCGGGCGCTTCGTTGCGTGAGCCGACTTTCCAAAATAAATACATATTAGCATTCGGGATCGAGTGATCTTCTAACACTAAAATTTGCATACCGTTTTCAAGGGTAAATTGCTGAACTTGCCCCGCGGTATTCGCCAGTGCCGGCAAGGCGGTAATGCTCGCCAGCCCCAGCCAACACGCCCAGCGTCTGGCGGTGGAAAAAAATGTCATAACAGCTCCTTAACGATTACCTGTGCGGTAAATGAGTGCAACACGATATACTTGCTGGCATAGGCTGTAAAGCAAGGCTCAGCCTTAAAACCGCGCTTATGGTTTACATTACTGATTATTTTAATAACAAATCGTCGCTGATCGGGATAAACCGGCTCGCTGCATTCACTAAGGCTTGCGCGGTGAGGCTTGGCACGCCATACACTTCGACTTCGGTGTGATATTTGTCAATTAGCCGCTGTGCTAACAGTGCAAAATCGCCATCGCCCGAGAGTAAGATCAGTGTGTCACTACTGGCACCGTATTCAATCGCATCTAACGTAATACCGACATCCCAATCGCCCTTTGCACTGCCATCAGCGCGTTGTATAAAAGGCTTTAATTTCACTTCAAAACCGATAGCCCGCAGAATATTTTGAAATTGCCGCTGCTTTTCATCGCCACGTTCAATGGCATAGGCAATCGCTTTGACTACGGTACGATTAGCCGTAGCCAGGCGCCAGAAGGCGTTGTAATCAAAGTTGCGCTGATAGGCTTCTCGGCTGGTGTAGTAGATGTTTTGCACATCGACCAGAATGGTCACACTGCTCATCGAAATACTCGTTAAAGAGAAAAAGCCACGCTAACTGGCAATGTAGCGTAGCGCAAGCTTTTTAATGGCGCGCTGCGGCTAATGCCGATAACACTGAGGCAGACAACCGCCGGAGTGCCGAAGCCTGTTCAGCCCGGTTTCACAACAAAATCCCGTGCTCCTAACTCTTTTGCTAAAGCACGTAAGGCGCTTTGCTGTTTTACCGGCTGATACGCAAAACAACTGACATACAAGCCAGCGTCACTGGCGGTGTGAATAAACTGGCAAACCTCACTAAAGCCATGCTGTTTTGGCTGAACAAGCTGCTGATAAGCGGGCGGATTGGTGGCCGGTAAAAAAATCTCGATGCGCTCTACTTCAAGATCGATTAATTGCTGACAAAGCTCTACAGCCATGTCTGCCGCGACCAAACCATAGCTCACCAACGTGATCGGTACGCCATGGCGTTGCTGTTTAAAAGCCGGTATCACCTGTTTTAATAAATCGAGCTGTAATAACGGATCACCAATACCCGCTATTGCCATACCCTGCAGCTCAAACTCGGTAGAGGCTTGCTGCTCATAACCGGCAACATAAGCCTGCTCTGCAGCATCAAGCAGTTGCTCAGCCGTTGGCGCAGCAGCCAGTTGCGTTAATAAGGTGCGGTTATCGCCAAATGTTAATAACGACTGTGCTGCTGGAAGTTCACTGCCACATTGCAGGGTTAAACGCTGATCATCAAAATATCGAAAAGGGCTGGCACTCATAGTGTCTCCTGCATACCGCTAAATAGAGCAAACAGCATGACAAAATGCCGCCACCATCGCAAGGCAGTTATACCTTACGGCTGAAAGCCTACATGACAAAAGGGGCGATATCATGCTAAAAGCTAAGCAACAAACCGCCATTTTATAGCCATTGGAGTGATCTGTGAGCACATTAACCCAGCTAGCCTTAATACTTTTTTGTTTACTGCTGTTCCCCGTACCAGCAGCCAGTGCGCAAGACAGTGCTTTGCGCTATCAGCCAGAACAACAGATCTTGCCAACGCTTCCGGTGTTGGAGCAAAAAGCCTTAGCTGAAAACAAATTGTTACTCGTTGCGTTGGGTGCAAGCTGGTGTCATGACAGTGTGGCGTTACTGGAACACTTTGCCGAGCCGACCTTAGCTGCCGCCTTAGCCGAACGGTTTGAAATAGTGTTGGTTGATGTCGCTTATTTACAATATGGTCAAGCCACCACCACGCGCTATCAGCTGCCCCTTTATTACGGCACGCCGACAGTGATGATTATTGACCCCAGTAATCGCCAGCTATTGAATAAACCCGATTTAATGCAGTGGACCAATGCCGCCTCTTTTGATGAAGCTGCCTACCAGCAGTATTTTTTAACCACCCACTTTAAACAACAATTTACCCAAACACAGCAACCTGCACTAACTGAGGCCTTGCAACAGCAAATTCGTGATTTTGAAGAGCAACAAGCGGCCACCTTAGCAATAGGTTATCAGCACTTAGGCCCGTTGCTTGCCGCCATGAAGAGCGATGCTCAAGCCGATCGTGCTGAGTTTATGGCCGTTTGGGATGAAGTAAGACGTTTTCGCGGCCGTATTATTGCCGATGTGCAAGCGCTGCAACAAGCCGCGGCACTTGATGCCAGCTCGCCGTTAAAGATACCAAGCTACACCGCGTTTAGTTTTCTAAAACCGGCCGAAGCGGACAAAGAATAAAAAATCACGTTGTGTTGCGCTATGGTGCAACAATCACTGGCACTAACACTTCATTGCGACGCATAAACCAAGGCATTAATGGCGGGTTATAACGAGCCCAAGACGGCTCACCCGCTACTTGGTATCCCTTGTCGTTGATCCATTGCATCAATTTCTCTTTGTGGCGCAAATAGCCCTTCTCATTCCAAAAACCGGAATAAGTGATAGCGGCCATGCGTTGTGCTGGCACTTGCCGAATTTTGACTAAAGGGTCACGCGGCTCTGGAATGGTCTCAAGCGTAAACTCTGCTGGCATCATAAAACTGACTAACCAATGCCCGGCTTGCTGTTGCTGGCCGACCGGTGTGGTCATATCAATTTTTTGCCCTTCTGCAGCTTGACCAACCGGTGTGGTCATAGCAATGTCTTGCCGAGCGGCATTATTACCCGAAATGTATTTAAACAAACGCTGAAACGCCGCATTACCTGCCTCATCAAACTCGGCCGCAACGGCGGTTTCTGCCACGATATGCGGCTCGTATAAGCGCAGTTCAAAATCGCGCTCAGACACTTCAACCGCATATTTTGCCTCTTCAATAGCCAACGCTTTAACCGCGAAAAGCGACAACAGTAATAACAGAGTTGTTCTTAATAATGTCATTTTAAATATCCTTAGATTGAACGCGCATTACCTAGGAAACGGCAACACAGCATTCGGTTGTTAGGGCTATCAACGCGCTTAAGCCACAATACGATCAATTTCACGGCGGTTTTATTTATTAAAGATGAGAGGGGTTACTCCGAATCACGGCATCGGCATAACAACGCTTGATGAAACAGTACTTTTACTGAAGGATAACAGGCAGTCTAAACAGTGTAGAGATTGCAGCAGGCGCTGCTGCAACGCCCTACTGCAGCAGATAGGTAGATAAATGCGGTAGGGCCAAAATCGCGCCCTACTGCACATTTTAAAGCTAAGGCTTATTCTACCATTAAGGTGCGCACAGCCGGTTTATCTGTGAACGGTTTGATACCTAATTTAGGATAAACTTCGCTTGGGTAATAAAACACGCCGCCGCGAGATACCAAGCGGATTGTTTTCACCGCTTTAAAATCGACGGTGGGATCATTCGGCACTAAGAAAAAGTCGGCTAATTTGCCCGCTTCAATACTGCCAAGCTCAGTATGCCCCATATATTTGGCCATATCGTAACTGGCTAATTTCAGCAGTTCGGCAGGGCTAAAGCCAAGCTGTTGATACAGTTCTAGTTCACGGTGCAGTGTAAAAGCACCACCTAAATCAGTACCGGGCACTATAAAGATGCCTTTTTCGCGCATCATGGTTAATGTTTTAACAATTTGCTCGTAAGCACCGCGATAAGCCGCATCTTGTTCAGGGCTTGTCACCTGCACCATCGACACCTTGGCACTGCGCTGCACACCCGGTGGCATGTTATCAATGTAATCTAATACCGCACGCTGTGTTTTACCGTTGCGCGATAACAACAAACGCTCGTGAATGGCTAACGTGGGCTCCATCGCAACGTTATTATCACGCATCAGCTGCAAGGTATACTGCACAGGCTCACTGTTTAAATCCAGCGCGGGTAAGCGGTCTAAGGCAGTTAAGCGCAGCAAGGTGCGCGTATCTTCATCTGGCTGTAACACCCAACCGAGCATCACTTGGTTGATATGCGTCAGCTCATGATAACCGGCTTTGATCATGGCATTGGCATTAGAAAACGCGGGTACGTGACCGGACACGCGCATACCGCGCGCTTTGGCAAGCTCGGCCATCGCCGGTACCCACTCACCTTTCATACTGTTATAAATTTTGATACCCGGAAAACCGTTATCGGCATAGGTTTGCACTGCGGCTAAAGCCTGTGCTTCGGTTTCAACTAAAATACCGTTGTTATTGTTGGTGGGGCTTTTACCTTCAATCATGCCATAGCGGGAAATGCGCGGCCCGGCCAAAATACCCGCATCAATTTTACCGATTAACTCACCCAGTACCTCTAACGAGTTACCCATGTCACGAATTGACGTAACACCCGCTAATACATTCATTAAGCCATCATCATCGCCAACATGGCCATGCATATCATATAAACCGGGTAACACGCTGCCGCCATTACCGGCAATTTCGGTTTCACCCGGTTGTGTGGCTTCCTCTAACGGGGCAATGCGCTCAATACGACCGTCTTTAACCAATACCGATACCGGCTCAGATAAAGCGAGTTGCTCTGGTTGAAATACCCGCACATTGCGAATACGCACGACGCCATCGTAACGATGGGCAAACTCTGCCTGAATGGCTTCAAAGCGTTGGGTAGAATAATTCGCAGAGCGCTGACGCAGCTGCGCTTCTTCTGCTTCAAAACCTTCACGGATCACAATAAAACGCGGGTTAATAAAGGCAAAAAACTGCAGTTTCTCATCGAGCACTAAATAATCGGGATCTAAATCTGCACCCGATAAGGCATAAGTGCTTACTGTTAATTCGCTGCCGTTATTCTCAACAACCAGGCTTTCCAGCTTTTCTATTGATAATTGCCCTGCAGGTAACGCCGGTAACATTTTGGCTGGGGTATCTAATAACGCCTTGGCCATAATATAGGCACTATAAGGGCTGCTATTTTGTGGCACATACAAGGCCATACCCGGCACAGTTTTTTGATCAGCACCGGTGGCATCTTGCCAACTAACATGCTCGGCAGAGCGCTGCATCTGCTCGCTGATACTATTACCAAAGGTGGTATTACCCTTAATTTGCCATGCCGTAGGTAACCCCTGCGCATCTAAACTGAGGATCTCTTTTGAGGCAGGGCCGCGACCATTGCTTTTATAATCATAATCAATACTGATCTGACTACCGGCAGTCATAACATGCAAATGCCCAACACGGTTGCCATTTAACATCACCGTATAATTATCTTCGCTGGGTGTTTCGCTAATCGAGGTTGGCGCCGGTTTGGAGCAGCCAAACAGCATGCCCAACATGACACTACATAACAATAATCGCATTTCAGCTCTCCTTTGAGGCTTTTAAAAGACTGATGGGCTGCAACTCATCTGGATAAGTATGCAACGGGCATACAAGCTGGTAAGTGTATTTAAACGCTGTGCTGCAAGCCCCCTTGGCGGTGGTGACGCTTCTGCTAACACAGCTGCTTAAAATGAGTCTATCCTGCACTGCGCAAAACACCAATGGCTGCGCGGCTAGTGCACTTCATTAAAAGACAATTAGTAGAAATGTGCTTGTTCCACAACAATTTGTGCGCTTTTTTATCGATTGCTTGGCTAGCGCAAACTGTTAAGCAGGCTATTTAGCGACCCAAGCTATCTTCACTGCGCTGCCAGATGAGCGTAAATGCCTATTTTATGACACCCATTTTGCTAATTGTTTATTGTGCGCCGCACTGAGCAACACTAAAGCCATAATAGCCCCAAGTAAGGCCAAGCCCATATCCGATTGCGTATCCCAAACATAACCCTGAGTACCTAAAAAGGCTTCAGCGTCTTCACCCGAAAGCAGCGCTACCCACCATTCAATCAATTCGTAAAAGGCACTAAACGCTAAACAAATTGCAATAATAATAGTGTTACGCCAAGCGTCGCCATTGACTACCGCTTTACGAATTAAAATTTCTCTTGCCAGCAAGGCCGGTACAAAGCCCTGAAAGAAATGCCCCACTTTGTCGTAATTATTGCGCTCTGCGCCAAACAAACCATCGAAAAAAGGCACTTCTGCATAGGTGTAATGCCCACCAATCATCAGCACAATGCAGTGCAGTAAAATAAAAAAGTACAGTAATGGCGTCAGCCGAAACGATTGATAGGTAGTAATAAGCAACACCAAACCGATGATCGCCGGAGCCACCTCCAATAGCCAAGTAAACTGATCTTTAGGCGTAATGCCCGACCAAATGAATACTGCGCTAAAAATACTCAGCCAAAGATACTTAATTTTTATCACTCCTTATTATGTTAAGCCGCTAAACACCTGTCGTTGGCATAATGGCCATTTACCGCCAACGCCTTAGGACACTTTAATTGACGCTAAAATCTTCTGCTCACCTTTTAATACGTGCTGTACCGATGGCAAAGCTTTGATCCGAAGGTAAAGCGAGTAGAGCTTTGGAAAACGCTCTGCATCTAGTGTTTCTCCGCCATGCTCCATATTGATCAGCTGACAGGTAAAGGCTAAATCCGCCAGCGTTAAGCTATCGCCAACAAAGAATGGCGACTCGCCGAGCGTTTGTTCAAGATAAACAAAGTGCTTAGGTAAAGTGTCAGTGAGTGCCTGCTGCACCGCGGCTTCATCAACCGGCTTTTGCTTGCTGGGGTTTAACACGCGTTGTTGAAATACCGTAAAGGTGCTGAGCGGCGCTAACTCATAGTCAGCATACTTTTCCAGCCAGCGTACTTTGGCTCGCTGCTCGGCGCTGTGCCCCATTAATGGCAGGCTATCGGGGTATTTGTCCTCAAGGTATTGGCAGATCACGCTAGAGTCTGCTAACACAGTATCACCATCTTTTAAGGCGGGTATGCGCCGTAGCGGGTTAAAGTCAGCAAACCACTGTGGCGGCTCAAAAGGTAAAACAATTTCAAGTTTATAGTCTAAGGCTTTCTCAGCTAGGCAAAGCCTTAGCTTACGAACAAAAGGTGAAAGTGGCACACCATAAACAATCAAACTCATGATTATTCCTTATCAAGAACAGTATTTTGGGTGGCGTATTAACCCTGTAACCATTTTTAACGCGGGTTACCACCTATTGAACAATCAAAAATGCCTCATTCTTGCACTGCATAACTGATTGCACGACAAACAACGCGCGTGTTTTTTATAAAATATCATTAGCGATGGCTCTGTGCATAACTCAAAAAGTCGTTTTCAGACAGTGGCTTACTAAAGTAAAAGCCCTGATAAACCTTAGCGCCAAGTTCATTGAGAAGGCTGACTTGCGCAATAGACTCCACCCCCTCAATAACCAAATCTAAATTCAGTTTCTGAGTAATCTTAATGATCGCTTCAAGGATCACCTCATTACGCCGGTCTTCGACAATATCATCAATGAAGGTCTTATCAATTTTAATTTCATTTACAGGGAGCAGCTTTAAATAATTTAATGACGAGAAGCCAGAACCAAAGTCATCTAACGAAAAAGTCACGCCAAATTCTTTTAATATATTCATTTTCAACATCGACTCGTCAAGATTTTGAATCACCGTGTTTTCAGTAATTTCCAATACTAAACTTGCTGCTGCATCCATCAAGCCGTTAAATTCGTTCAATAAAAAGCTAAATCGTTCCACAAAACGTTCATGGTTGAATTGAACTGGGCTAATGTTAATCGATAATTTAAATTCTGATGGAATGATTAAATGTGACCAAGACTTGATGCTCTTTATTGCTTCAGTTAATACCCACTCCCCCATTGGTACGATTAACCCCGTATCTTCAGCCAAAGGAATAAATTCTGCGGGAGAAATGATCCCCTGGGTGGGATGGCGCCATCGAATCAACGCTTCAGCACCCACTAGCTGGTTATTGCAGTTAACTTTGGGTTGATAAACAAGGAAAAATTCATTCCTACTAAGCCCCTTGCGCATATCTGTTTCAAGTTGATTACGGCGCACTAGGTCTAATTGCAATGATTCATTAAAGAAGCTATATCTATTTTTACCACACGATTTTGCATAATACAGTGCTAAATCCGCTTGTTTAAGTAGTTCAAACTTATTGCTGGCCGTATCATTGAAAAGGGTAATACCAATGCTGGAAGTAATATAGAACTCATGGTTTTTACAGAAAAATGGCTGTTTAAATAGCTCACGAATTTTTTTCCCTAAATTTTCAGCGTTTCTGTAGGCTGTTTCAGGAGTGACACCGATATCTTCTGCCAGTATCAAAAATTCATCACCGCCGAATCTCGCAATCATATTGACGTTCGATAGGCTATTACTCAGTCGCTTAGCGATATTTCCTAACAATAAATCGCCTATGTCGTGGCCAGAGGTATCGTTTACCACTTTAAAATCGTCTAGGTCGATAAACAACAAAGCATTTAATGCTAAGGGTTTTGAATTTAGGATCAGCTTTTTCAACCCTTTATTAAACGCCGCACGATTCGGAAGCTGGGTTAACTCATCTGTAAATGCCAGGCTATATATTTTCTCTTGAGCACTCTTTTTTTCATCAATATTAGCTTGAATACCTGCAGCTCTGATCACTTCATGATGTTCATTGGCAATAAAGCGGCCTTTTGACCACAACCAATGAATGCTACCATCGGGCCAGCGACACCTAAACTCGACGTCATAATCCCCCCCGATTCGCATGGCTTCGTTAAATACTTGGTCGACTCTACGTTTATCTTCTTCAATAATATGCGAAAGAAAGGTTTCATAGCTCCAGTTTTCCTGCATAGTCAAATGACCAAACAAGTTATCATGTCTAAGTGAACGCTTAGTTTCATTCGTTTTTAAATCAAGATCCCAATAACCAAGCCCGGCTGACTCTAAAACGAAATCTAAACTTGCCTCTCGTTCACTGGCAATTTCTCGTGATTTTTTATACCGCGTTGTCTCAAACGAATGCCCAATATAATATTGGCATTGCTCACCATTGATTGATAAGGGGGTTAAATTTAACTCTATCCAATATTCCTGTCCGGACTTGGTATAGTTAAGTAATTCACCATTAAAGGGCACTTCATTTTTTATCGCGTTGCGAATTTGCGCGATGACGTCTGGGGATGTATCCACGCCCTGCAAAATAGAGGGCTTTTTACCCAAAACCTCATGGGGTTCATAACCAGTAACACGGGAGAAAGCCGCATTCACATAGAGTATTTTTAAGCCATCTTTATCCAGGTTTGGATTATTGGTAATAATAATAATTTGATCTAAGAGACTAAAACTTTTTTCCATTATGGCAATAAGTTCTTGCGGCGCTAATTTCAAACAACTCGACAAACTTAATTCCATAACATGGTCAACTTTTAGGTTATTGCTTTATTAAACAATTCAAGACAATCATAGCTTAAAACGGAGATTAAAGCTGGTTTACGCCAACACCGTAGCATTTTTACTGGCAATGATGAAAATGCGCTGTGATTGGCTAGACTAGCGCAGCGCATGTAGAGATAGCGACATGTCAATATCAAGTTTTTTTAACTTTTTTGGCCATAATTAAAAAATATAACACGCCCAGCATAGCAGAAATAACGGATGCAACTAGAATTGCCGTTTTTGCATTGTGCAGATGCTCGGGCTGTGCGTCAAAAGCCAGCGCGGCGATAAACGTCGACATGGTAAAGCCAATACCGGCTATAAATGAAACACCAACAATATGCTGCAAATGCATGCCTTCGGGCAAACACCCTAATTTGTAACGTAAACCGAGCCAGCAAGCACCAGAAATACCCACAAACTTGCCCACTACAAGACCTGCAATAATGCCTAAGCCGGTTGGGTGCATGACACTATCAATGAAAGAGCTAACGCTCAATACCACGCCAGCATTGGTTAAAGCAAACAGCGGTAAGATGAATAAAGCCACTGGGCGCACCAGTGCATCTTCCCAGCGACGTAAGGGCGTTGTTGCACGCTCTGCAAAGTCACGCACATCTAACACGTGTTCGTGATCCCGTTTACTACCCAGTACATCGACTGTTTTTGTCTTTTGCAGCATCCCACTGATCACTTTTTTTGCTTTGTTAAGCAATGCACTGGAAGCTAACTTTGGCCTAGCTGGCACCGTAAAAGCAATGGCAACACCGGCAATGGTGGGATGCACGCCAGATTGAAGCGTCATCCACCAAGTAATAACGCCCGCCACTAAATAAAATAACGGCTCTCGTATGCCCGCATAATTTAATAACGCTAAATAGGTAATAGATATCAATGCCAAGCACAAATAAATGATATTTATTTGTTGCGAGTAAAAGATGGTAATCACCAGAATTGCACCAATATCGTCAATAATGGCAAGGCCGACAATAAAAGCCAGGAGTCTGACGGGGATCTGTTTTCTGACAATTGCCAGCACACCAAGGGCGAAGGCGGTATCGGTCGCCATCGGTATGCCCCAGCCAATTTGTGATTCAAGCGACCAATTAAACAGTAAGTAAATAAGCGCAGGTACCACCATTCCCCCCACAGCACAAAGCATTAGCATGCGCCGTTTTTGTGGTTGTGCCAGATCCCCCGCGAGAAACTCTCGTTTTATTTCCAACCCTAGCAAAAAGAAAAAAATCACCATCAAACCATCGTTGATAATGTGTTTTAGTGAGGCATGCAGTTCAAAAACACCGATCGAAAACCCCAGCTCGGTATGGATGAGATTAAGGTAGGCAGTGGCATAATTAGAATTTGCCCACCACAGGGCTAACAGGGTTGCCAACAATAGAAACACACTGGACGTTTTTTGAGCACGGGTAAAACTAGAAAATGGATGATGCATATTTTCTAAAGCCCGCTCTAGCAGATTCTTACTCTGATTAGCCATGCTATTTTGGTGCTATTCCGGTTGATATGTCAGAAATAAAACGCAAGAAATACGCTTTGAAAGAGAAACGTTCGCTTGTTGTTACGATAATATTGACCGCTTACTTAAACCTAGAAGTGGCAGATTTCAGTGCGGCACCAAACGAATCCCAGACACTATCAACACCGGCTTTAAGATCTTCCCATGCATTGTCATTGGCAGCTTTAAGTTCTGCCAATTTTTTACTGGCCAGTTGTTGTAACTCTCGCAGTTTCTCAATTTGTTTGTAGTACTCCAGTTGACTTTCGGCTTCTACCTTACTGGCTTTGGCCTTAAGCTTGTCTATCTGGATGGACCATTCATCTAATTGTGTTTCTAGCTTATGTTGGTAATTTTCTTTGATTGTCATTACAACTCTCCATTTCAAACATCATTGTTTTTGAAAAAACTGTGGCATAGCAAACTTGCCATAAAACTTATTAAGACAGCGCTGCTAAATTGCTTTGTTTAATGGGTGGTTTTTTGCGCTTCAGATGGAGGGGCCTAGCCTAGAAATGAAGTTGTAAAAATTTAAGCTCTTGCTGATACAGCGCTCGTTAAAAGAGCTCTCACTTAACTATAGCCTATGTACAGCATTAAGTAGGAAAACTGTGCTTGTTGGCAGCCACTGTTCTCACCTAACTTAAATGCTTTAATGCCGAGTGCTCACTTTAATTTTTATGTTTTAATCAATTAATTTTATATGAAGTGACTCATAAGCTTAATAACAGCAGCTAGCCATATTTGCTGAACAAACTATGGCTAAAAAGCATCAAGCACAATGATGCTTATCTGTAGTTAAGCTTTTTTAAGCCTCTAAAATCACCTCAAAGCCACCATAAATTAACCGTTTACCATCAAACGGCATGGGGTTTTGCTCTGGCTGCATACGTGGATCCGTCATAATGGCAGCCCAGCCTGCTGCTCGTGCCGCTTTTGATGGCCATACCACTGACGAAAACACCACAGTCTCATTGTCTTGGCACTGAACGGCTTTTAAAAAAGACGTGTGCTCACCATCAGGCACACTCTCACCCCAAGACTCGGTAATACTCAAGGCACCATGTTCTTTAAATACCACCGCAGATAATTTGGCATGTTCAATGTATTTTTCTTTATTTGCGGTAGGCACCGCCGCCACAAAACCATCAACGTAAGCCATCTCGTTCACCTTTATTTCAATGATTAAAAGTTACATGCTTGATAGTAGTCTAAACATCCGTTTTTCGGCGACTTTCTTGTGGCTTAACTAATAGGAGTTTCGCTAAGCTCATCTTTTGCTTTTGGTAACAAGCTGCAAATTGCTTTGTGATGTAGAAAAAGAATTGGAATAATTCAATTTCATCAGTGCCTTAGAAGTTAGATTTTTAGGTATGTAAAAACGTGAGAGATCCTGAGCTATAATCTGATCTGTACCAGTACACTTTACCACACACTGTTGCTGGTCTGGGTTAAGCTTTTGCTTGTTTCCGTTGATTGCGCAATATCTTACCAACACTTACTTTATTGGCTTAGATATAATAGGCTATCGTTAAAAGAGGGTTGGCCATTATTGGCTATCTTGCCAGCACAGCTTGTATGCCTCACCCCAATAACGTTGAGTAAGAATGGATCACCGTCATTACCTATGAACTGCTGCCAAATGCTCATAAGAGCAACTTTTCTCGTTGTATTGTGTTTGTGGTCACTTTTAGCGATCGCAGACACCGCACTTACTGACACTGAAATTGCGCTTGTCAATGAGCGTTTATTTTTACTTGATGACCCAAAATCCAGCTTAACGCCGCAGCAAGCTTTTGCAGCATACACACGCGATGAATTTACTCACAATACTCAAAATAAAGTGAGTTTCGGTTTTACTCAAAGCACAATCTGGGCGGTATTACCTGTTGAAAATGTCACAGATGCGCCTTTGCACAGCGTGATAAAAATTGATAATGCCTGGTTAGATAATATTGATCTGTATTTTTTTACTGCCGACACATTGATTCACCAGGTGTCTACAGGCGATAACGTGCCTTTTTCAGAACGCTCACGCCAAGATCGCATGCCCTCGGTTGCGCATGAATTTCCGCTGGGCACGTCTCATGTACTATTTCGAATTAATTCTGAAGACCCTCTGACCATTCCTATCTATATGGGCAGCGAAATGGCAATGGCCAAAGCCTTAACCAAAAATGCATATGTTTATGGCGCGTTGTATGGTGGCTTACTGATACTGCTGATATACAACTTAGCATTGTATTTTTACTTAAGAGAAATCAGATATTTACTTTACCCCATCTACCTGTTTGCCTTTACTGCATTTAATTTCACTTATACCGGACATGGTTTTTGGCTGCTTTGGTCTGGATCGGTCAGCCTGCAGCAGTGGTTAATGCCAAACCTGATGTTTTGCTATTTGATCTCAGCAGTCATGTTTACTATTGGCTTTTTAAATACACGGACTTTTTTACCCGCTTTGTATGCCTACAGGCAGCGCATCTATGCCAGTTTACTAGTAATAGCGGGGCTGATATTTTTGTCTGGTGATCGCGCATTTATCATCATGATCCAGTTGATTATGCTAACTCTCCTATCGGTTTGGATGCTCGTGGTTGGATGCCTGGCCTACAAAAATAACGATCCGCTAGCCAAGTTTTTTATCCCCGCAATCATTATGGGAACCGGCGGTGCAACCATTTCTAGTTTTGCCACTTGGGGCATTATTCCTTATTCGCAATGGGCGTTTCGAGGGATAGAAATAGGCATGCTGTTAGAGATGTCATTGTTGTCTATATCTCTTGGGTTTAATTTTAAGTTAGCGCAAGACGCTCGAATAGTCGCAGAAAGCAATGCCCTGCATGATCCTCTCACCAACTTGTATAACCGCCGGGCATTTTCTAAGCTTGTTTACCCGAGCTGGGAGTTGGGTAAAAGGCACAATAATCCAATGTGCATCATGTTGATGGATTTAGATTGGTTTAAACGAATTAATGATCGATTTGGTCATACCGCAGGCGACAGCGTGCTAAAAGCGGTGGCTAAAGAAATTAAAAGTCGCCTACGTGATTCTGATATCCCATTGCGCTGGGGAGGCGAAGAATTTTTAATATTTTTACCCAATACTAATAGTGATCAGGCGCAACAACTCGCCAATGGTCTGCGAGCGCAAATTGAAAAAATTAACCTGAACAACATAGGCAATGTGACGATAAGTATTGGCGTGGTAAGTGCCACTCCAAATCAAATTGATCTGGATAAATTAATTACTTTGGCTGATGAGGCACTGTACTCGGCCAAAGAGAAAGGCCGAAATACCGTGGTTGTAACAAGTTACAACACACCTGTTGCCGATTAGCCGCACTTTGCATCATTCATCTTGATGCCTTTTAGGGCTAGAGCTTCAGCTATGTTAAGTTAAGCCCCTTAACGACACGTCTATAGGTTTTTACGACATGGTTCAAAGAGTAAGTTAAAAATAGCACGCGTTGAGTCAGGTTTCTCTAAATGATACAACTGGCGCATTGAGCATAAAAACAAAAAACCGCGGCCTTGTAGCAGCGGTTTATGTAATGGCGCAATCCAGACAAGGTGTGCCTTAGCACTAAGATTGCGTCAGCCGATCCGAAAACTTAGGCAGATAATTTATCTAACTCGGCTTTTAAGTAATGTGCCAGCTCAAGCATGCCAAATTGCCCCGCTTTGGCCTCAGCGTCTGAATTATAATTGGTGTTGGTATTTACATCATAGGCATAGCTGTTGCCATCAGCATCTTGGATGGCCTCGATACCCGCAACGTCAATGCCATTCGCTTTTAAAAAAGCTTCATACTGCTCAATAAAGGCGGGGCGATAGTCTTGCAGTATGTCAAATTTCGCTTTGGGCTGTGCCGGTTTTTCATCCGTTGGGCAGAACATATTACCTATTGAGCAGGCATCGGCTGGGCAAAGCTCAAACCCTTCAGAGGTATCCACTTTCACACCATACAAAAACTTACCACCAATAAACTCATGTCGGATGATAAAGGGTTCGGTCGCTTTAATATATTGTTGAATAAGGGTAATGCCATCCACCGGCGCATCAAAATTCGGACCATCAAGATACTCTTGCAGTGCCTGTACCGAGTGAAATAATTGCACACCTTGCCCCTTGCCCGCACGGTTATGCTTGGTAATAAATGAGCCCATGCCTAACGAGTTTGCGGCGGCGATGATGTGTTTTTTGCCTACGGCAGCAATGGTTTTTGGCGTGGCGATACCGGCTTTTTCTAAAGCCAAGTATTGATGTACTTTACTGATCTCTAAACGCAATGCGCCACTGCCGTTGATTACTTTACGGCCATGAAATTCCAGCCAAGCGATTACTGCGCCAGCCAGTTCAGGGGCAAACCGGTGATCACGGGTATGAGAAGAAGCACTCATACGATTATAAAAAACGCCCTCGGGTGGCTCACTGGCTAAATCGATGATGCCTTCATCTAAATGCCATAGCTCATAAGGGTAATTCAATTCATCGAGTCGATTTTGTAAATGCACGGTCCATTCATTGTTTTCATGTAACACGTAAATCTTGCTCATGGTAGCTTGCCCTTAATGACTAAGTTGAGAGTGTGCTGGCTGTCGCCTAAACGTGATAAATAACGCAGCGGTAATCTGCGATGCCTTAACGCTGACTGAGAAATGGCCCAATCAGCTTGCATCGATAACACGTACGCCAAAGCCGATTAAAATGTGATGTCGTTACTCTGTGCAACTGCAGCATTCATTTTGCGTTACACGTTATCAATAGCCAGCGTTGAAAATACGCGTTGGCTGACCATTTTAGCGATAAAAAAGCCCTCAAACTTGAGGGCTTTCATTATTGCCGATTACACGAGGAAGATCAATAAGCTCTTTTTTATCAATAACTTATCTGTAATCTTCCGGGCTTGGGCATGAACACATTAGGTTACGGTCGCCGTACACGTCATCAATACGGGTTACCGTTGGCCAAAATTTGTTTTCTGCGACAAACTTCACTGGGAAGGCAGCATATTGACGCTCGTAAGCGCGATCCCATGCTGGGTCGAAGATATCTTCCATACTGTGTGGTGCGAAAGCTAATGGGTTGTTATCAACAGTCCATTCGCCTGCTTCCACTTTGGCAATTTCCGCACGAATGGTGATCATCGCTTCAATAAACTTATCCAGCTCGGCTTTGCTTTCTGATTCTGTGGGTTCAATCATCAGCGTGCCGGCTACCGGGAAGCTCATCGTTGGTGAGTGATAACCGAAGTCCATTAAGCGTTTAGCAATGTCCATTTCGGTAATACCGCTGGCTTCTTTTAATGGCCGAATGTCGATAATACATTCGTGCGCCACGTGGCCTTTAGTACCTACATACAACACCGGGAAGTGTGGGTTTAATTTCTTGGCTACGTAGTTAGCGGTTAAAATCGCGTACTCGGTAGCTTGTTTTAAACCTTCACTGCCCATCATGGCAATGTACATCCAGCTGATTGGCAGAATACCCGCACTACCAAAAGGTGCTGCCGCTACCGCACCGTTGCTGCTGCCGGTGTTGTCAATTTTGACAATACTGTGATTCGGTAAGAACGGTGCTAAATGGCTTTTCACACCAATAGGACCCATACCCGGGCCGCCACCACCGTGTGGAATACAGAAGGTTTTGTGCAGGTTTAAGTGCGACACGTCTGAGCCGATAAAGCCGGGTGAGGTTAAGCCGACTTGCGCGTTCATATTAGCGCCGTCCATGTAAACTTGGCCACCATAAGAGTGCACCACGTCACAAAGCTCAGCGATGGTTTCTTCAAATACACCGTGTGTTGACGGGTAAGTCACCATGATGGCGGCTAAACGATCGCCCACTTCCGCCGCTTTCGCTTTTAAATCAGCCATATCGATGTTGCCTGATTTATCACAATCTACCAGTACAACTTCGTAACTGGTCATGGCTGCTGTCGCTGGGTTAGTACCGTGCGCCGACACCGGGATTAAACAGATATTACGGTGACCTTCACCACGGCTTTCGTGATATTTACGAATAGCAACCATACCGGCGTATTCGCCCTGCGCACCCGAGTTTGGCTGCATAGAAATATCGTCATAACCGGTGATATTAACTAACCAACGGCCTAACTCGCCAATCATCTCGTAGTAACCATCGGCTTGATCGCGCGGTACGAACGGGTGTAACGAGGCAAACTCTGGCCACGTAATCGGGATCATCTCAGCAGTTGCGTTTAACTTCATGGTGCAAGAACCTAGGCTGATCATTGAGTGGTTCAGTGCTAAATCTTTGTTTTCTAACTTTTTGATATAACGCAGCATTTCTGTTTCAGAGTGATACTGGTTAAATACCGGGTGCGTTAATACCGCACTGATACGTGCTAAATCGGCAGGGATAGAGGTTGAACCCTCAGCCACAATAGCGGCATCTAAGGCTTGAACATCTAAGCCATGACCGTTGCCTAATACGATATCAAACAGCTCAGCAATATCAGCGGCTTTGGTGGCTTCGTTAAAGCTCACGGCTAAACAATCGGCCATGTCCGTGCGTAAGTTTACACCCGCAGCTAAAGCACGGGCGATAACGGCAGCACGATCCGCAACGGTAAAGCTTACTGTATCAAACCAATGGTGATTAACTAACTTAACACCCTTAGCTTTAACACCGGCAGCAAAGATATCGGCACTGCGATGAATACGCTCAGCAATGTCTTTTAAACCTTGTGGACCGTGATATACCGCATAGAATGACGCCATATTGGCCAGTAATACTTGCGCGGTACAGATGTTCGAGTTGGCTTTTTCGCGGCGGATATGCTGCTCGCGGGTTTGCATGGCCATACGCAGGGCTTGATTACCACGGCGATCTTTTGATACACCGATAATGCGACCTGGCATAGAGCGCTTATAGGCATCGCGGGTGGCAAAGAAAGCCGCGTGTGGGCCGCCGTAGCACATAGGCACACCAAAACGTTGCATAGAACCTAGCACCACGTCAGCACCTAATTCACCTGGCGCTTTTAACAACATCAATGCCATAGGATCGGTAGCCACGGCAACCACCGCTTTTTTCGCCTGAATAGCAGCAATTAAAGCGCTGTCATCACGAATATCACCGCGTGTATTTGGGTACTGTAACAAAGCACCAAACACATCTAAATCTGTCGCTTCGTTAACGTTACCAACGATAATTTCAAAACCAAACATTTCCGCGCGGGTTTTTACCACGTCGATAGTTTGTGGATGTACGTCGTCAGCAATAAAGTAAGTATTAGATTTGCTCTTAGCAACACGCTTGGCTAACGCCATGGCTTCTGCTGCGGCAGTGGCTTCATCTAACAATGAAGCGCTGGCTAATTCCATACCCGTTAGATCTAACGATAACTGCTGGAAATTTAATAAAGACTCTAAACGGCCTTGAGCAATTTCAGGCTGGTAAGGCGTGTAGGCCGTGTACCAACCTGGGTTTTCTAATACATTACGCAGAATAACGTTTGGCGTTAATGTCGGGTGATAACCCATACCAATGTATGATTTATACATTTTGTTTTTTGACGCAGCGGCTTTTAAAAAGCTTAGAGCATCGGCTTCAGTGCGGCTGTCACCAATAGATAACGGCTCAGGTAAGCGGATGCTCGCTGGCACGGTTTCAGCAATTAACTGCTCTAGGCTGTCAACGCCCAGTTCTTGCAGCATGGCTGCCGTTTCGGCACTGTCTGGGCCGATATGGCGCTGAATAAATTCATCGTGTTTGGCGAGTTGCGTCAGGGTTTTAACAGCGGTATGGGTCATGCTTAATTCCTGGTATTGGTGCAGCGGTTGTCACAGCGGGCGCAAAGCAGTTAAGGTGTAAGCTGCTACGCCAGCTGACATAAAAAATGCGAGTGTGCGAACTCGGTTGCTTACGCAGTGTAAGCTCAAATAGATTGATCCAAATAAGCACAGCACACTTTGCGATTTCGCTATCAGCCGTTTTTCTTTACAGCCGTTGTCATTAATAATGAACAGCCGCGGGTGAAACGTTAAACAACCAATACAGCATCATCATGAAATAGATACTGTATTGCTTGGTGGCCAACAGCTAAAACAGCCGATATTACTCTTCGATAGCGCTCTGGTAACCCGCAGCGTCTAACAAACTGGCTAATTGGGCTTCATCAGCAATCTTAATTTTAAACATCCAACCCTCAGCGTATGGGCTGCTGTTTACCAATTCTGGTGAGTCCGCTAAGGCTTCGTTAACCGCAATCACTTCACCGGCTACGGGGGCGTAGATGTCAGAAGCGGCTTTAACCGATTCAGCAACAGCGCAATCGCCGCCTTGTTCTACAGTGTCACCCACTTCTGGTAATTCAACAAACACCATATCGCCTAACAGATCTTGAGCATGCTCAGTAATACCTACAGTGTAAACACCGTCACCGTCTGCTCGCAGCCATTCGTGACTAGATGCATATTTTAAATTCGCAGGGATGTTGCTCATGTTATTTTCCTTAGCTGTTTTATGTTGTAGTTCGGTGTAAATTAGTGCGCAGTTTGCGGCTTAAACGAGTTTTTTTCCTGCGCGGACAAAGGCCGGCTTGATCACTTTAACCGCAACCATTTTGCCACGAATATCCACTTCAGCCGTATCGGTAGTCGCAGCAGGTACGCGCGCCATCGCAATACTAAAACCTAGTGTAGGTGAAAAAGTCCCTGAAGTAATCACGCCTTCGCCTGCTGGGGTAACTACGCGCTGACCATGACGTAACACGCCTTTTTGTTCCATCACTAAACCCACCAACTTCTCAGTACCTGCCGCTTTAGCTTGCGTAAGCGCTGCACGACCAATAAAATCACGCTCAGCCGGTTCCCAGGCGATAGTCCAACCCATGTTAGCGGCTAATGGCGATACGCTTTCATCCATATCTTGGCCATGTAAGTTCATGCCGGCTTCTAAACGTAATGTATCGCGCGCACCTAAACCACAGGGTTTTACGCCAGCATCCACTAAACGCTGCCATAAATCGGCCGCTTGCTCGTTTGGCAGGGCAATTTCATAACCGTCTTCGCCAGTGTAACCGGTGGTCGCAATAAACAAGTCGCCTGCTTGCACACCAAAGAAGGGTTTCATGCCGGCGACGGCAGCCAGTTGGTTTTCATTTAATAAGGTGGCAACTTTAGCTTTCGCATTTGGGCCTTGTACGGCAATCATCGCGAATTCTGGACGCTCTGTTACCGTCACGTCGAAAGCTTTAGCTTGCGCATTGATGTGCGCCAGATCTTTATCGCGGGTGGCCGAATTAACCACCAAACGGAAGAAGTCTTCTTGCAGGAAATACACGATTAAATCGTCAATCACACCGCCGTCTGCATTCAACATGCCGGTGTATAAGGCTTTACCTGGCACGGTTAATTTGGCGACATCATTGGCGACTAAATAACGCAGGAAATTACGCGTGTTGGCACCGGTTAGGTCAACGATGGTCATGTGCGACACATCAAACATGCCCGCGTCTTGACGCACGGCGTGGTGTTCTTCGATCTGTGAGCCGTAGTTAATCGGCATATCCCAGCCAAAGAAATCGACCATCTTGGCACCGGCAGCGAGGTGGCTGGCGTGTAACACGGTTTTTTGAGCCATTATTTTTTTCCTACTTAATGTGAGGGTCAGCAGCAGAAAAACCATCGCAGCAAAAGGCTTTAAATTTCAGCCTGTTACGCAATAAGCCTGCAGCTTGGACTAAAAAATACTGCTGGATTATACCGCAAGGCCTCTTGGGTAAACAGCCCAATTTGGATTACTTTTTGTAATGAATCAAACCCACTTACCAAAAAATCTAAGGCAAAATTTAAGGCTCTTGTGAGATCCAAGCTCACTGAGCCGCCGTCCAAATGCGTGAGCCTGTTGCAGCTAGCGGCCTGTAGCGGGGTTTGTGGTGGATGGCTTATATCAATATGAAGAGGTTAGGTTTAATTTAGAACGGCATGTCTTTTGTTTGTAGGGTTGGAAGAACTCGTTTTGAGTTAAAATTGGAACGGGTTATCTGGCCACGAAAGCTCAAGGCTCGAAGGGTAAAAACTACAGTTTAGTCAGCATAAACAAACGCAAATCTCTTTCCGAGCGCATAACAAAAAGAATATACACCTTTTCACTATCACACTTGTAAAAAACACGGCATGGATTGACCAACAATTCACGATACTTGAGATGCGCGAGTTCTGGCGGAATACGTCCAGACTCTGGAAAATCGGCTAAACACTCTACTTTAGTGAAGACGGTTTGCACCCGTTGTTTCGCCGCAACTGCATTTTCAAGAACAATGTATTCAGCAATATCATTCAGATCCGATAAAGCGGGGTCGCTCCAAACTATTTCAGCCATTTTGACATTTTGTCCTTAGCATCTTGATGGCTGATGACTTCACCATTAGCTAAAGCGCGCTCACCACGAGCAATACCTTCCAAGATTGCTAGACGATTTTGCATAAACGCATAATCGTCTACATCAATAAGATAAGCGGACGGTTTTCCATGTTCAGTGATCAGTACAGGCTCTTTCGTATCGTGCAGCTCGGCAAGGATCTTTGTTGCTTGACGCTTTAGTGATGTCACGAGTTCTACTTTCATCTGTGAGGCTCCAAAGAAACACTAAAGTGATACTATTCTATCACTATCAACATGGCAAGCTGAAAGCGGCAGCACCATAACTCACTGCGAAGAATGCTTCACAGTTATCAGTGTTTCTCGGTATCTGGCCCCGAAGGGTTCTTTACCAAAGCTATCCAGCTAAGTGAATACCTCTAAGACTCTCCCCATTGCAGCGAGCCGGTTGACCATCGCTGGCCAAGGTTTTAAGAAAACGGGGGTTTGAGTGCGGCGACGAAGCATAGCGTCAGTGACGTTTTTGCCTTGGACAGCGCATGAGCAGCCGGGCTTTCGAGCGGAAGAGGGGCATTTTCTTTGGATACTTTCTTCTGGCGACGCAAAAGAAAGTATCTCGCCAACGGCGAAAACGTTGAGGGTCTTGGTATCTGAACCCGAAGCTACTCGCTAAGCGAATACCACTCTGGCTTTTATTCCCCTTAGAGCGAGCCGACTGATCATCGTTGGCCAAGGTTTTAAGAAAACGAGTGTTTGAGTGCGGCGACGGTAGCGCCGCGCGAGTTACGTTTTCGCCTTGGACAGCGCACGAGCAGTTGGGCTTTCGAGCGGAAGTGGGGTCGCATTTTCTTTGGATACTTTCTTTTGGCGACGCAAAAGAAAGTATCTCGCCAACGGCGAAAACGTTAAATTCTAAGAGCTTGAGAGAGCTCGGTATCTGACCTCGAAGGCTAACGGGGTTTCAATTAACTATTAACTGCTAGTCTTTGGTCTTTTTACTCGTTTTCAGCACTTCCTGCCGTTCCCGCTCATACTCTTCGTAAGTTAGAGGGATACTTCGCATACACTCATCATATTGGCTGACCGGTAATTGCTGACATTGCTGCTTTTTATTAAGCTGCAAATTCTGATAGACCGCTTTATTACTGCAACCAGCGAACGCAAACAGCAATAGCAGGTAAATGAGTCGTGTTATGGATGGCTTCATTGGCTTTTACCTTATTTGATTGTTCAGCGCGGTGTATCGCACTAGCTAGCAAGCCAAGCCACTGCTTTTGCAGAAGTTGCTGAGGTTCTAGCTTACTAATTAGTACAGCTTTGGCAATAGCGCTTATGCTAACTGGCGTGAATAAAAGCGCCATACAGCTGTATACGTTTGTTTTTCTAAGCCCTTTTCTTTAGCCGTACCCGGCTCATGTAAGCTAGCGCCATCAACACAAAAACCAAATGAGGTGAGGGCCTAATTTTTAAACTCGGTACTGTTGCCAAAGCCGCGGCCAACGTTGACCAGCGAACCTACAAAAAGCAAGGCCTGCCCCTGACATGAAGTTAGATGCGATAACCCCAAACCTAAACTAGCCATCGCACCGATAACATGAGTATTAATACGATATACGGAAACGCCACTGTCGGTCGAATAGCTTGACGAGCATACTCTTGCATAAGGGATAGTCCGGTTAAACTGCCTTTTTGATATTCAGTATTAAACTGAAAAGCAGGGGCTTCAGCTTGCGCGGCAATAGCCAGCTCAACCTGAAATAGCCGAGCCGCTATGCGAGACTGAAAGGTTTTCCAAATGGCATCTTGTAGCCAAAGCACTGCCAACAGCAGCAAGATAAAAACATTCACCCCACTTGCCAGCTGTGCAACTAATACCACCGTAATGCTTAATAGTTTTATATAAAGAGAATGCTTCTCGTAGCTGTCAAACTGCTGTTGCAGTAAACACCACTCTGATTCAAATTCTGTTGTTTTCATGAATGCTCTCTAACATTGGCGAGCCATTTAACGATGACGTTACCGTGTTTTTGCTTTATCTGGCCAACCATAGGAAAACCACGCATAGAGTTTTTAATTTGGCCTTAAAACAAAAAAGCGACTGTCTGAAAAGTCGCTTTAAAATCATATTTTTAAACGTATCGCCACAGCAGTATTAAACAAGCGGTCGAAACTTAGCCGCATCAATTATCGACCATAAGTGCGCTATGGCAGCGACAATAGCCGGGATCACCAACCAAAAGGTGGCATAACCCACAGCACAAATAACAAAAAACACGATAGCCGCTAAAATACGGCCTTGCACCAGCTGTCCTAACCCGGGGATAAACACATTACACAAGGCGGCGATAACGTTGCCACCTGAGCCCTGACCTGCCATAACGTACTCCTGACTAATGATATTTACTGTTGTTGAATTTATTGTTTTAACGCTGCCACAAACTGTTCGCTTTGCTTAATTGCAGTATTCATTTCAGCAATCAGTCGGTTAATGTCTTTTTGAATGGAATTAAACTCACCTTTTAACGCCCCAATCGCTTTGGCGTTTAGGTTATGCTTTAAATACAGAGTGTTATCTTGCAGTGAAGCCAGCACAGGCTGCATACTGTCTTCGGCGCGGCGCATGGTTTTCAGTAAACTGGTATATTGGCGCTTAGTAGCAGCCAGTTTGCGCGCGCTGTCGCGTTTCAGTTTGTCGTTGCTGTAAAGCTCCAGCTCATCTTGCCACTCGTCAAATAAGGCATCGGCTACCGATTCGATACTGTCGATGCGGCCACTTACCTCTGCGGCGGCTTTGCTACAGGCTTGAAACTCACTGTCGGTCGCTTCATACATACGCTGTAAGTCGCCACCATCGAACTTTATTAAGCTGCTGAACTGTTCGAGCGCCGATTTAAACTGCTGCTGCGCCTCTTGCTGTGATTGCTGCGCTTCTTCTACCCGATCAACTAAAATATCGCGCTTATGCACGCCAACCTTTTCCATCGCCGAATAATAGGCGCTTTGACAGCCCGTTAAAGTAAAGAAAATGGGCAAAATTAACCACAGATAACGCATAAGATCAGTCCTTTGCAAAAACCAGACATCTGATAATAACCACTAAACGTGATTTGAACAAATCTTAAGTCTGCTTACTTTGGCGTAACGCCTTTAATTTCCTGACACAGCTGCATATCTGATTTGAAACGTTTTGCGGCTTCACAATGCAACGTTCAAGGCCTTACTCTTTTAGTTTGCACCCGAAAGAAAAGAAAGAGGCAAATAAACAGCTATTTTAGTCTATAGTTTAATTTCAAACTAAAAATTCAAACAACGGGATGGATTTATGTTAAAAAAGGTAAGCTTTCTGGCCCTTTTTTTGTTCGCGATAACCAGTTATTCGGCTAACGCATTACTAATAAAAGTTGATTTTACCTCTACCTCGACTGATATGTGGGGAAACACCACATCTGCATTTGACGTGACACAAGCAGGATTCGCAGCAAGCACCTTTAACTCACTGACTGATGCCATTATGACAGCCGTGCGAAATGATTTTTACAATAGTAGTCTTTATGGCTTTATCAGCAACGATAAACAATTAAATATTGATTTTGTAAAAGCAGCTGTAACTGACGATGTATCAGCTATCGATCCCAATCACTACACGATCCAAGTGGGTTCTCGTCTTTCTGGCCCCCACAATGGGTTTGGTGTGGCTTGTATTTCCTGTGTTTCAGGCCCTGGAGGCATTGCACGCTTTCCAACCACGATAAATAACATCTTTGGCTCTATTTTTTCCAATAATATTTTTTCTGCACTGACTTTAGCAGCCGGCGGAACTTGGGATATGAACGAGGCAGTTAATGCTATTGCCGGAACTTTATCGCATGAGATAGGCCATGGTTTGAATCAGTTCCATCCTAGCGGTCAACAAATAAACCCAGGCGAATCACTATGGGGCCTAATGGCTACAGGAGCGAGCCCCTCTTTAATGCCTAATGGCGAAAGACTTAAAGATAGAGCCTTTAGTAATGTGAATATGCAAGATTTAGTTAATAACCTTGGTTTAAGATCAGCAGCAGTATCAGAACCCCCTGCAATAATCTTGTTTTTCTCTGCCTGCTTAATAATGTTTTTCCAATTAAGAAAGAAAAATAATCAAGCTAGTTTAATGTGTTAATCACCACATCACTTGGGCTATTTAATTGAAATAGCCCCGTTTCTTTTTCTTTAGTAAGGAACCAAGTGCCTCTCATACCTACCTCAACTTTAATATCTTGGCTATTCAACATCCCATAAGGCCAATAATAGCCAACTGAAACTAATATAAATTCAGAGTTCGTATTTCCTTTGGTGATATTTTGAATTGCAAGAATAGCGACCTTTCGCGCGTACAAATCTTCTGAAAACTTTAGCGGTACTAAACTGACAACCTCAGCACTCACAATTAAAACAGCCTGCTGTTCGCGCTCTTCGATTGTTAGATAAAGCTCATCAGCGGCAATATTCCCGTTAAATATAATAAAAACAATGATTAGCGTTCTCAATAGGTAAGGTACTTTCATTAATTCTCTCGTATGAATTTCATGCTCAAGCGCTATCGATAAAAGCTTGGCGAATTTAATTTGATAGCAAAACTGCATAACACATTAAAATAATTCAGTTTTTCTCAGAGAAGAAAATAGCGAGTTTTGGAAGTCAACTTAAACGGCTTCACTGACTATCTGCCCCCCATCAAGCTTTGACAGCGCCCTTAAGCTTTGGCGTAACGTCTTTAATTTCCTGACACAGCCGCATATCCGTTTTAAAACGTTTTGTGGCTTAACAATGCAACTTTTAAGCTCTGCCCCCGTGAGGGGTATTAGCAAAGCGCCGACGCAGCGCCACTAACACTAACAACCAAAGTGCCGACAGGTTACTGCTACCGCCTCCCGAGCTGCTGTTACTTCCGGTGTTGCCACCCGATGCTGGGGCACTAGAGGCGTTAATAGTGACGCTGACACTATTATTAGTGCCAATCACTTGGCTATTGCCCGTTAAGCGCACGGTAAAAGTTTCAGCAGGTTCGGCGAGCACATCGGCTGTGGCCGCAACATTAATGGTTTTGCTCAGCTCGCCATTGGCAAAAACCACTTCACGGTTAATCGGGGTAAAATCGTCAGCAGTGGCACTGCCCGCTTCGGTTAGCACGGTAACGCTAATTTGACCATCGGCACCATTTGTTCGATTAAGCGTTAAATTGGCATTCTGGCCTTCGGATAATTGCAAAGTGTTTTGTGAAAAGTTAATCACACCGGGATTACCCATATCATCTGAGGTGATCGTCACGGTTTGCGATGCGGCATTGCTGGCAATACTGACACCATAAGGATCGATCAGCTCCACGACGAACACCTCATCTTGCTCAAACACCGCATCTTGGAAGGTTGCCACGGTCACTTGGCTTGTGGTGTTGCTGCCATCAAAGTAAACACTTTTAAGCGTGGACTGAAAATCAGTGAGATCCGCAGTCGCTTTGCGCGTAATTAACTGCACAACATCACCTAATGCGGCCCCTGACCAGTTGACTTCAACGATTAACGTTTGCCCTTCATTGATCACCGCACTTGGCAGAGATAAAGCGACCGTGCCTGAAGCGGCTTTAGCGGGTGTATTGTTAGCAAAAGGCCGTTGACGATTAGGAATAAGACTGACCATGGCTTCTTTATAAGCTCGTGCGGCATCTGCCTCTTCATTTACCCCACAAGCTACGCCTTGGCTGTTACTCACTAACGGCGATGAAAAGAAGCCCTCACTACGATTACCCGTGCTGCTTTTCATAATACTGTCAAAGTTACCACAGGTGCTACCACGGGCGAATGGCGCAGCTAAAAGCGTGCGCTCAGCCGTGGTGTAACTGTTATAACTTTCGGTATCATGAATAAAACCATCGTTGTGCCCTAACTCATGCGCTAAAGTGCGGTCGGCTAAACCGAGCCCAACCGGAGAGACCCAAGAGTATTTACCGCTTACTTCAGCCAGGCCAATAGTGGCAACAATATCGGGATAATAACGATTCAGCGCCACAACATAAGAGGTATCGTAGTAAAAACTAAAATCATAAGTTCTGTTGAAATACACACTGCGCAAATTATTAAGCCGTTCTTCCCGCTCAGCTTTATCGTCATAAACTAAATCTGTGGGTATCGCCACTACCCCCGCTATTCTGCGGCGTAATGGAATATCTTGGCGTCGAAAACTGTCATTATTAATCTTCACCGCCCCTTCAACATAAGCAAGCAGCTGCTCAACATCATTCTGAAAGTAATCCAGCATATCGTTCGAGTAGAAAAACACCACATCATGCACCAAGGCTTCAGATTCTAAATGTGTCTGCGCCGGATAGGTAAAGCCGTTTGACTGCAATAACAGCGGTGGCGCATTAACATCAAGTGTGCGATCGGGATAAGACTCGGCAAAAGCCATGACCGACGATAGCGCTAATAGCGAAAAACTGAGGGGTTTTAGCATAAAATACGTTTCCTAAGTTGTTTATTCACAAAAGGAAACGTGGCCGCTCAGCGAACCTGCTCCTTAACAGATGCGTCATACTCAACTTGTACAACTATGCCGTTTTTTTTAAGGCGACGACTCAAGCCTATTTATAAAACGCTACCACCTACTGCATCGGATCAAACAAAGGATGAACAACAGCCATTTGAGCGATAAAGCAAGAACGCTGCTGAAGATGAAATCTCGGCGGAGAATTAAAAATAAAGTATAGCTCATCGCATGAAAAAGAGGCGTTAATCGTGTTTTTAACGCTAGCAATACTTGGTTTAGAAAATGCCTGCTTTTAAGGCACAAACTTTGGTACTCGCTAATGGTTGGTATTGAGGTTTTAGCGAGCGTTGTTATGACTACATTTAACTCTCAAGGCCTGACCTCATCAGTTTGATCCCATGAGTTCATCAGTTTAATTAAACGAGAACACCGTTTGGTTTCTGCCATTACCTTTAGCTTGATAAAGCATGGCATCTGCTGTTTTGATATCGTCTTGTACGTCAGCGCCTGAATACTGAGACACCCCAATACTTAAGGTGAGAGGAATATTCAGGTTATTATAGAGTAATGGCGTATTCGCGATTTTTTGTCGGATACGCTCTGCCACGGCTTTGATATTAGTTTCAGAGATATTGGCAATAGCAATAATAAACTCTTCACCCCCAAAGCGGGCAAAAAGGTCCGCCTTAGACAGCAAGCTGCTGATTTGATTTGCGATATGCTTTAATGCTTCATCGCCAACATCATGGCCAAAATCATCGTTTATTTTTTTAAAGAAATCGGCGTCAATCAAAATAAAGTACAAGTCATCGCGTTTCGGTATGCTCTCTAAACGCTCAAAAAACGCCCGTCGATTTAGAATAGAAGTTAAGTAATCGGTTTCGCCCACTTTTTTCATTTGATTGTGTTTCAATCTAAACGCCAACATTAAAAACACCATAATTAATGTCAGGTGACCAAATAGCATAGTCATTGAGCTTACTGTTTGAATTTGCAAAACCGTCGATTCAGGAATAGCAAAAGATAACAACACCATGCTAATAAAAACGAGATGACAGAGTATGATCAGTTGTAAGGTGTAAAAAAAGTAGCTGAGTTCTTCTTGGTACTGGGTATAGCGGGCCTTCTTCGCAACGATATAAGTAAGATAAACCAAGGGCATAACACCAATAGTGAAATGCCAGTAGTGTACGACATCAGCATTTGCGTCGTGAAAGAATGCGAGTAACAAACTTGGGACAAACGATCCAATCAGACAAAATCTTTCATGGTTTTTGTTGGATCGTATTTCTAATAGCTCGCTAAACGCACGACAAAACCAAAATAACGCTGTGGCATATAACGTATTGTTTATAAATACATTGGCTTGTGGCGCATGCCTATTTAAGATTAATTCAAGAATTGACATGCTCAACAAGCAGAATCCAGCTAAAAGAAAGGCGCTAAACCCTCTAATGGTGTGATTTCTTTCATGGAAAAACCAACAAGCGATAACAAACTGTAAGGTAAGGAAGATAGAAATAATGTTAATGGTCAAAGGTTCAATCACTTAAGCTTCCTGCTATAGGTTAAGTCCACAAATATTTGGTTATTAGACCTTGTTGACGGACTCTTTTTCCATCTTGGAAAGGTCTTTTGCTATAGCAACCCGAACAGAGTACGTCCCTAGCACCATCCAAATAAAGAATACCAAAAGCAAAAGTACCTCAGAAAGCACGTTTTTACTAACTAACCAATATGCAAATGCCGATAGCAAAAAAGGTAAAATGCCATAGATTATAAATCTAGAACTGATTTTATGTTCAATACACAGCGAGGTTGCGCAATGTTTACAAGTAAAAGCGCGCAGAGGAGTAGATAAACACAATTTATGGATACCAACACTTTGCTGGCAGGTCGGACATTTGGAGAAGTTCATAACAATCCGTATTTTGAACATTATCTATATGATTTATTTCTGCAGATTAATGCAATAGCAAGATTAAAACAAGGTTAAGCAACTGCTTATGGAACCGTTTGCTGCTTGCATACACCTCAAACGCTAGCATTGTGCTTGCTTAATGCGCCATCTTAGCTAGCACGCTCTGCTATTTTTTCATTTCACTTTCATGCCTAGAGCCATCAGCTCAGCAGGTTTCACAATAACTGCACAATTCATGCAAATTTCCACGGTATGTTGCTGTATACCCCGAATGTTATTGAGATGGAAATATGAATTGTAAAACCTCTGCCCTGTTCCCTTTGTCGTTAATCAGTTTGCTGTTATTTGGCTGCGGTGGCGGCAGCGACGTCGACACCAGTGTTGCAGTTGCCCCTACCACACCGGTGAGTCAAACAACCGGTGACTTAAGAATTAACGAAATTGTTGCGGCAGCAGTAAACGACGGAGCCGACTGGTTTGAGCTGTATGCAACGGCTGATATCGCAGATTTATCTCAATACAGCATTGTTGATGATAACACCTCACATAGTGCGCAAACCCTCCCGGCCATTGCCTTAAAAGCAGGTGAGTTTGTCGTCATTCAAGCGATTGATGAAACCGATACCCCTGCCGAAGGGCAATATTATGTCACCTTTAAACTCGGTTCTGACGATGCCCTAACCTTATTTAAGCAAGGTGTACAAGTTGATCAGTTAGATTGGCAAGAGGGTGAAGCGGCGCAAGGCTATAGCTTTGGTTTATATACCGATGGCAGTGATAACGCACAAACACTGAGCCCCACTCCAGGTGCGGCCAATCAAATAGTCACTGGCGCTGTTGTATTAACCGATACCAAAACGAACCACGACGCACCGCTACGCATTAACGAAGTGGTAGCAAAAGATGCTATCGGCGGTCCAGATTGGATCGAGTTATATGTTAGCGGCGACAGTAGCGTGTTTCTGGGTGATTACCAAGTTGCTGATGAGAATGGCGTTGCCGTTTCCTTACCGGCGGTGACTTTAGGCTCTGGCAGTTTTTATCGTGTGTATGCCACCACCGATGCCATGGCAGACAGCGCCACCGTCGCTTTTAAATTAGGCTCTTCCGATCTGGTCAGCTTATATAAAAACGAGGATTTGGTCGACCAACTGAGTTGGAAAAACGGCCAAGCGCTAGCCGGTTACAGCTTTGGTCGCTTTCCTGATGGCAGTGATGCAGTTGCTACACTAACGCCTACTGCTGCTACAAGCAATATCGCGGCGTCACACGGGCCCTTGGTGATCAATGAAGTGGTCGCCTCACCTCTGGATGAGGGGTTGGATTGGTTTGAGTTGTACAACAACAGCGACAGTGTCATCGCGCTAAATCAATATCAGGTTATCGACAGTAGCAGCGATATTGAGCCGGTCACTTTACCGGATGTAAACTTGGCGCCAGGCGCGTTTTTGGTGATTTATGCCACAGATGAAAACCCCGGCAGCTATTACGTGCCTTTTAAACTGGGTAAAGAAGACGAACTATCACTGCTGTTGAATAATGAAACGGTCGATTACCTCAGCTGGCAAGCGAGCGATGTTGCCGCCGGTTATAGCTATGGTTTAGTCAGTGACGGCAGCTGGCAGAAGAACACCTTAGCCATCACGCAAGGTGCCAGTAATCAGCTACCGGCGGTGTATAACAAAGCCGCGGTTGAGTCGATTTACTTTGAGATTGACGCGGCCAAGTGGGAGCACATGCTTGATAATGCCTTAGATGAAGAATACTACCCCACCGCAGTCACTTATAAAGGCGTTACATTAGACAGTGTTGCCATTCGTACTAAGGGTAACTCTAGCTTAGATTCTGTTTACCGCTCGGGCGGCGAACGTTTTAGCTTTAATATTGATGTGAATGAATATGTCAGTGGCCAAAAGTTACTCGGCATGAAAAAATTTGTGCTGAACAATATGTTCAACGACCCTTCTTACATGCGCGAATATATTGCCTATGAATTAATGGAGCAAATGGGCGTCGCCACCCCTGAGCATGCTTATGTCAATGTCTATGTTAATGGTCAGCTGAAAGGGCTCTATTTATTGGTTGAATTTGTTAACGAAGACTTTATTGCCAGGCATTTTAGCAATACCCAAGGCGATCTTTACAAGCCAGACGGGGTGGGCAGCGATCTGCAATGGATTAACGATAATTTCAGCAGTTATACCGGTGTTGAATTAAAAACCAACGAAGCCAGTTCAGATAATGGTGCTTTTATTAACTTTGTTCGTGAAATGGCTTACGGCGATGCCTTAAGTGTCATTGAGCAAGACTCCGTATTACGCTACATGGCCGTTAGTGTAGCCTTATCTAATCTGGATAGTTACCACGGAATTTTAGCGCACAATTACTACATTTATGAACAAGATGGCGTCTTTTCAATGTTACCTTGGGATCTAAATGAAGCCTTTGGCTCTTTTAGTATGGGCTGTAACCGTGCTGATATTCGTGGCTTATACATTGACGAACCTACCGATGGCGCTTTAGCTAATAAGCCCTTAGTTGCCAAAGTATTTGCCGATAGCGCCAACTTGGCTAGCTACCATGGATATTTACAACAACTGATCGACGGGCCTTTAGCCAGCGCGAACTTTGCAGCTTGGGTAGCCGCGATTGACGCACAAATTGGCCAACATGTTGCAGCGGATCCCACAGCGTTTTACAGCTATAGCCAATACAAAACCAATCAAACCTCTACGGTGAGCAATTTCTACGGTTTAACTTCTTTTGTGAATTATCGCGTTGCCAATATGCGCCAGCAGTTACTGGGTACCCTGCCGTCCAAAGGCACAGGTCGTGGTTATTGCAGTAATTAAGCACTCAGCTGTCGAGATCTGGCGCACCTGCGTGAGATCTCGATTTACGTAAAGTGTTTAAATCCTAACCCTAACTAACCCGCAGAGGTTGCTATGTTAAGTCCATCACTCTTCAATCAACAGCGCTTAGCGGAAACCCCGAGGCAAACACCGCAACTAAATAAGCCACAGCCTGTTTCGCAAGCGAATCCGGCCTTAATGCAAGCCTTGATGCTGTTTCGCAGCCATCAACTCAGTGATCTGGATAAAGCCACTTTGATGGATCGGGTAGACGTTAAGTTTATGCTACCTAGTGCATTTTTACCGTCATTGTTAACACAATTACAGCAGCATTACAGTGTCTTGGAAATCGGTGGTCAACGGGTGTCACGCTATTACAATCGCTATTTAGACACAGCCCATTTCGACTTTTATTACAGCCACCACAATGGCAAATTAAACCGTTTTAAAGTCAGGCAACGCAGTTACCTTGATACGCACAGCCACTTTTTAGAAGTGAAGTTTAAAAACAATAAAAAACGCACCATAAAATCACGCATTCCCTGCGCTGATCTGTTAGAAAATCAGGACATCACGCACGCCTTTATGGCGAAACACATGCAAACGCCATTAAGCAGTTTGCAGATCAGCCAAGTGAGTGGTTATCAGCGGATCGCGCTTGCTAATGAAGCCAGTGCTGAGCGTTTAACCTTAGATTTTAATCTGTGGTTTCAAGCCGATAAAACCAGCCAGCCGCTTAGCTTACCGCAGTTTTTTATTGCGGAATTAAAGCAATTTAAACGCTCTAAACTGTCGCCGTTTTACCAACTGATGGCAAAAAACCATATTTATCCGGTGTCATTTAGCAAATATTGCATTGGCTGTGCCTTGCTGTATCCCAACCAACTTAAAACCAATGCCTTTAAACCAACCTTGACGCTTATCGACAAGTTTGCGGCTATTCAATCAAACACTTTCAACTGGGTTAATTAATATGATTTCTTTAGATTTGGCTTTTATTATCAAGCTAGTTATCAACATCTTATCTATCGCCGTACTTTGCTATGGCTGTTATTACCGCTTACATAAAAACAGCGAAGTGGCTGGCTCTTTTTTATTGTTTGGCATCGGCATTTTTATCATTACTAACTTATTGCATGGCGTTGATATGTCGATGGAGTTTGCCTTTGGCTTATTTGCAGTTTTTACCATGCTGCGCTATCGCACTGATGCCATTTCAATTAAAGAAATGACCTACCTGTTTTTAGTCATCGCCATTGCGTTACTCACCGCTGTTAGCAATTTGGCCATTATCGAATTATTGCTACTCAATGGTTTAATTTGTTTTGCGGCCTTTATCATTGATATGCGTTTTTTAAGAAGCCGTTATCGTACCCAAACTGTCTCTTATGAGCGGATCGAAAATATTAAACCGCAAAACAAAGCTCTGCTGCTGGCAGACTTATACCAACGCACCGGCTTACAGGTAATAGCGGTAGATATTCTGCATATCGATTTTTTAAAAGATACCGCAGAACTCAAGCTTTCCTATTTACCTTGTACTGCCACAGCCCATGCAAAAACGCCGATAGCAAGCGGTAACATGGTAAAAGCATCATGAGAATAGCGTTATTGCTCAGTAGCCTGCTGTTGTTAAGTCAAACCAGCTATGCAGCTACGCCAAGCTGGCCAGAGGTGGCGTTTTCTGGCGATATCATGCTGGATTACGATAACTACGCGGCCAACTTTTTAGAAAAAGCCACCACAGGTGATGCTGACGCAGAGTTGCGGCGCTTTCGGCTTAAAGCAGAAAGCGATCTTAATCGCCATTGGCAAGGCAAGCTCAGTATTGAGTTGAGCGATGGGCTATCAATAAAAGATGCTTGGCTAAACTACAGCGGCTGGCAATTCGCCGATATGACCTTCGGCCTGCAAAAAGAGCCTTTTGGCTTAGCGCAGTTAACCAGTTCCAGCAATTTGCTGTTAATCGAGCGCAGTGTGGTTAGCGAAGCGCTTTCGCCAAGCAGAGCCCATGGCGTAAAGCTATCGAATACTTTTGGCAATCTAAACTGGCAACTGGGTTATTTTATCCATGATCAAGATGAGCAAGAGCGGGCCATAACCGGCAGGATCAGTTGGGCAGCCTATGCTACTGACGACAGTTTACTGCATGTCGGCAGCTCTTTTAGTCAACGTGATTATCAGGGTAGTCTATTCAGAATTAACGAAACTCTGCAGGTTCATAGCGCTGATTCATTAATCGAGGGCACCGCCTTTAACGCCAATAACGCTTGGTTAACCGCTCTAGATATGCTTTGGCAACACAAGGGTTTTATGTTTTTGGCTGAGTGGCAGCAAACTGACATCAACAGTACTTTTGCTCAGCAATATCAATATAGTGGGGGGTATTTTGAGATGAGCTATTTACTCTCGGGACAGAACAGAAAGTATAAAAATGGCAGTTTAGGTGGCATCAGTCGCAAAAAAGACTGGGAGCTAACGGCAGGCATCAGCAGGTTCAACCTGACACAAGAACAAAGCCGCGCCACAGTATATTCTGTTGGTTTAAATTATTACCCCAGTAAAAACATTAAGCTGATGGCGAATATCTTAAACGCTGAGTATATCGAACAAGCTAAAGCGCTTGGCTCCGGTAACGCCGTTTCGTTACGAGCCCAGCTAAATTTTTAAAGCACCACAGTCACCAAGGGGTCAGGTCTTGCAGTCACCAAGGGGTCAGGTCTTGAATTTTGCCTCAGCGCAGCATTTCGGTTCTCAGATGGCTACCAATTTCAGAAAGTTTTAATGTTACACAATTCAACTTTCAAGACCTGACCCCATCACACAAGACCTAACACCGTCAGCGCATCAGTGCAGAAATAAACCTGGTACTTGTTCAGTCAAAGCACCAGGTAAAAGCCTATTCTTTACTCAAATTGCTCGGCGTGATCGAGCTCGGTTTGCAAGCGCTTGCTTTCATCGGCTCTGGGTTTAGCGAAGCGTGCTAGCGCTAAATACAGCACCGGTGTCAGGTATAGCGTGAATAACACGGCAATCCCTAAACCACCGAAGACCACCCAACCAATGGCATTGCGCGCTTCAGCACCCGCGCCGGTAGATAAAATCAGCGGTAAAGCACCCAGTAAAGTAGAAAGCAGCGTCATGGTGATTGGGCGCAAACGAATACTGGCCGCGCGCTCTACTGCTTGGCGTACCTCAAGGCCTTGATCACGCAACTGATCAGCAAACTCGACCAACAAAATAGCGTTTTTGGCGAGTAAGCCAATCAGCATCACCAAGCCAATTTGCGAGTAAATATTGATAGAAGTACCGGTTAAAAACAGCGCAAATAGCGCCGCGGCAATACCAAACGGCACCGTGGCCATCACCACCACCGCACTGTTTACGCTTTCAAACTGCGCGGCTAATACCAACAACACGATGACAAAAGCCAGTACATAGGTCATGGTGACTTCGCGGGCCGTTTCCTCAAACGTCTGGGCTTCACCCAAAAAGATTAAGCCAATATTATCGGGTAAGTGTTGATCCGCCAACGCTCGTAACTTTGCTACCGCTTCTTGCAGAGGTAACTCTGGCGGTAATTCCAGATCCAGCTCAATAGCACGGCGCTGCGCTTGGCGTTCAAGTTCAGCGGCAACGCCCTCTTCAGAAATAGAAGCCAAGCTTGATAACGGCACTAAGCCGCCATCGCGAGAACCCACATATAAATTCGCCAGATCAGACGGATCGTTAATTTTCGAAGTTTGAGCTTGCAAGATAATCGGTACAGCTTGATCGCCAACATTTAAGTCGGCCAAATCATCGCCATTAATCGCTACTCTTAAGGTGGTGGCGATATCGGATAACGGCACACCTAATTCTTGCGCCCGACGTCGGTCAATGTTCACTCTAAGCTGAGGCTGGGTTGGTTGATACGAAATCCGTGGCATACCCAGTTCGGGGATCTGCTGCTGGATGACATTAGCAAACGCTTGGGCTGCAGCAAAGATTTCACTGTAGCTTTGCCCAGTTAAAGCCAATTCCAGCCCACCGCCTTGGCCACGTAAATTCAAACTGTTTGAACCAAAAGCCCGCGCTGGCGCACCCGGTATCGCAGCCAATGGCCCACGGATCTCATTAATAATCTCTTGTTGTGAGCGCTTACGCTCATCCCAGTGTTTTAATGGCACCGTAATAAAGGTGAGGTTAGGATCCCACTGGCCGACAACCGTATAAATAGAGTCAATATCACCGCCGTTGACATAAGGCAGCAAAATATCTTCCATTTTGTCCGCTTGACGATCCATAAAATTCAAGCCCACTCCATCGGGGCCGCGAGCAAACACGCGGATGCTACCGCGATCTTCCGTGGGCAGCAGCTCGTTATCCAGCACACTCACCACACTCAGTGCGGCTGTTGCAGCTAGCACGCTGGCTAAAAATACCCACCATGCTTTATCAAGGGCAAAGTGTAAGCTGCGTTGATACCCCTGCAAAATTCGATGACCCCATGCCGCCAAACGCGATTGACCGCCGCTTTTTATCGGTAGCCTCGCGGTTAATGCGGGTACCAGTGATAAAGCCACAAAAGACGAAATAATTACCGCGATGGCCAAGACACCACCAAACTCGCGGAATAACTGACCAGCGGTAGAAGGTAAAAAGGCAATGGGCACAAACACCGCAACGAGAACCGCCGTGGTCGCAACCACGGCAAAGAACACTTCACGCGTGCCAATAACTGCCGCTGCTCGCGCGCCCAAACCCATAGCACGGCGCCGCTGAATGTTTTCGGTTACCACGATGGCATCGTCCACAATCAAACCGGTGGCTAAAACAAGCGCAAGCAAGGTTAAGATATTAATTGAAAAACCCATTAACCAAATGGCCGCTAAAGCCCCAATCAGCGACACAGGGATCGACAAAGCCGGAACGATGGTGGCGCGGCCAGAGCCGATAAACAGCCACAAGGTGGCAATAACCATTAAGATGGTTAGCACCAAAGAGGTCAACACTTCTTTCACCGAGCTGCGGATAAACTCGGCATCATCCGAGGTCACTTGTAACTCTAAATCAGGGAAGCGGTTTTCCAGTTGCTTCACCATCGCTAACACTTCGTCTGAGATCTCAATGGTATTGGAGCGAGCCTGTCGGATCACCCCTAACCCAATGACCGGTTTACCATCTAGCCGAACTAAACTGCCTGCATCTGCCGGGCCAAAATACACGGTGGCCACATCGCCAATTCGGGTGTTACCACTGACAATAATATCGGCAATTTGCTCTGCGGTAATCGACGTAGCATCTGCGCGCACGATAAGCTGCTGATCGGTGGATTTCATACTGCCTGCAGGCACATCAAAAGGCGCTAAGCGCAGTGCTGCTGCGACATCTGTAACCGATAAATTAAAACTGGTTAAACGCAGTGGGTCGAGTAAAACGCGCAGCACGCGTTCGCGGTCGCCATTTAAGCGTACATCAGCCACACCGGGAATGCTTAGAAACATCGGTGCTAAATCTGTTTCAACGCGCTCGGTTAAGCTTTCCAGATCCAAGGTTTTACTCGACACGGCTAAACTCACCACCGACTCCGCATCATTATCCGCTTTGATAATGGCTAAACGTTCCACACCATTCGGTAATTCGCGCTGCACCCGACTGACGGCTTCACGTGTTTCATTGGCAGCGTCATCTAAATTGATACCAGGCCTAAACTCAACGCGAATGCGAGCACTGCCCTCTTCGCTTGAGGCATTAATCGATTTAACACCACTGACCCGTGCCACTGCCCCTTCTAGTTTACTGGTGACTTCGGTATCCACGGTTTCTGGCGAACCGCCGGGGTAAGCGGCCGTTACGGACACTATTGGTCTGTCGACATCAGGTAATTCTCGTACCTCAATGGCATTTAACGCCGCTAAACCCGCGATGATAATCAGCAGATTTAACACCACAATTAACACGGGGCGGCGGATCGATAACGACGGTAAATCGTTCTGGATACTCGGCTGGCTCATAAGACACTATCCTCGGTAGCAACAGCAGTTACTGCCTGGCCATTGCGTAAGCTCTGCACGCCTTCAACGATGAGCATATCACCGGCGTTTAAGGCGCCCGCGACTAATAAACGGCCGCTGAGTCGCTGCATAATTTGTACATCAACCCGCACCGCTTTGTTATCTTGCATGAGCCAAACATAAGCACTGGTTGCTCCCCACAGTAGCGCGGCTTCTGGCACCACGGCGTAGCTATCACCCTTCAGCTCTAAAATCACTCGAAAGCTCATGCCCGGCCGATACTGGTCTTGGGCGTTATCAAGCAGGGCTCTGGCACGAATGCTACGATTGGCGGTATCGATACGTGAATCCACTTGGCTGATGAGTGCCGCTATTGTTTCGCCTTGCGATAACCAAGGTTGTAACGACACTGAACCCTGTGCCGATAAAATGGGTAAAGCGGCTTCTGGCGCCACAAAATTAACCAGTAATTGTTCACGATTATCCAAAGTGGTGATCGGGGTTTGCAAGGTGATGCGATCGCCCGCTTCGACATCCGTTAGCCCTACTACGCCGCTAAAGGGTGCGCGTACCGTTCGATCTTCTAGATTGGTTTTGGCTTCGGCCATTTGTACTTTTAATAAGTCGCGGTTAGTAATAGCGTCATCTAAATCACTTTGCGCGATAGCGCCGCGCTGGCGACTTTCTTGTAAACGGTTAACGGTGCGCTCGGCATCCGCTAATTGGATTGTGGCACGGTCCACGGCGACTTGTTGCCGGCGATCGTCTAATTGCAGCAACACATCACCCTGCTCCACTAATTGTCCGGGTAAAAAATTAACTGCGGTGACTTTATCGGCAACAGCAGGATAAATCACCACTGAGCGCACGGCCTCGGCTGTACCCACCGCTTCGATGCGGCTGCTTTGCTGCTCGAAACTCAATGGCATCACAATAACTTGTGCAGCCTGCCCTCCCCTAGCTTGCTGTGCCTGTGCCGGGCTAAAAAAGACAATAGCCAAACTGACTATGATTAGCCGAAAAAGTGTCATGTGAAATCCTTTGCATAATTAAGTTAACCCAAACGATACGCACTTTTTAACGGTGATGATCAAAAAAGGCTGTTTATACGCGATAAACAGCCCTTTTGAGGAGATAGCTGGTCAGTATGGTCGTACTGGCTTAGCTCGCTTTGACTTGAGCAATCCAATTGTTGACGCGTTTTTCCAGCACCGCTAGCGGCAAGGCACCGCCGCCAAGCACGGTGTCATGGAAAGCGCGAATATCGAAACGCTCACCCAGTTGCTGCTGCGCGTGGTTGCGTAATTCCAGTATTTTGATCATGCCAATTTTATAGGCGGTCGCTTGCCCAGGCCACACAATATAACGGCGAACTTCTGATCGCACCGCTTCGTTGGCTATCGGGGTTTTCGCTAAGAAGTATTCAATAGCCTCTTGTTCGGTCCAGCCTTTGCTGTGTAAACCGGTATCTACCACCAAACGCACTGCGCGCCAAATCTCGGTAATTAAACGGCCAAAATCTGAATAAGGGTTTTCATAAGCGCCCATTTCTTTCGCTAACAATTCTGAATACAGCGCCCATCCTTCAACATAAGCGGTAAAACCGGTTTGGGTACGGAAAGTCGGCACCGAGGTTAGCTCTTGTGCAATAGAGATTTGCATATGGTGGCCAGGGCTACCCTCATGATAAGCGATGGCTTCCATTTCGTTTTTTGGCATGGCGCGCATATCAGATAAGTGCGCGTAGTAAATGCCTGGTCTGGCGCCATCGGGCGTGCCAGGAAAATAATGCTGCGCTGCGCCTGGCTGCTCACGGAATGCCTCTACCCGTTTCACGACCAATCCGGCCTTGGGTAAAATGCCAAAATACTCAGGTAATTTTTCTTCAATAAAAGCCAAATATTGCCGTGAGTCGGCTAGGTAGCCTTCCCGCCCTTCATCGGTATTGGGATAGTAAAATTGATCGTCAGCTTTAATAAATTTGAAAAAGGCCGCCAGATCACCGTCAAACCCTACCTGATCTTTAATGGCAATCATCTCTTTGGTCAGGCGTTCAACTTCATCTAAGCCAATCTGATGAATTTGCTCAGCGGTTAATGAGGTGGTTGTGGAGACGTTTAACATGTAATCGTAATAAGCGACGCCGTTTTTTTGCTTACCTACGCCGGTAGCTATCTCATCGGTTTTGCTGACATCTTCTGCTAACCATTGCTTTAACGCGGTATAAGACGGTAAGAAGTGCTGTTGCAGTGCCAGTTTGGCTTCATGAGTGAGTTGCTCGGCTTCTTTATCACTGAGTTTATCCGCGCTGGTCAGTGCGGCGATCTTCGCTTTCGCATCGCTCCACAATGGGATATCTTGCGGCGCATCGAGCAATGGCGCACCGGTGATCAAATTATCGATTTGCTCAATGATCCCTTCATAGGCAAAGCGTGGCGCCCGAAAATCGTCCGCAGCATTGGCCTTGGTGCGCTCCAGTAATTGCATAATCGCTCGGCTGATCCCTTCGATGCGCGACACATAGGCCTGCATATCTTCTTTGTTATCCACTTTGTGAAAATTAATCAGCATTTGTGGTAACAACGCATGCATACCTTGCATCTGGTTAAACACATAGGTGTTTTTTCGAAATTGCACGCCGTTTTTTGCTTGTTCGTACTGATAAACCCAGATGTCGTAAGAGGTTTGTGCTTCTAAATCAAGTTGGCTGTAATCAAAGCTGCTGGTCAGTTCTGCCACGGTAGCCGCTAACCAAGCCAATTGCGCCTCTTCAGCTGCAATTGAGACATCATCGACTTGGTTGTATAAGTCTTTGCGCCCCAACATGGTCAACCGTAACGGGCTTTGCTGTAACTGTTCTTCGTACTTTGTTTCAAACCACTGATTCAGTCGTGCTGTTTCAGAAATGTGTGGTTGTGCGGCTACGGTGTCTACAGTTTGACTAGTTTGTGTGGTTGGCGCTTCGCCACAACCGGCCAAAAAAGCGACTAAACCTATAGCAATTAAAGACTTACGCATGGTTAAAATCCTTGTTGAGGAGCTGATGTCCTCTCAAGACTAACGCGTATAAGCCGGTTAGTCTAAAGAATTTGTGTTGCAGAGTGTTGCTAGAAAGGTGCTAAGCCTTGCGCTGGCGATAACAAAGGGCTGCGCCTGGCGGCAAACAGCCTAAAGCCCAGTTTAATACTTGGCAATGTCTGGTAAGTCGCCACTGTTACCCAGCGCAGCCGCCATCAGCTTTTGTTTTAAACCTGGCAGTTTATCGGCCAGTAACAAGCCTGCACCACGTAATAATTTCAGTGCCGGTTGCTTGTTACTAAAACCCCGTTTAAAGGCTTCCATCGTGGCGATCATGCTTTGCGCTTCGACTTTACGCCAGCGCTGATAGGCCAGTAATGCACGAGGCTCTGCCAAGGCTTTACCGCTTTGCAGTTGCTTTTCAATAATTTGCGCTAACGCGGCCACATCCATTAAACCTAAATTCATACCTTGGCCCGCCAAAGGGTGAATACTGTGCGCAGCATCGGCCACTAACACAACCCGCCCCCGCACCCACTCACTGGCATAACGCATGGTCAGTGGAAAAGCATGCCGCTCGCTTGTCAACGTTAAACAGCCCAAGGCGCTTTGGCTTGCCGCCGTAAGCGCCTGATTAAAGGCGTTGGCATCTAACGCTAATAACTGCTCTGCCCGTGCCGTGTCGGCACTCCAAACAATAGAGCATTGCTGTGCATCGGGTAAAGGTAATAATGCTAGCGGCCCAGTGGGTAAAAACACTTGCCGCGCCACGCCTTGATGTGGATCTTGGCATTGAATACGCGCCACAATCGCCTGTTGCTGATAATCCCAATGCGTTAACGGTAGCTGTTGCTGCTGCCGTACAAAAGAATTGACCCCATCAGCGCCCACCAGTAACTGACTCAATAAAATGTCACCGCTGGCGAGCTGCACTAACACTTCGCGCTCGGTTTGCGCCAACTGGCTAATCTTTGCTTGAAAGAAACACTGCACATTATTGTGTGTTTGTAGCTGCTGATATAACTGCTGGCGGATCCCTTCGTTATCACAGATCCAACCCAGTTGCGGCAACTGCGGTGGCTCTGCACTAAACTCAATACGACCAAAGCTATCAGCTTCCCACACCGCCATCGACGAGTAAGCCGCCGCTTGCGCCATAATAGGGTCTGCCACACCTAAGTGACTGAGTAAACGCATCGAAGCCGGGTTTAACGCACTGACCCGCTGATAGGTTAACTCGGACGATGTTGGCGCAGCGCCCTGCTCGACTAAAGCAATCTTTAAACCTAAGGGCGCCAATAACAACGCCAAGGTAAGCCCCGCACTGCCGCCACCGACGATAGTAATATCAAGATTTTGCATAAGAGGTTCCATAGCCCATGGTTTGCCGTGCTAATGGCTGTTTTAACTGATCATTCAGTAATAATGCTAACAACCCCACATTGCGCGCCAAGGCAATTAAACGAGAGCGATTAGAAAAGCTGCGCACCAGCGCATCAGTCAGTTGGATCACTTGCGCCATATCGGCTTGTCGCGCCAGCTGATAACGGCGTAACTGCGGGTAAGTGCCCACTTCGTTTAAAGTACCACTGGCAAGCAGATCGCTTAAACAAGCAATGTCGCGTAAGGCTAAGTTAAAGCCCTGTCCGGCAATCGGGTGCAAGCTGTGTAAGCTATTACCTAGCAACGCCAACCGATGCCCGACCACTTGCGGGCTTTGTCGCAGTACCAAGGGATAAGATGCTCGCTGACCACAGCCAGTAAATTGCCCTGCGCGATAGCCAAAGGCTTGTTGTAATTTTGCCAAAAAATCAGGCTCAGACAAAGCCATTAGCTGCTCGGCTTGCTCAGGGCTAACGGTCCAAACGACTGAATAGCGATTATCGACTAACGGCAGCAAAGCTAAAGGCCCATGCTCGGTAAAACGTTCATAAGCTTTATGCTGATGGCGCTGGGCAATAGCCACATTACAAATGATCGCGGTTTGCTGATAAGGCTGTTCACTTTGCGTAATACCGGCAAGTTGACGAGTAGCCGATTGGCCACCTTCGGCAATGACCAGTAAACGAGCAGCAATGGCGCTGCCATCTTGTAAAGTCAGTTGTTGCTGCGCTTGACGGCTTTGCAGTTGGCTAATTTGATTGGGTTGATAACGCGTGATTTGCGGATAGCGCGACAACTTCGCCGTTAATACCGCGCCTAGGTGTTCCACTTCGACAACTTGGCCTAATGCCGGTAAGCGATATTCTGCGGCTGATAGCCAAGTTTTACCGAAATGGCCGCGATCGGATACGGCGATCTGTAAAATAGGGCAGCTGTGGCGGGCTAATTCCGCCCAAATACCTAATTGCTGAAGCTGTTCGACACTGGCCGCAGCCAAAGCAATACTACGGCTGTCAAAACTGGCTTGCGGCGCGCTGGCCGCTTGCTGCTCGACTATCGCGATAGTCAGTTCGGGGCAACGCTGGGCAATGCTCAACGCCAGCATAGAGCCAGCCATACCGCCACCGGCAATAACCAAATCAAAGTTTGCTGCGCCCTGCGGGCTGGATGCCAGCTCTGGCGCGGCTGAAGGCTCTATGGTTTTCATGCAAGCACTTTTCCTAGCAAATTAGCCGGTTTATCAGATGAAACAGGCTTTACTTCATTAACTGCTCTATCTCGGTAAGGCTTTTTACACAGCTGGCGGTAAGGTTCTCGTAGCCATCAGCCGTTACCAAAATATTGTCTTCAATTCGCACCGCAAGCCCCCACCATTTTGCGGCGGCGGCACAACCGGCAGGAAAATACAGACCCGGTTCAATGGTTAACACCATACCGGCGACAAAGGGTCGATCTTGCCCCGCGATTTTATAAGCCCCGACGTCATGCACGTCTAAACCTAGCCAATGACCAATACCGTGCATGAAATATTGTTTACAGGCTTTTTGCTGAATAAGTTCAGTTAACTCACCTTGTAATATACCCAGCTCAACTAAGCCCGTGGTTAAGATTTGTTCCGCTAAAGAGTTTAAATCGGCAAAGGTACAACCGGGTTTCACGGCAGCAATACACGCAAGCTGTGCATCTAACACTAACTGATAAATGGCTGCTTGCTCAGGTGTGAAACGCCCATTGACCGGAAAGGTACGGCTAATGTCGGCAGCATAACCTTGCAACTCACAGCCAGCGTCAATCAATACTAAGCTGTTATCCGCCAACTGACTGGCATTTTCAACATAGTGCAAAATACAGCCATTTTCGCCACTGCCAACGATGCTGTTGTACGCGGGGAAACGTGCGCCCTGACGGGCAAATTCATGCAAAATCTCCGCTTCCAGCTGATATTCCCAGGCACCGACCTGACAAAAACGCATCGCACGCTGATGCGCTTGGCTGCTGATCTGCGCCGCTTGCCGCATAATGTGCAATTCTTCCGGCTGCTTAACCAAGCGTTGTTCACTACTGAGCGGTCGTAAATCGTGCCATGCCGTCGGAGCACTGTCGCCACGCTTTTCGCGCTGCCGCAACACCGCCATGATCTGACTAATTTGCTGCTCTAAGCCTGAGTGTTCACCTAAATTAAGATATACCGCCGTTTTACCATTTAACGCCTGAGTAAGCTGTGTTTGCTGCTCAGTTTGACTACAGGCCTCAAGCCCCAGTGTTTTAAGCGCCGCTGCGGGGCCTAAGCGTCGACCTTGCCACATTTCAGCGAAAGCATCTTTGTCGCGGCACAGCAGTAAACTGGTGCTGTCAGCATCGGTTGCTTTGCTTAAAATCAGTAAGGCATCCGGCTCGTTAAAGCCGGTGTAATACCAAAAATCGCTATGCTGGCGAAAAGGATACTCGGTGTCACGACTGCGCGTTTGCTCTGAAGCCGCGGCGATAATCGCCACACTGTGCTCGGGTAGTTGCGCAAGCAGTTGTCGACGACGTTGCTGAAAATATTCGGGTAACATAAAGCCTCGGTTTGGGTCATCTGCCAAGCTGTATTTGGCCTAAGCGCACCTTTCGCTTAGCCTACAACGCCCATCAACAGATTAATGCAGTGTTTTACTTACAGGGCCTTTATCTTGAAACTTTTGCCCGACATCGTTAAAGCAACTGAACACCATTAACCGAATATGTTCGAGTACCATGTAATAAGCTTCTTCGTTTTCTTCAGCACTGCTATCAGAGCTGGTAGTAAGATCCACTTTGGTCACTTCGGTCAATTGCTCTACCGCTTCGCGCACATCTTCTGACACTAAAGACAGATCCGTTTGCTGCACCGCAAAACCAACTAAAAAGGCTTGTGTCCATTCCACCATGGCTTCTAACCGTTCAACCAAGGCATCATCTTCGTTGGGCAGCAATAGTGCAAAATCGTATTCACCGCTTTGTAAACTGATAGCAGTATTGCTAATTAACTGCTGGACGTCGGCTTTTAGCGCTGCAGGTAAAGCCTGACCATCATTTAAAAAATCGTATAACACGGCTAAGAAGTCAGCCGATTTCGCAGATAAGCCACCGCTGAGTAAACCACTAATTAAACCATGCAGCTCGGCGGCCGATGCCATCACATGGGCTTGCTCAAGTGCCGTACTCCAACGATCATAACTGTGAATCAAAGAACCGGGCATAGCACCCCTCGCCTAAAAAAATCAAAGTAGCTTATGCTAACACCCCCACCCGTTTTGGCCAATACTGCTAGGGCTATGCTCTGCAGGCCAAAGTGCATAAACAAACAGCAAACAAACCGACAATTTATCGAATAATTTAGACAGCGCCGTTACGGATGTTATACTTAAGGCGTTCTCTGGGTTGTTTGTGTGCTTGTTGACGTCCCTGAGCCGATAATTGTTTTACCTAGGGATGCTTTTGCGTTGCTTTTGTGCAGGCCCGGCTTGTACTGGGAAGCCTACGGTGACCATTGGCCTTCCGCCTTGAACCTTGGGTTCAAGGGCTTAAATAAGTTACGGCAACTTGGAGAACACTTACAAACCGCCTCAGGCTCAGCGGTTTGTCTTTGTCATTCCGATTTTGCGAGGCTGCAGCAAGACATGTTAAGTCGTCAGCAATTGCGTACAGAAATGCGACAGCGTCGCCAAGCCCTTTCTGCCGCAACCCAACATAGCGCCGCCCTTGCGCTCTGCCAGCAAATCCTTAGCCAACCTGACATCATGTGCCAACAACACTTTGCTTTATACCTAAGCAACGATGCCGAAATTAATACCAGCCCATTAATCAACGCCTTACTCAACGCTAATAAACAGCTGTATTTACCGGTACTGCATCCTTTTGTCAGTGGCTATTTGTTATTTCAGCATTACTTGCCTTCAATGCCGATGCGAACAAACAAATTCGGTATTGCCGAGCCCGTTTGGCATTGCCAACACATTAAACCGGTGGCCGAGCTCGATGTTATTTTTACGCCCTTAGTCGCTTTCGATGATCGTGGCCAACGCTTGGGTATGGGCGGTGGTTTTTACGATCGTACGCTTGCGCCGTTAAATCATCTCGCTGCGCCAGCGCGCACACCGCAATTAATTGGTTTAGCGCATAATTGCCAGCAATGGCCTGAATTACCCATAGCGCCCTGGGATCAGCCCATGGCGGCTATCGCGACACCTTCACATTTTTGGCGTTTTAACGCCGACTGAGCAGACAGAGCAAAAGCAACACTGTCTTTTTTTAACACAGCCGATATAATATCCATCTGTATGGCTAAACGTATAAAGTAGATAAGCAATGACTCAAGATGAAATGAAACGAAATGCTGCCCGCTCAGCACTGGCTTTTATCCCTGAGAACTCGATTGTCGGTGTCGGTACCGGCTCTACCGTGAATCATTTTATCGATGCCTTAGCCGAGATTAAGCATAAAATCACTGGCGCTGTGTCTAGCTCGGAGCAATCCACAGCACGATTAACCGCGCTGGGTATTCCGGTGTTCGACTTAAATGACGTGGCGAGCTTTAATGTGTATATCGATGGCGCTGACGAAATTAACCCGCAGCGCCATATGATTAAAGGTGGCGGTGCCGCATTGACTCGCGAAAAAATTGTTGCCGCCGTAGCCGATACCTTTATTTGTATTGTTGATAGCAGCAAGCAAGTAGACGTGATGGGCCGTTTCCCGTTACCGGTTGAAGTGATCCCAATGGCCAGCGCCTATGTTAGCCGCGAATTAAGCAAACTGGGTGGCAAACCGGTTTTACGCCAAGGCGTAATTACAGATAACGGTAATCAGATCATTGATGTACACGGCTTAGCCATCACCGATCCGCTGCAACTGGAGCAACAATTAAACAATATTGTCGGCGTAGTTACCAACGGTATTTTTGCTCAGCGTAATGCCGATATCGTGCTGGTTGGCACAGCTAACGGCACCCAAACCTTAAAATAATAAAATGCAGCACCGAAGCTGCAGCAATACGACGACAATCATAGGCAGCATTTTTTAATTTAATTAAGCACAAGAGACGTGACATGGAAAAATTTTCGCTAGCAAAAGACAAGATTAAAATCCTGCTGCTCGAGGGTTTGCACCACAGTGCCGTACAAACCTTTAAAGATAATGGTTATACCAATATCGAGTATCTGAAGACTTCGTTACCAGAAGATGAGCTGATTGAGCGAATCAAAGATGCACATGTGATCGGTATTCGCTCGCGCACTCAGCTGACCGAGCCGGTATTAGATGCCGCCAATAAACTGATGGCAATTGGTTGTTTTTGTATTGGTACTAACCAAGTGGATCTGCATGCCGCGTTAACTCGCGCCATTCCGGTGTTTAATGCGCCCTTCTCTAACACGCGTTCGGTTGCCGAGTTAGTATTAGGCCAATTAATTATGCTGTTACGTGGTATTCCACAACGTAACGCCGCTGCCCATCGTGGCGAGTGGTTAAAAACGGCAGACCAATCGTTTGAAGCCCGCGGTAAAACCTTGGGTATTATTGGTTATGGCCATATCGGTACGCAGTTAGGCATCATGGCTGAAAATATCGGTATGCGCGTGCAATTTTATGATATCGAAAGCAAATTAGTGTTAGGTAACTCAACACAAGTTGATTTAGAAACCTTACTGAAAACCTCAGATGTGATCAGTTTGCATGTACCTGAAACCGTACAAACTCAAAACATGATTGGTGAAACAGAACTGGCGCTAATGAAACAAGGCGCGATCTTGATCAATGCTTCACGCGGCACGGTGGTCGATATTCCGGCACTCACCGCCGCTTTAGAAAGCCAAAGGTTGGCCGGCGCCGCCATTGACGTCTTCCCTATCGAACCCAAAGGCAACAGCGAAGAGTTTGTTTCACCCCTGCGTCAATTTGATAATGTAATTTTGACTCCGCACATCGGTGGTTCAACCCAAGAAGCACAAGAAAACATTGGCTTTGAAGTGGCGGGTAAGCTGGTGAAATACAGCGATAACGGTTCAACACTATCCGCTGTTAACTTCCCTGAAGTATCCTTACCCGAGCACAAAGGCCGCTCACGCTTGTTGCATATTCACAAAAACCAACCTGGTATGCTGACTAAGATCAACGAAGCTTTTGCAAGGCATAATATCAATATTTCTGGTCAGTACTTACAGACCGTACAAGAAATTGGTTATGTGGTAATTGATATTGATTCTGAAGATAGCGAACTGGCGTTAAATGAATTAAAAGCGATCCCAGGTACATTAAGAGCCCGTATCCTGCACTAATTGAACACCAACTAGTGAATGCGCTTAAAAAATGACCTTGAGTCTAATACAAATCAGTTGAGCATGACCTGTTTGCTCTAATTCAACCGTTGAAGGCCATGGATGGCCGGACAAATTCGTTGGGAACGAATTTGAACAGCTTTGTTGGCCCGGAAGGGTGAACTTCAGGAATGAAGTTCATCATCGAGCCTCAGGGATGATTCATGACGTGTTGATGTGAGCAAACCGCGTCATGCTAAACATTACACTGCTCGATATTAACCCTAAATCCCTTTTTTGTTTTGTTCAATATCTTAAAGCTTAGCTGTACCACCACTCATTTAAAAAGCATAAACCAGTGAAGCCGACGTTTCTGTATCTGTCGTTTCAGCATCGCCTTCAGGCTCAGAGTTATAGTTCACACTAAAACTTAAACGCATGCCTAAACGACCATTAATTTGCGATGTTAACGACGTGCGACTGGTAAATATCGAGTTATTGCCATCCAGCGATACGTTTCCCTCAAAAGTCTGCCGAAAACGACTGCCTTTATACAACTCTTGATCGAAGTTGGCCGCTAAAAACCAGATTAAACCACGGCTAGTGTTACCCGATGCTGCTTCGCGATAGGCAAAACCCGGGCCGGTTTCTAAGTCTAAATAGTTAGCTTGGTGCTCATAAATACGGTTAGCATAACCTGTTACCAACTGCCCTTGCTGTTTAAAAGCCCCGAGCATGTCATAGGCATAGGCTGCACGGCCAAAGAATGACTGTGTACCACTTAGGAATTTATAATTGCTTTGCCCCGTGAACGCGTAACGCTTTATGGTCGTTTGGCTAGTCACATCACCGGTGTCTGTATTGGTAAATTGATTTTTTTGTAACCGCCCCTGAAACTGATACTTATTCCGAAAATACTCAGTGTCATGCACCATTTCGGTGACCAGCCGCCAGCCTCGTGCTTCGGTATTTCCGTCGATAAACAAAAAGCCGAGTTCGATATCACCCGTAATGGTGCCCAAAATACCCAAATCGATAAATTCAGGCAACGTTCCCGCATCGTTCTCGGGTTCTTCGTTGGCGAGTACACTAAAGGACAGTAATCCGAGCAAAAGTATTAAAACAGGCATGTTAGGCGTAATTTCTTTATGGGGTTTCTAAGTAATGCTAGCGCCGAATCTTCAGACGCTAGCTCTGGCTAACCGCTTAGTTACTTTCAGCGCGTTGCTTTATATAGTCAAGTGCTAGTGTGATCCGCGCTAAAGCACGCTCTTTGCCGACTAAATACAACGTCTGATCCAAAGCAGGTGAGTTACCGCCACCGGTAACCGCCACACGCAATGGCATGCCGACTTTACCCATACCTAAACCCAATGCTTCTGCTGCTGCATTAATCGTTTGGTGGATATTGGCCGCATCCCATGTGCTGAGTTCAGCCAGTTTGGCTTGAACTAACGCTAAAGGTTCCGCTGCAACAACACGTAAATGCTTTTTCGCTGCATTTTCTTCAAACTCGCTGAAGTCTTCGTAAAAATAACGGCTGACTTCTACCAACTCTTTTAGCGTTTTTACCCGCTCAGCTTGCACGCTAATCACGTCAGTAAGCGCCGGGCCGTTTTCAGTATTCAGCTTTTGCTCTGCCAGATGCCAAGCTAAGTGCTCAGCCACCTGCTCTGCTGGCAGCGTTTTCATATAATGCTGGTTAAGCCAAATCAGCTTGTCAGTATTAAAAGCAGAGGGTGCGCGGTTACAGGCAGACAAATCAAAGAGATCTTTTAATTCATCAATACTAAAAATTTCTTGATCACCATGAGACCAGCCCAAACGCACTAAATAGTTTAATAACGCCTGCGGTAAGAAACCATTATCGCGATACTGCATCACGCCAACAGCGCCGTGGCGCTTGGATAAGCGCTTGCCGTCATCGCCTAATATCATCGGTACGTGTGCGTATTTTGGAATATCTGCACCCAATGCCGCTAAAATGTTCATTTGCCGAGGCGTATTGTTAACATGGTCATCACCGCGGATCACATGAGTAATCCCCATTTTCCAGTCATCTACCACTACGGTCAGGTTGTAAGTTGGGGTACCGTCGCTACGAGCAATAATCAAATCGTCCAGCTCGGCATTAGCAATTTCAATGCGGCCTTTGATCATATCGTCAATTACCACGACACCATCTAGTGGGTTTTTAAAACGAATAACATAAGGCTTGTCGCTCGGGTGATCGGTTCTGTCACGCCACATACCGTTGTATTTGGGTTTTTCCCCGGCGGCCATTTGCGCTTCACGCATGGCGTCTACTTCTTCAACAGTACAAAAGCACTTATAGGCTTTGCCTTCAGCTAATAATTGCGCAACCACCTCTTTATATAAATCAAACCGCTGAGTTTGATAATAAGGGCCTTCATCGTGATCCAGCCCCAACCACTGCATGCCTTCTAAAATGGCATCAACCGATGCCTGCGTCGAACGCTCTAAATCGGTATCTTCAATACGCAGGATAAATTTACCCCCCTGCTTTTTAGCGTATAACCAGCTAAATAAGGCAGTACGAGCACCACCAACATGCAAATAACCGGTTGGGCTTGGGGCAAAACGAGTCACCAATGACATAATTTTTCCATATCTGACTGAACAAGCTATAAGCTGGCTATTGTAGCAATGCCAGCCGCAGGATGCACCAAAGCTGTCGTTGTTCATGCAGACTTTTTCGGCAATAGGCAAAATGCTGTTCACTTTTGCGGCAAGCGGTAGCATTTTCAGAAAATAAAGTTGACACTCTTTTCTTGCTGCCTATAATGAGCGCCATCACAGCGTGGATTGTTAGCTCAGCTGGGAGAGCACCGCCCTTACAAGGCGGGGGTCACTGGTTCGAACCCAGTACAATCCACCAATTTGATGTTTTAAACTTAAATGAGAGCACCGCCCGCTCTTTGCTAAGACAGGGTTGCCACTGATTTGAATTCAGTACAATCCACCAATTTGATGCTCCCTTCAGGTAAAACTGAAAACTGGATTGTTAGCTCAGCTGGGAGAGCACCGCCCTTACAAGGCGGGGGTCACTGGTTCGAACCCAGTACAATCCACCAAATTTTTTTAAACTTAAAAGAGAGCACCGCCCGCTCTTTGCTAAGACAGGGTTGCCACTGATTCCTACTCAGTACAATCCACCAATTCTGCAAAAGTTATACTCCCATGGATTGTTAGCTCAGCTGGGAGAGCACCGCCCTTACAAGGCGGGGGTCACTGGTTCGAACCCAGTACAATCCACCATATCCTTTTTTTAAACCAATCCAATTTCTTGTTTGCTCAGTTTTAAGAGCACCGCCCGCTCTTTGCTAAGACAGGGTTGCCACTGATTCAAACACAGTACAATCCACCATATCCTTTTTTTAAACCAATCCAATTTCTTGTTTGCTCAGTTTTAATAGCACCGCCCGCTTTTTGCTAAGACAGGGTTGCCACTGATTCAAACACAGTACAATCCACCAAATTCTATCTGAAACTCATCTAATTTATTGCCAACTCAGCTGGGTAAGCACCGCCTGCTCTTTACCAAGACGCGGTTGTCACTGGTTCGAGCGTTTCACGCCGCACCGTACAATCCACCATATCCTTTTGAAACCAATCTAATCTATTGTTAGCTCAGCTGTAAGAGCACCACCCGCTTTTTACCAAAAGATGGTTGCCATTGGCCCACCTGCCAAGCACTAACATTAATATTTGCTATCCCTGCCTCTCTGACCTAGGCTTTTATGCAAGCTACACATCACCACTTACTATTTTCAATAGCTAACCTATTATCATCGTTGCCTTCTTAAGTCGTTGGGCGCACAGAACAACTAAAGGAAGTAATTATGACATTACACGTTATAGGTCTTGGCCTTGGCCGCACGGGCACCTTTTCACTTAAAACGGTGCTTGAACAACTTGGCTTTGGGCCTTGCCATCATATGGAGCGCATTGCCAAAGACCGCGCAACACAAGTGCCGCTGTGGAACAAGGTGCTCGATAAAACGACGGGGTTTGAGCAGGTATACCGCGGTATGGCAAGTGCCGTAGATTGGCCCACCGCCGCCTTTTCTGAAGAGTTACTGCAAGCTTATCCCAATGCCAAATTTATTTTAACCCATCGCGATGCCCAGTCTTGGGCTGAAAGCTTTGGTTCAACAATCTATACCTTATTAGCCGCGCGCAAAGACACACCACCCGACGTACAAGCCTGGCTCGATATGGTCGTTAAGATAATTGAAAAGTCTGGCTTTAGTATGGGGCTGGATGCCCAAGGCTTAGCTGAGCGCTTTAACGCGCATAATCAACGGGTTAAAGCCTTAATTCCCAAAGATCAGTTATTGGTTTATCAAGTAAAAGAAGGTTGGCAACCCTTATGTGACTTTTTAGATGTGCCAGTGCCGAGCACGGATTTTCCGCGCACCAATAATCGTGAAGAATTTTGGGAACTGATCAAGGGCGCGACCTAACCTTTCTATGTTAATCAGCTTAAAGGAGCATACGTTAAGTGCGTATGCCCCTTCGTTGTGTTTCAGATTTTGTCGGATTCATTTGCCAATAACATACTGGCTCTGTTGGTACAATTAACCAAAGTAGCGCATTGTAATAAACAACAACCTACCTCAATTCAGCATTCAAGGCATTGCCCTAGATTTTATCCATTTAAGCAACAAACTGACAAACTCAAACAACATCCACATCGTCATTGCAGATTCAGATAATGTGCTTGCAACGTTTACTTCAGTGACCAAACGCATAGACTAAGTGTGAGTTATACGTCAAAACGAACATACGGTCATGGCTGCACTGTAGTATGCTGTTAATATCATCACTCGATCACACGCAACGTGCAGCAGGAAACCGCTTATGCCCCATTCCCACCACCATGGCACAGAAAACCTTGGCGATGGCAAACTGCTTGTTGCCGTGGTCATCAATGTTTTACTCACCGTAGCGCAAATTATTGGCGGTATCATCTCGGGCAGTTTATCGCTGATTGCCGATGCCATGCATAATTTAAGTGATGCCGCTTCGCTGGGTATCGCCATCTTTGCCCGCAAGATAAGCCGTAAACCCGCCGATGAATTGAAAACCTTTGGCTATAAACGGGCCGAAGTGATTGCAGCGCTAATTAACCTCACCACCTTAATCATTATTGGCTTATATCTTATTTACGAAGCGTTATGGCGTTTAGCTGAGCCACAAGAGATCGCCGGTTGGCTGGTGGTTATTGTGGCCAGTTTTGCGTTGCTAGTCGATGTGGTCACCGTGCTTCTGACGTATGCGCAATCAAAAAACAGTATGAACATTAAAGCCGCCTTTTTACATAATGTCTCCGATGCCCTCGCCTCCGTGGCAGTGATTATCGCCGGCACCTTAATTTTGCTTTACCAATGGTACTGGGTGGATACCTTGTTGACATTACTGATTGCCGGCTATGTGCTTTGGCAAGGTTTTAGCATGCTGCCTAAAGCTAACCATTTATTGATGGATGGCACACCTGAGCATATAGACATCCCACAGGTTATTACGGCCATGCAAGCGGTAGATGGCGTAACAAACGTGCATCATGTGCATATCTGGCAAGTCGATGAACAGCACAGTGCGCTTGAGGCGCATGTTGTGGTGGAAAACATGGATGTGGCAGCACTGGAGAAAATAAAAACCACCTTAAAAGCACTATTAGCCCGTGAGTTTCGTATAGGTCATTCCACCTTAGAATTCGAGCATGCCACCCTGACTAACTGCAATAACGCGCAAGTTTGTCATTAATTTTGCTATGCTTGTAATGAGATTTTAAAGCGGACTAGTCACTTCTTTGCCTTGTCCTGAGGAATACATGCATTTACCCACTGTTGTGATATTAGCTCTGGTAATAAACCTGATTGTGGGTTTTTATTTATACTTACTTTATCGGCGCAAACCCAAAGATCGCTGCTTTCGACTTTGGTCATTCTCATCCATCAGTTTTGTGCTGGGTGGCACGCTCGTCGCCTTACGCCCTTATGATATTGCCGCGTTTTTCACCTTCTTTGTTGCTGATTGCTTGTTGTTATTGGCGCCAATATTGGTGCTGGCGGGGCTCATTCAATTTTCACGTTTTCGCTATACTCGGCGCCGGCGCCAACACGCTTTTGTGCTGTTGGCACTGATCGTCATAGCATTGCTAAGTGTCTATCAGCATCCAGGTATCTTGAGTGTGCTGGTTGCGCTGGTCATCGGTGTCACCTTCTGTTTATGTGCCGTGTTGTTAGAAAAATCGGTAATCACCGAGCCAACCTTTACCCGCTCACTTCAAGGTATTTTTCTGCTGCATGCGCTGACCATGTTTACCCAGATAATGATGATCCTCTGGCAATGGCAATCTTTAGATATGAATGGCTTACCCGAAAGCTCGGTCTATACCCTGCTCAGCCATATCTTACTGACCACCTTTACCGCTTTATTGCTACCCTGGTTATGCTTTTTAAAACTGGAACGCAAACTCACCTTAAAGTCGCAACGCGATGGCTTAACCAAACTGGCCAATCGCGAGCATTTTTTCAATCAGGTGGAACGTTATTGGCAACAACAGCGCCCTCTGCCTGCCGTATTAATGATGATCGATATCGATTTCTTTAAAAAAATTAACGATAAATTTGGCCATGCGGTAGGCGATAGCGCAATTAAAGCCGTGGCACAGTTGTTATCTAAACAATTGCGTTGTAACGATATTATTGGCCGTATTGGCGGTGAAGAATATGCTGCACTGCTGATCGATCTGGATGAAGCCACCGCACTAAAAATTAGCCAACGACTCTGTGAACAAGTTGAAAAACAACTGCAATTTGTGGCTGATGCCAAGGTCGAACTGACCATCAGTATCGGTTTAGTGCATGTGGATACCTCACAACACGACTACGTGAGTGCGCTAAAAGCCGCAGATGAAGCGCTTTACAGCAGCAAGCGCGCTGGCAGAAATACCGTAACCCTCGGCGCAGTTGGGCTTTGACACCAAGAATTTTAGAATGGATTAATGGCAAAGCCTTGCTGTTGCAATAGCGCGTGAGCCGTCATCGCAGAAAGCGCCATATTCACACCGGGTAGCAAGTCAGCATTACTGATGCCATTAGCGGCAGCACTTTGTCCACAAAGGTAAAATTTGACTCCCTTTTCCTGTAGTTGTGCGATAGCAGTGGCGCTGCTATTTTTTAGTCCATCTTTATTGGCGGCAAAAAACTTTGGGTTTGTCATCTCTAAAGAGGCACTGCCATGCACTACCACGGCCAGCTGAATATTTTCTAAAGGCACACCCGCTGCGACATGCATATTGATAAATCGAGCCGCACTTTCTATCGACCGATTTAACTTGCCTGGTTCTGCAGCTTTAGCGACGTCGAAAGCCAGCTTAAATACCGTATTGACTGGCACCGGCTCAGTTTGTTGCACGGGTGCTGTCGGCCCGAAATCTTTAAACACGGGGCCGGTTTTAAAATTGTCCAGTTGCGCAGCTAAGGCATTTTCAGTGCAAAGCAATAAGGGTATTAATAAAAGAAAACGGTGTATTTGCATGGTAGTGTCCAACGATTGTTTATAAAGACTATACCTAGCACCCGCGTAATCAACATGCAAGGCCTGCCCCTGTGGTTTCAAACAACTCTGTGACCGAGATCAATAAACCTTTTTTAATTTACGCCTATACTTATCAGGGTAAGACAGTAATTAATCGCATAAGGAAATAATATGACGCTTGAAAAACATAGCTTTCTCAGTGAGTTTCCCGATCATCACCATACTATTCGCCATTTAAAGATGCACGACCGGCACTTTGCCAAGTTATTTGATGAATACAACGACTTAGATCACGAAGTATTTAGTATTGAATCTGCCGGTACCCCTACTACGGATGACAATTTAGAGCAGAAAAAAATGCGCCGTGTACAGCTTAAAGACTCGCTGCTTGCCATGGTAAAAAAAGAAGAAGCCGCGCAATAACACCAAGCCAAATAATCTTATTAACCACAGCTACGTTTAACAAAAAATGTAGCTGTGGTTTTTCCATCTGCCACTAAACTAGCCGTTTACGCAGCGGCTAATTGGCTTTAGCGATATGGATAGGCGCTGCCCCAAAGGTTTGTTTAAACACCCGGCTAAAGTGGCTTGGGTTATTAAAGCCTAACTGATAACACACTTGGCTTATCCGCTCGCCAGTTTGCAGTAACCGATAAGCCTGTTGTAAGCGCAATTGCTGCTGCCACTGCGCTGGGGTTACCCCAAAAGCTAATTTAAACTGCTGATAAAATTTACTGCGGCTCATGCAAGCAATTTTGCATAACGTTTCAATTTGAATATCTTCGCTTAGGTGTTGCTCAATATAGTTCAGCACATTACCCAGCGGTGTTGTTTGGTTGTTTTGCTTACAACTGGCCAACAGTAATTCGCGGCTTTGCTGCTGTAATAAACGGGTAATCAATTCGTTTAGCGACAATTCAATTAAATAGTCACGGTGCTGCTCGTTTTCACTGAACAGCGTGATCATTTTTTCCAGTAACTGCTGCGTTTGCGAATTATGCTGGCCGTGTACCAGCTTCGGCACATAATGAAAAAAATCGCTATGGCTAATTTCTTGTTTGAAATTCAGCGCATCGGCCACGTTACGGATTTTATCGGTACTGATTTCAATGGCAAGGCAGGTGGTGGGCTGTTGCAGTGATGCCTCTGGAAAGTCGATAAGTACCTTTTGCCCGGGCGCCAGCACAAAAGATTGATGCGGTAAAAACGCGCTGTGGTATTGGCAATCGGCGACATGCATCACTTTTTTGCCCGTTAGCATACCGCAAAATAATAACTCACTAGAGTGTAACGCCACCTGCTGCGCATCTTGATAGGTGTCATAAATACTGAGTTCAGCGTGTTCACCAGCAAAGCTCACTTTGTTTTCAACAAGCACATTAATGCGTTGGCGTTTTTGGGTGAGTACCGATGTTGTCATAGTCTCCCTCAGTTTGGACAAATAGACAAAAACTCTGGACTAGCAAGCAAGCGTGCTGAATACACCTGCGCTAATGTGAACTTATGGCGGCTAAAAAACAATAACTTCCCGCCAGATTTAGCAAATTAATTGCTTAATGCAAGTTCACTATTTAGACAAAGGATAGACTATGATTTATGCAAATCCAGGTACAGCGGGTGCCTTAGTTAACTTTAAAGCGCAATATGGTAACTATATTGGTGGTGAATGGGTCGCCCCCATTAAAGGCCAGTATTTTGATAACAAAAGCCCGGTAAACGGCAAGGTGTTTTGCCAGATCCCACGTTCGACTAAAGAAGATATCGAATTAGCGCTCGACAAAGCGCATCTCGCTAAAGCCGCCTGGGGCAGTACCTCTGTAGCGGCACGCAGTAACATTTTACTGAAGATTGCTGATCGTATGGAGCAAAACTTAGAGATGTTAGCCGTCGCAGAATCTTGGGATAACGGCAAAGCCATTCGTGAAACCCTGGCCGCCGATATACCGCTGGCAATTGATCACTTTCGTTATTTTGCCGGCTGTATACGCGCCCAAGAAGGCAGTATTGGTGAGATTGACGAAACCACTGTGGCTTACCATTTCCATGAACCACTGGGCGTGGTTGGCCAAATTATTCCGTGGAACTTCCCGATTTTAATGGCCGCATGGAAACTTGGGCCAGCACTGGCGGCCGGTAACTGTGTCATTTTAAAACCTGCCGAGCAAACGCCCGCCTCTATTTTAGTGTTAATGGAATTAATCGGCGACTTACTGCCAGCCGGGGTGCTGAATGTGGTAAACGGCTTTGGCAAAGAAGCCGGTGAAGCCCTTGCAACCAGCAGCCGTATTGCCAAAATTGCGTTTACTGGCTCTACGCCTGTTGGCTCACACATTTTAAAGTGTGCCGCAGAAAATATTATTCCGTCTACCGTTGAGCTTGGCGGTAAATCGCCAAATATCTTTTTTAACGATGTGATGGATAAAGACGATTCATTTCTTAGCAAAGCGATTGAAGGTGCGGTGCTGGCCTACTTTAACCAAGGTGAAGTTTGTACTTGCCCGTCACGGCTGTTTATTCAAGAAGATATTTACGAGCAATTTATTGCGCGCATTTTAGAGCGCACGCTGCAAATCAAGCGCGGCAACCCACTGGATAGCGAAACCATGGTCGGCGCTCAAGCCTCCCAAGCACAGTTTGATAAAATTTTAAGTTACATTGAAATCGGCAAAAAAGAAGGCGCACAGGTGCTAACCGGCGGTCAGGTTGAGCAACTAAGCGACGATTTAAACGGCGGCTATTATATTCAGCCCACCATCTTAAAAGGCACTAACGATATGCGGGTATTCCAAGAAGAAATTTTTGGCCCAGTGATTTCGATGTCAACCTTTAAAGATGAAGCCGAAGCCCTGCAGCTGGCTAACAGTTCAGAATTTGGCTTAGGCGCTGGGGTTTGGACGCGCAATATGAATCGCGCCTATCACTTTGGCCGTAAAATTGAAGCCGGTCGGGTGTGGACGAACTGCTACCATATGTATCCGGCGCACGCGGCCTTTGGTGGCTATAAGAAATCCGGTATTGGCCGAGAAACCCACAAACTGGCACTGAATCATTATCAGCAAACCAAAAACTTATTGGTCAGTTACAGTGAAGATCCGTTAGGTTTCTTCTAACCTAAGCGTTTGCAAACCTGATAAACCTATAGTGTTACAGGTGAATATCCGCCCTCAGTGCAGGGCGGATGTCGCATTGCTTCAGCATGTAAATTAGCTTAGCGCAGGTCTTTAACGGGTAAAGGATAAACACTAAGCGCAAAGTGATTAACGAAAAACCGGCATCAAGTCATACCGGTTTTTATGCTATAGCGCTTATCGCACACTCCTGAATCAGCGCATCACTGCCGATTACTCAGATACACTGGAATAATCGCCACCGACTCGGGGGCCGTTACCGCAAAACTGGCGTTGGCAGCAATATTACCACCGGCACTGTTCAAGATATTATCAAAGCGTAACACGCGGTTATTCGACTTTTCGGCAACATACAGATGCTCACCGCTATACATAATATCAACCGGATTACCGAGCAAGGTATTCGCGCCACTGATATTAACGGCTATGTTGGTTAAACCTTCAGCACTGCTGGCATTATTTATAATATAAATTTTACCATCGGTGGCATCGGCCGCACTGCCCACATCAGAGACTATTAACGCATCACTGGCAAAATCATAATCAATACCATGTAAATTGGTTGGCGCTGCCACAGCAACACCGGAGACCGCGGGGGTGATCATACGATCTGCAGTGCTAATGACACTGCTACCCGCTAGCCATTTCGCTCTAACTTGATTAAACACCGCAACACTGCCATTGGTTAAGGCGACAAAAGCACGATCTGTGGTGGGATCATAATCAACATCCCACGGTTGCGCCGGGGCGGTGTTTAAGGTTAATAGTGGCGCGGCATTACCGCTAGCACAGGCTGAATAAATGAATACGCCCGGTGTTGTCGCATTATTTTCAGCCACAAAAATCAAACCTGAGGCAGAATCAACATCTAAGCCTTTGGGTGAAATTAAGCCCGTGTTACTTCCGGTAATGATCCGATCTTGCGCCGCAGAATATTGCTCGCCTAAGCGCATAGTCGCGACACGGTTAGAAATCACAATGCCACCGCTAGTCGCCGTATCAAAAGTGGTGTAGCTGTCACCGGCTAAATCAAAGGTGACGCTTTCAATATTTTGTAGCGCATTATATTGGCCTAAGTTACTGGTTAAAGGCGCATTTAATCGGCTTATTTGCCCTGTTGTCGGGCCTGTTACCGCGGGATTACTGGATACCGCAACGCCGAGTAACACCGCAGCACTGCTGATATCAGAAATATCGGCGTCTTGGCGCGAAGCGGTCAGTTCAACCAATGCTTCAGGTTTAATGGCGCTGGTTGTTAAATCAGGCGCAATATCACCGCTTGCACCTGCAAAAATATTGGCGTACACCAAAATGGCATCATTGGCTTTTTCGGCAATGCGTAATTCGCTGCCCGATAAAATAATATCTACCGGATTACCCAGTTTAGTTGCGGGGCCTTTAATGACTCGGCTGGGCACAACATTACCATCGACCATTGATATGTTATTAAGTACAAAAATTGCGCCATCGGTGGCATCGGAGGCACTGCCAACATCCGAAAGGACCATTTTGTCAGATAAACGATCGTAGGCAATCCCATGTAAATTAATCGACTGTTTAGCCCCATTGCTATCAACCGGGGTGATATTGCGCGTTGGCATCGCGGCATAGTTGCTTGCAACATAATTATCGTAAACCGACAATACGCCATTTGTTAGCGCCACATACAGCCTATCGTTATTGTCATCGTAAAACAGATCCCACGGCATCGCATCGGTGGTGGTGGTAGCTAACGGCGCGACATTCCCCGCCGCGGCGCCGCCATATACGGTGACTTGCATTGCGGTTTGATCGGCAATAAACACTAAACCACGCATCTGAGAATAGGCAATTCCTTTGGGATTAACTAAACCGGTTGTCGCACCGGTAATTTCCCGATCACGATTTAGGTTAAACGCAGCGCCATCAGCACGTTGTGCTATCTGACAAAAGGTTTTAAGGCTACCGTTCATGCTGTCACCGGCTTGCACTAAATTGCCCAGCGGATCAAGCGCCAGCCCTTCATTATTTAAGCCCGTTAAACGTTTCAGCATAGCGGCATTTTGATTAACCACATCCACGGTATTGCGGTTATCCGTGCCATTGTTAGCGATAAGAAAATTAGCGGCGGCGAAACCGGGCTGGCCATTGTTACCTATGGGGCCAGGCTGGCCTGGTTGCCCTGTGGCGCCCATTTCACCGGGTGCACCATCATCACCATTACAACCCGATAAAGCCAATAACATGGCGAGAGCTAATGCGCTTAAAGCTAAAGGCCCTGTCGGCCGAACTAATTTTGATGTTGTCATGACGTTGTCCTTACGTTTATCAACTGAGTTTGATGAGTGGCATAGCTATTGGCTTTGCTGCTAAATACTCATCTTCAATTGCAGTAACGACTCACTTGAATAATTAGATGCAACTATTTGGATATTTTTTATCAATGAAATCGGCAATTTAAAACCTGTTTAATATCAGTATGTTTGTTGAAAATTCGCACCTTGCCTTCATTCGCGATACTATAAGTAATTGCTTTAAGAACATTGTACTTACACGTTAAGGAGCCATTTTGAGTGAGCATAACACCACGCATTGGCTGCCACCTCAGCAGCAAAATCATCAGAATGCCGAACGACAAGTCGGGGTTGAATTAGAATTTGCTGGCTGCCAGCCCGAGTCGATTGTCGATTGTATTACCGCAAGTTTTGGCGGTAAGGTAATTAAACATTCGATCTTCAACTACCAGATCAAAGACAGCCGTGTAGGCGATTTTCGGATGGAACTCGATGCTGAACTCTTGCAAAAGATCGTTGCGACAGAAGAGAGTGCGCAGCAAAGCAGTGCTATTTATCAAGCGGCCGAGCAATTATTGAAATCGGCAGCAGAGCAACTGGTGCCTTGGGAAGTGGTCACGCCACCGATCAACGTCGGTCAGTTGGCTGAATTGAATACCCTCTTTCATTGTTTACGCGAAAATGGCGCGGTCGGCACACGCAAAGCCGCACGTTATGCCTTCGGTTTACACTTAAATCCCGATCTGCCTAATCTTCAGGTGACAACCTTAGTCAGGTATCTGCAAGCCTATATGTGTTTGTATGATTATATTTATGCTAAAGAGAACATCGACCTCGTGCGCAAGCTTACGCCCTATATCGATAACTTTAACAAAGACTATATTCTTAAGGTGGTAGACCCACAGTATCAACCTGATTTAGATAGCTTTATTCGCGACTATATGGCGTACAACCCGAGCCGCAATCGCAGTTTAGATTTATTACCATTAATTGCGCACATCGATGAAAAATGGGTAGACACGCATCCAGAGCGCGCCTTAATCAAGGCTCGGCCCACCTTGCATTACCGCTTACCCAACTGCGATATTGATAACCCGAATTGGGATCTATCTAAACCCTGGCAGCGCTGGCTTAAAGTTGAACAACTGGCGGATCAGCCCAAACTGCTAGCACAATTTATCGATGAGTTTCGTGCCGACTATCAACGCTTGACGCGCGATCTTGATAAAAAATGGCTAACCCGCAGTACAGAATTACTGCAAAGGTTAGGCTAACGCAATGATGAAAAACGCTACCAAACCGCTTATCGCGGTAACTGGCCCACGTAAACGCTTTCCCATTGGTTGGTGGGCTATCCGTTTTAATCTATGGCTGGTGGGCTTGCGCGGTATTTATCTTTACCCTGGCGGGCCAGAGCTGAACCAGCCGATCAGCGGGCTGATTATTAGTGGTGGCGATGATATTCATCCTGAGCATTATGGTGAGGGTGCACGCGAAACCAGCCGTTATGACCCCGCTCGCGATAAACTGGAAATGACCCTGCTTGAACAATATCTCGATTCGGGGCTGCCCATTCTCGGCATTTGTCGCGGCGCACAGCTGCTTAATATTGTGGCGAACGGCTCGTTACATGCCGATATCCGCCCTGATCGCCAGAAAACCCCCAATGCCTACACCGCATTACCGGTTAAAGAGGTCACGGTGGCACAGAAGAGCCAACTGAGCCATTGTGTCTCGCCCAGCCGCTTTAGTGTCAATAGCCTGCATAACCAAGCGGTTAAACGCTTAGGCGATAACCTGATTATTACCGCCAGAGATGCCGATGGTTTTGTGCAAGCGATTGAGCATAAGCATCGATTTGTAGTGGGCGTGCAATGGCATCCCGAGTATTTACCCTATCTGCCCGCACAACGTGAGCTGTTTCGCTGCTTTGCGCGGGCGGTAAAGCGCTTTAGCAAAGGCAACAAGGCAAATTAAACAAATAATAAAGGGGATGTCTGCCATCCCCTTTCGCCTTACTGCATTTACGTTGTAAAGATTATAACGCGCTATTGATGCTGCTGATTAAGCTGTTAATACGTTCAGCATTTTTACCAACATCACTTCTGCCGACGCGTGATTTACTGCGAATATCCAATAAGCGCATCTCGCCGTTATCCACCACGCGAATAATCACATCATCTTTAAAGCCGAACCATGCCGTGGTGTGCGTCGCTTCGATAATACCGGCTGTGCGGTCAACATTGACGATTTCCATGCCGTAGCTTTTCACTGCGGCTTCGGCTGCAGCAAACACTTGCTCAAGGCTTTGGGAATATTGCTGGGTCGCCAGCTCAGGATAGGCAACACGTTGCTGCTCGGCCGTTTCTTCGCCAGCATACGCGACCGGGTTGGGGGCATCTGCCCGCAACGGAGCAATGGCAATAAACTCAGGTGGATTGACTAAGTCAGTCGAAATATCATGAATAGGCGGTACTGAACGCGCTTTATTCAATAAACTGACGGGCACTGCCACCGCAAATAGGGCCAACAATGCTGAAGCAGCGGCTAAACCCCAATTACTATTTTTACGTTTCAGCACTAAGTACACTAATAACAGTACTAGGGCTGCGCCTCCCACATAGACACCATAACGCAGGCCAGCAAAAGCCGTGCTCAGCGCAAACAGGCCATATTTATATAACAGGCCAGGCAACACTACCATTAAAAAGGCAACGAAACTGACCAGAATCACTAAGATGTTCATACCGTGTATCCTATTATTGTTTTAGCTGTTGATGAAATACCAGCAGTTAATACTAGCAGGGATCGCATCTGGACTTATGTTAATCTTATAAACTTAGGCTTTAATCGGTAAAAGACGTTTTTAGCCACTTTGCGCCAAGCGCTATGTGGCGAAGCCTAGGCTTGAGCCAGCGCAAGGCAGCTTAACTAAAAACCTCTTAAAATCAGCAAAATATGCGATGAATAATTGCGACTAAGCAGTTATTCTGTGCAAAAAAGTTGCTATAGTGTGTTTGACTAACCTTTAGGATTATTGCCAACGATGGATAGCTCGCTAGAACGCGATGAACGAATTCTGATTATTGACGAACAAGCCTTGTCACAGAGCTATTTACGCTATGCGTTAGAAAAGTTGAGCTATCAAGATATTACGGTGGCCGATCGGCCGCAACTTGCCCTTACCCTGTGTCGAGAAAATCATTACGATCTGATTATTTGCTCTTACAACCAAGGTGAAGGCAAAGACGGTTACCAACTATACGAAGAACTGAAATTTAATGGCTTACAAAAATACACCACCGGTGTCATTTTTATCAGTGCTGAAACCGATCCTACCCTTGTGCACAGTGTTATCGAACTGCAACCCGACGAGTTTTTAGCAAAACCTTTTGCCATTAAAGACTTGCAGGTGCGTATCGAGCGGGTCTTAAAACGTAAAGAACAACTTCGCCCACTCTATCAATTATTAGATGCGCAAAACCATGATGCCGCTCTAAGCTTTATTGATGAGCAACTGTCTGATGCCAACCAGCGCAAGTGGTTTCCGTTATTATTAAAGCTCAAGGGCGATATTTTATTAAACTTGGCGCGTTATAAAGAGGCCGAGCAGTACTTTCAAGCGATGCTGGCGATCCAACCCTTTAACTGGGCGCGCATGGGCTTGGTGCGCTGCTATTTAAAATTGGATAAAGAGTCGCAGGCTTTTAGTGAATTAGAAGCGATGCTGATGCGTTCAGACAGCCGCTTATTTGCTTTAGATCTGCTTGCCGAATTAGAGTTTAAACAAAAACGTTATCAAGAAGCGCAGCAGCATCTGATTGATGCCGCTGATTTAGCACCACGCAATTTATTACGCCAACAAAAGCTGTTTCATATGTCGCGGTTAAATCATGATTATGAAACGCAATACCGTGCGGCAAAAGACATGGTTAAATTTGCACGGTTTTCAATTTTCGAACAGCCCGACTTGTATCTCAATTTGGCCAGAGCCAGTATTGATTTTGCGCTGAGCAGTGAAGATGAAGAACAGAACGTGCGTTTAAATCGCCAAGCTACCCAGAGCTTAGTCAGTTTACAAAAACAGTTTAATAAGCATGAACTGTCTGAGCAGCAACATATCATTCAAGCGCGGTTGCATTATTTACAAGATAATAAAGAAAAGGCCAAAGCCTTACTGCGTAGTTTAAAAGTCGATACGCCCATTCATTCGTTAGAAGATGCGCTGGATAAAGCTAAAGCGATGCATGAAGTAGGCTTAACTGAAAATGCCGAACATTTGTTTGAGCAGATCAGTGATTATTGTCTGAAAAACCAAGCGGATCCGATGTTAAATGCTTATTTACAACAAGAAAAAGCCGAGCGCAAACAAATGCAACTGGGCCCACGCGAACTCAACAACAGTGCGGTGCAGTTATATCAACGTGGACATTGGGAGCAGGCATTCGCCGCGTTCTCATTAGCCCATCAGGTGATGCCTAGAAATGCGGGTATTGCGTTAAACTTGTGGCAAACCATTCTGACTTCACCGCGGCCGTTGTGCCCGATAAAAGAGCAAAATAAGTTATTACGTCAGTGCCAGCGAATTATTGAGCAAGCGATGTTAAAACCCGATCAGCAACAGCGCTATGATCAACTTAAACATAAACTGACACCGGCCGCTAATCTTTAGTAACCGGTAACGGCCACTCTCGAAACACCTCTGGTAAGGTACGCGAGCGACACAGCCAGGCAAAGCCTAGCCCTAGCCCTACTACGGTAAACAAACGCCATGGGGCATCTAAAATGGCATCGGCCGGCAGATCATACAGCGTATAGGCCAGATCAGCACCACAACAAAGCAGTAAAATGGGTAAACCAAAACGCCAGACATGCCGCCAGCCGGCATGACGTTTATCACTGCGCTGCGACAAGGCGGCAACAACCAGTAAAACGGGTAACGCCAATAAGCAGGCAATCAGAAAATCTTGCTGCTGCGGATAAAACAGTTTCAACATGTCTTTTTGCTGCGCAGGTACGGTTAACACCAAGACCCAACTCAGATAAGGCCGCAGCAATAAAATCAGTAACCAATATAAACGCATCGGTACAGGGACTAAACCGTATTTATCTAATAATGGCCACTCTTTCATCAGCTGCCTCGCCAACATAACATCGCCATTACTGCCCACACTGCAAATATAGATTACGCATCGACAAGCCCATGTTGCTGAAACAATTGCAGCATAGCAGCTTCATCCCACACGGGCACATTGAGCTCATTGGCTTTTACCAGTTTCGAACCGGCATTGTCTCCGGCAACCACCGCATGTGTTTTGGCAGAAACCGAGCCCGAGACCTTGGCACCTAAGCGTTGCAATAACGCTTTTGCTTCATCGCGGCCCATGCTTTGTAAGGTTCCGGTCAGCACCACGGTTTGCCCCGCTAAGGGCTGCTCCGTTGCTGCAACTTTGCTCATGGCAGGCCAGTGCACACCTTGGGCCAGCAGATCGGCTACTACGGCCTGATTATGTGGCTCAGCAAAGAAATGGCCCAGATGCTCTGCCACTACTGAACCGACATCACTGACCGCCAATAATTGCTCGTTGCTCGCTTGCGCTAAGGCATCTAAGGATGCAAAGTGCGTGGCTAAATTCAGCGCAGTCGCCTCACCGACTTCACGAATGCCTAGAGCATAAATAAAGCGCGCTAGGGTCGTGGTTTTAGCCTGCTTAATCGCCTGCAACAGCTTTAATGCTGACTTTTCGGCCATCCGCTCTAAACCCAGCAAAGACGGCATATCTAAGGCAAAAATATCGGCCGGTGCTTTTACCAGTGCATGATCGACTAATTGTTCCACGAGCTTATCGCCAAGACCGTCAATATCCAGCGCTTTGCGCGACACAAAGTGCTTTAACGATTCTTTTAGCTGTGCCTGACAACTTAAACCGCCGCTACAACGTGCCACGGCTTCACCACTGACGCGTTCGATATGCGCCTGACAAACTGGACAACGGCTTGGGAATTGCACCGGCACAGTATGCTCAGGCCGCTGCTCTAACACCACACCGACAATTTGTGGTATCACATCTCCCGCCCGGCGAATAATCACTTTGTCACCGATTTGCACACCAAGACGGTTAATCTCATCCTGATTATGCAAGGTCGCATTACTGACGGTAACGCCGCCCACCGACACCGGTTCAAGTCTGGCAACAGGCGTAATGGCACCGGTGCGGCCAACTTGAAAATCGACATCCAGTAAGGTGGTTAGCATTTCTTGGGCTGGAAACTTAAAAGCAATGGCCCAGCGCGGTGCTCGCGCAACAAAACCCAGAGCCTGTTGCTGCGCTAAGTTACTGACTTTAATCACCACGCCATCAATTTCATAAGCCAACTCGGCACGTCGCGTTAAGATCTGCTGATAATAATCCAGCACCGCCGACTCACCCGTCACTAACTGAATTTCCGGACAGACCGGTAAGCCCCACTGTTTTAATTGCTGCAAACGCTGATAATGACAAGCACTATCTAACAGCTGTGTCGGATCTTCAACTTGCCCAACGGCATAGGCGTAAAACATCAGTGGTCGAGTGGCAGTGATGGCCGGATCTAACTGGCGTAAGCTGCCAGCAGCGGCATTACGTGGGTTGGCAAATAACTTATCACCGCGTTGCCGTGCCTGTTCATTTAAGCGGGCAAACCCCGCAAGCGGCATAAACACCTCACCCCGCACTTCAAGCACTGCCGGGATCGACTCGCCTTTTAGCTGTAATGGAATGGCTCTAATGGTTCTGATATTGCTAGTAATATCCTCGCCGGTATAACCATCACCGCGTGTTGCTGCTTGTACTAACTGACCGTTTTCGTAGAGAATACTCACCGCTAAACCATCCAGTTTTGGCTCACAACAAAAGCTAAACTCACCGCTGAGATCCAGCCTGTCACGCATGCGCTTGGTAAAGGCGCTCAGATCTTCGGCGGCAAAGGCATTGTCTAAAGATAGCATCGGTAAGCGATGCTGTACCTGCGAAAACTTCGCCAAGGGTGCACCGCCCACCCGCTGTGTCGGTGAGTCTTGGGTAATGAATTCAGGGAACTGTTGCTCTAGCTGTTGCAGCTCACGATACAGACGATCATATTCCGCATCAGGGACGGTCGGTGCATCCAGCACATAATATTGATAATTATAGTCTGCCAGTTGTTGGCGGATAGCAGCACATTGCTGTTCAGCTGTTGGTTTCATAAGCGGGCTTAACTCTCGACGAAAAACGGCAGGTAAGTACCTGCCGTTAGGGTATTCGATATCAACTTAACGATGGATCAAACGCTGCCGTTGGAACTCACGGATCCGTTCAACATAATGTCGTACCGTTTGTACTGTTAATACACTACGTTGACCATCTAACACCTGACCACCAAATTCTTCTGCTAATTTTTTTGCAGCGTTATTCATTAAGTTAAAGTTTTGCAATGGCTCACCTGGCCCTGGCAAGGTCATAAATAAACTTAAACCACGGGTCGACAGTTGTTCCATTTTATCCAGGGCAAAGGTCCCCGGATTAAACATATTGGCGAGGCTAAATAATACTTCGCCATTACCGGCACTGTCTTGATGACGATGGAAAATATCCATATCACCGTATTTAAAACCTAAAGGCGTTAAGGCTGACAGTAATTCTTGGCCTTGGATCTCTTTGTTTTCGGGTAACAGCACGTACAAAATCAACACTTCTGATGACGACGCTTCAGACTCGCTGGCACTGCTACTGCTGTGAGCACTGTCTGTCGCAACCTCGTTCTCGTAATCAAAGTCATCGACAGCCGATACGCTCGGCTCTGCTTGCTCTATGGCTGAAAAATTTAAACTCGGCTCTTTTGGCTCACTAAATAAATCGTTTTGCTCTGCTGGGCGCTGCACATCAATGGGCCGGCTCTGCGGTTTAGGCTCTGGTCGAGGCGTATTAAAACGCTTTAACTCTACCGGCTTTTTAGCCGCAGCCGCCCCTTTAACCACTCGTACAGGGCCTACGCCTAACTCATCAAAGCCTTCAGCCGTGTCATCCTTGGTATTTTCTTCTGGATGATAACGGTGTTGCGTTTTCGAGCTGTTTTTACGCACCGTCCATAAGCCATGTAAAAATAAGCCGCCCAATACCAGGGCACCTAAAATAATTAAAACCATACGCAAGTCGCTAGCCATTTCTTATACCTTTCACTGTTCTTAGGCTACTGCCAGCTTGACAGCATCGTCTACATCAACCGCCACCACTCGAGAGACGCCGGGTTCCTGCATAGTCACCCCCATTAATTGCGCGGCCATTTCCATCGCAATTTTATTGTGGCTGATGTAGATAAATTGTACCGTTTCAGACATCTCGCGCACCAAATTACAAAATCGACCCACATTGGCATCGTCTAATGGTGCATCGACCTCATCCAGCATACAAAATGGCGCAGGATTAAGCCTGAAGATTGAAAATACTAATGATAAAGCGGTTAACGCTTTTTCACCACCGGATAATAAATGAATTGTACTGTTTTTTTTACCCGGCGGTCGCGCCATGATACTCACACCGGTTTCCAGTAAGTCTTCATCGGTTAAATCTAAGTAAGCGCTACCGCCACCAAAGACTTTAGGAAACAATTGCTGCAACCCTTGGTTGACCTGTTCAAAGGTCTCTTTAAAGCGTTGCCGTGTTTCCCGATCAATTTTTCGCATTGCTGTTTCCAGCGTATCGAGTGCCGCAATTAAATCGGCATGTTGTTCATCTAAATACTGTTTGCGCTCAGCTTGTTGCTGATATTCCTCTATCGCGGCTAAATTAATAGCGCCAAGTCGGGATACCGCATCAACGGTTTTATCCAGTTGCTGCTGCCATACGGACTCTTGCGCGTCTGCCGGTAAATCCGCTAACACACTTTTTAAGATGACTTGCTGTTCTCGCAAGAGTTCCAACATATTGTTAGCACGAACTCGGTAACCCTCAGCATCTAAGCGCAACGACTCCAGTTTCTTTTGCTGTTGCGCGACTAAGTGCACTATACCTGATTGACCTTGCTCTAGGGCACGAATTTGTTGCTCAATCGTCGATAAATGCTCATTCGCCTGTTGCAAAGCCTGCTCAGCATCCACATGCAAGCCTAAATTTTCCTGCAACTGTGCTTGTAACAGCTCGCTTGGATCGGCTTGTTGCTGCAGTTGTGTGGTTAACGCATCAATTTGCGATTGTAATTGTTGCTGTTGCTCATGGGCACGATTGAGATTCTGGGCAAGGCTTTGCTGCTGACGCTGACAAAGCGTTTGCTGCATTTGTTGCTCTAGTAATTGTTGGCGTAACCGCTCGCTTTGTCCACGTAAATGACTTTCTTGCTGCCGAGCCTGTTGCACGGCCTGCTCAAACTCTGATTGCTCAGCTTGTTGCTCACTTAATTGCTCAGCAACCACCTCTTGTTGATCGCGTAAAGGCTCGCTGCTAGCTGCAAGTAGCTCCAGCTCATCCTGTAACGCGGCGATGGTTTCAACAAATTGCTGCCGTTGCTGTTGTCGCTGCGCTAAAGCTTGTTGTTTTAACTGCACAGCGGTTTGCTGTTGCTGCCAAGCGGTTTTTTGCTGTTCTAATTGCTGCTGTAACGCCGTACATTGGCTATGTATGTCTTGCCAGCGCTGTTTTGCGGTTTGAGCCGTCGTCTCGGCCTCGGCCAGTGCAGCAGTTAATTTTTGCTGTTCAGCCATTAATTGCTGTAAACGCTCTTGGCGCAATAAAGCACTGTCGGCCGCATTGGCGCTGGGTAATTGCCCCCAGTTTTGTCCCAGCCAGATCCCTTGCGGGCAAATCACAGATTGCCCCGCAGCTAATTGGGTTTGCATCACTTTGGCCTGCGCCAACGACTCTGCAACTAAAATATGTTGAAAGCTTTCAGGATAAGGCCCACTAAGCACCTGGGCGGCTAAGGTACCGGGCACGGCACTTTGCGCTGCAGCGTCTAAATAGGTTTGCGCTTCATTCTGAGCAGCAGAGCCAATTTGCGCATGTTGTAACTCGCCTAAGGCAAAGGCTACAGCAAGCGCCCAACCCTCGGCTAATTCCAACTGTTGTAAAACCTGCTGTGCTGGGCTCGGTAAAGATTGCTGGATCGCCGTGAGTCGCTGAGCTTCATTATGCACCAGCTGCCATTGATTTTGCAGTTGCTGCAGCTGCTGTTGTGTTTGCTCGCGTTGTTCGGCTGCAAGAGCTAAGGTACTTTGCAAGGTTGCGAGTTGCGCACTGCTTTGAGTAACGGCGGCAGCTAGTACGGTTTCTTGTTCGGTTAACTGGGCTAACGCCAAGCTTAATGCTTGCTCGTCAATGGCTTCGAGCTGTGCTTGCTGCCGCTGCAATTGTGCTGATACTTGCTGTTGCTGCTGCGCGAGATGCTGTAACTGCATCATCAATTGTTGCTGTTGCTGACGTAAACTAAAACGTTGCTCTTGCCATTGTTCAAAGCGTTGTTGTTGCAGCTGTAACGCTTGTGAAGCCAACAGTAACTGCTCGTCAACTTCGGCTAACTGATCCTCTAACAGCGCTATCTGTGGCTCAAATTGCGTCAGTTGCGCCGTGTAATCGGCTAATAGCTGCTGATCAGCCTGTTGATGTTGGCTAAATTGCTGCAAGCTGTCTCGTTTTTGTTGGAGTTGGCTTTGCAAAAACTGCTGTTGCTGCTGCTGATTGACAATTTGCTGCTCTAACTTACTGATACTGGCACCGAGCTGATAATATTGCTGCTGACAGCGCTCTTGCGAAGTACGTGCCTCTACCGCCTGCTCTTTTAATTGCACTAAGATGCGCTGATCGCCTTGCTGGCTGGTTTCAAACTTAAGCAGTTCAGTTTCTTCTGCCGCCAGTTGTTGCTCAAGGCCGGTTAATTGCTGATTAAATGCTAACCATTTAATGGTTGTCACCTCAGCTTTTAATTTGCGCTCTTGCGCTTTCAGTTCTTTGTAACGCTCAGCGGTAGTGGCTTGGCGTTTTAACTTATCGATATTTTTGGCTAATTCATCACGCACATCGGCTAAACGATCTAAATTGTCGCGCGTATGCCGGATCCGATTCTCCGTTTCGCGCCGCCGCTCTTTGTATTTTGAAATCCCCGCCGCTTCTTCAATAAACACCCGTAATTCTTGCGGCTTAGATTCGATCAGCCGCGAGATCATACCTTGTTCAATAATGGCGTAACTACGAGGCCCTAGCCCTGTGCCTAAAAAGATATCGGTAATATCACGACGACGACATTTACTGCCGTTTAAAAAGTAGCTGGATTGTGCATCGCGGGTGACCAAACGCTTTATGGCAATTTCGCTGCGATCGGCCATTTGACCGGCTAAGCGGCCTTGCGTGTTTTCAAAGACTAATTCTACAGACGCTTGAGCGACGGGTTTACGCTGGGCCGAACCGTTAAAAATAACGTCTGTCATGGCATCGCCACGCAGATTCTTGGCCGAGCTTTCGCCCAGCACCCAGCGTACTGCATCAATAACATTTGATTTGCCACAGCCGTTAGGCCCAACCACCGCTGTCATCGCTTCAGGAAACGGCACAGTGGTCGGATCGACAAAGGATTTAAAGCCGGCAAGTTTAATCTGTTTTAAGCGCATCCAGCCGTTGCGTTATTGTAATCATTGGATTTTTTCAATCTACCTAAATTCAACAGTACTGTCACTTGCTAATTCGGTTAACTGGGCGCGTTTGTAGGTTTTTCTGTCGCCAACGTTCGGCTTTTGCCATGACATCCACGGTACGCCGCTTTTTAGCCGGTGCAACGCTAACAATTACCACCGGTCGCGAGATGATCAGGTTATTTGGATAGATAATGCGCTCATTATCGGTGGTTTTCAGCACCGTATTGAATAAATGAATTTCTGCAATATCGCCCTCTAACGCATTATTACCATCAATAATGCGCACCTTACTGCCTTCAGCAAAGTCTTTTTGCCCCAGTAAGATAAAGAAAGCCGTAACGTTACTGATTAATGACCATGAAGCGAATAAGGCGACACCGGCTACCGCAATGATCGATGAAGCCAACACCAATAAGCCACGAATGTCGACGCCCCAAACGATGCTAAGCATCACCAGTAACACTAACAACAATAAGATATGAAAAACCACCAATGCCCGTTTATTCATGTCCGGACGCATCCGCCGGCCTTTTAGTAAGCCGTAAATAACGGGCACGAGGCGGCGACTGATCAAAATATAAGCCAGCACAGTCAAAACCGATAACCCTAGCTGGATGACGGTTGGATTTAAATAGCCGCTTAATTGCTGCAGCAAGTCGCTTTCAGCAATAATGGATTGCTCTACACTCATGCTTAATCCAAGTCATTCAATGGCCAGCTAACAATATAATCTTCGAACTTGTCCATATCGACCTGATCTTCGGAGATGGTTTTGTTGCGTACCGACATTTGTTTTTTATGCATTAAGCTTTTTTTACCGCCGTTAAGTAGCGGATGCCAAGACGGTAAGCCTCTACCTTCATGTAAACGGCGATAGGCACAACTGGTCGGCATAAAAAAAATATCTTTTAAATTATCTTTGGTGAGTTTGATACAGTCAGGCACCAGCACGGTGCGTTGCGTGTATTCGGTACATTCGCATTTATGGCTGTTTAAATAGCGACAGGCAATATTACTGAAATGCACTTGCTCATCTTGATGCAACACTGCAGTAGGACCTTCGCTTTCGTCATCATCGATAAATTTATTCAAACAACATTTAGCACAGCCATCACACAAGGCTTCCCATTCTTCATTATTCATCTCGGCCAGCGGTTTGTGCTGCCAAAAATTCTCTGTTAAAGCCATTTATGCGGTTACCTGCGTTGTTACCGAGAAAAAGTCAGCGAGCTCTAGCGTTAACACATCACCATCTTGCAATGGCCCTACTCCTGCAGGCGTACCTGTTAGAACAACATCGCCGGGTAGCAAAGTAAAATGCTGGCTCATTTCGCTGATTAACTGATTAATGCCACGGATCATATTGGCGCTATTGCCTTGTTGGCGCAGCTGCTGGTTTACCGATAAGCTAAAATCTAATTGTTGCGGATGCTGCACTTGGTTTTTAGGAACAAAACCACTCAGCGGACAAGCACCATCAAAACCCTTGGCGATTTCCCAAGGACGCCCCTGTTGCTTCAACTTGGCCTGCACTTGGCGCAGCGTCAAATCTAAAGCCAAACCGTAACCCCAGATTGCATCATTAACTGTGGCATAATCGGCTTTGCATAATCGGCTTTTAATCAATACCGCGATTTCGAGCTCGTTATGCACCTCGCCCTGCTGCTGCGGGATACTAAATTGCGGCGCTAATGGCACCAGCGCCGTGGCCGGTTTAATAAAAAACAAGGCTTCGGGAGCGGTGGTACTTTGCATTTCGGCGATATGGTCTTGATAATTTTGACCAATACACACCACCTTACCCACAGGTAAGGCGATATCGACGTTGGCCATCGTAAGATGTTGATACATGTTTAGCCCTGCTCTGCCACAATCAGATCGGCCAAATAGCCAACACTGGTTACGAAATAATAAGAACGATTCCAGTGCATTAAACTTTTGTAATTACTATAAGCTAAGAAGGCACGACCTTTTTCACCGTCAGGCATAATTAATGCCGCCGGCTGCTCACTTTTCGGTAAAGCGCTACCATTTAAACGGGTGACACCCAGTTTGTGCCATTGCATCACACTGCGCTCAGAGGCATCCCAACGTTTTAACCACTCGGTACGGGCTAAGCTGCCGCGCTGAATGGCATGGCTCGGATCAAAATTGGCCGGCAGTAACACTTCACGCCCCCACGTTTTGTTGTTATCCCAACCCTGGTTTTTTAAATAATTGGCGATAGAAGCGAAAACATCCAGCTCGTTAGTCCAAATATCTTTTTTACCATCACCATCCCCATCTTGGGCATAAGCCATAAAAGAACTTGGCATAAATTGGCTTTGCCCCATGGCGCCAGCCCAAGAGCCTTTCATGTTTTCGAGCGTGATATGGCCTTCGGCCAGAATATCTAGCGCATTATAAAACTCTTGGCGAAAAAAGGTTTCGCGACGCCCTTCATAGGCAAGGGTGGCTAAAGCAGAGGGAATGGAATAAGTGCCCATAAAACGGCCAAAGCTGCTTTCTAAACCCCAAAGCGCGATAATAAAGCGTGGCTGTACACCATAGCGTTGGCCAATTTGTTCTAGTTGCGGTAGGTATTGTTGATAACGCTCGCGCGCCATACGAATGCGAATTTCACTGACCCGCTTTGGTAAATAGGTGTTGAGCGTTTCAACCACTTCAGGCTGGCTGCGATCGGCGCTCACCACCCGCTCATGAAATTCCAGGCTGGAGAATACGGCATCTAATAAAGCAGCATCATAGCCTTTGGTTGCTGCTTCTGCTTTTAAGGCCGCGGTATAGCTGGCAAAGTCGGGTTTAGCCACTTCGGTAGATTGAGCCACCTCAGTATTCGCCAGTGCCACTGAACTGCAAAGCCATAAGCCCGCGGCGGTAGTCAGGCGACGCCATGTTAATCCTGTCATACTTCTCTCCTTTATTCTTGCAGCGAAGACGCGTTAGACGCTTTATGTGCTGCCAGCAAATTTTCTGGTGGGGGCGGTAATTGTAAATAGTAGCCTTGCTCGGTTAAAGCGGCTTTCACCTTTTCGATTTCAACTTGGGCTAAATGTTCCCGTTTAGCTAAATTGAGCAAGGTAACCAGTTGCGGCTTACCGAAGCTTTGCAGTAATAAAGCGGGGACCTTTTCGAAGTCATCACGCTTTTCAATATACAGATAAGTGCCTTCTTTACGCAGGCTACGATAAATGGCGCATAACATAGAATAAAACTACTTCACTAACTTGCCTAACAGATAGCAAGACTATAACATGAAGCTCAGGTCTTGCGTAATGGCGCCGCTCGTCGGTAACGCAAATAATAACGCTGCAATGGCAGTAATAATAATAGCAAAAGCACTGAATTTTTATGTCTGAACACACCTTAGAGTTAAAGGGCAGTTTGTTCCCTTTGTCCGTGTTACATTGTACTGATCTAAGCATTCATACCCTTGAGCCCCTTCTCGCTGAAAAACTCGCCCAAGCACCGGGCTTCTTTTATCAGGCGCCTATCGTATTAAATCTACAAGATAATCGGAATGAGCCTGACTTTGTTGCGTTAAAACAGGTATTTACCAAATTAAATTTAGTACTGGTTGGTGTAACCGGTGCCAATAATGAGCAAAAAACGGCAGCGCAACAAGCGGGCTTAGCCGTACTACAAGCCGGTAAAGCGCCGGTCAAAGCGGCTGCAGCCGTCGTTGAAAAAGCCGTTCAACCGCAAGTACCACAGAGCACCATGGACAGCAAAGTGGTTGAACAAACAGTTCGTTCAGGCCAACAAATTTATGCTAAAGGCGCAGATCTGATTATCAAAGGTGCCGTTGGCGCCGGCGCTGAAGTGATTGCCGATGGCAACATCCATATTTATGGCTCCCTTCGGGGTAAAGCCATTGCGGGAGCTAATGGTGATCATAGCAAACGCGTGTATTGTTTTAATATGCAGGCAGAATTAGTGTCGATAGCTGGAAACTACTGGCTTAGCGATAGTCTGCAAGGTGAATTTTGGGGCAAACCGGCCTGCATTAAATGGCAGGACGAGAGCTTAGTCATTTCAGAATTAGTGTAAGGATCGTCACTATGGCAAAGATTATTGTGGTTACATCGGGCAAAGGCGGTGTCGGTAAAACCACCTCCAGCGCAGCGATAGGTACCGGTTTAGCGTTGGCTGGCAAAAAGACCGTTATCGTCGATTTTGATATTGGTTTGCGTAACCTCGATTTAATTATGGGCTGCGAACGCCGAGTTGTTTATGATTTTGTTAACGTTATCAACGGTGAAGCGAATTTAAAACAAACACTGATTAAAGATAAACGCGTAGAAAACTTGTTTATTTTACCGGCATCGCAAACGCGCGATAAGGACGCCTTAACCCGTGATGGTGTTGAGCGTGTACTGAAAGAATTATCTGAAGATTTTGATTTTATTATTTGTGACTCGCCAGCGGGTATCGAATCAGGCGCAATGATGGCGCTTTATTTCGCCGACGAAGCGGTCGTGGTGACCAACCCTGAAGTGTCGTCAGTTCGCGATTCTGATCGCATTATCGGTATGCTATCCAGCAAATCACAACGCGCCGAGCATGGTAAAGATGGCATTAAAGAGCACTTGCTATTAACCCGCTATAACCCTGAGCGCGTGTTAAAGGGCGAAATGCTGAGCGTAGAAGATGTCAAAGAGATTTTAGCCATCGAACTGATAGGCGTGATCCCTGAATCTCAAGCGGTGCTCAATGCCTCTAACTCAGGCCAACCCGTTATTTTAGATAAAGACAGTGATGCTGGTCAGGCTTATTTAGATACCGTACAACGCCTGCTAGGCGAAACACGGCCATTCCGTTTTCTGACCGTTGAGAAAAAGGGCTTTATCAAAAGGATTTTTGGAGGATAACTAATGTCGCTACTGGATTATTTTCGTTCAACTAAAAAAAATACCGCCAGCACGGCCAAAGAGCGCCTGCAAATCATTGTGGCTCATGAGCGCAAAAGACGCTCTGGCCCAGATTACTTGCCGCAAATGGAACGCGATATATTAGAAGTCATTCGTAAATATGTCGATATCCCTGCAGACCAAATTGCCGTGTCACTGGAACAACGCAGTGATGAACTGTCAGTACTCGAGCTAAACGTTACTTTCCCCGATGATAAGCGCTAAGTAGCGCTTTTTATCCTAACTCTATGTCAAAGGAGCAGACAATGCGCAAGACCCTTATTGCCGCCGCTATCGTTGCCGCAGGCGTCGCTGGCTATTTCGCCCTCAATCAATCATCGACCAGCGCGAGTTCGTTTACCGAGCTAGACTACGTTCCTGCAGATACCGCGCTGTTTTCTGGCCAGTTTACTGCTCTAGATATCGTGTCTTATTTAAAAAGCCTCGGTATGTCACCGGCACAATATAATTCTGACGAAATGCAGCAAGCGATGGCCGCATTATCTGAGGATGGCTCGCCAGCATTGAAATTTGCCATAGCCTTATTTCAAGACTACCTGACCGTATTAACGTCACCAGAAACCTTTGTTGCCAACACCGGCATTATGGCCAAAACACGCTCGCTGAGTTATTTAGTTGGCGCGGCACCGGTGGTGCGTTTTGAAGTGTCTGACGCTTTAGCCTTTCAAGCTTTCTTTGAGCGCGCCGCGACCCAAAGCGGCGTCGTCTCTGAACAACGCCAATTAGGCGAGCACAGCTATCAGGTTTACCCGTTAGGTGATGCCATGCCTGGTTTAGAGTTGTTGGTCAGTATTGATCGCGGCTGGGGTACGGTGGTATTACACAACACGCAATTATCGGCTGAGCACCGCGCGCAAAGTTTAGCGCAAAGTAAGCCTGCACAAAATTTAGGTAACAGCCAAAAGCTCACCGAAATGAGCAAGAAATATCAACTGCATCAAGATGGTATTGGTTTTTTAAGTACCGAACAGTTGGCTTTAGCTTTCACCACTACCGATGGCAATCAATTAGCTAAAGATTTGCAGTTAACTTTTACAGATGGCCTACCTGCTGCGCTTGAAGTGTGGCACAGCGATGCCTGTCGTACTGATGCTGCCATGCTGGCGAAAACCTGGCCAGGGTTAGTGATGGATGCCAAAATTGCCCAGCAAGATAACAGCGGTTTACATATGAGCGGCACGATGCTTTGGCCTACAGAAAGCAAAATTGCTTTAGAAGGCATGCAGAGTATGCAAGGCTTTATCCCGTCGAGCTTAGCGGGTGGGATCCACCCGTCCATGTTCTACCTAGCCATGGGCACTGAGATCAGCCAACTGACCCCCGCTATTAGTAAAATGTGGGCTGGCATGACAGATCTGACGCTTAGCTGTGAGCCACTTGTGGCGATACAAGAGCAAATGAAAGCGCAAAACCCTATGATGATGTTAGCCATGGCCGGTATGGCTGCCAATGGCTTGCAAGGTGCTTCAGTAACCATTAATGGCTTTAGCATCGACATGAACACAGGGCAGCCAAAAGCGGCTGATGCCTTAGTAACCTTGTCGGCTGATAATCCACAAACCTTATTAGCGAATGCCAAAGCGATGTTACCGCCTTTGGCGAATATTACGCTGCCAGCTGATGGCGAAGATATTGCCGTGGCGGATATTTTCCCACCCGTCGCTATGCTTAATTTAGATGTACGGCTAAAGCTAAGCGGTAATCACCTCTTGTTGTATGTGGGTGATAAAGCTACCGCTCAAGCACAGGTGATTGCTAAAGAAGCCTTAAAGAAAAACGGCATGATTGCTTTTGGTATGGATTATCAACAGTTCTTTGCCGCACTGGGTGAAATGTTTGTCATGTCAGGACAACCTATGCCTGCCGAGCTTGAATCGATGCTGCAATCAGATATGAAAATTGGCATGTCTGTTGGTGTCAACGAGCATGGTGTCGTGATCAGCACAGAAATGAAGCTGGCGGACTAAACCCCGTTTAGCGGTTGTAACCGCCTGAAAGATACCTCAAGCCAGAGCCATGCTCTGGCTTTTTTATAGCTTGTTTAAGTTGGCTTTTCGCGATTGGCGCGAGTTACGCCAAGCATCATAGCTGTAACAAATCAGCCCCGCCCAAATAAAACTAAAGGTAAATAAGCGCTCGGCCGCAAACGGCTCTTGATAAAGCCAAACACCAAAGATAAACATAAAGGTTGGACCGATATATTGAAAGAACCCCATTGTTGACAAGCGTAAGCGACGCGCACCAGCAATAAAGCACAGCAAAGGGATCGTGGTCACAAAGGCCGCGGCCACAAGATAAGCGTTTAACGCCAAGGTGTTGTCTAACAAATTAACGGCTGAACTCTCTGCGAAGGTGTTCCAATACCACAGCGCCAGTGGCATTAACAATAAAGACTCAAAAAACAAACCGGTAATGGCATCGACCGCCAATTTTTTGCGTAACAAACCATAGATCGCAAAAGAACACGCCAAGGTTAAAGCGACCCAAGGCAAAGCACCAAAACTGATGATTTGCCACAACACACCTGCCGCTGCCAGCGATACCGCCAGCCATTGTAATTTACGCAAACGCTCGCCCAAAAACACCATACCTAGTAGCACATTCAGCAACGGATTAATGTAATAGCCTAAGCTGGCATCGAGCATGTGTTTATTATTCACCGCCCAAATAAATAACCACCAGTTGCCACCCAGCAATACCGCAGTCAACAATAAGCTAGCCAACATTTTCGGCTGACGAAACACCCTAAACGTGCTTTGTACTTGGCGCAGTGCGACAATCACCAAAGCTAATAACAGAAATGACCAAACGATACGGTGAATTAAAATTTCCGCAGCCGGGATATAATCAATCTGTTTGAAGTATAACGGGGCAATGCCCCATAAGGTATAAGCACTGGCAGCAAATACACCACCGAGTTTTTGTTCACGCGTTAACGACATAACCACCCCGTAAATTAGCGGCTGATTATACGCAGAACGCTGGGATGCGTCTGCCTCTATCTGCGCTAAACCCTGCCAGCTTGTTAGCTGCTGCATAAACACGGCAGTGAAAGATAGGGCGTTACATCAATATAAACAATAGCTTAAATAATGCAGACCTTAGGCAAAAAAAAGCGACTAGCCAAAGCTAGTCGCTCAAGATACAGGGAAAAGTATTTCAATAACGACTTAGTTAAAATCGTCTAATAAAATCAAACCCACATTACCGGTTAAACCTGCTCCATCACGAGCTACGGCGGTGTAAATCTTATTGGCAGCTAAGTCTAATGATAACGGCCCGATAGCAGCCGTTTTGCTACCCGCGGGTGTTACCGTAACAAAGTAAGTACCTTCAGCTAGCGATACATAACCGGTGTCGGCTTTAAATGGCACAGCTGCAAACGCAGGGGTGGCAGCGCTGATATCATTAGTAGCAGTAACATAGATATCAACAGGACCGGCTAAGGTAGACCCATGCACAATACGCACTTGTGCTTCAGTGGCAACACGACGTGGCATATCCGCTAACACTAACGGCTCAATGGTATCATTTTGCAAAGAACCCACGGCTAACACACTGTAAAACGCCCCTGCATCTAAGGTCAGATCTGCATCGATAACCACTATACTGTTATCTGCAGCTGCGGCAACTTTGACATTGTAGGTATCTGGATCAACACCCACATAATCAGTAAAGTCTGGAAAAGATAACGCCGAAACGAGTTCAATACTGTCATTCACAATAACATCAACAGCAGGTGCATCAGAGACGTTATGTACGACGCGCACTGAAGAAGTGGTGTTAGCATCAGCCACATCAAAGAAGCTGCCATCTGGAGCAACCGCTAACAATGAGACAGGTGAAGCACCTGATAAGCGGTTATTGATTGCCGCTACCACTAAATCCGTGCCTGCGGCTAACTCTAAAGTACCTGAGTCAAATACAACGGTAGATTGGCCAGGTAGTGTAATACGGACACGATAGTTACCTGCTGGCACATCTACCGGCGCAGTAAAATCTTTATAATCTAGAGTTGCTAAGGGTGCGGTTAAAGCATCCGTTGGCGCAGTAACATGCACATCCACAGTGGGTGCTGCTGAGGCCGCATGCACGACTTGTACACGGATGTTACCCGCAGCCAGTGGCGCAACGTCAGAGTTAACCACTAGCGGTTCTAAGGTTTCATTTGCTACAGAGCCAACAGCAAATACGTGGTAGTTGGTCGCTTCGGCTAACGTCACACCCAATGGGCCAATCACTGTAGCGGTGCTATTACCCGGTAAAATGGCATCAACCGCAACTTGGTATGTGTCCGGAGTCACATTGAAATTTGCAGAGCTCTGTGCATAAGCCAAACCCGATACTGCGTTCGCGCCAAAACGAATATTGACATCAGGTGCATCTGACGAGGCATGTACAAACTTCAAGGTAGCATCGGCAACGGCAGCTGGCTGACCTGGTGGTGTGATGGTTTCATCATCGTTGCTGCTGTTACAAGCACTTAGAGAAAGCATTGCCACAGAAGCTAAGGAAAGTGTTAATATTTTCTTCATCATTAATACCCTTTTAATTGATAAGCGGGAAAATTTACGCCGTCTCAAAATTGCGGGATCAATCGAAAAAGTTGACAAATATCGAAAAAAAACACCTATTTTTTACATAAATCTATTTAGCGTTAACGAACGTTGTTAACCAGTTAACTTAAAAGTCGACATGTGCTGGTTTGGGTAAAAACGGTTTTAGTAGCTCTGCACGCCAGCCTCGTAAATATTCAGGGATCGGTAATTGTGCACGTTGCTCATCGGACACCCGCCAACACCAATTAAAAAACTCATGTAATTGCCGACGGGTTGACAAAAATGCGGCGGGCAAACCACTACTGGCAGCGGCATCTTTCACCGCCTGCCCCAGTTCAGCTAACACCACCTTTTCTCCGGCAAAACGGTCAAGATGATAAAAACGTTGTGGACACTGCTCTGGCGCTAACGCTTTCGCCTGCTGAATTAACTCCACTAATAGTTTGGCATGTCGACGCATATCACGTGTCGCCATGCCGGGTATATTCAATAAACTTTCTGGGGTGGCCGGGCGGCGTTTCGCTAATTCCAGCAACTGAGCATCTTTAGCCACTAAGCCCAGTGCCAGATCTTTGCTACTGGCATACTGAAAACGCCAACTTACGATGTCACGTAATACCGCTAATTCACGACTATTTAATTGGGTACTGTTTTTAATCTCTAAAAACTTAAATTGATCAGGCAATTGATGCTGGCGACGTTGCAATAATTGTTGCCCTTCTGCGAGTAAAACTTCGAGCTGCTGCGGGGTTTTAAATTCAGTGAGCAAACGTTGATACACATCGAGCAAGTATTTTACATCATTCGCAGCATACGCTAGCTGTGCGGGCGCTAATGGCCTGGCCAACCAATCGGTACGCGCTTCACTCTTATCGATCACCGCACCGGTAATTTGCTCGACCAAACGAGCATAGCCAATACTCCCACCCCAACCGATCACTTCCGCTGCAAGTTGAGTGTCAAACAAGGGAGTGATCTGCGTAATATTAATGGTTGCAAAAGCTTCTAAATCTTCGGTGCAAGAATGCAAAATTTTACAAATATGCGGCGCTGCAAACAAAGTTTGTAATGGCGTCCAATCATCAATGGCCAGAGGATCAACCAACGCAAAATGCTGGCCATCAAATAATTGAATTAACCCTAACTTCGGTGACAGGGTACTTTGCCGGATAAACTCAGTATCAACCGCTAAGCTAGGCTGCTCTGCTGCCTGCAAACAAAAACGGGCTAAACTTTGATTATCACTAAGCAACGACATGGTGTTCTCTCTTCAAAAAATAAAGCCGGCAATCGCCGGCTCTAAGTACTAACCGCGTAATTCGCGGCGTAGGATCTTGCCTACATTCGTTTTGGGTAATTCCTTGCGGAATTCTACCAGTTTCGGCACTTTGTAGCCCGTTAAATGTTGCTTACAGTGCGCGATGACTTCTTGTTCGGTTAAAGAAGGATCTTTTTTCACGATAAACACCTTAACCACTTCACCCGCAACGTCGTTTGCAACACCCACTGCGGCCACTTCAAGTACCTTCTCGTTCATGGCGACAACTTCTTCAATTTCATTAGGGAAGACGTTAAAGCCTGACACTAAAATCATGTCTTTTTTACGATCGACAATATAAAAGAAACCTTGCTCATCCATCCGGGCAATGTCTCCGGTGTAAAGCCATTCATCTTTAATGGTTTTAGCGGTTTCTTCTGGGCGGTTTAAATAACCCAGCATCACTTGTGGGCCACGCACTAACATTTCACCTGACTCACCTGGGGCGACATCGTTACCGTTATCATCAATTAAACGGATATCCGTAGACGGTGCCGGTAAGCCAATACTGCCGTTAAAGTCTTCTAAGTTCACTGGGCTTAAAGTAACCAGTGGGCAGCACTCCGTTAAACCGTAACCTTCCAATAAGCGACTCTTGGTGACTTTTTTCCAGCGCTCGGCGACAGGCCGTTGCACCGCCATCCCGCCACCCAGAGAGAGTTTGAGCGAACTAAAATCCAGTTTGTCAAAACCCGGCGTATTCAACAAACCATTAAACAAGGTGTTGACGCCCGTGATCGAAGTAAACGGAAATTTAGCGAGTTCTTTAACAAAGTTGGGCATATCACGTGGATTGGTGATCAGTAAATTGGTGCCACCGAGCTTAAAGAACACAAAGAAATTCGCCGTTAGCGCAAAGATGTGGTAAAGCGGTAACGCCGTGACAACATACTCTTTTCCTGCCACTAAAAAATGATCTAAAAAGGCACTGGCCTGTTCTAAGTTTGCCACCATATTGCGATGAGTTAACATGGCGCCTTTTGATACGCCGGTGGTCCCGCCGGTATACTGCAAAAAGGCAATATCTTCACCGCTGATGTTTGGTTTTTGCCATTGCAGCGCAGCACCTTCTTTCAGCACTTGTTTAAAGGGGATGGCTTTACGCAGTTGATAGGCGGGTACCAGCTTTTTCACGTGTTTCACGACGAAGTTAACGACCGCACCTTTGACACTACCTAACATATCACCCATCTTGGTTAAGATGACATGTTCAACTTGTAATTGTTTTTCTACCGCCATCAGCGTGTGCGCAAAGTTATCGACGATAACAATAGCTTTGGCTTTAGAGTCTGACAGCTGATGTTGTAATTCCCGAGGCGTATAAAGGGGGTTTACGTTGACCACGGTACAACCGGCACGCAAGGTTCCCATTAGCGCCACTGGGTATTGTAAAAGGTTAGGCATCATAATCGCGACAGCGTCGCCTTTAACCAAACCCAAGGTATTTTGCAAGTACGCGGCAAAGGCTTGGCTTTGCTGATCTAACTCACGATAGGTAAGACTTTTACCCATATTGATAAAAGCGTCTTTATCGGCGTAAGTTTCAATGCTACGGCTAAAAATGTCGTTTAATGACGAATAATGATCGGGATCAATTGTTGCCGGCACACCTTCAGGATAACTCTCTAACCAGACTCTATCCACCGTCTACTCCTTTTTTGAAGTTTTTCTATCTGGTCGCTGTCAGGCATCTATGCTGTATTCTGACAAAACCATTTATCGTTATAGTTGTGTTGATGTTATACAGTAATTACTGCGGCCATCTAAATACTGAGTTTTTACTCTAGGTTAATCATCCCATAAATGTCTGCAGCAGACAATCAATCTACGCTGTCGACGTCTTGCGGTTTAATAAATTTCAGTGTCATGCGATCACTTTCACCAATGTTTTGGTAAAAATCGCGATCTTCTTGTCCTAATGCCAACGTTGGCGGCAAGGTATAAACCCCTTTCACATAATCTTTGGTATCTTTTGCATTGGCATTGACTTCACTGCGGTCAATTAAGTGAAAGCCAATCGCCTCAGCAACAGCGATTAAATAGGCTTCATCGGTGTAACCTTCAACGGCATAACTGGTCAGTTCGGTCACTTTAGCCGCACGGTGCTCAACCATTCCTAAGATACCGCCCGGTTTAAGTACCCGAAACATATTTTCTAACGTTGCTCGCAAATGTCCTGCCTGATCCCAAATATGTACATTGCGAAAGCTCAATACCATATCAAATTGGTCAGCGGCCAGCTGCGGAATAAAGTTGGGGGGATCTAACGCGACGCGAGATACTTGGCCAAAAGTGGCTTCTTGCTGCAATATGCGCTGCTCTAAACGGTTGGTCAGTCGAGTCCAGAACACACTTTTTTCATCCGCATTATTGCCACCATCTAAACGAAAATGCGCAATGGTCAATTGCCCTTCATCCTTTAAAAACGGCGCCAAAATCTCGGTATACCAGCCTCGTACCGGCCAAATTTCTAAAACGGACATTTGCGGTTCAATACCAAAAAACATTAAGGTTTCAACTGGATGGCGGTATTGGTTGCGCTGCAAGTGAGCCTCGCCACGCGAACGACTCTCCGACAATTCGGTCAAACGCTGCTGCCATTCGGTGGCATTATTAGCAACGCTCGGCGCAGGCATTAATGCCAGCAATAAACCTAAAGACACTATGCTTGTTGTTATTTTTTTCATAGTAAAACCTTGTTACATAACATTATTAAGATGCGAACTCTGCATAAGGCACTGCGATCAAACAATCTACTTTAAGATAACGCCCTATTTGCCCAAAAGTCCAGCAAAAGCACCCTGCATACTGGCATCATTTTTTAGCCACTCTGCCGCAAGCGCCTTGGCGTTGTCATATTCATCCTTTAAACTGCAACGCTTCTCTGTTGTTTAAATACACAAGGTATCTGATGCGCGCATTATTATTGCTACCCGTAATCGCTTTTGCCTCAACCGCCGCTACTGCAGCGCCAAAAAATATTATTTACATGATTGGTGATGGTATGGGTCCCGCTTACTTAACAGCCTATCGTTATTATCAACACGAGGGGGACCTCCCTGTCGCTAACACGATATTTGATGATTTACTCAAGGGTACTGCCAGCACCTACCCTGACGACGATACCCTGGTTACCGACTCTGCCGCAGGTGCTACGGCTCTGGCCACGGGTGTAAAAAGCTATAACGGCGCTATAGCAGTCAATCGCCAACACATACCGATTAGCACTATGATGCAACTGGCGAAACATCAAGGTAAGGCTAATGGTGTGGTCGCAAGTTCTCAGGTTAACCATGCCACTCCCGCGTCCTTTTTAGCCCACAATATCAGTCGGCAAAATTACAATCAGATTGCAGACATGTACTTTGACTATCGGATCAACGGCAAGCCGGTAGCGGATGTGATTTTAGGCGGTGGTACTCAGTTTTTTATCCGTGAAGATCGGCATCTGGTTAATGAATTTAAAAACGAAGGTTATCAGTACATCGATAATTGGCAGCAACTTGACTCGCTGACCCGCGCACCGGCACTGGCACTGATGGCTGACGTTGCGTTACCTGCTGCCCTTAATGCGACTGAACCAAGACAACTGGCGACACTGACCAGCAAAGCCCTACAATTATTAAGCCCTGCTGAAAAAGGTTTTATGTTGATGGTAGAAGGCAGTCAGATTGACTGGTGTGGCCACGATAACGACATCGCCTGTGCCATGGCTGAAATGGATGATTTTGCCAACGCTATCGCCGTTGCTAAAGCCTATGTTGATGCCAATCCTGATACCTTATTAATCATTACTGCAGATCACGAAACCGGTGGCATGTCGTTAGGCGCGGCAGGCAAGTATTTATGGTTACCAGAGGTCATTAAAGGAGTATCAGCCACGGGTCGTAAAATAGCAGATGAGCTTAATGCTGCCCCCGATGACAACACCGCGTTAGCACGCTGGCTAGCTCTTACCAAGATCCAACTAACCAAAGAAGAACAGCAACAATTGTTAGCGGCTCGCGGCAAAGAGCAAAAAGCCTTACGCGAAGTGGCGGTTAAACTTGTGGCTCAATATTCTTACACCGGTTGGACAACAGGCGCCCATACCGCGGTGGATGTCCCTGTCATGGCTTATGGTAAAAACAGTGAAGATTTCCACGGCTTTATGGACAATACCGATATTGCTAAGCAATTAATCAAGTATATCAGTAGCCATTAAGCCTTAGCGGGCTTAAAAGCGCCCAGTCGTTATTCTTGCCGGATGGTTAAGTGTTTCTAATACAACACTTAACTATTCAGTATTAACTTGCGCTTTGTTGTTTATTCACTACGTAAACCGGTTAATTGCTCGCGTAACTTTGGCGCACTGGTATCGTTGTGTAGCCATATATTAAAAAACGCGGGCCCAAAAGTGTTGTCTGCAACCACCCCTGTTTTGGTGCCATTAAAATAAAACTCAACACTCGAATCGGCTAACAGCACTGCCGCTAAACGATCACCTTCTTTCACATCTTGCCACAGCGTTTTTAATTGTTCAGCCCAATCAGCTTGTTGCGCAGTGGTGCTTTGTTTCAGCTTTTTCCACTCATCAACTGTTGCCTCGATGAACTGATCACGGCTAATCTTGCGTTTATAGGTTAACTCTAACAATAACGGCGAGCTTTGCTGGTAATCAACATAACGGCCATCGCGGGTCGCTAAACGTGCATCGTATAACTGCCAAAATAAATAACGGTAACTACCTTGGCCAACGGTCTCGAGTTGCGGTACCGCAAACAACGGGAATGACACACCCAGTGCTAAAATAATACCCAATAACTTACGCATAGCCCCTCCAAATAACTTGCCAAAAGCCGCATTGTGATGCCGCCGACGATAATGTTTAGACTATTCCTGAGCCGAACCGTTCAACTCTTGCTCTGTGCTGGTCTCTAACAGGCTTGGGATCTTACCGAAAATCACGCCTAACAAGCCCCAGACTAAACATAAAACGATGTAAGAAGTCACGCCTGCTGGGAAGCTCATGACACCGTCACTTAATGCCGCACCGCCAATATAAGACAGCGGCCCACCGGTCGCGCCCAAGGCAAAGCCCAGCCAAGGTTTTGTTAAGAAACGACTCATCACTTCAACCAGTGCTAACGCAAATATGGCCCACAACAAAATAAACCACAGCGGTAGCCATGCCAATTGCGCAAAGCTTAGGATCCCTGTTGCGACTAATAACGAGTCAACGCTGATACCTATAATGGCAGCCGCCAATACCAAATAACGCGCCTTCATTGACGGCAGTTGCCAAAGACCATAAAGCAAATAAGCTAAAACCGGCCAAAAAGCCAATTGCTGAAAATAGACCAGTAAAAACCAACTTAACTCAAAGCCAATTAATACTCGCCAATTTAATTTAACCTTAACGCTGCTCATGATTGCTTCATCTTGGCTGCCAACTTACAGCGTAAACCGTAAGGCAACACACTCAACGTTTTTAATAAATAGGCTAAGCGTCTTGGAAAACGCAGCCGTAACTTTCCCGCTTCGATGCCATCAAAAATAAGTTTAGCTGCGGCGGCCACAGGCATTAAGAAAGGCATCTGAAAATCATTTTTTTGCGTTAATGGCGTATCAATAAAGCCGGGTTCAATCAAACAAATATGAATACCACTGTCAGATAAATCGACGCGTAAACTATCAACAAAATAACTGACCGCAGCTTTACTGGCACCGTAGGCTTCTGAACGCGTAAAAGGAAAAAAGTGTGCCATTGAACTGACAATTGCTAAAGTTTTGCCGGCTTTTAAACGTGGTAATAACAGCTTAGTACTGCTAACAACAGCCTGAAAATTAATGGCAAACGTTCGTGCAAACGCATCTAAATCGAGGTCATTAGCTTCGACATATTCGCAATTACCGGCATTTAACAGCACCACATCAAAATGCAGTGCTGCCGGTAAACTGGCTTGCCATTCTTGCATTGCTGCATAATCTGTTAAATCTAAACTGACAGGGATAATTTTTTCAGGATGTTCAGCAGCCAGTGCCGCTAACTTATCTTCTGAGCGAGCCACCGCGTAAACCGTCCAGCCCTGCTGTGCATAATAGCTTGCGGTTTCGCGGCCAATACCTGAGCTTGCACCCGTAATAAGAATCGTTGCAGACATATTCACTCCTGTTATGTCGCTGAGTTCACTCACGCATTAGCCTCTATAAGCAAGGCCAAATAAATAGTAAGCGAGCAAGAAAGATATAACTTGTACGTAAAGGAATTAGAACAGTTCAGTGTGGCAGTAGAAGGGATAAGCGAAGCGAAAAAAATTAAAGCAAACAATTAACAGCCATTAAGCGTACAGATCGACACCTAGCATAGCTTGAACTTCGCTACGGCGTTGTTCGTTTTGCAAGCTTTGATAGGCAGCAACCGCGCGTTCGTTGCGTTGTTCCGTGTTATCGCGAAAAGATTGGCGGTTAGTTTGCGCTTCCCGCTCGCTATCTAATCGCTCCACCGCATCACGCTCAAAACGAATACCCGCCGTTTCTTTAACCACACTCTCCCGCTCTGGCTGCACCGTACGACTCGGCTGTGGCCGATTCGTTGCCGGATTTAGCAAGCTACTGGGATTAATGTTGTTACTGGCGTTGATGCTCATGCAAGCTCTTAGCTAATGGACAGTGTTCTAATTATAGACAAGTAATCAACCAACAAGCCAGTAACTTTTACAAACAGTGATATTAATACGCATTTGCAAGCTGGCATCTCTAAGCTAACGTCTCTGAGTATGGTCAGACCTGTACCGGAGTGCGGTCTGACCAGTCTCAGAGTGTGGTCGTACCTGTCTCAGAGTGCGGTCTGACCAGTCTTTGGCAATGTGAGTGTGGTTAGGGGTTAACGGCCGGGCAGTTTTTGCCAAGTGACTTCGTCACGCACATAAACCGGTTCGGCCTGCTCTGCTGCAACAAAGTGGCCCTGTTGCCATGCCTGATCAGCAAAAGGCAACATGTATTGTGCTGAGGGATATAGAATATCTTTGGCCACGCTGGCTGAAAGTATGCCTTGCAGCTGGCTCTGATAGGTTTGCCAGCCGGTGCCGACGGCCATTACCTCAGTGTCAAAATTTAAAGCGGTTATCGCTGCGGGTAAGGCGCTAGGCTTTGCAGCCACTTCAGCGCTAATCGCCTGCATCAAACCCTGCTCATCACGAGCATAGACAGCCAAATAAACTTCAGCCATCCGCGCATCAATCGCAGCAATAACGTGCTGAGCATTTTTTAACTGCGCAGCAGCTTGTGCCATCGCTGCCAAAGTCGAAACGCCATATACCGGCACATCGACACCAAAGGCTAAACCTTGTGCGACCGACACGCCAATCCTTACGCCAGTAAAACTCCCAGGGCCACGGCCAAATACGATACCGTTTAGCTGATTCAGGTTAATACCGGCCTCAGCCAGTAATTGCTGCACCATGGGTAGAATACGTTTGCTGTGTTGTTGCGGGCATACTTCGTCTAGGGTCAGTATTTTGCCATTGTGACTTAACGCGACGGAACAGGCTTCGGTAGAAGTATCTAACGCTAAAAAATTCATGAGTTTCCTTGTTGCTGCTCTTTTAAACCTTGTATCTCTTTTAAAAACTGACTGGCCGCACCGAGATCACGCGTTCGCCGCATCGGTGGCAAGCTTTTTAAAAAGGTCGCCCCATAGGGTTTAGTCACCAACCGATTATCGCAAATTACCAGCACACCGCGATCGGTTACATCACGGATCAGTCGGCCGACCCCTTGTTTTAAGGTAATCACCGCTTGCGGTAATTGTACCTCAGCAAAGGGATCTTTACCGCGCATCGCACAATCTTCCACCCTCGCTTGTAACAACGGATCATCTGGCGAGGCAAAGGGTAGCTTATCTATAATGACACAGCTTAAGGTATCACCACGTACATCAACGCCTTCCCAAAAACTGCCGGTACCCAGCAGCACCGCATTTTCTAATTTCACAAATTGTTCTAACAATAAGCGTTTACCGGTAGAGCCTTGAATAAGCACCGGCTGGCGAATTTGTTCAGGTAAGGCTTTCGCCATCATCTGTAACATACGATGGCTGGTAAATAAAAAGAAGCAACGGCCGTTATTAGCGGTAATCAGCTCTATCGCCATAGTTAATAAAGCATGCATCATTGCAGGCTCGTGCGGCTCTGGCATAAATCGCGGCACACAGAGCAGCGCTTGTTGCGCATAATCAAACGGGCTTTCGAGTAACAGGGTATCCGCCCCCGTTAAGCCCATTTGTTGTTGATAATGGGTAAAGCCTTCATCTACCGATAGCGTGGCTGACGTAAAAATCCAGCTGCGCTGCTCAGCAAACACCAGCTTGTTAAATTTATCGGCAATACTCAGTGGCGTTAAATGCAAACCAACATGCAATTTGCTGGTTTCGAACCAAAGACTCACGCCCGTTTGTTCAACCTGCAGTAATTTTTGCAGTTGGCTTTTAAGCTGCGCTAAACGCTCGTAGCAATTATCCAAGGTTTGGCTGCGCCCTAAGCTACTTTTAACAATCTGGTACAACATATCTAGCGCATCGTTAATGCGGGTGATCGCCGTTTGCATAGCCGGGTTTTGATAAGCTTGCCGCCAATTGCCCCGCGCGGGATCTGTGGCAAATTGCAGCCGCCAATCGCGAGTCAGGCTTGCCACTTTATCGGCTGCCTTGCTTAGCTGCATGACATCTTTTAACTCTGCCTTGCCAACTAACTCAATGTCTTTACACAGATCTTGTAAAATACGGCTAGAGAAATGTTCGCCAAAATACTCACTGGCGATATCAGGGATCTGATGCGCTTCATCAAAGATCACCACTTCCATTTCTGGCAACAACTCACCAAAGCCAGTATCTTTTAAGGCTAAGTCAGCAAAAAATAAGTGATGATTCACTACCACAAGATCGGCGGCCTGTGCCTCTTTGCGCGCTTTGAGTAAATGACAATCTTCATAAACGGGGCAGTCTTTACCCAAGCAGTTATCGGTAGTACTGGTTACATAGGGTAAGGCTTTGGAGTCTTCGGCAATATAGGTTAATTCGCCGATATCGCCGCTGTGCGTCTCCGCAGACCATTTTTTAATTAAGCTTAAATCGGCGATCAGTTGCGGATCAGCTACCGGAATATGCTGATAATGCTGCTCTAAACGAAACAAACACAGGTAATTTGAGCGGCCTTTGAGTAAAGCCGTTTTAACCGGTAACGCTAAGGCTTGAAGTACGGTTGGCAGATCACGAAAGTACAATTGCTCTTGCAGGTTTTTCGTTCCGGTTGATAACACCACTTTTTTACCAGACAGTAACGCAGGCACTAAATACGCATAGGTTTTACCGGTACCCGTTCCGGCTTCTACCACCAAGGCACCGTCTTTTTGAATGGTTTGTTCAACAGCGGTTGCCATTTCCAGTTGCGCGGCCCGAGGTTTAAAGCCTGCAATATGCTGCGCGAGTATACCGTTTTCAGCAAAGGCTTTGGCAGACTTAACGGCCATAGGTTATCCAGACGAAAACGGGCAAATTGCAATAGCTCACTGGCACTCCACAAAGGCTTGATTAGCTTAAACGCAGGCTTTGAAACGCTAACGTAACCGCTGCATAAGATGTAATGCTGGCTATTATGCCTTGTTCAGCTAAAAAATCAGACAAAAATATCTAAATGCCCGTCTTTATCAACATGCTGATCTTCTTCGGGAGTGGTGTAAGGAGCGGCAGGATAATCATCAGCGGAGCCGGTTTTATAACCAAAACGGCGTAAAATAAGGTACTTTTGCTCTTCGCGCTTGAGGGGCTCAAGGCGTGCTTCTTTAAAAACAGGCAGCACCGTTTTCGGGTCCGGCTCAATCGGCGTTCCCGGAATACGTTGTATAAATGGCATAAAAGCATCCATTTTTGCCTCCTGTCCGTAATTAAAATGTTATTTGGGTCTCACATTATTATATCGGCGGCAAATCGCATCACTTTAACGCTATCAGTGCAATGCATGCCTATACAACCTGACCACATTTTAACCAAATGGTTTAATTTTTAAAACCGCGACTCTGCAACTGTTTAGCTTAAAAAAACACAACATTAACTTATGCTATTGATTTTAATATATTTACACTGAATTACTCGTTGGATTACTTGAAAAAAGCGCTTGCGAAAAACAGTCTGCTGCAGTAACTTGTATAGCATAGCATTTTGGATAAATTTACAGCATGAATCGTTCAACAGTAACATTGCATCATCATACAACCTAGCCTTACCGCTTAGGTGGAGGGCTGTTGTCTGGGCCTCCGGTGCATCTTGTTACTCGCAACCCCGCAGGCCTAAGCCACGGGGTTTTTTGTTTTTAATTACAGTTTTTAATTTTCGGAGTGACCAATGAGTCCAGCCATTGAAAGTAAACGTCTTCGCATCGGTATGCAAAAGTCAGGTCGTTTGTCGATTGAATCACAAGCGCTGCTTAGTAGCTGTGGTTTAAAAATCAATTTACGTGAACAACGCTTAATTGCTCACGTTGAAAATATGCCGATTGATATTTTACGGGTGCGCGATGATGACATCCCAGGCTTAGTAATGGACGGCGTCTGTGATCTAGGCATTATCGGCGAAAACGTATTAGAAGAAGTATCACTGCAACGGCAAATCGATAACGAAAGCGCGGACTATGAAGTGCTGGCCCGCTTAGATTTTGGTGGCTGTCGCTTATCGATTGCCGTACCACAAGAAGAGCAATATCAAGGTGTAAGCAGCCTTGAAGGTAAAACTATTGCCACTACTTACCCACGTTTACTGACACGCTATTTAAAGCAGCAAGGCGTGAATGCCCGCGTAGTAATGCTGACCGGTTCTGTTGAAGTGGCGCCGCGCGCCGGTTTAGCTGATGCCATCTGTGACCTCGTGTCTACCGGTGCCACCTTAGAAGCGAATGGTTTAAAAGAAGCTGAAGTGATCTACCGCAGTAAAGCAGTACTGATCCAACGCAAAGGTTTAGCTGATGCTCAGCACCAGAAACTGATTGCTAAGTTAATGCCTCGCATTCAAGGCGTGATGCAAGCCAACGAAAGCAAATACATCATGCTGCACGCCCCGCGCGCTAAGTTAGACGAAGTGATTGCCTTATTACCTGGTGCAGAAAACCCAACCTTACTGCCTTTAGCTGGCAATAACGATATGGTGGCCTTGCATGTGGTCAGCAGCGAAACCCTGTTCTGGGAAACCATGGAACAGCTCAAAGCACTGGGCGCCAGCTCAATCTTAGTATTACCTATTGAAAAGATGATGGAGTAATCGATGCAACGCTTTAACTGGAGTCAACTTGATCAAGCTGGCCAACAAGCTGCCTTGGCCAGACCGGCCCTGCCTGATTCAGCCAGCCTTGCGCCGAAAGTACGCGAGATCATTGCAGCGGTGCGAGCAGAGGGTGATGCAGCCTTACGACGTTTTAGTCAGCAATTTGATCAGCTTTCCGATAACCCATTGGCGTTAAGTGCCAGCGTGCAGCAGCAGTTGTTAAGCCAATTACAACCTGAGCGCAAAGCCGCTATTGAATTAGCCTATGACAATATTCGCAAGTTTCATGCGGCGCAATTACCGCGGGATATCGAAGTTGAAACCAGTGTTGGCGTAATGTGTCAGCTGAAAAGTCGCCCGATTGGCAGTGTCGGCCTGTATATTCCTGGCGGTAGTGCGCCCTTACCTTCTACGGTGTTGATGCTGGGTGTTCCGGCGCAGTTAGCGGGCTGCCCGCGTGCAGTCTTGGTAACGCCCCCAGGTAAGCCACTCGCTACCGATATTGCACCCGAAATTATTTATGCCGCTAACCTTTGTGGCATTACCGAAATTTATACCATTGGCGGCGCACAAGCCGTGGCGGCGCTGGCTTACGGTACAGAGACGATTGCCAAAGTGGATAAAATTTTTGGCCCAGGCAATCGCTATGTTACTGAAGCAAAACAGCAAGTAAGCCAAGATGCGAAAGGCGCGATGATTGATATGCCAGCCGGCCCATCTGAAGTGCTCGTGCTGGCCGATGCTCAGGCTAACCCAGAGTTTGTCGCAGCAGACTTACTGTCGCAGGCGGAACATGGCCCTGATTCACAGGTGATTTTAGTTAGCGATAGCGCAAGTTTGCTGGATGCCGTAGAGCAAGCCCTTAGTGTGCAATTAGTCGCCCTACCGCGCCGTGATATTGCTGCGCAAGCGCTAGCACACAGCCGAGCCATCTTAACAACCGACTTAGACAGCGCCATTAGCGTGACCAATGCCTATGCGCCTGAGCACTTAATTGTGCAAACAGAGCAAGCTGAGCTACTCACTGAGCGCTTTACCAGCGCAGCCAGTATTTTTGTTGGCGCGTGGACGCCCGAATCCGCTGGGGATTACGCCAGTGGCACTAACCATGTGTTACCCACTTATGGTTATAGCCGCACTGTCTCAAGCTTGTCGATGACCGATTTCTTCCGCCGCTTTACCGTGCAGCAATTATCTGCCACCGGGATGCGTAATATTGGCCCCGCCATTGTCACCCTGGCTGAAGCCGAAAGTTTAGAAGCGCACGCCAATGCGGTACGGTTACGCTTGGCCAGTTTATTAAAGGAGACTGAACATGTCTAAGGTACACCCGCTGGCCCGTGATGCCGTTAAAGCTATCGTGCCTTATGCTTCAGCTCGCAGCTCAATGAGTGGCGGTGCGGTGTGGCTTAATGCTAATGAAAACGCGCTAGCGCCCGCTTATCAGTTAGATGACACCTTTAACCGCTATCCGTCTTGTCAGCCCAAAGCCGTGATTGATGGCTACGCTGCGTATGCAGGATTAGCTGCCGAGCAAGTATTGGTAAGCCGTGGTGCAGATGAAGGCATTGAGCTCTTGATCCGAAGCTTCTGCGAGCCAAAGCAAGATAGCATTACAATTTGCCCACCGACCTATGGCATGTATGCCATTAGCGCCGAGAGCAATCAAACGCCGGTGAATAAAGTACTGCTAAAAGATAATGAACGCTTAGATTTACCCGGCATTTTTGCTACCTCGCCAAAGCTTGTGTTTATTTGTAGCCCCAATAACCCGACCGGTGATCTCATTCCTCGTGAAGATATTATCGCGGTGTTAGAGCACTTTACCGATCAAGCCTTAGTGGTGGTTGATGAAGCCTACATTGAATTTGCCCCAGAGGCGTCTGTGGTGTCGCTACTGAGCCGCTACCCGCACTTGGTGATCCTGCGCACGCTATCTAAAGCCTTTGGCTTAGCGGGCTTACGTTGTGGTTTTACGTTGGCCGCGCCTGAGATTATCAACGCCCTGAAAAAAATGATTGCGCCCTACCCGATTGCCGAGCCGGTGGCACAAATTGCTGCGCAAGCGCTATCGCCCGCCGGTATCGCGCAAATGCAACAGAGTGTGGCTACCATAAATGCTTTACGTGATGACTTTATTACGCTTGCCGCAAGCTTACCGGGCATTGATAAAGTATGGCCAAGCAATGCTAACTATGTATTGTTGCAAGTAAGCGATGCCGCAGCCTGTGTTAATGCGCTGATTGCAGAAGATATTTTGATCCGCAACCAATCTAGCCAACTGGGTTTATCGCAGGTGGTTCGGGTATCCATTGGCAGCCCAGCAGAAATGCAGCGTTTAGCCGGCGCTATGCAACGTTATTTTCAACCTAATCAGAGAGAAACCGCATGAGTGGCCAACCTATTTTATTTATCGATCGTGACGGCACCATGGTAGAAGAGCCGCCAATAGACAAGCAGCTCGATAGCCTTGAAAAATTGGCCTACGAGCCAGGCTTAGTGCCGGCGCTATTAAAACTGCAAGCGGCGGGTTATCGCTTAGTGATGGTGACCAATCAAGATGGTTTAGGCACCGACAGCTTTCCGCGCGATACCTTTGATGCACCCCATAACAAAATGATGCAACTTTTAACCTCGCAAGGTATTCAGTTTGATGATGTGCTGATTTGCCCACATTTTGAGCGGGATAACTGCAGTTGCCGCAAACCGAAACTCGGTTTGGTCAAAGACTACCTGCAACAAGGTAAAATCGATTTTACCAATTCTTATGTGATTGGCGATCGGCTAACTGACGTGCAACTGGCTGAGAACATGGGCTTACCGGCTTTTCAGTATCAACGTGACAGCTTGGGCTGGGCCGAAATCACCAAACGCTTATTAAGCCGTGGCCGCAGCGCAACCGTGGTGCGTACCACGCGCGAAACCGATATTAAAGTGACAGTCGATTTAGATAGCAGTGGTAATAACCTGTTCAACACGGGCGTCGGCTTTTTTGATCATATGCTAGAGCAAATAGCCACCCACGGCGGCTTCTCATTGCAAGTGGAGGTGAAAGGCGATTTACATATCGACGATCACCACAGTGTTGAAGATACCGCCCTCGCCCTAGGCCAAGCCTTAAAGCAAGCACTGGGCAATAAGCGAGGCATCAACCGCTTTGGTTTTGTGCTGCCGATGGACGAGTGCCGCGCCGAGTGTATTTTAGATTTATCGGGTCGGCCGCTGTTTGTGTTTAACGGCGAGCTGGGCGAAGGTGCGGTGGGCGGTTTAACGCTGGAGATGGTGCCACACTTTTTCCGCTCAATAAGCGATGCCATGTTGATGTCTTTGCACCTGAGTATTACCGAAGGCAATAAACACCATAAAGTAGAAGGTTTATTCAAAGCCTTTGGCCGAGCACTGCGCCAAGCCATTACCGTATCGGGTGAAGCCTTACCAAGCTCAAAAGGAGTGTTGTAATGAGTTTGGTGATTGTTGATACCGGCTGTGCCAACATCAGCTCGGTGTATTTTGCGGTAAAACGCTTAGGTGTTGAGCCTGTAATAAGCCGTGATGCTGCGGTCATCCGTGGTGCCTCGCGGGTCATTTTACCGGGCGTTGGCACCGCAAAAGCAGCCATGCATAATTTAGCCGAGCGCGAGCTGATCGGCACCTTACAAAGCCTAACGCAACCGATGCTGGGTATTTGCCTTGGTATGCAAATGCTCACCGCCCACAGTATGGAAGGTGATGTCGCCTGTTTAGGATTAATTCCAGGCGAAGTGGCACCGCTTAATGCTGCCGGTTTACGCTTACCGCATATGGGCTGGAATACCTTGCACCAGATCAGTAAGCACCCCATTTTGGCCGGCTTTACTGAACAAGATTATCTGTATTTTGTGCACAGCTTTGCAGTGGTGCCGAGCGAATATAGCTTAGCACAATGCCACTATGGCTCTGACTTTGCCGCGGTTATTGGCAAAGATAATGTGGTCGGTGCGCAATTTCACCCTGAGCGCTCAGGTAAAGTGGGCGCGCGATTATTACAAAACTTTCTGGAGTGGCAGTTGTGATTATTCCGGCGATAGATTTAATTGACGGCACAGTCGTGCGTCTATACCAAGGCGCTTACGATAAAACCACCGAGTACACTTTCAGCCCCTTTACGCTTCGCGATAGCTATGCCAAAGCCGGTTCGCCGCTACTGCATGTGGTTGACCTCTCGGGTGCCAAAGATGCCAGCAAGCGGCAAATTGCCCTGTTAACCAAGCTAATGACCGACGCGCCATTGCAAATTCAAGTTGGCGGTGGGGTGCGCAGCGAGCAAGATGTGATGGATTTACTCGCCGCCGGTGCTAGCCGCGTGGTGATTGGTAGCTTAGCAATTCGGGAGCCTGAGTTGGTACAAGGCTGGATCCGCAAGTACGGCGGTGAGCGCATTGTGTTAGCCTTAGATGTAGCCATTAATGCCCAAGGCGAAAAAACCTTACCTAGCCACGGTTGGATTGAAGAGTCTGGCGTAACACTAGAGCAAGTGTTAGACGGTTATATTGCTGCCGGTGCTAAGCATGTGCTTTGTACCGATATCAGTAAAGACGGCACCTTAACTGGCGCTAATGTGGCGTTATACCGTGAGCTTAGCAGTAAGTATCCAACGCTGGCTTGGCAAGCGTCTGGCGGCATTGGTTCATTAGCCGATATCCAAGCGTTAATTGGCTCGGGTGTCGCGGGGGTGATCTTAGGTCGCTCGCTGTTAGAAGGTAAGTTTACGCTTGAGGAGGCCATTGCATGCTGGCAAAACGCTTAATTCCCTGTTTGGATGTGCGCGATGGCAAGGTAGTAAAGGGCGTACAGTTTCGTAACCATGAAATTATTGGTGATATTGTGCCTCTGGCCCAGCGCTATGCCGAAGCCGGCGCAGATGAATTGGTATTTTACGATATTACGGCGTCGAGTGATGGCCGGGTGGTTGATAAGAGCTGGGTGCGCCGCATTGCTGAGGTGATTGATATTCCCTTTTGTGTGGCCGGTGGCATTAAATCGGTGGCAGATGCCGGCAAAATTTTGGAGATGGGCGCGGATAAAGTGTCGATTAACAGCCCTGCCCTAACTAACCCGCAGTTAATTGCTGAGCTTAACCAAACCTATGGGCAGCAGTGTGTGGTCATTGGGATTGATAGCTTTTTTGATGTGGCATCGGGCCAATATCAGGTGTATCAATTTACGGGCGATGAGAGCCGTACCCAGAAAACGCAGTGGTTAACTCGCGATTGGGTAACTGAGGTGCAGCGCTTGGGTGCCGGTGAGATTGTGCTGAACTGCATGAATCAGGATGGGGTGCGGCAAGGTTACGATTTGGCGCAGCTGAAAACCATTCGGGATCTGTGCAAGGTGCCGTTGATCGCCAGTGGTGGTGCCGGCGCAATGCAGCATTTTACCGAGGTGTTTCAGCAAGCCGATGTGGATGGGGCCTTAGCAGCCAGTGTCTTCCACAAAGGTATTATTCAAATCAGCGAGCTAAAGGCGAAGTTACTGGCCGATGGTATTAGTATACGTCCTTAAAAGGAAAGCCATAAAACCCACGCAAGCACTACGTACATTTTTTCTGTGACACGCCGTGAAGCTTCCCCGGGGCTAGATTGTGAATATCATCCATGATATTCACCCGTTGGGACAGCAGAGCTGTCCAAATGCGTTCCTGACGAATTTGTCCGGCCATCCATGGCCTTCAACGGTCACAGAAAAAAGTATCTCCGCGCTTGCTTAGTTCTGAGCTTTCTCCAAGGTAAAAGCTGGGAAGTCCCAGCGCAACACTGATAATGCTAAGCAAAGCGTCTTTGGCATGGATGCCAAAGAGGAGCCTACAGGGAAGTATTCACGGCGTCTTTGCGTGCAATATCAGTGTGAAGCGGTACAGAATTTACAACGACTTTGCATGCACTATCAGTTTAAAGCGTGACAGTATTTATAACGATTTTGCGTGTAGTATCAGTGTGAAGCGTTACAGTATTTACAATAACTTTATGTGCAGTATTCATCTAAAACGCACTAGAGATAACGCTAATGATACGTGGCAAAATACACATTCGAACGTGAGAATTAAATGATGAACCAACAACAGATTGAACAACTGAGCTGGCCTGAAAATCAGTTACTGCCTGCCATAGTGCAACATGCCATCTCAGGTAAAGTGCTGATGCAAGGGTATATGAACCCCGAGGCACTTTCTCACACTCTTGCAAGCAACACGGTTACCTTTTTCAGTCGCAGTAAACAGCGCTTGTGGACCAAAGGTGAAAGCTCAGGTAACACCCTAAGTTTGGTCAGCATTGACCAAGACTGTGATGCCGACAGCTTACTGATTATGGCGCTGCCGGCCGGCCCTACTTGCCACGAAGGCACCGAAACCTGCTGGCATGATAATGACGCCAATAGCCCACAACTGAGCTTTTTGTATGACTTAGAACAAGTGATTGCCAGCCGTGAAGGTGCCGATCCGAAAAGCAGCTATACCGCCAGTTTATTCGCCCGAGGCGTAAAACGCATTGCGCAAAAAGTGGGGGAAGAAGGTGTGGAGTCAGCCCTAGCTGCGATGGCAGGTGATAAAGAAGAGCTGGCAAACGAAGCAGCAGATTTAATCTTCCACTTACTTGTTTTGCTGCGTAGTCAAAAATTAGCACTTAATGATGTCATTAAAGTGCTACAAGATCGTCATAAATAACAATACGCTAGCCATTTATCTCGGCTGACAACGTCTCATACTAGGCGTTTCAGCCTTTATCCTGACATCGTTCGAACAAAATATATGCTATTCTTAACAGTGACGTTTTGGCTTAAAGACCATGGGTAGCTGGACGTTGGGGTGATTTAGCGCTTGCTGCAACAACGCTAAATCACAACTTGAGTTAACGCCTGACAAATAATGGATTAATTGGCATGGGCAAATTTAAAGAAGACATCAAATTTGATGTCCAAAATCTTAACCCTTTGCTGGCGTCGTGGCAGTTTTCAGCCAGTAGCCAAGCACCGGATGCGCAACAGTCTGTTCTAAAAACCTTAGACCTCAACCTGCTAAATAGCATTTTTGAGAACTTTCAAAAAGCCTTGGGCGTGTCAATCGCGCTGATTGATTTACACGGTAAAGTCGTCTCTTCATCTAACTGGCAACGCGTTTGTATGCAGTTTCATCGTCAGCACCCTGCTAGCCTTAAAAATTGCATTAGCTCTGATACTACTCTCGCCAACGAAGCGATAAAACAGCAAGATTTTGCCACTTATGCATGTTTAAATGGCTTAATTGACTGTGCAGCGCCAGTAAAAATACTCAATAAGCACGTGGCTAATCTTTATATTGGCCAATTCTTTATAAAAAAACCGGATTTAAACTTTTTTAAACAGCAAGCAAAAGCACTTAGTTTTGATGAAGATAGCTATTTAAAAGCGATTGCCGAAGTCCCTATTATCCCAGAATCAAAAATTGAAGCGATGATGAAGCTGATCGCTTTTCTGGCAGAACAAGTCGCAGAGCTGAGCCATAGCAATTATAAAGCTGACCGCATGCTGCAAATTGTCGAGCAACAAGTAAAAAATCGAACGCACGAATTAGAAATGCAAAACCAGATCCTCAGTATGATCAGTCATGGTTCAGCATTGTCAGATGTTTTAATACAACTTGTTCGACAAATTGAAGCCCAATATCCTGAAATATTATGCTCGATACTGATACTCGATGAAGCGCAGTATTGTTTACGCGTGGCCGCCGCCCCTTCGTTACCTCAAGCCTTTAATGATGCTATTGATGGATTAACACCGGGTCCTGATGCCGGATCTTGCGGCAGTGCGGCTTACAGTGGCCAAGCCGTTATGGCTGAAGATTTATTACAACATCCTCATTGGCAAGCCTATCGCGAATTAGTGTTATTGAACGAGTTAAGAGCCTGCTGGTCAATTCCGATAAAAAATGCCCAAGGTAAAGTGTTAGGCGCATTTGGCTTTTATCAAAAAGAACCCGGCTTACCCTCGGCTGAGTTTAGCAGCAAGATGGCCATTTTCAGTAACTTAGCTGAGCTTGCCATTTCCCGCTCGCTCTCAGCTGCACATATTCATAAAATGGCATTTTATGATCATCTCACCGGTTTAGCCAATCGCCGCTTATTGGATGATCGCCTACAACTGGCTTTTAAACAAAGCAAACGCAGCAACAGCTTTGGTGCTTTATTATTTATCGATTTGAATAATTTCAAGCCCGTGAACGATCGCTTTGGCCATAAAGTGGGTGACTTACTACTGATTGAAGTAGCGAATCGGTTAACAAATCAAGTACGAGAAGTGGATACTGTCGCTCGCTTAGGGGGTGATGAGTTTGTGATTGTGTTATGCGATTTAGACTGTGATGCCGATAAAGCAAAAACACTGGCACAACAACTGGCCGAAAAAATTAGTGCGGCTTTAGCAGAGCCTCATGTATTTACCGAAACGCTTGCCGTACAGCATAGCTGCACGGGTAGTATTGGCGCTAACTTATTTCATGGCGCACAACACAACAGTTCAGATGTGTTGCGTCAGGCCGATATTGCCATGTATCAAGCTAAGCAGCAGGCTAAAGCCATTTGCTGGTTCGAATCTCGTTAATGCCTACTTACTTCACAAAAGTGTAACGGTGTATGTCTACGGCTTGACAAGCCTGAGCCATGCACCGACTATAGCGCTGCAACCTCGTTATCCTCATTAATTCAATAAAACTAAGAGATTTTATGAAAAAGTCATTACTTGTACTGGCACTGGCCAGCGGTTTCGCAATGGCAGATGAAGGCATGTGGATGCCGCAACAGCTGCCTAATATTGCCACTGAATTAAAAGCAGCTGGCCTTGAATTAGATCCAGCCAACTTAACGAAATTAACCGAATTCCCAATGGGCGCTATCGTCAGTTTAGGTGGTTGTTCAGCGTCTTTCGTTTCGCCACAGGGGTTAGTGGCCACTAACCATCACTGTATTTACAATAGCATCGCGCACAACTCTACTGCAGAGAATGACTTACTCAGAAATGGCTTTTTAGCCAAGACTTTAGCCGAAGAAGTGCCGGCCGCCCCGGGTAGCCGTATCTATGTCACTAAGGCGGTTGATAACGTCACTAACAAAGTGATTGATGCCAGCACCGCCAAATTATCCGGGAAAAAGCGTATAGACGCGATTGAAGCCAATCAAAAAGCCATCGTTGCTGAATGTGAGCAAGATGCCGGTCATCGCTGTTCTGTAGCGGCTTATTACGGCAGCTTAGAATATTATTTAATCAAGCAATTAGAAATTAAAGATGTGCGTTTAGTGCACGCCCCTGCCGAAGGTGTCGGTAAATTTGGTGGCGACACCGATAATTGGATGTGGCCACGCCATACCGGTGATTACGGTTTTCTGCGAGCTTATGTTAGCCCTGAAGGGAAATCAGCTGATTTCCATGCGGACAACGTGCCTTACACCCCAGATTTTCACTTGAAATTAGCGAAAGATGGCTTAAAAGAAGGCGATTTTGTGATGGCATTAGGCTATCCGGGGCGCACTAACCGCCATCGCTTACCGTCTGAAGTAGCGGACACCTTTGAGTGGAGCTATCCGAACACCGTGAGCCAGTTTGCTGAAACACTGGACATTATTGGCCGCGAAACGGCCAATGACCGTGATGCGGCATTAAAATATGCCAGCCGAGTGGCAGGTTTAAATAACTACATGAAAAACCGCCAAGGCATGCTCGACAGCTATGCTCAAAGCGATTTTCTGGCGCGTAAACAAGCTGAACATCAAGCATTAACCGCTTGGGTCAACAGCAGTAGCGCCAACAAAAAAGCCTATGCAAAAGATCTGGCTAATATCGAAAAACTGTTAAAAGAGCAGCAGCAACAAGGCCGCGATAGTTATTTACTGAATAATGCGAGCCCTCGTTTACTTGGCACAGCCCGCAGTTTGTACCGCTTGGCGCAAGAAAGCACTAAGCCCGATGCGGAGCGAAAAGCAGGTTTCCAGGCACGTGATTTACCGCGCTTTAAAGCCTTTATCGCTGGTATGGATCGCTCTTTTGATGTGCGTGTAGAAAAAGCGTTAGATCTGCAAAGCTTAACTAAGTATGTTGCTTTACCGAAAAAACAACGCAATGCCGACTTCGACAAAGCCATGGGCATCAAAGATAATATGGATCAAGCCGCATTAGTAGCACTGATTGATAGCTGGTATGCCGCTACTGTATTAACGGATGCAGCACAGCGCGCGGCCCTGCTAGAAAGCACACCCGCACAATTTGCTAATAGCAATGATCCTTTTGTTAAAGCCGCAGTGGCACTGTACAAAACTGATCGTTCAAAAGAAGCGGAGCAAGAAGAGCTAGGTGGCAAGATCCAACAAGCTTATGCCAGTTACATGCGCGCGAAAATTGCCTTTATGCAATCACAAGGTAAAGCCGTTTACCCTGATGCCAACAGCACACTGCGTGTCACTTACGGTAATGTTACCGGTCGAGCTCACGGTAATGAAGATGGTAACGCTTGGACCGCATTCACCACCCTGCGCGGTATTACTGAAAAAGCGACCAGCGAAGGTGAGTTTAATGCACCACAAAATCAACTTGATGCCATTAAAGCCAAAAACTATGGCCCTTACGCAGTTGATAGCATTAATTCAGTGCCGGTGAACTACCTTGCCACCTTAGATATTACTGGCGGTAACTCAGGCTCGGCCGTGTTAAATGGTAAAGGTGAGTTTGTGGGGTTAGCTTTCGATGGTACGCTAGATTCTATTATCTCTGATTGGGATTTTAACCTAGCGAACACGCGCTCAATCCAAGTCGATTTACGCTTTATGTTATGGCAGATGCAAGTTGTCGATAACGCCGATAACCTGTTAAAAGAACTGGGTGTAAACTAAACCACTCCCCCAAGTCGGTTGACACTGGCTTGGGGGGTTCATCTGACACTTTATGCTTTTTCCGCCAACAACTGCACTGCTAATCTGACAAAATCAGATGACGTTAAAATACCAAGTAGTTTATTGTCGCCAGAAACCACCGGCAAACAACCATGCCGATTACTGACAAAAAATGAAGCCACATCAGTTAAGCTTTGCTCGGGTGTGACGGTGGCAAAATCGGTTAACATTAATGTCGCCACACCTAACTGTTGTTCTTTATGATCCAGCGCCGCAGCACCATATTTCGCCAAAAGATTAATCACGGCACCAATCAACACTTTTTGCGTTAACATGCCAATTAAGAAGCCCTCGTTATCAATCACCGGAATATGCCGGATATTTTTTACCCGCATCAACTCATGGGCGTCTTTCAAGGTGGCGCTGCGTTGCAGTGATAGCGGATCTGGGGTCATTAAATCAGTGACAGTTTGCATACTCATCGTTACTCCTTATTTGCAGTAGCACAGCGCAACAGGATGCACTGTGCTTGCCCTACCCTTTAGTTATAACGAATAAAAGCCGTTACTGCTTCGGTACAGATCAACTTTTTATGATTTTAAGGGTTTAAAAACCCAACTTAGCTCGCTGCAGCAGATTTACTGCTTAAGGTGCTGCCTAACGAAGCACTGATCACTAATAAAATAGCGAGCCATTGCGTTAAGCTGAGTAATTCGGCTAAAAACAAGAAACCCGCTAAAGCCGCAATAGCCGGTTCTAAGCTCATCAAAACACTAAAGGTTTGCGCGGGTAGTTTTTTTAATGCCACCATTTCTAAACTATAGGGTATGGCACTGGATAACGCTGCCACGCCAATCGCTAATGGGATCACCTGCCAACTGAGTAAACTCTGCCCAGCAGAAAAGAGGCCCAGCGGCAACAAAAAGCTCGCGGCTACAGCCATCCCCAAGGCAACCGTGACACCCCCTGAGGCTAAGCTGCCAGCACGTTGCCCAAATAAGATATAACCCGCCCAACAAGCCCCCGCACCCAGCGCCAGCGCAACACCGACGGGATCTAAGGCATCGGCCGAGCGCATATCGGGTAACAGCAATACTATCCCCGCGATGGTCAGTGCAACCCACAGTAGATCACTGCGTTTTCTTGAAGAAAATAACGCCACCGCTAGTGGGCCGGTGAACTCTAACGCCACACCTATACCCAGTGGAATGCGCGCTATGGCTAGATAGAATAATAAGTTCATGCCTCCTAAACAGACGCCATAGATAAAAACGGCTCGCCAATTACGACCGACGGGTAAATGTCGCCAAGGTCGAAACACTAACCACAACATTAATGCAGAAAAACCGATACGCAGACCGGTGGTACCGGTAGGGCCAATTAGAGGAAATAATTGCTTGGCTAAAGACGCACCGGATTGGATCGTCAACATCGCCATCACCACACTGGCAATCGCTAAGAAAAAAGTTTTGTTAAACGGCACATTGTTCTCCGAATGCGCAATGGAATAGGTATGGTATGCGAAGCCAATCGCCCTGATGGCCTGTTTTATACATTATTTGCACTGAAACTAGGCAACTGCTTTCATTTCAAGCACAAATTTTAGCAGTTTTAGTGGCATGAGCCGGATGTAATTTTCAAACTTTATTCATTTCAGCATCTTACACTCGCAAATTGTGACGCTTCGCACTGGCATACAACCTGCAGCAATAGTGTTTCGACCTTACGCCTGAGTGAACAACCTAGGCCTGCAACCATGAGGTGAATTATGGAAAATCTATCCCGTCGCAGTCATCCTCTTCGCGATTTATTGGATAAAGAATTACAACAGCGCACTTTTCCGCCGTTAACGGCCCCCTGTCGACTGTGTCATTTTATGCTGACCTTAGCCCCCGCGTCACGCGCCTTAGAGTTTCAATGTATGCAGCAATTGGCTGCACAGCAAGGCAGCCAATTAACCGAAGCGGCACAAGATCTTACCTTATCACTTTATGGCCAATGGCTGCGCTGGGAGCGGCATGGTGAGTTTTCCAGTTATACATTTATTCGTGCTGACGCCGAAAAGCCATGGTTTGATGATCCTTTAGATTTTTTGCCCTCACGTGACTGGTTTGATCACATCCCAGGGCAAATTTTTCGTATTGTGCAACTGACCATCATTGATGCTAAACAGCCCTTAGCGGCACAACAAGTGGCGCGCTTGTTTAATGCCGAGAATTGTATAAACAGCTTATTAGCTGCAGGCAAAGCCAAAATATGGACAGATTTTCAAAAACATGCTGAAGGTGCCGGCCGCATGCTGCTGCTGGATCAAGGGCTCTCTGCCGCGGCATTAGGGCGTTTAGTGCAGCAATTATTTGATTTAGGAAATTATCGAAAATTATCGCTACTCGGTTGGCCGGTCTCACGGCAAAGTTTGCAGCAACTCAATAGCTTAGAGCAAAATTTAGCTTCACTGACTCAACGTATTGAACAAGAACGCGATAATGATGAACAGTTACTGGATCAGATCAGCCAGCTCGCGGCAGGTACAGAGCGCTTAATTGCCGAAAACAGTTCTCGATTAGAAGCTACCGCCGCTTATTATCAATTAACCTTAGATCGACTAAAAGCCTTAGATGAAACCAGTATTGACGATAAGCTATCGCTACAGGATTTTACCGAACGACGTTTAACCCCGGCTTATCGAACCAGCGCATCGGTGCAACTGCGGCAAAATAGCCTGTCAAACCGCTTAGGCCGTTCAACTGAGCTACTACGCACCCGGATGAGTTTAAAATTAGCCCAGCAAAATCAGCAATTGCTGCTTTCGATGGAACAAAAAGCAAAACTGCAACTAAAGCTGCAACAAATGGTTGAAGGCTTGTCATTAGTGGCGATTAGCTATTATGCGGTGCAATTAGCCGATAAGTTATTGCGCTCATTAAGCTATTGGCTACCAGAATTACCGATAGCGCTCTGGCAAAGCATTAGCGTTCCCGTTATCATTTTAATGGTCGCGGTAGTATTAAAATGGTTAGCCCACCGCGTTAAACGCCAAACCTGACTGCAAGGATCTCCGGTAATGCAAAGCGTGCGATGGGCCACATTAGGCGTAAGTAGTTTTTGTTTAATCTTTAGCGCCCTGCTCGCGGCGACAGACCGTATCACAGAGCCGAAAACGACGATTAAACTATCGCCTAATAGTGCGCCTTTACCGCAACCGACTGCCAACAGCGCTAATACGCCCAAGGTATTAGTTTATAAAACCGTGCTGCCCGATGGCAGCGCACGATTTTCAGATCAACGCCCTATTGGCCAAGCTTTTGAATTATTGCGCTTTGATTGCTTTGCTTGTGCCCCTAACTCCAGTATAGACTGGCAAAAAACACCGTTATTTAAACAACGTTTTGCCCGGTTAATTAATCAAGCGGCGGCCGAGCATCAACTAGAAAGTGCACTGATCCGGGCGGTGATCCATGCCGAGTCGGCATTTAACCCCAATGCGATTTCTGCAAAAGGGGCCATGGGGCTCATGCAATTGATGCCCGCCACGATGCAGCAATTTCAGGTCTTAAATGGCCATGAGCCCGAACAAAACATTCGTGCTGGCAGTCAATATTTAGGGCAGTTGTTAAAAGACTATCAGGGCGATCTTACCTTAGCGTTAGCCGCGTATAACGCGGGGCTAGGCAACGTAAAACGCTATAATGGCATTCCACCTTTTGCAGAAACTCAGGCGTATATTGAGCGGGTGCAGATTTTACGCCGCCGTTACGCCGCAGATTAAATTTGGCGTACAGCATAAAAGTCAAGTTAAGCCAAAGATTCTTAGCTTTTAGGTTTGGCTAACAAAGCGGCTTTCATTATATCCTTCCACGATAACAACCCCAGCAGATGCTGTTGATTGTCGGTAACTAAAATACAACTGATATTATGCTCAACTAACATAGTAGCGATAACTCGAATGCTGGTATCAAGCGGCACGGTAATCACCGGCGACACCATCACTTGATGCACCTTACGCGTACGCATAAACAAGCCTAGCGTTGTTTCGCTAGCCGAGTCGATAAGCGGGCTGACCTCTTTAAAATAATCTTTTACTGAGACAATACCCACCACTTTATCGCTGCTATCGACAACCGGTACATGCTGAAAATGCGACTGATTAAATACGTTACGCAGCGAAGCTAAACTGGCATCACCTTGGGTGGTAACCAGTTTGCTGCGAGGGGTCATGATCGAACTTAAACCCATAATGTGTTGGCGCCTATTCTTTATCCATGCTGTCTAGGGTGACTCCGGATAAGAAACCCGACCCTTTCACTTCATTGTTACGCAGTTTAATCATTAAACGTAAGTCATTCGGAGAATCAGCATGGTGTATCGCATCGGTATAGCTGATCACTTCGGCCTTGTACAGATCATACAGGGCTTGGTCAAAGGTTTGCATGCCTAACTCGCGTGACTTCGCCATCACCGTTTTAATCTCAGCAATTTGTCCTTTACTGATTAAATCGGCAATAAACGGAGAATTGAGTAACACTTCGATGGCGGCAACACGCCCCTGACCGTCGGAGGTAGGAATTAATTGCTGCGCCACAATACCGCGTAAGTTCAATGATAAGTCAAATAACAGCTTACTGTGCATCTCCTTTGGTACGAGGTGCATAATACGGTCAATCGCTTGGTTAGCATTGTTCGCGTGCAAAGTGGCAATACATAAGTGCCCGGTTTCGGCGAAAGACAGAGCAAACTCCATGGTGTCTTGTGAGCGAATTTCACCAATCAAAATCACATCAGGAGCTTGGCGTAATGAGCTTTTTAATGCTGAATCAAAGGTTTCAGTATCCAAGCCGACTTCACGCTGGGTAATCATACTGCGGCCATGCTCGTGCACAAACTCGATGGGATCTTCAATAGTCAGAATATGCCCTTTCGAGTTTTTGTTTCGATAACCAATTAACGCCGCCAAAGACGTCGACTTACCGGTACCGGTTCCCCCCACAAACAGCACTAAGCCGCGTTTGGACATAACGATTTCTTTTAAAATCGGTGGTAAACCCAGATCGTCAACATTCGGAATGGTGGTCACGATACGCCGCATCACCATACCGGCTTTGTCACGCTGCCAAAAGGCGGAAACACGGAAACGCCCCGCATCATTGGCAATCGCAAAGTTACATTCTTTGGTGGTATTGAACTCGTGCTGCTGTTTCTCACTCATCGCCGACAACACTAAATTTAACGAATCGACTTCTGATAAGCGTTGATCATCAATCGGCTGTAATTCGCCGTTAATTTTTGCCGCCACCGGCATACCTGCGGTAATAAATAAATCCGAGGCTTTTAACTCAACCATTTTTTTCTGATAATCAACCAGCTGCATATAAAACCTCGACTACATTCTGCTAAAGGTATTTTTATCTTGCGCCTTAGCTGCCGCATCTTTTTGCGTCACTAAACCACGGTTTACCAAGTTAATCAGACATTGATCCATAGTTTGCATACCATGTGCCGCCCCAGTTTGAATGACCGAATACATCTGAGCAATTTTATCTTCGCGGATCAAGTTTCGGATAGCCGGTAAACCGACCATAATTTCGTGCGCAGCAATACGACCACCACCGACCTTTTTCAATAAGGTTTGTGAAATAACCGCTCGCAAAGACTCCGATAACATCGAGCGCATCATGGCTTTCTCTTCGCCTGGGAACACATCGATGATCCGGTCAATAGTTTTCGGCGCGGAGGTGGTGTGCAAGGTACCAAACACCAAGTGACCGGTTTCGGCGGCGGTCATGGCTAAACGAATGGTTTCTAAGTCACGTAATTCACCCACCAGAATCACATCCGGATCTTCACGCAAGGCGGAGCGTAACGCATTACTAAAACTGTGCGTATCACGATGTACTTCACGTTGGTTGATCAAACTAAATTTATTGCTGTGCACAAATTCAATGGGATCTTCAATGGTTAAGATGTGATCAAAGCGCGTGGTGTTGATGTAATCGATCATCGCCGCCAAGGTGGTACTTTTCCCCGAACCTGTGGGCCCCGTCACTAGCACCAAACCACGTGGGTTTTCTGATATCGATTTAAAGATATCCGGTGCGCCCAGATCATCCAAGGTTAATACGTCACTGGGGATGGTTCGAAATACCGCTGCCGCACCGCGGTTTTGTACAAAGGCGTTAACCCGAAAGCGAGCAAGGTTAGGCACCTCGAACGAAAAATCCGATTCTAACCGCTCTTCGTATTCCTTACGTTGCTTATCGGTCATAATCTCATACACTAACGCATGCACTTCTTTGTGCGTTAACGGCGGAATATTGAGCTTGCGTACATCGCCATCGACACGGATTAACGGCGGTACACCCGCAGAAAGGTGTAAGTCTGAGGCTTTATGTTCAACACTAAAAGCTAATAATTCGGTAATATCCACGTTTAGGAAACTCCAATTTACTTATTTATGATGAATAACATAGCAGAACAACTTGCCCTCGCCTATCAGAAGCTAGCGAAAAATTGTGAACAATTGCCAGAATCGCGTCAGCCTGTGCAATTAATCGCCGTGAGTAAAACGCAACCTGATACAGCCGTACTGGCCGCCTACGAAGCGGGTCAACGCCTGTTTGGAGAGAATTATCCACAAGAACTGGCCACCAAGGCTGAAGCGCTGGCACATTTACCAGACTTGCAATGGCATTTCATCGGCCCCATTCAGTCTAATAAGACGCGGATTATTGCGCAGTATGCCAGCTGGGTGCATAGCATCGATCGTTTGAAAATTGCGCAGCGCCTTAGCGAGCAACGGCCCGCTGATGCCGCCGATTTACAGGTGTTATTGCAAATCAATATCAGCGATGAGGCCAGTAAATCTGGTATTGCGGCCACAGAGATGCTGGCACTGGCGGCCGATGTGAATGTGTTACCTCGCATCACTTTACGAGGTTTAATGGCTATTCCAGCACCTGGCGATGAGCACAAAGTTAAAGCCGACTTTGCGGCGATGCAGGCGTTATCCAAGCAGCTACAAGCGCATTATCCGGCGGCGACTGAATTATCCATGGGTATGTCGAATGACTGGCCACTGGCTCTACCATACGGTGCAACTATGATAAGATTAGGCACCGCAATTTTTGGCGCAAGGAATTATGAAAAACATGAATGACAATCGGGTGGCGTTTATAGGCGCTGGCAATATGGCGCGCTGTGTTATTGCCGCCATGGTTAAAGCTGGCTATCCAGCAGAGAATATTATGGCGGCTAATCGTAGCCAACCAAAATTAACCGAGCTGGCAAAAGATTACGGTATTGCCACCACCTTAGATAATGCGGCCGCGGCCGACTGGGCAGACGTTATCGTGCTGGCGGTAAAACCGCAAATGATGCAAGACGTTTGCAGCGCCCTGCTTGAGCAAGCTCCGCAGTGTCAGGACAAAATGTTCGTAACGCTGGCCGCCGGTTTACCGGTAGCACATTATGAAAATTGGTTAGGCAACATTAAGTTAGTTCGCGCTATGCCTAATACACCCTCGTTAGTCGCGCTCGGTGTTACCGGCTTGTTCCCAAGCCGTTGTTCAAACTATGAAAAAGCCTTTGTTGATCATATGTTTCAAGGCACCGGCATGACAGTATGGTTAAATGAAGAACACGAAATTAATCATATTATTGCCGTAACCGGCAGCTCACCGGCTTACTTTTTTTACTTTATGCAATCGATGCAACAAAAAGCCGAACAATTGGGATTTAGTGCCGAACAAGCAAAAGCCATGGTGGCACAAACCGCCTTGGGGGCCGCAACAATGGCGCTACAAAGCGATTTAAGTTTTGCACAACTGCGCGCCCAAGTAACGTCGAAAGGCGGTACTACGCACGAAGCGGTCAGCACCTTTGCGAATGAAGGTTTAGAAGAGATGGTGGCAAAAGCCATGCAAGCGGCTATAGATCGGGCCGAAGCCATGGCCAAAAGTATTTAAGTTAGCGGAGAAGCTCAAATGGAAGCAATACAGTTTTTAGTGCATACCGCTTTTACACTCGCCATTATGCTGATGTTAATTCGCTTTTGGTTACAGTTGGTTAGAGCCGATTTTTACAATCCGTTTAGCCAGTTTGTGGTAAAAGCCACCAACCCCGTTGTACTGCCTCTGCGCCGGGTGATCCCCAGTATGGGTAAACTCGACACCGCCACCTTATTAATCGCTTATTTACTCGCAACAACCAAGTTTATTGTGTTGCAGTTATTATTTTCTGTGTCGTTACAAATTGGGCCAAGCTTTATTTTAGGTGGCTTGCTGTTAATGAAAGAGATCCTCAGCTTAATTTTCTGGATCTTATTAATTCGCGCCATTATGAGCTGGGTCAGCCAAGGCCGTAACCCGATGGAACAAGTGTTTCAACAATTAACCGAGCCGATGCTCTCGCCGATCCGTCGCATCTTACCGCCGATGGGCGGCTTAGATTTATCGGTGTTGATCGCCTTAGTCGCGCTAAAATTTATTGAGTTGCTGTTCGCGGGCTGGTTCCGCGGTTTATAAGCTCGGTACTCGAACGGTTTTTTAAGGCCGCCTAACGGCGGCACATTTCTCACCAAAAGCGGAGTTATCAAGATGCAACAACGCACAACGCATTACTTACTGTATCTGCTTATGCTAAGCAGTTTTTTGTTTGCGGGTACATTGCAAGCTGAACAAAAAAAACAGTTAGGCGATTGGGATATTCACTACATTGCTTTTAACTCGACGTTTCTGACACCGGAAGTGGCCAGAGCCGCAAATCTAAGCCGCAATAAAAACAACGCGATCATTAATATTTCGGTACTGGATACGCAAACTCAGCAAGCACAAGCCGTGATTATTAGCGGCATAGCCCGAAACTTATTAGGGCAACAGCGCAGTTTAACCTTTCGTGAAATTAAAGACGGTGCAGCCATTTATTATATCGCTGTCATGCCGTTTCGTAATGAAGAGCAGTTTCGTTTTAGCCTCGACATTCGCCAAGGTAATACCCGTCAGCAACTGAATTTCGAACAAAAACTTTATACAGAATAAGGCTTAGGCATGAACAAAGTGGTATTGGCAACCGGAAATAAAGGCAAGGTGGCAGAGTTAGCCGCAATGCTCGCCCCTTTTTCGTTAGACGTGGTCACGCAAAGTAGCTTGGGCGTGAGCGATGCTGACGAAACCGGTTTAACCTTTATTGAAAACGCCATTTTAAAAGCCCGGCATGCTGCCGCCATTACCGGCCTACCGGCCATCGCCGATGACTCCGGCTTAGCCGTCGCGGCCTTAGCCGGCGCACCGGGTATATACTCGGCGCGTTATGCCGGTCAGGGGGCGAGCGATCAGCAAAACTGTGAGAAATTGCTCAGCGCTTTAGTTGATGTCCCGCCAGCGCAACGTCAAGCAACCTTTCATTGTGTGTTGGTGTATTTAAGCCATGCAGCCGATCCAACGCCACTGGTCTGTCACGGTCAGTGGCAAGGTGAAATTGCCTTAGCTGCTCGCGGTGAAGGTGGCTTTGGTTATGATCCCATTTTTTATCTGGCCGACTTAAATAAAACCGCAGCAGAGCTGAGCGCTGAGCAAAAAAAGCAGCGGAGTCATCGAGCGCAGGCCTTGCAGCAACTGGTAAAACTAATGTCATTAGCGCAAAGCAATAAGGCGGCATCTTGAGTTTGCAATTACCGCCTTTAGCACTGTATATCCATATTCCTTGGTGTATTCAAAAATGTCCCTACTGCGACTTTAATTCGCATGCAGTGAAACAAGGCATTCCTGAGCAAGAATATATTGCGCATTTACTCAATGACTTAGATGAAGATTTACACCTAGTTCGGCAACGCCCTTTGCACAGTATTTTTATTGGTGGTGGCACGCCAAGCGTGTTTAGTGCTGACGGCATCAAACAGATCCTCGACGGTGTGTTAAGCCGTATGCCCGCGCAACCCGAACTTGAAGTGACGATGGAAGCTAATCCTGGGACTTTTGAAGCAGAACGTTTCGCCGGTTATGTCGCGGCGGGTGTTACGCGCTTCTCGATTGGTGTACAAACGTTTCAAGCGGCGCAATTAAGCGCGCTGGGGCGTATTCATAACGCCGATGAAGCGTGTCGCGCGGCTGAGCTAGCCGCAACCTTACCGCTGAAAAGTTATAATCTGGATTTAATGCATGGCCTGCCGGGGCAAACCGTCGCTGCTGCGTTAGATGATTTAGCCCAAGCCATTGCATTACAACCACCGCATTTATCTTGGTATCAGCTGACCATTGAACCGAATACCGCTTTTGCTTCAAAACCCCCGACCTTACCTGATGACGATATCCTTTGGGATATTCAGCAACAGGGTCTGGCTTTATTAAGCGCGGCGGGTTATCAGCAATATGAAACCTCGGCCTACAGTAAAACAGGTCATCAGTGTCAACATAACTTGAATTACTGGCGCTATGGCGATTATCTTGGTATTGGTTGTGGTGCACATGGCAAGATTACCTTACCCAGCCGCAACAGTATTTTGCGTACGGTCAAAGTAAAACATCCGAAAGGCTATATGGATTTAAGCCGTAGCTATCTGGATGAGCGCCAGCAAGTGGAGCCGGAGGATCGCCCCTTCGAATTTTTTATGAATCGCTTTCGCTTGCTTGAGCCTTGTCCGATGGCCGACTTTACGGCCTTTACTGGCTTACCCTTAAGCTATATCACGCAGCCAATCACCACCGCCATTAACAAAGGTTTGCTGCGCGAAATTCCGGGTCATTGGCAAATCACGCCTTTAGGGGCACGTTACCTAAACGATTTACTGACCTTATTTATTTAGATGCGACAAGATAAAGGAAGCACAATGCAGAAAAAACCTAAATATACTCTGGCCTTATTGCCACTGCTGTTATCTGCCGCCTTAGTTAGCGGTTGCGGCCCAAAACCTGCTGAGACGAATGTCAGCGAGCCCGCTTCGCAACAGCAGCAAGTGGATGTGAATGAGCGCGCCAATCAACTCTTTGAACGCATTTTTAATGAACGTGTGCAGCGTAGTCCAATTTTACAAACCAGCTTGGGCATCAAAGATGATTATGATAAGTGGCAAGATCTGAGCGACAGTGCCTTCGCTGCAGAATTAGCACAAACGCGTCAACATCTTTTATTGTTAGCCACCATCGACCCTGCTGAATTAGATGCACAAACCCGCCTGAGTTATCAGTTAATGCAGCAGCAATTACAAGATATGCTGACCGATGCAGAGTGGCGTTTATACAGCTACCCTGTTAATCAGATGTATGGCGTGCACTCACAAGTGCCTTCGGTATTAATTAACCAGCATAAAATCAGTGATATCAGCGATGCAAAAGCCTATATCGCTCGGTTAAATGCCGTACCCAAATTATTCGAGCAGTTAAAAGAGCAATTAAAACAGCGCGCTGATGTGGGCATTATTGTGCCAAAGTTTGTTTTTCCGCATTTAAAAAGCGCTAGCGAAAACTTGTTACAAGGCGCCCCTTTTACTGAGGAAGGTGATAGCACCCTTCTAAGCGACTTTACCAGCAAGGTCACCGCGTTAAATTTGCCAGCTGCAGAACAAAAACTGCTGTTAGATGAAGCGAAGGTCGCGCTTTTAACCAGCGTTGGCCCGGCTTATCAGCAGTTAATCAGTTATCTTGGCGAGCTAGAAAAATTAGCCGGTACCGATGATGGGGTTTGGCGTTTTGAAAAAGGCGCGGCGTTTTATCAAAATCGTTTAAACCGTATGACCACCACCGATATGGATGCCGCCACCATCCATCAGTTAGGCTTAGATGATGTCGCTCGCATTCATAAAGAAATGCAGGCCATCATGCAGCAAGTCGGTTTTGCGGGTAACTTAGCCGAGTTTTTTGTGTTTATGCGCGAAGCGCCGCAATTCTATTACCCTGAAACCGCAGAGGGGAAAGCCGCTTATTTAGCCGAAGCCACCGCGCTTATCGATAATATGCGCACCCGGCTAGATGAGCTGTTTATCGTGCAGCCGAAAGCGCCGATGATTGTCAAAGCGGTTGAGCCGTTTCGCGAAGCCAGTGCCGGTAAAGCCTTTTATCAGCGGCCATCAATGGACGGCTCGCGCCCAGGTATCTATTACGCCAACTTGTATCAAATGAGCAGTATGCCCATTTATCAGATGGAAGCGCTGGCCTATCACGAGGGTATTCCGGGACACCATATGCAATTGGCGATAGCGCAAGAGCTGGAGGGTATTCCTAAATTTCGCCGTTTTGGTGGCTTCACTGCCTATATTGAAGGTTGGGGTCTATACTCTGAACTGGTGCCAAAAGAAATTGGGCTCTATCAAGATCCCTATTCAGATTTTGGCCGCTTAGCGATGGAGTTATGGCGCGCAGCGCGGTTAGTGGTTGATACCGGTATTCATGCTAAAGGCTGGACACGTGAACAAGCCATCCAGTATTTAATGGATAACACACCGAACCCCGAAAACGATGCGATCAAAGCTATCGAACGTTATATTGTGATGCCAGGTCAAGCCACCGCTTATAAAGTCGGCATGATGAAACTGCTAGAATTACGCCAGCACGCGAAAGAGCAATTGGGCGAGCAGTTTGATATTCGTGAGTTCCATCAAGTGGTTCTGGCTAATGGTGCCGTGCCGTTGGATGTGCTTGAGCAATTAGTTAACGACTATATCCGCGAGCGCAGCACGTCAAACGCCAGTTAAGGCCAACCCTCTGGACCCCACTGCCCAACATGTCTTGCCGTGTTGGGCAGGATTAAAAACAAAAAACCAATAAGGTCCTGCATGATTACATTATGTTTTTTTGATCACGAATCGGCTACTTGGCAACAACGAAAGTTAAAAGCCTTATCTGATGGCTTTCAATTTACCAGCCCGATCTGGATCGATTTATCTGAGGCGAGTATTGAAGAAGAGCTGCATGTGATGCAGAAATTGGCGATTGCGCCAACCATGTTAGAAGATTTTACACGCCAGCGTCACCCGCCTAAGTTTGAAGCCCAAGACGACTTTTCTTTACTGATTTTACGGGGTTATGCTGATCCTGACTTTAGCGAGCTGACCGAAAGCGCACAGATCAATTTATTATTTTCTCGCGATATTCTGATCAGTAAAATTCAATGTCACGATCCTTTACTCGCCAGCCAATTACAACCGCAATTAGCGGAGAAAAAAAATGCCACCGTCAGCGATTGGGTTAAGCAAGTTATCCTTGCCGTATCGGCCAGCTACTTAGGAAAGCTGCTGATTTTTGAGGACGAATTAAGTGAGCTCGAAGATGTTATGCTGCAAAAAGGTGACGATGAACTGATGTCGGCCATGATGCGCTACCGATCGGTATTACGCAAAGTCAGCCGCAACTTAGCTTACCAAAAAGATATTTTTGCCGAAGCCAGTTACGAAGAACTGCATCCAATGAGTAAAATGTTTCTTAGCACCGATGTGCGTGACTTTTATGAGAAATTTGAACGACTGCACTCCATGACCGACATGTATTATGATCAGCTAAGCGATTTAGTGGATGGTTATATGTCGACAACGTCGCATCAAATTAACGAACGTATGAAAGTGTTAACCATGGTCAGCACGATTTTTATTCCCTTAACCTTTATTGCCGGCATTTATGGGATGAATTTTGCTAATATGCCAGAGTTGATGCATAAAAATGGTTATTTTATTGCCTTAATCGTGATGTTTTTTGTCGGGCTGGGTAGCCTAATCTGGTTTAAGTTCAAGAATTGGTGGTAACAAGGAGTCTATATGGTAGAGAGCCAACATCTTGATATTGAAGAAATTGTCCGTGACAGTTTCGATGAAGACGAATTAAATCAGCTGCTGACTCGGTTAACCGAATTAGAACCGTCTGAGCTGGCGTTAGCGTTAGAGTCTATGCCGCTAGAGCAGCGGTTAAACTGTTGGCTCGGCTTAGCAGCAGAAGATCAAGTCAGTGCCTTGACCCATATGCGGGTCGATGCGCGTGAGAACATTTTCAAACAACTCGATGATCAACAACTGCGCACCCTCGTTGAGGAAATGGAAGTTGATGATTTACTTGAGTTATTGGAAGAATTGCCCCCTCGCCTTTACGATTATGCCTGCTCGCGCCTAGACGCCAGTCAACGCCGTTGGCTAGAGATCGCGTTAACCTATGATGAAGATCAGTGTGGTCGTTATGCCGATCATGACTTACTGATCTTAAATAAAAACGCGCGTGTGCGTGATGCCATTCGGCTGTTTCAAAGTTTGCCTGAAGACGCTGAATACCAAGAAACCTTATTTGTGATTGACCGCACCGGCCGCTATGCCGGACAAGTCTCCGCCAGTCGCTTGCTGGGTCGCGGTAGCCATTTGCCGATTGAAAGCTTTATTGATGATGAAGCCCCGGTCGTTGATGGTCAGTTAGATTTAGACCAAGGCTCAGATATGGTCTCTCGCTCTGGGTATACCGCCCTAGCGGTCGTCTCTGCCGAGGGCAAATTACTGGGCCGCTTATCCATAGGTGAAGCATTAGAGAATGTGAGGCGCAGCCTAGAAAGCCAATTCATGCACACCGCCGGTTTAGATGAAGAAGAAGATTTATTCGCACCGGTCTTTATTAGTGCCAAACGCCGCGCGGTGTGGCTCGGCATTAATTTACTCACCGCATTTTTAGCCGCTTGGACTATCGGCTTATTTGAGGCGACATTACAAGAAGTGGTCGCCTTGGCCGTGCTGATGCCTATTGTCGCCAGTATGGGTGGCATTGCGGGCAGTCAAACGCTAACGCTGATGATCCGCGGTTTGGCGCTCGAACAAATTACTGAACAAACCTATGTTGCGCTACTGCGCAAAGAGATTGGCGTTGCCGCGTTAAATGGCTTGCTTTGGTCAATCGTTATCGCGGTGATCACGTTCTTTTGGTTTGGTAGTTGGCTGATTGGCGGCATCATTGGTGTGGCGATTATTATCAATATTATTATTGCGGCTATTTGCGGTGTCTTTATTCCTCGCTGGTTAGATAAACTGGAAATTGATCCGGCCTTATCGGGTTCGGTTATTTTGACCACCGTGACCGATGTCGTCGGTTTTTTTGCATTCCTAGGGCTGGGTTCGCTATTTTTACTGGCATAATAGCCTGCCGAATTCCTGACAATCGACCGATTGTCAGTCCCCTGGTGTTTAGTGTCTGCGCCAACCTGGCGAGCAGGCAGGAGCCTTTATGAAAATAGCGATTTTGTCGCGTAACGCTGAGCTGTATTCCACCAAACGATTGGTAGAAGCCGCTACTCACGCTGGCCATGAGGTCAGAGTGCTCGACCCGTTAATGTGTTATATGAACATTAACCGCAGTAATTCCTCGATTCACTACAAAGGTGATGTGCTCGAGCGCTTTGACGCGGTGATCCCGCGCATTGGTGCTTCAATTACCTTTTATGGCACCGCAGTACTGCGCCAATTTGAGATGATGGGCGTGTACTCGCTAAATGAATCAGTCGCCATTGGCCGCGCTCGCGATAAATTACGCTCATTACAATTATTAGCACGCCAAGGTATTGGTTTACCGATCACGGGCTTTGCGGATAAGCCCGGTGATATTCCCGATTTAATTGACATGGTCGGCGGTGCGCCGCTGGTCATTAAACTGTTAGAAGGTACCCAAGGTATTGGCGTGGTGTTAGCCGAAACCCGCACCGCGGCAGAAAGCGTGATTGATGCCTTTATGGGCTTAAACGCGCATATCTTGGTACAAGAATATATTCGCGAAGCGAACGGTGCTGATATTCGCTGTTTCGTGGTGGGCGATAAAATCGTGGCCTCGATGAAACGGCAAGCTAAAGCCGGCGAGTTTCGTTCAAACTTACATCGCGGCGGCAGTGCCACTAAGATCACCCTTACGCCAGAAGAGCGTAAAACCGCCTTAGCGGCAGCGCAAACCATGGGCTTAGATGTAGCGGGTGTCGACTTACTGCGCTCTAATCATGGCCCGGTGGTCATGGAAGTCAATAGCTCACCGGGGTTAGAAGGCATCGAAACCACCACCGAAAAAGATGTGGCCGGCATGATCATTCGCTATCTAGAAAAAAAGGTTGCGAGCCATCAAAGCAAAAAAACCCCTAAAACTAAAGGCACCGGCTAATGAGTACAACTCGTCCCCCTTTTATGCTGGCCAATACCTATATCGCTGCAGGGGAACGCGCGGTAGTGGATATTCCCTTTGGTAAGCTTTATACCCACACAGAGCTGAATATCGGCGCACATGTGGTGCATGGCCGCCAAGAAGGGCCAGTGTTGTTAATCACGGCGGCCCTGCATGGTGATGAAATAAACGGGGTCGAGATCTGTCGACGTTTGCTTAAACTGCCAAGGTTAAGTCGGCTCAAAGGCACCTTAATCGTCGTGCCTATCGTCAACACCTATGGCTTTGTGCAGCAATCACGTTACCTGCCCGATCGGCGCGATCTTAATCGCAGTTTCCCCGGCAGCGAAAAAGGCTCGCTGGGTAGCCGCATGGCATTCCAATTTACCAATCAAGTGTTGTCAAAGTGCAGCCATGCCATCGATTTGCACACGGGGGCCATCCATCGGGCAAACCTGCCACAAGTTCGCGCCAGCGCCAAAGATAAAATGGCGCTGCGCATGGCAGAGAGCTTTAACGCACCGATTATCGTCAAAGCCGCTACACGTGATGGCACCATGCGCGGCACGGCCAATAATATGGGCATTCCCATTTTGTTATATGAAGCAGGTGAAGCACTGCGCTTCGACGAGCAATCGATTAAAATCGGCGTGCGTGGCATTGTTAACGTGATGCAAGATCTCGGTATGCTGAGTCGCTTAAAACGCGGCAAAAAAACAGACTCACTGTTTACTAAAAAAAGTAGCTGGGTGAGAGCTGAGCACGATGGTATCGCCCGCTATTATGTCAGCCTGGGGCAAACGGTACAGCAAGGTGATTTACTGGCTCATATTTACTCACCCTACTCTGATTTTGAAGTGGCTATTCACGCCACCTTAGCGGGAGTGGTGATTGGCCGCAATAACTTACCGCTAGTCAATGAAGGTGAGGCGTTGTTTCATATCGCCGAAGTCAGCTCATTGGAAGAAGCGGAAAAGACGCTGGATGCGATCAGTGATGAAGTCGATAACTCGATGCCGGTATCGCTGCAAGATGAGTATGGTGTGGTATAAGCGCCGTTACAGCGCCTGAGGTAAATAGTCCGTCTAAGTCGCCCACGGCTATTCGGGCTTTTCAACCACCACGTCAAACTGCGCAAGGCTGGCAATACGCTTTTGCAGTTTTGATTCAATATGGTCAAGCTCGCGCATGCGTTGGCAAAACAGGGCTGATTTCGCTTCAAGCTCTACCATTTTTTCGTCCATACCCAAGGTGATCTTTTCCATCAATTGATTCACAGACTGCCAATCTTGAGTTTCGGCTCGCTCAAAGTTGTTATCTGATTGACGTAACGCATCGCGCAATGCGCCCCACACAGCACCGACAGTGCGCCGCGCTAAGCTGGTTAACTGCGGTTTGAGTTCACGATTAAGAAAGTTGTCTAACTCGTTCAAGCTTTGCGGCGCCAGATAAAAGTGGTCGCCACTGCGCACAAAACGCGATAAAAATTGAAAGGTTGTTTCACGGATCAGCGCGCGCCACTCGTCTTGCTGCGATTGACTACCCACGCCAGCTAACATGGCTTCGATACTGGATAACCCCACTTCAACACCATCGACGGCTAAGCTAACAATCTCAGGCACGAACTTACGTAAACCTTCGGCATATTGCTGCAGTAAGCGCTGTTCTTCTTCACTGAGTGTTTGCAACTCACCGCGCACAAACAATTGCTGATCATGATTGATTTGCACGTGCGTACGATTATTTTGCATCATACGAATATGCTCAGGCGAGATTAATACGCCATAACGAAATGCCATATTACAATTGGCTGCAGCCGGAAAACAAAATAATAACAGTAAAACGAGAAGTAAAGGCACCGCACAAACTCAGTTATTGAATACCGATATAGCATAGGAAAAAAGCAGACATTTTACACGACCTATTAACGCAAAGTAGCTCCAGCTGGTCGCATTGCGGCTATGTTACAAGGGTTCAATCAGCGGACGCCCCTCACTGATCTTAATTCGAGAAGGGCTATGCTCACGTCGCGTACGCACACTCTGTGGTCCAAACTGCACTTCAACGGCAGAAAACAACTGCTGTGTAACCTTAATTTCTAAGGTTTGCAAAATTTGTTGGCGCTGCTCTTCAAGAGCTTTTAGCTCAGTGATCAAGGCTTTAACCAACTCTCGTTGTTGCTGAAAGTCCAGTTCAAACATTTGTAATTGCGGATCACCTTTACCCGCGGACGCTTTACGTAGTTGCTCAATTTGTGCTTTGCACTCTTCAAGCTCGTGTCGACTCAGCACCAACTGCTCTCGAAGTAAGCGTTGTTGTTCCAGTAAAGGCGTAATTAAGCGGTTTAATTGAATTATCACCGGACTATTTGACGGCGAACCGAGCTGACCGCAACTAAGGCCGTTTGCCAGCAAATAATGACCACCGACAATTTTACCGTTAATTTTATCCTCACTACCCGCCAAAACCGTTTTGGCTTCGACCTTGCAGTGCATTAAGTATTTACTGGCAAAGAGTGATCCCTGACAATGTAATTCAGAGTATTGTGCTAACGCGCAATGAATATCGCCCTTGGCTTTAACAACCGTCGTAAAATGTTGATCCCCTTCACTGACTTGATGGCCAATAATAGAGCCATCAATCACCACATCACCACCGGCTTCGATCAATTCCCCTTCAACGACACCTTTGATGTAAACATTGCCACCTGCCAGCACTTTCATACCGGCTGCGACGTTACCGGTGATCACCACTGAGCCTTTAAAAATGATATGACCTGAGCCTAAATCGACTTGAGAGGTATTAAAAACGTCATCTACGGTTGCACCATGCTCAATTGAGCGAGGTAACCCTTCTTGCTTCGCCAGCAATAGGTTTGGATCGTTGCTACTTAGCGCCACGCCACTGCCTAATTGCCATTCGATAATCTTACCAGGTTCAGCCGGCGTTTTTTCGCCGGTCACGGTATAGCCCGCCTCACCTAGCGTGGGGGGTAAGCGGCGCATCAAAGGATCGCCGGCAACGACAGAAGGGACACTGCCAAAATCACGCAAGTCCACTTTATGAATAGAATCGACCTGTGGTCGCTTACGTCTTACCACCATGTCAGGAATTAATGGATCAAAACGGGAATCCAAACCATCCTTAGCCAGTCGGCCAGTGGCAATTTCAGCCTGTAGCTGCGCACCAGGCTCTGCCTGACTGCTGGTTTGGATTAATTGTATTATCTGCTCTTTTTGAAAGCCAAAAACAATGCCAGCCTCTTGCGCCGCTTTCACCAATGCATTGGCAGCCAATGGCGCGCCGCCATACGCCGCAGTAACGGTCGCCGTAGCTGACATCTTGTCTTCAGATAATTGAAAGGTTACTTCTGCTGGGCGTTTTTCAGCAATGGGATAAACCAGCTCTTCGCTATTTTCAAGCAAAGTCTGTTGTTGCACTTGTTTACACAAGGGGGCGTATTCGGCTAGCAAGGCGTCGATTTGTGCTTGCAGCACATAACAGCGGCCATAACCTGCGTCTATTAATGCTTTGCGGATCAGTTCAACACTGATAGCAGTAGCAGACACCGGCACCTTTATTATTATTTTAAGTTTGTGCTCAGTAAAATGCATAAGTAACCCGTTATCTCAGGTTAAAGATAAAGCAAAAGGAAACATGACACGATATAACAATAGCATTAACCCTGCGATAAAGCAGGGTTATAGGGTGAAATACAGCGCTTTAGATATAATTATCCTGGTGTAAACGAATAAACATATCGTTGTCTTTTTTGGTGTAATCAATTTTATATTCTTTGTTATTTAACGCTTGGATAAACAACAATGTTTTTGTTTCACCAAATACATCAATACTGGACACATCAACCAGCTCCATGTATTGCTCTTTAGCTTCTAAGCGACTGCTTGGCACTTCATCTTCAAACACCTTAACGCCATGCCGAGTGACGATCAGCGTTGGGTTAGTATCATCATTGATGATAATCAAATCCAACTTCTTATTTTTATGAATAATGGTGTTACGGCCACTCACCAAAAATGCTTTGTCATAACTACTCATTTCAACCCTGCCAGCTAACTAGTATGGATGTATTATTATACACCACGACACAAGTGTCTAGTTATCATCGGGATGCAGTTGTTGCAGTCGTAACCGATTAATATCCTGACACCATTTGCGCACAGTAGCAGGTTCTGCATTAACTGGCACTAACAATTCAAAGCCACAAGCCGCCGTAATACGCTGCATGCGTTGGGCAAAAATCGCTTTGACACCATCATACTGCTGCTTAGCAGTGCTAAAATGATCTTTTTCACGCAGTAACTCTGTTGCGCACTGGCCGATACTGCAGCTTTGCTTGATGGCTTCTAAAAAAATAGGCCGTTGCTCAGTCATAATTTTCACGGCTAAACGTAACGGCAATTTTGCTAACACCGCATCATAATCCGTCACTTTAAAACCAATAAATGCCAGATCTTCGCCGCCAATGCTTGGCACGGCACTGTAACTAAAGGCTTGCCATGGCAATAGCCAGCTGCCGGCACGATGATGATAATGCACGCCCAGTTCATCACAATCGATACTGTATTTGGGCTCTGCTAATTTTGCCCAACCAATAAAAATCCCCATAAAACTGGCTATATAAGCCACCGCTAGCAACCAATTAAATTGTTCGGCCAATAATAAGGTATAGATAAAAAGCACAAACAATGTGCCGACACTCAGCAGCAACAGTTTGGCTCCGCCACTGCTGGCTGAACCCGCTAGCGCTAATTTGCTCATTATGCTCTCCCCTTTCCCGCATTCTCTGCTTTATAGTCTGCCAGTGTTTGTTTGGTTTAAGCCAGCTAAAACTATATTTCAGCCACAATAACGGTTCAGATTTGCCGAAAAATCGTTCTGATACGACCAAGTGTAGTCAGATTGCGATAATAGGGAATCTGACAGGTCGATAATTCCATACAATAGCCAAGATGATTTTTCTTAACGTTCCGGAGTTCCCTTGGCGCAATTACATTCACGATTAATATGGTTCATTTTGTTAGCATTACTGTGTTTTGTTGGCTTTTTGTTCTGGCAATCCGGACAAGTTCAAGACGGCGGACGTGGACCTGGCGGCGCGGTTTCGGTTAAAACGGCCCAAGTTGAAAGACATGAAATGAGTCGCGAAGTCGGCGCCATAGGCACCGGCATTGCCAATAACTCCATTCAACTCATTGCACCGAGTAGCGAATTCTTAATTGAACTGAACGTCAGTGAAGGTAAAAAAGTCAATAAAGGCGAAATCATTGCCAAACTCAGTGACATTCAGCAAAAAGCCCGTGTGGCCGAGTTAAAAGCCGTGTTGGTAGAACAATCTCGGCAGTTGGATCGTTTGAAGAACTTAGCCAAAACCCAAGCCACCGCCCAATCGATGCTGGATGAACAACAAAGCCGCGTAAACAGCACGCAAGCGCAACTGGACATCGCCAGCAAGCAGCTGAACGATATGACCATCCGTGCGCCTTTCAGCGGTTTTTTAGGTTTACGCCAAGTTAGCCAAGGGGCTTACATCAATGCTGGCACTGTGATTACTAGCCTCGATGATATGCAAACGCTACGCGTGCAATTCAGTGTCGCAGAACGCTATCTCTCAGAAGTGGCCTTAGGTATGCCCTTAACCGTTACCAACGTAGCTTATCAGGACGAAACCTTCAGCGGCAAAGTCTCGGCCATTGATACGCGTTTAGATCCGGTCACGCGCTCGGTAACCGTGCATGGTGAAATTGACAACGCAAGCTTAAAACTGCGCCCAGGGATGTTACTGTCTGTGCGCTTACAACTGGAAAACCGTGAAGTGTTACGTATTTCTGAAAAAGCCTTAGTACCCCAGCAAAACCGTCAATATGTGTATGTGGTCGATGCGGATAACAAAGTGATGCAAAAAGAAATCGAAATTGGCCAGCGCATTCCAAGTTGGGTAGAGATCTTGTCTGGGTTACGAGAAGGCGATGAAGTGATTGTTGAAGGCGTACAAAAGGTTCGCAACGGCATTACCATCAATAAAGTTGGAGGTTAAGGATGTGGTTATCTGATACCTCCGTTAAACGACCGGTTTTTGCCACTGTTATTAATATCTTATTGGTGATTTTCGGTATCGTTTGTTTCAGCATGCTGCCACTGCGTGAATACCCGGATATCGATTCACCGGTAGTCAGTATCAATACGAATTACCCGGGTGCTTCTGCTGAAATTGTTGAAAGTAAGATCACGCAATTGCTTGAAGATCGCATCAGCGGTGTTGAGGGCATTAAAAATATAAACTCCAGCAGCCGTAATGGCCGCTCAAGTATCACCATTGAATTTAACGTTGAACGTGATATTGATGCCGCCGCTAATGATGTGCGTGAGCGCGTGTCTCGGGCACTGAACAACCTGCCGGATCAAGCGGATCCGCCAGAAGTATTCAAAGCAAACTCAGACGAAGATACCATTGCCTGGTTTGTCTTAAACAGCGAAAACATGACCACGCTGGAATTAACCGATTATGCTAACCGTTATATTGCTGAGCGTTTTTCAGTGGTAGATGGCGTGGCCCGTTTGCAATTCGGCGGCTCACGCGATTACGCCATGCGTATCTGGTTAGACCGCGATGCAATGGCGGCGCGTGGCGTCACCGTGCAAGATGTTGAATCCATATTACGTGCTGAGAACGTCGAATTACCCGCCGGTAATATCAAATCCTTTGACCGTGATTTTACCGTGCGCGTGGTGCGCTCTTTCCGCTCGCAACAAGATTTTGAACGCTTAGTGGTCAAACGCGGAGCGAACAATTACTTAGTTCGTTTATCAGAAATTGCCGATGTCAGCTTGGCCGCTGAAGATGAAGAAGGTGAATTTCGTAGCGACGGTAAAAACATCCTCGGTATCGGCATTATTAAACAATCTAAAGCTAATACCCTGGAAGTGGTTCGCAATGCCCGCGCGGAAATGGAAAAGATTAAAGTCAATCTCCCGGCAGGCATGACCATTGAGCCAGGCTATGATTCTTCAGTGTTTATCTCGGAGTCTATTAAAGAGGTATACAACACGCTAGGTATTGCCATGGGCATGGTTATTTTAGTGATATTCCTGTTCTTGGGTAATATCCGTGCCACCTTTATTCCAGCGATTACCGTACCGGTTGCCCTAGTCTCGGCCGTTACCGTGCTCTATGCATTAGATTTTTCAATTAACTTGCTGACCTTGCTAGCCATGGTGCTGTCTATCGGCTTAGTCGTTGATGATTCTATCGTCGTTTTAGAAAATATTTATCGGCGGATTGAGCAAGGTGAAGCGCCGTTACTGGCAGCCTATCGTGGTGCGCGTGAAGTTGGCTTTGCTGTAGTGGCAACCACGTTAGTACTGATCTCGGTGTTTGTACCACTTGTCTTTATGCAAGGTGAGCTAGGTAAACTCTTTACCGAGTTTGCGCTGGCGGTGGCCGCGGCAGTGGCCTTTTCCAGTGTGGTCGCACTCACCTTATCACCGATGCTTTGCAGCAAAATATTGTCGCACCGCAAACGTGAAAGTAGATTTGGCACTTGGTTACACAAGGCATTTGCCAAGCTAGAAAGCGCCTACCAACGTCAACTTGCCGTAGTGTGCACCAAGCGTTGGCCGGTCTTGGTGGTGGTCACGTTATGTTTTGTCGCCAGTGTACAATTAGTTAGAATGCTGCCAAGCGAGCTCGCGCCGCAAGAAGATCGCGGTACTTTCTTCGTGATGATGAGCCCCGCCGAAGGGGCAAGTTATCAAAGCAACAGCCGCAATATGCGCTTAATTGAAGATATTTTAACGCCTTACTATGAGGATGGGCAGCTGACTCGGATGCTATTACGTGTTCCTGGTTGGGGTAACAGCGGTGGTGTCGCCATTGTTGGTACTGAAAACTGGTATAACGGCAAACGCAAGACACAAGATTTACTCACGGAAATAGGCAGCAAAGTAAACGAACTGCCTGATGTGCGAGCCTTTACGTTTATGCGCAGTGGCTTAGGCGGCGGTGGCGGCGGTAATCGCCCAATCCAGTTCGTTATTCAAGGCAATACCTATGAAGAATTGGCGCAATGGCGTGACATTATTCTGGCTAAAGCCGCTGAAAACCCGAACTTAATCATGCTGGATCACGATTATAAAGAAACCGTGCCGCAGATCTTAGTTGATATCGACATTGATCGCGCCGGTGATTTAGGCGTGTCGGTAGGTGCCATTGGCCGCTCACTAGAAGCGATGCTCGGTGGCCGCCGCGTCACCACCTTCTTAGACCGTGGTCGTGAATACGATGTGATTATCGAAGGCTTAGACGATGACTTCCGCGCGCCAACTAAAATCAGTAACGTTTATATTCGCTCAGATCGCAGCAACCAGTTAATTCCTTTAGATAACTTAGTGACGCTGCGTGAAGAAGCCACAGCTTCTAGCCTAAACCGTTACAACCGGATGCGCTCGATTACCATCACCGGCAGTATGGCGGCGGGTTACAGTCTGGGTGAAGCACTGGAGTATCTGCAAAATATCGTCAAAACGGATATCAATGACACTTTGGGTGTTGACTACAAAGGCGAGTCGTTACTCTATCAAGAAAGCGGTCGCTCTACGGCGCTTGTATTCGTGTTAGCACTGATTATCACTTATTTGGTGTTAGCTGCACAATTTGAAAGCTTTATTCACCCACTGGTGATCATGGTCACGGTGCCTCTTGGCTTAGTGGGTGCCTTGTCAGGCCTTTACTTTGCCGGCATGACGCTGAACATCTATAGCCAAATCGGTTTAGTGATGCTGATCGGTTTAGTGGCGAAGAACGGTATTTTGATTGTTGAATTTGCTAACCAATTACGCGATGCCGGAGTGGCGTTTGAAGATGCCGTTAAACGTGCTGCAGCGCAACGTTTGCGCCCAATCGTGATGACCGCTTTTACTACGGTGATGAGTAGCTTACCGCTGGTATTAGCAACTGGCCCTGGCTCTGAAAGCCGTATGGTTATAGGTATGGTTATTTTAGCCGGTGTTGCCTTAGCAACCTTATTAACCATCTATGTGGTACCGGTGGTCTATATTGCTATTGCACGCAATACAGGTTCACCACGCTCGATTAGTCGTAAGCTAGAAGAACTCGAATTAGCTGCGCCTGATGAGCATGCCGCTGACGAGGTGGTGCCAAAATAAGGCCGAACTGCCGTTGATTGATCACAAACGGGAGCTTAAGGCTCCCGTTTTTATTGGCTGTATGGCTCAGTTAACATGCTGCGCGCATCCGTTAACTTAGCCGCGCCATACATTGAACCGCAGGGTTAAAACAGCATTGTCAGCCCGTTATTCCTGTGTCAGTGGTGCGATAGAAAGAGCCACAACACAAAGGGATAATTGCATTGAAATGATATCATTAAGACCGCCTAATACCACGCGGCCTTCGCTAGCAACGCCTTAGCGTAGCGCAACCGTATCCGAACGTATAAAGTTTGCTAACACGGGTTGATGCTGCTGCGCCCATTGCCGTAATTCACGATCATCTCCACTGGTAATTTGCGCGATAAACGCGCTTGATAAAGCCTGTGTAGCCGCTTTAATCACTTGCTGCTGAGGCTCAGAGTCACCACTACGTCGCCAATTGGTAAAAATATTATGACTGCCGGCACTGAACACGGCCAATACTTTGTATTGACTGCCCATAGCGTAATACAGCTCAAGCCGATCTTGTGGTGCAGAGTAAAAACCAGGCACTGTGATTTCATCTTCGGTGGTGGTGATGTGCAGCGTTGGGATCCTGATATCAGATAGTACCTGAGACAGCGGCTGTTTATTGTAAAAAGGCGGGGCTGAAATCAAAATGGCCGCCGTGATCCGTTCATCCTTTAGGCTGACCAAACGGCCATCCTGCTTCACCTGTGCCCCACTTAATAGCATAGCGGTGTTAGCACCATAAGAATGTCCAGCCATCACAATATGCTGCTGGTCAAACTGCCCGGCATACTCTGAGGCTAGAATGTGATCTAAAGCGAATTTCACATCCTCTACCCGAGCCAGTGCTTCAGTATCATCGGCCGCATCCATTAAACGAAAGGGTAATAATAAACGGCTACCTCGCCACACTTTGCGATCGCTGCCAACATGCTGTAAATGCAAACTCGCAAACCCCTGACTTGCCCAATATTGCCCCAGATAAGCATAACGCTCTTTTGAGCCGCCTAAACCATGTGAGAACACGATTAAGGCTTTCGCCTGTTGTGCTGCAGCCGGTTTGAACAATAATGCTGGTACACTGCGTTCACGAGCCGGATCCAGCCATTCAAAACTGATTTGTTCAACATCACGCGACAAATTTTCGGCAACACTCAGTGCTTGCTGTACTGAGGGTAAACTTAACTGTTGCTGCCAAGCCACATTGTTGACCGGCTGTTTTTGCGAACAAGCCGTTAGCGTTAACAGTAAGAGTCCAAGGCAACTGCCCAGTGTTAAGGCTTGATGCTTGCTGAAAAAACGCATAAGGATCCTCTTGCTTGAATTGATGATAAGTTTCGCTAACGAGCGTCTCAGTTCAGATCAGCGACATGGCGCACAAAAAAACGGTAAGCTTTAATAAGGTAGCGCTTGCCCATCCCAATTGAGTAATTGACCGGATTGCTCTGGGCTTAAGCCTGCGATAATCGGCAATAAACGCTCCGCGGTGGCATGCGCGCTTTGTAACTGCCCTTCGGGTAAATTTCGCTGAAATGGCGCAGATAGCGCCGTATCCGTGGTGCCGGGATGTAAACTGACTAAACTGGCCGTTTTGTTGTAGCGCGCCAATTCAATACTGGTTGTTTTAACCAACATATTCAGCGCTGCCTTGCTCATCCGATAGCTGTACCAGCCCCCTAACTGATTATCCGTAATACTGCCCACTTTGGCACTGAGCACGGCTAATTTGATATGGGGCAGTTTTTGGATAAAAGGAAACAAAGACTGTAAATACAAGGCCGGACTCATAATATTAACCTGGAAACTTTGCTGCATCGCTTGAGCGCTCAGTTGCCGGATGGTTTTCTCTGGCTGCATACTATCGCCGTGCAACCAGCCTTGACATAACACGATAGCCGTCACCGGTTGACTAAAAATAGTCGTCAATACCGATGCCGCCTCAGGCGCATCGGCCTGCGGCAGTGTATACCACGCCAGATTTGCTACTTTTTCGGTTAGCGGTTGTCGGCTGATTGCCGACACGTGCTTGCCCTGTGCCAATAACTGATCAACAAAAGCACGGCCAATACCGCCGCTTGCACCAATAATAAGCCAATGTTCAGCCATGCTGGATCCTCTGAGCTAATTCATAACCACTTAGCCAGGCATTTTCAACCCGACCACCACGTGTCCAATCGCCGGCTAACCACAAACCCGGCGCTATTGCATCTTGGAAATGACTATCTGGCACCTGCTGTTGCTGGGCATACAGCCAACGATGGCATAACGCATGACTCACCGCCACGCTCTGCTTGGTCAAGCCTAAAATTCCGCTTAAGGCATGCTGAGCGTGTTGCTGCCAAAAAACAGCGTCTTGCTCTAAATGCTGTTGGCTAAACTCAGGCGTAAAATGCACCAGCCAATTTTCAGCGACGCTGCGTCCAGGCTTACTGTTTTGCCGACTGATCCAACTGACACCAAATGCCTGATCCTTAACAAAAATACCACCGGCGGCATGCTGCGTAGCCTTACTTAGTTGTAAACTCACGGCCCAGCAAGGTTGTAATAAATGGGTGGGTAACGTCACCGCTAATGGCGCTGGTAATAATGCGGCAGCTTGCGCTGGTGGGATCGCCAAGATCACCTGAGAAAAGGGTCCAAACTGTTCAGCATGCTCGTTTTGAATAAACCAGCCCTCTGCCGTGTTTGTTATGGTGCTGACACGGCAGTTAAAGTGGCATTCTAAGGTGTCGGCCATCGCGCGAAGTGGGCTGTGCATCGCCGGCGTACCAATAAAGCGTTGCTCAGCATCGGGGGAAGCCGCTAATTGCCCAGCACGATATTGATACATGGGTGCTAACCAACGATTGACCACGCCTTGCTTTAACCACTGTGTAACTTGCTGCTGAAATAAGGGCTGCCGCGCCGTAAAATATTGGGCGCCGAGATCTAAATAGCCTTCAGCACTGCGCTTACTGCTCATGCGGCCACCGGCGCCGCGTGCTTTATCAAAAACCGCAACCTGATGTCCCGCTTGTTGCAGCGCATAGGCACAACTTAACCCGGCCATTCCGGCACCAATTACTGCCAACGTCATTATTACTCCGGCGTGTTATAATCTATTAAGTTTTACATTACGTATTAGCCGACAGGCACGATCAACGGTTGATGCAAGGAGAAGAGATGAGTACACAGATTGCCACGTTCGGCGCAGGCTGTTTTTGGTGTTTAGAAGCAGCGTTAAATGAAGTCACCGGTGTACACGCGGCCATCAGCGGTTACATGGGAGGTCATACCCTCAATCCTGATTATCAGAGTATCTGCACCGGTGAAACCGGCCACGCGGAAGTGGTACAAGTGAGTTATGACGATAGCCAGATCAGCTTTAAACAACTATGCCAGCTGTTTTTTAGCTTACATAACCCTACCCAACTTAATCGCCAAGGCAATGATGTCGGCACTCAGTACCGCAGCGTTATTTTTAGCCATAACGCGGAGCAAGCTGCCGAAGCCGCGGCGATAATAAGCGAGCTTGAACAACAACAGTTATTTGAACAACCGATTGTGACCGAGATCAGCCCGGCCAGTGTGTTTTATCCAGCAGAAAGTTATCATCAAGGCTATTATTTGCAAAACCCACAGCAAGGCTACTGTCATTGGGTCATTTCACCGAAAATGTCGAAATTTCGCAGCCAATTTCAGCACCTGTTAAAATAAATCCAGCGCCGACTGCCACCTAATGATAACAACCTAGGTGGCAAAAGACAGCGCTGGGTTTCTCTTTAGCGATTAAGCATCAAGCGTTTAAGGCAATTTATATTGCAGGCTTAAACCAAAGTTTACACCGGCTGTTTCATAACCCGAACTGGTTTGATAATGTTTATCAAACAGGTTATCCACCTTAGCACTGAGCGATAAAGCTGGGGATAATGCAAAGCTGCCGCCCACGCCAAACACAGTAAAGCCCCCTAGATATGGGCTACTGGCATACTCACCTTGATAGGTATCGCTTTGGTAATCCGCCGTCACAAATGCCGATAACTGCTGCCATTGTTGCGTCAAGCGCCAATTCACACTGTGCTCAGGTCGGCGCGCTAACCGCTGCCCAGTCAAGGTGTTTTCAGTGTCCAACCAGCTATAACTGATAGTTTGCTGTAACGAATCCCAACGCAGATCAACACTGAATTCCACGCCAGAAATTTTGGCACGTTCAATGTTTTGTGGCGTGTAGGTCGCAAAATCAAACTGGATCAGATTATCGACATCTTGCTTAAACCAGGCTAACTGCAACGTCGCTGCGGCTAACTGATAACTCAGTGCAATTTCATCCGACAAGGTACTTTCTGGTTGTAAATCGGGATTGGCACTACCAGGATAATACAAGTCGTTAAAGGTCGGCGCTTTAAAAGCCGAACCCCGGCTCAGTCTGAGCTGCATCGCATCACTAAGATCAACACCTGCGGCGAATTGCCAGGTTGTGTTACCACCGTATTGCTCGGTAAGGTCGCGGCGCACTGCCCCGTCTAAACGCAAGCCTTGCGCAGCAAATTGTAAACCAGCAAAGGCGGCACGATTAAGGCGATTATCCTTCACATAGGCTACGCCAGAGCGCGCTACGCTTTCTTGATACCAGTTCACGCCCGCTAAACCCGATAGGCTATCTGTCAATGCGGTGGTTGCCTGATAGTTAAATTCATCGCGCTCAGTCACATAAGGGCTTTGCGAAACAGGCCCATAAGTCGTGTCATCATCCAGCGTTCGGCTGAATTGTGCTTGATGTTGCCATGATCCTTGCTGATGTTCCCAGCCCAACAAATAACTGCGGTTTAACGTTTCCGCTTGATCTTCACTGCCCCAGGCCGTATCAAACTGATAAAAACCGGAGTTAACATCCACCTGACCACGCCAAAGGCCAAACCCTGTTTGATAGGCTGCAGCCAGTTTGGCAAAACGTTGTTGGTAACCATCACGATCGTTATCTAAATCGCTGCGCACATTAAAACCATCGGCTCGGCTATACCCCGCACTGGCACTCAAGGTCAGATCACCCTGTTGTTGACTGGCATTAATACCAGCACCAGCCTGCCCATAACTGCCAACATCCGCAGTTAATTCCACGCCGCGGGCTTGACGAGTAGTAATAGCAATCACCCCAGCTAAGGCGTCAGCACCATACCATGCCGCTCGAGGACCACGGATCACTTCTATTCGTTCAATTAACGCTAAAGGCAACATCGATAAGGTTTTATAACCCAAGGTGGCAGAGCCACTGCGCACGCCGTCAATCAATACGAGCGTATGACCATTATTCCCGCCACGCAAATACAAACCGCTATTTTGGCCACGGCCACCGTCACGAGAAATCGTAATACCGGGTAATTGCGCTAATAAAGCAGGTAAATCACTGGCTTGACGAGCCTCAATATCTGCACGATCTAGCACCGAAACACTGGCTAACACTTCGGAAGTGGCTAAAGGGGTACGATTAGCGTAAACACTGATATGTTCGACCGCGTCAGTCGCGGATACAGCAGTAGGCACGGCTGACAAAAGCAGCGCCCAAGAAGGTTTAAACATAGATACTCCAGCAATGTGCCCACCGCACATTTCTTTGGTTTGAAGGACTTTTAGGCCGGTCTCCGGGCTAACAACCTGCTGACGCGAGTATTTCGCCTTCCCATCTTGCGACAGTGGCGGATGAAATACTTTAAGTTGCTTACCGTTGCGGGGGCAGCTCTGGTTTTACACCAGATTCCCGTTTAACTTGGTCGATGACGTTAAAAAGCAGCGACCAAGCACCTAAAAAAGCGGCGGCTCTATCAAGAGCCGCCGCAAGTTTACGCTGAATCAGCGTTAAGTCAATAGACTTCTAGAAGTCTTAACTGCAAATCAATCGCGAAAGTTGGTAAATTGAAAAGCTTGCTCTAATTCAGCTGCACGCACCGCCGCGATAGCTTCTTGTAAATCATCGCGCTTTTTACCAGTAACGCGCACTTGATCGCCTTGAATAGCGGCTTGCACTTTTAACTTATTGTCTTTAATCAATTTAACCAACTTTTTCGCCATATCCGTTTCGATACCTTGGCGCAGCGATAACGCTAAACTGTAGGTTTTACCCGAGTGCACCACATCGCCTTCTTTAAAAGAGCGCACATCTAGATTGCGTTTCACCGCTTTGGCAAAAAAGATTTCGAGCATTTGCTGTAACTGAAACTCTGCCTCAGCCACCATGTTAATTTGTTTATCTTTGAGGGTAAATTCAGCATTTACGCCGCGAAAATCAAAACGCGTTTGTAATTCACGGTTAGCATTATCAACCGCATTTAGTACCTCTTGCTGGTCAACTTCAGAAACTATATCAAAAGCGGGCATCTTGCTCTCCTATCTCGGTCTATGCTGGTGATTATAACCAGAAAACTGCTACAATCCGAGCCCCATTTATCGGAGATGAGAACGTGCCGCAATCGTTTTATCGCTTTTTGTTTTTATTATGTCTGCTGTTAGCCACTTTTGGCTTTATGGCCGAGATTAACGGCCACAAGCTTGCTGGCGAGTTGTCTTTTTTTAAAATTGAAAATCTCGATAAAGTGGCCCATTTTGGTATTTTCTTTGTACTCAGTGGCTTAATTTGGAAAGGCTTTCGAGCAGTGTTTTGGAAGATTCTACTTTTACTGGCAATCTATGGCGCCTTAATTGAAGTGATACAAGAAAACTATACGCGACGCACTGGCGATTTTTGGGATTGGGTAGCTGATATGGCTGGGGTTTTAACCTTTTTTGTTGTGCGTAAACTGTGGCATTTATGGCGACCACGCAGCAAGCGTTAAACTGGACCGTCGTTGGCCAAGGCGCTATTGGCCTGCTTGCTGCCTGTCGTTGGCAACAGGCTAATACGCCAGTACGTTTGTGGTTGCGTCAACCTAAATTGTTAAGCGTGCGCTTTTTGGCGCTAGATCACACCGAGCAACAATGCCATTTTCAAGCGGCAGTCTCCCCCATCCATGCCTTGTTTTTACCGGTAAAAGCCTATGCCGTTACCGAGGCCTTAGCCCAACTACAACCTCATCTCACTGACAACGCCCAAATTGTCGTTTCCCATAATGGTATGCCAGACCTTGCGGCATTGCGGCAATTTGCACGGGCTAAGCAAGGGATCTGGTTTTTAACGACTAGCCATGGTGCCTTACGACAAGCAGAGCAGATCCGCCATACTGGCCAAGGTAAAAGTATGCTCAGCCCACTGAATGAGGCCGCGAGTGCACAACGCAAAGCCGTTTTCACGGCTTTAAATCAGGCTTTAGGCCCGTTAACTGTCACCGAGAATATCATAGCGGCTTTATGGCAAAAGCTGGCGATTAATGCGGCTATTAACCCGCTCACTGCAGTGTTAAATTGTAAAAATGGTGCTTTAGCGGCGGCAGAGCATCAACCTCAATTGCAGCAAATTGTCAGCGAAGTCTGTCAGCTGGCGTCGCTTGAACAGATTGATTTGCCGTTTGCGGCAACCTTTGCGCAAGTGCAACAGGTGATCACCGCGACGGCCAATAACTATTCATCAATGCAGCAAGATCATTACCATGGCCGCCCCACCGAGCTTAGCGTGATCACCGGCTTTATTGTCGCCACGGCGGCAAAACATCAGCTAGCGGTTCCGGCCAATCAAGCGCTATGGCAAGCGCTGCAAGATAATTAAGGCCGATACACTGCAACATTGTTAAATCCCATCTCTTGCAGCAATAAAGCCTGCAAACGACTCATCACGCCACGTTCACAATAACAGTAATATTGCTGTTGCTGATCTAACTGTGCAAACGCCGTGGCTAAACGGTAAAACGGAATGGTCAGTACCTGATGCTGCTGTAATTGCAGTGGCCGCGCGTCGACTTCGTCGTGACTGCGAATATCTAACACGATCGCGTTAGCCGGTAATATCGCCTCGGTAGCGATAACACCCGCTTGTTGTTCTGCTTGATATTCAACGGTTCGAATATCGAGGATTTTAGCTTGCTCAATGGCTTGATTTATCCTGCGCGGATCGAGCTGTGCTTCGGCTGTGATGACCTCGCTGAGGATGGCATTCACCGTCGGATTTTGTGAAATCACGCCACAATATTCCGGCATACTTCCCGCCAACTCGGCCACACCAATTTGTCGTGCTAAATCCACAATATCTTGTTTGTCATGATAAATAAGCGGCCGTAAAACTAAGCTGGGGCTCGCTTGATCGATCACGGCCAAGTTAGCCAGAGTTTGACTTGCAACCTGGCCAATACTCTCACCGGTGACCACTGCCGAGATCCCAAGCTTTTCAGCCATAGCGCTGGCCACCTGCATCATCAGGCGTTTTAAAACGACCCCCATTAACCCCGTGGGTACATGTTCCAAAATATCTGCCACAACGGGGGCAAAGTCGACACTGACAAACTTCACCCGATGCGAGGCCGCATAGGTTTTCCATAGATAAAAGGCGATTTCGCGCACACCGTTCTCATGTGCTGCACCGCCTAAATTAAAGAACAGATAATGCGTGCGTAAACCCTTGCGGATCATTAAATAACTGGCAACAGCCGAATCAAAGCCGCCCGAGATCAACGACAAGGCATCCGATTGCGATGGGATCGGTAAGCCGCCCATGCCTGAAAAGCTCTCGGTGACCAGTAAAAATTGCTGCTGTTTAATCTCTAATTTAATCTCTAAGTCAGGCTGCTTTAATTGCACTCGCGCGCTATTGACTAATTGGTTTAAGCCGCCACCAATATAACGCTCGGCGTCGAGTGAACTAAATTCATGTTCCCCTTGGCGTCTCACCCTAACACAAAAGCTTTTGTTGATAATTTGCGATTGATAAACCGCCGCAACTTGTTGGAATAGATCGGCTAAATCAGTGAACTGGCGCGTTTGCATCTGAGCAAAGGCCACAATGCCGGGAATACATTTTAAACGTGTAATTAATTCTTGGCGCCAAGCGCTCGTCTCGTATTGGCTAGTGACCGTTAGGTGGTCAAAATAACCGGTGACTTTCACTTTATGCGGCAGATGTTTTAGTAAGGTTCTGAGATTCTGCTCCACCAGCAACGTTTGACGCTTGCGCACCGACTTACTTTTGATGGCGATTTCAGGATGCAACTTAATAATAAATTCGAGCATGATGGGCGCATTTAGCTAACAATGTTGCGCATTATAACCAAGCGTAACAAAAACGCCTAATCAAGCGATTAGGCGTTTGCTGACTTAAGGATTCGCTGCCGGTTCAAAACTGATCGGATCAGACACCTTCGGCTTGCCCTGCATAATCGAGATTTCGACACGCCGGTTACGCCGACGATTCAGCTCACTATTGTTTGGCATCAAGGGGCGAGTATCAGCATGCCCTACCACGACAATGCGGTTTCGATCAAAGCCCGGCGCGGCAATTAAGGCGGTGGCCACTGAAACGGCTCGCTTAGCCGATAAATCCCAGTTGTTGGCATGTAACTCATCACCCACCTGAAAATCATCGGTATGCCCACTGACGGTGATTTCACCGGGAATATCATTGAGCATCACCCCAATTTGCCGCACTATCGGGATAAAGCGCGGCTGTAAAAAAGAAGAGCCCGACGGGAAAGAGCCATTTTCGCGGATACGAATAATGATTTGCTGCCCCAATGATTCTAACTCCACTGCGCCGTCAACGATTTGTTGCTCCAGCTCTTCAGCTAGCTTCTTCACCGTTTCATTAACCTGCTCTTGGGCGGCTTCTGCGGCAGCGGCCGCTTTGGCATCGGCGGCTTCTTGGTCCTCAGCATTTAATGCCGATTGACCACCGGTTTGATCATCGCGTTGATCTTGGCGCCCACCGGCAGAGTCTTCTTCACCCGCTTGAAATTCAATGACTTGCTGGGTCATTTCCATGGTTTGCTGCTGGATCGTTTCAATTGGCGTGGGATCAGGCCGCCCAGGGCGAAACTCCATGGCAATAACACTGGTTCCCTTCGGGATATCATCCACTTCAATTTTATTTTGCACACCAAAGGCAAACTTCATAGAGCCGGCAATTTGTTTAAACTTCAACACGTCCATTTCAGAAAATGCTAATAACAACACGAAGAAGCACATCAAAAGCGCCATTAAATCAGCAAAGGTTCCCATATAAGCGGGTAACCCAGGCGGTGGGCATTTGCATTCTTCTTCGTCACTCATGCCGCCTCTCCTGCTACTTCGCGTTTATTTTGCGCTAAATAGTTACGTAAAATCCCTTCAATAACCTTTGGATTCTGCCCATCTTGAATGCCTAATACCGCATCTAAGATCAACATATTGTTCAGTTTTTCTTGCTGGTTGCGGATCGCTAATTTGTCGGCCAACGGAATGGCAATAACGTTGGCGACAAAGGCGCCATATAACGTCGTTAACAGTGCCACCGCCATCGCCGGGCCGATGGCTTTAGGATCATCCATGTTAGATAACATCGCCACCAAACCAATCAAGGTACCGATCATCCCCATGGCCGGTGCGACGTCACCCAGACTACGAAAAATGGCAATAGCCGTTTCATGGCGCTTTTCGGTTAACGAAATATCCTTTTGCATGGTAGCTCGCACAACATCAGCGTCATGACCATCCACCAGCATATTAATGCCTTTTTGCATAAAGCCATTGGGAATTTCAGCCTCCTCTAGGGCTAAAAAACCACCTTGACGGGCGGCACCACCTAATTGCACAGCGGTTTCAATCAGCTCTTCTGGTGATTCAATTTTAAACATAAAGGCTTTTGCCACGGCTTTACCCGCACCGAGAAATTGTGCCAACGTAAATTTAGACAGTACAACAAATACCGAGCCACCAAATACAATGAGCACCGAGACCAAATCACCAAACATGCCGACGTCACCGCTACTGCTGATAAACATCGCCATTACAATAAAGCCAATTGCGCCAATCAATCCGATTAAGGTCGCTAAATCCACATCCTACTCCTTCCAAAACAGTGCCGGGGCTGGCTTTTGAATCTTGATTTTAGTTATTTTATATCAGCTGCAAACTAGTTATCGACCTTAACTCTGAATCATTAAGCAATAAATCAGCAAAGAATACCAATTTAGTCGTTACTATACGCAATTTCATTGACCATAATAGCCTGCTACGATAAGGTTGCGCACAGTTTTTTTGGGGAATAATATGAGTAAAAAATCTGCAGACCCAGGCCAATTTGAACAATCCATCCAAGAACTCGAACACATCGTCCAACAATTGGAACAGGGTGAGCTGTCGTTAGAGCAAGCCCTAGGCCAATTTGAGCGTGGGATCAGTTTGGTCAAACACAGTCAGCAGCAACTGCACGCTGCGGAACAAAAAGTCCAGATTTTGTTGCAACAACAACCTGAACCTCTGCAGCCGTTTGAGCCGCAAACAGGAGACTAACCTTGGCCCCAACCAGTCTATCGCTATTTCAGCAGCGGGTGGAACAACAACTGCAACAGGCGCTTACCACAACAGTTCCAACGAACTTTTTGTTGCATGACGCCATGGCTTACAGTTTATTGCTGGGTGGCAAACGGGTTCGACCTTTTCTGGTTTATAGCCTAGGTCAAATGTTAGGTGCCAAACTGGCTGATCTCGATGCCCCAGCAGTGGCCATTGAAGCGATCCACAGTTATTCATTAATTCATGACGACTTGCCGGCCATGGATAACGACGATTTGCGCCGCGGCAAACCTACTTGCCATAAAGCTTATAATGAAGCCACGGCGATTTTAGCCGGAGATGCACTGCAAGCTTTTGCTTTTGAGCTATTGAGCAGTCATGATTACCAACAGGTTTGCCCGCGTAGGCAGGTGTTAATGGTGAAAACGCTGGCACAAGCAGCGGGTGCCACCGGCATGTGTGCCGGCCAAGCGATAGACTTGGCACAAACCAATCAAAAAATCACTTTAGAGAAATTAGAGTTAATGCATCGTTTAAAAACGGGTGCATTAATTGAAAGCACAGTTAAACTAGCCTATTACGCCAGCCCGGTAGAAGATGAACAGATCCTGCTGGATTTGTTAAAGTTTGCCAGTGCGCTGGGTTTGGCCTTTCAAGTGCAGGACGATATTCTGGACATTGAAAGCGACACGGCCACTTTAGGAAAAACACAGGGTTCTGATCTTAAAGCCAACAAAGCTACGTATCCGGCCTTACTGGGGCTTGCCGGTGCCAAAGATAAAGCGGCACAACTTTATCAAGAAGCCCTTGCCGCACTCGAACGGCTACCCTACGATACGGCTGAGCTTGCACGCTTTGCCCACTATATTATTGCCAGAAAGTTTTAACATAGGCATTTGTTATGCAAATTGATATGACGGAATATCCACTGTTAACTAAGGCTAATTTGCCCGATGAGCTTCGGCAATTACCTCAGGAAACCTTACCCCAACTGAGCCATGAACTGCGGCAGTTTTTATTAAAAACCGTTAGCCAAAGTAGTGGTCATTTTGCCTCAGGTTTAGGTGCCGTCGAACTGACTGTTGCCCTGCATTATGTTTACAACACGCCTTTTGATCGGGTGATCTGGGATGTAGGCCATCAGGCTTACCCACACAAGATCCTCACGGGTCGTCGTCATCAAATGCACACCATCCGCCAAAAAGAAGGCCTGCACCCTTTTCCGTATCGGGAAGAAAGTGTCTATGACGTGTTATCGGTAGGCCACTCCAGTACTTCCATCAGCGCAGCCTTAGGCATGGCAGTGGCAGCACAACAAGCTAAGAATCAACGTAAAGTTGTTGCGGTTATCGGTGATGGCGCCATTACAGCAGGTATGGCATTTGAAGCCTTAAATCACGCAGGTGAAATTAAACCGGACATGCTAGTGATCTTAAATGACAATGAAATGTCTATTTCAGAGAACGTTGGCGCGTTAAACCAATACTTTGCCCGCATTTTATCGGGCAGTTTTTATACTAGCTTGCGTGAGGGCGGCAAAAAAATCCTCAGCAACATGCCACCCTTACATCAGTTAGCCAGCCGCGCTGAAGAACATTTCAAAGGCATGGTAACACCCGGTACATTCTTTGAAGAGCTTGGCTTTAATTATATCGGCCCAATTGATGGTCACGATGTATTAGGCTTGGTCGATACCATTCGCAATATGCGCCAGCTTAAAGGCCCTCAGCTACTGCATATCGTCACGAAAAAAGGAAAGGGCTATGCCCCTGCCGAAGCCGATCCGATTGGTTATCATGCGGTCGCAAAATTTGATCCTGCGGCTAAAACGCAACCGGCCAAAAAAGCCAGTGCACCAACCTTTTCCAATGTATTTGGCCAGTGGATCTGCGATATGGCAGAGCAAGATGAGCGGCTACAAGGTATTACCCCTGCCATGCGAGAAGGTTCTGACTTAGTGGCGTTTTCAAAACGCTTTCCTAAGCGCTATTTTGATGTCGCCATCGCCGAACAACATGCGGTGACGCTGGCCGCAGGCATGGCCATTGAGGGCTTAAAACCGGTAGTGGCTATTTACTCGAGCTTTTTACAACGCGGTTACGATCAACTGATCCACGATGTGGCGCTGCAACAATTAGATGTGTTGTTCGCCATTGACCGCGCAGGCATTGTAGGCGCTGACGGCCCAACTCACCAAGGTGCTTTTGATATCAGCTTTTTACGCTGCATTCCCAATATCACCATTATGGTGCCATCTAATGAAAATGAATGCCGGCAGATGCTTTATACCGGCTATCAACATAACGGGGTGGCCGCCGTTCGCTATCCACGAGGTAGCGGTAACAACCAAGCGGCCGCAACAACGATGGAGTTATTACCACTGGGTAAAGCAAAAGTGGTACAGCGCGGTAAAGAACTGGCTATCTTAGCCTTTGGTCCACTGCTTGGCGCCTGTGAGCAAGCGGCCAAAGCGCTTGGCGCCACCTTAGTTGATATGCGCTTTGTTAAGCCATTGGATACTGCACTGTTACAACAATTAGCCGTGGATCACCGTTACGTGATGACCGTTGAAGATAACGCCATTATGGGCGGTGCCGGCTCTGCGGTAAATGAGTACTTGGTGCAGCTACATTATCAAGGCCAGATCCTCAACCTAGGCTTACCAGATGAGTTTATTAAACACGGTACGCAACAAGAGATTTATCAAGAATTAGGCTTAGACAGTGCCGGTATTTTGGCACAAGCGCAGCGTTTATTAAAAGAAGAGTAGTCAGCGCTAGACAGGCGACACCCAAAACGCGGGTGTCGTCTTTGCTAGAGCCGTGTTAAAGCCGATGCTGCTCTAACCAAATCAAGCCTTCAGCTAACAAGCGATTAATCTGCAACGGTAAATCAACACTTTCTTCAAATTCAAACGCATCTAATTGACTGGCAAATGCCAAACTGCCCACCACCGCGCTTAAACCTTGAGCTTTTAACTGCAGTAATGCCTGCTCGGCTAATTGCATTGAGCTTTCCCAATTCAACAACTGGCCACCGAGTAAAGGTAACGGATAAAGTGCATAACCACCAGATGCGGTTAGATTAATCACTTCACCATCGGGCAGCGTAAAATGACTGGCCGCAATCTGTTCTAGCAACCGGCAACTATAAGATGCCACCAACTCTTGCGCGATATCACGAAACACTAAAACAAAACGTGCATCAACAAAACGCACCACATAATCTGAGCCGCGGGTTTCTCGACTTAATAACGAGCTTAATTGTTGTAACAAACTATCCGCCGTGCTAACGCCATACTTTAAAAGAATTTGCTGATAATGATCAGGTTCAAGCAGCAACAACGCGATGGTTTTACCCTGCTCGGTTAACGCTTGACGATTGCGCTGAAAGTGCTCGATATCTTTAGGCAGTTGCTCAAACATAAAGCGTTTATTACGTAAGCCGGTGGTGGTGTCACGATGCGTTAATTGACTGAGTTGCTCGTTCAATTCATTCAGCTTTTGATTGGTGTTTTCTAATTCTTGGGTACGTTGTCGCACCAAACTGGTTAATTGCTCCTGTTTGTGTAAGTTATTTTGCCGATAAAGCCAAAATAAGCCATAAAACAAACACAATAACAAACAGAGCCACAGCAAGCGATACACCAAGGTTTCATCAAAGCGGCGCGGGATCACTAATTGAATTTGCGTTTCTTGGGCATCCAACCAATGTTGATAGTTATACCTTACCTGTAATTTAAAGGTAAAGTTGCCAGGTGGCAGGTTGGTATAGACCGCTTCGCGCCGATCGACCACTTCATGCCACTGCTGATCAAAGCCCATTAACTGATAACGAAAAATCACACTATCAGGCCGAGTATATTCAAGCGCTGAATAACTGATGGTTAGATTGCGCTCTTGCCGTTCCAGAACTTGCCGCAGTTGTTGACCCGACAGCGGATAACTTTGCTGAGCACTGATTTTCTTCAAAATGGGTCTTAATGTCTTGGGGGTAGTACTATCTAATTCTTCAGGTACCGCAACCAAACCGCGTAATGTTGGATACCATAGCTGTTGCTGCCAGAACGCCACTTTAGACTGGCCGGCACCGTTACAACAACGGCTGGTTAACGAGCCCATCTGCCTATCGTAGGGCGATAGCACTTCTTCTAAACGAAACCCCTCATCGGCCGCTTGCGGCAAACTGTCGACGCGTAAACGAAAGATCCCTTTATGCGTGCTCACCCAGAGCCAACCCGACTGCTGGTGAAAATAAAAACTTAAGGCAGGGCCATGTAATAAACCATTACCGCTGTGCAAATGTAACCACGCGTTATTGGGTCTTTGAATATACACACCATCATCTAAAGTGCTCACCAGCACAGTGCCATCGGGTAACACTGATGTCGCTAAAATATAAGCGTTATAAAGGGCACTGCCGATGCCTAAACGAGTTAATTGTGCATTTTGCCAACGGTATAAACCACGACTGGTGCCAAACAACACTTGGCCTTTATGCTGACTTAAAGTGGTGATCTGTTTAGATTCTAATTCGGCGTTAAAGGGAAGTAAGGTTAAAACATTATCTTGTGCATGATATAAACCATTAAGACTACCGATCCAAATGCCGCCCTGTTCCGCCGGTTTCACCACCCTAACGGCTTGGCCTTGCAACTGGGGAAATAACACGCTGAGCTGGGCCGTTTTCACATCATATTGGTATAAACCTCGCTCCAGCCCCAGCCATAGCTGCTCAGGGCTAGGCCAATAGAGAGCATGTACCGTTTGCCCTTGCAATTGTTCGGCAGCGATCAAGGGCTGAAAACGTTCAGCCATGTCTAAATAGCCCACTTCGCTTTGACTGGCTAATAACAGCTTACCTTGAGGTGTAAGTGAGACACTGCGAATAATGGGATCGCTGCCGGGAACTAACCGACGAATTTGACTGCGATTGACCATAAAAATGCCATCGCTGAAACTGGTCAGCCAAATATTATGCTCTTTATCTTGAAACACCCGGCTAAACCAAGGTGAACTGCCAAGTTCGGCAACCGTAACCGTTTGCCAAGCTTGTCCGGGATATTGAAAAAATAGTTTACGATAAGAAGAAAGCCATTGCGCGCCCGTATTATCTTGTAACAAGCGATATACCGGTGCCATGGTGTTGTCAGGCAGTAACTGCGCGGTGATCTCACCGTCGCTTTGTAACTGATATAAACCGTTTTCACTGGCAATATGTAAACCGTTATCGGTCCATGCTAAGTCGTATACGGGGTTTTGTGCTAATGCAAGTGGCAAGGCGAATTGCTGCCAGCTGCCGTCAGCCGAGCGCTGATGCAAATAATCGCTGGCCATTACCCAGATCTGCTCACTGGTTTGGGCTAATTGACTGACCACCGCTTTGACTTGCTCGACCCGGCGTACCTTATCTTGCTGCACACTAAATAATTGATCAGCGGCGACCCAAATCTCGCCTGGCGCCACTTCAAGCAGCGAAGTCACTTCACTGTAAATCGGTAAGCGTTGTAATTCTAGAGTGGCAGGATCCAACACCGACAAACCCGCTTTGGTACCGATCCATATTTTACCGTCACTGTCAGTCAGTAAACGGGTAATCGCATTACTGGCTAATTTCGGATGGGTTTCATTACTAAATACTTCAAAATGTTGGCCGTCAAAACGGTTTAAACCATACAGAGTACCAAGCCAGATATAGCCAAGTTTATCTTGCGTGATCGCTCGAACAGAATTGCTTGATAAGCCTTCGGCACTGGTCCAGTGCTTCAGATCATAGTCATACACGGAAGGTGGGGCCGCCAAAGCGCTCTGACACATCAAAACAAAGATGATGAACAGAAAACGAGACATGCAGCCCTCCTTGGTGATAGTGATTACGGTGTGGTCACAGCCCTTAGTTTAACCATGACAGGTACACCAATAGATGCAAGATGGCTAAAGCAGGTAACGCGGCCAGTAAATCATCCAGCATAATACCGAAACCACCGTGTACCTTGCGATCAAACCAGCTGATAGGCCAAGGTTTTAAAATATCGAACAACCGAAACAAGATAAAGCCCAGCAACAGGCTTTGCCAGCTGATGGGCACCAAGAGCATCGTTAGAGCAAAACCGATAATTTCATCCCAAACAATGGCGCCATGATCATGTTCACCCACATCGGCTGCCGCTTTGCCACAAACATAAATACCCAGTAAAGTTCCTAAAACGATAAATAGCAATAACCAAGGTTGACCGGCAAGGCTAAGTAACCAAACCAACGGCAGTGCCGCCAAAGTACCAAAGGTACCCGGTGCTTTTGGTGCTAAACCACTGCCAAAACCCAGGGCTAAAAAATGTTGCCATTTACCCAGCTGAAATCGGGCTTTGCTGTTTGCTGTTGTCATAGAAAATGTTGAAACCCCTGATGTTGGTACGCATAAGGCTGTTCACCGGCTTTTAATTCCAGTTTACCCACCGCCCCAGTGATCCGGCCAATACAGGTGATTGGCACGCCATAAGGCGACAGTAGCACATCAAGTGAGCCGCGGCGATTCTCTGGTACGGTAAAGAGTAACTCGTAATCTTCACCACCCGATAACGCCAGTTGCATGGCTTCTTCTGCTGTACAGCTATCTTTCAACGCTTGTGACATGGGTAAACGTTGAATATCAACATAAGCCCCTACTGCCGAGCGACGTAAGATATGCGGTAAATCACCGGCTAAGCCATCAGAGATATCCATTGCGCTACTGGCGGTATTGCGCAGCGCCTGACCTAAAGCAACCCGAGGAGAGGGATAATGAAAACGCTGTAACACATGGCCTTGATGCTTTTTACTGATCTCGCATTGTCCTTGCACCAACTTTAAGCCCAAAGCTGCATCGCCCAGTGTACCCGTGACATAAATATAATCACCCACTTTAGCACCGGCACGGGTAATGGCTTTACCACGCGGTACTTGGCCTTTAGCCATCATACTGAAACTGAGTGGGCCACGTGTGGTGTCCCCCCCTATCAATTGGCAATTATAGTATTCGGCGGTTTCATGCAAACCGGCAGCAAATTGCGCTAACCAGCTTTCATCTGCCGAGGGTAACGTCATCGCCAACGATAACCATGTTGGCTCTGCCCCCATCGCGGCTAGATCGCTCACATTGACAGCCACTAATTTATGACCAAGTGCACGCGGATCAACATCAGGAAAAAAGTGAGTCCCCGCGACCATGGTATCCGTTGTAACAACGATGTCGTAACCATCACGCACCTGTAACACCGCACCATCGTCACCGACACCAATACTGACATCAGTGCGCTTCACGCCGATATTCGAGAAATATCGCGCGATTAAATCAAATTCACCCATAGCGTATAAAAAGCCGACTGACGTCGGCTTCTCCATTAATTTGGACGCAATACCTTGACCGCTTTGTCCAGGATACTGTTCACAAACTTATGACTATCATCAGCCGCAAAGGCTTTGGCTAATTCAATAGCTTCATTGATGATCACTTTATAGGGGACATCTAAACGGTACTTCAGTTCATAGGCTGAAACACGTAATACCGCTTTTTCGACTAAGTCGATATCTTCGAACGGGCGCTCGAGATACGGTTTAATCGCTTCGTCTAATTTGGAATGGTGTAATACCACACCGCGTAAAATGTCTTGGAAATACGCAACATCGATATGTTTAACATTATTTTCCAATAACAATTGCTGCTCAATGTCAGCTATCGGGTTGTGGCTAACTTGCCAGCTGTAAATGCCTTGTACAGCGAGTGAGCGAGATTGACGACGGACGTTAGGTTTCATCTGTGCTTCCTGTTACAGCTGTGCAAGCACATTGATCATTTCGAGTGCCGACATGGCTGCTTCGCCGCCCTTGTTACCGGCTTTAGTACCCGCACGCTCAATCGCCTGCTCAATACTGTCTACGGTTAGAACGCCAAAAGCCACAGGTAGGTCATACTGCATACCCACTTGGGCAATACCTTTGACACACTCGCCAGAGACATACTCAAAGTGTGGTGTGCCACCACGGATCACCGCACCAATAGCCACAATCGCATCATATTTCTTGGTTGCAGCAACACGTTGTACCGCTAATGGCAACTCAAAAGCGCCTGGAATACGTACGACAGTGATGTCTTGTTCAGCGATATTACCCACGCGACGCAAAGTGTCGATGGCGCCAGTGAGTAAACTCTCAACAATAAAACCGTTAAAGCGTGCGACTACTATCGCAATTTTCTTACCATTTGCTGCATAGCCTGCTTCAATTACCTGCATGACCTGTCCTTACTATTTAACTGCCGTCAAAATTTAGCCGTGCATAATAGCATAATTTCTGACACTCGGGCATAGCCTTATTCAGAAACGTAATCCACTACATCCAGACCAAAGCCGGATAACGCATGGTACTTAATCGGCTTGCTTAATAAGCGCATTTTCTTCACGCCTAAACTGGCTAAAATTTGTGAACCCACACCTACATTTCGTGAGGTGCCTTTCCAAGGTGCCACTGGCGGTTTCTCACCTTTATCTTCTGCTTCAAAATGTTGCACCATCTGTACTAGCTCTGAGGTGCTTTCGTGCTTACCTAACAACACCAAGACGCCACCTTCATCAGCAATGCGCTGCATGGCGGTATGCAGCGGGAAGCTACGATTAGTGCCACGAGTGGTCAGCAATAAATCATTAAAGGTATTATGTAAATGCACCCGCACTAAGGTTGGCTCGTCAGCGACAATCTCGCCTTTTACTAAAGCAAAGTGCAACTGATTATCAATAGTGTCTTTAAAGGTCACTAATTCAAAGTCGCCCATCTCGGTTGGCAACTGACAAGTCGCCACTTTTTCAATGGTGGTTTCATTGAGATTACGGTATTCAATTAAATCAGCGATGGTGCCGATTTTAATATCATGCTCTTTCGCAAACACTTCGAGATCCGGACGGCGCGCCATAGTGCCATCATCATTAAGGATTTCGACAATCACAGCTGCAGGTTCCAGCCCGGCTAACCGCGCTAAATCACAACCGGCTTCAGTATGGCCGGCACGAACTAATACACCGCCATCTTGCGCCATTAAAGGAAAGATATGCCCAGGCTGAATAATATCTGTTGGGCGAGCATCACGCGCCACCGCCGCTTTCACTGTTTTGGCGCGATCGGCCGCTGAAATACCGGTGGTCACGCCTTCTGCAGCTTCAATGGATACCGTGAAGTTGGTAGCAAACGGTGATTTATTGGCGTCGACCATTAAGGGTAAGTTGAGTTGCTGGCAGCGTTTTTTCGATAAGGTTAAACAAATTAAGCCACGACCAAACTTTGCCATAAAATTGATGGCAGCAGGCGTGACATACTCGGCGGCCATCACCAAATCGCCTTCATTCTCGCGATCTTCATCATCCATCAAAATAACCATTTTACCTTGGCGGATATCTTCAATAATTTCTGCAGGTGTATTCAGTTGCATAGCTAACCTTCTTTATAAAAACCCGCGTTGCGCTAACAACGCCAGATCAACACCTGTTGTAGGGGCAGGTGTTTTAGTATGGAGTAAGCGTTCTAAATAACGCGCGATCAGATCCACCTCTATATGGACCAAGCTGCCTTTTTGCAACTGCAGCAATGTCGTTTGCGCAGCCGTATGCGGCACTATCGTTAAACGAAAGGCTGTGGCACTTAATTCATTTACGGTTAGGCTGACGCCATCAATGGTCACCGAACCTTTATGCGCTAAATAAGGGGCTAACGCCGCAGGCATAGCAAACCACAGTTGCCAGGCGCGCGCGGTTTTTTCAATACGCAGCAGCTCGGTTACGCCATCAACGTGACCACTGACCAGATGACCACCCAATCGACCGGTGGCTAATAAGGCTTTTTCTAAATTCACTCTCTGCCCCACCTGATACTGACTAAAGCGGGTTAAGGCGAGTGTTTCAGCGGATACATCAGCGACAAAGCCTTGGGCTAGCAATTGGGTAACGGTAAGACAGACCCCATTGCTGGCAATACTGTCCCCTAACTGCACATCGCTAAAATCTAACTGCTCACTGTGGATCTGCACTTCTAAATCGCCGCCTTTAGCGGTTAAGCGGCTAATGTGACCTGTGGCAGCAATAATACCGGTAAACATATCAGCTCTCTTTTGTTGGGTTGGCAACATTTGCTGTAGTGGGCTTCGCCCGAATTCGAATATCGTTGCCGAGTTGGTGTACATCCAGCAGTGTTAAATGCGGTACAGCGGTTAATTGTTGGAAATCGCCCAATTTCGCTAAGGGTTGAGCACAGTCACCCAATAGGAGTGGCGCTTGATACAAGATCAATTCATCGACTAAACCGTGCTGCAATAAGGCCCCGGCTAGCGTACTGCCGGCTTCCGTCCAGACACTGTTGATCTGTTGCTGATGTAACACTTTAAGCAAAGCCGATAAATCGAATTGGCCTGATGGCAACAATGCAACAGGCCATTGCGTTACCGCAACCGCACTGGCGCTAAGTTGTTTTGCCGCTTGTGTGCCGTCATAGCAAATTAACACCGCGCCACCTTGGCTAAACAAGGCTTCAGCCCCCGTTAAGCGCTGTTGCCGATCCAAAATGACACGCAGTGGCTGGCGAAGGTTACCATCGGCTAAACAGCTAATGGCCTCGCTGGCGGTTTGTCGCACGGTTAAGCGTGCATTGTCGGCTAATACCGTGCTCGCCGTTGATAAAATCGCGCTGCTCTGCGCTCGATACTGCTGCACATCATCACGGGCAACATCCCCGGTTAACCACTGACTTACGCCATTAGCTAACGCGGTGCGCCCATCTAAACTGGCGGCCATTTTTAGCCAAACATAAGGTCGTTGACGTTCCATCCGACTGAGAAAACCCGGATTAAGCGCCCGGGCGGCGTTCGTAAGCAAACCATGCTGCACGCTGATCCCTGCTCTTTCGAGGATAGCGACGCCTTTGCCTGCCACCAGTGGATTCGGATCTAACATGGCAATCACCACGCGACTGACCCCAGCTTTTACTAACGCTTCGGCACAAGGCGGGGTGCGACCATAATGCGCACAAGGCTCTAACGTGACATAACAAGTCGCGCCTGCTGCAGCAGAGCCGGCTTGTTGTAAAGCATACACTTCGGCATGGCCCTGCCCCGCTTGTCGATGATAGCCTTGCCCTATAACCTGAGCGTTTTTCACCAACACCGCACCCACATTAGGATTAGGATCGGTGGTGAAACGCCCAGCCGCAGCTAAGCTTAACGCCAGCGTCATATACTGATGATCGGCTTCTGAAAAGGACACCGTTACTTCTCTCCCAAGCGGGCAATTTCCTCGCCAAACTCACGAATATCTTTGAATGAGCGATACACAGAAGCAAAGCGCACATAGGCCACTTTATCGACTTTAACTAACTCATCCATAATTAAATTACCCAGCAAATGACTACCGACTTCACGTTCGCCCGTTGCGCGTAATTGCGATTTAATTTTATGGATCAGCTGTTCGATTTCTTCGGTAGATACCGGGCGTTTTTCTAACGAACGTAATAAGCCATTGCGCAATTTATCTTCGTTAAAAGGCTCACGCGAACCATCACGCTTAATAATGCGCGGCATTACCAGTTCGGCAGCTTCAAAGGTCGTAAAACGTTCATGACAAGCTAGACATTCACGACGCCGACGCACTTGATGACCGTCGGCGACTAAACGAGAATCAATGACTTTGGTGTCATCCGCGTTACAAAAGGGACAAAACATGCTGAGCTCTCTATATCACCCTATCGGGACTTTTTGAGATGGCCGGATAAAATAATGGCCGCAATTGCGGCCATCATAACATGTTATTTTAGTTTACGCATAAACTGGGAAACGGCTACATACCTCAGAAACACGGGCTCTGACGGATGCAATAACCGCTTCATCACCACGGCTGTCTAACACTTCACAAATCAGTGTGGCGACTAAACGTGCTTCAGCTTCTTTAAAGCCACGACGGGTAATAGCCGGAGTACCAATACGTAAGCCACTGGTCACAAAAGGTGAACGTGGGTCGTTAGGCACTGAGTTTTTATTAACGGTAATGTGCGCTAAACCTAACCACGCATCCGCTTCTTTACCGGTAATATCTTTGTCGATGAGATCCATCAAGAACAGGTGGTTTTCCGTACCGCCTGATACCACTTTGTAACCGCGAGAGATCATCTCAGCACACATGGCTTTGGCATTTAGTAACACTTGTTGCTGATACACTTTAAATTCAGGCTGTAAGGCTTCTTTAAAGGCTACCGCTTTTGCCGCAATAACGTGCATTAAAGGGCCGCCTTGGCCACCAGGGAACACCGCTGAGTTTAACTTTTTCTCAATGGCTTCGTTTTTACGCGCCAAAATTAAACCACCACGTGGACCGGCTAAGGTTTTGTGCGTTGTCGTTGTCACGACATCAGCAATAGGTACGGGGTTTGGATATAAACCCGCCGCCACTAAACCGGCAACGTGCGCCATATCAACCAGTAAGTATGCACCGACTTTATCCGCGATATCACGGAAACGCTGCCAATCAACAATACCGGAATAAGCAGAGAAACCAGCAATAATCAGCTTAGGTTTGTGTTCTAGCGCTAAGGCTTCGGCTTGATCATAATCAATCACGCCGGTTTCAGGATGCAGGCCATATTGCACAGCATGGTAAAGTTTACCGGATGAGCTGACACTCGCACCGTGCGTTAAGTGACCGCCATGCGCTAAGCTCATACCTAAAATGGTATCGCCAGCGTTTAATAACGCTAAAAATACCGCTGAGTTAGCTTGTGAGCCAGAGTGTGGCTGTACGTTAGCGTAGTCAGCACCAAACAATTCTTTGGCACGTGCAATGGCTAAATCTTCGGCTAAATCAACAAATTCACAACCACCGTAGTAACGCTTGTGCGGATAACCTTCGGCATATTTATTCGTTAACTGTGAACCTTGCGCCTGCAATACCCGAGGGCTGGCATAGTTTTCTGAAGCGATAAGCTCGATATGGGCTTCTTGACGTTCAGTTTCTTGTACCATGGATTGCCATAATTCCGGATCGAAATCTGCAATATTCATTTCACGCTTTAACATGCTTTCTCCTGCGCGCGGCTACCACGCTGATCGATTGACAACAGTCTAAAAATTGTTGGCTATTCTACTCTTATTTTTTAATTCTTGCACTGAAAAAACAGACATCCAGACAGCTAAATGAAATGAAGCCTGAAAAAATCTTACTGGCTGTGCAGAAATACTGCCACTCGCTTTACAACGTGTTGTAAGGGGCGTAAATTACTGGTTATTCATACAGCGCTATTTGCAGCAGGATTATGTCGCATCGAAAAATTATCCATTTAGATATGGATTGCTTCTTTGCCGCGGTTGAAATGCGCGACAACCCTGCCCTGCGGCATATTCCGTTAGCTATTGGCGGTAGTCGATCTGAACGCGGCGTGATTGCCACCTGCAATTATCCGGCTCGGGCTTTTGGTGTGCGCTCCGCCATGCCAACACATGAAGCCTTAAAACGTTGCCCGCATCTAACCTTAATGCGCGGGAGCATGGATAAATACAAAGCCGTTAGCCAACAGATCCAAAGCATATTTCGCCGTTATACCGAGCACGTCGAACCACTTTCTTTAGATGAGGCCTATTTAGATGTCACCGATTGTAAGCAATTTAAAGCCAGCGCCACGCTGATTGCTGCGGATATTCGCCGCTCGGTGTTAGCAGAAACCGGTTTAACCGTTTCTGCTGGGGTAGCGCCCAATAAATTTCTCGCCAAAATCGCCAGTGATGAACAAAAACCCGATGGTTTATTTGTGATCCCACCCGAGGCTATCAACGATTTTGTTCTGCAACTCGCCCTGCGCAAAATCCCCGGCGTTGGGGTAAAAACCGCAGAGAAACTTGCCAAGCTCGGATTTCATTTTTGCCGTGACATTTGTCAGCCAGGTGAAGAGATCAGTATAGAGCGACTTGCCTTGTTATCTCGGCATTTTGGCAGCTTCGCCGCTACGTTAATTAAACGCAGCCAAGGTATTGATGAACGCCCGGTCCGGCAAGATCGTGAACGTAAATCGATCGGTGTAGAACAGACATTGCCGAACGACATCGCGGACTTAGAGCAAGCCGAACAAGAAATGCTTCAGTTATTACCCACCTTAGAGCAGCGTTTAGCGCAAAGCGGTAAAGCGGCATTACTACAAAAAATTGGCGTGAAATTAAAATTCAGTGATTTTCGGCAAACGACAGTAGAAACCCAATGTCATCGTTTAGATCCGCGCTTATTGGCACAACTATTAGCGCAGGCTTGGCAACGCAGGCAAGAGCACAGCGTGCGTTTGATTGGCATACAGCTTGGCTTTAAAACGGCTTGTCATGAACAATTACCCCTACCGTTAGAAGGCACCACTTTTTAGAGGCGTAACTCAGGCAAGGTATTCGGCAATAAAAAAGCCGGCGCTAAGGCCGGCTCTTTAAAATCTTTACTAATTAACCGATAACAGTTACGTTTTCAGCTTGTGGGCCTTTTTGGCCTTCAGTAACGATAAAGGTCACTTGTTGGCCTTCAACTAACGTTTTACGGCCTGTACCGTTGATAGCGCGGAAGTGAACAAACACGTCTTTACCGCCTTCACGCTCGATAAAACCAAAACCTTTATCTTCATTGAACCACTTAACTGTACCAGAAATTAACTGTGACATAACACTCTCTTACTTTAACAAATTTTGCCGAAATTCCGGCGACTTAAATAATACCGGCCACGTCATCGAGCTGATACTTACTTCGACCGCATTATCAGTGATGCTGATTAAGTGGTCAATATAAATACCGAGACGAACAGAAAATAGTTTTCTGTTGGGCCGTTCCGGCAAGGACTGCTAAACCTTACTTACTCAGTGTAGCAGTAATGTGGAAAAAACCATCAATCTTGTGGTGTTTTTTTACGTCGCACGGGCGCCGAGCCGTCATCGCCACCTTGGAAGAACACCTTCGCCGGTGCTTTTTTCACCGTTTTCGCGCTGGGCTTGCCCGAGTGTTTAGCTTTCATGGTGCTTTTAGCTGACTTCGCTGCCGCTTTACCGGCTTTTTCTACTGGCTCGGTTGGGCCTTTGAAGCGCGCCACTAAACCTTCCACCTCGCTAAACTCTGCAGGCCGGCGTAAAAAACCTTCAATTTTTTGCAGTGATGCCCAATCTTTTGGCCCGACTAAGGAAAATGCCTGCCCCTTCGCACCGGCACGACCCGTCCGACCGATCCGATGCACATATTCTTCGGGGTGTTTCGGCAAGTCAAAATTGATAACATGGGTTACTTGCAGCAAATCTAGGCCACGCGAGGCTAAGTCAGTGGTCACTAACACTTGATACTTACCGGCTGCGAATTGCTGCATCACCGCATTACGTTGGCCTTGGTTTAACCGAGCACTTAAGCCCATGGCGCTAAAACCGTTATCAACACACACGGTCGCTAAGCGCTCGGCATCGTCACGAGTGGCGGTAAAGATAATGAGCTGTTTCACCGGCTCGTGTTTGAGCACATGTGCTAATAAGGCTTCTTTGTGCGTGAGGTTATCGGCAAACATAAATTGCTGCTGAATATCACTGTGCTGCTCATGCCCACTGCCTAAGGCAACCCGAAACGGGTTTTTTAATAAGGCAACCGTTAGCTCATCAACTTCAGTGTGATCTAAGGTTGCTGAAAACAATAAAGTTTGACGTAATCGATGCTCGGCGGCTTTATTAATAGCATTTAATTGCGGCATAAAGCCCAAGTCTAACATGCGATCCGCTTCATCTAAGATCAGCATTTCTAAGCCTTGCAGAAACACTGACTTGTGCTCAAGATGATCTAAAAAACGCCCAGGCGTCGCCACTATAACGGTCGGTTGGCGTTTTAATAGCTTCTCTTGATCATTAAAATTCTCGCCGCCCACAATTAATGCTGCCGTAACAGGCGTATTTGACACAAATAAGCGCAACTGTGCATACACCTGTTTTGCCAATTCGCGGGTGGGTGCCAAAATTAACGCACGGGCATCTTGCTTAGACAAAGGGCGGCTTTTCAACAGCCGCTGCATCATCGGTAACAAATAAGCTAGGGTCTTACCCGAACCGGTTTTGGACGAGACCATCAGATCCCGGCCCACCAATACTGCAGGGATAGCTTCTTGCTGAATTTCTGTAGGCGTGGCAAAGCCTAAATGTTGTACCGAGCGCAATAATCGCGGGTCCAGCCCTAAGTCTTGAAAAACCAAAATATACCTCTCTTTACGATAGGCGACTATGATACCTCAACTGACAGATTTGAGTTAGTGCCCTGTGTCGAGCTAGTATAAGCAATATTCCCGTAAATCGTTAAGAGTAACCTCATGAGTAATGCCTTTAAAGAGCAACTGCTTAAAGCCGGTTTAGCCGATCCGAAAAAACTAAAAGCGGCAAAAAAGCAACAACATCAGCAACGTGTGCAATCAGGTAAAAACCAAAAAGTGGTTGCCGAGGCCACCTTACTGGCCGAGCAACGCCGCCAAGAGCAGGTGGCACGCGATCAAGAATTAAACCGCCAAAAAGAACAGTTGTTGCAGAAAAAAGCCATTGCGGCGCAAGTTTCACAATTAATAACGAGCAATACCATTAAGCCCAGTGGTGAAGTGGCATTTAACTTTACCGACGGCAAAGTGGTTAAGCGACTTTACGTTAATAATAAGTTGCATAGTGAATTAACTCGTGGTTTACTTGCGATCGTTAAGCAGGGTGAAAACTATGTGTTAGTGCCCGCAGCGATTGCTGCTAAAATTGCACAGCGCCAACCAGAAAGCGTTATCGTGCAACAGGACCGCCCTGTCGAACAGGCCGATGAAGAAGATCCGTATGCCGCTTACCAAATTCCTGATGATTTGATGTGGTAACAATACGAGGCGGGCTTCTTCTCTTAATATTATTATTAAATGAAGGAGCTTGCTATGCGGCAACTACTTACTATTGGATTATTGCTGTTTTTCGGTGTCAGCCAAGCGGTCTTTGCCGCTTCTGTTTGGCAAGTGAGTAAAGATCAAACCCAGTTTTACTTAGTTGGCACTGTGCATCTACTCAGTGAAAACGACTTCCCCCTCCCTAACGCTTTTGATACCGCCTTTAATGCCAGCCAGCATTTGATTTTTGAAACCGACATGCAACAACTTACCAGCCCAGCAGGGATGAATAAGATGATGTCTCAAAACACTTATCGCCCGGGGCAGAACTTAAAAGATGTGTTATCCAATAAAGTGTATCAGCAACTTCAAGCCATGGCGAAAGAGCGGCAATGGCCACTCACTGCCATAGAACAATTTAAACCGGCTTTTGCCGCAATGATGATTTCAGTACAAGAACTGCAACGCCTCGGTGCCGCTTCTACCGGCGTAGATATGCACTATTTGCAATTAGGCTTGCAACAGCAAAAAAGCATGAGTGGGTTAGAAACGGTCGATGAACATCTGGCGGTGCTGACAGCATTAAATGAAATTGACGCCAACAAAGTGATCAGTTCAACCTTACAAGATTTAGAAAAAATCGAAAGCATGTTGTCGCAAATGAAGGCCGCTTGGCGCAGTGGTCATGCTGAGCAATTGGCTGACTTATTTATCGATGACATGAAAAAAATCCCTGAGATCTATCAAATCACCTTGGCAAAACGCAACTATGCTTGGCTGGATACGCTAACACAACTGGAAGGCAAGGATACGATGGTATTAGTGGGAGCACTGCATATGGTCGGTGAAGATGGCCTATTAAAATTACTGGCCGATCGCGGCTATCGTATTGAACAGTTGCACGATTAAAGCGTTAACCGCAACAACAACGCCCAACTGCCTTGGCGGATCTGTTGGGCTTTGTTAGCTTTATTTTACTGATTTGCGCTGGGCGCCATGCCTGGCACTGATGCCCTGTGCGGTAGAAAAGCCAGTTTGTACCTGCCATTTTGGCCGGATCGGCGTTAAGGGTAATTCTCTTTTTCGCGCCACCAACAAATAACTCGACGCAAAATAGCGTAAATGACGTTCACTGAAACGTTGCCAACGCCCAGCTTTATAGTCTGGACTTAACATTGAACTGCAAAAAAACCGCTGCTCACCGACCACTTCAAAACCAATTAAGTGCAACCAATCTTTAATCCTCGCCGCACTGAAAAAATGACCTTGCCACGGAAATTCGTTTTTTAGCCACGGCGCAAAGCGGGTTAACCCAAGCACACTATGTGGATTAAAGCCGCTGAGCAATAAATAACCATCGCCAATTAACACCCGGTGCGCTTCGCGGATCACGTGATGCGGATCGGATTGAAATTCTAAACAATGACTTAATAGCACCGCATCAACGCTCGCTGCCGCTATTGGCAGCGCGTCGGGCTCAGCAATCATTTTTGCGCCGGAGGGCAGTTCTGCTTGCCCTTCGGCAGAGCCTAGCGTTAATTGTTGGCGTAAGCGGGCACTGGGTAAACTTAATTGGCTACTTAAATCACCAATCTTCAATAAGTAATAACCGAAGATTTTTTGCAACCACGGCTCTAATTCCTGCTCCAGCGCACTGGCTAAGGCATGGCCTTGCCGAAAACAGTGCCAGCCGGAAGGGACTGCAGGATGATTGTCACGAAGTGCCGGTTTCATGTTAATGTTCTGCCCTGATTAAATGCAAAGGAGTTCCCAATGCTGGATATTAGCCCTATTCATGCCTTTCAGGATAATTATATCTGGGTTCTGTCACGCCCGAACCAACCCTATTGTTTGCTGGTTGACCCGGGTGATGCCACGGTGGTCAATCAGTACCTTCAGCAAACCGGCAAACAATTGCTTGGGATCTTAATTACTCATCATCATGCTGATCATACCGGAGGCCTGGCGCAATTAAAACAGCAGTGGCCTGAGGTTCGGATCATCGGCCCTGTTGCAGAACAGCATAAAATTCCATTATTAACCGAAACCGTTGCCGATAATAGCATCATTCATTTTCCGGAACTTAATTGGCACTGTCAGACTCTACAAGTGCCGGGCCATACGGCTGGGCACGTAGCCTATTATTCAGCGGACGTTTTGTTTTGCGGTGATACCTTATTTAGCGGCGGTTGTGGCCGCTTATTTGAAGGGACACCCGCGCAGATGCTGCAATCTTTGCAACGACTCGCTAGCTTGCCCAGTACCACTAAAGTGTATTGCACACATGAGTACACCTTGGCAAATTTGCGTTTTGCCCGTGAGGTTGAGCCCGATAACCTAGATTTACTGCATTATCAGCAGCAAAGTCAGTTAAAGCGACAAAATAATCAGGAAACTTTGCCTTCTAATTTAGCGTTAGAGAAAAAGATTAATCCTTTTTTACGCTGTGAAAACATAGCGTTACAACACAAATTTAAACAAAGCTCGGCTCTTGAGCTGTTTACTTACTTAAGAGCAGCCAAAGATCAATTTAAATCCTGACTTGCATTGAGCTGTCAGACAGGTAATATTTATTTTTTTTAAAACTGGATCTCCGTTATGTCTGTAAGAATCTCTGCCGTAGTTTTACTGGCACTGTTATCCGGCTGTGTCAGCACGACAGGGTCTGATGCTGAAACAACAGCTCAGGTACCACAGCCACAACCAGCAAAAACTAAAGCTGTAGATTTTCACAAGAATACCGCTTCGGCTGAGAAAATTGCCGCGAGGTTATGGGCTTCAGGCCTCAGTGAACAACAACTGCTTGATGCCAGCGAGTTGGAAGATCTTTGGTTGCGTATCCAAGCGCAATTAAGTTTTAAGGTGCCGCAAACCCGCGCTATCGTCGAACAACGTAATTTTTATACTGATAATCAAGCCTATTTAGATAAGGTGGCGGGTCGAGCCCAGCCTTTTTTGTACTACATTGTGCAAGAGCTAGAAAAGCGCCAAATGCCGTTAGAATTGGCGTTACTGCCCATTGTTGAAAGCGCCTTTGATCCCCTGGCTACCTCTCCGGCGAATGCCGTTGGCATGTGGCAATTTATGCCCGTCACCGGCAAACGTTTTGGTTTAGCACAGAACACCTGGTACGACGGTCGCCGTGATGTGGTGCAATCTACCCAAGCCGCTTTAGACTATTTGCAATATCTGTACGATACCTTAGAACATGATTGGTTAAACGCGATTGCCGCATACAATGCTGGCGAAGGTCGGATTATGCGCGCGATTAAAGCGAATCAAAAACGCCGCTTACCCACTGATTTTTGGTCGCTCGATTTACCGGCAGAGACCACCATTTACATTCCAAGATTATTAGCTCTGGTTGATATTTTACAACGTCCTGAAGAATTCCAAATTGTCTGGAAGTTTATTGCTAATGAGCCAAAAATTACCGTGGTTGATGTAGGTAGCCAAGTTGATTTAGCCATTGCTGCAGACTTGGCCAACATGAGTGTTGCGGATTTGCAGGCGTTAAACCCTGGGTTTAGCCAATGGGCAACCGCACCAGATGGCCCCCATCAACTGGTATTACCGATTGAGCAAGCCGAGGTATTTAACCAAGCGTTAGCCAATACACCGGTAACGCAATTAATGCAGTTTAAACCTTATCGTGTGAAAAGTGGTGATAATTTAGGCGTGATTGCGCGTCGTTATCAAACCTCGGTTGACGTGTTAGTGCGCTTAAATAAATTGTCCGGCAATACCATTAGGATTGGCCAAGAATTACTGATCCCCAACAGCACCAACCATAGCACTTCAGAGCAAAGCATTGCCGCTAGCGATAATACCCATACCAGCAACGGTGAAATGACCGAGCATATTATTCAGCGCGGTGATACTTTATGGGATCTTAGCCGTAAATATGATGTGACGGTAGCGCAGCTTCGTAACTGGAATAAACTAAGCGTTAACAGTGTCTTAAACGAGGGGCAGCGCATCCAGCTGTGGAGTAACAGTCCTTTACAAACCGCTACTCAGCAAACCCGCACCCTAAATTATCGGGTGAGACCTGGCGACTCTTTAGTTAAAATTGCCCAGCGTTTCAGCATTACAGTGGCAGATATCGTAAAATGGAATAATATTAATACTGAACGCTATCTTCAGCCTGGACAACAATTAACGCTATTAGTCGATGCAACAGCTGTCTGATTTTTACCGAGGTATCAGATGAAATATGTAGTATTAGCCTGGTTACTGTGTTGCAGCCATTTCAGTTATGCTGACTTTAAATACCATGGCCAATTGCAATTGCAAACGGCCAGTGGCGAACAACGGCAGCAGATTTTTACCCTGCAATTGAAACGTGAAGCCGGTGCCTATGAATTTACGGTAGGCCAACAGCAAAGCCGTTTTGCGATGCCACCGCAGTCTTACTCACTGGCTTTAATTTTACAAGATGACAGTGAGGTCTGGGTAACCGACTTTATCAACCAGCCTCTGCATGGCTTTACACTGCAACTTGGCCAATATCTCATTAAGCTAAGCAAAGATGATAATGCCCGTTCTGCGCGTGGCCGTTTTGTATTGGAAATCAATGATGAATCTTATTATTTCAGTAAAGGTCCAGCCCAAATTAATTTCAATTTGAGTGATAACGGTATCAATGAATTACAGGTACGAGGAATGTTTAAACCGAAACGTTAAGGCTCTTTTTGCAGTTGCAATAACGGTATTAAACCTGATGCCAAACAGAGCAAGGGTGCCAGCAATAATGGCCAGAAATAGTGTATGGGGATCTGATTCCACCAAGCGTGTATAGCTGCGGTGCCTTGAAAGACTAAACCAAAAATACCCACATAACAGAACGTGCGATTTAACCAACGTTTTGGAAAGCGTAACTTCATCACTTTAATGCCCGATTCCTTGCCGACACTTCCACATTGACCAGCATTCTAGCAAAAACACCTAAGACTAAGCGTTCTTGCTCGGTGTAATAGCGATACTGTTTCACCGAATCAAAACCAACAAAACCTAACAGTTCCATACCCGCCAACAAGGGTATGGTGAGAAGACTTTTGATCCCTTGCGGTTGTAATATTTGTTTTAACGCATCCCCCTTTGGCAGCGACGGTACATCAGGGATGTGCATCTCCTGCCCTGTTTGATGTGCATGCAGCCATTGCGGGATAACCGCTAAGGGCACGCCTTGTAAACTATTGATCTCCGGCATAACGCCCTCAGCGCACCACTCAAAAGTGTTTGAACAGGTATTGTTGTTAAAATCATAATTAAAAATATAAACGCGATCTGCCGCCACGGTTTGCCCTAATTTGGCTAAAGCTTGCTGGATTAATGCGGGTAATGCAGCCGGTTCGACCGTACTAAAATGCTGGCCTAGTTCTAACAGTAAACTGACTAAAGCCACAGGATCGCGCTGACTGGCCGTTGGCGGGCTGGCAAAATGTAAATTGGGAATTTGCTGCAAGATCACTAAGAAAAACCCTGTAGCAGGGGCATAACTATGTACTTGGTAACATAAAGCCGTGCTTTCTGAGAAGTACACCGCATGTCGGTTAAACTCTTCAGGCTGACTACGCGCTAAACGCTCGGCCGTTAATCCCGTAACCACTTTGAATATTGCATTCGCATCAACAAATACCCATTGCTCAGGATGCGCCGCTGTTTCTTGATACAAAGCACAACCAAACGGCGCTTGTCGCCACCACTGGAACATATCATCGTTGCTCATTCTGAATTACCCAACCTCGAAAATCCTTGCTTGCGAAGCATTGCATCAGTTAATACCACAATACGGTAAAGATAACGTTGCAGCAATCGCTTTACAGCAAACACTATCGAGGAGGTTAGGTTATTTACAGTTGCGCATCACTTTGATGTTCTGGCGCAGCAAGAGCAAATGCCGCCAATTGCTGACAATGGTGATAAATACGATTGATCTGCGGATAATGCATCATATCGAGTTTAAAGCGCAGAGCGTTATACACTTGCGGCACTAAACACACGTCTGCCAAGCTGACACTGTCGCCATAGCAATATTCGCCAGCACAGGATGATAAGCGTTGCTCAAAGGCTTTAAAGCCAACATGCAACCAGTGATGCAACCATTCTAACTTTTGCGCTTCAGATAGCGCCAGCGGGCCCGTTAGGTACTGCAATACACGAAGATTATTCAGCGGGTGCATCTCACAAGCAATATCCAGCGCTAGGCCGCGAACTTGTGCTCGCGCAACCGGATTGTCAGGCAATAACGCATGTTGCGGATAACACTCTTCTAAATATTCAATAATGGCTAACGATTGATGCAGTGTTGCCTGCTCATCAATAAAAACAGGAACTAACTCGGCTGGATTTAATCGCTGATAAGGCGGCTGATGCTGCTGCCCGCCCTCTTTTAATAAGTGAACGGGAATAGTCTCAAAACTGAGCTGCTTAAGATTGAGCGCAATGCGCACACGGTAAGCAGCTGAGGAACGCCAATAACTGTATAGTTTCATCTAAGTTGTCCCCTCAGCAATAGGCGGATGCGGCGCATCCGCCTGCAAACAGCAACAGCTTAGTGGGAAGCTGTCACTTGCTGGTCAATAGCGCCAAAGATGCTTTGACCTTGTGGATCCAGCATTTCTAAACGGATGGTATCGCCAAACTGCATAAAACGTGTAGTCGGTTTACCATCACGAATGGTTTCAATCATGCGGATTTCTGCAATACAACTATAGCCCACGCCACCTTCAGCAATCGCGGTACCATAGTCAGTGCCTTGCTTATTAGACACCGTACCTGAACCAATAATAGCACCTGCACCCAGATTGCGTGTTGCTGCCGCATGCGCAATTAATTGACCAAAATTAAAGGTCATGTCGATACCGGCATTCGGTTTACCAAAAGCTTCGCCGTTATAGGTGGATAACAAGGGCAAATGCAAACGACCGGCTTGCCAATGCTGCCCCAGTTCATCAGGCGTAACGGCAACAGGACTAAAACTTGAAGCGGGCTTCGATTGAAAGAATCCAAAACCTTTGCCTAATTCATTCGGGATCAAGCCACGCAACGACACATCATTCACCAACATAAGTAAACGCACTTTATCTAAGGCCGCGTCGGCACTTATTCCCATCGGCACATCGTCGGTAATCACGGCGATTTCACCTTCAAAATCGATGCCATGCTCAGGGGTGATCGCCACGATAGGATCGCGTGGGCCGATAAAATCATCTGAACCCCCTTGATACATCAAAGGATCGGTCCAAAAACTCGCCGGCATTTCGGCATTACGTGCTTTGCGCACTAATTCAACGTGATTTACATAAGCACTGCCATCAGCCCATTGATAGGCGCGCGGTAACGGTGATTCACACGCGGCCTGCTGAAACGGCTGAGCATCACTGACGCTACCTTGATTCAGCGCTTGATAAACTTGCTCGGCTTTACTGGCTAATTGTTGCCAATTATCTAATAACTGCTGCATCGTGTGTGCAATTTGTGGAATAGCAACACAATGCTGTAAATCACGGCTGACCACCACAAGCTGGCCATCACGTGTTTGATTTTTTAAACTTGCTAACTTCATTTTTTATCCTTGTGCAGGCAATTAAGGCTTAACTTTCCAGCTGTTAACATAGTCAGGGTTTTCGGTAGCCACTGCCGCATCGCCGGCAATCAACGCATCTCGCGTATCGAGCATCACCGCCACTTCATCGGTAAACTTTTTCCGATACTCTTGCCCTGCCTGAAACGCTTTAGGATGAGGACCATGGGTAAAGCCAGCCGGATGGAAAGTGACCATACCTTTTTCAATATTATCGCGACTAAAGAAATCACCCGCATGATAAAACAGCACTTCATCATAATCATCGTTATTATGATAAAACGGCACTTTTAAGGCGCCGGGATCGCTTTCGATAGGCCGAGGCACAAAGGTACAGACCACAAATCGTTGTGCCACAAAAGTCGTGTGTGCCGACGGTGGTAAGTGATAACGATGGCTCATTAAAGGCCGAATATCACGCCAGTTAATGCGCATCACAGCTAAATCACCATGCCAACCAATGGCATCCAGCGGATTATAAGGATAGGTAATGACCGACACTTCATTGTGTCGTTTCACTTCCACCTGCCATTGCTGCTCACTGTATTGGGCTTTAAACGCCTCATCAATTTTTGGCGTATCGAGCATCGCAGGGTCAAAAATCGCATGATTACCCACTAAGCCTTTTTCTGGCAATTGATAGCTGTCGTTGGTCGCCTCAATTAACACAATAAGCATGGGCTCAGACGGCTCTAAACGCCACATGGTCGAACGAGGGATCACCACGTAATCCCCGTCACGCAAAGTTAAATGACCATAATCGCAATACAGTTCAGCACTGCCCTCATGAATAAACAACAACTCATCGCCATCGGCATTTCGAGCAAGTCGCGACATCTTGTCAGTTAAACGCCAGGTGCGAAATTTACAATGGGCGTTATGTAACAAGGTCGGTACTGACCAAGGTGAAGCGGTGTTATTGCTGTTCACCGCATTAAAGTCAAATAAGCGTGGCCGCAACGGGCCTTGCCAATCGCTCCAGCCCGTGGGTGCGTGCCGATGATGGAAGTGAGTTGCGGGGCCAAAAAAGCCGCTGCGCCCCGCTTCACGCTCATAAATGGCCTGCTCTGGAAAATCAGCATGCGCTTGACGAGATATATCACCTTCTTTTAATGGAAAGGCTGCCCATTTACGCATTATTTAACACTCCGCGCTGGATCTGATCTTCTTCAATCGATTCAAACAAGGCCTTGAAGTTACCTTCACCAAACCCTTCATTACCTTTACGCTGAATGATTTCAAAGAACACCGGCCCGATCACGGTCTTAGTGAAGATTTGTAGCAAGATACCATCTTTCATCGGCGCGCCGTCGATCAGAATACGCAAATCGCGCAGTTGATCGAGATCTTCAGTATGGCCTTCGACCCGTTCATTTACCTTGTTGTAATAGGTTTCAGGTGTCGGCATAAATTCCATACCGCGCTCACGTAAAGTGCGAACTGTCTGATAGATATCTTCCGTGGTTAGCGCGATATGCTGAATACCCTCGCCTTTGTATTCACGGATAAATTCTTCAATTTGTGATTTGTCATCTGAAGATTCATTAATTGGAATACGAATTTTGCCACAAGGTGCCGTCATCGCTTTGGAGACCAGCCCCGTCAGTTTACCTTCGATATCGAAATAACGGATCTCACGGAAGTTACCGATATTCTCATAGAAACCGGCCCACAAATTCATATTGCCACGCATAACATTGTGCGTGAGGTGATCAAGAATTTCTAAACCCACACCATGTTGGGCCATCTCAACTTGCCAGTTGTCATAGTATTTAAAATCGATGTCGTACACTGAGCTCGCGCCGTAACGATCAACAAAATACAGCAAGCTGCTTCCAATACCGTAAACGGCAGGAATATTGAGCTCCATCGGACCAATTTGGTTTTTATATTCTTTTGCACCATTCGCTAAAGCATGTTGCAAAGCCGCTGCGGCATCTTTTACGCGAAACGCCATGGCGCACACGGATGGACCATGCTGGCGTGCAAAGGCTTCGGCCTGCGAATTCGGCTCAGCGTTGATGATAAAGTTAATATCGCCCTGCTTATACAGCCAAGCTTGTTTTGAACGGTGTTTGGCGACTTCGGTAAAACCTAGACCGAAAAACAGCTCTTTTAACTTTTGAATGCCGTTAGCATCGGCAGCGGTATATTCTACGAATTCAAAACCATCTGTGCCTAGCGGATTAATATGATCAGTCATTGTACAACTCCTATTACCTTGTCTTTGCCGACATCATGCGCGAGCGCCAGAAAAAAGAAAGAGGCAAGCCGCTGAAGAGCTGAAGGCGATAGCTGGAGCAAATTGTACAGTTAAGCATACAAAACCGCTGTTTTCCCGCTTGTTCAAACAGAAAGGCCGTCAGCACTGGCTGACGGCCTTTCCGATGTACAGCAAAGACTACAAAATCGTCTTTATATTTTTACACTCTTGCGGTTAATGCCATAGTCACGCAATTTGTTTGCCACCGCTGTATGGCTTAAACCCAGTTTTTTCGCCAATTGCCGTGAACTTGGATAGGCCGGAAACAACTTGCGCAGCAGATTAGCTTCAAAGCGTTTTACGGCTTCATCTAAAGTGCCATCAAAGTCTTGCTCTAAATAACCAAAGTCACTGGTATAGCTTGGTAACTGTAAGTGATGCTTATCTAACTCACTACCATCTAACAAGGTTACCGCACGATATAAAGCATTTTCTAATTGCCGAACATTACCTGGCCAAGGATACTGCTGCAAAAATTGACTACAGCTTTCGCTTAACTTCGGTGCTTTGCGTCCTAAACGTGCAGCGTAACGCGCAATAAAAAACTCCGCTAACGGCACCACATCTTGGCGACGTTCCCGCAGTGGCGGTAGGTTGAGCGTCAATACATTTAACCGATAGAACAAGTCTTCGCGAAATTTCGATTCTTGCACCATCGCTGGCAAATCTTTTTGCGTGGTGCACAACACTCTAACATCCACTTTGACTTCTTTCTCCTCACCCACTCGACGAAAGCTACCATCTTGTAAAAAGCGCAATAACTTCGTTTGTAGTTGATGAGACATCTCGCCAACTTCATCGAGAAAAACGGTGCCACCATTAGCTTGTTCAAAAATGCCTTTTTTGCCTTCAGCCGAACCGGCAAAAGCATTGGGACCATAACCAAATAACTCAGACTCCGCGACGTTATCAGGCATTGAGGCACAAGGCACTGTTAAAAACGGTTTACCGTGACGTCCGCCCGCGGCATGACAAGCGCGTGCCAGTAACTCTTTACCCGTGCCGGTTTCACCCATAATCAGGATAGGGGCATCAAGTTGCGACATCCGTCGTGCTTCACGTACCACTTTGCGCATGGCATTACTGGTTGCTTGAATGCTATTGAAGCTTTCTTGATCGCCTTTTTTAAAGGCAATCATATGCTGACCCAGCCGGCTCTCAGATTTCAGGTTTATCACCGCTCCCGCTAAGATATCTTTACCCGTTTCGTCCGGCACGTGTACTGGTAGAATGTCGGCGATAAAGCGTTTGCCATGAATTTCAAAACGACGAGTTTGCGCCAAAACGTCATCACCTTCTAACCAGCGCAGAAAATTAAAGCCTTTTACCATGCCTTGCAGCGATTGATCGGCAATCTCTTCGCGGGCAACCGACAGCGCTTCTAACGCCGCATCATTAATTACCGTTACATTGGCTTTAGCATCAATGGCAATTAAGCCATCGGGTAAAGTACGCAATAATGTCATTAATTCGTTATGCTCACGCTCAGACGGTAAAAACGCCGTCGTTTTCACGTCTTCTACGCCATTAATGCGGCGCATTTTTGCCATTAACTCTTGGAACTGCTGAAAGTCGACAGTAGGGAAAGATACATAGATTTTGTTTAACGAAGGATCAACCTCGATACCGCGCAGGTCAAGCTGGTAACTGACCAGAATATTCAGCACATCCTGCGCCAGCCCCAGCCGATTTTGACAAAGAATTTCTAAACGCATAGCCTTATTACACCTCTGGCTTAACAGATGATGCATGATACGGTATAGAATGGCTGACAGACCAGTTATTTTCGTAAAGAATTCTGCACAAAATAAAACTGGCGCCCTCGGCGCCAGTTTTTTCGTCAAGCTGCCATCATCACAGCAGTGCGTCGGTTTTTGCGGCGCAAATAAAATCGTTTTTATGCAGGCCTTTAATCGAGTGCGACCACCAGGTCACCGTTAATTTGCCCCATTCCAGTAATAACGCCGGATGATGACCTTCGGCTTCAGCTAATTCGGCCACTTTATTATGAAAAGCCCAAGCTTGCTTAAAGTTTTTAAACTTATATTCGCGCTCTAATTGTAAGATGCCATCACGCACTATCGGCGTCCAATCGGGCAACTGTCGCATTAATTCAGGTAATTCCGCATCTGATACTTTAGGGGCATCTGCGCGGCAGGCTTCACATTGCATTGTGGTTAATTGTGTCATGAACTCTTCCTAACTGGCTTGTTTTTCTTTTGGCGGAAATTTCGGGGCATGTAAACCGAGTGCCCGAGCTTGGTTAACCAACTGCATCATATCTAACTGCGAGATGTCGAACAGATCATCAATGCTGTTAATCATAAAGTAGATGGGTTGCATAATATCAATACGATAAGGGGTTCTTAGCACATCCACCGCATCAAAAACTTTGCGTTCGGGTATATCTGAGCCCAGTGCATACTGCGTTTCACCCGGTGACGATAAAATACCACCGCCATAAATACGTAGGCCATCGGCGGTATTAAGTAAACCAAATTCAATGGTAAACCAATAGAGACGGGCTAAGTAAACGCGGTCTTGCTTACTGGCCGCTAAACCCAGTTTACCGTAAGTATGGGTAAATTCAGCAAAGGCTGGATTGGTAAGCATGGCGCAGTGGCCGAAGATTTCGTGAAAAATATCCGGCTCTTGTAGATAATCAAACTCTTCGCGACTTCGAATAAAGGTTGCCACAGGAAAACGTTTGTTCGCTAACAACTCGAAGAATTTATCAAAGCTGATCAGGGCCGGTACTTCGGCACATTCCCAACCGGTACACTCGCGCAGTACTTGGCTCACTTCCTCTAATTGTGGAATGCGATCTTGCGGTAACTGTAATTTCTCTAACCCAGCCATATACTCAGCGCAAGCTTTACCTTCGATCACACTGAGTTGCCGAGTGATTAATTCATGCCAAATCTGATTTTCTTCCGCACTCCAGTGGATAATGCCTTGATCATCCGACTGTCGTGACTGATATTTACTTGTCTTAGTCATACACTACCTGTTGTCTTAATGAAGGTCGGTATTCAACCGAATCGCTTGGGGGCATTATTATTGTTGGGCGGTGACCCAAGCGTAATAGCTGCAGATACTAGATGATCGGGCGACAGGAGTTAATCCTGTGCGCCCGATTAATGTCATGCACAAGCGTAAAGCTGGCATTACAGTGAGCGTCAAGCGGGCAGAGAGTGGCTCTGGCGTTGTGGCACCGCGACAGCAATAATACTCAGGGCACGTTGCAAGTCGGCCAAAATATCATCGATATGCTCTAAGCCAATAGAAACGCGGATCAGGCCATCACTAATACCTGCTTTGGCCCGCTCTTCTGCCGTATAAGGGCTGTGTGTCATTGACGCAGGATGTTGAATTAATGATTCGGCATCACCTAAACTCACCGCAATGTTAAACAGCTGACAACGATTGATGACCTGTCGGCTTTGTTCCAAGCTGGCCTTTAATTCAAAAGCAATAACTCCACCGGCCGCTTTCATCTGATTACCAATAAAGCGATAACCTGGATGTCCTGGCAGACCCGGATAATACACGGCGGCGATTGCCGGATGCGCTTGTAAAAATTCAGCCACTTGCTGGGCATTTTCACAATGACGCTGCATACGTACCGATAACGTTTTTAAGCCACGAATAATTAACCAAGCATCATGTGGGCTCATCGTCGCCCCCATGTCTTTTAACGTGGTCATTTTGATTTGTTGAATGTTGTCTTGATCCGACACAATAATCCCCGCCACCACATCGCCATGACCATTGAGATATTTGGTCGCACTGTGAATGACAATATCAGCGCCATATTGGGCAGGTTGCTGTAATAACGGCGTTAAAAAGGTATTGTCGACGACCGACATCATATTGTGCTCGCGACACAGCCCGCATAAGAAGGCCAGATCTAACACCACTAAATTGGGGTTAATCGGTGTTTCTAAAAACATCATCTTGGTGTTGGGTTGGATCGCCGCCCGTACTGCGTCATGATCGGTCATATCAACAAAACTGACCTCGATACCATAGCGACGGAATTGATGATTAAACAGTGCAAAGCTACAACCATAAATGGCTTGGCTGGCAATCAGGTGATCACCTTGTTGTAAAAACGCCATGGTCGCCGCGGCCACCGCGCCCATCCCCGTTGCCGTCGCCGCGGCATCGGCCATACCTTCTAAGGCCGCCACTTTTAACTCTAATTCACGGGTGGTGGGATTGCCCAAGCGGGTGTAAATATAACCCGGTTGCTCACCTGCAAATCGCGCAGCACCTTGCTCGGCATTGTCAAATACAAAGGTTGAGGTTTGATATAAAGGCGTACTCAGCGCGCCATGCTGATCAACAGCCTTGCCAGCATGGATACAGAGGGTTTCTAGATGCTTATTTTTAGGTTGATGCATAATGATGTCTGCTTGTGGCTTAACTTGTTAATAACATTAACTCGCGCCAGCAGAAAGGGAAGCAAGCCAGACGGCTTGCTGTCTGAAGCAACAACATATCTTACCAGTTAAAATTGTCAGCTTTTATTGTCAGTTGCAGTTTGGCCTTTAAAGCGCCCTACTAAGACTTTGGCTAATTCGCTCACACTGACCTTTTGGTTCACTTGCAGGGGTAAAGGGCGTAATTGTTGTTGCGCTAAACTGCCAATGCGGGCGACCAACAAACCGGCAATCACGCCTTGTCCAGCGCGGGCAGAAATTTTTGCCGTTAGCTCACTACTGAGCACATCCGACGCCATATCGAGCACCACCTCAGAGCCGCCTGCCCACAATAAGGCGGTAAAGGTCCGCTTTAACATCGCCATACTGCGTAATTGACCAATAGGCGCACCATATACCTGCGCTAATTCGCGTAACATGCGACTGCTGCGCCATAACACCAATAACATATCGGCCAAGGCAAAAGGACTGATCGCCACCGCCAAACTGCTATCGGTACTGGCGCGCCAAATCACCTGCCGAGATTTCTTATCGGCATCGCTTAGCACCAACTGATTAAATAAATTCAGTTGCTCTTGATCACTGTGCTCGGGCGTTAGCGCTTGCTGCCAACGCGCAGTTGCTGCGGTTAACGAGCTACTCGGTGGTAATACCGCTAACATGTCTTGGCACAAAGCTGCGGCTTCACCAAACTGCACGCTGTCATTGATCCGTGTGGCTTGTTGCTGCCAACGCTGATTTTGCTTTAAGCGCCGCCATAACTGCCACTCTCTAAACCCCACGATCAACACGACACTACCAAGCACCACACTGAGTAAGCTACTGAGTATTGCCATCGGTATACTGGCTTGCCAACTTTGTTGCCACCACGCTAACCATTGCCATATCGCCAACACTAGCACCAACACGACGCCCACATATATTAACTTGCTAACGAGGCGTGAACCGGGCTCGCTGGCTAGCTCGCTGGGCTCTGGTAGCTCTGGCTGTATAGCGTGTTCGCTAAACTGTGCACGCGGTTGTAACAAAGGACTGTTCACATCGGCCACATCGCTAAAGCGTTGCGCAGGCTTTAAATCCGTCATTGTAATTTGTCTCCTAGTAGAAACTCCAAGGCGTGATCCATCCGCACATGTGGCATTGGTTGTTGTCCGCGGTGTTGCAACGGCGCGAGCGCCGGAAATTGAAAAGGATGCCGGTTAAATAAGGCCGCATCCGGCAGTTTAGCCGGTACTTCACCTGGAAACAGCGTGACCTTATTTCCGCTATCTAACTCAACACCACTGATACAAGGGCTTTTTTGCCCAGCGTGTTGCACAAATCCGGCGCTACTGGCTCGGATCGCTGCTAAGGCCATGGCCTCACTTTTTGCTGACGCATAATGGCTATGTTTAATCGGCTGTAGTAAAAGCTGCTGCAATAATAACGTCAGGGCTTTATGTTGCTCGGGTGTGACATGATCGGCCTTACTCGCGGCAAACAGCACTTTATTAATCTGTGGTTTAAATAAGCGGCCCAGAATACTGGCGGGGCCATAGCGGAAGCTTTGCATAATTAAACCTAAGGCCTGCTGTAGTTCTTGCATCGCAGCGAAGCCAGCATTCAGTGCGGATAAGCAATCCACTAACACGACTTGACGATCTAAGCGGGAAAAATGCTGTCGATAAAAGGGTTTAATCACGTAATCACAATAGCTGTGATAATGCTCGCTGAGTTGTTGCAGCAACGGGCTATCCTGCTTTAATTGCGCCGGTAACAACGGAAAAAGTTTTAACATTGGCGCGCCGGCTAATTCGCCAGGCACTAATAAACGACCGGGTTGATGCAAAAACGTCGCCGCATTCGCGCGAAAAGTGTGTAATAAATTTAAATAAGCATCGGTTAAGCGCTGCAACTGCAATGCGCTAACATCGTTTAAATCGGTATTGGCTAGCAAGTCTGCAAAAACTTGTGCTTCAGCTTGACGATGTGGCTGCTGAAACAGCGTCCAACAAAATGATGACCACTGCTGATAATCTTGCTGCAACATCGGAAGGTCAAGTAACCACTCACCAGGGTAATCGACAAGCTCGAGTTGTAACTCACTGCGCTGTTGGATCTTCGAGCGCCAGCCCGCGGCTGATTTATAACGTAAAGTGAGGTTTAATTGGCTCCAACCAGCCGTAGACGGTGGCCATGTCGCTGGCTGTTGCTGTAAATACTGCACGTTTTGTTCATAAGGGAACCGCGGAAAAGCCAAGGGTTGATTATTGGCTAGCCGCCCACCCAAATAGCGCCCTTGTTGTACCACAGCAAAAAACGGCAAATGTTCTGGCTGATCGCCCAGCGTCAACTGATGCACTAAGGAAGTAATAAATGCGGTTTTGCCAGCACCACTGAGCCCCGTCACGCCAAGGCGCAAATGCCGATCCAGTGCGCGTTGGCCCCATTGTTGACTTTGATACTGAATGCTTTCTAACCAACTCATAATACTCGCTTAGTCTGTTAAGACATCAGAGGTTATTAAACTCTCGATTTAACTGAAAGTGGCTTGAGGTGACATGCCGCTCCATATCACGCAACGTCAACTCCATGCTATTAAATTGGTGGTTTAAGTGCTGTAACGCCTGTTTTGGTGACTCACCACGTTGCCAAACTCGAGTTTTCAGCTCAACCGATTTCCCATTATAGATGGAATTGCCTGCCCCGGCGGTTGGCGGTTGAGCCAGTGACTTTTTTTCAAGCACCACCCAAGCTGCAATATAGAGTACAAAAACTAAACCACCTGCGCCAAGAAAAGCAGCAGAAATGGTAATAATACGTACCAGCCAAATTTCCCAGCCGAAGTAATCAGCGATACCAGCACACACCCCCGCGATCTTGCCATTTTCATCATCGCGCAGTAATTCAGCTCTTTTCTTAATCATGTTGCGTCCTCCAACGTGGACTTTCTGCATCTAAAATCGCTTCTAGTGTTTTAATACGCTCCGACATTTTCTCAGCGCGGTGCGCCAATTCATTTAACTGCTCTAACTCACTGGCCGAGAGCCCCTGCTTAATTTTATTTTTACTGCGATAATGCATAATCACCCACAGCGGTGCCACAAAAAGCATAAACAGTATCAGTGGCACAAAAATTAATTCATGTAAATCCATGGTTTAACCCTTTTGAAACGACGCCTGTACTCAGGCGTCTTTAGAACCTTGCTGCATCTTGGCTTTTAAAGCAGCCAATTCGTGATCAATCTTATCTTGCGCCGCCAGTTCAGCGAACTCGTCTTTTAAGGTCTTTTTGCCTAAGTCGTAGGCTTCAACCTGCGCTTCTAAGTTATCAATTTTTTGCTCATAGCGTTCAAAGCGATACATCGCATCATTCAGCTTAGTGCTATCTAGGGTTTTCTTCACTTCTAAACGATTCGCCACCGTTTGCTGGCGCATCAGCATACTTTTTTGGCGTGCTTTGGCATCCGCCAGTTTTTCTTGCAGCTGCGAGACTTCATCCTGCAATTTACTGATATGTTCATCCAGATTAGCAATATCACGGCTTACCGCATCCGCTTGCGTTTGGGCTTTTTGCCGTTCAATCAAAGCGGCGCGCGCTAAATCATCGCGATCTTTCGATAAGGCTAATTCGGCTTTAGCTTGCCAATCGTTCACTTCTTCATGCAAACGATTAACCACACGCTGTAATTCTTTTTTCTCAGCGATTGTTTTAGCCGATGAAGAACGCACTTCGACTAAGGTGTCTTCCATTTCTTGGATGATTAACCGCACCATTTTTTCTGGATCTTCAGCTTTATCCAGTAATGCGTTGATATTCGAGTTGACGATATCGGAAAAGCGGGAAAAAATGCCCATAATGTAATCCTCTGCGTTAAGTAAATAGTGTTTACCCCTTAACCTTATTCAGATTCCTTGCCAACTTGGTAATAAATTTTAAATCAATGAATATAAACAGGTTTATTTAAAATAAAAATAAAACTGTTCCTACCATCGGTTATGAAATACACTATAAATTAGTTAATTTAACCAACTAATAGCTCACCATGAATCAAAAGTTTCGGCAAGATAATCTCATCGGCCAAGCCAACAGCTTTTTAAACGTGCTTGACCAGGTGTCACAATTGGCTCCGCTGGATAAACCGGTTTTAATCATTGGTGAGCGCGGTACGGGTAAAGAACTGATTGCCGCCCGCCTACATTTTCTATCTAAACGTTGGGATCAACAATATCAAACGCTTAACTGTGCCGCACTGAACGAAAACCTGCTTGAAAGTGAATTATTTGGCCATGAAGCCGGCGCTTTTACCGGTGCCAGTAAACGCCATGAAGGCCGCTTTGAACGGGCCAGTGGTGGCACTTTATTTCTAGATGAACTGGCGAATACCCCCGCGATGGTGCAAGAAAAACTGCTGCGCGTTATTGAATACGGTGAGTTTGAACGTGTTGGCGGCAGCCGACCGATCCGAGTCGATGTGCGCCTGATTTGCGCAACCAACGAAGATTTACCGTCAATGGCGGAGCTAGGTGAATTTCGTGCCGACTTGCTTGACCGCCTCGCTTTTGATGTGATCACCTTGCCACCGATGCGTGAACGCCGTGAAGATATTATGCAACTGGCCGAGCATTTTGCTATGAATATGGTTCGCGAGTTAGGCCTAGAGCTGTTTAGTGGTTTTACTGAGCGGGCAAAACGCACCCTGCTCGATTATGACTGGCCGGGTAATGTCCGCGAATTAAAAAACGTGGTAGAGCGCGCGGTATATCGCAATAATAATGCTTATGTGCCGGTACATGAGATCCAACTCGATCCTTTTGAGTCGGCGTTTCGCCCCCAAAAACGGACTAAGACCAGCCATGCCGTGAAAACGCCAGCCGTTGTTGATAAAACAACTGAGCTCGCTAACCCCTCGCCTTTTTCGCCTGCGCCGCCTTCGGCCACCGAACATGACTTTAGCCAACCTTTAGATTTTAAAATCCTGTCGCAAGATTTTGAAATCAATTTAATCAAGCAAGCGCTAGCAGCAAGCCAGTATAATCAGAAAAAAACAGCAGAAATGCTAGGACTGACTTATCATCAGTTAAGAGGTTATATGAAAAAATATCAGCTGCTGGATAGCCAACAAGCATGAAAAATCGATTAATCGCGCTGCTGGTCAGTGTTGTTTGGCTCGCCGGGTGCCAACAAGAAGTACCCGAGACAGTGCGCTCAGGCTTAGTTTATTGCGCAGAAGGCCCCCCTGAACACTTTAATCCACAGCGCGTGACCTCAGGCACGACTATCGATATTATCAGCCAGCAACTTTATGATCGTTTGCTGGATATCGATCCTGAGAACGGTAACTTGCTGCCTGGCTTAGCGGTATCTTGGCAACGATCGGCCGATGGCCTGATCTATGATTTCACCTTACGCCAAGATGTAAAATTTCATCAAACCCGTTTTTTTAGCCCAAGTAGGCCCTTCAACGCGGATGACGTTGTCTTTACTTTTGAGCGGATAATGGAGCCTAGCCACCCTTATCACTTTTTAGGTGGCGGCAACTATCCGTACTTTCAAAGCGTTAACTGGGCCGCTTTAGTGCAGCAAGTTAGCGCTATAGGCCCTAATCAGGTGCGCTTTGAGCTGAGTCGTCCTGACAGCTCGTTTTTATCCAACCTAGCAACGGACTTTGCTGCGATTTTATCTGCCGAGTATGCCGCAAACCTGTTAACCGATGGGCAGCAGGCTTTGTTAGATAGTCGACCGATTGGCACGGGGCCATTTCGCTTTCGTGAATATCAAAAAGATGTGCTAGTGCGTTTATATCGCAATACTGACTATTGGCGTGGCCAATCGGCCATGGAACAATTGGTATTTGATATTGTGCCAAATAATGCCAAACGCATGGCAAAACTGCTGACGCATGAATGTGATATCGTGGCCTTTCCGCGTCTGGCTGAGCTTACGCTGATTAGCGAACGTCCCGATGTTAAAGTGCAAGAAAGTACCAGCATGAACGTGGGTTTTTGGGCTTTTAACACCACCAAAGCGCCATTTGACCAAGTTAAAGTGCGCCAAGCTTTGGCAATAGCGATTAATCAAAGCGCGATTTTACAGGCGGTATATTTTAATCAAGCCACTGCGGCCAAAGGGATCTTGCCGCCAACCTCGTGGGCCTTTGAGCAAAAGCTCCCCGACGCAGAATACAATCCACAGCGCGCACGCGAGTTGCTGGCAGAAAGCGGTTTAGCTGCTGGCTTTAGCATGGATATCTGGGCGATGCCGGTGCAGCGTTTGTATAACCCCAACGCGTTAAAAATGGCGGAACTGATCCAAGCCGATCTGGCTAATATTGGCGTAACTGCTAATATAGTAAGTTATGAATGGAACACCTTTCGGCGTAAATTATCCGAAGGAGAGCATGATTCGGTGTTAATTGGCTGGGCCGCTGATAACCCGGATCCTGATAACTTCTTTAGCCCGCTACTGAGCTGTGCCGCGGCCGATAGCGGAAGTAATCGCGCATTGTGGTGTGATCCGACCTTTGATTTATTGCTGAGTCAAGCGCTCAGTACCGACAACCAAGAGGCACGCCGTGCTTATTATCTGGCGGCACAACGTCATTTACATGCAGAAATGCCCTTAGTGGCGATTGCGCACTCGCAGCGTTTTCAGGCCATTAATGCTAATGTTGAAGGCGTTATCATTAACCCTTACGGTGGCATCGCGCTGTTTGCCGCTAGGCGGGTGCTACCATGATTGTTTTTTTACTACGTCGCTTGTTTTTACTTGGCACCGTCTTGTTAGGTCTAAGTATCTTTGCTTTTGCGCTCGGTTATTTATTTCCTGGCGATCCGTTACAAAACTTCAGTGGTCTGCGTTATATCGACAGTACACAGCGCGATTTACTGATCAGTGAGTATCGGCTCGACCAATCTTACTTGGCACAGTATTTGGCTTTTCTTGAACGCATTATCGCGGGTAATTGGGGCTTATCCTTTGCCAGTCAGCAACCGCTGTTACAAGAGATCTGGCAAGTACTGCCCGCCACCTTAGAATTAACCGCCTACGCCCTACTGCTCTCTTTTGTACTGGGTGTGCCCTTCGGTATTTTAGCCGCCATTAAACCGCAAGGGGTATTTGGCAAGACCATCTCTGGGCTGGCATTGATCGGTTATTCCTTACCTATTTTCTGGTGGGCTTTGTTACTCATTATGTTTTTTTGTATTGGGCTCGGCTGGTTTCCCTCTGGCGGTCGTATCGGTGTGTTATACGAAATCCCCAACGTTACCGGCTTTATTATGCTCGATATTATGTATGCTGATGTTAGCTATCAACAAGCGGCCTTCCACGATGCGCTAACACACTTAATTTTGCCCACCTTAGTCCTCGCCACCTACCCCACTACCGTGATGATCCGCTTTGTACGCGATGCGATGCTTGAGGTGTGGGATCAAAATTATATAAAAACGGCCAAAGCTAAAGGCTTAAACCGGCTACAAGTGTTATATCGACATGGCTTGCGTAATGCGTTGTTACCGGTGATCCGGCAAATCGGTTTGCAGTTTAGCGCCCTCATCACGCTAGCGATGTTAACAGAAGTCATTTTCTCGTGGCCTGGGATAGGCCGTTGGTTAATAGACAGTATTTATCAGCGCAACTTTCCCGCGATCCAATCGGGTTTAATGATTATTTCGACGTTGGTGATTACTGTTAATATGCTGACTGAAATTCTGCATACGCTGTTTAATCCGCTGGCCAGGAAGTCTTAATATGGCTAAATTTCGTCTCTATCTAGAAGAAAACAATCGCTCACCACTGGCACAGTTATGGCGTGAGTTCTCTCGGCAACACAGCGCTTTGGTGGGGTTAACACTCTTTGCCAGTTTTTTACTCTTCAGTGTTATTGCGCCCTTTATCACCCCGCATGATCCGTATTTTCAAGCCGATAATTTATTACTACTGCCGCCGTCTTGGGCCCCTGACGGCTTAGTGCAATACCCGTTTGGTACCGACGACTTGGGACGCGATCTGCTTTCTAGAATGCTCAAAGGCACTACCTACACTTTTGGTTTAGCCTTAGTGACGGTATTAGCCAGCTTAATGGCCGGTTTAGCATTAGGCGCATTAGCCGGTATGAGCCGTGGTGTTAAATCCAGCTTCTTTAATCACTTACTCGATTTGGTTTTAACGATTCCCTCATTATTGCTGGCGATTATTATCGTCGCAATTCTAGGCCCTGGTTTAGCTAACACCGCTTGGGCCATTATTTTGGCGCTCTTACCACAATTTGTGCATGGCATTCGTAATGCCATTGCCGATCAGTTAAAGCGCGATTATGTTACCGCCTACCGCTTAGATGGTGCGAATAACTGGCAGGTGTTAACCCGTGTGGTGATCCCAAATATCTGGGAAAAAATTACGGTCATGAGCAGCATGGCCTTATCCACGGCGATCTTAGATATCGCGGCGCTGGGCTTTTTAGGCTTGGGAGCACAGGCCCCTACCGCGGAATGGGGGGCGATGATCAGTGATTCTATGGATCTGATCTACGTGGCCCCCGCCAGCGTGGCAGTGCCCGGCTTACTGATTTTCGCGGCGGTATTATCCGTTAATTTATTAGGTGATGGTTTAAAAGTGGCTATTCAAAAACGGCGGGAAAGCTAATGTTGCTGCTGGATATTAAAAACCTGACTATCGAACTAGAAACCCCTGAAGGGCTGATCCGCGCCGTCGATCGCGTGAGCCTCAGTTTACGCGAAGGTGAAACACGGGGCTTAGTGGGTGAATCGGGCTCAGGCAAAAGCTTGATAGCCAAAGCAATTGTCGGTGTACTCAATCGTCGCTGGCAAGTTACCGCCGATCGCTTTAACTGGATGGGCCAAGATATGCTGCGGGTAACGGCTGAACAACGGCGGCAAATTATCGGTAGAGATATCGCGATGATTTACCAAGAGCCCAGCCGCAGTTTGGATCCCACCGCCGAAATTGGTGAGCAACTTGAAGAAGCCATCCCCAGCCACCTGCTGACCGGTAGCTGGTGGCAAAAACCTTTTTTGCGGCGCAAAAGAGCCATTGCCTTGCTGCACAAAGTGGGGATCCGCGATCATAAAAGCATTATGCAAAGCTATCCCTATCAGTTATCAGAGGGGATTTGCCAAAAAGTGATGATTGCCATGGCCATCGCGAAAAACCCCAAACTGCTTATTGCCGATGAGCCCACCACCGCTTTAGAAAGTACGACCCAAGCGCAGCTGTTTCGTTTGCTGGCCAGCTTTAACCAATTAAAAGGCATGGCGGTATTGTTAATCAGCCACGAACTGGAGAGTGTCGCGCGTTACACCCAACATATTAGTGTGCTGTATTGTGGACAATTAGTAGAAAGCGGCGAAACCAGCCAAATTCTCAAGCACCCGTTTCATCCCTACACTAATGCCCTGATTAAAAGCGTACCTGAGTTTCAGAGTAACCTAGCCCCCAAAACCCCTCTGTATGCATTACCGGGCAGTATTCCAACCTTACAACATGTGCCGATTGGTTGTCGCTTAGGGCCACGTTGCCCAAATGCTCGCAAAGAGTGTGTAAAAACACCGGTGCTAGAACGGCTACAAAATCATTATTACAGTTGCCACTTCCCTCTGAAAAAGCGAGATGAATCATGAGCGCCTTACTCGAGGTGGAACAGCTTAGCAAATGCTACTTTAAACAGCGTGGGCTAAACCGTAAAAAAATTATTGCCTTACAAGATGTCAGCTTTAGCTTAGACACCGGAAAAACCTTGGCAATTATCGGGGAAACCGGTTCAGGTAAAAGCACCTTGGCCAAGTTGTTAGTGGGCATCGAAAAACCCGATAGCGGCATTATTCGCCTGTCAGGACAGCAAGTCGATATTACTAACTATAAAAAGTATAACCACGTTATCCGGTTTATCTTTCAAGATGCTGGCCACTCACTTAATCCGCTACAAAAAGTCGGGCAAATGTTAGAAGACGTACTGCGCTTTAGTACCATTTTAGATACTGAGCAACGCCGTGTAAAAATCCGTAGCACCCTTCGCACCTTGGGTTTATTGGATGAACATGCAGAGTACTACCCGCATATGTTCTCTGGGGGGCAATTACAACGGGTCGCGCTGGCACGAGCCTTAATTCTCGATCCCAAGCTGCTGATCTTAGATGAAGCCTTAACCGCACTGGATCCTTCTTTACGCGCCCAAATTGTTAACCTGCTGCTAGAGCTACAGCAAAAAAATGGCTTGGCGTATTTATTAATTACCAATAACTTACGTTTGGTACGTCATATTAGTGATGAGATGCTGGTGTTACATGAAGGACAAATGGTCGATGTGGGTAATACCACCGCGGTGTTCAATAACCCCGTACATGACTATACCAAGCGTTTAATTAAAAGTAGCGCCTAACACCGAAGAAAAACGCTGCTAGCACAGCCTGTGCTCAAATGAATAAAAAAGGGAGCCGTTGGCTCCCTTTTCAGTGTTTTGGCGTTAACGCCGTTTCAATGCGCTTACAACTGCTCACTCAAATCAGTCGTGCGTAATTGACGCGTGATCTTAGCGTCAGCTTTTAAAGTGGCAATTAGCGCTTGATAATGCAGCTCTGCTTGCTGACGTGCAATCGCTTCTAACTGGCTGGTATCTGGCACACTGCTAATATTGGCAGGGGTAACCGCATCCACCGCCACTAATACCACATCACCGTTACTTAACTGCACCGAGTCAATACTGGCTTGATCGTTAGTAGGTCTTGGCATAGCAAACGCTTTACTGCGTACCTCTGTTTCTAAACTACCACCAAACCGCGGCGTGGCAGCACTATCAACGATGCTCGCCTCTGCTTTACTCGCCATCGCGGCTAAATCGCCACCTGCGGCGACGAGCTCTGCCGCATAGGCAGCAGCTTGTTTGGCCATTTCAGCTTGTTGTACTGCGTTTTGTACTTCAGCGCGCACTTCATTTAAACCTAAGGTACGTGCCGGTACATGTTCTTTAACGCGCATCACCACAACATGCTCGCGAGCAATTTCTAACACATCGCTGTTTAAGCCTTCGGCAATGAAGTTCAAATCAAATAACCGATTCAAAATAGCCGGTTGTGATAAGGGCTCTGCCGCATTAGCGCGCTCAAATAAGCCGGTAGTTTTAACTTGTAAACCAACCACATCAGCGGCTTCTTCTAAGTTGTCAGGCTGCTCAAACGAGACTTGTGCTAAACGCTGTTGCAGATCATAAAATAAGGCCGTGGCTTGCTCCGCTTTTAACGTTGTCGCAATTTCTGCAGCAACCTCAGCTAAAGGTTTAGTCACTGCCGGCTCAAGCGTGGCTAACTTGATAATATGATAACCATATTCACTTTTCACTACGCCAGATAATTGGCCTAGTTCTGTTAGCGCAAAAGCGGCTTCTTCGAACACAGGGTCCATTTGACCGGCCACCAACTCACCTAAATTACCGCCATTTTCGGCAGAGAAGGTATCGGCAGAACGGGTTTTTGCTAACTCAGCAAAATCTGCACCTTGTTGTAATTCCGCTAATAAGGCAGCAGCTTGTGCAGCAATAGCGGCATCTTCACTTTCGCTTTCCAGCATAATGTGGGCAAATTCACGCTTTTCTTCGGTGCCATAGCGCGCAGCGTTAGCTTGATAGTAATCAGCCACTTGCTGCTCAGTCACTTCGATGTCTTCCGCTAACTTGGCCGCTGACAATTCTACATATTCAGCAGAGATTTGCTCAGGCGTCATAAAACGGCTGATATTTTGCTGATAGTACTCTTGCAGCATATCGTCGCTGACACTAACTTGCTCAGCAAAACGCTCAGCAGTTACCGTGAAATAACGGATGTCACGTGTTTGCTGTTGTAACGACAGCAATAAATTAATTTCGGCAGGTAAACCAAATTCACTGCCCACTAAGCCTTGCATCAGTTGGGTTGTGGCTAAACCTTCGCGAACCATTTCGCGGAAGTCAGCAGGTTGATAACCGGCTTGGCGTAATAACGCGATAAAGCGATCTTGATTAAACACGCCATCAACTTGGAATTCTGGTAGGCCAGTAACGGTTTCACGTACTTGATCATCACCTACCCGCAAACCCAACTTACGGGCAAATTGCTTTTGTAAGGTTTCGTCAATTAAACGTTCTAACACTTCATTACGAAAGTTAGCCATATACGCAGGATCGGCGGCTAACATATCGTACATTTCACCAAACTGCTGTTGCATACGAGCACGTTCATTTTGTAATGCTTGCTCATACTGCACCTGACTAATGTCATCGCCATTAACCACGGCAACAACCGCATCACGTGGCGTACTTAGGTAACCACCAACCCCGGCCAGGGCGAATGTCAGGATAACCAAGCCCAAAATGATTTTGGCGGTCAATCCCTGCGAGCCTTCTCTGATTCGTTCTAACATCTTTGCTCTTTCTCTGTTATCGGTGACACAAAAGTTTGTGCTAAAAAAAAAGCGCATCTTAACAGATGCGCCTTTTTTATAGAAGCCTTGGCATTGTCTGCGGGCTTAAGGACCCTCCCGGCGCGCCGGGCAGAATACTGTTAGTTTACTGCGTCTTTTAACGCTTTACCTGGCTTAAATGAAGGAATCTTCGCAGAAGCGATTTGAATAGTAGCACCAGTTTGTGGGTTACGGCCAGTACGGGCAGCACGCTCGCGTACAGTGTAAGTGCCAAAACCAACTAAAGCTACAGAATCGCCTTCCTTAAGAGCTTCGGTAACAGCGTCGATGAACGCGTCTAAAGCACGACCTGCTGCGGCCTTAGAAATGTCTGCATTCGCAGCAATTTTGTCGATAAGTTGAGACTTGTTCACAATATCATCCCCTTCAATTGTTATTATTTTCTACAACGTCAAGCTATTAGTTTTTAGAAGTTGCCCGCTTGTTATAACAAGCAACGACTTTGCTTGCAAGCAGCAGAAACGAGAAAACTAATAATTTTGGCTTTGACCGCAGCCCTTGCTACACAAGGGCTTGGCCGAAACTGACCATAACTTAGCACAGCCTACGATAATAAAAAGCCCCTAAACCGGATTTTTTTCGGTTTTTTTGCTTTTTGCAGCTGTTTTTGGTGAATTAACCGGCGTCACACGGGCAATTGGCTCTTGTAAGGCCAGTTCTAGCACTTCTTCAATCCATTTCACCGGCTTAATTTCTAAGGCACCTTTAACATTTTCTGGGATTTCTTTTAAATCACGAATGTTATCATGCGGAATTAATACGCGTTTTATACCACCACGGTGTGCAGCCAACAGTTTCTCTTTCAAGCCACCAATGGGTAATACTTCACCGCGCAAGGTGATCTCACCCGTCATCGCGACATCTGCTCGCACCGGATTACCGGTTAAGCCCGACACTAACGCCGTGACCATCGCAATACCGGCACTTGGGCCATCTTTAGGCGTCGCACCTTCGGGTACGTGAACGTGAATGTCCCGTTTCTCATAAAAGTCTTCGTTAATCCGCAGCGCTTCTGCACGGCTACGTACCACCGTCATCGCTGCTTGGATCGATTCTTTCATTACATCGCCAAGCGAACCGGTGTAGGTTAATTTACCTTTACCGACCACGGCTGCCGCTTCAATCGTTAGTAAATCACCCCCGACTTCTGTCCAGGCTAAACCGGTAACCTGGCCAATGCGGTTGCTGTCTTCTGCTTTACCATAATCAAAGCGATGCACACCAAGAAACTCTTCCAAGTTAGCGTCGTTAATCAGCACGGTTTTCAACTCTTTGTTTAAAAGAATTTGTTTTACCGCTTTGCGACATAGCTTCGATAATTCGCGCTCTAAGCTTCGCACACCGGCTTCACGGGTGTAATAACGAATAATGCCAATGACTGCACTGTCTTCAATCACCACTTCAGTGGGTTTTAAACCATTACGGCTAATTTGCTTGTTGATTAAATGCTGACGGGCAATGTTCAGTTTTTCGTCTTCGGTATAACCCGATAAGCGAATCACTTCCATCCGATCTAATAACGCGGCGGGAATGTTTAAGCTATTCGAGGTGGCAAAGAACATGACATCTGACAGGTCATAATCCACTTCTAAGTAGTGATCACTAAAAGTGGCATTTTGTTCAGGATCTAATACCTCTAATAACGCTGCAGCCGGATCGCCACGGAAATCCGAAGCCATCTTGTCAATTTCATCCAATAGGAATAATGGGTTACGTACACCCACTTTTGCCATTTTCTGAATGATTTTGCCTGGCATAGAGCCGATATAGGTTCTGCGGTGCCCTCGGATCTCGGCTTCATCACGCACGCCACCAAGTGCCATACGCACGTACTTACGGCCAGTAGCTTTTGCCACCGATTGCCCCAGCGAGGTTTTACCCACGCCCGGTGGGCCAACCAGACATAAGATCGGGCCTTTCAGTTTATTCACGCGCTGCTGCACCGCCAAATACTCAATGATGCGCTCTTTAACCTTATCTAAACCATAGTGGTCAGCATTGAGAATTTGCTCAGCAATGGCTAAGTTTTTCTTCACTTTAGACCGCGCTTGCCACGGCACCTGCGTTAACCATTCAATATAGCTGCGCACCACCGTTGCTTCGGCTGACATCGGTGACATCATCTTCAGCTTTTGCAGTTCAGCTTTGGCTTTGGTTTCGGCTTCAGCGGGCATTTTCGCTTCAGTAATTTTTTTCGCTAAAGCTTCAAATTCATCCGGCGCATCTTCTAGCTCACCCAATTCGCGTTGGATCGCTTTCATTTGCTCGTTCAGGTAATACTCGCGCTGGCTTTTCTCCATTTGCTTTTTTACCCGGCTACGAATACGCCGTTCAACTTGCAAAATGTCGATTTCACTTTCCATCATCGCCATCAAATACTCGATGCGCTCTGTGACATTGGTCAGCTCTAAAACTTTTTGCTTATCATCCACTTTTAGTGGCATATGCGCCGCCATGGTGTCAGCCAAACGGGCTGCATCATCAATACCGCTTAAGGCGGTCAGCACTTCTGGCGGGATCTTTTTGTTCAGTTTGATATAACCTTCAAACTGATTAATGGCCGAGCGTAAAAACACTTCTTGCTCGCGGCTATCGATGTCTTGTGTTACTACAGGATCGATAAAAGCAGCGAAGCTTTCTGTTGTTTCAGTAAATTCAGCTAATTGCGCACGCTTGCCGCCTTCAACTAACACCTTTACGGTGCCATCAGGCAATTTTAGCAATTGTAAAATAGTGGCAATGGTACCGATGCGATACAAATCACTTTCAGCCGGATCGTCCAAAGCGGCGTCTTTTTGTGCCACCAGGAAAATCTGCTTATCGTTTTCCATAGCAGCGTCTAAACATTTAATGGATTTCGCCCGGCCGACAAAAAGTGGGATTACCATATGCGGATAAACAACAACGTCCCGCAACGCCAGTACCGGCATGTGCAAACGTTCTGAATGTTCTGTGGTCATTGATTTACTCTCGAATTAAATTACTGCAGGCGACAATAAATAGTATATGGGGACGGATCTACAAACTTCAATTCATCTGATAAAAAAGGAGCTTTGCAGCTCCTTTTTTATTTAGTGTGATTCAGCAACCGCCGGTTCGTTGTTCTCATAGATAAGTATGGGCTGACTCTCGCCTCGGATCACTGTTTCATCAATGACCACTTTTGCCACATCCTGCATAGAGGGCAATTCATACATGGTATCAAGCAGAACACCTTCCACTATAGAACGTAAACCACGCGCACCGGTTTTGCGTTCCATGGCTTTTTGGGCAATGGCTTTTAAGGCATCGTCACGGAACTCTAATTCAACGTTTTCCATTTCGAATAATGCCGCGAATTGCTTGCTTAGTGCATTTTTCGGTTGACTTAAAATTTGCACTAAAGCGTCAAGATCCAATTCCGTTAATGTTGCAACAACGGGTAAACGCCCGATAAATTCTGGGATCAGGCCATATTTCACCAAATCTTCAGGTTCAACATCACGGAAGGATTCGCTCAGGCTACGGCTGCTTTCTTTGCTTTTAACTTCAGCACCGAAACCAATACCCGCACCTTTGGCGCTACGTTGTTCAATCACTTTATCTAAACCGGCAAAAGCACCACCACAGATAAATAAGATTTTAGAGGTATCTACCTGTAAAAATTCTTGTTGTGGATGTTTGCGCCCGCCTTGTGGCGGCACAGAAGCAACAGTACCTTCAATCAGTTTCAGTAAGGCTTGCTGTACCCCTTCACCGGATACATCACGGGTGATAGATGGGTTATCAGATTTACGCGATATTTTATCAATCTCATCAATATACACGATACCGCGCTGGGCTTTCTCAACGTCGTAATCACATTTTTGCAGCAGCTTTTGAATGATGTTTTCGACATCTTCACCGACATAACCGGCTTCGGTTAAGGTGGTGGCATCAGCCATGGTAAACGGCACATCGAGTAAACGCGCTAGCGTTTCAGCCAGTAACGTTTTACCACAACCGGTTGGGCCGATTAACAAGATATTACTTTTACCTAATTCAACGTCTTGTTTGTGCTGCGAGCTACGTAAGCGTTTGTAATGGTTGTATACCGCTACGGCTAACACTTTTTTCGCATGTTCTTGGCCGATAACGTAATCGTCTAAGTGTTGACGAATTTCACGAGGCGTCGGTAATTTTTCACCGTCGCGTTTAGGTGAGATATCTTTAATTTCTTCGCGAATGATATCGTTGCATAGGTCAACGCATTCATCACAAATATAGACTTGTGGCCCTGCGATCAACTTACGCACTTCATGCTGTGATTTGCCACAAAAAGAGCAATACAGTAATTTGCCGCTCTTGTCGCCGTCAGTGCGGTGATCAGACATGTAACTACCTCTTTTTCCAATCAGCGGGCAAATACTGCCCGCATAATCCAATTATTTAGCTTCTCTATTGGTCAATATGGAGTCGACTAAGCCATATTCCAAGGCTTGCTGTGCACTTAAGAAGTTATCGCGTTCAGTATCCTTACATACTTGCTCATAACTCTTACCACTGTGCTCAGCCATCAAGCGATTGAGTTTCTCTTTAATATACAGGATTTCCTTGGCATGGATCTCAAAATCTGTCGCTTGGCCTTGGAAGCCCCCTAATGGTTGGTGAATCATCACGCGAGCATTAGGTAAGCAATAACGTTTGCCCTTGGTACCACCGGATAGCAAGAACGCGCCCATACTGGCGGCTTGGCCAACACAAACGGTTGCGATATCGGGTTTGATATAACGCATGGTATCGTAAATCGATAAACCGGCCGTGACTGAACCACCAGGTGAATTAATATAAATATAAATGTCTTTTTCTGGGTTTTCTGATTCAAGGAACAATAGCTGTGCCACAATCAGGTTAGCCATATGGTCTTCGACCTGACCAGTTAAAAATATAACCCGTTCTTTCAGCAAGCGGGAATAAATATCAAAAGAACGTTCGCCTTTAGCCGTTTGCTCGATAACGATAGGTACTAAGGCATTTACGATGTCATTCATGTCGCGAGACATTGGCATAATCTGGGATCCCTCTGCTGTAGCTGGGTAATACTGGCGAAAAGACGGTGCCTGAAAATAAAATGGCCCGAACACGTGTCCGAGCCATTAAAACCGCCATACGCTAAGAAGTCAATCTTAGTTAGCGGACTTTGGGTTCATAATCTCGTCAAAAGCGGCAGCTTGCTCAGTCACCTTAGCCGCAGCTAATACAACTTCGATTGCTTGCTCTTCTAACGCAACATTACGCATGCTTTGCATCAGCTCTTTGTTAGTGGTGTAGTACTGTACCACTTCTGCTGGATCTTCGTAGGCCGAGGCCACGTTGTCGATCAGCTCTTGAACTTTAGCTTCATCCACTTTCAGTTGATTAGTCTTGATGATTTCACCTAATAACAGGCCTACTTTTACGCGGTCTTTTGCTTGTTCTTCAAACAATGACGCCGGTAATTCTGGCAACTGTTTTGGATCCATGTTTTGACCAAAACGCTGTAATGCTTGTTGACGTAATACATCAACTTCGCTAGCGATCAGAGACTTAGGCACTTCAACTTCGTTGTTCGCTAACAGGCCTTTGATCACTTGCTCTTTTACTTTGCCTTTAATGGATTGCTTCAGTTCGCGTTCCATGTTTTTCTTTACTTCAGCTTTTAATGCATCAACAGACGCATCGGCTAAACCGAATAAAGTGGCGAATTCGTCATTCAGCTCAGGTAATACCTGGCCTTCAACCTTCTTCACGGTAACAGCAAAACTTGCCGCTTTACCTTTCAGGTTTTCAGCATGGTAATCTGCTGGGAAAGTCACTTCTAACGTGGTTTCTTCACCGGCTGCTTTACCGATCACGCCTTCTTCAAAGCCTGGGATCATGCGGCCTTGGCCTAATTCTAAAACGAAATCAGTCGCTTTACCGCCTTCGAATTCTTCGCCGTCAATTGAACCCACGAAATCCATGGTGACGCGATCGCCAGTAGCCGCGGCATCTGCTTTGTCTTCCCATTTCGCGTGTTGCTTGCGTAAAGTGTCTAACATGTTAGACAAATCCGCCTCGGTGATTTCAACAGTAGGCTTAGTCACTTCTACTTTATCTAAAGCCGCTACCGTGATTTCTGGATACACTTCAAAAATAGCCGTAAATGCTAAATCTTTGCCGCTTTCTAAGGCACCAGGTGCAAACTGTGGCGCACCGGCTGGCGTTAATTTGTTTTCTACAATAGCTTCGTAGAATGAACGTTGCATTTGCTCAGAAGCGACTTCTTGCAGCACAGCAGAACCGAAACGTTTCTGAATAATAGAAACGGGGGCTTTGCCCGGACGGAAACCATCGATACGCTGACGTTTAGCTAATTCGCGTAAACGGCTCTTCACTTCTGAATCAATACTGGCAGCTGGCACGACGATATTTAAACGGCGCTCTAAACCTTGGGTGGTTTCAACAGAAACTTGCATCTCTTTACCTCAAATTCAATGTCAGGCGGCTCTGATACGCCTTACTGTGATGGCCGGGTGTCGACAAACTCAAGATGAACCTGACCTGTTATAAAAATTAACGCGGCATTATAGCGAGCTATAACCCGCTAGTCGAGCCTTTAGATACGATGCTTTTTCAAGACAAAAAAACAGGCTTTTATCAACGATAAAAGCCTGTAATAACTTCGTCGTGTTCTTTTAAACGCGGGTTTGCCCCACGCCGGTAACCACATACTTTTCGGTGGTTAATGCTTCAAGCCCCATAGGCCCATAAGCATGTAACTTACTGGTAGAAATACCGATTTCCGCACCTAAACCTAACTCGCCACCATCAGAAAAACGTGAGGAGGCGTTATGCATGACCACCGCAGTATCGACGGTAGCAATAAAACGGTCAGCATTAGCTTGATCTTCTGTACAAATCACTTCGGTATGTTGGCTGCCAAAACGATCAATATGGGCAATGGCACCGTCAAAATCAGCAACAACCCGCACGGCAATTTCCGGCGCAAGGTATTCTTGGCCAAATTCATCTTCCGCAATAACTGAGGCACCACTAAAATACGGTAAACTTTGTGCACAAGCATGCACCTTAACGTGATTTTCGGCTAAGGCCGCGGCAACTTTAGGTAAAAAACTATCTGCAATCGATTGATGTACGAGTAAGCCTTCTAAGGCGTTACACACACCAGGACGTTGCACTTTACCGTTAATTAATAAGTTAAGGGCCATCTCGGGTTTTGCGCTGGCATCCACAAATAAATGGCAAACACCTTTAAAGTGCTGGATCACCGGAATACGGCTATGCTCAGTTACAAAACGAATTAAGCCTTCACCACCCCGTGGGATCACTAAATCGATGTAATCATCCTGCTTTAACAACGCCAGTAATAAATTACGATCAGGATCGGGCACAATACTAATCACCGCATCAGGCAGATTATGTTCGGCTAACGCCTGACGCATAGCAGCGGCAATCGCTAAGCTCGTTTTAATCGCTTCCCGACCACAACGTAAAATCACGGCATTACCCGATTTGAAACACAAAGCACCAGCATCAGCCGTTACATTTGGGCGCGCTTCATAAATCATGCAAATTACGCCAAGCGGAATACGACGCTTGGCAATATTGATGCCGTTAGGCCGTTGCTCAATTTGGCGGGTTAACCCCACCGGATCGGGCAGCTGGATAATTTGCTCAATGGCACTGGCCATCGCTTCAATGCGCTCAGCGGTTAACGTTAAACGATCAACCATGGCCGCGGCTGTGCCATTGGCCGTCGCCTCTGCTACTTCGGCACGGTTTTCGGCTAAAATAGTTGGCGTGGCTTGACGAATCTTATCGGCAAACGACTGCAATACGATATTTTTTTGCTCGGTGCTTAATACGGCTACCGCTTTTGCCGCCACTGCGGCTTCTGCAGCAAGCTTAGCTGCAACATCATTACTCATATTTTCTCCAGTAACATCATTTCACTGCGATGGATCACGGCGTTACTACCGTTGGGACAATAACCTAAATAATCGGCAATATGCTGGGTTTTTTGTCCTTTAATTGAAAACAATTCACTCGCACTAAAGCGTGTTACGCCTTTAGCAATAGAGCGCTTGCCGTTAGAGCAACGAACGATCACCGCATCACCTGATTCAAACTCGCCTTTTACTTCAACAATACCACTGCTGAGTAAAGAAGCACCGTTATCACGTAGCGCATCGATACAACCGCTATCAACCCAAATTTCGCCTTTGGCACGTAAGGTATGTCTAACCCAATGTTTTTTAGCCGGTAACGGATTTTTTTGAGCATAAAATATCGTGCCCGGATTCTTGCCCGCTAAAAGACACTGAAAACTGTCAGCCTGATGCCCGTCTAAAATCACGGTATCAACACCTTGTGTGGTGGCTTTTTCTGCTGCTTCAATTTTAGTACGCATCCCTCCCGTACCCACTGATGAAGTTGCACCACCGGCTAAGTCATAAATGCGCTGATCAATTTTTTTGACAGTAGGGATTAAGGTCGCTTTCGGGTCTTTGTTTGGATCTGCAGTATACAAACCATCGACATCTGAACAGATAATCAAGGCATCAGCCTGCGTTACCGTTGCAACCATAGCCGCTAAATTATCATTATCGCCTACTTTTAATTCTTCGGTAGCAATAGTGTCGTTTTCGTTAACGATAGGCAATACACCATGATCTAGCAGTCGGCGCATAGTATTTTGCACGTTAACGTGGCGTACCCGATCGCTTAAATCACCGTGCGTCAGTAATACCTGAGCACAAGGAAAATCGAAACAACGGCTCCAGAAATTCATCATCTCATTTTGACCTACGGCAGCCATGGCGCGTTTTAAAGCCATAGGCACACGATGATGCTGGAAATTAAAATGGTGTCTACCAGCCGCTACACTGCCTGAAGAGACTAAAATCACTTCACGACCCAGTGAGCGACATTCGCGGATAAATTCGGCAATAGGACGCAAATACTTTTCGCTGCATCCTTCATTGTCCGGCGCGATTAGGGCACTGCCGACTTTCAGTACAACCCTACGCCAGGATGGGTTAAGCATAATTCCTCCGTTATGTAAATCGGTGCATAGTCTAACAAAAACAGCCTAGCCCTACCACCCAACACCACGCGAACAACACTTAAAACCACAGTTAAAGGAGTAAAAATAAGTGATAATTATCATTAATTTAGAAAAAAACATCGGTATTTTCAAACCTTGAATATGTAAAGGAAGCCCCTGATAACTGTAACAAAATTACAGATCCACGCCGCTAACTTTTTCTGCAAAAACGCCCCCCATTATCACAAAAATAAAAAATCACTATTATTCTGATGAATAGTGGTTATAACGCCCTGTCACTAATCCAAATGGCCACCTGATCACTAGGGCTTGTTGACGTTTGCTGTTTAGATTTTGTTCGTTTGGCGATGTTTTGATCGCGAAACGAGGAGTGTAATTTAGTTATTCTAAATAAACGACGAGAGAAGCTACCGCGTCCTGCTCTCGCCCCTGACCTACATCCATGTAGGCCACAAAGAGCAAAGCATCGCCAGACGAACCCTTCGGGCAGCGTGTGGCTGGCATTTCTACTGCGTTATACGAAATATATCCTATATTTCGCCTTCGGCCAGCAGAGCTGTTCCCGTTTGTTCCATACAAACGGGTCGCTTGTTTATGTAGAATAACTACACGGCACAAGCTCTGCCTTGTATAAATACCAGCCACTCAGCTGCAAAAACAACCAGCAAACGTCAACAAGCCCTGTCAGCACTGTGTGGCGATTAAAATACATGGCTTCAACATTAAGTTTTGCCGCAAGCATCGGGATTTAACGCACACTGGATACAGCGATAATTTAACTTATTTAATGCCCTACTAAAAACCCTGAGCATTTAGCCCTAGGTACTCAGCCATGAGCATTAAAACGTGCAAACGAAGCGGGCTCAGTGAGAGCAGTAAAACTGCCCAGCAAATGTCAATTACCATGGCAAGCATAAACACAAATGCTCGTTAAATGTGCTGTGCGAGGTGTTTGGGTCTTAATTAAAGCATTTGTTTTAGACAAAGCAGTTGTGCTGATACGGCATGTGTTTAACCCGCATTTGCATGATCAAATCAACCGGTCGGCGACCTAAAGAGAGAATATCTAATGAAGCTGCGTAACAAATAAAAATGGTCGGGGGTACCGGAGTTGAACCTGCGATTGCATGAATGAACACAAACATGTGCATGAAAATTATTGTAATGTGAGATTTTGATTCGGGAAATTTAAGACTTAGGGAGAATGGTCGGTGATGCAGGATTTGAACTTGCGACTGCATGAGTGAACACAAACATGTGCATGAAAATTATTGTAAGGTGGGATTTTGATACGGAAATTTTGAAAATTAGGGAGAATGGTCGGTCATGCAGGATTTGAATCTGCGACTGCATGAATGAACACAAAACTGCGCATCAGAAATTATGATGATATGAGATTTTTGTATAGGAAATTTAAGACTTAGGGAGAATGGTCGGTGATGCAGAATTTAAACTTGCGACTGCATGAATGAACACAAAACTGTGCATCAGAAATTATGATGATATGAGATTTTTGTCTAGGAAATTTAAAACTTAGGGGAGAATGGTCGGTGATGCAGGATTTGAACCTGCGACCCCTTGGACCCAAACCAAGTGCGCTACCAAACTGCGCCAATCACCGACAAGGGGATGGGGTGGATGATGGGGTTCGAACCCACGACAACCGGAATCACAATCCGGGGCTCTACCAACTGAGCTACAACCACCACAATTTGAAACTTTGCACCAAATGGCGCGCCCGATAGGACTCGAACCTATGACCCACGGCTTAGAAGGCCGTTGCTCTATCCAGCTGAGCTACGGGCGCACATGTCAAACGCCTATCTGGGACTCTCTTAATTTTGTAAATTAAGATTGGTCGGTGATGCAGAATTTGAACCTTCGACGTCTTGCATCGATAACACCCAAACTAAGCATATAATCTAACCAATTTAAAATTGGTCGGTGATGCAGGATTTGAACCTGCGACCCCTTGGACCCAAACCAAGTGCGCTACCAAGCTGCGCCAATCACCGACAACGTTACATCGCTGCAACGGGGCGGAATATTAACGCCCGCCATGCACACCGTCAAACCTTTTTTTAGGTATTTACGCTGATTGGCTATTATTTGAACCTAATTGCCCCTTGCTGGCGGTTATTCATGTTTGCTACGGACGATGATAGCGTTCTTTTGGCAGCTGTGCGAAAATATTGCTCTTTTTAGTTCCTAGGAAATCAGCAGGCATGACAGCACAAATAATAGATGGCAAAGCCGTTGCTAACGCAACAAAAGACAAAGTCGCCGCTCAGGTACGCGCTCGCGTAGCAGCCGGAAAACGAGCTCCCGGACTTGCCGTTGTATTAGTTGGGCTTGATGCAGCCTCACAAGTGTATGTTGGCAGCAAACGCAAAGCCTGCGAAGAAGTGGGTTTTCATTCGGTATCTTACGATCTTCCGGCTGAAACCAAGCAACAACAATTGTTGGAGCTTATCGATACGTTAAATAATGACAACAGCATCGATGGTATTTTAGTACAACTGCCCTTGCCGGCAGGGTTAGACGCTTCGGCTATTTTAGAGCATATTCACCCGCACAAAGATGTCGATGGTTTTCATCCCTATAATATCGGCCGCTTAGCGCAGCGTATGCCAGCCCTTCGCCCTTGCACCCCTAAAGGTATTATGACGTTACTGCAAAGTACCGGCGTAAACGTTAAAGGTATGGATGCGGTTGTCGTGGGTGCATCTAATATAGTCGGTCGCCCTATGGCTCTGGAATTGCTCCTCGCCGGTTGTACAACAACGGTCTGCCATAAATTTACCCGCAATTTAGAAGAGCAAGTGCGTCGTGCGGATTTATTGGTTGTCGCCGTAGGTCGGCCTGAGTTTATTCCTGGTGATTGGATCAAGCCCGGTGCTCTGGTCGTTGATGTCGGCATCAATCGCTTAGACAGTGGCAAACTGGTAGGTGATGTCGAATATGCTAAAGCGGTTAAATTGGCTCGCTATATTACACCTGTCCCTGGTGGTGTTGGCCCAATGACCGTAGCCAGTTTAATTGAAAACACGTTAGAAGCGTGTGAGCTTTATCACGACAGTAAATAACGGTGACAGTTGCCATAAAAAAACCGCCATCGGCGGTTTTTTTATGGTGCAATGACCGTTTTAAGCCTTGCGCCAACTGGTCACGCCATTTTTATCTTCAACAATAATGCCTTTAGCGGTTAATTCAGCGCGAGCCGCGTCAGCCGCGGCCCAATCTTTAGCGGCACGAGCCGCATTGCGCTGGGCAATTAACGCTTCAATTTCTGCCACATCGCTATCTGATGCGCCACTTTGTAAAAAGGTTTCGGCATCGCCCTGCAGCAAGCCCAGTACGCCCGCTAAAAGTGTCAGCAAACCCGCTAGCTCTGCGGCTTTTGCTGGCTCAGCCTCTTTAAAGCGATTCACCTCACGCGCTAATTCAAACAATACCGGCAAAGCTTCAGGCGTATTGAAGTCATCATCCATCGCGGCTTTAAAACGCACAATATATGGGCTGGCCAAATCAATGCTATGGCTTGGCGTTACTGAACGCAGCGCAGTGTAAAGTCGTCCTAGCGCGGCATGTGCTTGCTCTAAGTTTTCTTTAGAGTAATTTAATTGGCTACGGTAATGGCTAGACAGTAGGAAATAACGTACCGCTTCTGCATTATATTCAGCTAATACATCTTTTACCGTAAAGAAATTGCCAAGTGACTTCGACATTTTTTCTTTATCAACTTGCACCATACCAGTATGGATCCAGGTATTGACGTACTTTTGGCCATGGGCACAGGTAGATTGTGCTATCTCATTTTCATGATGAGGAAACTGTAAGTCTGAACCGCCACCATGAATATCGAAATGTTCGCCCAAATGCTTAGCGCTCATGGCAGAACATTCAATATGCCAACCGGGCCGACCATTGCCCCAAGGTGAAGCCCAGAACGGCTCACCCGGCTTGGTACCTTTCCATAACACAAAGTCTAATGGATCATCTTTATTTTGCGCCACTTCTACCCGAGAACCGGCTTGTAACATATCTAGGTTTTGTTGGCTTAACGCACCATATTCAGCATATTTACTGACATCAAACAGTACATCGCCATCTGCTGCAACATAGGCATAACCTTTGGCAACTAAGGTTTCGATCAGGCTAATAATCTCGGCCATGTGAGTGGTCACTTTCGGCTCAATATCGGCGGGTAATAACCCTAAAGCCGCAAAGTCGGCATGCATTGCCGCGGTAAAGCGTGCGGTTAAAGCATCGCAACTTTCGTTGTTTTCTGCCGCGCGCTTAATAATTTTGTCGTCAACATCGGTGATATTTCGCACATAGGTCACGTCATAACCGCTAAAACGTAAGTAGCGATTAATGACATCAAACGCAACATAAGTGCGGGCATGCCCTACATGGCAGTGGTCGTAAATGGTAATGCCACAAACATACAAGGCCACTTTCCCCGGAATGATAGGTTTGAAGACTTCTTTTTGGCGGCTTAAGGTATTGTATATCTGTAACATTATGTCCTCTGACAGAAAATATGAATCATTAACAGCAAAATGCGGCGATTAGTTTAGCATTGGCAGATGCTAGCCGCTATCCTTGCTTTATGATTTGACGGCAGTGCGTTAGAATGGCGCATCTGTAATGATAAGGAAAAAATGATGGTTAGCTTACATACTAATTTTGGCGTGATTAAATTAAATCTTTTTGCTGACAAGGCACCGGTGACCGTGGCTAACTTTATTAGCTACGTGAAAGATGGCTTTTTTGACAACACTATTTTTCACCGGGTGATTGACGGCTTTATGATCCAAGGCGGTGGTTTCACTGCAGATATGCAGCAAAAAGAGACAAAAGAAACCATTAAAAACGAGGCTAACAACCGCGTCGCGAACAGCAAAGGCACCATCGCTATGGCGCGCACCAGCGATCCGCATTCTGCCACCTCACAGTTTTTTATCAACGTTGCGGATAATAGCTTCTTAAACTTTAGTGCTGAAAACGCTCAAGGCTGGGGTTACTGTGTATTTGGTGAAGTGGTTGAAGGTATGGACGTGGTTGAAAAAATCAAAGCGGTACGCACGGGTCGTAACGCTGGTCACAGCGATGTACCGGTTGAGCCAGTAGTGATTGAACGTGCTGAGCTGAACGACTAAACCATGTCACACACGCTGTTTATTGCAGATTTGCATTTATCAGCAGAAAGGCCTGATATTACTCAGGCCTTTTTACAGTTTATTGCGCAGCAAGCGCCAGCGGCCGATGCACTGTATATTTTAGGCGATCTGTTTGAAGTCTGGATTGGTGACGATAATCCCGAACCGTTACTCGACACCGTCGCCCAGGTGTTAAAACCGCTCAGTCAGCACACGCCGATTTACTTTATCCATGGCAATCGTGATTTTTTATTAAAACAACACTATGCCAAACGTGCGGGGTTAATTTTATTACCGCAACAGCAGGTCATTGATATTTACGGGACCCCCACCCTCATCATGCATGGCGATAGCTTATGCACGATGGATGTGGCTTATCAAAAGTTTCGACGTTGGTGGGATCAAGCTTGGTGGCAACGATTGATGCTCTCGTTACCCCTTTTTATTCGGCAAGCTTTAGCCCGCAAAGCGCGCGCCAAAAGCGCTATAGCCAAAGCACGTTATCAAACAATGGGTAGCGCCAACATTATGGATGTTACGCCAACCGAAGTGCCTAAAATAATGGCCGAGTATACCGTACAACATCTGATCCATGGCCACACACACCGCCCTGCGGTACATCAATTAACCGTCAACAACCAACCCGCTTTGCGCTATGTGCTGGGAGATTGGTATAGTCAAAGCAGTTATCTCAAGGTAACCGCCGATCACTGGCAACTGGTCTTTAACCCGCTTGCGCCATAAGCTCAGACACTGGGCTTCCACTATGAAATTTAAAGTCGTTATCCGCGGATAAAATTAACTCGGCTTCCTTTTCACCAAAAAAGGCTACGCGCGCACTGATATCCTGCCCAGCAATTTGCTCTGCCAGTTGCAGATAATCTTGATAATGCCGCGCTTCTGAGCGCAACAAAGACAGATAAAACTGGCCAATATCCGCAGGCAAATGCGGCGCTAAGGTAGCAAAACGCTCACAAGAACGTGCTTCGATGTAGGCACCACAAATAAGCTTATCAATCAAAGCCGCTGGCTCATAAGTGCTAACATGACGCAACAAACCGCGGGCATAGCGACTAGAGGTGATTTTTTCATAAGGCACATCATGTTGCTGCATCACTTCAAGCACTTGATAAAAATGATGTAACTCTTCTTTAATTAACAACACCATCTTATCGATAAGTTCTTGGCCATAAGCTGAATTCGATTTCGGTAGCATCGACTTTTTCAGTTTGATATCCGCTAAGGCTTGCCATGTGCCCTGCTGGCGATAAGTAAAGTCTTCATAAGGTTTCAGCCATTGCAGTAAGGCCTCAGCACTTTGCTCATCTACCGCATAACGCCGGATCAGATACATCGCGGATTGCGCCGCTTTTAACTCACAAATCAGATGATCAGTTAACAGCATCGGTAAACGAGCCGGTTGCATTGCTTCATTTAACCAAGTTTGAGGCGTACTGCAGTGCAAAAACTGCTGAATGGGCGCTAATAAGATCTGATATTCGTGGCTTAACATAAGGCGGTCTACTGATTGAACACGCTGCGCAGTATACCCGAAGGTAGCAATGTGCTCCAGCATCGACATGAACTGTTGAATTTTTCAACATTGACCTTGACGAATCTGCGTTATTCAACCATAACTTTAATACGGGTAAATTTTTTAAGTTCCCGCACAAGGCGCTTCAATAATAAGGATAATAACGATGATTCTAAACCATTTATGGGGCATCTACGCCCATCCAAAAGAAGAATGGCATACCATTGATGCCAGACATGAAAGTTTACGCTATAGCTTAATTCACATTTTACTGGTTGCTTTGATCCCTTCCATTTGCGCGTACTACTCGGCAGTGCATTTAGGCTGGAGCATTGGCGTTGGCGAAAAAATCTTTTTAACCGCAAATAGCGCTTTAATGCTGTCTGTTGCGATGTATTTTGCCTTAATTATTGGCGTGCTGGCGCTGGCGCTTTTAGCACACTGGATGGCCCATACTTTTGGTGCTGAGCCGACTTACACTCAAACCCTGGAGTTGTCGTCATATACGTCAACGCCTTTGTTTATGGTGGGGTTAGCGGCCTTATACCCTGAACTATGGTTTGTGATGGTTGTGGGTTTAGCGGGCTTAACGTATTCAGTGTATTTACTGTACGTTGGGGTGCCTATCTTAATGCACATTCCTGAAGAGCGCGGTTTTATCTATGCCAGCTCGGTGGTTACGTCAGGTTTAATTTTGTTAGTGACTTTACTCGCCGCCACTGCTATTTTATGGAGCTCGGGCTTTGGCCCTGCTTTTACCCACTGATGGTAAAACCAAACGCATAATAATAAGACAAGGTAGACAGTAAAACGGCTGCAATTGCAGCCGTTTTTTTATGCTTGCAACAACAACTTGGTTTAACCTTCGTTGTAAGTTTCTAAGTTAGTTGCCATGTTCATGCTAGACGCCGCTTTCACATCGTCACTGCGTAATTGATCAAGACGATTTAAATAATCTTGATCAATATCGTTTGTAACATAATGACCATCAAATACCGACGTTTCAAAATGGGTAATGTCCGGGTTTTCTGTTCTTACTGCGGCAATCAAATCAGGCAATGATTGGAAAATCAGGGCATCCGCGCCGATGATCTGACAAATACTGTCCACATCATGACCATGAGCGATGAGCTCATTGGCCGACGGCATATCAATACCATACACATTCGGGAAACGTATTTCTGGTGCTGCCGAAGCGAAATACACTTTCTTCGCACCCGCTTCACGCGCCATTTCGATGATTTGGCCCGAAGTGGTGCCACGGACGATGGAATCATCCACCAACAACACGTTCTTACCTTTAAACTCTTGCCAGATCGCATTCAATTTACGCTTAACTGATTTTTTACGCTCTGTTTGGCCAGGCATAATAAAGGTACGACCAATATAACGGTTTTTCACGAAACCTTGGCGGTACGGTAAATTAAGAACGTTAGCAATTTCTAAAGCCGCATCATTACTGGTTTCTGGGATCGGGATAACCACATCAATATCCAGATGCGACCATTCCCGTTTTAATTTTTTACCGAGGTAAGTTCCCATCGCGACACGAGAAGCATAAACCGAAATATTGTCGATGGTTGAGTCAGGGCGCGCAAAATAGACGTACTCAAAAATACAAGGGGTATAGCTTGGGTTCTCAGCGCACTGCATGCTGTGTAATTCACCTTGCTCGGTGATGTACACGGCTTCACCTGGTGAGATATCCCGTAATACGGTAAAGCCATCCGCATCAAGGGCTACGCTTTCTGAAGCGACCATATACTCAGTACCCGCCGCAGTTTCACGTTTGCCCATCACTAAGGGGCGGATCCCGTTCGGATCACGGAAGGCGAGTAAGCCATGGCCAATAATCAGCGCCACCGCCGCATAACCGCCTCGCACTTTGCGATGCACATTGGCCAGCGCTTTGAAGATTTGCTCAGGCTCTAGCTTCATATTCGGTTGAATGGCTAATTCGTGCGCCAACACATTTAACAACACTTCTGAGTCAGAAGTCGTGTTCACATGGCGACGCGCTAAACGAAAGATTTCGTCTTTTAGCTCATGCGCATTAGTCAGATTGCCATTGTGCGCTAAAGCGATACCAAAGGGGCTGTTAACGTAAAACGGCTGCGCTTCGGCGGTGCTTGACGAACCGGCGGTAGGGTAACGCACATGCCCAATTCCGATATTACCGGCCAGGCGCTGCATATGACGTATCTCAAATACGTCTTTGACCAGACCATTGGCCTTGCGCAAGCGCAAGGTATTATTATCGACCGTAACGATACCCGCAGCATCCTGACCACGGTGTTGCAAGACTGTCAGACCATCATACAGCGCCTGATTAACGGGATACTTACCTACGATTCCAACAATACCACACATTGATTTTTCCTCGCCGGCTATGGCTTTTGCATAAAACTAGAACGGCTTTGCAGATATTCGAAAAACCATTCAATAATAAAACCAAACTCAGGGATCAAGCTAGATTGGCTCCACCAATCAGCCGCCGCCGCAGGAGTAAAGGCGTCAATAAAAAATAATACGGCACTGACCACTAACACACCGCGCAACGCACCAAAGACCAGCCCAAGCAACCTATCTGTGCCAGATAAGCCGGTAGACTGGACGAGTTTGCCAACGACATAGTTGATCAGCGCGCCCACAATAAGCGCACAAATAAATAAAATGGCAATAGCTGAAGCATTACGCAGCGTGGGTTCAGAAATATTTGTGAAAAAACTGGCTAGATGGGGGTAATACGAGCTGGCAATAAAGAAAGCCGCGATCCATACGGTCAAAGAAATAGCTTCTTTTACAAAGCCTCGGACCAGACTGATCACAGCGGAGAGAGCTATGACCGCCAAGATGACAAAATCAACCCAACTCATTTGCTACCAAAGGTTGCCTAACGACGGGGCGCATTCTAACAAATTGCCGACCCAAATAGCTAGGGAATGTTCATAAACAAGTGATCCGTTTGTTTATTACAAACGGAAACAGCTCGTGTCGATCAAACTCAGTTGATTTCCGTAGGTTGATAATTACTGATCGTCAGCTTTGCAATACCGGTTAATTGTTGCAGCTTACCCAGACCTTGCTCTAGACGCTCGCGTCGCACTTCAGGGCCAACAAAAACACTGGTTAACGGCTGGCCATTGCTGTTAGTAATGCTGCGGGTAAAGGTGGCAAAACCGGCTTGTCTTAATTTTGCTTCTAACGCACTGGCGTTTTGCGGATTACTAAAACTACCGACTCGTACCACCCATGCAGCTTGATTAAGCGCTACGGCCGTTTTCGTTGGCGTTGTGCTTGGGGTCGCTTCAACAACTTTAGTGGGCGTAGCGACTTTTTCAGCTTCTGTTGCGCCGGCGGTAACTTGGGCATATTGTTGCGAGGGTAAGTTAGCACTGTCACTGCTATTATCAGCGTCATCCAAGACATCGGCATCGTCTATCGGCTGGCTGTTAGCGGCTTGTTGTTTGGCCGCAAACTCATCATCAGGAAACGGCTGAACCTGTTGTACACCAACGAATTCTGGGCGATCGGGAATGACTTTAAAATCATCTTTGACGACTTGTTTTTCACCATCGAGTAAATCTGGCAAAAAGATAATGCCGGCCAACACCAAAATACTGGTACCCAATAACCGATGTTTAAATTTTGCTATCATTGCCCCTCCTACTGAAGCGCCAATACCGCAGAAACGGTAACAAAAGAGCCGAAAATGACCAAGAGATCCGTAGGCTGCAAGGTACTGACGATAGCCTGATACGCCTGAGCAACAGAATCATGCTCAATAGCGTTAGATGCACTGGCCTGATCGACACTGGCCAATGCCTGCTGTAATTGCGTTCTGCTGGCGCCGCGGTTACCCGGTAAGCTAACAAGATGCCATTGCGTTACACAAGACGTCAAGGGCTGTAACGCTTGGCGCATATCTTTGTCTTTTAACATGCCAACTAAGGCAATAATTTGCCGATAGCGCGGCTGTAATAATTGTAACTGCGTCGCTAAATAAGCCGCCGATTGCGGATTATGCGCTACATCTAACAAAATAGTTGGGTTTTGTTGCAACTGTTGCATACGCCCGGGCAAGGTTAACGTGCTTAAGCTGTGCTTTAACACGGTTTCGCTTGGCAGCTGCCCTAATTGTTCTAACACCGCTAAACTGGTGGCAACGTTTTGTACTGGCACTTGTGGTAACGGTAAGTCACTAAACTGCTGCTGGTAGCCTTGCCAATGCCATTGCTGTGCACTAACTTGATAATGAAAGTCGCTACCAACTTGTTTAAATAAGGCACCGAGTGCGGTGGCCACCTCATTCAAACTTGCTGGAGGCAATAACTCGCCGGAAATAGCCACTTTACCCGAACGAAACACGCCGGCTTTCTCTCGACCAATACTTTCACGATCTGGGCCAAGCCAATCTTGATGGTCTAAATCAATTGTGGTGATGACGCTGATAGTCGGATCGACAATATTTGTTGCATCTAAACGCCCGCCTAGCCCAACCTCAATTAAACAGTAATCGGGTTGCTGAGCGCGTAAAATGGCAAAAGCCACCAAGGTCGTAAACTCAAAATAACTTAAAGGAACCTCCAGCCGTAATTGCTCAACTAACTGAAAAGCGGCCAGCCAATCGGCATCAACGACATCAGTACCATTGAGGCGTAAGCGTTCATTAAACTGCAGTAAATGCGGTGAGCTGTAAACACCGACCGTAAAACCTTGGGCCAGCAGCAAGTGCTCTAACGTACGAGCGGTGGTACCTTTACCATTGGTACCGGCTATCAACACAACCTTTCCAGGCAGTTGTGCTAAATCACCGCGAGCAGCCACTTGCCGCACACGATCTAAGCCAAGCTCAATTTTATCAATCGGATGACTTTGCTCTATATAACAAAGCCAATCGGCCAGGGTTTGGCACGATTGGCTATTTAATTGTTGGACCGACATAAATCCCTAGGATGCATCACGCTCCGCCACTGGCGCAGGTAGTCGCATAAACTTAGCCATAAGTCGGGCAATTGTATCGCGCATTTCACGGCGGTCAACAATCATATCAATTGCACCGTGTTCTAATAGGAATTCACTACGTTGGAAGCCTTCTGGCAGCTTTTCACGAACGGTTTGCTCAATAACCCGAGGACCGGCAAAACCGATTAACGCTTTAGGTTCACCGATGTTGATATCGCCCAGCATCGCTAAACTGGCAGACACACCACCCATAGTTGGATCAGTTAATACCGAGATATAAGGCAAGCCTTGCTCGCTCATTTTCGCTAATGCCGCACTGGTTTTCGCCATTTGCATTAAAGAAAATAAGGCCTCTTGCATGCGAGCGCCGCCACTGGCAGAGAAACAAACAAAAGGGACTTTATGCTTTAAAGCATATTCGACACCGGCAACAAACTTAGCCCCCACCACGGAAGCCATCGAACCGCCCATAAACTCGAACTCGAACGCCGCGGCAACAATCGGATTACCATGCAAAGTACCGTGCATCACCACCATAGCATCTTTTTCATTAGTGGCTTTCTGGGCAGCAACAATACGATCTTTGTATCGCTTGCTGTCTTTAAATTTTAGCAGATCTTGTGGTTCAAGCTCAGCGGCTAGCTCATGAGTGCTGCTCGCATCAAAAAAACTTTGTAAACGCGCACGAGCCGATACACGCATATGGTGATCGCATTTAGGACAGACACCTAGATTGCGGTCTAGATCCGCTTTATACAGCACCGCGTCGCAAGAAGTACATTTAGTCCAGACACCTTCTGGAATATTGCGGCGACCAGAAGACGATGTTCTAGGTAGAATCTTTTCTAACCAACTCATAGAGGTTTCCTAATCTGTCATAGTCGATAACACAGGGCTAACGACGGAAAAATACGTTAAAAACACTGATATAGCGTAAATGCAGCTATTAAAACACATATTGAGTACTGTCGAATACAGAAAACTGGTCTTAGTAGTCAGTGCTATCTGCCTAGGTAGCCGGTAAAAACAGCGGCCCTAGTGCCACTTTCGGGATCGCAAACTGCTCAGGGTAATCGACTTCGACTAAATACAAACCACCCGGCTTCGCCGTTGCAGCAGCAAGATTACGATCTTTACTGGCTAACAATTCAGCTAACCAGCTTACAGGGCGGCGGCCCATACCAATTTCCAATAAACTGCCGGTAATATTACGCACCATATGATGCAAAAAGGCATTGGCTTTAATGTCTATGACAATGAAATCGCCTATTCGTGCGATTCGCAGGTGATGCACATTTCGAAACGGCGTATTTGATTGGCACTGCATAGCGCGAAAAGCGCTAAAATCTTGTTCGCCCAGCAAGGCAGGTGCCGCTTGCTGCATTAAGGCTATATCAAGATCTTGATGGTAATGACTCAAACCCGCCCGCAAAATGGCCGGTCGATATTTATGATTATAGATGACATAACGATAACGACGCGCCGTTGCGCTAAAACGGGCATGAAAATCATCAGGAACCTCTTTGGCCCAGCGCACAGCGATTTGATCAGGCAGCTGAGCATTAGTACCCATCACCCAGGCTTTCATATCGCGATCAGCACTGCAATCAAAATGCACGACTTGACCGGTAGCATGCACACCGGCATCGGTGCGACCAGCACAAAATAATTCAATCGGCTGATTAGCCACCTTGGCTAATGCCTGTTCCACTTCTTGTTGCACGCTGTTGACTTCGCGCTGACGCTGCCAGCCATAAAAGCTGGCGCCATCATACTCAATACCTAACGCAATTCGCATCATTGGCCCTCTGTTAACTGCGCGGATTATAACGCAGCTAACCGATTATACCTACTCTGCTCTGAGCGCTTTCACTTCAGCTTTTATGTGTTCAGGCGCGTTGGAAGTGAGGATTTCTTCAATCAGCAGTTCTGCACTTTCGGCTTCATCCATTTCTAAGTAAGCGCGAATCAAATCCAGTTTGCCGGCAAAACCTTCATCTTCTTTATCAACGTCCATCTTAGTATGTTCGCCAATAATACCGGCATAATCCTCTAAGCCAACATCCACATTTAATTGATTGAAACGCTGCTCATCTTCATCAGCATGCTCCATTGCAGATAACAAATTATCAATTTCGACAAAGTCATCATCTGAAATGGCCGGCTCATCGCTGATCTCCGCGGCTGTAGATTCGGCATTAGGAATAGCTAAAGCATCGTTAGCCAGCTCAACATCGTTGTCTGCTTGGGTAACGTTTTCATCTACCGCTAACTCATTTAATAACGAATCGAACTGACTGTCTTCCAGCTCGGTTAGGTTAAATTCCTCTGGGCTGAGTTCTGGGATAGCATCTTCGTCTTCGTTTTCACTCTGCTCAGCTAAGGCTGCAGCGAATTCTTCATCGCTGAATTCTGCAGCAGACTCATTGGTTAATTGCTCAATTTGCTCGGCAAGCTGACTAAACTCATCGTCATCCGCAGTATCGTCTGACATGGCTAATTCAGGATAGCTGTCCAGTACTTTACTGGGGTTTTCGACAGAGAGTGCCGCTTCTGAAGGGCGCGTGACCGAATTATCTTCATCTGAAGCTAAGTCTAGTGCTAATTCTGCATCGCCTTCTGGCTCGGCATCACTGTCTAAAGCGACATCAGGGAAATGCTCTGACGATTCCGCTGTTAAAGCATTGTCATCCGCCTCTTCGTCAGCCGATGTGTCGGGTAGGGTTGGTTCTGCCGCAGTTTCATCAGTATCCGTTGTCGCAGCATCATTAAGCGCTGCGGGTTCAGGCTGTTCTGCCAAATCATCGGCAGTCGCGTCATCAGGTTCAGTTAATAAGTTCGTAAGATTATGGCTAAACTCGTCTTCTGCCGTTAGCGTCTGGGCAATATCAGACTCCGCGTCTTCGTTCAGCAAATCGGCTATCTGTTGCGCGGATGCCGCGTGCTCTGAGGCTTTTCGAGCAGCGCTGCTTTCGCTGCTATCAGCGGCGGTCTGCTCATTCAGCTGCTCGTCGACAGCAGGTAATGCGGTGTCTTGGGCTAGGCTTAGTTCGTCACTTAACTGCTCAGCAGCGGCAAGCTCCAAGGCTTCATTAAGCTCGGGCTCATCGTCAATTAACGCATAGTCTGCTGCCAAATCGGCTACGTCATCAAGTTCGGGCTCATCATCAATTAACGCATCGTCTGCTGCCAAATCGGCTACATCATCAAGTTCGAGCTTATCATCAATTAACGCATCGTCTGCTGCCAAATCGGCTACGTCATCAAGTTCGGGCTCATCATCAATTAACGCATCGACTGCTGCCAAATCGGCTACGTCATCAAGCTCGGGCTCATCATCAATTAACGCATCGTCTAATGCTAGATCGGTTTCTTCCGGCAGCTCAAACTCTGTCACTAACTCATCATCAGCCGCCTGCTCAGTAATAACGTCATCAACGTCGTCTTGTGCAGCGGTGTCGATTAAATCCATGTCATCGAGCGCTTCACTGGTTAATTCATCGATATCTGCATCGCGGACCTCAGGGGCTGTCGCTTGTGATTGCTCCGCTGCCGCTTGCTCTAAGATATCATCAAGCTCGGCATTCAATTGCTCTTCATCTGCAGACAAGCTGTCTGCATCCTCCGCTTCAATGGATTCTGCAGCCAACTGCTCGGCAAAGTCATCTAAATCAGAATTATCAAAACGGGCTTCTGAGGCTAATAAACGTTCGCGCTCATTATCTAACAGTAACTCGTCAATATCATCAGCATCGAGTTCGTCTGTTGCGGCATCGATTGCCTCGTCAGCAGACCTATCCAACACATCGTCAATCAGCTCTGCCGGTTCGTCTAGCTCATCATCCATTGTCGGCATGGTAGCGTCTGGTTCATCGTCAGGCAGCTCAACTTCAATTTCTTCAATATGATCGTCAAAATCATCTGCTGTCTCACGCTCTGGCGTAGTAGGTTCTGCCGCTAACTGGGCTGTTTCTGCCTCACTCGGATCCGCTAACTCAATAACCTCATCGTCATCATCAGCCATTAATAAGGCCGATAAATCCGTATCCGACAAAATATTATCCGGGTCGAAATTTAATTCTTCCGCGCCTTCTAATTGAATATCGTGTTCTTCCCGCACCGGCGTTACAGGATCTAAGGCGTCGTCATCAACATCTAAACGATCATCATCCATGCCATCTAACATATCCGTGCGCAGTGGATCTGGCTCAACTAACTCGTTAATTAAAATATCGTCACTGAAATCCGGTAATGTATCATCTTCAAGGCTATCATCTAGGGCACTGACAGCACTTGGGCTGGCTTCATCAAAATCGTTACTAAACAGATCGTCATCCATATCGAGCAGGCTTTCGTCAAAATCCTGACTATTGTCGATAGGTGGCACCGGTGATTTATAGCCTGCCGAGGTCTGCGGCTCTTTGATCGCATTCGCTACCGCTTCTTCGGTTTGCCGCCCACGCCGTTTAACCCAAGCGATAAAACCCATCAATAACAAAATAGCAGGTAACGACGCAGCAAGCGCCCAAGTAATTGGATTATTAAGCCAGTTGGAGGCTTCTGCTTCAGCTGCGGCGGCGGCGAGTTGCGCCGCTTCTTCCGCTTCGCGTCGGGCTTGTTGCTCTGCCAAGATTTGCTGCTGTTGCTGCAGTAACTGATTAAGCTGCTGTTGTAATAAACTGTCATCGGCTAATTGCGCCTTTAAGCCTTCTAGCTCTTGCTCTACCCGTCCTAGCGAGCCACGTAATTGCTGGTTTTCCAGCGCAATACCTTCAATAAGTTGAATAGAGTCTTGATACTGATCTTTTAAAGCATTTAGCTCTGCGGCGGTTTGTTGCTGCACCACATTAGGCTTATTGGCTTCTTCGCGGGCTTTAGCGCGTGCCGCGGCATCACGCGCGACTTTTTTCGCCCACTCAGCATCATCGCTATCGGCTTTACGTCGAGCGACTTCGGGATCAACCAAACGAATTTCACGCAACTCAGGAACAATTAAGATGGCACCAGGCCGTAAATGATTGAAGTTGGCGTCATTAAACGCGCCAGGGTTTTTCATGAAAAGTGCGTACATCACTTGGAATGTGGTCACACTGTCGCTAGGTTTGACCTGCTCGGCGATACGCCACAGAGTGTCGCTGGGCGTTAAAGGGCCAAATTGCTTTTGCAATAGCACACTATCCGCGTTTTTCGGGCCACGGATCTGCGTCGGCGCAGACTGAGCCAGCACCATCGACGAAAAATTGACTAACAGCAAAAGTAAAATTATACGAACAGGCATCAGGATTCCTTAGCCGAGCACCTAGACTCACGTTAAAGCAAAATCATATGATAATGTTATGCAAGCAGTGTTCCATTATTACTGCTGCTGACTCAACAAATATAATGCAGTTAGCTTCGGCTTACCAGTAAATAGCAACAAGCACTGCTGTTTACCGCCATAAATAACACAGAGCGCCCTAAGGCGCCCTGTGATTTGTGACCTAATTAACCCGCCAAAACGGCGTTATAAATAATCACGAATTAAGTGCTCAGCAATTTGAATACTGTTGGTGGCAGCACCTTTGCGAATATTATCCGCCACAACCCACAAGTTTATGCCGTTTTCATGCGTAATATCTTGCCGTATGCGCCCAACAAACACCTCATCTTTGCCTGTTGCGTTACTGACCTGCGTTGGAAAATCAGCGTTATTTTCAAATAACACAACGCCAGGGGCATCCGCTAAGAGCACTTTAACTTGCTCAACGGTAATCGGCATCCGCGTTTCTATATGGATCGCTTCAGCATGACCAAAAAACACCGGCACTCGCACCGCTGTTGCATTAACACCAATGCTGTTATCACCAAGAATTTTTTGTGTTTCCCAGTGCATTTTCATTTCTTCTTTGGTGTAACCGTTATCCATAAACACATCAATTTGCGGGATCACGTTAAAAGCGATTTGCCGAGCGAAATGCCCCCCCTCTTCTAAAGGCCGACCATTTAATAACTGCGCCGTTTCCTGGGCTAAGGCTTCAACTGCCGCTTGGCCAGCACCGCTCACCGATTGATAAGTCGCCACATTAATACGGCTGATCCCCACGGCATCATGAATGGGCTTTAAAGCGACCAACATTTGGATCGTAGAGCAGTTTGGGTTAGCAATAATATTACGATTACGATAATCAGCAATGGCTTCTGGGTTCACTTCAGGCACCACTAACGGAATATCCGCTTCATATCGATAGTGTGAGGTGTTATCAATCACCACACAGCCTGCATCTGCGGCTTTTGGCGCATAAATAGCTGACACGCTACCACCGGCTGAAAACAAACCAATTTGAGCTTGGCTCCAATCAAAGGTATCCGCATCTAGCACAGTAATTTTTTTGCCTTTAAAGGTCACAGAGCCACCGGCAGAGCGGCTGCTTGCCAAAGGAAATAGCTGGGCAACAGGGAAATCGCGCTGCTCTAATATTTCAATTAAATGTTGGCCTACCAAGCCCGTCGCGCCTAGGACTGCGACATTATATTGTGACGCCATCTGATGCATCCTCTTAAATCTGACTATTAAAGCCCAATTGGCCAAGCCAGGCAGGTACGGCCTGACCGACAAGCTGCAGCGCGCTGTATTCGCGCCGTGCGGGATATGACTTTCTTAGCCAGTCAAACCCATGTTGTTGCAGGTGTTGCCGCAATAAAGCGTCATCACGCCGCACATCATATAACATTCTTGCGACACTTTGGACATCCGGAAGCCCAAAATTAGCAGAAATTTGTAATTTTTCTACAGCAGGCCGAGGTAACAAGGCTGCTAACGCGATTTCTGGCGTGACACCCAGTAACTCACAACAGCGTTGATACAGCATTTCAGTGCCGCGCGCTTTACCTTCAACACTGTGGCCAGCAATATGCGCGGTTGCTATATCACAGTAAGGCAATAACGCTTGCAGAATATCAGGTTCTTGCTCCCACACATCGAGGACCAAAGGGCGACGATGCTGTTGCTGTGCCGCTAATAACGCTTGGTTATCAATAACTCCGCCGCGAGAGGCGTTAATCAAGGCACAGTGCGGTTTTAAACTGGCTAGCGTGGCATCATTAAACAGGTGCCACGTAGCATTGGGCCCTTGTTTTTGCATGGGGGTATGCAGGCTAACAATATCGGCTTGCTGACAGAGTGTTGTAAAGTCGGTGTGTGGAAAATCCGGCTCTTGCGCTGCACGTATTGGATCACAAAGTAAAACCGGGATCCCTAAAGCATTTAACGCCCGCGCTAAGCGCCCACCGATATTGCCTACGCCAACAATACCGACCGTTTTATCGGTTAACTGCCATTGATAATGCTCGGCTAAACACCAAATACTGCTGAGCACATATTCCACTACCGATTGTGCATTACAGCCCGGTGCAGCACTAAACGCAATATTTTGACGCTGCAAGTAAGCCTGATCAATATGATCTGTGCCAATCGTCGCGGTACCCACAAAACGCAACTGCTGATTGTCGGCGAGTAACGTAGGCCCTACTGGCGTGACTGAACGCACTAACAAAATATCTGCCTGACTCAGTTGTGCAGCCGTGACCTTGCGCCCATCAAAGGTTGTGACCTCGCCTAACTGCGAAAAAAACTCATGCACTAACGGCATATTTTCATCAGCATAAATCTGCATTCATCGGCACTCCACTGGTTTTGACGTTAAGTGTAACAAAATTACACCGCTGACAAAGCAAAAGGCGCCATCTAGGCGCCTTTTAAATCAACCTATTAGCTTATTTTGCGTCGTTATAACGCTGTAACACTAAGGTCGCATTGGTGCCACCGAAACCAAAACTGTTCGACATCACCGTATTTAATACTGCATCACGTGCTTCAGTCACGATATCTAAACCTTTGGCCGCATCATCTAATTCACCAATGTTGATCGATGGGGCAATAAAGTTATGCTGTAGCATCAGCATAGAATAGATGGCTTCGTGCACACCTGCAGCGCCTAAAGCATGGCCTGTCATGGCTTTAGTTGCACTAATAGCTGGCGTTTTACCGGCAAAGACTTCTTGGATCGCGCCTAACTCTTTGACATCACCGACTGGAGTACTGGTGCCGTGAGTATTCACATAATCAATGGGTGCGCTAACATCTTGCATCGCCATCTGCATACAGCGAATGGCGCCTTCACCACTTGGGGCAACCATGTCATAGCCATCTGAAGTGGCACCATAGCCGACGATTTCAGCATATATGGTCGCGCCACGCGCTAAGGCATGCTCTAATTCTTCAACCACCACGATACCGCCGCCGCCGCTGATCACAAAACCGTCACGGTTAGCATCGTAGGTGCGCGAAGCAAGTTCTGGCGTTTCATTGTAACGAGAGGATAAGGCGCCCATGGCATCGAATTCCATCGCCAGTGTCCAATGCACTTCTTCACCACCACCGGCAAACACGATATCTTGTTTACCCAGTTGGATCAGTTCCATGGCATGGCCAATACAGTGCGCGCTGGTAGCACAAGCAGAACTGATGGAATAGTTAACGCCTTTGATTTTAAATGGCGTAGCTAAACAGGCTGAACAGGTACTCGACATGGTTTTAGGGACAGCATAAGGGCCAACGCGCTTAACGCCTTTTTCCCGTAAAATATCCGCCGCTTCAACCTGTGTTTTAGAAGAAGCACCGCCAGAGCCGACGACTAAGCCGACGCGAGGATCTGAGATTTGCTCTAAACTTAAACCGGCATCTTCCATCGCTTCTTGCATGGCAATGTAAGAATATGCTGCAGCATCGCCCATAAAACGCATCGCTTTGCGGTCAATCAGGGTGGCAGGATCCAACTTAATGTCGCCCCACACTTGTGAGCGTAATCCCAGCGTAGCAAACTCTTCCGCCCGGCTAATGCCAGACTTGCCCGCTTTTAACGCGGCTAATACTTCTGCTTTATTGTTACCAATACTGGATACAATACCTAAACCGGTGATTACGGCTCTTTTCATTCTGTCTCCTAGACCTATTTATTTAGGCTCATTAAAAATTTGCGTCTTATTCTACGGCTTTTCCGCAAAAAACTGGTCTGCTTTCAGCGAACAGTTGTACTCTGTTTTCAATTTTGCTTGAGCCTGAGGTAAACTACAAGTTGAATTTTCTGCACAGGCTCCAGCATGCAACCTTTATCCAACGCTCGCATTCATTTTAATCAGCAAGGCGCCCCCGTTGCCAGCGACTTCGAAGATATCTATTTTTCTGATGAAGGCGGCCTTGGCGAAACAGATTACGTGTTTTTACAGCAAAATGGCTTACCCGAACGCTGGTTACAACAGAGTAAAACGTATTTTCATGTGCTGGAAACAGGTTTTGGTACGGGTGCCAATTTTTTAGTTTGTTGGCAACGTTTTCAGCAATTTCGAGCCCAAAATCCAAGTGCACCCTGTCAGCGTTTATATTTTAGTAGCGTGGAAAAATTTCCGATCAGTGCCACCGATCTGCAAAAGGCACTGGCTTGTCAGCACGAGTTAGCCGAATTTAGCCAAGCATTATTAGAAGCTTACCCGCCTGCGGTTGCAGGATGTCATCGCTTAGTGTTTGCTGAGGGCCAGGTTATTTTGGATTTATGGCTAGGTGACGCTAATGATTTATTACCCCAATTCCCGACAGACCATCAGGTTGATGCCATCTTCTTAGATGGTTTTGCGCCCTCGAAAAACCCTGAAATGTGGCAAGTCAGCTTATTTGAGCAACTCTTTCGGTTAGCCGCTCCTGAATGCACACTGGCCACCTTTACCTGTGCGGGTATTGTAAAACGCGGCTTGCAACAAGCGGGCTTTCAGATTAAAAAAGTTAAAGGCTATGGCCGTAAACGCGAAATGCTTACCGCCAGTGTACCGGCAGAGCGCCAGCTAGAAAAAGCGCACAGCATAAGCCAGCGAACGGCTGCCATTAGTCATATCACCATTATTGGTGGCGGTTTGGCAGCACTTTGCAGCGCAGCCGCTTTGCTAAAGCGCGGTATCAAGGTGCAATTACTTTGTGCGGATGCGGATGTGGCACAGCGTGCCTCGCACAATCGTCAAGGCGCGCTTTATCCCAACTTAACAGTACAACCGACGGCCGCCTCGTTGCTGCACTGCCACGCCTTTCATTATGCCAAACAGTTTTATCAGCATTATCATGCTATCGGGTTAAACTTTCCATTGCAGTTTTGCGGCATGCTTCATCTCGCTACCACAGCGCATTTAGCCACGCGCCAGCAAAAAATGGCCGCGAAGGCGAGCTGGCCACATAACCTGGTCAATTTTGTCGATGCCGCAGAGGCATCAAGCCTGGCCGGCATTGCCTTGCAGCACAGCGGCATATTCTTGCCAGCAGCAGGCTGGCTGGGCCCTCAAGCATTTTGCCAAGCGTTGCTGGCTCATTTGCAGCAACAACAGGGGTTTGAAGTGCGATTTAATTACCATGTCACGGCTTTACACCCCTTGGCAACAGGCTGGCAAATCGAAACGGCAGAGCATACTTTTAACGCCGAGCATTTGCTGGTGGCAACCGGTGCCGATATTGGTCAGCTCGCACCACTGGCCGCATTACCCGTTAATCGTGTCCGAGGGCAAGTGAGTCATGTGCAGGCACCAGAGATCAGTCAGTTACGCACGGTGATCTGTCATAAAGGCTATCTCACGCCAGCTTGGCAAGGCGAGCACAGTGTCGGCGCAACCTTTGACCGTGATGGTCAGATCGCTCAAACAACCACAGAAGATGATAAGCAAAACATTGCCGAGTTACAACAGCAACTGGGGCAACCCGCTTGGAGTTCCGCCATAACGGCCATTTCAGCAAAGGCAGCCTTTCGCGCTACCGTACCTGATCGTTTACCTATAGTCGGTCAGATGGCTGCGCTGAAAAACCTATGGGTGATGACAGGTTTAGGGGCTCGAGGCTTATTATATGCACCGCTACTGGCGGAATTACTCGCCTGTCAGTTGGCGGCAGAACCGCTACCGCAGGGCAGCCATGCCATAGCACAGCTGGCTGCTAATCGCTTTAACAAAGGCTAGTATTGCAAGATAAAGCGAGTAAAAACGCTTTAGTTTAGCTTGGCCGAGGCGTCTGTGCATTAACATAAAAAATACTCGCAACAGCCTGCTCGCTAGCTAAACCCAGCCGCGCAGCAGGTACCACTGGAAATACTTCATCGCCAGTAGTAGTCAAAGCAGCGGAAACTTTGCTAAGGTTAATCAAGCTATTACTGATTAAACAAGGAAGCCTTATGAGAAGTTGGATTGTCACCCTAGGTTTGCTGCTCAGCGTCAGCGCAGGGCAATTAGCCGCTGCACCGGCTTTTCAGGAGATCCCGCTGCCAAATGATGCGCAAGAAATGGCCCGCCTAGAAACAAAGATGCCGGCGGTATTGCATTATTTTAGCCAACAAACTCAGCAAGACTTGTTGCTGTTTTATATCACCGCTTTAGGTGAGCCTAATCAGCAGAAAACCTTAGCAACGCAAAAGCAATTGTATTTCTTTCGCGAACAGCAGCAGATCCGCGTGGTGATTGCCGAGCGCAATGGCTGGCGTGAAGTGTCTGTGATGGTTCAGGGCCGCTAGGCCCTGCTTAAGGTTTTGCCATTTGTAACACGACACGACGGTTAACCGCCCGGCCTAATGAGGTTTCATTCGCGGCCACATGCCGACGCTCACCGAAACCTTCGATTTGTACTTTATCTCCAGTAACCCCAGCAGCAATGAAGAATTCTTTAATCTTTTCAGCCCGCTGCACCGACAATTGTTCGTTCATCCAACGTCCGCCATAGCTGTCGGTATAGCCTTGTAACTCTATCGATTCGATTTCACTGTCATACTTAAGATATTCCGCTATCTGGGTTAAACGTCGACGAGATTCTCGGCTGAGTTGATCGCCGCCGCTCTCATAACTTAGTACCGTAAAGGCAATATCATCAAAGCTGTAAGGCAATAATGCTGCGATACAATGACTAAAGGCTTGGTATTGTGCAGGAAACTGCACTGGGTTTAACGCGGCCACCACTTTATCGTAAGGGCTGTACCAATCGGCGTAGTAAAACGTTGGGCTAAACCCCTGCTCTAATTCAGTGAGTAAGGTCCAAGCCACTTTTTTAGGCAGATCACCGTTAAATTGCTTTAACAGTTTCATACTGGCCACCGCTTTGGTTTTTTCACCCGCACGCCATTGCGGTGGTACCGACATCACTTCGGCGAGATCGTAATTATCTGGCAGGCGCAACATGCTCAGTTCAAAATCCATATTCAACGCTTTACCGGCTTGGCTACGAAAAATCGCTTTGCCAAAATTGGGGATCTCATGCTCTAGCTGACACTGCAATGGCGTATTTTTACTTAATAGCCAACTAGACTGCTCAATGCTGGCAGAATATTGACGCCATTGTGTTGACGCCGCCACACAGTTAAGCGCAGTCAAACTCAGGCTAGTACAAAAAACATAGGCTAAAGCACGCATAGGCTTAGGTTAATCCCTTTAATTTATCATTTAATCACAGCAAAAGACGCTTCTGCAGCATAACGTCAAACCGCGCCCTATGAAAAACTAAGCAAGCATTGTGCCTAACACAAGACCTAAGCCGTATTTTTTGGCATAATAGCGCCATCTTTGGTAATTGACCTATCTGTGAACGCAACGATGCCCGCTCAAACCACTTCCTTATTGGCTCGCCGTTTTCGCGGTTACTACCCTGTAGTTATCGACATCGAAACCGCTGGCTTTAATGCTCAAACCGATGCCATGCTAGAAATTGCCGTAAATTTACTGACAATGGATGAAACGGGCCAACTGCTCCCGGGCGAAACGCTGCATTTTCATGTTGAGCCGTTTGAAGGCGCTAACCTTGATGCCAGCTCGTTAGCCTTTAATGGTATTGACCCTTTTAATCCGCTTCGTGGCGCGGTTAATGAACGCGAAGCCATTGGTGAGATCTGTAAAGCGGTACGCAAAGCCCAGAAAGTCGCAGGCTGCCAGCGCTCAGTTATTGTGGCGCACAACTCAGCGTTTGACCAAGGCTTTTTCAATGCGGCAATAAACCGGTTAAATTATAAACGCTCGCCGTTTCATGCTTTCGTTTCTTTTGATACCACCAGCTTAGCCGCGCTGGCCTTAGGCCAAACCGTATTAGCCAAAGCCTGTGCCCAAGCAGGCATCGCCTTTGATGCGAAAGAGGCTCATAGCGCCTTGTATGACACCGAACGTACCGCAGAATTATTTTGCTATATCGTCAATCGCTGGCAACAACTCGGTGGCTGGCCACTGGCTGACGCCTTAGCTGAAGAATCAACCGATGCTGAGAGTGAGGCCTTAACTGCGCCAACGGACGAAGCCTAAGAGTTAAGACGAAAGATGCAGAGGGATGTGGCAAAAGCAGGTGATTAGCCGCATCGCGAATAACATTGAAGCGGCCAACGAGGCCGCTTCGCATGCAGGCTATTATTCAGCGCTGGTTTCTTTTTGACGCGCGGCCGCGTCCTTGATTAACGGCTGTAATTCAGCACGTTGAAACATTTCTAATATGATATCGCAACCACCCACTAATTCACCTTCTACCCATAACTGTGGGAAAGTTGGCCAATTGGCGTATTTTGGTAATTCAGCCCGAATATCCGGGTGCAGCAGAATGTCCACAAAAGCAAATTGCTCACCGCAAGCTATCAGCGCTTGTGACGCCTGGGCAGAAAAACCACAGCTTGGGAATTTTGGTGATCCTTTCATAAATAACAGGATCGGGTTTTCAGCGATTTGCTGTTTGATTTTATCTAGCGTTTCCATAGTGTCCTCACGGTTTAACATGACTGTGTCAATATTTTACCCTGTATTAGGCCGCCAAGCACTTGAGTTTTTCAGAAAGAACCCAATATCTGCTAAACAGATAATAATGTCCCGGCAGCAGCCGAGTGGCAAAGCCCAATCGCTCAACGAATAAACTTGAGTATTTTAGTCAGGTTTTGTAGTCTAAGCGATGCAGACACATTTAACAACGTTAACGGAGAGCAACAATGGCCTTTGAATTACCAGCATTACCTTATGCGAAAGATGCGTTAGCCCCACATATTTCTGCGGAAACTTTGGAATACCACTACGGCAAGCATCACAATACCTACGTCGTAAAATTAAATGGTTTAGTTGAAGGCACACCTTATGCCACTCAATCGCTAGAAGAAATCATTCGTTCAAGTGAAGGCGGCGTATTTAACAACGCAGCCCAAGTTTGGAACCACACTTTCTATTGGCATTGCTTAGCGCCAAATGCTGGCGGCCAACCAAGCGGCGCATTAGCTGATGCCATCAATGCGAAATGGGGTTCGTTTGATGCCTTTAAAGCGGCATTCAACGACAAAGCCGTGAACAACTTCGGTTCAAGCTGGACTTGGTTAGTGAAAAAAGCTGATGGTAGTTTAGATATCGTCAACACCAGCAATGCTGGCACGCCAATCCAAGATGCGTCAGTGACACCGATCATCACTGTCGATCTGTGGGAACACGCTTACTATATCGATTACCGCAACGCACGCCCAACTTACTTAGACGCCTTCTGGGCCCTAGCTAACTGGAACTTCGCTGCAGAAAACTTCGCTAAATAATTTTTACGCAGTTTTTGCTCAATACCCAGCTTCGGCTGGGTATTTTTTTGGTTTGTATTTTGATTTCATCAAACTGCCGTCGTGTAGCCCACAAAAGCTAGATTTACACGGATCAAGCCGGTGGCGTTACTAGAATAGGGCTGCTCAACACTCAGGCTTTAAAAAGTGTCACTTGGTTACGTCCATTTTGTTTGGATTGATATAAGGCTTTGTCTGCGGTTTCAATCCACTGTATACAATTTTGGATGGTTACATCTCGTTCCACCAACCCGAAACTCATCGTCACTTTAATCAGCTGCTGATTATACATAATGTCGAGTTGCTCAATCTTTCGGCGCACTCGTTCGGCTAAATATTGCGCCTGATCGGCGGTGGTATCGAGCAGTAAAATCGCAAATTCTTCACCGCCGTAACGCCCGGCAATATCGGTTGTCCGCAAACTTTTACGAATCACTTCGGATACCCGTTGGATAACCAAGTCGCCAGCGGCATGCCCGTAGGTATCATTCACTTTTTTAAAATGATCGATATCACACATAATTAAACTGCTGTGATGCTGCGAATAACGCTGCAAACGATCAAACTCCAGTTTTAAGTGCTCTTCCCAATTACCGCGATTACGTATCTGCGTCAGGTAATCGGTACTGGATAACTCACGAAGTTGCTGATTAGTTTGCTGTAACGCTAATTTGTTTATTGCGGCATCGGTCACATCGTAAATCATAAAACACAGATGGCTCACTTCGCCGCGACTATCCGTGATCGGAAATATGGTGCTGTTTTGATACATGTAATCAGCATTGCCAGTAATGGGCCGATAATTATTGAAGCGAAAAATATAAGGGCGTTGTTCCCAAATGGTAAAGGCGCGATTTTTTAACAGAAACACCGGATCGCACTTGCGCCTTAACCAGTCTTCATCTATTTCGGGAAACAAATCAAACAAATAATGTTCACGCACTTGGCGTGGCGTTAGGCCACTATGGTTTTCCATAAAACCGTTCCACAGCTGGATCCGATAATCTTCATTAACGATCACCAGCCCGACATCCACAGTTTGTAACATGTCCATCAGCCAATGAATATCTGCTACGCCAGCACTTTGCTCTGTCATAAAACATCATCCATTAAAAAAGCCAGTTTATAATTTAAGGTTTTCAAACTATCCTCAGTAAACAGCAGCAATAAATCACAATTAATATCAAAGTTTTCAATGCCGTAACTTAATTCTACTGTTAGGGTGGTTTTCCAACGCTTTGAATTCGCTTTAATTAAGTCATTAATTGCGGCGTGTTGGCCCAGCACCACCGGGTGGCCTTGGCTAAAGGTAATATCAATTTGCTCAGCAATGCCTTTGAGAACAGCACCAATCAGGATATTCGCAATATCCATCAATAGCTCTAATTCGATAGTGCTATTCATTTCACCGTGATAATTCAGCAAACGCGCAATATCAGCAAAACCCGAGTCAGTGAGAATTAATAACGCTTCACCAGCCACCCCACTGCCGATAAACCCTTGGCAAATGGCCGAGTTTTCACTGTTCGGATCAATCGATGCCAATGCCATCGTCAACTCACTGACTTCAATCACATTGACATTGGGGATCGGTAATTTCACAAACACATTCAGCAAACGCGCCAGTAAATCCCCCGCTTGTCCCATGGCGACGTTGGCGACTTCTTTCATGACATCGCGCAACTCGTCATTCAGTTGTAATGCATCGGCGACTTTTGGTGCAACGCGTATTTTGGGTGTTGTCAATAACGCCGCATCGTTAATCGGCAAAAAGGCCGATAACTCAACAGCACTCATGGGTTTTTTTAAAAACGCCTTAGCGCCTAAGGCCATCACCCGTTCGTGCGCCTCAGGTTGCACATCACCAGAGATCACAATAACCTGCACCGGTAATTGCAATGCCTGTAGCTCAGTGAGTACCTGATAGCCATCCATCACCGGCATATTTAAATCGAGCAACAACCAATCAATCGACTGTTTCTTTAAGGTGGCCAGCGCATCAGCGCCGTGTCCGGCAAAATAAATGGTGGGTTGCCAATCCTGTGGTAAGATCCTAGCCAGTTGCTTTCGAGCCAGATTAGAATCATCACAAATCAAAATTGCAGGCGTCATAACTTTCTCGCATTGCCGCAGTTAGTCTTATCATAACGCTGATTAACCATTGGAGCAGCAAAATGTTTTTAAAAACCGTGAATAGTAATAAACTACTAGTTGCACTTTGCCTTACTTTTGGCAGCTTTTCAATTCAAGCCATCGACATCACCGAAAAACTCCCCGCGCGAGTCAGCGCCGTAAAAGCCGGTGATCAACAAGTTGTATTATTAGGTAAGCCGTTAATTACGGGTAAAAAAGCGCCTGACTTTAAAGTAGTCGATAATAACTTTAAAAAAGTCAGCCTGGATGATTTCAAAGGTAAAACACTGATGATCAGTGTAGTACCCAGTATTGATACCGGGGTTTGCTCATTGCAAACCAAGCGTTTTAATGAAGAAGTGGCTAAATTACCGGAAAACGTGGTACTGCTAACCATCAGCGCTGATCTGCCTTTTGCGCAAAAACGTTTTTGCCAACAAGAACAAGTAGAAGCGATGGCGGTGTTATCCGATGCCGTTTGGCGTGATTTTGGCAGTAACTATGGTTTACTGATTAAAGATATGGGCTTGTTAACACGCGCTATTATTTTAATCGACAATAAAGGCAAAGTGGCGTATCAACAATTGGTGCCTGAACTGGCCCAAGAGCCCGATTATGCAGCGGCACTGGCGGCGTTGCAGCAGCTTACGGCGTCTTAATGTTGCGCTAACCAGAGGTAAAAATAAAAAACCGGCATAGCCGGTTTTTTTATGAGCCACAGGGCAAGATAGGCGATTAATCTAGTAATGTTACCAGTTGCTGACTCACCGCATCGACCGCCTGAGTACCGTCAATATGGTGATATTGCGTTTCACCGCGGGCTGCAGTTTGACGATAATAACCCACTAATAATTCAGTTTGCTCATGGTAAATCGCTAAGCGTTTACGCACGGTTTCTTCTAAGTCATCCACCCGTGTCACTAACTCTTCACCCGTTTCATCATCTTTACCGGTCACTTTCGGTGGATTGTAGACTAAATGATAAACACGACCTGAAGCGGGGTGCACACGGCGACCGCTCATGCGCTCAACGATTACATCGTCTGGCACATCAAATTCAATAACGTGATCCACACTAATGCCAGCATCTTTCATGGCATCAGCTTGTGGAATAGTACGTGGGAAGCCATCTAATAAGAAGCCATTAGCACAGTCTGCTTTTGCTACACGCTCTTTTACTAAGCCGATAATTAATTCATCTGATACCAGCTGCCCAGCATCCATAATCTTCTTTGCAGCCACGCCGAGTTCTGAACCCTCTTTAATCGCCGCACGTAACATATCCCCAGTTGAGATCTGTGGAATACCATATTTGCTCATTAAAAACTGTGCCTGAGTTCCTTTTCCGGCGCCAGGGGCCCCTAACAAAATTATGCGCATAGCGATCATCCTCGTCTTTTGGGATCAATTTGTAGTTTTTGTCAGGCTTGATCTTTGCATAATGCGCTCTTTGAAACAAGAAATTTGTCAACTGGTGCTACCTGAAACAGCGGTATGCCTAGCCTTTAGTCGATAGTCTAGCCAAAGCCGCCGTTACAAGGTGTTATTACTGAGTAAGCAGAATAAGTGACAAGGTTTTCAGCGGCTTTCTGGCTATTATCAGACTAAAGTCTGAAACGCTTCACTAATTCTTGTAGCTGCTCGGCGAGCGTGGATAAAGCATCACTGGCCTGTGAAGATTGCTGCACATTCTGGTTAGTTTGCTCTGCCACATCACTAATCGAATGAAAGTTCTGATTAATATCATGCGATACCACGGTTTGCTGTTCCGTTGCGGTCGCTATTTGATGCGTAGTGGCGCTGATCAGCTCAATAGCCTCATTAATCGATATTAAAGCCTGTTCGGCGCGAGTTGCGTTTTCAGCCGTTTTTTGTGCATTGTTTTCACTGTTTACTGTCGCGCTAACGGCTTTCTCTGTGCCTCGTTGCAGTTTTTCAATCATCTGTTTGATTTCAGTTGTAGAGTCTTTGGTACGGCTAGCCAGCGTTCGAACTTCATCCGCCACAACCGCAAAGCCTCGACCACTTTCGCCGGCTCTGGCGGCTTCTATAGCCGCATTTAGCGCCAGCAAATTGGTTTGCTCAGCGATACTTTCGATAACTTGTAAAATACTACCGATCTGATCGCTATCTTGTTTTAATAAACGAATAATAGTCGCTGCTGAGCTGACTTCTTTTGATAGGTTAGATAAGTCGAGCACGGTGTTACTGACCACTTCTCGACCCTGTTTACTCTGTTGCTCTGCCTGCGTTGCCGCTTCGGCTGCTTGCTGGGTGTTCCGTGACACTTCTTGCAATGTACTGGTCATTTCATTCATGGCAACCGCAGCACTGCTAATTTCAGTACTTTGTCGCTGCATACCGTCGGTGGTGTGTTGATTAATTTGCGCTAACTCAGTGGCTGCTGCCGCAACCTGATCAGAATAATTTCCTACTTCACCGAGCATTTGCCGCAAGCGTTGCTGCATCGTGGCGATAGACGCTAATAAACTGCTGTTATCACCTTGGCTCAGTTGAATTGACACAGTAAGATCGAACTGTGATACCTGATGCACCATTGCTGCGGCATACTCAGGCTCGCCGCCTAAAATGCGAGTTACCCCTTTTACAATAAAAATACAAATAAAGGTCGCGATGACCATGATGAACAATGCAGCCATTAGCAAGGTGTATAGCATATTGTTCACTTCAGCTAAGGCTTCTTGTTGCCGGCTTTCTAGCACTAGGCTCCAGCCAAGCATAGGAATGTATTGATAGCTACCAATCACGGCCGTTCCCGCCGCATTTTGGTAGAGCCCGGTGCCACTTTGCTGTTGCCGAGCGGCCGCTGCGGCCTGCGTTTGTAGCGGATCTTTAGTGTTAATTGATGCCGCCGGCGATAAAGCAATACCGGCCGTATCGAGCAAATATATTTCGGTGTGATCGTTAAGCTTAAGCTCATTGACCTTACTAAAAATGGCTTCTAGCTTAACGGCACCGCGCATAACCGCCACAATTTGATTATTTTGCCGGATAGGAATAGCAACCGTACTGACGGTTTGACCGGTAGCACGGGATACCACAGGCTGTGAGAATACATCCTGGCCGCCAACCGCTTGTTTAAACCAAGCGCGATCAGCCACGTTAAACGCGGCATTTTCAGCCGCCGATAACACCTTGGCTTGGCCATCACTAAAACTGACACCCGCCTGACCGATACCGTCTAATCCAACCACAAAGATGGTGTCATATACACCTGAGTTTTGTGCCAGTTGTTGCATCAGTTGCGTGGCTAACGCTAAATCTAACTGTTGGATACTCGGCAAAGTAGCCAACAAGCGCATCTCATCTTGGCGCACTAATAACCAATCGGTAAAAACGTCAGCGTTCGTACTAGCGGCACTGCTTAATGTGGTTATTTCATCTGCGGTTTGTGAGGATTTATATTTAACGAAGACCATACTGCTTAACGAGACAATCGCAATAAAAAACACACTAACAATAATGACCGTTAAACGCACACCTAAGCCAAGACTACGCCAAAATGTTGTCATACTACACCTATTAGCTTTCTATTTTTATAGCTGTAAGTATAGATGCAAAAACCTAAATTTTCCTGATAGCAAAAAGCCAAAAAAAATGACCGCCTAAGCGGTCATTTTAAACGAGCATGAAGCAAAGGTTACTTTGCCAACGCTAACAGTAACCCGTTTAAACGGGTTACGAAGCCCGCTGGGTTTTTCAAACTACCCCGTTCGGCCAGTAAGGCTTGATCTAACAACACCTCGGCCCATTGCTTAAACTGCTGTTCATCTTGCTCTTCCGCAATATGCTTCACAAGTTGATGCTCTGGGTTTAACTCGAAAATGGGCTTCACTTCAGGTACTTTTTGGCCAGCAGATTCCATCAATTTAATCATCTGCGTGCTCATGTCATACTCATCCGTTACCACACAGGCTGGGCTATCAGTTAAACGATGACTGACTTTCACGTCTTTAACTTGATCGCCTAAAGCTGCTTTAAAACGCTCCGCTACCGTGGCGAAGGCTTCTTCAGTTTGTTGTTGTGCCTGCTTGGTTTCTTCATCATCTAACTTAGATAAATCTAAACCGCCTTTAGCGACTGAACGCAGCTTCTTACCATCAAATTCAGGTAAGTGTTGCACCAACCACTCGTCAATACGATCAGAGAGCAATAAAACTTCGATGCCTTTTTTGCGGAACACTTCCAGATGTGGGCTATGTTTCGCAGCTTCAAAGCTATCGGCAACCAAGAAATAAATCTCATCTTGGCCTTCTTTCATTCGAGCCACATAATCGGCTAACGCCACGTTTTGCTCACTGCCTTCATTGTGAGTAGAGGCAAAACGTAACAAGGCGGCGATTTGCTCTTTGTTGTTATGATCTTCAGCCGGGCCTTCTTTAAGCACTTGGCCGAACTCACTCCAAAAATTTTGATATTGCTCGGGATCTTTAGCCAGCTTTTCTAACATCTTCAAAGCACGGCTGCTACAGCCTTTGCGCAAGCTTTGGCTGACTTTGTTATCTTGCAGAATTTCACGAGACACGTTTAACGGCAGATCGCTCGAATCTAACACACCTTTAATAAAGCGCAGGTAGCTCGGCATAAATTGTTCAGCATCGTCCATAATGAACACGCGCTGCACATAGAGTTTTAAACCATGCTTAGCTTCACGGTTCCACATATCAAAAGGAGCTTTTTTCGGCACATATAACAAGCTGGTGTAATTCGAGTTTCCTTCAACTTTATTATGGCTCCAGCTTAATGGCTCACTCCAATCGTGTGAAATATGCTTGTAGAACTCTTGATATTCTTCATCTGAAATATCAGATTTATCACGTGTCCATAACGCAGTGGCTTTGTTAACCGCTTTCCAGTGGCCAGGCGTAGCCGCGATGGTTTCACCGTCTTCTTCACGCGCCTCAGTACCTTCTTCCCACATTTCTACCGGAATAGAAATATGATCAGAGTACTTAGTTACCGTACTTTCAATTTTCCAATGGCTTAAAAATTCGTCTTCACCTTCGCGTAAGTGTAAGGTAATTTCAGTACCACGTTCATTTTTAACAATGGGCGCTAAGCTGTATTCACCTTCGCCTGATGACTCCCACTCTACGGCACTGTCTGCAGCCATGCCGGCCTTACGGGTACGCACGGTTACTTTGTCCGCAACGATAAAAGCAGAATAGAAACCTACACCAAATTGACCAATTAACTTCGAGTCTTTGCTTTGATCACCCGACAGTTTAGAGAAAAACTCTTTAGTACCTGATTTCGCAATGGTACCCAGGTGTGAAATCACTTCAGCTTCATCCATACCAATGCCGTTATCGCTGATGGTTAGGGTACGTGCTTTCTCGTCAAAACTGATTTGTACGCGCAGCTCGCCGTCATTTTCATACAGGCTGCTGTCTGAAAGGGCTAAAAACCGCAGTTTATCTGCCGCATCCGAGGCATTTGACACCAATTCGCGTAAGAAGATCTCTTTGTTTGAATACAGCGAGTGGATCATCAGTTGCAGCAGTTGCTTAACTTCCGCCTGAAAGCCATGGGTTTGTTTCTGGCCAGACTGGGTGGCAGTGGTATCAGTCATTTGGTGAGTCCTCAACAAAAATAATGTAAGTGTGACAACAAGTACGAAGTACCTGCCTTTTCATCAAGGGATATGGGGGTTAACAGTAGGAATTCAAGCGCCGATTTTTAGTCTACTTAGCCACACTAACGGTTAAGTAGACTCTTTACGCTGGATTAAAAGCTTTTACGGCCACTAAAGGCGTGCGCCAAAGTGGTACCGTCGATATATTCTAACTCACCGCCAAAAGGCAGTCCTTGCGCTAAACGCGTGACCTTACAACCGTATTTCTGGCACAGCTCAGCAATATAAAAAGCTGTCGCCTCACCTTCAACCGTGGGATTGGTTGCCAAGATTAACTCAGTGAGTTTACCTTGAGCTAATTGTGCTGCTAACGCATCTAGGCCTAACTCTGCTGGGCCAACGCCATCTAAGGGCGACAGGTAGCCCATTAATACAAAATAACGCCCTTGAAACTGCCCAGTGTGTTCTATTGCCAGTTGATCCGCAGCAGACCCTACCACACACAGCACATCGGCTTGTTGACGTTTCGCATCACTGCAGATGGCGCACAGGCTATGCTCAGAAAAGGTACGGCATTGCTGACATTGCCCTATCCCTTCCATCGCGGCCACTAAAGCCGTGCCCAGCCGAGCGCCACCGCTACGATTACGCTCGAGTAACTGAAAAGCCATGCGCTGGGCCGACTTTGGCCCAACACCAGGTAAAACGCGCAAGGCTTCAATCAGCTGCTGTAACAGGGGCGTTAACTTCGCCATAGTTAGAACGGCATCTTCATACCTGGCGGTAATTGCATGCCACCAGTTACTTTCGCCATCTGCTCTTTATTGTTTTCTTCAACCCGGCGCACGGCATCATTTAATGCTGCAGCCACCAAATCTTCTAGCATTTCTTTATCATCACTCATCAGGCTGTCATCGATAGTCACTCGACGCACATTGTGATTACCCGTCATGGTCACTTTAACCAAGCCCGCGCCTGATTCACCCGTGACTTCCATTGTGGCGATTTCAGCTTGTACTTTCGCCATTTTTTCTTGCATGGCTTGCGCCTGCTTCATGATATTGCCCATGCCACCTTTAAACATACTCTATCTCTCTATTTTGTGGATGTGGAAATTGTTGGCGACAAGATAAATACTCGCTCAACAAATTACAAGGTTAATTCACCTGCAAGGTGTCAAGTTGCAGCTCTGCACTAAATATCTGTTGAATGGCTTGCAGCTTGGGATCTTGTTGCAACAAGCGGCTGACATAGTCTTTGCGTTCATGTTCTATACGCTGCTGAATGGCTAATGGACTGGCATTAATCTCTGCCAAGTATTGAATGTCTAACTGAAAATTGGCAGGAAATACCGGGCTAATTGCCGCATACAGCTTTTCACGAAAATCGCCCTTGTCTAAATGTTGCTGCGTTTGGGCTACCTGCAATTGCACTTGTAGGCCATTTTGCTGCATAGCACTGTGTAATAAATATAAACGTAATAACCCCCCTATCGATAGCTGTTCGATCAAGCGCGACCAGGCATCGACCTGAGCAGCATAACGAATAGAAAAACGCTGCTCGTCAAGCTCATCGGTATCATTACTGGGTAAAACATCAAATTGCTGCTGCTGCCACCAAGCTTCCGTTAACGCTTGTTGCTCAGCGAAACTAACGGTGTCATCTGCAGTGGCGCTATCTTCATCGTCATGTTGGTGTGAACGGGGATATAACTCTGCAGCAGGCTCGGGTAATACCGCAGTTGCTTCTGGGGGTTTTGTTGTAGCAGCCATGGCGGATGGCGGCGTATTTAAACGTCGAGGTAATTCAGGCTGAGGCGGCGCCATCGGGCGCTCAGGCTTTTTTCCTGCGACTGTCTCCACCACTGGCGGTGCTGCCGTCACTTGCACCCCACGCCGAGCCATAATACGCGCGGTTCCCTCATCTATCGCCGATGCTACTGGGGTGGCGCTATGCCTATCAGGCGAGGTAATCGGGTTGTTGCTCAAAGCAATGTTAGGTATTGCAGCACTGGCGTTTAACGTTTCTGTCGGCGCCGAGGCTATTGCCGCCGCCTCAGTGGGTTGGTGTGGTTCAGCTGCCGCAGAGGTTACCTGACTTGGCGCGCTAACGGGCGCCATAGCGTGTGGAGCAATTGGCGCAATTGGCGCAGCCATAACGGCTGGGCGTGCCTGAGGTGTCGAGGCGGCTGGTGTTGATAGCGCTTGCGTTGGCGCCGGACTTTGCGGCTCTGTGCGACTCGCTGGTACAAAGGCCATGGCGCGTAATAACGCCATTTCTAACCCGACCACCGGCTCTGGAGCAAAAGGGAGCTCCTTTTTGCCACTAATTAACAATTGATAATACAACTGTACCGCCTCAGGCGCTAAATGCGCAGCCCAGTAACGGATCATTTCGGCTTGTTCAGATAAGTCTGCCGCAGCAGGCTGTAGTTGTGTTAGCGCGGTCAGATGCAACAGCGACAACATATCATCTAACACCTGCTGATAATCGGACTGTTGACTTAACAGTTCTTGTAACGCCTGCTGCAGCTGCGCCATATCGGCGGCTAATAGCGCGCTCAGTAAACTTACAGCAAAACGGGTATCTAATAAACCCAACATCTGACGCACGGTTTCGACGGTAAGGTTGCTATTACTTAGCGCAATGGCTTGGTCGGTTAAACTTAACGAATCGCGTAAACTGCCTTTGGCCGCTTTGGCTAAGGCGGTGAGCGCAGCCGTTTCAAACGGGATCTGCTCGGCAGCGAGCACTTCTGCTAAATGCTGCTCAATTTGCACCGGCGTCAGGGCTTTTAAACTAAACTGTAAACAACGCGAGAGGACCGTGATGGGTAACTTTTGCGGATCAGTCGTTGCGAGCAAAAATTTGACGTGCGGCGGAGGTTCTTCCAGGGTTTTCAATAAAGCATTAAAACTATGCCGCGACAGCATATGCACTTCATCAATCAGGTACACTTTAAAACGACCACGACTGGGTGCATATTGCACGTTATCCAGTAGATCGCGGGTGTCTTCAACCTTAGTTCGAGAAGCCGCATCGATTTCGAGCAAATCAACAAAGTTACCGGCATCAATTTCTTGGCAAGCACTACACTGACCACAAGGCGTTGCGGTAATGCCCGTTTCACAATTTAAGCTTTTGGCAAAAATACGGGCGATGGTCGTTTTACCGACACCACGGGTGCCGGTAAATAAATAAGCATGATGTAAGCGACTGCTGGTTAGGGCATTAGCCAACGCAGTTTTTACATGCTGTTGCCCCACCAACTCACTAAAATGACGTGGCCGCCATTTTCTTGCTAAAACCTGATAACTCATGCCCGCTTTCCTGCACCTAAGATCACAGTGCCTAGCCTAAACTTATTCGCCTTGATACTCAACCAAACTGCAAAGTTTCAAGCCCAAGGCTTCAAGTCTTGCCACACCACCTAATTCAGGTAAAGCGATAACAAAGGCCGCATCTTCAACCTGACCGCCTAAACGACGCACTAATTGCACGGTAGCATCGATAGTACCGCCAGTGGCAAGTAAATCATCAACCAATAACACTTTATCACCTGCAGCGATGGCGTCAGCATGTAATTCCAGTGCATCTTGGCCGTATTCTAAGGTGTAAGCCTGCGATATGCGTTCGCGAGGTAATTTACCTGGTTTACGCACAGGCACAAACGAAATACCCAACGCATAGGCCAAAGGCGCCCCAAAAATAAAACCGCGAGACTCCGTACCAATAATCTTAGTAATACCTTGCTGCTGATAATGCGCCGCAAAAGCATCAATCACTTTTTTAAAACTGGGGCCATCTTGCATTAAGCTGGTGACATCCCGAAAAGTAATGCCAGGTTTCGGGTAGTTTTCTACCGTTTTGATCACGCGCTTTAATTCAGCTGCTAATGCTTGATAATCCATTGCTTTACCCTTGTATTAAACCGATAAAAAAGCCGCCCGAGTGGCGGCTATCTGGCAAATGCAAAACTGCATTAACCCAATAACTGTACCCAGCGTAAAATTGGCACTAAACACAGCAAACTTACAAAAACAATTACAAATATCAGTATCTGTTTTGCATTCAAAGAGTCTTTAAAGTTTTCGTCAGCCATTTATTTCTACCGCGCAAAAGTTGATTCAAATCAAAACTGGCGCTTATGGTAATGAATTTATGCCTATTTGAAAAGCATTAGGCTTGAATAATCACAAAAGAAAAGCCCCGCAAAGCGGGGCTTTTGTCAGTTTTAAAACACTCAAGTTGAATTAAAAGGTGTATGTCATGTTAAAGAAAGCACGACGACCTAAATAATCAAGTTGCGAAGCAAATAGTGGTACGTTACCTACTACACTTAATGCTGTAGGACTTACCACTGGAGGTTGTTTATCAAACATGTTGGCTAAACCCACGGTCACATCTAAGTTATCGCCATAACTGTAACTGACTGAAGCAGCATGCAGAATATAGGTTGGCGTTTCAGCAACAAAAGTTACTGGAACACCACGTAAAGTAGTGTTGTTACCATTTTGATACAAGTGGTAATTAGAGGTTTTGCTGTAATAACTGATATTCCAATTAAACTGCCAATCATCACGAGTAACCGTGGTAGCTAAAGTACCCACGTGCTTCGGATTACCTACGCGAGTGATGTAGTATAAGCGATCACTATCAGAAAATTGTTGGAAAGAACGTTCAATTTGATTAGTGTGATTCCACACAACTCGTAAATCACCATAAGAGAAGGTATCTTGGTAAGTCGCTTTAAAGTCAACACCACGTACTTTCTGTTCTGCAGTATTTAAGTAACCACCACGCACTTCTGCTACACCCCAGTCACCATCTACACCAGTACGACGGTCAATTTGCCGACAGAATGGCTCATTGGCGAAGTTTTCAGAGGTATAACATTGCGATAATACGGCAGCACCCGCTACGCTTGAGACTTGATCGCTAATGGTCACGTCATAGTAATCAACAGACGCAGCAAATTTACTTTCTGGGCTGGTATAAATTAAGCCCATACCTTTGGAAACAGAGGTTTCAGCTTCTAATACTCCTGCACCACCACCGGTAACCGTGGTCATTGAACCACCCACACCTGCAATGTAGCTTTCTGGAATACCAGCAGCCTTACAGTTTTGACGAACAAGTGGGTTAGTGGATTCCACATAGTTCACACAAGGATCAACTGTTTGTCCCAAGAAGCCAGTTTGACCTTCTAAATACAATTCAAACAACGCGGGTGCACGGAAAGAGGTACCGCGTGAAGCACGAACCCGGAAACCGTGACCTAAACTCCAGTTAGCACTAACTTTGTAGGTGGTATCACTACCGTAGGTATTCACATCAGTCCAACGGCCAGAAGCCGTTAAATCGAATGATTCAATTAACGGTAAGTCACGTAATAATGGGATTTGTGTTTCTGCATATACCGCTTTGGTATTTGCACTACCTGCGGTAATACCCGCGCTGCTTAAACCCCATGAGTTACCACGGCGTGTTTCCACACCGGGGGTATCAACAATCATATCAGTTTGAATAGAGGCACCAATTGCAGCGCCGACCATACCTGCTGGTAATTCAAACAAATCACCGGTCATGTAACCATCAACGGTATCTTGTTTATATATGGTTTTACCGATATCACGGCCAAATAAGAAGCCACGCACTTCGTCGCTGAACTGACCATTGATATGCTCTGGGGTAAACCAGTTTACTTGCACACAATCTAGACCGGTTAACGGTGTTTTCTCACCGGCACATGGGCCACCTAATAAGGCATTTTGCGCCATCAACATCGAGTCACGGATAATAATATCTTGCTCATAATCGCCGCTATTGTGCGTACGCTGCCAAGAAATATCCCACGTCCAATCATTGAAAGAACCTTCAAAGCCTAACACCGCACGGCTATAGTTGATGGTGGTTTCGCTTGAGAAATGATCCGTTAAGGCCACCGGTAACACGCGAGTCGTTCCCGACCAGCCCGGTGCTAAGTTAATTGGCACGAAGCCGATATCGGCGGTCCAGAATTGTCTGGCGCTACTGATATCCGTTTGACGACTGCTGTGCAGTAATTCACCATAAACTGATACGCTATCGGTTAAATCGTAATCACCTTGGAGGAATAACGAACTTACCGTGGATTCAGGGATCATCGTTTGCTTTAAACGAAATGGATGTAAACCATCTAACCAACCATCTGTTTCAGGTGTATGACCTGCCCAATACCAGCCTGCAGGGTTTTGCGTCACAGTAGTGTTGGTAGAACTAACAGTCGGGAAACCGAAGTTAGTGTAATCGTATTGGAAACGACCACCGCCTAAGTTAAATAAACCTGGACCTGAATCGGTACAGTGGTATTGACCAGTACGGGGATCGATTGGATCTTGACGCTCACCAGTGCTGGCATTAAATAAGTAACGCTCTTGGCAGTCAAAGAATTCGCGATCACCACGCTGTAAGCCGGTATTCACGTTGTGGTCGGCAACCACACGCCAAGAACCACGATCAAAAGTCGTACCGTAAGTCCCGTTTATACGGTAGGTCTCACCACCCGATTCAAACGGCTTGCTGCCACTGACATTAATGCTCGCATCATCGCCTTTTTTGGTGATGATGTTGATTACACCAGCAACCGCATCAGAACCGTATAATGATGACGCGCCATCTTTTAAGATTTCAACACGTTCAATAGCAGAAACCGGTAACGCATTCATATCAAACGCAGACACTGTACCGCGTGTACCGGCAGGGCCCGCACGACGGCCGTTTAATAATACCAAAGTACGGTTAGCACCTAAACCACGCATCGAGATAGATTCTGCACCGGCACCACCGTTAGTCACAAAACCCACAGAGTAGGCAGAGATCAGCTGATCCGAACCCGCTGCTACAGTAGAGGTACGCAGTAATTCGCCTAAGGTACTTAAACCTTGGTCTTTGGCAATATCAGCACTGATAATTTCTAACGGGGTAGCGTTATCAATACCGTCGGTACGAATACGTGAACCGACTACTTGAATACGTTCAGTTTTACCGTCTTTTTTGACTTCTTCTTCTTCAGTTTCTTGCGCTATAACATTGCCGGCAAAGGCCATTGTTGTTGCAGCACCGAAAACCATAGCAAGGCGCACGGCTTTGCTTAACTTGTTATTGGTGAACATGTTTAACTCCCTGGATGACTCTGTAGAGCATCTCTCTTTATTTATAGTTTGTTAACACAAGGCTTACAGGTAAAAGCTTGATTTGTCACTCAACAAGATTTGAGTAACATTGACTTACTATGAAGGAAAAAAATGATGGGTCAAGAGAAAATGAGACTAATAACATCAAAAAAGCCAAAGTTTTTTGAACTTTTTTACTAGAGTAATTTATCACGATTGCAGTAAGGCAATTATCGCAAAAAAATGTTATTTCACGGCAAGTTGAATAAAGTCTATTGCCATAAATCGATTTGTAATGTCTATAACGAAACGGTCTTATTTAACAGCACTTTTAAACAGCGTAAAATCACAAGTTGCTAGTATTAAATTACAATTGAATCTTGTGAAAAACTTTTTACCCATATTTAAGTAATAGCCATTGATAGTTATTACTTTTTATTAGTTTAACTCGCACAGTTTCAACTTTGATAACGATTGCACGGAATATAACTCTTTATTTAACTTTTCAATAGCTCTTGATAATAACGCAACATTGATACTTAAAAGTAATCAAACAAACTTAATGATTATTTAGACAGCTATTTACAGACTTTACTAACAACACAGATCAATTGTTTACTCAATAAAGCACCCTATATCATGGTGGATTCTCTATTAAGCAGGTAGATCAGTTTAATACAACATTACTCTTGGTAAAATCAGAGATAGACTTAGGTCTTGCTACAGCTGATTGCAGCTCCCAGAAGAATTGATGTGTATCATATTGCATATAATTCATATCTACACTCACCATAGAATTAGGATCTGACACTTGAAACTCAGCAGAAGAGTATTGTTTAAGGCTTTTCTTACTTGACTTGAACTCTTTAAAGTATTTTACAAAGTCGTGCTGCAACATGGCTCTTACTGGGTAAGTTAAACAATCATCTGGCATGGATAAAATACTTACCTGTAATACAGTAGATAAAGCACTATCATTGGCTATACCGTATTTGTTTGTTATAAATGCAGCAATCTGCTGGTAAAATAAAGTCCAACCTCCCGGCATCGTTTTATCATGTTCGAAAAAACGTACAGCCCAAGTTATGTTTGAGTAGAGTTTTGGGTCTTTAATAACTTGATCGCGAAGATCAGTTAAAAAAGTCATTGCTGGCACGCGATATTCCCATTGAAGAAAACGCATCACGTACCTTAGTAAAGAGTAGCCATCTGCCATAACATAAATTCGGTAAATAGCTTTCATTTCTACAAGATCTTGTTCAGTAAAACTAAAACTGGAAATTACAAAATCATTTTCATCAACGTTGATGTTATATTTCTTTATATACTCTGGATCAGCCATAGGGCTATTAGGCAATAACTGAGTTGGATACGCCTTTACAGACACATCTAAATCTATATAACGTTGTAAATCATGTAAAAACGCTGTGGTGGTAATTCCAGGTAAACCAATCATTAAGTCTGTAGATAAAGGTAAATTCAAATCAGAAAATATTTGAGTTAATTCATCATAACGTTCTGTTTTGATGTTTCGCCGATTAATAACCCCTAGAGTATTTTCATCTGTTGTTTGAATAGAAATAATACCTTGACTGATAATATTACCATTTGTAAATATTTTTATAATCTCCACCAATTTCAATGTTGAATTTTTGGTGTAATTCACTACAACTTCATTTGGATAACCGTATTTTTCTTTAGCCGTAACGATATATTTAGCAATTTCGATATCTCGTTCGTACATACCAAAATTAGCATCAGCAATCCATAAAACATTAATTTTATTTTTTGAAATCCAATCAATTTCTTTCATTACACGTTCTAATGCAAATTTACGTACTTTTTGATTTGTAGCAGAACCCCAATCACAAAATGTACAACCGTATGGACAACCTCGATTTGTTTCAATAATGGCAGATTCCACTCTACCGCCATAACTATCAAAATAGCCTGATAAATAGGGTGATGGTACAAGATCAACCTCTTTCATTCTTTCTCGTTTAGCAGTATGTACAACCTTTTTCGATAAAATACTTTTGAAACTAATGCCCGTCACATTTGAAAGCTGATAATCATTATATGTAAAAACCGACTTATTGATCTTGGTGATAGTCTCAAAAATTTCTGAAATAGCGACCTCTCCCTCACCATGAACAGCGATATCAACTGAGCTATTTTTCACAAAGAAATCTTGACATGCATGTGGGTAGTCAGGTGTGCTTGGACCGCCGTGGATCGTGATGTTTATACTATTGTGCTGTTTAATAGTGTTGCTTATTTGCATGTTTAAGTCGATAGACCACATATAATTTGAAAATAACCAAACTCCAGCACCAAAACGTTGATATGGACCTGTAAGTAAGGCTTGTGGCTCTAAAAAAGTAATGGGTATAAGCACAAAACGTTGTAAATGCTTACCATCTTGGTAATGTTGAATTGCACTAAACAGCACACCTAATGCTAGAGGAAAGTGATTTTCCATGTGAGGCACAAAATACACTGGTATACGGCCATCTGGCTCGATATCTTGCCAACCAGCGATTTGTTGATTGGATGTATTAGCAATATTAAATACTGGAATACTCGTCTGTTGAAATTCTTTTAATTCCTTTTTTCTGATGAGTAATCTGGCCTCATAAAGCTCTAGCACATTTTCTAAAAAATGAGACTCGTTTTCAAAATACTTAAGCTTCTCGAGCTTAACATCCTCAAAAGTTTTTCCATCCGCAAACGCAGAGAGTAAAATAATATGTAAAACCGATAACTTAAGCATAGCTTGTTTAAAAGAACACCAGCTCAAAAATCCCTCTTCAGTAATAACCACCGCAAAATGCATACTTATGGCTAACGTCTTTGGGATATTAAGATCTATTTGATTTGCTGTTTTGTTCAAAGATATTAAAACATCATGGGTTGTAGTGATCTTTGATTTACTTGGCGGCTCAGAATGGAATAAATTTGCTTGTGCTAATTGCTCTAAACGTTGTAATACCGATTCAGTTTTAATATGAGGGGAAAGGCTTTTTACCAAAGGATGAGAAATGAAACCCTGACATATGGACATTTTGTCAGCGTATTGAAGGCATAATGACAGCAATACAATATCAAGATCATGAACCACAGTCGGACGAACAGAACCAGACAAATCACTCACCATCAAGTAGTTGTTTCGTTGTAGGATCATTAAATTTGAATTTAAATACACAGAAACTCCCTAATAATATTACTTATTAGTCGACGAAGAATGACATGTTAAACATGGATTTTCATTAAATCGCAAACCCAACATAATTTGCCTTCAGGTAATTCAAAAGTAGATATCGACGTTTTGAACCCTTGTTTGTTGCAAAATGCTTCAAGCATTTTTACATTGTTATTATCCCAAGCAACAGTGAGCTGCTCAGTGATTCTTTCTCTGAAATAGTGTAGTGACAGCGACTTATTATGTACTATCTCAACCGTTAATTCGCGCCAATTCGCCAGAAACGGAACAAGTTCTTTTGCTACTTGATTAAACCAGTCACGCTCAACATCATTAAGATTGTTTTGTGTATCTTTAAAAGATTGAAGTAACAAAGCACTTTTTTGTCTGAGTTGTGTTAATTGCGACTCTGATAAAACTGGCGTTTTTTGCAGTATCTGACAATAGTTGGCAAAGTCAGTGGCCTTCGCCATTAAGCCCTTATCTTTTAGGAATAATTGAAGTACTTTTAATCCAATACGGCAATCTTGAGAAATAAATGAATCCGTATGATGCACCATAGCGACAAATTTACCGTTTGATTTTAATACTCGGTGTATTTGTTTAATTGTAGGAAATAAGTCGGTGTATTCAAAACCGAATTGACTAATCACTAAATCAAATGTTTCATTGTTAAAAATTAAATTTTCAGCTGGCATATTGCCATAAAAATTTATTTTTTGAAGAAGGTAGAAAATATCATCTTTTGAATTAAATAAACTCAACGGTTGAATGTCTGCCTTATCAACAGCAGAAATCTGAAAGGTTTCATTCAACTGCAGTGCCAGAACAGCTAACCCTCCATTACCTGTTGCGATATCTAGCAACGAGGAATGACTTCCAACAGTCTCAAAAATCTTTCGCCAAAAATCCGCTATATCACCGCTGTAGCCTAAGCCTTGGTTGCCTTCAGCAAAGCTGTTTAAAGTTTTTGTGTTTTGCCAGTAAGTAGTCCAATGCTGCAAGTGACACTCCTTTAGCTAATTTAAATAGAAAAAAGGCGGGGTTGCCCCCGCCTTTTTAAACTATTGTTGTCTTAGAAAGACTGAGACAAACGAACGTACACAATACGGCCATACCCATCATATAAATCGAAGTTGTAATCACGTGAAAAACCTGGATCAGTTCCCAAGGTAGGGAATTTCTCAAACACGTTGTTTACACCTACAGAAATTTTAGTCTGAGTAGGAAGCGAGTAGCTTGCTTGTATATCGTGAGTTACCCAAGAACCCCAGTGTCCTGACTGAACACCATTAGTTACGTCAGAGTACTGAGAACCGATATAGTTTAGGTTATAACCGATGTCAAAATTGCCAAAGGCATATACGTTGTTAAACACAGCGCGTTGACGCGGCTCACCCGGATCTTCAACAGTATTACGTCCGCCATCAATTTTGGTGCTTAAACGGTGGCTTAACTGTAAAGTCTGATTTAAACGACCATAATCACCGAAATCAAAATTAGTGTTTACGTTAAAATCAAGACCAGAAATAGCAAAATTACCGTCATTACCATAACCTTGAGTAGCTAATTCAATACCACCTTGGCTATTACGAGCTACACCCAGACCGGCAGGAATAGGAGCGCCAGAGCTTTCACGGGTTAATAAAGTAGCAATACCGAAGAAACGAATTAGGTTTTCAATTTCAATGTCATAGTAGTCTACAGAGAAATTCAACCAATCAGTTGGTTGATAAGCCATACCTAGTGAAAGTTGTTTTGAAGACTCAGAACCAAGCTCAGAGTTGGCTAGAGTAATAGCACTGACTTGAATATTACAGTTTGTAGCTAGACCTAAAGTCACACATGTTGCTGCATCTTGTACTGATGGATTACCCGGAGATGGTTGCTGTGTCAGGATATCAAGAGTTGGTGCACGGAAACCTTCACCGTATGATGCACGTAATACAAGACCATCCATTACATCATACTTAAATGATACTTTTGGAGAGAAGTCATTACCGTAATCTGAGTATTTATCAAAACGTCCTGCTACTGACATTTCTAAATCATCTGTGATGGGAACTAAGATTTCAGCAAATGCACTTTTCAGGTCTCTTGAGCCACCAGCACTGTTACCCGCTGAACCACCCACTACACCAGCTTCTGACAATGAGTCATAAATGTCAGCATAAGTTTCTTTACGATACTCAGCACCAACAACTGCTTGAACCATTCCCGATTGGAGTTCAGCAACATCGAAAGACGCTGAAGCAAATGCTTCTTCTTGATCAAAGATACCGATACGCGCAGTAGTGACTTTTAAGCTGTTTAATAAAGCATTGTAAGAGCTTTTACCCGCGTCCGTTGTGAAACGAGCACCAAATGGATCACCAACTAAGTAACTACCGTCGTTAATAGCATTAATCGCAGCAGAACCTAACAAGTAGTTGCGACCGATCTCGTACGTTTTGTTTTTATTTTTACGTGCACCGAAATCAATGAATACATCACCGACTTGTCCCTCAGCACCGATTAAAAAGTCTGTTGACCAGTTATCAACCTGTGAATCACGGTTACCCAGTGCAGCAAAACGATGACGGAATTCGATAGTGCGATTTACTGAGTGATCTGGATTTGACGCGTCGTGATAAGGACTCAATGGATTAGTTGGGTTGTTGATACTGTCAGCAGCCATAAATGGTGTGCTGTCGTTTAAAGAAGGAGCATAACGACCAAACGACTTAGTTTTAGAAATCATTGTATGAGAAAAGATTTTCCAATCATCATTGATTTCATATTCTGCTTTTAAGAAACCCGAGCTGTTGCCAGTTGAGGCTTCATTTGCATTTGTGGCGTTAAAGTTATACGCACAGATAGGTCCAGTACGATAAAAGTTTTCTAGGCCATTACATTGATCGTCACTTACAATAGAACGAAAAACTGGGTTGCGATTCGGGGTTCCAGCGACGTCACGGAAGTTAACACCGAAAGAAGAAGCGCCTGGTGAAACCCACGGAAAATCACGCTGGAAAATAATGTCGCGATTGTTCCAAGATACACCACCAACCATGCTTGCTTTTCCAGAACTCGTTCCGAAAACAGCAGAACCTTCTTCACGGTCCCCACCCTCAGCAGGAATACTTACAGATGATTGACCAAGACGAACTTCAACACCATTAAAGTCTTTACGGGTAATAATGTTAATTACCCCAGCAATAGCATCAGAACCATATACTGCTGATGCACCGTCAGATAAAATTTCAATACGCTCAACCGCAGCCATTGGGATTGAGTTTAAATCTTGAGAGTTACCGGTTGAAGGTGACTTTGGTAAACGACGACCGTCAATTAGGATTAGTGAACGTTCAGCGCCTAAACCTCTTAAGTTGACTTGTGAAACGCCCTGAGCAGAACTACCAGACTGAGGACGGAAAGAACCTGAAGTGTTGAAAGAAGTATTACGGATTAAATCCGATACTGACGTCTGACCAGAAAAGTCGATTGCTGCACGATCAATGACCGTTACAGGCACAGAACCTTCTAAATCGGTTCGCTTGATACGTGAACCTGTTACTTCAATCCGCTCAACTTTTGCGGTTTCTTCATCAGCAGCAGCTTCTTGAGCAACTGCAGTGCCAACGAACGCTGAAGCAGCGCCGAAAGCAATAGCTAAGCGCACAGACTTAGTCAATTTATTATTTGTATACATTAAGATCTCCCTGGACCACGTTTTGTGATTCTGTTTTATTTGTTACCTACTGGGGATGGTTGTTGGGTAATGAGTAGAATTTATTACCGCTTCCCGAGTAACGCGCCTTGATAATAGACTTAAATTTTCTTTGGGGTCAACCGATTTTATTGAACATTTTCTGTGATCGGGTGTCTGAGCGCTCTGCCTGAGAACCTAAGACCACCAGTAAAAAACACTAATACCATACACAAAAATAACACACACATCAAAAAACACTGATAATTAACAATTTTTTGGAAGTTACGCGGCTTTTTAGCTTTTTTAACTTAATAGATAGCGGCAAATTATCACTAATACCGTAAACTCAAAGTTACAAAAACCATAATTTAGCAGCTAAAAAAGACTGCATTTAAAATGTAAAAAAACGCTTGAGGTAAAAAGCTTGATGAGTAGATTGCTCAAAAACCTTACAGCCATTGCCACAAAGCTCGTTACTATTAAGAAATTACCATGATTAATAGCACCGTATAATTTCAGGTTGTTAATATCAATCTGCACAAATTCGACTTTGAAGCTCAGGCTGATTGCAAGCGATTGACTTTTATTAAGGCTACCGTCATAAGAATACGCCCAATTTTTGTCTAAGACAGACGCTTTATACTGTCTAAAGCTGACTGATAAGTCATTTAGGAACATCGCTAAACATACTGAATAACAAAATTTTAAGGATATACATGGTATTCTCATGATATAGCACATATCGCGTTGCTGACTATAGCAGAAAGCCGTGTTTTGAAATCGTTCAAAAATCCGATAAAACTGTTATTTAACAGCAACATATAGAGAAAAAGAGATGGCGTTAGCTGAACCAGAACAACCATAGAAACAACACTTTTGCAGCGTAAAATTAAAACTTTAAATCAAAAGTAAAACGTACCTTACGTTTAAACAAAGAAATCGGAACAATGCTAACTGACACCACAAAGCAGCAGATACGGCAAATCCATCAACAAATAAAACAACAATTGCCCAATTATCAGCCACGTCCGGCGCAAAATAAATTGATTGCGGAAATAGCCAATATTGCTGCAGGCCAATACGATCGACACGATCGCATCGGTTTGATTGAGGCGGGTACCGGTACGGGCAAATCTTTAGCCTATCTGCTTGGCACCCTGCCTTATGCCTTAAGTCAAAAGAAAATAGTGGTGATTGCGACGGCAACGGTGGCACTGCAAGAGCAGCTAGTGAATAAAGACTTGCCTTTTTTTCGGCAACATAGCGGCTTAGAGTTTGATTACAGCCTGGTGAAAGGCCGCCAGCGTTATGCCTGTATTGAGCGTTTACAACAACGGATACAACAACCTACGCTGTTTAGTCAAGATGCACCTGATGCCCATCAACAAGCGTTATTACAGCGCTTGTTAGACGCTTGGCAACAACGTAGCTGGCTGGGCGACCGCGATACGTTACCCGAGTCTGTTACTGACGAGCTCTGGTATAGCTTACAAGCCGATGCGCACTACTGCAGTAAAACACAGCGTCGACATTTACACTGCCCTTTTCACTTAGCCCGTGCTGAAATCAGCACGGCTCAGGTGCTGGTGGTCAATCACAGTTTACTGTTATCAGACTTATTAAACGGTGGCGCGGTATTGCCCGAACCGGCAGAAACACTTTATGTGATTGATGAAGCACATCATCTCGCAAGCTGTGGCAGAGAGCTACTGAGCGCCAGCGCACAATTAACGGAAAATGGCCCTTGGTTAGAGAAATTTCGGAAGACGCTTACGCAACTCCAAGCCGTTTTACCCGATACCGCATTGCGCGATTGCATGCGCTTAGACGATGCGGTGAGTGATTTTAACATCGCGCTTAAACCGATTCAGCGCAGTGTGCAAGAATTTCTACCCAGTTGGTTTAGCAGTAAACAGCAAACCGAATATCGTTTTAAACACGCGGCTTTACCCAAATTGTGGCAGCAACAAGCTGAGGTTTTGGCACAAGCAGCGCAAAAAGCCACTCACCTGTGCGATAAGTTGTTAACCGAGCTACAGCAAAAGCTTACGGAAAACAGTAAGATCACTAAACTATGGTACACGTTATTACAAGAGCTGGCTTATGCACGCCAACGCTTTGAGCAACAGCAAGCCCTGTGGCAATTATTACAACAAGAGCAAAAAGAACCCGCTTGGCAAGCGCGTTGGTTACAGCGGCGAGCTGATACCGATCTTTTATTTATGCACGCCAGTCCCTTGGCTGCCGGCTTGCAATTAGAACAGCTGTTATTCAGCCAAGCCTTTGCGGTGATCCTTTGCTCTGCCACACTGACCGCCTTAAACTCGTTCGATTATGCAAAAAAGGAATTAGGGTTAAATGCCCATACTGGCTTGCAATGTTTTCAAGTCGATTCACCTTTTGCTTATCAACAACAAGCTGAAATACTGCTACCCAAAACACGATGTGAACCTACTGACAGAGCTTTTACCACTGAACTGGTACGCTTGTTACCGCATTACCTCAATACCCCTGCCGGATCTTTGGTGTTATTTGCGTCTTATTGGCAAATGCAAGAAGTGGCCACTGAGCTTCGCAAACAAGGTTTTACCCTACTGGTACAAGGCGAGGCTTCGCGACAAGCTTTGCTGCAATTACATGCAGATAGGGTGAATGGCGATAACGCCAGCATATTATTTGGCACACAAAGCTTTTCGGAAGGGTTAGATTTACCTGGTAAACTGCTGACCAATTTAGTGATCACTAAACTTCCTTTTGCCGTGCCCACTTCACCGCTGGAAGAGGCGCTTGCTGAGGCAATTACCTGTAAAGGCGGTAATGCGTTTTCACAATTAACCTTACCGGCCACCGCCAAAAAACTGGTACAAGCCTGTGGCCGCCTGTTACGACATGAGCAAGATGAAGGCAGAATTGTCATTTTAGATCGGCGTCTTGTCACCAAATCCTATGGCAAAGCGATGTTAAGCGCACTGCCTCTTTTTACTCGTAAAATCGAGTACTAAAAATTAAAAAGGCCCTCACATCACTGTAGGGCCTTATAAAATAATGTCATTAACGGTTCAGACTTCAATGCTACACTTGATGCTAACTGCTTTGACCTTCCTTGGCCTCTTCACTTGTTTTATCACTTAGCCATCTATACAAAGATCTTTACATCGAATCTGACTTTTTACGGCGTAAATTAAAACTTATGGGTTAAGCTCACATAACCAAAACGACCTGGTAAACGGTACGTAGGATCGTAAGTATTAGCAAAGGCAGAAAACGCCAGTGGCGGTTCTTTGTCAAATAAATTACGCACACCTACAGTAAACTGTGTATCCCAAGGTGCAGTCCAACCCATCTGTACATCAAAATACACCACAGAACCTAATCTGTTAGTGGCATAAGCTTGATTAGGCGTCGCAACCACTTCAGTAGTACCTGGTTTAAAGGTATAAAGTGTGCGTGTATCATCTGGATTAGAACATAAATTGCGTAATGCAGGCTGATTCAAACCGGTTGCTGCAGTGATAATACCGCGACAATCTTCTGTCAAGCCAGACAAATACTGAGCAGTAACGGAAGCACTCCACGCGTTTAATTTCCAAGATAATGATAAATTAGATTTCATCTTGTTACTGGCGCCACCACCAGAAGCACCGGCAGCATATTTTCCAGCTTGATTACCGGAAGAAATATCACCATCGGCGTTTAATTGACCTATCTCTGGTTGACCCACATCGCCTTCAAATAACATGATTGCCGTATCCCAATTAACACGGAACGAACCCACTTCAGTGTTAAAACGGTAATCAACATTAATATCAACGCCTTCACGTTCTAAACCACCCACGAAGTTTTGGTTTAGTGATAATACATTGGATATTTCACCTGGGTTCGCATTAAGAGTACCGGTGAAATCACGAGTGATCAGATTACAGTAGCTTTGAATACCTGTGACATAACAGGCATTAGCGATATAGCCTGCACTGCGAGCGCCAATGGCGTTTTGCAGTTCAATATTATACCAATCGACACTGACGCCTAGATTCTCAACGAACTCTGGACTGTAAACAAAACCAAAGACTTTGGTTTTTGCTTCTTCAGGTTGAACATCAGGATTCCCCCCTACTTTAGCTCGGAATTGCGGATCTTTTTGCACAAAACCTGCTGGAACACCTGCTGCTGCACAACGTGAACGCACATCGGCATTTTGCTGGTAAGGTACTGAAGTCGCACTACAAGGATCGGTGGCTGCAGGACGTGAATCGTTTTGACCTTGGAATAACTCTTGAATAGATGGCGCCCGGAAGCCTTCACCATAACTGGCTCGAACCAGTAATTCTTTCACTGGACGATAAGACAGCTTAAAGCTGGAGTTCGTTGTATCTCCAAAGTTTGAATAATCGGAGAAACGAGATGAAGCTGATAATTCGAGCATTTCAGCAAACTGCATTTCTGCTAGTAATGGAATCACCATTTCACCGTAAAACTCAGTTACGTCATAACCACCATTGGTGGGTGTGGCCGCATTATCACCTAACACTTGTCCTGCTACTGTTAGTGGATCTGGATTAGTGAAGCCTGACTCTCTGCGAAGTTCGCTACCGATTACTGCAGCAACGGCACCGGCGGGTAATTCAAATAGCTCAGTACCAATGTTAGCCGAATAATCAGTCATTTTAGAAAATTCTAAGTTACGCGGCTCTACTCCAACGTAAGCTAGCATTTCTGGGGTCACGCCTTTCTCACCACCAAAGATATTAAAAGGTGTACAGTTATTAGCTGTAATAGGTGCCGCAGCCGTGCCACAACGAGCAATACCGCCAGCATCAATATAAGATGGCCCTAACGCGGTAGTCATACGAGTAGAGTTAAAGAAACCGGTTTTTAACTGTGTAAAGCTGTTATCTGAATAGACATAGCCTAAATCCCAGTCAAAATTACGATTGGCGAACTCAAAATCACCTAGCAAGCTAACGCCGAACCGCCATGTTTGGTTATCAGCATTGAACACCCTTGGCGCCACGATAGGACGGAACGATGCCCCAGTGATATTAGTACCAAAGGGGTTATATACGTTTTCGCCTGAAATCGCTAAGCCACCTAAAGGTTGAGCTGCTAACTGCGCCGCCGACTTACGGCTGTTGTAAAGACCATCAACACGTAAACGAACATTATCGGCTAAATCATAGTTCGCTAATACAAACAACGAACGGGTTTCAGAAGGCTGTACTAGGTAGTTTACTGGAGCAAAGTTATAACCGTCGGTATTGGCATCATACAGTTTAAAATCAGCCAAACTGGTACAGTCAGCGTTTGGCACACAACCCGTGCCGCCATCTTTTAACGTATAAGAGCCGGTGACACCATCTTTAGTGGCACGGAATTGACCATTCGGAGTAGTTGGGCTGGCTCGACCACCAGAAGCCGATACCCGGGCCGGCAAGCCAAAAATAGGCACTGAAGAGATCTCGCGATCGCCACCCATGACTTCGCCTTGCGAGGTATAACTTGCACTTAATAATACTGAGCTTTTTGCCGAGGTACTGCCTAAAGTCATCGAGTAAGATTCGCGTTTACCGTCACCTTCAGAATACTGACCGTTGTAAGCACTGACTTGAGCGCCATCAAATTCATCGTTAGTGATGATGTTGACAACACCACAGATGGCATCGGTACCGTAGATGGAAGAAGCGCCATCCTTTAATACTTCCATTTGTTTGATGGCAGCTAGTGGGATCGTTGAAATGTCTACTGCGCCACCGATATTAGCAACCCAACGCTGGCCATTAACTAATACTAAAGTTCTGTTCGCCCCACAGTTACGCAAATCGACTCGCACCACGCCGTTAGTATTACCGTTGTTTGTTTGCAAACCTAAAGAGGCACCGTTAGTGGAGATTTCTTTTAAAATATCGCCCACACTGGTTAAACCTGAACGAAGGATATCTTCAGCGCTTACCACTAAAACCGGCTGCGCGGTTTCTAAATCTGTACGTTTGATACGTGAACCCGTTACTTCTATTCTTTCGAGTTTGTTTTCAGCGGCAGCTTGGTCTTGTGCTATAGCAACAGCACTGATAGACGAAGCAGAAACTGCACCAAAGGTTAACGCTAAACTCACTGCTTTTGAAACGTAATTTTTGGCAAGCATGAAGACTCCCTGGACCGTAATTTACGACCCTTATAATTTTATGTGTTATTGGTTTAACGAACGTAGAACGATGCAAATAGCAACACATCGTCGCTGCATAGTAATGTCACGATTTGCTGTTTATCAATAGCGTAATTCACAAAAATTAAATGCAGCCTTAAGACGCTACAGCCCAGCTATAGCGGTGATTTCATCATTTCACAATCACCGAAGATTCACTATAAATGCTCATTTATTGCTTACAATATCAGCAGGATTTTTGTGACCTCTTCGTGTCGATTTTTTTTGCCACAATGCGGCTGTAGCGATTTCATTACAAAAGTTCAAATTGCAATATTGAACTTTATTGTTTATTTAAAATCGGGGTGAAAAACGGTGTTAAAAGTAGCAAATAAGAGTGTCAGACAAAGGTATGTCTGATTGCTTAAAAGTGAAATTGAACGGAATAAGATGGGTTAAACCGAATGATCTTTGCAAAGAAAACTTCTTGCTGTCTGTGGTAAACTACTCTTGGCTTGAAATGAATGAATGTTTGCTTTTTTGTTGTAGCAGCAAACCTCAGCCAGTGCCGCGATATCAAACACCATGCCCACTATTAATTTGCTATTAAATCACAGGAAGCAACTTTGTTTACCGAGCTAGCCTTAGATCCCTCAGTATTATTGCTCCTTTGTTCGGTGGCTTTTTGTGCCGGCTACATCGACGCTATCGCCGGCGGTGGCGGTTTATTAACGGTACCGGCTTTGCTTACTGCGGGTTTGCCACCGCATGTCGTGTTAGGCACCAATAAACTGGCCGCGACCTTTGGTTCTTTTACCGCCTCGCTTACTTATTATCGCAAGCGTCTATTTAACCCGCGTTATTGGCGCACCAGCCTGATTTTTACCGCCCTAGGCGCATTAATCGGTACCTTGGTCGTCGATCAATTAAGTACCGCATTGTTAGAAAAACTGTTACCCATCCTCATTCTTTTTGCTGCAATTTATACCCTATTTAATCGCATGCAACCCGATGATCGGATGACATTACCGACACCGAGTAAAAAATTGTTTTGGCAACAACGTCTGCAGGGGTTCACATTGGGCTTTTATGATGGCGTAGCCGGCCCGGGTACTGGCGCTTTTTGGATGGTGTCGACCATGGCAATGTATAAAATTAACTTACTACTGACCAGTGGTGTCGCCAGAACCATGAATTTTGTCAGTAATGGGTTTTCATTGGCCGCTTTTATTGTGCTGGGCCATGTGCATTTTACCCTGGGTTTCGCCATGGGTTTTTGCTTGATGTGCGGTGCATGGTTAGGTGCGCACTCAGCCATTCGTTTCGGTAGTAAGTTTATTCGGCCCGTATTTATCAGTGTGGTCATTGCCATTGCGGCACGTTTAGCGTGGCAGGCTTGGAGCGCTTAAGATGAACAGCTTAACCTCGGAGCAATTGCGTCAGTTACAAGCACAATTGCAGCAATTATTAAGCTGGGCGCAACAACTTGATCGGCAAAGAAAACCCGGTAAGCCGGTGCACTGGTTCGATTCTGCCTTGTTTAGTTGTCATTCACCGGATCTGGCAGATTATGTGCAGGATAGCGTGCGTAATCTAAACCGACTGCAACAACAGGCTGATCATTTATCTACCACAGCCAAACAACGGATTACTGAACGCTTAAATGAACAAATTTCGGCGTTAACCCAGGCATTTCGGCTCAATCAAGTGCGCCAACAACATCAGCATGTCGCGGCCCCTCGTACTAAAGCGGCGGTGCAACAACTTGCGGTCACAGGTCAGCAGTTGTATCAACAGCTAAGTGAATACCAGCAATATGAAAGCCGCTTATTAGACATGGTGCGACAAGCCGAGCGGGAAAGTGATGCAGAAGCAACCAACCGCACTTTGACCCTACATGGTCGCTTGGGTCGCTGTCGAAAAGCAATTTATGAAGTTGAGTTAGCCATTCAAAAACTGGAGGCAGGAAAAAACCGATGAGCCAAGCGTTACCGCCGCTAATTTATCATCCTTGTTACAGCGAATTGGCTTTACCCGAGCGCCATCGTTACCCGATTGGTAAGTATCGCGCTTTGCAACAAGCACTGCTCGCTATCGGTGTACCCGACGCACATTTTACCGCAGCGCCCGCTGCCCTACCCGCCGAACTCAGTTGTATCCATGCCAGTCACTATGTTGAAGCCTTATGCAGCGGCACGCTGGATGCCAAAGCCATGCGCCGTATTGGTTTTCCGTGGTCTGAACAACTGATTTCACGCTCATTGCAATCGATAGGTGGCACTTTACACACCGCAGAATTAGCGTTAGCACAAGGTTTAGCCGTGCATCTAAGCGGTGGTTATCATCACGCTTTTCATGATTTTGGCAGTGGCTTTTGCCTGTTTAATGATTTGGCTTTTACCGCAAAAACGCTGAAACAACGGGGTGTGGGCCCGATCTTAATTTTTGATCTGGATGTGCATCAAGGCGATGGTACCGCGCTGCTGTTAGCCAACGAGCCAGAGATTATCACTGCTTCCATTCATTGTGAGAAAAACTTTCCGGCACGCAAACAACACTCTGATTGGGATATTGGCGTAGCAACGCACTGTAGCGAACACGAGTATTTAGAAACCGTGCAGCAAAGCTTAGACAGTTTATTAACGTGGTATCGCCCTGAACTGGTTTTGTACGACGCAGGCGTGGATGTGCATAAAAACGATGATTTAGGTTTATTATCGATCAGCACGGCCACTATCGCACAGCGCGATCAGTTAGTACTTGAACGCTGCCGCGCCAAACAGATCCCGGTCGCGGCAGTCATTGGCGGAGGCTATCAACGCGATCTCGCCGCACTCACTGCGGTGCATCTGCAGTTATTTAAAGCGGCGTTCAACGTCTTTGGCTCAAGCTTGGGGCGCGAAATAAAAACCTAACTGCCGTTTGATCGGCGTGGGTAAGGCCGGTAAAGCTGACTTTGGCAGTAAAAAAGTTGCCATAGTGAATAAATCGGTGAAGATACGATTCTTCTCAGTAGTGCGCTTTAAATAATCATGCCCTGACGAGCCGCCGGTGCCTATTTTACTGCCCAACATCCGTTGTACCATCATGGCATGCTTGTAACGCCAGATCGTCAGTTGTTCATCAATCTCTGTTAAACAGGTTAATAACTGAAACGGTAAATTAAACAGCGGCTCTTCTTGATATAAGTTGATAAACAAGGCCGACAGCATGGCTTTTTGACTTAACCGAAAACTACCTTGCTGTTGTAATTGCTGATATTTCTCCGGATCGAGTAAGGCCGAAAATTTTTCACGCGTACGGGCAATTTCTTGCAGCTGGAGATCACGCTCGGCATCCGATATCTGCTCAATTTGCGAAACGATACTCTGATCATTTTGCAGCATCTGTTCGGTTGCTTGTTGGTACATTTGCCAAAAACTAAAGTCTTCAAATTGTAAGAACGGCATGCGCTCTAACCACTTTTCAATGCGCTCAAACAAACTTGGCGCCTGTTCTAAGTTTTGTAAAAACTCACGATCGGTGGCATTTAACCGACTGTAAAATGAATTTTTGTCAAAATCGATGCGAAATTCGCTTTTTAAACCCAAACCAATTTCAAGCATTTTAAATTGAATGCTCTGAAAACCGGAGGCCGGCACCAAGTAATCGCGAAACGCCATAAAGTCTTGCGGTGTCATGGTTTCGATGACCGCAATTTGCTGATTAAGCAGTTGCTGAATACTGATAATGCGCTTTAATTTATGCACCATACCGGTTAATTGTTCATCTTTGACTTCAGCTTCAGCAAACACCGCCATCACAGCGCCAAGCTCATGCAAAATTTGTTTAAACCACAGTTCATAAACCTGATGCACTATAATGAATAAGGTTTCATCATGTGCTTCAGCGCCATAACGCTTACTTTCTGGGGCTTGGGCGGTTAAAAGCTTGTCGAGTTGCAAGTAATCGCCGTAGTAACATGCTGTTGTATTTTTTTGCATACGTTTAATAACCACTTATCGCTGTTCAGCGCATTGTAACAAGGCGCGCGACTAACTCAATCTTTCAGTAGTCTTTTCGAGCAAAGCTGATTATGCTTAAAGCACATTTATCAGGAGAAACGCCATGACATTGGATAGCGATATTCATAATTTTTATGAAAAATTATTGTTAGATCATATTGTTGAGCTGGGATTAGACCAAGAAAAGGAAAGCGAGTATCTGGCTGATCTATGCTGTATCTCTTTAAACTTATTACCCCCCCGATACATTCGCTATGAAGTGGACATGTCTTTTTACATGCCACAAAGCGAGCGCTTTGAAATGCAAATGAAAGTAAAAGAGGCGGTTAGCCGTGCCCGTAGCTTTTTGGATAATCAGTAATGTCACCTCTTGAGCAGGCACCCGACCATGTCAAACTGGCCGTTGATCTTATTGTGTTGCTAGAGCAACAGCAATTACCGGCAGACACCTTGCTCGCGGCCTTAAAATTAGTCGTCAAAGATACTGAGAACAAACTGGCCGCAGCTTCGCAATAAGCGCTGAGTAGCGAACATCTCACAAGCTTCGGTCAAGCTTAGGGGCCAGATACCTAGACCCCTTAACGTTTTCGCCGTTGGCGAGATACTTTCTTTTGCGTCGCCAAAAGAAAGTATCCAAAGAAAATGCGACCCTACGTTGCAGCGAAAGCCCGGCTCAACCTAACACAGCCAAGGCGACGAGGTAACTCGTTCGGCACTACCGTGCCTCGCTCAAACACCCCTCGTCTTAAAACCTTGGCCGCGCTAGGTTGCCCGGCTTGCAACGTAATGGGATAAAAAGCACAATCACTTCGAATTGATGCTGGGCGAGTTAATAGCGAAGTAAACTTTGGCTGGAGACGTCTTTTTCAGGGATGAAAAAGAGGAGCGTACAGGGAGGTATTTACCGCGTGCTCCAGCCAAAGCTTTACGCAGCGCTTAACGTTTTGCAATCTTCTAGCTTCAGATACCTAAACCCTTAACGTTTTCGCCGTTGGCGAGATACTTTCTTTTGCGTCGCCAAAAGAAAGTATCCAAAGAAAATGCGACCCCACTTCCGCTCTAAAGCCCAACTGCTCATGCGCTGTCCAAGGCGAAAACGTAACTCGCGCGGCGCTAGCGTCGCCGCACTCAAACACCCGTTTTCTTAAAACCTTGGCCAACGATGTTCAGTCGGCTCGCTGCAAAGGGGGGAAACCTTTCAGGTCAGATACAAATCTTTTCGACAGGTTGCTCCGCATGCAACGTAAGGGGATTAACAGCATAAACAGCTATGACTTTTTGCATTCACTTGGATTTATGCGGGGCGAGTTAACGGCGAAACAGCAGCTTATGTCAGCGTTTTGAATAAAATAGAGTCAACAACGAGGGGTTTGGGTGGCAACTCCACCAGCCACATCCCGGCACATACATCATAAACTGTGGCTGCTTCCTTCCGGACCTGACCAGGTTCGCCTACTAGTATTGCGAGAGGACCAATGGAGTTACCATGGTATTGCCTTAACGGCAGCGCGCATTATCCGCAAAACCGTTCGGGGTTGCAAGTGCTAAGCAGCAAGCTGCAACCCTAACGCTGATAAAAACCACAGTTTAATTACCTAAAGCTTGCTGATAGGTCTGCAGCACCGCTTTTAAACGACGTTGTTGCGCCCCTGATAAGCGTAATAATTGTTTCTGCGCTTCAGGTAACGCCTCTAACTGCGGATCAGCGTAAATATACATGACCGAAGGGCGGATTAATTCTGGCTGACTCGACAGCTCTGGCGTAGCCAGCAATAGATTAATCGTTTGACGTAAACGCTGTTCAAAACTCATGTCAGGATAGCCTAGCTCAGCGAAAGCCTCGTCAAGCAAGGGTTGATAACGCGCTTTCAAAGCCAATAACTGTCTAGCTGGTACGCTTTCTAACAGCTGAATATATGGCTCATAGCGGGCGGCATTCGCAGCAGCCATCCGAAAACGATCCGGGGCCACTTGCTCAACTAAAAAAGCGTCAGCCGGTGCAGATAATACAGCATGGCCTGCGACTAATCGGCCTTGCGCTAAATTATCAACCGTGACCACAAAATGCCGCACCATATCTTCACGATTAAATAGCGATGCCATACCCGCTTTCCAGTTCAGCGCTAACAGATCGTCGCTAATCACTTTATCAGAGACATTTAACGGTGGTAACGGCGGTAGCTCGGGTTTTACTTCGGCCACGGGTGTTTCAATGGTTGTTATCGGCTCTGGCATAACGGCAGGTTCGTTAACGGCTTCAGGTTGCATTTGCTCAGCTTGCTCTACTGCGGCCACTTGTTCGGGTTGCGGTAATAATACCGGTGGCAGCGTGACGGTTTCGGTCGGTTCGGCCGGCCCTTTGAATAAAAACCATAATGCAGCGATAATGATTAATACTACGCCGGCTAAACCGGCATAATAAACGGACTGTCCACCACCTGAAGCTTGTTGTGACATAATGATTTACCTGTGCTTTTGAAATAAATTGCCCTTTAGGGCGTCTAGCATTGCATTAATCTCAATTATCAGCAATATACTAATTGAAGAGTTCAGGTTGTAAAAAAAGTTCAGTGAAGGATGTTTAACACCTTATTATGCAAACAGACCCCACAGTAACATCTAGCAAGACCGCATTAATGTTAACCGGTGGTGGCGCACGAGCGGCCTATCAAGTTGGTGTGCTTAAAGCGATTGCCAGTCAATATCCACGCAGTAGCCCACTGCCATTTAAGATTATCAGTGGCACTTCTGCTGGCGCCATTAATGGTGCAGGCCTTGCCTGCTATGCCTCTTGTTTTCATTTAGGGGTGAAAAAAATTGAATCGGTTTGGCGAAACTTTCATACCGCGCAGGTGTATTACTCTGATTATCCTCGGCTAATTCGCCATCAAATTCGCAATGTTTACAGTGCCTTTCAAGCAGACTATGCCAATAAAAAACCGGTCAGCTTACTGGATAACAAACCGCTTAAGCAGTTATTGAACAAAATTCTCGACTTGCAGCGCATTGACCAAAATATCATGCGAGGTTATCTGTCTAGCTTCTCGGTAACCGCCTCTTGCTATAACACCGGCGATTCGATTAGCTTTTTTCAATCTGATACCGCAGAAGAATGGCGCCGAGCCAAACGTTGTGGCCAACGCACCCTGTTAGATGTGCATCATTTAATGGCTTCTGCGGCAATACCACTGCTGTTTCCCTCGGTACGTATCCATCAACGCTACTTTGGTGATGGCTCTGTGAATCAATTGGCTCCCCTTAGCTCGCCGATCCATTTGGGGGCTGATAAAATTTTGATTATTGGTGTCGACGACCCACGCCGAGGTGCTTTTCGAGAGCGCAGCTTACACCACCCGGATTTAGCCACGGTGGCAGGTCATTTACTTGATACGGTATTTACCGACACGCTGAACTCCGATTTAGAGCGAATGCAGCGCATCAATAAAACGGTTGAGCTGTTAAAGCAGCACAATATTGAAACGGAACTCAAGCCCGTGCAAAGCTACATGATTAATCCAAGCCAAAATTTTAATCAATTAGCAAGTGAATACTTTTTGTGTTTACCGATCGCCATTCGCACCCTATTGCGCGTTACGGGTATTCGGCAACACTCTGATTCAAGCTTAGTCAGTTATTTATTATTCGAACAAAAATACACGCGCCGTTTAATTGAATTAGGCTATGAAGATGGTATGCAGCAGATGGATCGTATCATGCAATTTCTTGCCGCACCGTAAAATTAATGCCGTCAAAAAACCGCCAACCTTAAACAAAATTAAACTTAACTGCATAAAAACAACAACTTAAAAAACTGGCCTAACATTTGCTTTATCCTTATCAGTGCAACAATAAATTCTGGTAAGGTGAGCATATGTGGCAAGAATCAAGCAACTTAACTAATGCGTTTGGTGACTTATCCATCGGCAGTATTTGGCAAGAAACTCCAGATTGCAGTGAAAGCAGTTTAGTCAGTCAATTACAAACCACCTTAGATTTGCAGCAACAATTGGATATTTTTTCCATGAGCGCAGGTCGTGTTTTGCCTCTGTGCGGAATGACTTTAAATACCCACTCCAGCAACTTGCAAGCCCGCGGTTCAAAAAAAGGGGCTTACCAACACCAATCAAAATTGGTGTTAGAAAACCAAGTTTTAGCTGAAATTAGTTATGATTCGGCGCACGCGTTTACGCCTTTAGTGCAACGGCAATTGCTGTTGTTAGAATCAGAGTGGCTATTTGCATTGCGTAATGCCCTACTTGTCAGCCGCTTGCAGCAAATGGCTTTGAAAGATCCATTAACCACGTTAGGCAACCGTCGCTTTTTTGACGATAGTTTTGTCAAAGCCGTGCAACTGGCTAAGCGCCATCAACTGCCCTTTACGTTATTGTTATTAGATTTAGATAACTTTAAACAAGTTAATGATAACTCCGGCCACTATGTGGGTGATGAGGTGTTGATCGCGGTAGCAGATTGTATGCGGGAATCGTTAAGAGCCACTGACAGTTTGTTCCGCTTTGGTGGTGATGAATTTGCAGTATTACTCTCTGATAGCGATGCAGAACATGCAGATGTGGTGGCTGAGCGTTTACTGCAAAGCATTGATACAAATGCTTTTTTAGCGAGCCATAACGTTGGCTGCAGTATCGGTATGGCGCGGTTATCGGCTGAACAACAACCGCGTGATTTATTTCATGCCGCCGATGAAGCCTTATATCAGGCTAAATCATCAGGCAAAGGTCGGGTCAGTCAATATAATGGCGGCCGCGTTAAGTTGCTAGAAAAGGCAGCTCATTCTCTGTTGGCTGCCAGCTAAGCCACGCTTTAGCTTGTTCATCGCTGTAGCTACTGGCATAACCGGCGACTAACACCAATTTGCCCTCCTGCAGCAGCAACGGTATTTGCCCTCGCTGCCAAGGGGGCAATTGCCATTGCTTAAACCACTGCTTTAACGGCTTAGTCTGCTTCCCTGCCGGTTTAAACGGCAAATTTAACATACCAAATACCACTTGATACTGCTGTGACGCTTCAGCTAATGCTAATGATCCTGCTACCTTGGTTTTATGCCAGAGTAACTGCCCCAGATCCTCGGGCAGCTGACAAGCTTGTTGCCAAGTTAATACGCAACTCGGTAAGGCTTGCCGTTGAGAATCGTTATTCAGTAAATAAAGATGCTGTTGATAACGGCGAACCAGCAAGCGCCCGGCCACTAATTGCGGCTGAGCATCGGCTTTCGCCGCGATAACTTGCTGTTTTAACGTTAAAAGCCACTGTGTTTCTGGATTAAAGCCGGCAGCATATAACCAACGGCGTAACACCAAATCTTGCTGTAACGGATGCTGCTGACTCAGTGCAATAATATCGAGCTTATTTGGCGTGGCACAACGCGCTAACGCTTGTTCGGTATAATATTCCGCCAAACTGGCGGCATCTTGCAGATGTTGCACACTGCGCCCTACCGTACTGAGCCACTGCGGCCAGCGCTGTTTTAATACCGGGCTCACCGTATGTCGCACAAAATTGCGCTCAAACTCGGTGTTCTGATTACTTTCATCTTCTACCCAAGACAACGCATGGCGAGTGGCATAATCCACTAACTGTTGGCGGCTGATGGCCAGTAACGGCCGCCACAACTGGCCCTTGGCAAAATGTCGACGGCTTGGCATGGCGGCTAAACCGTTTAAGCCGGCACCGCGCTTTAACGCTAGCAGTAGGGTCTCGAATTGATCATCGGCATGATGTGCGCACACTAAGCTCGTTTGAGGCTCAGTAATGTAATCCGCGAGTACCTGATACCGAGCGCGGCGTGCTTGTTGCTCAATATTGGTATTAGACGGCAGGTGTACATGGCAAAGCTCAAAAGGCAGGTTAAGCTGTTGACACTGTTGCTGGCAAAAACGGGCCCAGGCATCGGCTTGCGGGCTTAGCCCGTGATGTACATGCACCACTTGCAAGGGAATGGCGTGTTGTTGGCATAAAGGCCAAAGTAAATGCAATAAAACTTGTGAGTCTAAGCCACCGCTATAAGCCAACACCAGCCGCGAGGGCTGGTGTTGATGCAGTTGCTTGAGCAAATACTGGCTTAAGTCTGTTCGGTGCAAAGCTGGCCTATCCTCAGCTAGCTATGCTTAACAATAACCGTAAGACATTAAACGCTTGTAGCGTTTTTCTAGTAATTCTGCGGTGCTGAGTTTCTGTAGCTTCTCTAAGTCACGCAGTAAAGCCTGCTTTAAAGTGCTGGCCATTTGCTCTGGCGAGCGATGGGCGCCACCTAGTGGCTCAGTAATCACTTCGTCAATTAATTTTAGCTCTTTTAACCGACCGGCAGTAATACCCATAGCATCAGCCGCTAATGGCGCTTTTTCAGCGCTTTTCCATAAAATAGAGGCACAGCCTTCTGGCGAGATAACCGAATACGTGCTGTATTGCAACATATTCACTTTGTCGCCCACACCAATAGCTAAAGCACCACCAGAACCACCTTCACCCACTACCGTACAGATCACCGGCACTTTTAAACCGGCCATCACTTTTAAATTACGGGCAATGGCTTCAGATTGACCGCGCTCTTCAGCGCCGATACCTGGATATGCACCTGGCGTATCAATAAAGGTAATGATCGGTAATTTAAAGCGTTCGGCCATTTCCATTAAGCGTAAGGCTTTGCGATAACCTTCTGGTCTTGGCATACCAAAGTTACGACGGATTTTTTCTTTCGTATCGCGACCTTTTTGATGGCCGATGACCATCACCGCTTGTTCACCAAGACGGGCCGTTCCGCCGACAATCGCATTGTCATTAGCAAAAGCCCGATCGCCACACAGCTCATCAAAATCGGTGAACATATGCCGAAGATAATCAAAGGTATATGGCCGACGAGGATGGCGCGCTAATTGTGCAACTTGCCAGGCACCTAATTCCGCAAAAATCTTTTTGGTCAGCGTCAGGCTTTTTTCTTTTAATTTGTTAATTTCTTCTTCTAACCCAAGATCATAATCGCCATTGCGAGTGACATTGCGTAATTCGTCTATTTTTGCTTCCAGTTCAGCAATAGGTTGCTCAAACTCTAAATAATTCAGCATCATCGACTATCACTACCTAATTAATTAAATTCCAATTCTATTGTTGCCATCTGTCGTAACTGATGCAACAAAGCGTCTGTGGGCGTGACCCACCATGCTGTCCCTAACTGCAGTCTAACCTGCCCTTCCTCGCGTTGATACCAAAGATGTACTGGCACGGTGCCAGCTTGATACTCGGCTAACGCCCGTTTTAACTTTTCCAGATAATTCTGATCAATCTGCGTCGATTGTACAGTGATATTCAGAGATTTCAGCGATTTTTCTCGCATCGCGGTAATTTCGCTGACATCGCGGCCGGACATTGTAAGGCCACCGTTAAAATCATCAAAGCTGACCTGTCCATTAACCAGTAAAATTCGGTCTTTTTGTAGCAATTGCTCGAAAGTTTCCAGCTGTTCTGGGAAAAATCGTACATCTAAGCGGGCAGATTTATCATCTAAGGTCACAATAGCCCAGCGCCGACCTTTTTTGTTAATCATAACTCGCACTGACACAACTAAACCTGCGACTTGCACGCTTTGATCTTTTTTCGTTGGTTGTAAATCGACTAAGCGACAACTGGTGTAGTGCTTAATTTCATCAAGATAGCGATTTATCGGATGGCCGGTTAAATATAACCCCAGCGTCTCCCGCTCGCCTTCTAACCAGACTTCATCAGACCACAGCGGCACCATTCTCAGGCTTTGTGTACCGGGTTCATCTTCGGCGCCACCGAGTAAACCAAATAAATCATCTTGGCCAACCGCTTGCGCTTTGGCATGTTGCTCGGCGGCTTTCATGGCTTCTTCCAAATTAGCCATTAAAATAGCGCGTTGCGGCCCAGGATGTTGTTTAGCTCGGGTCGGCCCTAATTGATCCATAGCACCGGCTAAAATTAATTTTTCCATCACGCGTCGATTTAAACGCTTCAGATCTACCTTAGCACAAAAATCAAACAAATCACTAAATTCACCGTGTTCACGCCGTGCCTCGATAATGGCTTCAATAGGAGCGGCTCCGACACCTTTGATGGCGCCAATACCGTAAACAATGTGACCTTGTTCGTTCACGGTAAACTTATGTTGGCCCGCATTAACATCAGGAGGGATCAAGGTCAGCTTCATTCGCTCACATTCATCAACCAAGGTCACAATCTTATCGGTGTTATCCATATCGGCTGACATCACCGCCGCCATAAATTCGGCGGGATAATGCGCCTTCATCCATAACGTTTGATAAGAGACTAAAGCATAAGCGGCAGAGTGCGACTTGTTAAAACCGTAGCCGGCGAACTTCTCTACTAAATCGAAGATTTTTATCGCCAATTCCGGATCGATGCCATTTTTGGCGGCACCTTCTTGGAAGGTATCGCGCTGTTTCGCCATTTCTTCCGGCTTTTTCTTACCCATGGCGCGGCGAAGTAAGTCGGCGCCGCCCAATGAGTAACCCGACAGCACCTGCGCGATCTGCATGACCTGCTCTTGGTAGAGAATAATGCCGTAAGTCGGTTCCAAAATAACTTTTAACGAATCATGCTGCCAAGTGGCATCGGGGTATGAAATTTCTTCACGACCACGTTTACGGTCAATAAAGTTATCAACCATGCCCGATTGCAATGGACCAGGGCGGAATAATGCCACCAAGGCAATCATATCTTCGAAACAGTCAGGTTGCAGGCGTCGGATCAGATCTTTCATCCCACGCGATTCTAGCTGGAATACCGCCGTGGTATCAGCTCGCATCAGCAGTTGAAAGCTGTAACGGTCATCCAGTGGAATACTATTAATATCGACCAGCGCACGTCCTTCTTTTTGCAAACGGGCGTTGGCCATATTGACCGCCCATTGCAAAATAGTCAGGGTACGTAAACCTAAGAAGTCGAACTTCACTAAACCGGCATATTCCACATCGTTTTTATCAAACTGAGTGACCGGATTTTGACCGTGTTCATCACAATAAAGCGGTGAAAAATCGGTAATTTTTGTTGGGGCGATAACCACACCGCCCGCGTGCTTTCCGGCGTTACGGGTTACCCCTTCTAACTGCCTTGCCATATCAATCAGATCGCGAACGTCTTCATCTGAGTCATATAACTCAGGTAAGCGCGGTTCTTCTTTAAACGCTTGCTCCAAGGTCATGCCGGGCGTGGGCGGGATCAGTTTCGAAATGCGGTCAACAAACCCATAAGGATGGCCTAAGACCCGACCGACATCGCGGATCACCGCTTTAGCCGCCATGGTGCCGAAAGTAATAATTTGTGACACCGCTTCACGGCCGTACATATCGGCAACGTGTTCAATCACCTCATCTCGGCGATCCATACAGAAGTCGACGTCAAAGTCAGGCATCGATACCCGCTCGGGATTTAAAAAACGCTCGAATAGCAGGTCAAATTCCAGAGGATCAAGATCGGTGATTTTTAATGCATAGGCAACTAACGAACCCGCCCCTGAGCCCCGGCCAGGGCCCACCGGAATGTCGTTATCTTTGCTCCATTGAATAAACTCCATTACCACCAAAAAGTAACCGGGGAAACCCATTTGGTTGATCACGTCTAATTCAATTTGCAACCGTTCATCATAGCCGACACGCTGCGCGGCTCTGACTTGTTCATCTGGAAACAGTTGCAATAAACGGTGCTCTAAGCCTTCGCGCGATTTCATCACTAAGAAATCGGCGTCTGACATGCCACCGGTGGGAAACGCCGGTAAGAAATATTCGCCTAAACGAATCGTCACATTACAGCGTTTAGCAATTTCTACGCTGTTTTCCAAGGCTTCAGGAATATCAGCAAACAGCTGCTGCATCTCAGCTGCGGTGCGTAAGTATTGCTGCTCTGAGTAGTTTTTCGGACGACGCTTGTCATCCAAGGTGAAACCATCATGGATCGCCACCCGAATTTCGTGGGCAGGGAAATCGCTGGCTTTTAAAAATACCACTTCATTAGTGGCGACCACGGGTAAATCTTCTGCTTCGGCTAAGGCAATGGCCTTTTGAATATACCGCTCTTCCTCTGCTCGGCCAGTGCGGCATAATTCAATATAGAACCGCTCAGGGAAATACTGCTGATAAAAACTGACCAGCTGTTGCACACTGCCCGGGTTCTCTTTTAGCAAGGCTTTGCCGAGTAAGCCATCTTTGGCACCGGATAACACGATCAGGCCCGCGGCATGTTCAATCAACCAATCATGATCTAACTGCGGTTTGCCATCGATGTGGCCGCGTAAATAGGCTTTTGAGATCAGGGTAGTCAGATTTTGATAACCCACGTTATCAGCGCATAACAACAACAACCGGTTTAACTCACCGGGAAAGATCGGATGTTGTACCCAGCAATCCACACCAATGATCGGTTTAATACCCGCATCGTGCGCCGTACTGTAAAAACGGACCAAACCACACATGTTCATTTGATCGGTTAAGGCTAAGGCTGGCATCTGCAAACCTGCCGCCATTTTAACAATAGGTTTGATCTTCGCGACGCCATCGATCATCGAAAAGTCGCTATGCACCCGTAAATGGATAAAGGCCGGATCGCTCATCGCGCTGTAACCTCGCACTGGCCTGTCTGCTGAGCGTGTTGCTCCACTATTAACCGCACAGGTTTAAAGCTGCGCCGATGTTCAGGTAAAATGCCATATCGTTGAATTGCGGCTAAATGCGCAGCGGTAGGGTAACCTTTATGATCCGCAAAGCCAAATTGCGGATGAGCCTGATGCAGCAGCTGCATTTCAGCGTCGCGTGCCACTTTGGCTAAAATGGAGGCAGCGCTGATCTCTGGCACCAAACTATCGCCTTTCACTACTGCTGTCGCGGGCATGGCTAACGCAGGGCAACGATTACCATCAATTAAGGCCCATTGTGGTGTAATCGCTAAACCGGCCACTGCGCGCTGCATAGCTAACAGGGTGGCATGCAGAATATTAAGCTGATCAATTTCTGCGGGCTCAGCTCGGCCTAGCGCCCAACACAGAGCCTTTTCTTTAATTTCTTCGGCTAATAGCAGGCGTTTTTTCTCTGATAGTTTTTTGGAATCGTTTAACCCCTTAATCGGTTTAGCGGGATCTAAAATCACCGCAGCGGTAACAACCGCACCAATTAAAGGGCCACGGCCCACTTCATCTACACCGGCAATCCATTCTACCTCTGGCCGAGAATACTCAAACATCTGCCATTACCTCACTGATTGCGGCTGCCGCCACTTGACTCGCCTGCTGCTTTAATTGTTGATGGATCGCTAAATACGCTTGCTGTAGTTCAATAGACGGCTCGGCTAGCAACGGCTGCATAGCACTCACCAAGGCCGTTACGTTAAGATCATCTTGCAGTAACTCGGTGACTAAGCCTTTACCCGCTAATAAATTAGGTAAGCTAACATATTGCAACTTAACCAAACGCTTGGCGATTTGAAAGGTGAGCCAATTAGTCCGATACCCTACCACCATGGCACATTTGGCTAATAAGGCTTCTAAAGTGGCGGTGCCCGAAGCAATAAAGGTAGCATCAGCAGCGAGTAAGACTTGGCGTGCTTGGCCGATATATTCAGTTACCACTAAGTCGGCAGCATGCTCCGCTTTTAATTGTCGCCATAAAGTGGCTTTGGCGGTAGTCACCATATTAGTAATTAATTGTATTTCTGGGCGTTGCTGCTGTAACTCAGCCGCCGCTTTGAGAAAATCAGCAGTTAATAAGTTAATTTCGTTGGAACGACTGCCCGGCATAATCGCCAATACTGGGCGCGACGGATCTAAACCTAATGCCTGCTTAGCCGCCGCTTTGTCCACTTGCAACGGCATCGAGTCGGCTAAGGTATGCCCGACAAAGGTACAGGGTACTTGATACTTATCATAAAACGCTTTTTCAAACGGCAGTAATGCCAGCACCATGTTGGTTGCTTTGGCAATTTTAAAAATACGTTTATGCCGCCAGGCCCAAACTGACGGACTAACATAATGCACGGTTTTTACGCCCTGTTGTTTTAATGCCAATTCTACTGGCAAATTAAAATCAGGGGCATCAATACCAATAAACACCGCCGGCTTATCTTGTAAAATGGCGCTGACAATTTGCCGCTTTACTTGTAATAAACGCGGTAAACGGCCTAACACTTCGACCAAGCCCATCACCGCTAACTCTTCCATATCAAATAAAGCTTGAAAGCCCTCAGCTTGCATGCGTGGACCGCCTATGCCGAAAAACTCGGCGTGGGGATAGCGCTGTCTTAAGGCAACAATCAGATCTGCGCCAAGGATATCGCCAGAGTGCTCGCCAACAATTAAGGCAAATTTAATAACGGGGGTAACGGGTAAGTCATGTTCAGCCATATCCGGGCAAGTGCTTCCTGTAAGTGTCTATCGATCATGCGATGCGCTATAACGGCTATCTTAACCGCTAATCCGCTTCAGTAAAACGCAGTAATAACAAAAACGCTCTGCCCCTTACAAGCAGGCAGAGCGTTTTATTCGCAGCACAGCACGGTTAAATGCTCAGGCTAGCGAGCAATACCACGGCTGGCGTCTGCAATGAAATCCGTAAATAATTTCACTTCAGGCATACTAGCTGATTTTTCAGCTAAGGCTTCTAGGGCTTGTGGCACGGTTAGGCCTTTGCGGTACACTTCTTTATAAGCGCGGCGAATTTCTAACAACGCTTCGCTGCTAAAGCCACGACGTTTTAGGCCTTCGGTATTGATACCGGCAGGCACACAAGGGGCACCATGCACCATTAAATAAGGAGGGACATCTTTTAATACAATAGAGCCACCACCGCAAAAACTATGTGCGCCAATTTTGACAAATTGATGTACGCCTGTCATGCCGCCTAAAATGGCCCAATCACCAACATGCACATGCCCCGCTGCCTGAGCACCACTGGCGAAGATGATATTGTTCCCAATCACGCAGTCATGCGCGATATGCGTGGTGTTCATAAATAAATTATGATCGCCGATAATGGTTTTACCTTGATCTTGCACCGTACCACGGTGCACTGAGCAGCCTTCACGGAACACATTGTAATCACCAATAATCAGCTCTGTCGGTTCACCTTTGTACTTTTTATCCTGACAAGCTTCACCAATACTGGCGAATTGGAAAAAGTGGTTACCTTTACCGATGTTAGCAGGGCCTTTGATCGCAACGTGCGTTTCTAACACACAGTCGTCGCCTAACACCACATCGTGACCGACGTAGCAAAAGGCCCCTATTTTTACATTTTGTCCAAGCTTAGCGCTGGCTTCAATTACTGCGGTAGGATGAATCACGTTACATCTCTCTTCTGGCACACATGAGTTCAGCGCTGCATACGACTTGACCGTCGACTTTTGCTTCGCCATAAAACTTCCAAATGTTGCGACGTTCCTTTAAAAATTTCACTTCTAAAATTAAGGTATCACCGGGCACGACCGGTTTTTTAAAACGGGCTTCGTCAATGGCAGCAAACAAATACAATTCATTTTCTGAACGTTCTGTTGCCGTTTTAAAACCTAAAATCCCGGTAGCTTGCGCCATGGCTTCTAAAATCAGTACACCTGGGAAGATTGGCATGCCGGGGAAATGCCCGGTAAAAATAGGCTCATTGATGGTGACATTTTTCAACGCAGTCAATGACACGCCCGGTGTGTAATCCAACACCTTATCAATTAATAAAAATGGATAGCGATGTGGCAACAAGGCCATGATTTCCTGAACATCCAGGCTATTAAGTGAGTTAGCCAAAATTAATCCTCTAAGGCGCTATCAGCAGAACCGTCTGCTGCTGCCAATTGTTTTTCCAATAATTTTACGCGCTGATACAGCTGATCAATTTGCCGTAATTTCGCCGTCGTTTTTCGCCATTCGGCATTCGTTGTTGCTGGCAAACCTGAAGTATAGACGCCTTTTTCAGAAATGGATTTCATTACCATCGCCATTCCTGAAATATGCACACCATCACAGATAGCAATATGACCATTAATGGCAGCTGCGCCACCAATAATACAGTAACGACCAATAGTCGTGCTGCCGGCAACAGTTGTTGCGCCGGCAATGGCCGTATGATCGCCTATGACGACGTTGTGGGCAATTTGAGAAAGGTTATCAAGAATAACATTATTACCAATCACCGTATCGTCGATAGCACCACGATCAATACAGATATTCGCACCGATTTCGCAATCATCACCAATACGCACACCGCCGGTTTGTGGGATCTTCAGCCAACGGCCACGCTCATTGGCAAAGCCAAAGCCATCTGCACCAATAACCGCACCACTTTGGATAACGCAGCGCGCACCAATTTTTACGCCATGATAAACGGTAACATTGGCCCACAGGCGGGTATTTTCGGCAATTTCAGTGCCTTCGCCGATAAAGCAGCCGGCACCAATTTGCACCCCTGCCGCAATTTTTGCGTTTGCCGAAATCACGGCATTAGCACCGATGTGTGCATCGGCTGCAATCGTAGCAGTGGCATCGATAACGGCACTTGGCGCAATACCCGGTTTTGCTGTGTCAGGTGTGGTATCAAATAATTGTGCGGCTTTGGCAAAAGCAACATAAGGATCGGCCACCACTAAGCTGTTTACTCCGGGGGCAACGAAAGGTAAATCTGCAGCTTTAATCAGCACCGCACTGGCCTGAGTATCGGCTAAATATGAACGGAACTTGCTGTTAGATAAAAAGCTCAATTGGCCAGGGCCGGCTTTTTCTAGAGAGGCAACAGCAGAAACGCCGCAAGCGGCGTCTCCGTTAAGTTCTGCATTAAGCTTTTCAGCTAAAACAGATAGTAGCATCACAGTATTATTTCGCCTTGCCGACCTGTTGAATCACTTTTTCAGAGATATCAAATTCTGGTTTAGCATAAACTGCTGAAGTTGCATTTAACACTACATCAAAATTTTCACGAGCCGCAACCACATCAATAGCGGCTTTAATCAGACCAAGAATACGGTTACGCTCTTCTGTTTGACGCTGACGAATTTGCTCATCCAGAGGGCGTGCCAGTGTTTCATACTGTTGACGCTGATTATTAACTGTCTCTGTTAAATCTTTTTGTTGCTTTTCGCTCATGGTAGGACCATCGCGACGCAATTTCTCAATATTGAAATTGATATCGGTTTCTAACTTGTTCACTTCAGCAATTTTAGCGGCGAACTCGTTTTTGATCGTCTCTTGCACTTGCGCGGCTTGCGGAATACTCGCTGCAACAGCGGCTACATCAACAAAACCAATTTTTACTTCTTTAGCTTGTGCATTACCGGTATAAAGCATCGCCACTACAACAAATACTGCAGATTTAAAAAGATTTGAATTAAACATCTTATTTCCTATCATGTTCTAGAAAGTTGTACCAATATTGAAACTAAAGTTTTCTTGTAAATCACCGTCGTATTTCTTAATGATTTTCGCCAAACTAAAGGTCAAAGGCCCCATAGGTGAAATCCATTGTACCGATATACCTGCTGTTGCTCTTATCAAGCTAGGATCAGAATAATCGATGAGTGCAGGATCACGATCACTCGCGATGAACTGTACCAAATTGGCATAACGATTAATATCAAATTCTGTGTCCCAGACGTTACCTGCATCAACAAAAATACTGGTTCGCACTGAATTACGATTTTCATCTTTTAAAAATGGCGTGGGGGTAATTAATTCCAGCGTCAACATCGCCATCGCATTACCACCAATCGAGCGTTGCGACACCTGGTAGGAGTCGTTACTGACATCACCAGGGAAGGCAATACTACCGCCTATAGGATCAGGTACACCCGGTACTGAACTGGTAGAACGGAAGATAGCATGAGGACCGATAATACGGTTTTCAAAACCCCGTAAGTTAGTACCACCACCGTAGAAGTTTTCGGTAAAGGGTAAGGTGTAATCGTAACCATCTTTATCACCGTAACCATTACCATAACCTAATTCGAACTTGGCACGGAATGACCACTGATGATCATTACTCAGTGGCACATACTGCTGCGCTTCAAAGTTAGTTTTAAAGTACTGCAAGTCAGAGTTCGGCGTAGTGGCGCGCAATGATAAGTTCATCATCCGACCTGCGGTAGGGAATAAACCCCGGTTTAACGTACTGTGCATCCACGACGTACTTAATTCAAAGTTAGTGAAATCATAACCACCGTCTGGATTAGACGCATCTAACAATACCGCACGGAAATGACGTAACTGGTCATATTCGTTAATCTGGTTGATTTTGTTAACTGAAACACTGGCACCGAAGTTTAAGCGGTTACGCTCGTTAATCGGATAACCGACGTTAGCGCCGACGCCATAACTTCTACGGTTGTAGGCTTCAAGGTTAGATGAAGTACCGCTGTAGTCGAGGTCTGAATAAAATACCTGACCGCCCAAGCTGATGCCATCCAAGGTATAGTAAGGATCGGTATAGCTAAGCGTCACGCTCTTTTGGTACTTGTTGGTATTAAGATTAATACCGGCTGAGTTACCCGAGCCTAAAAAGTTGTTTTGTTCCACACCAATCTGGAACGACAAACCTTGGAAGCTACCATAAGACACACCCGCATTAAAACTGCCTGATGGTTGCTCTTTGATAGTAAAACCAATATCCACTAAATCATCAACACCTGGCACCGGTGAGGTGGCAAAGTCGACTTTTTCAATGTACATCAGACGTTGTAAACGCTCTTTTGACAACTCTAACGAGTCGTTAGATAACCAAGCGCCTTCCATCTGCCGTAATTCGCGGCGAATAACTTCGTCTTTGGTGCTGGCATTGCCTTTAATATCAATACGACGCACGTAAACGCGTTTACCTGGATCGACACTGATGGTTAACGCCACTTCTTTTTTGTCATCATCAATGGTCGGAATCGTGCGGACTTTCGAGTTAGCATAGCCAAAACGCGCTAAGAAGCGGGCAATGCTTTCTTCGGTGAAGGTAACTAAAGCGCCGTTATACAGCTGGCCTTTTTGCAAAGGTAAAATAGCGTTGATGACCTCGTCTTGCCCAATCAAATCACCAACGAAATTAATTTCGCTAATGTTGTATTGCTCGCCTTCTGTCACGTTCATGGTGACATAAACAGCGGTTTTATCTGGGCTAACTGCCACCTGCGAAGAGTCGATATTAAAGCGCAGGTAGCCGCGGTCAAGGTAGTAACTGTTGATCTTTTCAAAGTCACCTTGCAGCGTTTGCTTTTGATAGCGGTCCGAAGTCCAAAAACGCCACCAAGGCATATCTTGTTTTGATTCAACAACGCTAAGCAATTCTTCATTCGGGAAGATTTGGTTACCGACGATGTTGATTTGACGCACGGAAGCGGCATCGCCCTCTTCAAAGGCAAACTCAAGATTGACGCGGTTACGCGGCAGGTAGGTGACTTTGACTTCAACCTTAGCCTGATATTTACCCACACCGTGGTAAAACTCAGTTAAGCCGTTTTCAATATTTTTGAGGATCGTTTTATCAAGCGGTTCTCCCACTTGGATCCGATTACCAGCAAGACTTTCGTTTAGCTGCTCTTCTTTAATATCTTTGTTGCCTTTGAACTCGATATTATTGATGGTTGGACGCTCGCGCAGCCGATAAATAACGGTGTTACCATCACGGTATACCCGAATATCATCGAAGTGACCGGCGCTATATAGCGTGCGAATACTGCGCGACAAAGCAAAGTCTGTCACGGTATCACCAATGTTGAAAGGCAGGTTATTAAGTGCCGCACCCAGTGCAACACGTTGCAGGCCTTCGACCTGGATATCCTGTACGGTAAAAGATTCTTCAGCAAGCACCGAGTTGCTGCCTGTAGCAAGCAAGATCGCAGCTACTAATCGTTTAATTGTCATTATTTGAACTACTTATGATTAGTTTATTACAAACGAGAAATATCGTTGAGCAGCGCAATTCCCATTAACATTAGCAGGACTAAAGCACCGAAGCGAAAACCTATATCCTGCGCTCTCTGAGAGACAGGTTTACCGCGTATTAGTTCCACCACAAGATACATTAAATGGCCTCCATCCAAAATAGGTAAGGGCAATAAATTGATTACGCCCAGATTAACACTGATCAATGCCATAAAAGACAAAAACGCGATCAGGCCAGTACTGGCGGAGCTTCCAGCACCTTGTGCAATCGAAATGGGACCACTCAAATGTTTTACCGACACATCGCCGGTTAATAATTTGCCAACCATGGCAAAACTGAGCCGCGTTAGCTGCCAGGTTTGATTTAACCCTTCAGCCATCGCAGCAAACACCCCATAGCGTTGGGTATAACGCAGGCCCTCAGGCCAAGGTGACACGGTAGGTACCACGCCCAACACCCCTAAACTAAAACCAGCGCTGTCTTGCGTTAACGCGGGCGTTGCGTCGAGTGTCAGTTGCTGATTATCCCGCAGCAGCAGAAAACGCAAAGTTTGCTCGGGTTGATTTTTTATCGCCTGCTCCACTTCGCTCCAGGCACTGATGGGCTGGCCATCAATAGCCAAAATGATATCGCCCGCTTGCAAACCCGCAGCGTCGGCAGCAGAGCCTGGGGAGATCATCGCCAAGGTAGTGGTGGCCTGAGGCAGCAATAACGACAAACCTAAACTTTGGAAAACAGAATCGCGCTCAGGGTCAAATTGCCAATCGCGCGTGTCGAGCACAACTTCGCGCTGTCGAGCCGTTTCGGTGTGCTCTAAGGTTAAACGAATTTCAGAACGACCTAATTGTTCGACTAACAGTAAGTTAGCTGTGCGTACATCGCGTGAGGGTCGACCATTAACGGCCAGCAATTGTTCATTTTGCTGCACCCCGGCTAGGGCCGCAATAGATTGCGGTTGGGCTTGCGCGATCACCGGTTTGACTTCCGGCACACCAATAAGATACATCACCCACAGCAAGAAAATGGCAAAAATAAAGTTGGCTGCTGGGCCCGCGATCACAATAGAGATGCGCTGCCAAACCGTTTTATGATTAAAGGCGAGATCTTTAAATTGTGGCAAAACAGGATCGACTCGCTCATCGAGCATTTGCACATAGCCGCCAAGCGGAATAGCAGCGATAACAAATTCAGTACCTTGACGATCACGCCAACGCACTAAGCTTTTGCCAAAGCCAATAGAGAAACGCTTTACCAGCACGCCATTTTTACGTGCCAGCCAAAAATGACCAAATTCATGAACGGTGACTAAAATACCTAGCGCGACCACAAAACTCAGCGCATTCAACAAAAAAGCCGACATTAACCCCTCTCCAACAACTGCCGAGCATAGGCTCGTGTTTCGGTATCGAGCGCCAATATATCATCCAGCGCGCGCGCTTGATAGGTTAGGAAGCGATTGAGGCATGAAGCATTAATCTGATGGATACCGTTAAAGCTTAATTTTCCGGCAAGAAAAGCCGCCACGGCCACCTCATTAGCCGCATTCAGTGCTGTTGTTGCCCCCTGACCTGCGGCGCAAGCATCCATCGCTAAATACAGGTTTGGATAGCGTGCTGCATCGGCTTGCTCAAAGGTAAATGACTGTAAGCTAAAGAAATCTAAGGGTGGAACAGGGCTACTGATCCGCGATGGGAATGCCAAAGCATGGGCAATCGGCGTGCGCATGTCAGGTTGGCCCAGCTGTGCCAGCACTGAACCGTCGGTATATTGCACCATCGAATGAATGATACTTTGCGGATGAATCACCACTTGAATATCCGCGGCCAGACAATTAAACAGCCAGCGCGCCTCGATAAACTCTAAGCCTTTATTCATCATGGTCGCACTGTCGACTGAGATTTTTTGCCCCATGCTCCAATTAGGATGGGCAACCGCCTCAGCCACCGTAATCTGCCCAAAAGTGTCTAACGGACGAGTTAGAAAAGGCCCACCACTACCCGTCAGTAACAAGCGAGAAATACCAAACTGCTGCAAAGTGGCTTGCTGGGTATTTTGCTGGAAAGCTAACGGCAGGCATTGAAAAATCGCATTATGTTCGCTGTCTATCGGCAATAAAGTGGCACCATGGGCGGCCACCTTTTGCATAAACAACTCACCGGTCATCACTAGGGCTTCTTTGTTGGCTAAAAGTACCGTTTTACCTTGCTCGACGGCAGCCAAGGTTGGTAGTAAGCCCGCAGCACCGACAATCGCGGCCATGACGATATCAGCGTCTGGATGCCCGGCTAATGCCACTAAGCCAGCTTCGCCGCTTAAGACCTCAGTCGATAAGCCCGCTGCTTTTAACTGTGTCGCCAGCTCTGCAGCCGCAACGCTGTCTTGCATCGCAGCAAAACGCGGTCTCACCGCCAAACATTGTTGCAATAATTTATCGACACCGGTGGCAGCCGTTAATGCTAATACCTGGAATTGCTCGGGATGCTCAGCTAATACCGATAAGGTACTGCAACCAATCGACCCTGTTGCCCCCAGAATAACCACTTGCTTCATAAAAACTGTTTACCTAAAAAGGCCAACATCAGTGCAAACACCGGTGCGGTCGCCGTTAAGCTATCAATGCGATCTAAGATACCACCGTGCCCGGGTAAGAAAGCCCCACTGTCTTTTTTGCCCGCTACACGCTTAAACATACTCTCGCTTAAATCACCGAATACCGATAACACGGTAAGTAACACGGCAGCCACATACCAGTACAGGCTGTGATCGGTTTTCTCCAGCCACGCTAACAGCGCAGTGACCATCAACAAGACAAAAACTAAACCACCGAGCATGCCTTCCAGCGTTTTACCTGGGCTCACTTTGGGCAGTAATTTGGTGCGACCCAATGGCTTTCCGACCAAATAGCCACCAATATCCGCGGCCCACACTAAGCCAAGTAAACAACAAATTAGCCAAGCACCATAAAAGGGTGTTTCATCATAATGCATGCCGCGAATGAAAATTAAAGCCGCCCAAGCGGGTAACAGTGTGAACCAGCCCATCAGTGCGCGTCTAACGCCACTGGTGGCCCACAAGGTTTGACTGTTCGGAAAGGTTAACACTAAGACGATAGCCAGCGTCCACCAGGCTGCGCCGAGCAATAACAAACTGAATAACAGTAGATTACTACTCAAGGGCTCGCTAAATGACACTAGGCTGTACCAGCACAGCATAATAAGCGCAGTTAAGATGACATAACTGGCTCTAATACGCCGAGCGGCTAAACCACAAAAGCCGCTCCATTCCCATGCGCCCAGTAAAAACGCCGCAGATAACACCGCGGCAAAGCCGACCAAAGGTAAATAAAAGACCGCGGCCAGCGCCAAAGGCGCAAGGATTAATGCGGTGATCACGCGTTGCTTAAACAATATTATTATCCTTTATTTTCAGCAGCAAGCTCTCGGATCTGGGCACCCGTACAACCAAAACGTCGCTCTCTGTTAATAAAGGTAGCTATCGCTTCAGAAAATACTTGTTGGTCAAAATCAGGCCAGAGGGTTTCAGTAAACCATAACTCAGCATAGGCAGCTTGCCATAATAAAAAATTGCTGATGCGTAAATCGCCACCGGTTCTAATTAGTAAATCCAACTCTGGCTGATCGGCCATTTGTATTTCGCGAGCCATTAACTGTTCGGTAATCTCAGCGGGGGTGAGTTTTCCCTGCTGTACCTGTTCAGCCAGTTGCCGGCTTGCGGCAACGATATCCCAACGACCACCGTAATTTGCTGCGATATTCAGCGTCATTGCAGTATTAGCGGCGGTAAGAGCTTCTGCTTTTTTAATATTTTGTACCAGCTTATCGCTAAATGCAGATAAATCGCCAATAATTTTCAGGCGAATATTATTTTTATGCAGGGATTTGACTTCTTTTTGTAACACCAGCATAAAAAGTTGCATCAGCGTACTGACTTCTTCTTCAGGTCGCCGCCAGTTTTCACTGCTAAAAGCGAACAGCGTTAAAGAAGGAATGCCTAATTCACGACAAAAACTGACACTACGGCGAACCGCTTCAACGCCTTTTTTATGCCCCCAAACGCGGGGCTTGCTCTGACGCTCTGCCCAGCGTCCGTTACCATCCATGATAATTGCCACATGCTGCGGCAACGCTTGTTGTTTAAGCTGTGAAACTGCAGTCATCAGTTAACCTGTTATTGTTGTTCTTATGTGCCAACGCTGCCGTTGCACGCCACATTTTATTGGGTTAAACAAAAAAGCGCCGCGAAGTTAGACTGACACGGCGCTTTCTTCATACTATTTCATACTAAAAACAGCAACAAATGAAAGGTCTGAAATCAGACTTCCATCAGTTCCTTTTCTTTTTCTGCTAACACTTCGTCCACTTTTTTCACGAACAGATCAGTGACTTTTTGGATCTCATCTGCCGCTCTACGCTCATCATCTTCACTGATTTCTTTATCTTTTAATAGCGATTTAAAATCAGAGTTAGCATCACGGCGGATATTACGGATCGCCACTCGACCGGCTTCAGCTTCACCGCGTACCAGTTTAACTAAGTCACGACGGCGCTCTTCCGTTAATGCAGGTAACGGCACACGGATCACGGTGCCTGTAGACATTGGGTTTAAACCCAGGTTAGAGGCCATGATGGCTTTTTCTACCGCCGGTGTCAGGCTTTTGTCGAACACGGTAATGGCTAAGGTACGCGAGTCTTCAATAGACACGTTTGCCAGCTGACGTAACGGCGTATCTGCACCGTAATAAGAAACCTGAATGCCGTCTAGCAGACCTGGATGCGCACGGCCTGTACGCACTTTACTTAGTTGAGTTTTCAGAGCATCAACGCTTTTATCCATCCGGACTTGAGCATCAGCAATAATGTCGTTAATCACGATCGTTATCCTTTTTTTATTTATGCAGCAGTAACGCAGTCGTTTAGTTTACTGTAAATTTTCCGCGTGGTCGATGATTGTGCCTTCATCGTCACCCATAATCACGCGTTTAAGTGCTCCGGGCTTGTTCATATTGAACACACGAATTTGTAAGTTGTGATCGCGCGCCAAGGTAAAAGCGGCTAAATCCATCACTTTTAATTCTTTGTCGAGAATTTCATTATAGGTTAATTTGCTATACAAGGTAGCAGCCGGATCTTTTACTGGGTCAGCTGAATACACCCCGTCGACTTTCGTGGCCTTTAATACGGCATCGGCTTCAATTTCAATACCGCGTAAACAGGCCGCAGAATCAGTGGTAAAAAATGGGTTACCCGTACCGGCCGAGAAAATCACCACACGGCCTGATTTTAATAAGCTAATGGCTTCTGCCCAGCTGTAGTTATCACACACCCCGTTTAACGGAATCGCACTCATCATGCGAGCGTTAACATAAGCACGGTGTAAAGCATCACGCATGGCTAAGCCATTCATTACCGTGGCTAACATCCCCATGTGATCGCCGACCACCCGGTTCATCCCCGCTTTAGCCAAGCCTTCGCCACGGAAGATATTTCCGCCACCAATCACAATACCGACTTGTACACCGAGTTCAACGAGCTCTTTAATTTCTTGCGCCATGCGATCGAGCACTTTGGGATCAATACCAAAGCCTTCGTCTCCCATTAAGGCTTCACCGCTCAGTTTTAAAAGGATGCGACGATAGGTTGGTTTCGGATTAATGCTCATAATTTCCCCATTATGCTATTAGAATTAGTCAGGCAAAAAAAAACCGCGACTCAGGTCGCGGTTATTTTAGCTGTTTTCAGCAAATTGCTAAAGCGCAAATTACTTTTTAGCAGCAGCAATCTGTGCTGCAACTTCAGCTGCGAAGTCTTCTTCTTTCTTCTCAATACCTTCGCCTACTTCTAAGCGAATGAAAGAGATAGCCTTAGCACCGTTTTGCTTTAAGAATTCGCCAGTAGAGATTGACGGATCTTTAACGAACGGCTGACCGGTTAAACTCACTTCGCCAGTGAATTTAGCCATACGGCCGGCAACCATCTTCTCAGCGATTTCTTGTGGCTTACCAGAGTTAACCGCGATATCGATTTGAATTTGACGCTCACGCTCAACTTCTTCAGCTGAAACGTCTTCCGGGTTAACATAACCTGGGTTGTTGGCAGCAACATGCATTGCCACGTCTTTAGCGATATCTTCGTTACCGCCTTCTAATACGGCTAATACACCAATACGACCAGAGTGGATGTATTGACCGATTACCGCGCCTTCAACTACGGCTACGCGACGTACGTTCATGTTTTCACCGATTTTAGCAACCAGTGTAGCACGCGTATCATCAACAGAAGCACCGTTTAAGTCAGCCGCTAATAATGCTTCAACTGTGTACAGTTTTTGTGCTTGCGCTAAATCAGCAACGCTGTTTGCGAACGCTAAGAAGCTGGCATCACGTGCCACGAAATCAGTTTCACAGTTAAACTCGATAGCAATACCTACGCCGTTAGCTACGCGCGTAACAATTACACCTTCAGCAGCAATACGGCCGGCTTTTTTCGCAGCTTTCGCTAAACCACTTTTACGCATCGCGTCGATCGCGGCTTCGATGTCACCACCGGTTTCTTCTAAAGCTTTTTTACAATCCATCATGCCAGCGCCAGTGCGCTCGCGCAGTTCTTTTACTAAAGCGGCAGTTACAGCCATAAAAGCATCCTCGTAATTTAGTTCAGACAAACAGGGGCAAAATGCCCCTGTTGCAAAGTGATTCTGTCAAAGGGCTCGCGGTATTACAGCCAACCCAAATCAGAAAAATTATTCTGCTTCAACGAAGGCTTCAGCTTCAGCTTGCACTTCGATGTTTTTGTCACGACCTTCCTGAATCGCCTGGCTAACAGCGCCCAGATATAACTGGATTGCGCGGATAGCATCGTCGTTACCAGGGATTACGTAATCAACACCTTTAGGATCTGAGTTAGTATCTACAATAGCTACTACCGGGATACCTAGGTTATTGGCTTCTTTGATCGCGATATGTTCGTGGTCAGCGTCGATAACGAACAGCACGTCTGGCAAGCCGCCCATATCTTTAATACCGCCTAAGCTCTTTTCCAGCTTGTCCATTTCACGAGTACGGTCTAAAGCTTCTTTTTTAGTCAGCTTGTCGAAAGTACCGTCTTGGCTTTGCGATTCAAGATCTTTCAGACGCTTGATAGACTGACGCACTGTTTTCCAGTTGGTTAACATACCACCTAACCAACGGTGGTTTACGTAGAACTGGTCAACATTTGCTGCAGATTCTTTGATTGCTTCTGAGGCTGCGCGCTTAGTACCTACGAATAAGATTTTGCCTTTTTTCGCAGAAACTTGCTGGATGAACGCCAAAGCGTCATTCATCATCGGAACAGTTTGTTCTAAGTTGATGATATGAACACGGTTACGAGCACCGAAAATGAATGGCTTCATTTTTGGGTTCCAGTAACGAGTTTGGTGACCGAAGTGAACGCCCGCCTGGAGCATGTCGCGCATAGAAACTTTTGCCATGATATTAATTCCTGTTAAGGGGTTAGGCCTCCATGCATCCCATATGCCGACTCAGCTTTCGCTAAGCACCCCGGAATATGTGTCGATGCATGTGTGTTATTTAATTAAGGTTAGTGCAATCTGCTTAAGCACTGAACTGTCTAACTTATTGCCAGAAATTCTGTAAAGCTACAGCACACGAGCCTTAAGTTAGGGTACAATGCAATTTGCTAAATTGCGGCGCGCTTTATACCATAGGCAGCTTGCAAACACAATGAAATGTGTAAATTAACAGCATTATCCTTTCAACAGATGTATCAGAGAGAGCAGGCATGACAGCACCTATTAAAACCCCAGCAGAAATCGAAAAAATGCGCATTGCAGGCCGACTTGCTGCCGAAGTGCTGGAGATGATTGAGCCGCATGTTGTCGCGGGTATTACTACTGATGAACTGAACACAATTTGTCATAATTATATTGTGAATGAACAACAGGCCATTCCTGCCCCACTGAATTATCACGGTTTTCCTAAGTCAATTTGCACCTCGGTCAATCAGGTGATTTGTCACGGCATTCCTAACGATAAAGCGTTAAAAGAAGGCGATATCATTAATATCGATATTACCGTGATTAAAGATGGTTATCACGGTGACACCTCTAAAATGTTCGTTATTGGCAAGCCAAGCATCATGGCTGAGCGCCTGATTAAAGTGACACAAGAGGCCATGTACTTAGGTATTAAAAAAGTGAAAGATGGCGTGCGCTTGGGTGATATTGGCCATGCTATTCAACAACATGCCGAAAAATTCAGTTACAGCATTGTCAGAGAATACTGTGGCCATGGTATTGGCGCCGTGTTCCATGAAGATCCGCAAGTCTTGCATTACGGTCGCCCAGGCACAGGTGAAGTATTAAAAAGTGGCATGTGCTTGACCATTGAACCCATGGTCAACGCCGGTGGCCGCCACAGTAAATTGCTGGCCGATGGCTGGACGGTAGTGACCAAAGATCGCAGTTTATCGGCACAGTTTGAACACACGATTTTAGTGACCGACACCGGCTGTGAAATCCTGACCCTGCGTAAAGATGAAACCTTTGAACGGATCGTCACCGCGGAATAACCGCCTAACAGGAGAGTAATGTGACCCAGGCTCTTAGTTTTAACCGCGCGCTGCCCGAACACTATTCACTAGACGCTTACAAAAAGCACTTTGCAGAATTTCAAGAGTTTCAGGCACGGGCTTTTCATAGTCAGCCCATTAATATCCTGGTAAAAAGCCGTGCGAGTTTTATTGATGAAGTATTACTTGAGCTCTGGCAACATTGCGGGCTGGCTAAAGATAAAGCCATCAGTTTAATCGCCGTGGGGGGTTATGGTCGCGGTGAGTTACACCCCTACTCTGATGTTGACTTATTATTACTGGTTGATAAACGCCCCGACAGCAATCAACAAGAGGCTATCGCCCGTTTTATTACCATGCTGTGGGATTTACGCTTAGAAGTCGGCCACAGTGTCCGTACCTACAAAGAAACCTTAAGCCTGGGTAAAGACGATATTACCATCGCCACCAATCTTTTGGAGATGCGCTTACTCACCGGCAATAAAACCCTGTTTCAAGAATTACAAACCGCGGTCAATGCCGATAGTTTTTGGACCAGCCAAGCGTTTTTTCAGGCTAAACGCCATGAGCAACAACAGCGCCATGCACAGTATCACGGCACGGCATACAACCTTGAACCGAATTTAAAAGCCAACCCGGGTGGTTTGCGTGATATTCAAACCATCGGTTGGGTAGCCAAACGCCATTTTAATACCCGCACGATGCGCGAGTTAGTGGCTTATCAATATCTTACTGAAGATGAATACCAAGAGCTGATCGAATGTGAAGCCTATTTATGGCAGATGCGCTTCTCTTTGCATTTAGAAGCGGGCCGTAACGAAAACCGAATTTTGTTCGACTATCAACCCGCCGCGGCTGAGCGCTTAGGTTTTGGCTCGGATGGTAAAGCCTCAGTAGAACGAATGATGAAGCGGTTTTTTCGGACAGTTCAACGCGTCAGTGAATTGAACGAAATGTTGTTGCAACACTTTGAAGGCAGCATTCTTAATTCGCAACAAAAACTCAAAGTCAGTCAGTTAGATGATTATTTTGAGTTGCAAGGCCATTTAATTAAAGCGCGCGACAGCGCGGTGTTTGCCCGACGCGATAATTTATTGCGGCTGTTCTGGCATATCGCCAATAACTCCAATATTACTGGCGTGCACTCGACCACTATTCGCTTAATTCGCCAAGTCCGGCGGCGCTTAATGGGTGACTTACAAGATTATGAAGCCTGTCGCCAACTGTTTCTGACCCTACTGCGCCACCCGCGTGGTATGGATTTAGCGGTGACCTTGATGCACCGTTATGGCATTTTAGCGGCCTATTTACCGCAGTGGCGCAATATCGAAGGCCAAATGCAATTTGATTTGTTTCACGCCTATACCGTAGACGAGCATACCCACCGCTTATTAAAGAATTTGTACAAATACAGCCTTGCTGAACATGAAAGTGAGTTTCCACTGTGCACGGCTATTGTCAAAAAAATGGAAAAGCCAGAGCTGTTATACCTTGCCGGCATTTTCCATGATATTGCCAAAGGCCGTGGCGGTGATCATTCTGAATTAGGCGGTATGGATGCACGCGAATTTGCCAAGTTGCACAAACTGAGTGAATTCGACAGTAAGCTAATTGCTTGGTTAGTGGAAAACCACTTGCTGATGTCGGTAACCGCACAGCGCCGCGATATTCACGACCCTGAAGTTGTGGCCGAATTTGCCGCCAAGGTGCGCGATGAAACGCGTTTAAACTATTTATATTGTTTAACGCTGGCCGATATTCGCGCCACCAATGATACCTTGTGGAATGATTGGAAAGGCTCACTGCTGCGTGAATTGTTTTTAGCCACACAAAAAGCATTTCGTCGTGGTTTAGAAAAACCGATGGATTTACGCGATCTGATCCGGGAAAACCAAAGCGAAGCCCTGCCCATGCTATTACGGCAAACCTTTATTGAAAGTGAAGTGTTGCAGTTATGGAGTCGCATCAAAGCGGATTACTTTGCACGCTACAGCCCAAAACAAATTGTCTGGCATACCGAACACATTTTAAAGCATAAAACACCGAATGAACCTTTAGTACTGGTCAGTAAAGCACCGATCAAAGGCGGCACCCAAGTGTTTGTTTACACAAAAGATCAAGCCGGTCTATTTGCAAAAATGGTCGCCGCGCTAGACAGTAAAAAGGTGAATATTTTCGACGCACAAATCATGACCAACAAAGACGGTTATGCGATGGATACTTTTGTGATTTTAGAGCAAAACGGTGAAACCGTGAACTCCCCTTCGCGCCAGCAAAGTATCAAGAAAGCACTAGAGCAATATATTCTTGGCAAGCCTGATTTGTCGCGACAAAAACCAAAACTCTCCCGGCAAATGCGCCAATTTACCGTGCCACCGAAGGTGGTATTTTTACCAGGCAACACCCGCCACCGTACCATGCTAGAAATTGCCGCATTGGATACGCCGGGTTTATTGTCTGATCTAGGCCAAGTGTTTCAACAATGCGGTGTGAATATTCACGCGGCAAAAATCACCACCATCGGCGAGCGCGCCGAAGACTTTTTCTTAATTTCTAACGCAGAGGATGACGCGCTGACAACTGAGCAACAAAGCCAGTTAAGACGGGTGTTAATCTCGCAACTCTCGCAGCAAACAGAAGGCTAAATGACGAATGTCTGACTTAAAAAACCTTATCGAAACGGCGTTTGAACAACGTGCTGACATTACCCCAAAAACCGTGACCGCCGAATTAAAACAGGCCGTCGAGCAAGTGTTAAGCATGCTAGATAACGGTAGCGCCCGTGTCGCAGAAAAAATTGCCGGTGAATGGGTAGTGCATCAATGGCTGAAAAAAGCGGTACTGTTATCGTTTCGGATCAACGATAACGAAGTGATGGATGGCGCCGAAAACCGCTTTTTTGATAAAGTGCCGATGAAATATGCCAACTACACTGACGCGCAATTCCGTGCCGATGGTGTGCGTATTGTACCGCCTGCTGCCGTGCGTCGCGGTAGCTATATTGGTAAAAACGTGGTGGTGATGCCGTCTTACGTCAATATTGGCGCTTATGTCGGCGAAGGTTCAATGGTGGACACATGGGCCACCGTCGGTAGCTGTGCGCAAATTGGTAAAAACGTGCATTTATCAGGCGGCGTTGGCATTGGTGGTGTGTTAGAGCCGCTGCAAGCCAACCCAACGATTATCGAAGATAATTGCTTTATCGGTGCTCGCTCTGAAGTGGTTGAAGGTGTTATCGTTGAAGAAGGCGCTGTGCTCTCAATGGGCGTCTATATTAGCCAAAGCACCCGTATTTATGATCGTGAAACGGGGCAAATTAGCTATGGTCGCGTACCGGCCGGCGCAGTTGTCGTGCCAGGCACCATTCCCTCTAAAGATGGCAGCCACAGCTTATATGCTGCGATCATCGTGAAAAAGGTTGATGCGCAAACTCGTGCTAAGGTTGGCATTAACGCGCTATTGCGTAGTATTGAAGAATAAGCCTGAATACTGTTAATTCACACCTTGCTGCTAAAATAGCAAGGTGTGTTGTTATGCATTAGCGTGGTGCAAACATAAATAATGCCCACAACACCGCAGCGCCGATGGCAAATACCGTATATTCTAAACGTTTCTCAAAGCGTAACTCTGCATCTTTGTTGGCTGGCACAACGATAGCCGATACCAGACATACTAGCGCGGTTATCAGTAATAACAATGTTACTGCAAACTCCACTGCTGAACCTAGCTCTACTAACCACACGGACATTTCATACCTCTGCTTATTAGCTTATTGAAATCGGTCGCATCTTAACACAATGCACGCTATGGCTGCAGTGACGCCAGCAAAACACGGTTAAAAAACCTCAACAGCAAATGGCGAGATTTTGTTACGTTTTGTCACAGTCTATGCAGGGTTTTCTGGCACGAAGTCGGTATACTAGTTTAAACAGCCTGTATTCGGAGGACATGATGTTTTACTTTTTTAAAGGGCTGCGCTTGCTGGGGCAAAAAGGCTTAAAACGTTTTGTCTTAATACCCTTGCTGATTAATTTAGTGCTGTTCTTTATGGCGTTTTATTGGATGTGGCAACTGCTACAGTCGTTTATTGTGCATATTCAGCAATGGCTACCGCAATGGCTGCATTGGTTAGAGTATTTATTGATCCCGCTGGGGGTGATGTCATTACTGCTCAGTTTTGCCTATAGCTTTACGATGGTCGCTAATTTTATTGCCGCGCCCTTTAATGGCTTACTTAGTGAGAAAACCGCCGCGCTACTCAGTGGCAAAACGATCCCCGAAGTGAGTATGCGACAATTTCTGCATGACGCGCCACGTTTACTGGCGCGCGAATGGCAAAAACTGTGTTATCTATTACCTCGGGCTACCATCCTGTTTATTCTGTGTTTGTTGATCCCAGTGGCGGGCCCCTTCCTGTGGTTTTTTATCAGCGCCTGGTTCTTTAGCCTGCAATATCTCGATTACCCGTTTGATAACAACAAGGTGAGTTTTAGCGAGCTAAGAGGTCAACTAAGACAAGCGCCAGCCCTCAGCTTATCTTTTGGCAGTGCCGTGGCACTCTTTAGCATGGTGCCGTTGCTGAACTTATTAGTGATGCCGGCCGCGGTATGCGGCGCGACAGTACTGTGGTGTGAGCGTTTTGCCGAACACTATGATCCGGCATTACAGGCACCTGGGGCGCGTAGTTACCAGAAGTTAAACAAGTATTGTTAGAAGTGCTCAGCTAACCAAGGCAATGCCACATCTTCAGCTTGTAAGGTTTCACCGGCGTCGATCTCTAACATCGGCGCTACCGCACTGGCTTGTAACTCAACAAGTAGCTCATTAAACTGCTGGCCAGCCGCACAAAAAGTATCATAACTGCTGTCACCTAAGGCAATAACCGCATATTTTTTACCGGTTAATAGCGGAAACTGATCCTTGCAAGCCATATAAAAAGGAAACAACGAATCGGGAATATCACCCTGGCCAGTCGTTGAAGTGATCACTAACCAACAATCCGCAGCAAAGGCTAACACCTCTGCTAAGTCTGCAGGTTGAAACCATTGCACCTGATAACCCTTGTGGGTTAATAACGGTAGCGCTTGCTCTGCAACATACTCTGCACCACCGTATACACTGCCGACCATTATGGCGATTTTTTGCATGCTTGTGTCTCCAGAAAAAGATTAAACTGCTGGCGATAGTAAGCGGAGTCTACCGGCCAATTAAAATGGGTAAAAAGTGTTGTTAATTCGTTTAGCCCTGCTTCGAGCAACAACGGCTGTCCGGTTATCGGATGGGGTAAGCGTAACGTGAATGCGCACAATAATAAACGATTGCAAGCAAACTGTTCACGAAACATCGCATTATGTTTACCATCACCATGGCTAGTATCGCCAACAATCGGATGGCGCAAATGGGCCATATGCCGGCGTAATTGATGTTTTCGGCCAGTGATGGGCTGCAGCGCCAGCAAGGTGTAACGCGAGGTCGCATAACGACTAACAGGGATCGGCAACTCCACGCGTTGTAACGGTGAATAGCGACTAAGCGCAGCTTGTGCGGCTTTATCCGCAGCGGCAAACTTGTCGGCAATTTTATCGAGTTGCTCGGTTAGAGCATAATCTAACTCACCTGCGGCAGTGACATAGCCTCGAACCACCGCTAAGTAACCTTTTTGCCACAGCCCTTGCTGATTTTGCTCTGATAATAACCGTGCCACCTCAGATGACAACGCAAACAGCAGTACCCCTGACGTGGGTCGGTCAAGCCGATGCACCGGATAGACATGTTGACCAATGTGATCGCGCACGGCCTGCAGTGCATAACGGCTAATTTCTTTATCTAAAAAAGAACGATGCACCAACATGCCACTGGGTTTATCGACCGCAACCAGATACTCATCTTGGTATAGAATCGTTAAAGGTTCAGCAAAAGTGGGGGCTTCGGTGAGGTCATACGCTAGGGTTTGTTCAGACACAGATCTAACCTTGTAATCGCCGCTAACAGCGGTTGAATATTCTCGTCTCGCCCGGCATACACCTGCTCTGCCATCGGTAAAATAGCGACTTTATTCGGTAGCGGTTGACCGGCAGCGAGCATCACTTGCAGACGAGGAATTAAAATAAATTGCAACCACTGCTCCAGCGGCATGCTATCACAACAAAAAGGCATCGTACTGGCCATCGCCTGCGGCGAAGGTGGCTGCTGACTATACAGTCCGGCTTGCTTTAGCGCTTGCATAATATCGGCTAGCAATAGGCTCAGGTGCTCACTCATGCGGTTCCTCTCTGTTACAAGGCGGCAATTCTAGCACATTGCCGCTGCAACGTAGCATCTTGTAAAACCGCGAAGCAAACGCCATTATGTGGCTAACAAGGAGAAGCAATGACATCAATTTGGTTACTACTGCTGTTAGTCAGCGTAATTTATGGGTTTTGGATGCAACGTAAACAAGATGAGCGCGCTTTTGTGTTAGCGCGCCAATTATGTCAACAGCATCAATTACAATTTTTAGAGTGTGGCCGCAATCGCCATCATTTTCGCAAATTGCAGCAAGGTTGGCGCTTACTCACCAGCTATCAGGTTGACTTTAGCAGTGACGGTGAGAGCCGCTATCAAGCAGAATTGCTATTAAGCGGCATGCGTTTAGCAAACTTTACTTTACCGGCACATCGTATTTAAGACGGGGGCGATGCCCGGGCCAGGTGTTGTAATTTGCCGCTCAACTGGCCGGTTAAAAAGTCTTTATACATCACCCAATCGGCCGCCAAACTATAAAAAGGATAGTCAAACGTAGCCGGTTTATTATGCTCAAACAATAAATGGCCCAACCAAGCAAAGCCATAACCGATGACAGGTAAACTGAACAGCCATAGCCATTGTTGTGTTAACACTGCCCAAAACAGCACGACGAGCACTAAACTGCTGCCCAAATAATGTAAAGCCCGACATAGCGGATTGGCATGCTCACTTAAATAATAGGGATAAAAATCGGCAAAACAGGTAAAACGTGCCATACCGCTTTAACCTTGCGCCGACTGACGGGCGCGAAACATTAAAGTGCCACTGACTGAGCCAAAAGCAAGCTCACTGACTTTTTGATATTGTTCATCCGCAAAAAAAGCGTGGTACTTGGCTAACGTGACAAAAACACCCATCCCTGCAGAGGACGGATCTTCATCAACTAAGCCATCCACGGCCGCAATTAAATAGTGGCCCAACCCCGCATGCTGATATTTCGGCGCCACGGCAATAAAAGCCAGCATGTGATAGCGTTTTGCCGGCATGGCCGCATGAATTTTTTCTTCTTTATTTAACAGCTGTTTGGTAGAAACAAAGCCCGCAGTTAACAGCATTTTTAAACGCCAATGCCATAAACGACTGCTGCCAATGCCAGAATCTGGCCCAACTACACAGGCTACACCCAGTAATTGCTCTTGATTAAACAAGCCGATGATTGGCTGCCCGGCTTGCCAAAAAGTACTGAGCTCTTCGCGAATAGCAGAGCGCAAACGGGCTTCATAATCCGTGTCAGCGGCACGAAAAATTTCCATAAAAAGTGGGTCATCATGATAAGACTGATATAACACGGAAGCAGCCAGTTTTAAATCTTCGCCTCCCAACAAACTGGCCGTTAATTGAGAGGGTTCAAAATTAGTTACCTGAGCTAACATGCGGCACCTGCTATTGTTGTTGTTTTTTTATTCACAATAGCAGTGTCATGCTAGGTTGCCAAGTATGATTTTTACAGGCTATGTATCGCTAATCACGCTGAGTCACCGTGCAAAAACGGGAATAAATACTATACTTAACGCCAAACAGGAGTAAAGAATGGATACCACAGCAACCACGTTAGAAAATTTATTCGCGCAACTCGGTTTAGCCAACAGTGCTAAAGCGATTGAAGACTTTATTCAAACGCACCAATTAACCGAAGACACCGACATTGCCAAAGCCCCTTACTGGAATGAGGCGCAGGCGAGCTTTATTAATGAGGCACTGCGTAATGATGCAGAATGGTGCGAAGTGATTGATGAATTAAATGCGCAACTACATCAAGTTGCTGCGCAATAACCGTTGCTTATAGATAATTGTAGGCTTTCTCACCCCAACCACTGAGTTGATCGCCATGAAATACAATAGGCGTACATTCATCTTTCGTGGTTTTATTATCTCGGCGATTAAGTTGTGTGCGATAAAACAGCACTTGAACTTGCTCGCCGTTTTTCTGAAAGGCTTCGGTGAAATCAGGTGCACCGAGTAAAGTTTTTACTTCTGCTACGGAAAAGCCTAACTGTAACTGGTTAATTTTTTTCAAATTTTCTTGTTGTGCTTTATCTGAAGCCAATTGATTTTTTGGCTCTTCCGTATTGCCAATAGCCACCACACAACCACTTAACCCCAACACCAGAAACGCCACTACACCGGCTTTAATCATTTTAGTGCCCATACCCGACATAAATCTTCTCCTTTTAAGTAATGCCAGTAATCAATAAAGTATGATACTTAACACGCCAAACAAAGCAAAATTGACACCAAATTTAAAATGTAAGTATTTTCATGAACTTAAAAACATAGGGCTTTTGCTAAGGCCAAGGGAGTGGTAAATTAAACTACTTTTTGGTGAACCAGACTATCCGCTATGACCACGGCCATCCGTTTATTACAACACGCTGCAGCCCAATTGCGTCAAGAAGGCAAAAAGCCCAGCTTGGCGCTGTTTAAAGCGAAACTGGCTGGGCAACTTAATGCACCAGAACTGTTTACAGCATACCAGCAATGGCGCCAGCAGCCGATCGCCGAAGAAGATCCTGCATGGGTCGCCGATCTGGCGTTAAGTCGGCCCATTAATGCCGAGCAAGATATGAGCAGCCAGCTTAACCGCATTGAACAAAAACTCGATTTATTAATCAGCCTGTTAGAAAACAATAATGTATCTCGCTGAGTTGCGGTTTCGGGTCATCGCTGATACCGATTTAACGCAGGCAGAACAAGCGATCCGTGCTTATATTGAAGCCTTAATATTTAATGGCCAAGTATTAGGCCGAGAATTTCCTACCGCATGGCAACAAGATGCGTTTAGCAGCCGGGTTGTACTGGCCAGCCAAGATGCCCTTGCCAGCAAATGGCACAGTAAGAGAGTGCGGTATGCTGAGCAACAATTAACCGTGGCGGGTCTCGGCTATGCCCAACTCACCTTACTGGGCGCTGATTTGATGTCACAGCAAACCTGCAAAGCCCTTCCCAAGAGCCTGATATTATTTACTAGCTTCGCCGATACCTGCTCACCCTTACGTTGTGCTGAAACCTTGCGACCCGTGCCACTCTTTTGGTTATCCGCAGCAGAAGACGATTTTGAAGCATTGATCCGCTGGCAAATTCAATATCAGGCCTTAGATGAAATACAGTTACAAGAAGATCGGGTGCTACCGAAGATCGCCGAAAACAGTCTGCAGCAATTACATAGCAAATTAAATCGACGCGGCCGCCAATTGGCACAGCAGATCAGTCGACTTAATCAGCTGCCGATCTGGTATGCCCTGTACAGTGGCAGCAGTTCGGATTGTCAGCAAGACGCTAACAAATGTTGTCCCGGCTGTGGAGCTGATTGGCGTCTGGCGACGCCACGACTCGAGATGTTTGATTTTCAATGCGATAACTGCCAATTGCTCAGTAATATCGCGTGGGAGTGTCAGTCAAAACAAGCGTCGTAAGCTTGAGGGGTTAAACTGGCGAGAAACGACGGCAGGTCATCGGCAATTTTTTCCGAGACTTCTTTCCCAACATGCTCTAAGAATACCTCGCCGGTGCTATTTAACAGCGACAACATAATATTGGCGTCATCGGTTACGGCAAAAAATACCGTGGCTCGCTGTTTTAAGCGTTGCTTCATTAAAATATGACCAATGATGTTTTCTTGCAAACGGCTAATATCATCTTGATTCCAAGGCAATAGTAAAGCTAACTTGCCACGTGGATGCGCTGCGGCCATATTCGCTGCATAAAAACAGCTGTAAAAAGCTTTAATAGAGGGATGCAGCGTTAACTCTAATGCTTGCTCAATATTGCTAAAATCCGCAGCGGGTTGCTGGGCAACAGGTAGCCAACTGACCTGATCCTCGGCTAACCATTGCTGTTGGCAAGGAGAAGGGCTAGCCGGATCGGCCCATGCCGTTAATGGCTGCGCCGTGGCCTGATGCCAAGTGACACTGTGTTCGATAAATTTTGCCAACGCTTGTTCAGTAGACACCTCTACTCCTCGGGACAGTTATGATAATATGCGCGGTATTGTAGCTAAAAAGACAGAGAAATGACAAAAAGCCATACCGACATTCTGGCCGACTTAAGTCTAGGCAAGATCACCGATTATGTTGATCACTACACTCCCTCGCTGTTACAAGCGGTTCCTCGTAGCTTAGGCCGCCAAACACTTGGCATAAGCGATGCTGATCTGCCCTTTGTTGGTCAAGATATCTGGCACGGTTACGAACTATCTTGGTTAAACGCCAAAGGCAAACCCATGGTGGCGCTGGCGACCTTTGTGGTACCGGTAGACTCTGCCAACTTAATTGAATCTAAATCCTTTAAATTATATTTAAACAGCTTTAATCAAAGCCGCTTTGCTGATTTAGGTCAGGTTTATCAAGCATTACAGCAAGACTTATCGGCCTGTGCTGGCAAGCCAGTGCAAGTTAGCCTACATAATGTAAGTGAAATCATGGCGTTTCAAGCAACCTGGATCCCGGGTATCTGTTTAGATGAATTAGATATTAGTGTTGACCAGTATCAGTACGATGCCAGCTTACTGGCATTAGATCCGAACCGAGATCGCGTTGATGAAAAACTGCATTCGCATTTGTTAAAATCAAATTGCTTAATTACCTCGCAACCCGATTGGGCCAGTATTTATATTCATTATCGCGGCCCAGCACTGTCGCATGAAGCCTTATTAAAATATTTAATCAGCTTCCGCAGCCATAACGAATTTCATGAACAATGTGTAGAACGCATTTACACGGATTTATGGCGCTTTGCCAAGCCGGAATTTTTAGCGGTATATGCGCGCTATACACGTCGTGGTGGCTTAGACATTAATCCATTACGCAGCAGTGAGCCTTATCAGGCCCCCAATATTCGCTTAAGCCGCCAATAATGTAACTCAAGTGGTAACTCAACACCCTAAAAGACAGCAATATGCTGTCTTTTTTCTTTTAATCGGCCATAAAGCAGTAAAGTAGCCACAAAATCTGAAGCTAAACATGTAATATTACAGCCACACTTTCATTTTAAGGGTAATTCTGCTTTAATAGCGGCACCTGTTGATGCTGACAACAGGCAATAGCAAAATGGAACCTGATAATGTTACATCTTACCCCTACAGAAGAAACCAGTTGGCTGCCTTACTACCTAACAAAGTAAGCCAAGCCAAAATAATAAAAAATATCGAAAAGCGAGCTTAAGCTCGCTTTTTCCTTTAAGTTTTTTAGCTTTACGCTACCTTCTTAGCCCAGTCTGGGGATATACTTGGGTAATCAAGACTCTTGGATCCCTTAGTAGGTGGCAGCATTGCAACAAGACCTGAAACAACAACTTAGCCAAGCCGTTTCTGCTCGAAAAACCTTAGAGCAAACTTACCAAAAGCAGTTTTCACTGCTTTCGCAGCTCGTATTACGCTTATCCTTACTGACAAAAGGCATTGATTTAGAACTGGATAATCGACTAGCTAAGTTACGCAGCGCGCTAAGTAAAAGTACAGATCTTGAAAATGTCTTACCCTTAATTAATGATATAAGCAGCAGCTTACAGACGCTAGAAAAGCAACAACAGCTTGAGATTGTGAAGATCCAACAAGAACTGACCCAAGCAGGCAAAATGCTGCAACAACAGCGAGGGTTACCTGATCAGTTACGCCGCGATTTACGCCAGTTATTAAGTAAAGTAGAGCAGCCCACCGCAACCTTACAAGCCTTTTTGCCGCAACTGACGCACCTAACGCAACTTTACCAAAGCGCATTAAAGGCGCATCAGGATGCCAAAAACAGCAACGTTTTAAGTGATGGCCATGCTGAGCAAGAGCGCTATGCACATATTTGTCGGCAACTGACCTTAGAATTGAGTAATTTACTGAGCGAGCTCACCTTTACCGAAAAACACGCCCCAGCCGCTGAGCAAATCAAGGCCAGCTTACTCGGTTCGCTGAATGTTGAAGGCCTATTTGATGCCTGTTTAACCACCATCAGTATTATCGCCAAAGGCTTGCAAGAAGAGCGGCAATCCTCTGAGAACTTCTTATTAAAGTTAAATGATGCGCTTGCCAGTGTGCAACAAGCCGTTGAAGCCACCTTACTAGACTCAGGGCATTTTCAACAAAAACTCGCCACACTAAATCAACAAATCGAAAATCAAATTGATGATTTAGGCAAGCAAACTAAAAAAGCACAATCTTTAGAACAACTTAAAATCTTGGTTATTGTGCGCATGAATGATTTAACCGAGTCATTAAATGAAAAAGAACGGCTAGAACAACAAGAACGACAAAAGCTGCTGGGCAGCTTGGTTGCGATGGAAGGTCGCGTCAAAGAATTAGAGCGTGATGCTAAAAGCTTTAAAGAACGTCTCGCCGAGCAAAGTGTTCGCAGTGCTCGTGATACTTTAACGGGGATCCCAAATCGTGCTGCATACGAAACCCGCCTGGATCTAGAATTTAAACGCTGGTTACGCCAAGGCACACCGCTGTGTATTATTTTAGGTGATGTAGACCTTTTCAAGAAAATTAACGACAGTTACGGCCACAGTGCCGGTGATAAAACCCTGCGGGTTATTGCCAAAACACTACAACAATCGATTCGACAAACAGATTTTTTAGCCCGTTACGGTGGTGAAGAATTTGTGATCATCATGCCCGATACTAAACTGAGCCAAATCAGCGAACCTCTTAATTTAATTAGAGAAAAAATCAAAAAAATACCTTTTAAATTTAAAAATGAACATGTGCGTATTACCATTTCTTTCGGAGCCACTGAGTTTTTAGCCGGTGAACAACCGCGCCAAGCTTTCGACCGCGCCGATGAAGCCTTATACCTCGCCAAAAAAGGCGGACGGGACCAAATAGCATTAAAGTAACAACGCTGTTGCCCGCAATCAGGAGATTGCCGATGCAAGTACATCTTAACCCATTGGGTGCTATGGATTTATTATCCCAATTAGAAGTTGAACGCTTACAACAGAATACCGAAAACGACACTTACCAACTGTTTCGCAACTGCGCCCTGGCGGTGCTGAATGTCGGTAGCCATACCGACAGTTCAGCGGAAATCTACGAACAATATCAAGATTTTTCCATTAAATTACTCAGCCGCGAGCGCGGCATCAAAATTGAATTAAACAATCCACCGCAAAGCGCCTTTGTCGATGGCAAAATTATCAAAGGGATCCATGAACACTTGTTTGCGGTGTTACGCGATATTTTGTTTTATCACACCCGCCATAGCGGCGAAACTAACCCGTTAGATTTAAATAATGGCGTGCATCTGACACACAGTGTGTTTGATATTTTGCGCAATGCTCGTGTCATCGATGCCACCAGTGAACCTGATATGATTGTTTGCTGGGGGGGCCACTCCATTCGTGAAGCAGAATATCACTACACGAAAGAGGTGGGTTATCAACTCGGTTTACGCGGTTTAAACATTTGTACCGGCTGTGGCCCGGGCGCGATGAAAGGCCCAATGAAAGGGGCAACCATTGGCCATAGCAAACAACGTATTCGCAGTGGTCGCTATTTAGGTTTAACCGAGCCAAGTATTATTGCTGCCGAGCCACCCAATCCGATTGTAAATGAATTAGTGATCTTGCCGGATATCGAAAAACGCTTAGAAGCTTTTGTGCGCGTGGCTCACGGTATTATTATTTTCCCAGGGGGTGCCGGTACAGCGGAAGAGTTACTGTATCTGGTAGGGATCATGCTAGATAAACGTAACGCCGAGCAACGCTTACCGATCATTTTAACCGGCCCTGCCAGCAGTGCAGCTTACTTTAATGAAATTGCCGATTTTATTCAGCAAACGCTTGGCGCTGAAGCATTAGACTTGCTGGAAATCATTATTGATGATCCGGCGGCTGTGGCAAAACGCTTAAAACAAGGTTGTCAGGATGTGCGTGCCTATCGTAAATCCGTAGGTGATGCTTATCACTTTAATTGGACCTTGGATATCGCGCCTGATTTTCAACAACCTTTTATCCCAAATCATCAGAATATGGCCGCACTCGACTTGCACCTTGATCAGGACAAAGCGAAACTGGCGGCTAATTTACGCCGTGCATTTTCAGGTATCGTGGCCGGTAATGTTAAAGACGAGGGCATCAAAGCCATTCGTCAGCATGGCCCCTTTATTCTCAGTGGCGAGCCAGTATTAATGCGTTTGATGGATAAATTATTGGCGGCTTTTGTTGAGCAAGGTCGCATGAAATTGCCTGGCAGCAAATACGAACCCTGTTATCGGATCTCTCAATAATTATGGCTAGAGTAATACTATTAGATGCGCTGAATCTGATCCGTCGCTTGTATGCGGTACAAGAACGCCCCTATCTGCCGTTAGCGGAAGACGTTGCAGAGGGTACGCGTCAGCAAATTATTAGTAATACTCAACAAATGCTACTGCAAACGTTAAGTCGCCTGCGCCAAGAGCTGCAGGCCACCCATGCGTTAATGGTATTTGACGGTGACAATAGCAGCCAGTGGCGACAAAAATTATGCCCGCTGTATAAAGCCAATCGTAAGCCCATGCCCAGTATTTTAGCCGCAGCCCTGCCCGACTTATTAACCGCTACCGAGCTAAGCGGCGTGAAGTGCTTTCATCAGGCTGAATATGAAGCAGATGATGTGATTGCCACTATTGCCACCAAGATACGCCAGCACCAACAAGACGTGGTTATTGTCTCAACCGATAAAGGCTATTTACCGCTTCTGGGCCAAGGTGTTGAGATTTATGATCCTTTCGCCCGACACTATGTTAGCCGCGATCAGGTAAAAGAAAAGTTTGGTGTGCAGCCAGAGCAACTTGTCAGTTGGTGGAGCTTAGTGGGTGATAGTACCAATAATATTCCGGGGGTAAACGGTGTGGGCCCCAAAGGGGCTGAAGAATTTATGGCGCTAGGCCGCAGCTTAAATGATGCCTTGCAACACCCTGATTGCCCGAAAAAATTGAAACTAAAAATCACTGAGCAAAAACAAGATATTATTCTTTATACTCAAATTCTGACATTGCAAACTCAATTAGCGCTGGGTTTAAACTTACAAGATATACGCTTAACGGAGTCATCGTAGTCGCTTATGAAATTTAAAACCCTGCTATGGTTTGCTGCTGGTGTTGTACTCTATTTTGTGAGTACTTTTGCTATTTTGCGTTTTTATCCCGACGACCCGACTCAAATGAATTGGCAAGACCGCGAATCTTTTAATGCTAAAGTCATCCAACGCCTTGATCTGAAGCAACCCCTCGCGCAGGATGCACTGATCAATCGTTTAGGCAGCCCCGATATTACCGAAGCCTTTGTACACAATAATCAAGTTTATCAACTATTGTACTATCGTACTCATCGTAAAGCCGCAGACGGTATTACCACTGCAGACGAATGTACCGCCTTATTATTTATTAATCGCCAACTGACCGCCATAGGTGACGACGCCACGAAACACTATCTGGAGCAGCAACCGCATGCCGGATCAATCGATTAATTGGCTACGTAGCTACCAACAACTGCCCTTGTTAAGCCAAGCGCTAGCGCAAGCCACTACGCCTGAAACCCTACAAAGCGCTATTCAACAAGCGCGAGAACTGCATATCCAACTGCAACAAAGTAGTGAAATTAATTTAGCCGCAGCCATGGCGCAATTATCCTATATTCCCTCGGAAGAACCGGCTGCGGTAAATCGCACCATGAAAAGCTGGGTGTTGTTGATGCTATGGACTCGGCTGAAACATTGGCCAAAAGCACGACGCGATCTAGTAGGGGTAGCCGTGTTATTGGCCGGTTGTACAACAGCACACAATAAGATCCCAGCGGCATTACTATTAGCCAAAAAACTGAAAGAACATAAATGCGGCGGCATCATTACCACGGTACTCGCTGGCACTTTTCATCGCTTACAAAAACGCCTGCCTTGGCAAGTGCATCACGATAGCCCGCTATTAACCTTAGCCATTGAGCTTGGTTATCAATTACAACCGGATAAGGGCAGCGCACCGGCCTTAGAAGTGCTGTTAGCGCGCTGGATTAACGGTTCTAATGATGAGTTAGTATTAACCGAAATTAGCCAGTTAATGCACTACGCACCTGCTTTGTATTTGTGTGGCCGCGTTGCCCGCGATGAGCAAGACAACTTTTGGCTACTTTGTCATGCTGATAATCACAGCGAGGCCTATCAGGCGTTGCAATACTGGCCAGAACAACAACGTTTAGCCGAGCATCCGACTAAACGTAATGTGGATGAATTAAAAATTTTGCCACCGGCTAAGCTGATCCAGCAACACTGGTTAGCCAAAGTCAGTATGCCGAAGCGACCCGAAGTGACAATACTCACCCCAAATGGCTTGATGCAGCAGTCTATTTTAAGCAGTTTAAGTCACAGCGATTTAAACGCTCAGGTTAGCTTACTGGAAAAGCATCCGGCTATTGCTCAGTTGTTACTTGAGAATGCCAGTGCCAGTAATCGGCAGAAAGTTGCAGTAAACAATTTACGTCATGCGCTTGCCAGTTTCGGTCAAGCGCAGTTGCCGCTTGCGGTAGCGCGTGCCGAAATGCAGTTTTACCTACAATGCCAGCGCAGTAATCAGCATGCTTGGTTATGGCAATTACAACAGGCGCTGTATCATAGCTTATTCGTATTAGGCCAATACTTAGCACAACCCTTATCTCAGCAACAAGCAGGCTTGATCGCCAGTTGTGCCAGTGCGCCACTGTGGCATCACCCTAGCCTGCAAGCCGTACCGGTCAGTCGTCTCGTCCAACAGCAACATTTACTGGGCCAACTGGTACAAAAATACCTGCTGGAACCGGTTAAAAGTCAGCGTTTGACGGCGGCACTATTGCATCATTATCAGTTAGAAAATTGGGCTGATGGCGCCATGTGTCAATATACACAACATATTGAAGGGATGCCTTGGACCTTAGCCGAGCAACAAGGCTTGCTGTTACGGCTGGCCTGGCAGCTGACATTCAGCGTGTTTTGTTATCCGATGGCACAGCAAAGTACCCAACACCTGCTACAACAAGCCACGGCTACGCTCTCATTACCGCTTAAATCATTAAAAGAATGGCAACAACAACTGCTGCAGCACGACGGGCTGTATTATCCGCTAAATAGTGAATTTGCCTAACACAAGCTACATTCACCAAACTTATAGCACCTATCAAAGCTGTGACTAGCTATCCTACGCGGTAAACTGGCTTAAAACCCGCTGCAGCGCTATAATGAGAACGCTTTCAGGCAGACGCCTGACTATAAATATCAAAAATATACAGCTAAGGATTTCCATGAGCAAGCAAACGATTACCGTGATTAAAGGCGATGGCATTGGCCCAAGTATTGTTGAAGCCGCGATTCAAGTACTGGAAAAAGCCGGTTGTGATTTTGACTACGAATACGTGGATGCCGGTTTGACCGCGCTGGAAAAAACCGGTGAGTTGCTACCACAAGCCACCTTAGACGCTATTCTTAAAAACAAGATCACACTCAAAGGCCCTTTAACCACGCCAGTAGGTGAAGGCTTTACTTCAATTAACGTCACGTTACGTAAAAAGTTTAACCTGTACGCTAACGTTCGCCCAGTGATCTCGTTTAAAGGCACCAAAGCCCGTTACGAAAATATCGATATCATTACCATTCGTGAAAATACCGAAGGTATGTATTCAGGCCATGGCCAAACCGTGTCAGAAGATGGCCAAACTGCGCAAGCGTCGAGCATTGTCACTAAAGAAGGCGCGCGCCGTATTGCCGAGTTTGCTTTTGAAACCGCACGTCGCGAAAACCGCAAAAAAGTCACCATCGTGCACAAAGCCAATATCTTAAAATCGACTTCAGGTTTATTCCTGAAAACGGCGCGCGAGGTTGCTCAGTCGTATCCGGATATCGAAGTTCAAGAAATGATCGTTGATAACACTTGTATGCAACTGGTCATGAACCCACAGCAGTTTGACGTAATTGTGACCACTAACTTATTTGGTGATATTTTATCGGATCTGTGTGCAGGCCTTGTGGGTGGTTTAGGCATGGCGCCAGGTGCGAATATCGGTAAAGATTGTGCCATCTTTGAAGCGGTGCACGGTAGCGCGCCAGATATTGCGGGTAAAAACCTAGCAAACCCAAGTTCAGTGATCTTAGCGTCCATTCAGATGCTAGAATACTTAGGTATGAAAGATAAAGCCGATAAGATTTTAGCGGCATTAACTGACGTGATCGCCAGCGGTGATCGCACCACGCGTGATTTAGGGGGTAGCTTCGGCACAACCGACTTCACTGCAGCCCTGATCGAACGTTTATAACATCTGATAGCCAGCGCCAGCAGCCATTGCCGCTGGCGTAATGGGAAGCCACATGACACAAACAAATAACCCCTTGCATGGCGTTACGCTAGAACAAATTGTTACTGCGTTAGTGGTGCATTATGGTTGGCCCAAGCTGGCAGAGCAGATTGACATTAACTGCTTTAAAAAAGATCCGTCGGTAAAAAGTAGCCTAAAGTTTTTACGGCGTACCCCATGGGCACGCGAAAAAGTCGAAGCGCTCTTTATCAGCAATAAACTGTATAGCAAGGTTAATTGAATGGAAAAAGCCAGCTAACGCTTAATTAATGTCAGTTAAGCATGACCTGTTTGCACTAAATCAACCGTTGAAGGCCATGGATGGCCGGAATCGAGCCTCAGGGATGATTCATGGCGTGTTGATGTGAGCAAACCGCGTCATGCTAAACACTAAATGATCGGTATTATGCTAACGCTGGCTTTTTTATTAATGCTATTGTGATAGCCTAACCATTATAAATGGTGCCACCCTCTTGCAAATAATGCTGTAGCACTGCAGCTGCAGCATCACGCTCCACTAACCGCACCACTTCAATACCCACATCAGTTAGATACTGATAACTTTGCTCGTATACAGGGCCTTCATCAAAACCAATTGCTCGCGCATCATCGGCGGTTGCCGCACAGACCAAACGCTTCACCCCACTCCACAAGGTGCCGCCTAAGCACATAGCGCAAGGCTCACAGGAAGTAAACAACTCGCGCTTAACACCATCTGCAGACAAGCTAAAGCTTTGCAGTGATTGCTCAGCCAGCATAATCGCCATCATCTCGCCATGGGCAGTGGAGTTACTTAACGGCATGACCCGGTTAACCCCTACACTGAGTAACTTTCCGCTTTCGATATCAAAAATCGCACTACCAAAAGGGCCACCCGTGCCACGCAATACGTTTTGCCGGGATAACTCTATGGCTAGCGCCATTTTTTGCTGATCGTTTTGATACGTCTGCTGCCAATCAACCACCTCGTTGATCCAGTCAGGCAGCGTTAAAGTCAGTTGGGTTAGGCTCATACTTCCTCGGCCAGTGGCTTACTGTAGGCTAACTCCATATCCCAAGGTAACTGGATCCAAGTATCTTGCTCGATATCCGTGACGTAGTTATCCACTAACGGCTTACCCTGTGGTTTGGCATATACCGTGACAAAACGCGCCAGCGGAAAACGCTCGCGCAGTGCCTTTGCCGTTTCACCGGTATCGACCAAATCGTCGACCACCAACAGTTTGGCCGAATCGGCTAACTGCGCATCTTTTAAGATCGTTAAGCTACCTTGCTTATCATGATCGTAACTGGCCACACAGATACTATCGACGGTACGAATATTCAGCTCACGCGCCAAGATGGCTGCCGGTACTAAACCGCCGCGGCTTACCGCGACGATGGCATCAAAGTCTTCGGCTAACAGCTGACGTGCCAGCTCTTTCGTGGCGCGATGAAACGCTTCCCAAGACACATAAAACATTTTATTGGTAGTTAATGACATAATCAGCAATCCCTCGTTGTTTACAGACAGCCTAAGGCGACTTCAACCATTTCATTAAAACTGGTTTGACGTAGCTCGGCACTTAAGGCTTCACCGGTGCGGATATGATCACTCACGGTAAAAATGGCTAACGCATTAATGCCATACTCTGCTGCCACACCGTACAAACCGGCGGCTTCCATTTCCACGGCCAACACACCGTATTTTTCGAGGGTATCGAATAACGTTTCACTGGGGTTATAGAATAAATCTGAAGTGAACACGTTACCCACTTTGACATCAATTGACTTAGCACGTGCTGCGGCAACGGCCTTTTCTAACAAACCAAAACTGGCCATTGCGGCAAAATCTAAACCGCCAACACGATTGCGGTTAACCATAGAATCGGTGCTCGCGCCCATACCAATCACCACATCACGCACTTTAACCGATAAGGGTAAAGCACCACATGAACCGATACGGATGATGTTTTTTACATCGTAAAATTTGACTAATTCAGTGGCATAAATAGACATAGACGGTACGCCCATACCTGAACCTAATACACTGACTTTTTTGCCTTTATAAGTGCCGGTATAACCAAACATATTGCGCACCGTGTTAACGCAAACGGCATCCTCTAAAAACGTTTCAGCAATATGTTTTGCCCGCAGTGGATCGCCAGGCATTAACACAGTTTCAGCAAAAGCGCCCGCAGGGGCATTAATATGTGGAGTCGCCATAATTTCTCTTTAATTAATTCAAATCAGCTAAGAAAGATGCACCGTATGCCATGGCATCCAGCGCGAAATAGTCGGCCAAGGTTTGGCCCATATCAGCAAAACTCATGCGTTCGCCAAGATCAACACCGTTTAGCCCTTGTTTGTACACCAGCACTGGCACATATTCGCGTGTGTGCTCGGTACCCGGCCAAGTTGGATCGCAACCATGGTCAGCGGTAAGTAACAACAAGGTCTCTTCATCACAGGCGTTAATCAGCTCTGGCAAGCGGCTATCGAAATACTCTAATGCCTCGCCATAACCAATAGGATCGCGGCGATGGCCAAAGTTTTGGTCAAAATCGACCAAGTTGGTAAAAATTAAACTGTTATCCGGCTGTTTGGCCATTTGCGCTAAAGTGGTATCGACCAAATGCGCTAAACCATTGGCTTTTAATGATTGCGAAATACCCTGATGCGCGAAAATATCGGCAATTTTACCAATACTGATCACCTGACCACCTTGCTGCACCAACTTATCGAGTACAGTCGGCGCGGGTGGTAATACTGAATAATCACGACGATTACCCGTTCTGGCATAGTTCTCTGGCGCAGTACCGGTAAAAGGCCGAGCAATGACGCGGCCAATATTATATTTGTCGAGCAGTTCGCGGGCCACTTCACAAAAGCGTAGTAAACGCTCTAAACCAAAATGCTCTTCATGTGCAGCCACTTGAAACACGCTATCAGCTGAGGTGTAACAAATCGGTTTACCCGTTTTAATGTGCTCATCGCCCAGTTTTACCAAAATATCGGTGCCCGAGGCATGACAATTACCTAAGATACCGCTGATGCCTGTGCGCTGGCATAATTCTGAGATCAATTCTGGCGGGAAGCTGTCTGTTTTAGCGCTAAAATAACCCCAATCAAATAACACCGGAACACCGGCCATTTCCCAATGACCACTGGGCGTATCTTTACCACTACTCAGCTCACGGGCATAGCCATAAGCGCCATGCAGCGAACTGGCATCGGCGACTGTCGGTGCTTTACCCTGACTGGCGGCGGTACAGGCTTTTACCAAGCCTAAACGCGCAAGGTGAGGTAATTGCAAGGCTCGTTGTTTCTGCTCGGTAAAGGTTCGGGCAATGCTGGCAAAGGTATTGGCGCCTTCGTCACTAAACTTTGCGGCATCCGGCGCACTGCCGATCCCAAAACTATCGAGGACTAAAATTACTGCTTTTGCCATCACTTACTCCTGTGCAGAACAGCCATTGTTGGCGATGTTATTTTGCCAGATAGCGCTAAGCTAACAAAATAAAAAGGGCACGCAGCTTAATACGCCACGGCCGTTTTAGCAACACCTTGGCAACTTATCGCTACTGAAAACGAAAATGGCGTCCGAAGACGCCATAACCCTTCGCCATGAAGCGCTTATTTCGGTAACTGACTATAACCCATATTAAACAGCGTAAAGCTGTAAATATCTGCGGCTTGATCAATCACCATCGCCACTGGCATACCCGCACCATGACCTGCATTAACATCAATGCGAATAAGCTGAGGAGTGGCTTTGCTGGCTTTGGCTTGCAGCTCTGCAGCAAATTTAAACGAATGCGCAGGCACCACGCGATCATCGTGATCGGCTGTCGTAATCATGGTGGCAGGATAAGTGGTGCCCGCTTTCACGTTGTGTACCGGCGAGTAACCTTGCAGATAGTTAAACATATCGGCTGATTGCTCTGATGTACCGTAATCATAGGCCCAACCCGCACCGGCGGTAAAGGTATGATAACGTAACATATCAAGTACACCCACTTGCGGGATCGCCACTTTGAAGAGCTCTGGCCGCTGGGTCATGACTGCACCCACCAATAAACCACCATTTGAACCACCGCGAACGGCGGTTTTCTCTTTGGAAGTGTATTTTTCTGTTTGCAGATATTCAGCCGCAGCAATAAAGTCATCAAACACATTTTGCTTTTGTAATTGTGTACCGGCGTTATGCCAGGCTTTACCGTACTCACCCCCACCACGAATATTGGCCACCGCATAAATACCGCCCATTTCCATCCATACCGCGTTCGCCACGCTAAAAGATGGGGTTAGGCTGATATTAAAACCGCCATAACCGTACAAGATAGTGGGGTTGCTGCCATCGCGTTTTAAATCTTTACGATAGCTGATGATCATCGGCACCTTAGTACCGTCTTTAGAGGTATAAAACACCTGCTCAGACACGTAGTTGCTTGGGTCAAAATTCACTTTCGGCTGGTTATACAGCGAGGTTTCACCCGCTTTTGGCTCAAACGCATAAATAGAACCCGGTGTGATGTAGTTAGCAAAGCTAAAATACAGCGTATCTGCCTCTTTTTTACCGCCAAAGCCGCCCACGCTGCCTAAACCAGGTAATTCGATATCGCGCACCAGTTGGCCGTTCATATCATATTGTTTTACCTTGGCAATCGCATCGACAATGTAATTAGCGAATAAAAAGCCTGCGCCGCTACTAATACGCAGCACATGTTCAGTTTCCGGGATCAGCACTTGCCAATTTTCTGGCTGCGGTGCTTTGGCCGACACCTTGACCACTTTACGATTAGGCGCATCACGGTTAGTCGCTAAGATGAGCATGTCACCGTCACTGTCCACTAGATCCACATCTGAATCGGTATCGGTAACAATCGCAACAAACTCACTATTGGGTTGGGTGAGATCTTTCACGAAAAGCTTATTACCCGACGTCGACACCGCAGCGGACACCAGCAAATAACGATTATCTTCGGTGACTTCAGCGCCTACATAACGATGTTTCTGACCATCTAGGGCACCGAATACGACCGGATCCGCTGATTGAGGCGTGCCAAGCTTGTGGTAGTACAACTTATGCTGATCCGTCATGGCAGAGAGTTCACTGCCATCGGGTTTGTCATAACTAGAATAGAAGAAACCGTCGTTCCCCTGCCAAGCAATACCACTAAACTTAATATCAATCAGCGTATCGCCAATTTGTTGCTTGGTCTCAGTGTCGATGACGATCACTTTACGCCAATCGCTGCCACCTTCTGAAATGGCATAAGCGGCCAGTTTTCCGTCTGCGGAGAATTGAATATCGGCCATGGACGTTGTGCCGTCAGCGCTAAAAGTATTGGGATCTAAAAACACTTCGGCAGCGCCATCGCCTTTTTGGCGATACAACACAAACTGATTTTGTAAACCGTCATTCTTGTAAAAATAGGTATAATCACCTTCTTTAAACGGTGCGCTAATCCGCTCATAGTTCCACGATTGTTGTAATTTATCGCGGATCTGATCCCGAAATGGGATCTGTTTTAAATATGCGAAAGTACTCTCGTTTTGCGCTTTTACCCAGCTTTCAGTCTCACTGCTACGATCGTCTTCTAACCAACGATACGGATCGGCGACTTGTGTACCAAAATAGTTATCAACCACATCACCTTGGCGGCTCTGGGGGTAGTTAATTGCGCTTTGTTGCTGAGTGACAGTCACATTTTGCTCCGGGACGACATCTTGCTTAGCACCGCCGCAAGCGGTTAAGACCGCGGCTGCCAGCAAAGTTAATGCATATTTCATTTAACGTGGGCTCCATTACTCTTATTACTTAGCGCTGAAGATAGCCTCAGCATGTTTGTTTTATTCATGCAAACGGGGTAACTCTTAATATTTTTAAGCAATTGAGCTTAACAAAGTTGTCGTGATTTGCCTATTTTGCTCGCGACAGCCAACCTTTGTTTTAGGCAACTGGTCGAATTTGCGTTCAACGATAATATCCCCCCAACGGTGACCTATCATGTTGTGCGTTTTTTTGCTTCATGCTGGTGCCAGCCTGCACTAATTTGATGCAAATTAGCAAGCTAAAGCGTGCTTAAAAAAATTAAAAATGTTTATTTTCATAGCACTAGGATTATGGCAACAATCCTGCATAGTATAAAAAAGTAACATCTAAACAATTTGTAGTTGGCATCAGTAAAGCGATGCCATCACGGCAACGAAGCCCGCACACAGTGGAAACACTGTTTGCGGGCTTTTTTGTTTGGCACGCCTTTAAAGGTGCCAACTTTTATTGCACAAGGAGCTAACGATGACAGCATCGCAACATATTTTGGTCGTGGGTAATGGTATGGTTGGACACCATTTTGTTGAACAATTGCGGGCAACAGCGCCTACAGCAACCATTACTGTACTGTGTGGTGAACCACAATTGGCTTATGACCGAGTTTATCTATCCAGTGTTTTTACCGGTAAGGATCGTGCCGAACTCGCGCTCACTTCTGAGCAGCATTATCGAGAACAAGGCATTAAATACCACTTAAATTGCTGGGTCAGCCGAATTGAACCGCAAAGTAAAACAGTATTCACTGCCAATGGCGAAAACTATCATTATGACAAGCTCGTACTGGCTACGGGTTCTTATCCGTTCGTGCCGCCGATCCCGGGACACCAACAAGAACATTGTTTGGTGTATCGCAAATTGGACGATTTAACGGCTATCGCGCACAGTGCTCAAGACAGCCAAACCGGCGTGATTATTGGCGGCGGTTTATTGGGTTTAGAAGCGGCAAATGCGCTAAGACAACTCGGGCTAACCACCCATGTCGTTGAATTCGCCCCCCAATTGATGGCTGTGCAACTCGATGTAGCAGGTGGCCAGTTATTAACACAAAAGATCACCGCGTTGGGCTTAGGTGTGCACACGGGTAAAACCACACAAGCAATAGTTGCAGGTGACGAATGCCGCTACCGCTTAGAATTTAGCGATGGCAGCTTTTTAGAAACCGATTTGGTGGTGTTTTCAGCCGGGATCCGCCCTTATGACGCACTAGCAAAAGATGCTGGTCTGGCTATCGGAGCTAAAGGTGGCATTATCATCAATGATTACTGTCAAACATCACAGCAAGATATTTATGCCATTGGTGAGTGTGCCTTATGGCAAAACCAACTATTTGGATTAGTCGCGCCAGGTTATCAAATGGCCCGCGTAGCCGCCAGTCATCTGACCGGCCAAGCACTCCGGTTTCAGGGCGCCGATATGAGCACCCGTTTAAAACTTCTGGGTGTAGAAGTGGGGTCAATCGGAGATGCGCATGCACGCACACCAGGGGCACAATGCTTAACATATCAAGATCCCATTCGCCAAATTTATAAGAAGCTGGTTCTCAATGACAGCGGCGATAAATTGCTCGGCGCGGTGTTAGTGGGTGATACTGCTGAATATGACACTCTGCTGCAATATTTTTTAAATGCGCTGCCTCTGCCCGCAGCCCCGGAAAGCCTCATTTTACCGCAATTAAACGCCAACACGCCGACGCTCAGCGCTGATCTGCTGCCAGACCATGCCATGCTTTGCTCTTGTCACAACGTAACCAAGGGCGATATTGTTGCCAGCATCGAGCAAGGTCATGTTGAACTAGCCAGTATTAAGCGTTGCACAAAAGCCAGCACTGGCTGTGGTGGATGCGCAGCCTTACTAAAATCTGTAGTGGATACCGAATTAACCTTGCGTGGAGTCGCGGTCAACAACCATCTCTGTGAGCATTTTGCCTATTCACGCCAAGCATTATTGCACTTGGTGCAAGTTGAACAACTGACCACCTTTGAACAGTTACTGCAGCGTTATGGCCAAGGCCAAGGCTGTGATGTCTGTAAGCCTACCGTTGCATCAATTTTAGCCTCGGTTTGGAATGAATACATTCTTGATAACAAACATGTCGCGTTACAGGATACCAACGATACGTTTTTAGCAAATATGCAAAAAGACGGCTCTTACTCCGTAGTGCCTCGCATCGCTGGTGGTGAAATCAGCTCAGCAAAATTGTTGGTTTTAGCGCAAGTGGCCGACGACTTTCAGTTGTATTGCAAAATTACTGGTGGTCAACGCATTGATTTATTTGGCGCAAGGCTAGAACAACTGCCATTAATATGGCGACGTTTGGTCGATGCCGGTTTTGAAACAGGTCATGCCTACGGTAAATCATTACGTACTGTTAAATCCTGTGTAGGCAGTACTTGGTGTCGTTACGGTGTTCAAGACAGTGTGGGCCAAGCTATTTCTATAGAGAGCCGATATAAAGGCTTGCGCTCCCCGCATAAAATCAAAATGGCCGTGTCTGGTTGTACTCGCGAGTGTGCCGAAGCGCAAAGTAAAGATATCGGGGTCATTGCTACTGAAAATGGCTGGAATTTATATGTTTGTGGTAATGGTGGTATGCGTCCTCGCCATGCGGATCTGTTTGCAACTGACCTGGATACGCCAACACTCATCCGTTATATCGATCGCATTTTAATGTTTTATATCCGCACGGCCGATCGCTTACAACGCACATCGGTCTGGTTAGAAAAACTCGAGGGAGGACTGGACTATTTACGCCAAGTGATTATCGATGACAGCCTTGGTTTAGCCGCTGAATTAGAAAAACAAATGGCCGGTTTGGTTAACAGCTATGCCTGTGAATGGCAACGCACACTGGACGATCCAGAGGCCCTAAAACGATTCCGACATTTTGTGAATAGCCCCGAAGGTGATAGCAATATTTTGTTTGTGCAAGAGCGAGGGCAAATCCGCCCTGCAACGTTAGAAGAGAAGCAGCAACAACAGCGTATACCCGTAACAATGATTGAGTCTGAGGAGATCACCCATGACATGGTTTAACGTAGCAACCACGAGTGATCTGGTCGACAACAGTGGGGTTTGTGTTTTGGTCAACGGGCAACAAATTGCCCTGTTCAGCCTCACTATCACCGGGCAAAACCAGTTATTTGCCATCGACAACTTTGATCCGATTGGCCAAGCAAATGTGCTAGCGCGTGGCATCACGGGTTCAATTGGCGATAGGCTGGTTGTCGCCTCGCCGCTTTACAAGCAACATTTTGATTTACACAACGGCCAATGTATAGAAATGCCTGAGATCAGCGTGGGTGTTTACCCGGTACAACGGCAAGAACAGACTATTTGGATACAACTAAAGAGCTCGCAGCCCCGAGCAGAAACTAAGATGGAGGCGATGGTATGAGTTTTTTAACCTTGTTTCGTCGGCCCATGAGTCAATGGTTTGCCCCCTTTTTCCCGATAGCACGAACTTATGCACAACAGACTTTGCCAAAAACCGGTCAGGTTTTTTTAGTAGGTGCCGGCCCAGGCGATCCTGAATTGTTAACGCTAAAAGCCTGGCGTTTACTGCAACAAGCCGATGTGGTGCTATATGATGCTTTAATTTCACCCGCGTTACTGGCGCTGATCCCCAAAGCTTGCCAGCAATATTACGTTGGAAAACGCGCCGGCCAACATGCTTTGACTCAACCGGAGATCTGCCAAAAGCTGCAATATTTTGCGCAGCAAGGCCATACCGTAGTCAGGCTTAAAGGGGGCGATCCCGCCATTTTTGGTCGGGTAAACGAAGAAGCCGCGGCCTTACAGGCCGCAAATATTCCCTTTGCCATTGTACCAGGGATAACCACCGCCTGTGCCGCTGCCGCATATACGGGTATTGCGTTAACTGCGCGCAATGTCGCACGTAGTGTCACCTTCCTCACGGCACAATTTGCCGATCCTAAGCAACAACCTAACTGGCAACAATGGCGCTATCAAACCGAGGGAGACAATCCAACACTGGTGGTATATATGGGGCTAAGCCGGTTGCCAATGCTCTGTCAGGGCTTGCGCGCCGTAGGTTGGCCTGCCTCTACCCCTATTGCGTTGATAGAACAGGTCAGCTGCCCTGAGCAGCGCTTACTTAGCGCAACCCTTGAGGATATTAATGACAAAGTTCAGCAACAACCCTTTACTGGGCCCACTCTAATTATGATTGGCGACGTGATCCAACAACCGATGGCAGTCAATCAATCGCTTTTGCAAAGCGCTTGGGCATAAATACAAGGTAACCTGATGACATCGAGCCCGACGTCATCAGGTTTAAAGCAAAAATTGATAGCAAAGTGTTAGGTTTAACAGCAACAATATCAGTGACACCACTTGCCAAAAACGTAATGGATCACGCTGTAACAAGGGCCGAAATGGCTGCTGCAAATAGGCGGGATTAGGGTGCTGCAAATCGTATAAAAAAGCCGATAACTGCTGATAACGCGCTGCCGGATCAGGCTGTAAGGCTTGCTGCAAGGTTAAATCAAACCATCTGGGGATGGCTGAAGCTTCTGACGATAGGGGCTGATAACATAAGCGCTTTTGCTGCTGACGATTACGACATCGCGCTAACTGATTACCATAAGGAAAGCGACCACTTAATAGGTAGTAACACAATACAGCTAATGAATACAAATCTGCGCTTTGGGTGGCTTCCTCCCCTAATAAACATTCTGGCGCAGAGTATAGCGCTGTGCCAAGCCCCCGCTCTACGGCAATATGATATTGTTCAACTAAGCCCGCTACCTGTGCAGACCCTAAATCAATAATTTTTACTAAACCCGTTTCAGTAATCATAATATTTTCAGGGCGTAAATCTTGGTGCACCACTTCTGCCCGATGCAAAGCTTGCAGCCCTGTCCCGACTTGCAACACAATCTGTCTAACTTGCTCTAAAGAGGGGTGAGGATGATCTTGCCGCCACTGCTGCAAGGTTTGCCCCTGAATAAATTCAGCAAGGGTGTAAATATAACGACGTTCACGCCCTGTGCTGACCGAACGGATCACATGATCATTACGCACTCGCCGGGCAATCCAATCTTCGAGTAATAAACGCGCTAAGTAGGCTTCATTGCTCATCTGCTCAGTTGCAGGGGTTTTTAGCACCAACAGTTGTTTGCTTATTTCATCTTGCACCAGATAAACATGGCTGCGATGGCTCTGATAAAGTGCACGTATCACGGTATAACCATCGAGCGTACTGCCCGCAGCTAAATCCGTTACCACATGCAAGCGCTCATCTAATTTTGGTGGGGTCGCGGGCTCAGGCAGCTGTTTAATTTGCAACAAGGCTGCACTGAGATTATCTTCACTTTGCGCCGCTAAGGCTGCAGCGGTTAATGATGAAGCCAGCTCAGGCATACTCATCTTCGCCTCGGCTTTTGCTAACAAAGCGCTTAAGGCTGAAGGGGATAAATTGGCATAAACGCCATCAGTCAAAAGTAGCAGTATGTCACCCTCTCGCAGTGCCACCTGAGTATAATCATACTTAAGTTGGGGCCCAGCGCCGAGCGCTCGACTTAAATAAGTGGTTTTAGCGCTATGGCCAGCCCCAGTTAAAACTGGGCTGCTGTGATCGGAACTGATTTGCGTTAAGAGCCCTTGCCGCCAAAGGTAAGCGCGGCTATCCCCAATATGGAACAGATGGGCAAAACGGCCCTTAACAACCCAACCGCTGAAGGTGCAAACATAACCTTTGTCAGGATCGTGCCCGAACACTTGACGACTTTGCCCATACAACCACGCATGAATTGCCTGCAACACTTGACCGCCAGCCTGCTTGACGCTGGCGGTATCTGAAGTACAAAAATAATCATCCAAAAAACTGGTTACCGCCGTTTCACTGGCAATCTGACTCACCGTGCTGCTACTGACACCATCGGCCAACGCCACGGCTGCCCCCTTAGTGCAAAGCATTGACGTAGCAGGAATGACGCCAGCACAAAAATCTTGATTTAACGACTTTTCCCCAGCACAGCTGTGTAACCCTAAGGCTAATGTCAGTGTCATCAGTGCAGCCTTATCATTTAGCGGCTTGCTGTACAGCGGTCGCATTACTCACTGTGGACGTTGCAACGACATGACGTTTAGGCGCTGTTTTATAGTGTGTGGTATATAAAGTTAGCCCGGTAAAAGCCAAACCACCCACTAAATTGCCCAGCACAGTTGGGATCTCGTTCCAAATCAGATAATCCATAATGGAGAAATCGCCGCCCATTAACAGCCCATAAGGAAATAAAAACATGTTAACGACTGAATGCTCAAATCCCATAAAAAAGAACAGCATAATTGGCATCCACATTGCCAGCACTTTACCACTGACATGAGTGGAGATCATTGCGCCAACCACCCCCATCGATACCATCCAATTACACAACATGCCCCGCAAAAAAATAGTTAACCAACCGGCAACCCCGTATTCAGCATAACCTAAGGTGCGCGCTTCACCGATGGTCGCAATTTTTTCACCGACCGAGCCGCCATCAGTGTTAAAACCCATGGTAAACACAAAGGCCATCATTAGCGCCACCGTCAGCGCCCCGGCGAAATTACCACAAAACACCCAACCCCAATTGCGTAAGATACCGGCAACGGTGACGCCTGGGCGTTTATCTAATAAAGCTAAAGGGGTTAGCACAAAGACCCCAGTTAACAAGTCAAAACCCATCAGGTATAACATACAAAACCCAACCGGAAATAACGCTGCGCCAAGCAAAAAACTGCCGGTTTGTACTGCAATGGTAATGGCAAACACTGCCGCAAGCGCTAAGATGGCACCCGCCATATAGGCGCGGATTAAGGTATCTCGAGTAGACATATATATTTTAGATTCGCCGGCATCGACCATCTTGGTGACAAACTCAGCGGGAATTAGATAAGCCATAGAATGTTCCTCTGTTTATAAAAATTAGTCAGTTGTGACGCTGTACTGCTCTTTTTTACGCAAAAAAAAACGCCCACCCGAACTGATCACAGTTCTAGGTGGACGTCGTTGTCCGATATACACGGCTTGTATTCTGGTAAAAATCTGTGCGGCTATTGATGCTGAACACCTCATCGCCACACAAATTATTTAAAGCAACTAAAGTGCCAAAACTGAAAAAAAATTTTATTGAATAAAATCATTACCCTAGAAAATGGTCACTGCAGCAAGCTGCCCACGACTGTACCAGAAGGGTGCAATCCTTTCGATAATTGCACTAAAATACAGCAAGATCGCTGCCCCTCTTTGCCTGTAAAACAATAAATTAGCTGCTAACCCGGCTGATCAAATGCTTGTTTTTTATAAACTTAGTGCTAGTTAACCCCCTCTGGAACATTCCTTGCAAAATGCTTTGGTACCCGCTTACCAGGTAGCCAAACCGCTATTGACCATGCAAGTTCATTACAGCCAGACCACAGAACAATTTCTATTAGCCGCCAAACAAGCTGAGCTAAGCACCTTGCAACAATTAAGCAGCAGCACTCAGGTGGTTACAGGGATCAGTGAACTGATCCATCAATTACAACGTGAACGTGGCATTAGCAACATTTATCTTGCCTCGCATTCTGAACATTACAGTAAAGAACGAACTGTTCAGCTCAAGCAAACTTTAATCAGTGAACAACAGCTGCGCGTGATCCTTAGCGAGCATTATTTGCCGGTGACTTTGCGCAGCGGTGCAAGCAGATTGATGCATGGTATCAGTCTCAGTTTACAAGGATTAGATAATTTAGTGGCGCTGCGCAGCCTGATCACTGAACAAAAGTTGACGCCCCTGCAGTGTACCGAAGCTTACTGTCGGTTAATCTCCAGCCTGTTAAACTTAGTTGCCGATGTAGCGGAAGGTGCTGGCGAGCCGCAGATGACCCGTTTATTAGTAGCATTATTTAATTTGATGCAAGCGAAAGAACATGCAGGGCAAGAACGGGCTTGGGGTGCCATGGGATTTGCTTCTGGCCAGTTTGACTCAAACATCTGTGAAAGATTACAGCAGCTTCAAACAACACAGGAGCAACAATTACACCTTGCGCAATCGCTAGTAGATATCCATTTAGAAAATTTATTTCAAACCGAACATGTGCAAGGCAAAACAGAATTTGTGCAGTTGCGTAAATTGATCCAACAACTCAGTGATGGCACCGCCGTCGCCCCTGTGTTGTGCGAAGTTTGGTTTGATATGGCCTCAGAACGCATAGACCAGCTTTACACGCTTGAACAACAGGTGTTAAAGCATCTCAACAGCCAAGCCCAACAAAAACTAGCGGAAGGTGAACAGGCGATGCAGCAACATCGTCAACAATTACGGGCCTTAAGTCAGCGCACCAGCAAGCCTGAGCATCCTAGCAGCTTGTTGTTCGATCCGTCGCAGCCAGGCCTGTTCGGCTCGAAACTGCAGCCTGCAATGGCGGCATTTACAAAAGAGGGAACCGATTTACATCGAACCTTTTATGATTTACTGCAAGAGCAGGCACAACATATTCAACAAATGCAGCAACAGTTGCAAGATGCAAAACAAGCGCTTATCGCTCAAAAACAGATTGATCGTGCCAAGCTACTGTTGATGCAGCAGTCGCAATTATCCGAGCAACAAGCTTATCGGCAGCTGCAGCAACTTGCCATGCATTCACAACAGTCGTTGGCCGTGGTCGCAGCCACGGTAATAGAAACGCATACTAGACATAAATAAACACCCTCGTCAGGAACGATGTGGAACAGCTGTAAGCTGGCCCGCAAGGGCGAGGCGCAGGACGCGCCGAGTAATCGAAGATGACGCCGGGGCGATAAAAGCAAAACGCCAGCACTAGGCTGGCGTTTTAACTATAATGGTGCCCAGAGGCGGACCACATCGTCGGGAACGATGTGGAACAGCTGTAAGCTGGCCCGCAAGGGCGAGGCGCAGGATGCGCCGAGTAATCGAAGATGACGCCTTGGGCTGAAAAAGAAAAAGCCTGTCGTATGACAGGCTTTCGCTATAATGGTGCCCAGAGGCGGAATCGAACCACCGACACGCGGATTTTCAATCCGCTGCTCTACCGACTGAGCTATCTGGGCAAAATAATGGTGCCGCTTATCCGAGTCGAACGGATGACCTACTGATTACAAGTCAGTTGCTCTACCAACTGAGCTAAAGCGGCAGCGACACTGTAAGATGTTACAACAATGACACCAAAATTCATGGTGCCCAGAGGCGGAATCGAACCACCGACACGCGGATTTTCAATCCGCTGCTCTACCGACTGAGCTATCTGGGCAATGCGGCGTATTAAACGGATTTTGCCGAGTTAAGTCAATAAATATTTTTGAAAAGCATACTGACAGCCTATAACTTGAACAAAAAGACCGTTTTCGAGTAATAAACACACTACGATAAGCTAAAAACAAACTGCTAATATTACTGCTTTTATGGGCAAAAACTTGTTAAGCTAGAAAACTGTAATTCCGGTTAATTTTGTTTCATTTAACGCTATGGAAGGTCAATGGAAAACACGCATTTTACTAAACAAATATTTTTTCGGTTGGCGATTGTTTTACTGATTTGCCTCGCCATTCAAACATGGTTGTTTGGCTGGTTTACCGCTTCTGCGCAGCGCAGCTCTGAACAACTGCAACGACTCACCGCTGAAAGTATGGTGCTGGCACAAAGCCTTAGTCTGGTGCCCACTGATGATAAGGTCTTACAACAGCAGTTATTTTTACAAGCACGCAATAATGATCCCAGCCGGGCGTTCTATTTGTACAGCGTGACAGCCAAAGGCATTGAGCTTGAATTAAATACGGAAAATTTACCTAATGTGGTGCCCTCACCCACCCTGTCAAATATGGCCATTCGCCAAGATGATTTATTAATTGTGCACCGCATTTTACCGGGGCAAACGAATAAAGTATTAGTGTCATTACAATTACTGCCGCCCCCCAATTATCAACCCGCTCTCTTTGCGTTATTTATCGGGTTAATCACGGGGTTATTGTTACTCGCTGGCATCAGTTATCACTTATCGCAATTTTTTCGCGAACGCCTGCTGCCTCTGGCATTAGGCACACGCAACGCCTTAGAGAAAGATCAGTTTGTACCCGGTTTTGACAGCCATGAAAACGATGTCTTTGGGCTGTTAGCAGAGCAAATCAATACGGTGTTTTATCGGCTACAACAAAGCACACAAGCCTTAAAAGCCTCAGAAGATAACATCAGCCAATTGAAGCGAGAAGTTGAGCATCGCATTAAAGAACGTACCGATGCTTTAGAAACAGCAAAATTAACGGCTGAAAAAGCCAATGAAGCCAAGTCGACTTTCTTAGCCACCATGAGCCATGAAATTCGTACCCCCATGAACGGCATTATCGGCACGATCGACTTGTTACGTAAAACGGAATTAAGTAACCCGCAATATCGCATGACTGATACGATCCGAGAATCCTCGTTTTCGTTATTACGGATCCTCGATGATATTTTGGATTTCTCTAAAATCGAAGCCGGCAAACTTGAGCTTGAAAATATCCCCGTGTCGCTGGTCGATATCATTGAAGCAGTGGGCCGCATCTTAGTCTCTGTGGCCTATCAGCGACAAATTGATTTAAAAATTTATATCGATCCGCGCATTCCCGATGGCTTAATGGGCGATCCTGTCCGCTTACGGCAAATTCTGTATAACTTGGCGGGTAACGCTATTAAATTTACAGAAACCACAACAGAGAAAACCGGAGTGGTGGTGGTCAGCGCTCGGTTATTAGAAGAGAACATGGATTTCAGCCAAATCCAATTGACGGTATCCGATAACGGCCGCGGCATGACACAGCGGCAAATTAGCTATGTTTTCCAGCCTTTTAACCAAGCAGAAGGTTCCATCACTCGGCGTTTTGGCGGTACAGGGTTAGGTTTATCTATTTGCCAATACCTCACCTCTTTGATGTATGGCGAAATAGATGCGAAGAGTGAACCGGGCAAAGGCTCTGAATTTCAAGTACGGCTGCCGATGCACCGCATTGAGAACGCTCGCTATCTGTCACAAAGCTTACTCAAAGATTTAGCTATTTGCCTGTTTAGCCAAGATAGCGACAATCAACATCACTTATCAGACTATCTGCTCTATTGCGGAGCCAACGTAGATATCGTGCTGAGCTTAGAGGCTCTGCATCTTCGTGCCGAAAATCAACGAGAAGATGCGAAAACCCAGACGGTTTGGGTGCTAGATGCGACCTATGAACAAATCTCGGCAAGCGAAATAACATATTTAGTCACGCATCCCAAATTAACAAGCGTGAAGTTTGTGATTATCACTAACCAAACTGAATTAGCCGACTTGCTGTTTGATAATGTGATTTACGTGCATGGTAGCCCGATTTGCCGCACACAAATCTTGGAAGCCGTACAAATTATCTGCGGCCTAAAGGCGCGACCTAAACAACTTATCCAACCGACTAACCAAGCTTCATTGCAAGCTCCTAGTATTGAAACCGCGCGAAAAAATCGTGAGCTGGTATTGTTAGCTGAAGATAATCACATGAACCAACGCGTCATCGTAGAGCAGTTAAGTGCTTTGGGCTATGCCGTGGAAGTCGCTGATGATGGCGCTATCGCTCTTGAGAAATGGCGTGAACATCATTACGCGCTGGTATTAACCGATTTGCATATGCCTAATCTCAGTGGCTATGATCTGACGAAAGCCATTCGGTTAGAAGATTTACACCGACAAGACGATAGCCAATTTACCCGTATTATTGCCATTACCGCTAATGCCATGAAAGGCGAAGAGCAAAAATGCCTGAGCGTGGGTATGGACGCTTATATCACCAAACCAATTGAATTGGTCACACTACAAAATGTCATGCAAAAATGGTTACCGCTAAAACAGAGTGCTAAAGAACCAGCACAAGATACTGTTGAGCAAAATACTCTCTCGCCGATTTGTTTTACCACTTTAGCCAATTGCTTGGGTAATGATCCGGTTAAACATGAAGAATATTTAAATTATTTTATTAGTGAAGCGACCCCTGTCATTGGTAAATTAACGCAATTACACACGAGTCAGCAGCGTCAGGGCATTCGTAGTGAAGCTCATCAATTAAAAGCTATGGCAAAGAGTGTGGGTGCTTTACAAGTGGCCAACAAAGCGTTGAGTTTAGAGAAGATTGCGGAAACAGCAGATTTAAGTACGGTAGCGGAAACGATTGAACAATTAACCGATCAGTTTCATAACGTGATCCATTATGTGAAACAGCGCTATTGATGCTAACAGGCGTCAGCATCAATATTATTCGCTAACAACACTTAATTGGCTGAAGTATCCAGCACAGGAAAGCTTTTAACCAACTGATCTAACGCCTGCATCTGCGCCAGATAAGGCTCGAGCTTAGCCAATGGCAAAGCACAAGGGCCATCGCATTTAGCCAAATTAGGCTCAGGGTGTGCTTCAATAAATAACCCAGCTAAGCCTAAAGCCATACCCGAGCGAGCCAGTTGTGCCGCTTGGGCGCGTCGGCCATCTGCAGAGTCTTCACGACCACCCGGTTTTTGTAAGGCATGGGTTGCATCAAAAATGACAGGCGCATACTGTTTCATTTCATCCATGCCAAGCATGTCGACAACCAGGTTATTGTAACCAAAGCTTGAGCCGCGCTCGCAGAGGATCACTTGCTCATTTCCAGCTTCGGCAAATTTCTTCAGAATATGGCGCATTTCATGCGGCGCTAAAAACTGCGGTTTTTTCACATTAATGACCGCGCCCGTTTTTGCCATCGCCACCACTAAATCGGTTTGCCGAGCTAAAAAAGCAGGCAATTGGATCACGTCGACAACTTCTGCAACCGGCGCTGCTTGATGCGGCTCATGCACGTCAGTAATCAGCGGCACGTTAAACGTACGTTTAATCTCTTCGAAAATGCGTAAACCTTCTTCTAAGCCTGGACCACGGTAAGAGTGCACAGAAGAACGATTCGCTTTATCAAACGATGCTTTAAACACATAAGGAATGCCCAATTTTGCACACACTTGAACGTAGTGTTCGGCGATACGCATGGCGAGATCGCGAGACTCTAATACATTCATGCCACCAAACAGCACAAAAGGTTTATCGTTGGCGACATCAATACCGGCAACATTAATCAGGTGATTTTGCATAACAGATCCGTCAGGTTAACTAATTAAAATGGAAGAAATATCGGCTGCTTGCTCAGGGCAACCCGGATCATTAAACCAAGCCAGCCCAGTGCACCTAAAAACGATAACCAACGAATGGCGACAGTGCGCCCTTTTAAAGCAGAAAAACCCAAAGCGATGTAAGCAAACAGTGCGATAACTTTTTCGGTCAGCCACGGATTAACAAAGGGATACTGGGCAATGGTGATCATTAACGCCGCCGCCGATAACAATAAAAAGGTATCAACCACATGGGGCGCTATTTTAAAGAATTTACGCTGCAACAGCGGCGAGTCTTTTAAACGCAAAGCAAAGCGAATAAATAGCAGTGATACACTTAACGCCACCATTAACAAATGAATATGCTTAAACGCCATATACATAACAAACAACCTCTTGTGAATATCAATAAATTAAAGTGGCGCTACGTTACCACTATCTGGATATTTTTGCAGTACGCCTTCAAGCTTCGATACAATCTGGTTAAAGGCTGCCACCATTTTAGGTTCAAACTGCCGATTGACTTGCGCATTAATCTCAGCGGTGACTTGCTGTAAAGTCCAAGCTTCTTTGTAACAGCGACGATGCCTTAACGCATCATAAACATCGGCCAATGCCGCAATACGCGCAAACACATGGATCTCTTCTGCCTTTTTACCATCAGGGTAGCCCGTACCATCCCAACGCTCATGATGTTCACGTGCGATGATTGCGCCTGCCTGAATAATAGAACGCTTCGAATCTTTTAGTATGTTAAAACCGATGTTGGTGTGCTGTTTCATTACAGACCATTGCTCAGCGGTGAGTTTGTCCGGTTTATTTAAAATTTCATCAGGGATCCCCGCTTTACCAACATCATGCAGCGGCGCAGCATACATCAGTAATTCGGCATCCTCTTTGGCTAAACCATAGGCAATGGCTAACTCGTAACAAATAAAAGCAATGCGCCGTACGTGATTGCCGGTTTCCACCGAGCGCTGCTCAACCGCCTCACTTAACCGATAAACAATTTCACGCTGTGTATCTTCAACTTCGTGCTGTAATTGCACGTTTTCATAAGCAATTTGTACATTTTGTGCGAATAACTGCACCAACTTTTGTTGGTTTTCGCTCATCGGGCCGGGTAAACCAGATATATATAACAAAGACCCATGGGTAAATTTACTGCTGCAATACGCAACCAAATAATTATCACGATACACAATGGCTTTGGAACTTAACGCTTGCTCAAAGGCATCGAGTAAGGGTTTCTCAAGTACCTCTTGAATAGGTCGCCCTTCTTTTTGCTCAAATTCGCCTTGCCCAGCAAACACCACCAGCTCGCGTGGATCACTAGTGCGCACATTACCAGCAACTAAAGAAGAACTGACCAATAAAGCGTCTTGATCACAGCCAAGCACCGAGGTCAGTTGTTGCAACACACCATCAATAAATTGTTCCATCGAATGTGAAGAAAACAAATCGACGGAGGCATCCATGATTTTCGCCAAGCCTTGTCGGCTCTGTTCGATGGAAATAATATCGCGGTAAGAGCGTAAGCTTGACATCATTACGGTAAATAACTTTTGCGCCGTCAACTCAGTTTTTGATTTGTAATCGTTGATATCATAATCCACTATTACCTGCCGCTCCGGCGCTTGCCCTGGCTGACCGGTACGTAAAATAATCCGCACAAATTGATTATTTAACTGCTCCCGAATATAACGCGCGACTTGTAAACCGGCATCATCGGTTTCCATCACGACATCGAGCAATACAATGGCAATATCGTGTTGTTCAGACATGATTTGCTGTGCTTCTGCGCCAGAATAGGCGCTGATAAATAATAATTTCTTTTGTTGAAAACTGAAGTCACTCAGTGCAAGACGTGTTACCACATGCACTTCAGACTCATCATCCACGATCAATACTTTCCAAGTGCCATTGGATACTGTGACTTCTAACTGTGGTTCATCTGCAAACAAAAATTGCTCAGACATCTCGGTGGCTCCCTCCAAAAAACTTATATGGTTATAAGCTGCTTTTCGTTACACGTCAAAAAATTTGTCACCATCCGCCTTGGGGGTTGTGCCTGATGATGGGGGCGTGCAAACAAAAAAGCTAAAGCACCTAATCGTGAAGAAAGCAGAGGGAGCTAATTAAGCTTTAAAGGATAGAAACAGCGCGAATGCTCTGCTAACCGGCAGCTAATTAAGTTGTCCGCCACTGATGCGCCAATGACCACCGTAGTCTTTCACCGAGCTCACTTGCTCAAAACCCGCCGCAACTAACATCTGTCTTACCAGCGGCGCTTGTTCAAAGCCATGCTCAAGCCACAACCAACCGCCTTGGGTCAGATGCTGGGGAGCATTAGTGATGATATGTTGCAAATCGGCATAGCCCTGCTCGGCAGCAACCAAAGCGCTTAAAGGCTCATAGCGTAAGGCACAAAGATGCGGATCTTCAGCTTCAATATAAGGGGGGTTACTGACGATTAACTGATATTGCTGTGCAGCAAGCTGACTAAACCAACGGCTTTGTTGCACTTGCACTTGAGGTAACTTTAAAGTAGCCGCATTACGCTGTGCTAAGGCGACGGCCTCTGGCTGAAGGTCAACCGCCGTGATCTGCCAAGTCGGGCGCTCACTCGCCAACGCTAAGGCAATAGCGCCAGTGCCAGTGCCTAAATCGAGTACTCTTGCATCAGCAGCTAAGGGCAGCGTTAAAACATGTTCTACCAACACTTCGGTATCAGGTCGAGGGATCAACGTACTGGGCGCTACAGCCAACTCTAAACCAAAAAAATGCCAGTAACCAAAAATATAGGCTAAGGGCTCACCCGCTACACGCCGCTTTAACATGCGCTCGAGCTCTTGCAGTTCAGTGGCACTTAACAGACGTTCTGGATAAGTATATAAAAAACTGCTGCTGCAGTTTAATACCCGACAGAGCAACAGCCGGGCTTCGTGTAGCGGGTTATCAGAACAGCTTTGCAGCAACGCGGCGCTATGCTGCAACCAAGGCTGCAGCTGCATTAACGGTTTTCATCCGCTAACGCGGCTAATAAGTCAGCTTGATGCTCTTGCTTCAATGGCTCAATCACCAAGGCTAATTCACCTTCCATTACTTCGTTTAAGCGATAAATGGTTAAGTTAATTCGATGATCGGTTAAGCGGCCTTGTGGAAAGTTGTACGTGCGAATACGTTCTGAACGATCGCCACTGCCCACTAATGAACGGCGAGTGTCTTGCTCTGCTAAACGGCGCTTTTCATCTTCGGCCGCTTGAATACGTGATTGCAGCACGCTCATCGCACGGGCACGGTTTTTATGCTGCGAACGCTCATCCTGACACTCCACCACGATACCCGTTGGTAAGTGAGTGATCCGAATAGCGGAGTCAGTTCGGTTAACGTGCTGTCCACCGGCGCCAGAAGCGCGGTAGGTATCCACCTTTAAATCAGCCGGATTGATTTCAATGGCTTCACTTTCTGGGATCTCCGGCATGATGGCCACAGTACAAGCGGAAGTATGCACCCGACCTTGCGATTCGGTTGCGGGTACGCGCTGCACACGATGGCCACCCGATTCAAATTTCAAGGTACCAAAGGCGCCCTCACCTTGAATATGTGCGATAACTTCTTTAAAACCACCGTGCTCACCATCACTGGCACTGACCACTTCTAAGCGCCAGCGTTGTTTTTCAGCAAAACGGCTGTACATTCGAAACACATCACCGGCAAAAATGGCGGCTTCATCGCCACCGGCACCGGCGCGAATTTCTAAAAAGCAGCTATTGCTGTCGTTAGGATCTTTGGGCAGTAACAAAATTTGCAGTTCAGTATCAAGCGCTTCAATGCTGGCACGAGCAGATTTATACTCTTCTTGCGCCATTTCCCGCATGTCAGGATCGGGATCTTTTTGCATTTCTTCAGCCATTTGCAAATCGTCTTGCGCCTGACAATAGCTACGAAAGGCTTTGTTAAGATCTTCTAACTGACTAAATTCTTTTGATAACTCACGAAAACGTTTTTGATCGCTAATAACGCCTGCGTCACTTAGCAACGCTTGCACTTCTTCGTAGCGTTCTACTAAGGCTTCGAGCTTACGATATACCGACTCTTTCATTTTAACCTGTTAACCTGATTATAAATCGACTAAGACCTTAACCAACTCGGACGCGTCCGGTTGCTCGGATTGTAATAATTGACGTATGGCTTGCGTTGGGCTGTGCATTAAACGATTACTCAGTTTATTGGCCATCTCTTGCAGCACTTTTTCGGGATCTTGCCCTGCGGCCAACTGGTTTTGTGCTCGGACAAGCAATTCTTGTTTCACTTGTTCGCAACGCTGCCGATAATCACGCAGCCAATCGGCTTTATCCTGTAAAAGTAACCATTGCTGAAACTCGTTAGCGCCCGTTTCGATCATCACCCCCGCTTGTGCAGCGGCATGTTGTCGATGGTTTAAATTTTGCGCCACAATGCTTTGTAAATCATCTACGGTGTAAAGGTAAGCATCTTCTAACTCAGACACCTGCTGCTCAATATCTCGCGGCACAGCTAAATCGACCAAGAACATCGGTTTATGCTTACGCTGCCGTAACGCCTGCTCAACCATCCCCTTGCCCACAATAGGTAAGGTACTGGCCGTTGAGGAAATCACAATATCGGCTTCAGCTAAACGAGATGGCACCTGCGCTAAGGTTAACACTTGGGCATTAAATTGCTTAGCCAGGTTTTCGGCTCGCTCATAGGTGCGGTTCGCCACGCTTAATTTAGTTGCGCCCTGCTCAGACAAATGCCGCGCAACCAGTTCAATGGTTTCACCTGCGCCAATCAAAAGTACCCGCACATTATCTAATTTGCCAAAAATCTGCTTTGCCAACGTAACGGCAGCAAAAGCAACCGATACCGCATTAGCGCCAATCTCTGTTTCGGTGCGCACGTCTTTAGCAACAGCAAAAGTCTTTTGAAAAAGCCGCTCGAATAATGGCTGGATCGTACCCGCTTGGCGCGATTGATTATAAGACTGCTTCACCTGCCCAAAAATTTGCGGCTCACCCAACACCAAAGAATCTAACCCTGCCGCCACGCGCATTAAATGCTGCACCGCTTGCTGATCTTGAAATAAGTAAAGGTGTGGTTGTAAATCCGGTAACGACAATTGATGAAACTGCGCTAACCACTGCACCACTTGCTCGGCTTGTTCAGCACCACCGCTAAAATACAGCTCGGTACGATTACAGGTAGACAAAATCACTGCATCGACCAACTGCAGTTTCGCTGCCAATTGTTGCAAGGCCTCAGGCACCTGTTCGGGTGCAAAAGCCAGCTTTTCGCGCAGCGCAACGGGAGCTGTTTTGTGATTTATGCCTAGTGCAAAAATAGCCATCACCTGTATCATGGTTTCTGTAGGGGGCGAATTGTACGAAAAAGCCCAGGTTAATAAAAGCAAAAGCAAAGGACTTTAGTGTGTCATTACCGAATAGCCGATGGAGTATGTTAGTTTTTGTGGCTTTATTAAGCGCTTGTAGCCTAAAACCCAAGGTGCCACCCGTCGAGCCCGTGATGAACGCCGCGGCGCGACAACAACAATTAAACGCCATGCAAAGTTTTACCGTACAAGCATCGATGGGCATTAAAGCGCCGAATGAATCGATCAGTGGTAATTTGCGTTGGCAGCAGATTAATGCCAACGATTTTCAAGCTCGGCTGGCTAATATGCTCGGTATCAGTTTATTTGAACTGACCCAGCAAACAGACTTTTCAGAATTACTGGTTAAAGGCGAACGTTATCAGGCGGCAGATGCCAGCAGTTTGTTGTGGCAATTAGCCGGTTGGTCTATTCCGCTGCATGATATGCCGTTATGGCTGCGCGGCTTACCTGGCGCCAGTGCCACCGAGTTGCAATATGACGCTGCTGGACGCTTAACCCGCTTTACGTTACAAGATAGCACCGGTATTCGCTGGCAATTAACGTATCGCAGCTTTTTTGCCGATGCGCTGTCGTTACCCAAGCAACTAGAATTAAGCAGCGATGATACACACATTCGCTTAGTGATCCGGAGCTGGCAACCATGAGTTTTTCGTTACCGGCAGTGGCCAAACTGAATTTATTTTTGCATATCACAGGCCGTCGCGCTGACGGTTACCATAATCTGCAAACGCTGTTTCAGATGCTTGATTATGGTGACCGCTTACATTTCAAAGCAGACAATAGCGGTGAAATAACGCTAAGTTGTAGCGATCCTTCACTTAACGGTAGCGATAACTTAATTTATCGTGCGGCTCAACTGCTGAAACCCTTTGCGCCCGCTGCAGCGGGCTGTCAGCTTTATTTAGAAAAAAACTTACCCATGGGTGGCGGCTTAGGCGGCGGCTCGTCTGATGCAGCAACGACCCTGCATGGTTTAAATAAGTTATGGCAATTAGGTCTGTCTACCCAGCACCTTGCCGAACTGGGTTTACGCTTAGGCGCAGATGTCCCGGTTTTTGTGCATGGCACTACCGCCTTTGCTGAGGGGGTTGGCGAGCGCTTACAAGCTGTCGAATTACCCGAAAAAATTTATCTCGTGGTGACACCTCATTGTCATATTAGTACGGCGGCTATTTTCAGCCACCCGCAATTAAAACGTGATACGCCTACCATGGTTTTGGCTGATTTAATGCAACGCAATTGGCAAAATGATTGCCAGCCTTTGGTCGAACAGCTGTATCCGATTGTTGCAATGACCTTACAGTGGTTGTTAGAATACGCCCCGTGTCGAATGACGGGTACTGGTGCAAGTGTGTTCGCCGAATTCCCGGACGCGGCCAGTGCTCAACATGCCCTAGCGAATTTGCCCGCATCATGCCAAGGCTTTATCGCAAGAGGGGTCAACCAGTCGCCATTATGGGCTGCGCTGACAGATACCGACTCTAACAGCTGATGTCACTAAACGTTAGGTATTACTGAATAAGTTGCTAACACGATCATTACGTTATACGTTGCAGGCAACGCAGCCTGATGACAGTGTGCATGGACGTTACACGCCAACGTAATAATATGTCGGTTTAACAACAAACTGGGTACGCTTAACCTTTGTGACGTTATAATGATTAAACCGGACTCACCACTGCCCTGAGGATCCTACCGTGCCCGACATGAAGGTTTTCGCTGGTAACGCCATACCAGATCTTGCCAACAAAATCGCCAGCCGTCTTTACATCAAACTGGGAGACGCCTCTGTTGGTCGCTTCAGTGATGGCGAAGTCAGTGTGCAAATCAACGAAAATGTACGCGGTTCAGACGTCTTTATTATCCAATCTACTTGTGCACCCACTAACGATAACTTGATGGAACTGATCGTGATGGTTGATGCATTACGTCGTGCCTCTGCCGGACGGATCACTGCCGTGATGCCTTACTTCGGTTATGCGCGTCAAGATCGCCGTGTACGTTCAGCTCGGGTTCCTATCACCGCTAAAGTGGTTGCTGATTTTCTGTCTAGCGTCGGTGTTGACCGTGTGCTGACGGTTGACTTACACGCTGAGCAAATTCAAGGTTTCTTTGATGTGCCGGTGGATAACGTTTTTGCCAGTCCGGTTTTACTGGATGACATGCGCAAGAAAAATCTGCAATCACCCATCGTGGTATCACCAGATATCGGTGGTGTAGTCAGAGCGCGTGCCGTGGCTAAACTGTTAAATGACGCTGATTTAGCGATTATCGACAAGCGCCGTCCGCGCGCTAACGTGTCGCAAGTGATGCATATTATTGGTGATGTACGTGATCGTGATTGTATTATCGTTGACGATATGATTGATACGGGCGGTACACTGTGTAAAGCAGCCGAAGCCTTAAAAGAGCAAGGTGCGAAACGTGTCTTTGCTTACGCTACGCATGCTGTCTTCTCGGGTAATGCGCCAGAAATCATCAGTAATTCCGTTATTGATGAACTCATTATTACCGATACCGTGCCATTATCCGCTGCGATGAAAGCCATTCCAAAAGTACGTCAGCTAACCTTAAGTGATTTATTGGCCGAATGTATTCGTCGTATTAGCAACGAAGAGTCGATTTCTTCGATGTTCGATTAAGCAGACGATTTCGATCATAAAGGCGCTTTAGGGCGCCTTTTGGTTTTTTTAAGCCTAATACGCCATGCTAAAAAGCCACTGAGCGTTTTATCCTTAGACGCTGAAAAATGATAAACAGCATATCAGATAGCGACACAGCCACAATGCCGCCAATTTGCATTTGCAGCTAACGGGGGCTGGTGGTAATATGTCGCGCCTTTTGTCACGCTACAAAAGGCAACAGGTTTCGGCTGGTCGCAAGCCGGGACAAATACTAATTATTGGAGTACATCATGTCTGATGCAATTTTTACATTAACCGCAGAAGTCCGTTCTGACCTGGGGAAAGGTGCGAGCCGCCGCCTACGTCACGAAGACAAAGTTCCAGCTATCATTTACGGTGGCAGCGTAGCCGCTCAATCAATCACTTTAGAGCACTCTAAACTGTTGAAAGCGCAAAGCGTTGAAGCCTTCTACTCTCACATCCTGACTATCAACGTCGCGGGTGAAGAAGTAAAAGCCATCGTTAAAGCCATGCAACGTCACCCGTTCAAGCCAAAAATCTTACACGTTGACTTCCAACGCGTAGAAGCTGGCCACGAGTTACACACTATTGTTCCTATCCACTTCATCAATGAAGAAGCCGGTGCGAAGAAAGGTGGTGTAGTTGTTCATGGTATGAACGAAGTTGAAATTGCCTGTTTACCACAGGATCTGCCAGAGTTCATCGAAGTAGATTTAAGCGATGTTGCAGTAGGCGTAACCTTACACTTAACTGACATCAAAGCACCTAAAGGTGTTACTTTTGTTCAGTTAACTAAAGGCGAAGGTCATGACCTGCCTGTAGTATCTGTAAACAAACCAGCTGGTAAAGCTGAAGAAGAAACACCTGCTGAGTAATGTCTGACGCTGTTCAGCCAAAGCTTCAGCTAATCGTGGGCCTGGGTAATCCAGGCCCCGAATATCAATATACCCGTCATAATGCGGGCGTGTGGTTCGTTGAGCAACTGGCTCGGACCTATCATGCGACCTTAAAACCCGAAGCTAAATTTTTCGGGCACACTGGCAAATTCATGCTTGCCGGCCAAGAATTCAAATTACTTATTCCATCGACCTATATGAACTTAAGCGGCAAAGCCGTTTTGGCCATGGCACAGTTTTATAAACTGTCACCAGAGCACATTCTGGTAGTACATGATGAGCTGGCGTTACCGCCCGGCACAGCCAAATTTAAGTTTGCCGGTGGACATGCGGGCCATAACGGTCTGCGCGATATCACAAGTAAGTTGGGTAATAACCCCAATTTTTATCGCTTGCGGCTTGGCATCGGCCATCCGGGGCACAAAGATCAGGTAACTGGTTTTGTTCTGGGTAAAGCGCCAAGCAGTGAACAATCACTGATTAATAGCTGCATCGATGAATCGGTTGCCTGTTTCGACCTGTTAGCTCGCGATGGCTTGGTAAAAGCTCAGCACCGATTACACAGCTTTCAGGCTAGCTAAAATTTCGGAACACTCCCGTCGCTAATAGCACATTAAAGGATACACTCATGGGTTTCAAATGTGGCATCGTCGGTTTACCTAATGTTGGTAAATCCACCTTATTTAATGCTTTAACCAAAGCAGGCATCGAAGCCGCCAACTTTCCGTTCTGTACTATCGAACCGAATACCGGCGTGGTGCCAGTACCCGATTTACGCTTAGATAAACTGGCTGAAATCGTTAAACCGCAACGCGTATTACCCACGACCATGGAGTTTGTGGATATCGCAGGTTTAGTCAAGGGCGCTTCCCGTGGTGAAGGTTTAGGTAATAAATTTTTAGCAAACATCCGCGAAACTGACGCTATTGGTCATGTTGTACGGTGTTTCGACGATGAAAACATTATTCACGTTGCCGGTAAAATTGATCCGGCCGATGACATTGAAACCATTAACATGGAATTAGTGCTATCTGATATGGACAGCGCTGATCGCGCCATTTTCCGTGTTCAAAAGAAAGCAAAAGGCGGCGATAAAGACGCTAAAGCAGAAATCCAGGTTTTAGAAAAAGTGAAGGCGCATTTAGAACAGGGCCATACCCTGCGCCAGCTTGAGTTAGAAAAAGAAGAAAAGGCGCTGATTGCCTACATGAACTTTTTAACGATCAAGCCTACCATGTATATTGCTAACGTGATGGAAGATGGTTTCGAGAATAACCCTTACTTAGATATCGTTACTGCGATCGCTGAGAAAGAAGGTGCCATCGTGGTACCGGTATGCGCCGCTATCGAATCGGAAATTGCGGAGTTAGACGAAGAAGAGCGCAATGAGTTTATGGCCGACATGGGCTTAGAAGAGCCAGGCTTAAACCGGGTGATCCGTGGTGGTTACTCTTTGCTTAGCTTACATACTTATTTTACTGCCGGCGTTAAAGAAGTACGGGCTTGGACTGTCGCAATTGGTGCCACTGCGCCACAAGCCGCTGGCGTGATCCACACTGACTTTGAAAAAGGCTTTATCCGCGCTGAAGTGGTCGCTTATGACGACTTCGTACAATACAACGGTGAAGCGGGCGCGAAAGAAGCCGGTAAATGGCGTCTTGAAGGTAAAGACTACATTGTAAAAGATGGCGATGTTATGCATTTCCGTTTTAACGTTTAAGCCTCGCGGTTAAACGCTCGATACCAAGCCGGACCTCGTGTCCGGCTTTTTGTTGTTGATAATTCTCGGGGACTATCCCATACTTAAATTTACTGTTTAGTTTTTGCTCGCTCTGAACATAAATTCGGCAAATACACTGCAACTGGTATAATATCGAAAAAAAACGGTTGACGCTCATAAGTGAGATCAGCATAATACGCGCCACTTGCTTAGGACAAGTTATAGTGGCTACATAGCTCAGCTGGTTAGAGCACAGCACTCATAATGCTGGGGTCGCAGGTTCGATTCCCGCTGTAGCCACCACTTCCTACTCTACTGTTGTATGCGGGAATGGCGGAATTGGTAGACGCACTGGATTTAGGTTCCAGCGCCGCGAGGCGTGAGAGTTCGAGTCTCTCTTTCCGCACCATAATAGGGTGCAAGTAAGTAAAAAGTTGTTGTAGGGGCGTAGCCAAGCGGTAAGGCAGTGGGTTTTGATCCCGCCATGCGTTGGTTCGAATCCAGCCGCCCCTGCCATTAACTCTTTATCATCCCAGTAGGGGCGTAGCCAAGCGGTAAGGCAGCGGGTTTTGATCCCGCCATGCGTTGGTTCGAATCCAGCCGCCCCTGCCATTATTCAGAAAACCCGACCTCGTGTCGGGTTTTCGGTTTTCTAATCGTCAATCAAATACAACGCTTTAGCTACAGCACGTCTCATCCAGCGGTTTACGCTGCGTCTTATATCCTTTTAACTTCAAGCAAACTTGATCGCCAAGCGATACGACTAAAACCCGAAGATGCGGTAGCATTTTCGAAACAGCAGCACGGATACTGCTTGCTACCTGACTACATAAATTTACTAAAAATGCTCACTAATAAGCAGATGTAGGACGAAGTGGTAAACGCAGAGTACACTTTGAACGAGGGCGTGTTTTTCATGGATGAAAAACAGGAGCCCCCATGGATGGGTTTACGGCGTCCCTCGTTAAAGTTGTACGACGCGTTTAACCACTGGATGCATTAATATCAAACCTGCTCACACTCAATTCTAGATACAATCTAAAAAAGCAACATGCAGCAAATTGCTCGGCATACCAAGCCGCAGAATTACCAACCTCAAACCTATATAACAGAGTAACAGCAGAAGCAGACAAGACTTAAGGATTAATCAAAACACCCCATTACCCACAGCGTACTTTGTTAGCAAGCGTTTAGCGGGCCCCGCGTTAGCGGCCAGCCGAAGCCCCTGCTGGCGAATAAAGCTCAGCGTATCCGAATCACGGCTGAAGGTTTGATAAATCGCATCCATCGCGCTCATCATCAAGGTATTTTGCAGCTTACGCTGCCGCTGATACTGCTTTAAACTGGCATTATCGGCCAGATCGCGACCGGCTTGTTGATTCTCAATTAACGTATCAGCCAATAACATCGCATCGGCAAAACCGAGGTTTACCCCCTGCCCCGCCAACGGATTAATAGTATGGGCCGCATCACCGGCTAACACGCAGCGCCCTTTAACGTAATGCTGCGCATGCATCCGTGCCAAAGGAAACCACGCTGAAGCTTTCAGCTTAACCGCGCCTAACTCTGCCGGAAAGGCGGTTATAAACGCTTGCTCTAGCGCCGCTGGCGTAAGCTGTGCTAGCTGTTTTACCTTGGCCGCTTCGTCATACCAAACCAAAGACGCGCGTGCACCAGGTAAAGGTAAAAATGCCCGTGGGCCACTGGGGTAAAACTGCTGCCACGTTATATCCTGTTGCGGATAAGGCGTATCAACATAGGCCACTAAACACGCTTGTTGATATTGCCAACCCTGAGTACCAATGCCGGCAAATTGCCGCACCACAGAATTTGCACCGTCGGCACCAATGAGTAATGCGCCCGATAGCTGCTGCCCATCTGCCAATGTGACCTGCACCGCTGTATCGTTTTCTTGTACCGCGCTGATCTGCGTATCGGTGATCACCGTCACGTGACGGTTAAATTGTTGCCATAACGCCAGCTGTACCAAGTTATTCTCAACAATATGCCCTAAATGGTCCTCTGCAATGTCTGCAGAAGCAAAACGCACCGAGGCTTTCGCTTCGCCTGCTTGTAAATACTGATAAGGACACAGCCGCATAGCGGCTAACGCTTGCCAAGCCCCTAATTGCTGCAACCAACGCTCTGAGCGTAAATTTAATGACGACACGCGTAAATCGATCTCGCTTTGTGCGTCGAATGGCGCTGGGGCATGCTTTTCAATTAAACTGACCGTCAGCCCGGCCTGACTTAAAGCCAACGCCAGCGCGGCACCGACCATGCCACCACCACTGATAATGATATCTGTATTCTGCATCTGTGTTGCCTTGTACCGCTGCCTAAAAACGGCAGGTAATTTAGTGCGAATTTTGCTAAGGTTAACAACAAATTTCCGGTAGGCAACCTGCGCTTAGAAAATAACCGGAAAAAACATTGACGAGTGCCGAAAAATGCGGCATTTTGCGCGCCCCTTTGTACGGTGGCTCGAACTTGTTGGCTTAGTTTGGTAACGATTGAATTGGAGATGGCGGATGCGAAATGTAACTGTTGCTGCAACCCAAATGCAGGGTGGCTGGAATGTGGAAGAAAATATTGCTCGAGCAGATAAGCTGGTGCGTGAAGCGGCCGCCCAAGGCGCGCAAATAATCCTGATCCAAGAGCTGTTTGAACGTAACTACTTTTGCCAGAAGCAAAAGCCTGACTACTTAGCATTTGCAGTCCCCGTTGCTGAAAATGCCGCGGTAAAACACTTTGCCAAGGTGGCTAAAGAGCTGGCGGTCGTGTTACCGATCAGCATTTATGAACGTGCCGGTAACTGCTTATACAACACCGTGGTGATGTTAGACGCCGATGGCAGCAATATGGGCATTTATCGTAAAAGTCATATTCCTGATGGTCCAGGCTACAGCGAAAAGTACTATTTCACGCCAGGCGATACCGGTTTTAAAGTGTGGGATACCCAATATGCCAAAGTTGGCGTCGGTATTTGTTGGGATCAATGGTTCCCTGAATGCGCGCGTAGCATGGCATTAATGGGCGCAGAACTGATTTTCTACCCCACCGCTATCGGTAGCGAACCGCATGATGCCACTATCAGCTCACGTGATCACTGGCAACGTACGCAACAAGGCCATGCCGCTGCTAACTTAACACCGGTTATCGTATCTAACCGTATCGGTACTGAAACCGAAGGCGATTTCTCTATTACGTTCTATGGCAGCTCTTTTATTGCTGACCATACCGGTGCCAAGGTGAAAGAAGCCAATGAAACCGAAGAAACGGTACTCGTGCATACCTTTGATTTAGACGAAGTGGCGGCAACGCGTCGCGCTTGGGGTGTTTTCCGTGATCGCCGCATTGATATCTACGATGCGTTACTGACCAAAGATGGCAAAATCAATCCGGAGAACAGCAAGTGAGCCGGACCTTAACCAGTACACCACAGCAAGATGGCTTTGGTATGCCGCCTGAATGGGCACCGCATAAACAAACCTGGATGGTCTGGCCCGAGCGTACCGACAGCTGGCGTTTAGGCGCTAAACCGGCGCAGGCTGCTTTTGTTACTGTAATCAAAGCCATTGCCGGGTTTGAACCGGTCAGCGTTGGCGTGTCTGCTGCCCAATATGCCAATGCCTATGCGCAATTAAGCCAAGCAGAAACTAAATACCCGATCCGTGTGTTGGAAATTTCTAATAATGACGCTTGGTGTCGTGATACCGGCCCCACCTTTGTCACCAATGGCCAAGGTGAAGTGCGTGGCGTCGATTGGACCTTCAACGCTTGGGGTGGTTTAAATGGCGGTTTGTACTTCCCTTGGGATCGCGATGATCAAGTCGCCAGTAAGATTTTAGGTATCGAGCAACTGCCCCGCTATCGCACCGAAGGCTTTGTGTTAGAAGGCGGTGCAATCCATGTTGATGGTGAAGGCACGCTACTGACTACCGCAGAGTGCTTACTGAATGCTAACCGTAACGCACATTTAAGCCGTGAGCAGATTGAACAGCAATTAGCAGAACATCTGAATATTAGTAAGGTGTTATGGCTTGAAGACGGCATCTTTAATGATGAAACCGATGGCCATGTGGATAATATGGCCTGTTTTGTTAAGCCGGGTGAAGTGCTGTTAGCTTGGACAGATGATCAGTCTGATCCACAGTATGCTCGTAGCAAAGCCGCACTAGACTATCTAGAAGCCAGTACCGATGCCAAAGGCCGCAAAATCAAGGTGCATAAACTGCCCGTGCCAGCGCCTATCATGGCCAAAGCCGAGGAATATGCGTCAGTTGATCAGTCGATGGCCGCCATTCCACGTGAAGCCAATGCCCGTTTAGCCGGCTCTTACATCAATTTTTATTTATGTAATGGCGGTTTGATCCTGCCAACCTTTGATGATCCCAATGATCAGGTTGCCGCAGCAATATTGCAGACACTTTTCCCTCTGCACAAAGTGGTGACGGTACCCGGCAGAGAAATTCTGCTCGGTGGCGGCAATATCCACTGTATTACTCAGCAGCAACCGGCCGGTTAATGACCGCGTTGGCGAAAAGGTGTTGCCGTTAAGCCAAACAAAGGGGTGCTAATCATCACCCCTTAGCTTTTACAGCAAAGCGCTGTACTTATTGCTAAACGCTTTACCTTACTCAGCAAGGAACCTCAGCCATGGCCAAAGCCTGTGCCCTACATATTTTAGTGAAAACCCGCGAACAAGCCGAGAAGTTAAAAAGACAGCTGGATAAAGGTGCTGACTTTAGCAAACTGGCCAAGCAACATTCGTTATGCCCATCTGGTAAAAAAGGCGGCGACTTGGGTGAGTTTCGTAAAGGGCAAATGGTCAAACCCTTTAATGATGCGGTCTTTAAAGGGCCGGTATTAGCAATATTAGGCCCGGTCAAAACCCAATTTGGTTTTCATTTAATTAAAACCCTGTATCGCGATTAAACCCAAAGGCTCAGGCTTTGCCAAGGAGTAACCATGCAATTAATACCGGCCACTCGCACACATCTGCCAGAGTTAATGAGCTGGTTTAATAGCGAAGCCGAATTAATCAACTGGGCGGGCCCGGGTTTTCGTTTTCCTTTTAATGCTGAGAGCTTTGCGCAAGATCTTAAGTTAGAAAGCCTGGCGTCTTGCCTGTTACAAGCTGACGATGGCCAAATATTGGGGTTCGGCCAATATTCCTTGCAACACGGTCATGCGCATCTGAGCCGGTTGGTGATTCACCCACGGTTTCGTGGCTATGGTTTTATTCAGATTTTACTTGGGAAATTACAATGGCAAGCCGGCTTAACACTCAACACCGCGAGCGCGTCGCTGTTTGTATTTCGCAGCAACGCTGCTGCGATCCGAGCTTATCAACAGGCCGGTTTTGTAGAGCAGTTACATCCGCAAGGCGAGTTACATCCGCTTTGCAGCTATATGGTTCGCCCTGCTAACGCCGTAGCGTCTTAAACCCAGTTTAGTGGCTCAGTTTAAGCTTTACCCAACGCTTTGGCTCTTAATTTCGCTTTAACCTTACCCGCCGATGGCCGTTTAGCGCCATCTTGCCGCCCTTGGCGCTGACCAGGCTTACCCGGTAAATGATCAGCCGGCGGCACAAAACTGGGGTCGTGTTCATAGCCTGGCAACACTTTCGCTGGCAGCACTTGTTGTGTCAGTTTTTCAATTTCTTGCAAAGCCCCACGCTCTTCTGGGCCAATCAAGGTAATGGCTTCGCCACTTAAACCGGCGCGGCCAGTACGCCCGATGCGATGCACATAATCTTCCGCAATTTGTGGTAAATCATAATTCACCACATAAGGTAGCTCGTTAATATCTAAACCGCGCGCAGCAATATCGGTCGCTACCAGAACACGTACCTTACCTTGCTTAAAATCATCTAAGGCTCGCTGTCTGGCACCTTGCGCTTTATCACCGTGGATAGCCGCAGTGTTTAAACCGTCTTTTTGTAACTGCTTTGCCAGTCGATCTGCACCATGTTTCGTGCGCACAAAAATCAAAACTTGCTGCCAATTACGCGCACCAATCAGGTGTGAAATCATTTCGCGCTTGCGATGCCGATCAACTAAATACACTTGTTGCGCCACCCGATCCGCGGTGGCATTCGCCGTAGCCACTTCAATTTGGATGGGATTGTTTAACAGCTCATCTGCCAGCTGTTTAATGTCTTTAGAATAGGTTGCCGAAAATAGCAGGGTTTGTCGTTTAGCCGGTAGCTTAGCCATAATGCGTTTGATGTCGACCACAAAGCCCATATCCAACATGCGATCAGCTTCGTCTAACACCAGCACTTCTAGCTCGCTCAGATCGACTGTTTCTTGATGTAAATGATCAATCAAACGCCCTGGTGTTGCGACCAGAATATCCAGGCCACGTTCAGCTTCATCATATTGCGGCCGAATCGACACCCCGCCATAGAACACGGCACTGCGACAGCTTAAATACCGGCTGTAGGTTTGCACACTTTCGAACACTTGCTGTGCCAATTCACGGGTGGGTGTTAATACCAACACGCGCACTTGCGCGGGGCGTAAGACCTTAGGTGCATTGAGAAGCTGTTGCAGCAGTGGTAAGGTAAATGCCGCTGTTTTCCCGGTGCCGGTTTGGGCGCCCGCGAGCACATCTTTACCTTGTAAAATCGGTGGAATACTTTCTTGCTGTACCGGTGTTGGGCTAGCATAGCCCTGTTCAGCTAAAGCGCGTAAAATAGGCTCAGCCAGAGCCAGAGATTGAAACACCATGTGTAATTCCAGAAATCAAAACAGCTAACATCTAAATGATGTGTGAGTATAGCAGATGAGCGCTTTACAAGATATTGCCACACCCAGCCCAGCTTGGGTGTTGTATATGGTACGCACTGCGGCTGGACAGCTGTATACGGGTATCACCGTTGATCCGAAGCGACGCCTGCGTCAACACGCCGGTGAAATTAAAGGGGGCGCCAAAGCGCTGCGCGGTAAAGGCCCCTTAACACTGGTTTATCAACGTTGCTATCCGGATCGCGCCAGTGCCAGTCAGGCAGAATACCAGTTAAAACAGCTGAGCAAAGCTGAAAAAGAGCAGTTAATTAGCGAGCAATAATGGATAATTTTTATTTAGTTTTAGCCTATCTGGTCATCGGCTTTTTATTACGGCGCCAACCCGCCATGCCGCAAAATAGCGGTATTGTACTGAATATTTACGTGCTGTACGTGGCGTTGCCGGCGTTGATCCTGAAAAATATAAAGTTATTAGAATTCTCGTTTTCACTGCTCATCCCAGCCATCACGCCCTGGTTGCTTTTACTTGTTGTGGTGGCACTGGTGCTACTGCTCAGTAAATTCTTTAACTGGTCGCGTGAAGTGACAGGCGCGTTGTTAATCATTCTGCCGCTGGGTAATACTTCGTTCTTAGGCTTTCCGATGACCGAAGCCTTATTTGGCAGCGTCGCCATGCCCTATGCGGTGGTCTATGATCAAATTGGCTCTTTTATTGCGCTAGCAACCTATGTCACCATCGTTGCGGCCATCTACAGCCCAACGATGAACAAGCCTAACGCGAAAGCCATCATCTGGAAAATCATTAGTTTTCCCTCGTTTATAGCTCTGATGGTAGGGTTACTGATCCGTGATATGACCCTGCCACCACTGGCCATTACTTTAGTTGATAATTTGGCCGCGACGCTGGTGCCGGTAGTGATGATAGCGGTAGGTTTTCAGTTGAGTTTTCGTTTTAACAAAGATGAGATCGTGCCGTTACTCAGTGCCTTAATGATTAAGTTAGCCGTGATGCCACTGAGCGCATGGTTAATTTGGCGGGCGCTGGGGCAAGAGGGGTTGGCGGTGACCATCAGTATTTTTCAAGCGGCAATGCCGCCGATGATCTCGGCCGGTGCTATTGCCATTATGGCCGGTTTAGCGCCTAGGTTGGTAAGTGGCGTTATCGGTTTTGGTATTCTCTTTGGTCTGGTAAGCTTACCTATAGTCTTTTGGCTATTACAATAATTCGAGGAAGACATGGACTGGGAAACGTTATACACACAGGTGCTGACCATCATTCAGCAAAAAGAAAATTGGTATCAACTCGTTGCACTGACCGTAGCGTTACTCATTGCCTCTTTCAGTAATCAACGCCTACAACGGGCGTTAGAAAAACATCAATTACAAGGTGCTACGTTTCGGCATCTGGCCATTCGCAGTTTACAGCGTTTACTGTGGCCGTTAATCGCCTTACTGGTGTTAATCCCCATTAAAACCGCCTTTGTGCAACAAGAACTGCCGATGGAGTTGTTAGGGTTCGCTACGCCTATCTTGTTGGCCTTAGCCATGATCCGCTTTTGTATTTATCTGCTACGTAAAGCGTTTTCGGTAAGCCCTTTACTTAAGTCATCCGAAAGCGTGTTATCGGTGCTGATCTGGTTAGCCGTTGTATTACATTTAGTCGGTTGGTTACCGGCCGTTATCGTTATGCTGGATAGTTTCGCATTGACTGTCGGTGAAAGCCGTATCTCTGTGCTATCGGTAATGAAACTGCTGTTTATGATTGCCTTAGCCTTTACCTTAGCGCTTTGGCTCTCCACACTAATTACCAATAAACTGGAACGTACACATTCTATTAGCCCGAGTATGCGGGTTGGATTTGCTAAGTTCACCAAGTTTTTCTTAATTACGGTGGCGTTTTTAGTCGCGTTAAATGCCGTAGGCATTAACCTTAGCTCACTGGCAGTATTTGGTGGTGCTCTGGGTGTTGGTTTAGGTTTTGGTTTACAGCGGATCGCCTCTAACTTTATTAGCGGCTTTATTCTGGTACTCGACCGTTCTATTAAACCCGGCGATATTATCTCGGTGGGCGATAAGTTTGGTTGGGTTGAACAACTGAATGCACGCTACTTAGTGGTACGTAACCGTGAAGGGGTAGATACCTTAATCCCGAACGAAAATATGATCACGAACGAGGTGATTAACTGGAGTTACGCCGATCCGTTCGTGCGCGTAGTGATTAAAGTGCAAATTAGCTACGACGACGACCCAGAGCAAGCCATGGCTCTTATGCTCGAATGCGCCCAAGCCTCCGCTCGGGTATTAACGGAGCCCGCCCCTACTGTCCGTTTAATGGAGTTTGCCGACAGCGGCATTGAACTGCAATTACGCGTGTGGATTGGTGATATGGAAAACGGCACCGCTGCGGTGAAATCGGATATTAACGTGGCTATTTGGCGCATCTTTAAAGCCAATAATATTACTATTCCGTATCCACAGCGTGATTTGCACATTAAAAGCTGGCCGAGTAAACCGCGCTCAGACCATTTGCCCAGTGATATTAGCGATGAGCTATAACTGCAAGGCCTGATAAATCATCGTCATAATACTGCCGTAGCGGCCGGTTTCAAACCGGTCGCCACTAAAGTAATACCCCTCACCGTCAGCCACTATCGGGCTGTGTTTTTTATTGGTCAGTAGCACCACCAGCAGATTATGCGCTGGATCGATCACCGTTGCGGTTCCGGTCCAGCCGGTATGGCCGTAGGCATATTGACTGGCATAAGCGCCAAAATGCCATGCTAAATCGCCCTGAACTGCAGTACGCCAACCCAGCGCATATTGATGATCATAAGGAGAGGCTGCCACAAACTGCTGTATCGTCGCTTGATCAAAGAAGCGTTGCCAACCATAGCCACCGCCCTGCAACGCCACTGACATCAACACCGATAAATCTGCCGCAGTGCTAAATAAGCCAGCATGCCCAGCGACACCTTGAAAAGAATAAAACGCTTTTTCGTCATGCACTTCGCCCCGCAGCACCCCTTGGCGATTAGCAGGAAAACTGACACGGCCACCTCGGCTATTGCCTTGTAATTCGGTTGCGGCAATCCGTGTTACTGCCACACCGTGCTGCAACGGATTAAACAAAGTATCAGCCAAACCTAACGGCTGATAAAATTGCTGCCGAACAAACACATCTAAAGGCTGTGCGCTTATTTTCTCAATCAGCATACCAAGCAACATATAATCGACATCGCTGTACACCGACTGCGCGCCGCGCTCAGTCGCAAAGGGAACTTGCGTTAAAATTAAGTGCTCGGTGTGCGCTTTGTTTAGCGAATAAAACGCAGCGCCGTGTCGGTTGTCGGGGCGAAAAAAATGCACCTCAGGCGGATAACCGGCAATATGATACAGCAAATCGCTGACCAAACGCTGCTCACGCCCTTCGCCCTGATAATCGGGTAAATAATGCTGGATGGGTTTAGTCACATCTAACTTGCCTTGGCTTACCAACTGCATCAAGGCATAGTTAGTGGCATACATTTTAGTATTAGAGGCGATATCAAACAGCGTGTAGTGCTGCATGGGCTCGGGCTTTGAGACACCACGGCCATCATCGGCATAACGCTGGCTATAACCATAGGCACTGTGTTTAATCACCACGCCATCTTTAACCACCAACAAGACGGCCCCCGGAAACCCCTCGGCAATCTCCGTCTCGATTAACTGATCTATCGGCTGAAACGCCAAGGCATATTGCTGTAAATCGGTGCGTAACGTAGGAAATGGCAGGCTCAGTTTGACTTCAGCTGAAGCAGGAACGCTGCTGAGATAACGCAGACGGTTTTCACCATTGCGGGTATAACGTGATACATCAATCTTTACCGGTCGACCATCAGCCGGGCGTTGCACCCGAATAAGTTGTTGATTAACTTGCAACAGCAACTCTGTGGCTTGCTGCAAATCAATCAGTATTTCACCCTGCCCAGCATAAGCTAAAAAACTGCGGGTGTTATTAAGCTTACTGCGCTCACTGCGCTGCTCTGGCCAGGTAAGTTGTAACTGGCCATGCCCTTCGGCTAAGGCCAGTTGCTCCGCTGGGGTTAACGGCAGAGGTACGGCAAAACGTGACCAACCAAACAGACTGCATCCTGCCAGCAGGCACAAACTTAAACTTAACAGCAAGGTGCGCAGTGACAGCATAGGTTCAGCCCTTTTCGTTTTACTTACGCTAAGGTGACCTTAGCAAATTTACGTTTACCTACCTGATAAATTTGGCAAGTGCCTTTGGCAATATCTAACTTAGCATCAGTAACCTTGGTTTCGCCGTCTAACTTCACCGCGCCTTGTTTGATCATGCGCAGCGCTTCAGAGGTACTCTCCACCAAGCCAGCCGCCTTTAACAGGTTAGCAATGGGCATGCTGGGCTCATCACAGCTTAAGGTGATTTCGGCAATGTCATCTGGCAAGGCATTTTTACTAAAACGCTGAATAAAGTCTTGATGGGCCGCTTCAGCCGCCGCAGCGTCGTGAAAACGACTGATTAATTCTTTAGCTAAAGCAATTTTCACATCGCGCGGATTCAACCCTGCTGCCACATCGTGTTTCAACTGTGCAATCTCAGTTAGCGGGCGGAAACTCAATAAGTCGTAGTAACGCCACATTAACACGTCAGAGATAGACATGACTTTACCAAACATCTCGTTCGGTGCATCGGTAATACCAATGTAATTACCTAAAGATTTAGACATTTTCTGCACACCGTCTAAACCTTCCAGTAAGGGCACCATCATGACCGTTTGTGGCCGCATGCCTTCATCTTTTTGCAGCTCACGCCCCATCAACAAGTTAAAGCGTTGATCGGTGCCCCCCATTTCAACATCGGCTTCTAAGGCAACAGAATCCCAACCCTGTACTAACGGATACAGAAATTCGTGAATAGCGATGGACTGATTGTTAGCAAAACGCTTTTTAAAATCATCACGCTCTAGCATACGCGCGACGGTTTGGCGTGATCCTAGTTTGATCATGCCGGCAGCGCCTAATTTCTCCATCCACTCAGAATTAAAAGCGACCCGCGTTTTGGCCGGATCCAGAATTTTAAATACTTGTTCTTTATAGGTTTCAGCGTTAGCCAACACCTCTTCGCGGCTTAAAGGCTTACGCGTGACATTTTTACCACTCGGATCGCCAATCATGCCGGTAAAGTCACCAATTAAGAAGATGACTTCATGGCCTAACTGTTGAAAAGTACGCAATTTATTAATCAGTACCGTATGGCCTAAATGTAAATCAGGCGCCGTCGGATCGAAGCCCGCCTTGATCTTAAGAGGTTTGCCTTCCTTTAATTTGGCAATTAGCTCTTCTTCAAGCAGAATTTCCTCGCAACCGCGTTTTAGCTCTGCTAATGCCTGTGCCCAATCGGCCATTTTTAACTCCTAAGAATAAATATTTTTGCTCAGATAACGGCCATTCTATCGCATGTGCCGCCGAGGTGAAACGCACAAAAGTCTGGTATCTTCGAAAAAAAACAGATATGCTCGCTTTTTGTGCATTCTGAGATATTGTGGTTATTATGCAGCAATTAGTCGCTCAAATTCCTTCTCGTCATCGCCTGCTAATTCTGCTGGTTTCTGTTTTTATTGCTATTTTGCTACTTTTACCGTCCGAGCAAGCCTCTGCCTCTCGCGGTTCCGAACACAGCAGCTTAGCCATCAGCAACACCTACAGTGTTGAACTGAACCTCCCCGCTGAAACCCCCTTAGCGGCTTTACCTGAAGTAAGTGATGAGGTGCCGGAATTACCCGAACTAGTTATCGAACAACGGGGTTTACAGTGGACCACGCTCGAAGTGCAAAGTGGCGATATCTTATCTAGCCTGTTTCGCAAAGCCAATGTTAGCCAGCAAACTATGCTGAGCATTTTAGATTTAGGCAAAACAACACGCACGTTAACTCGGCTTTATCCCGGTGAAAAACTGGAATTTGGTTTGGATGAGCAAGGCGAATTACAACAATTGCGTTATGCCATTGATCGCCTGACTACCTTACAAATCAACCGCGGCCTTGAGGGCAACTTCACGGTAGAAGAATTACGTAAGCCCGTAGAACAACGCCAACAATTCACCAGTGCCGAAATTCGCAGTAATTTTTGGAGTGCCGGTTTAGCCGCAGGCTTAACCGATGCGCAGATTATGCAACTTGCCGGCATTTTTGGCTGGGATATCGATTTTGCGTTAGACATTCGCGCGGGCGATTATTTCTCTGTGCTCTATAATGCCGACTACGTTGAAGGTGAATTTCTGGGTAATGGCACCATTTTAGCGGCGCAATTCAGCAATCAGGGCCAGGTGTATCAGGCTATTCGCCATAGCGATGGTAACTACTACAAACCCGATGGCATGAGTATGCGCCAGGCTTTTTTGCGCGCGCCGGTTAGCTTTCAATACGTTAGCTCTAACTTTAATCCACGCCGCTTACATCCGGTGTTAGGCACTGTCCGGGCACATAATGGTACTGATTATGTGGCGCCAGTCGGCACCCCCATTATGGCGGCAGGTGATGGCAAGGTCACAAAATCAGCCTACAACAGCTTAAATGGCCACTATGTGTTTATTCAACACGCCAATAACATCGTTACCAAATATCTGCATTTATCGAAACGCTTAGTGAAAACCGGTGAACGTGTGCGCCAAGGTCAAAGCATTGGTAAATTAGGGGCAACTGGCCGTGTAACTGGCGCGCATTTACATTATGAATTTATGCTCGATGGCGTGCACCGTAATCCGCGTACTGTGAAATTACCAGAAGCACTGCCACTACAAGGTAAAGACAAGCAACAGTTTATGCTAACCGCCAGTACCGTATTGGCCGAGCTGCAACAACAACATCAGCAATACCTAGCGAGCCAAGAGCAACCTGCAGCACCACTGGTCGCTAACTAAACGCATTTAAGGTCTCGCTATGTCAAAGCGAGACCGCTTTACTTCTGCACCTGCTGTTTTTCTGCCTCAACACCAATGCGCATTTTAAACAACGTTATGCTGCCATAAACCTTGACGCATGAAATTGTAAATCAAGGCGGTGACACACAGGCAGACCAAGCCAGTAATCCAACGTCTATCCGCCTTGAGGCTGCTATCCACTGCGTACTGTGCATAAGGCAGATTTAACAACACCTCTAGCACTTTTAGCGAACTTCAGCGTTATCGTCGCCCATAAAAAAGCCCTGCAGCTGCAGGGCTTTTGGTTATAACCACAAAAATCTTAACGGCGTAATCATTAGCCGACTAAGGCTAGCAAGATACCGGCAGCCACAGCTGAGCCGATAACACCGGCTACGTTCGGTCCCATCGCATGCATTAACAAGAAGTTATGTGGATCAGCTTCTAAACCCACTTTGTTCGATACCCGTGCGGCCATCGGTACCGCGGATACCCCAGCAGAGCCAATCAACGGGTTGATACTTTGCTTTGATACCTTATTCATTAACTTCGCCATCAACACACCGGCCGCGGTACCGATAGCAAACGCCACCATACCCAGCATCAGGATGCCCAAGGTTTGCGTCGTTAAGAATTTATCGGCACTTAAACGTGAACCGACCGCTAGGCCTAAAAAGATGGTAACGATGTTAATTAACTCGTTTTGTGCGGTTTTACTTAAACGGTCGACCACACCACACTCTTTCATTAAGTTACCTAAACAAAACATACCAATTAACGGCGTGGCGGTAGGCAATAACAAAATAGTGAGCACTAACAACAGTAAAGGAAAGACGATCTTTTCGCGCTTAGACACCACACGCAGTTGTGTCATTTGGATCTTCCGCTCTGCTGGTGTGGTTAATGCTCGCATAATAGGAGGCTGGATCAGCGGCACCAGCGCCATATAAGAGTATGCGGCTACCGCAATAGCGCCAAGCAAATCAGGCGCTAAGCGCGATGCTAAAAAGATCGCCGTTGGACCATCAGCGCCACCAATAATGGCAATCGCTGAAGCCTCTTTCATGGTAAAACTTAAACCGGGTACCCAGTTCAGTGCGATAGCCCCAAGTAGCGTAGCAAAAATACCAAACTGCGCGGCGGCCCCTAAAAACAACATCCGCGGATTAGCAATTAAAGCGCTAAAGTCGGTTAAAGCACCCACCCCCAGGAAAATGAGCAACGGGAATAAACCCGAGGTAATACCCATATCATAAAACAGATAGAGTACCCCTCCAGGCTCACCCATACCGGCTAAGGGTACGTTAGTTAAGATTGCGCCAAAGCCAATCGGAACTAACAACAAGGGCTCAAAACCTTTGGCGATAGCCAAAAACAGCAGCAGCACCCCAACCAACATCATAATGATTTGGCCAGGGCTAAAGTGCACTAACCCCGTTGAGTCAATCAGTGTTTGAATAGCTTCCATCAGAAATCCTTGTTATCTCAACACTGCATTAATCAAAACTGATTAGCACATCGCCGGTCGTGACAGAGTCACCGGCCGCAACATGAATTTTCGAGACAGTACCATTGGCCACCGCCCGCACTTCAGTTTCCATCTTCATCGCTTCCATAATGATCACCACATCACCCCGTTGCACGCTGGCACCCGGCTTGGTCACGATTTTCCAGATATTACCGGCTAAGGGGGCATTTAACGTTGCACTACCGGTAACCGAGGCGCTACCAGGGATATTTTCAGATACCACCGGTTTAACGCTGCTTAATTCACCTGTTGGCGCAACATCAACCTCATACACTTTACCGTCTACCCGCACGCTATAGCTCGCTGGGCCGGTGTTAGCCTGTGGTTGACGCTCTGCCACTTTGGGTTTTGCTGAAGAAGAAGGCATAACCGGTGCAGGCTCAAACGCCGCCGGATTGTTACGATTTTTTAGGAACTTCAAGCCCACTTGTGGGAATAAGGCGTAAGTTAATACGTCATCAACAGTATCAGTGGCTAAATCGATGTTTTCGGTTTTCGCGAGTTCGGTGAGTTCTGCGGTGAGTTTCTCTAACTCTGGCGTTAATACATCCGCAGGGCGGCAAGTAATGGCTTTGCCACCGGCCAAGACCTTTTCTTGTAATTCCGCATTAACCGGCGCCGGTGTGGCACCGTATTCGCCTTTTAACACACCCGCCGTTTCTTTGGTGATGGTTTTATAGCGCTCGCCCGTTAAGACGTTTAATACCGCCTGGGTACCCACAATTTGCGATGTCGGTGTGACTAACGGTAAGAAACCCAGATCTTCGCGCACGCGAGGGATTTCTTTCAGTACGTCATCCAATTTCTCGATGGCGCCTTGTTCTTTTAACTGACTTTCCATATTGGTGAGCATGCCACCGGGCACTTGCGCTAACAAAATACGGGCGTCAACGCCTTTTAATGAGCCTTCAAACTGGGCATATTTCGTTCGAACATCACGGAAGTAAGCCGCAATTTCTGCCATCAGCTCCATATTCAAGCCGGTATCACGTTCTGTGCCTTCAGTGATTGCAACCATTGTTTCCGTTGCAGTGTGACCATAGGTCATACTCATAGAAGAAATGGCGGTATCAAGCATATCAATACCCGCATCAATGGCTTTTTGATACGTAGCGGTGCTTAAACCGGTGGTGGCATGACATTGCATGGCAATGGGTATTTTTACTTCTTCTTTTAAACGGGTAATTAACTCTTCACAGGTATAAGGTTTAAGTAAACCGGCCATGTCTTTAATACAAATGGAGTCACAACCCATATCTTCTAACTGCCGCGCCATATTCAACCACATATCAATGGTATGCACTGGGCTGACGGTATAAGAAATGGTGCCTTGGGCATGCGCGCCCACCTTGATGGCCGCTTGTACTGCGGTTTGCAAATTACGAATATCGTTCATGGCATCAAAGATGCGGAATACATCTACACCGTTGTCGTGAGCGCGTTCAACAAAGCGCGTGACAACATCATCGGCATAGTGGCGATAACCCAGTAAGTTTTGACCGCGTAACAACATTTGTTGCTTGGTGTTTGGCATGGCTTTTTTTAATTCGCGAATGCGATGCCAAGGATCTTCACCTAAATAACGTATACAAGAATCGAAGGTGGCCCCACCCCAAGACTCCATTGACCAGTAACCGACTTTATCTAACTTGCTGGCGATTGGCAGCATATCTTCTAAACGTAAGCGGGTAGCCAACAACGATTGGTGTGCATCGCGCAACACCAGCTCGGTTAATAACAAAGGCTTCGTCATGCCAGTATCCTCTTGGTCTGTTTATTGTTTTTGACGGTACTGATGCACTGCAGCGCTAATAGCAGCAATGATAGTAGGGGAAACACCGCCGGCAGCCGTTGTGCTGACGTGAGATGATTTTTCGGTTTGTTTAACAGGGAAATAACGCTGGATCGTTTTGCTCATGAGTTGCAGTAACACCACCAGCAAAAAGAGAAAAGTAAACACCGAGACCATGCCTATCAGCATCAATCCCGCTGCTTCAAACAGTAAATCAGCAACCATCGTTAAATTCCTCAACGTGTTTACACAGTGGCGCTTGCTTAAAAACCTTAGCAAGCGTTAGACAATAGTTAAAAGAGTATGGTCTAAACTGTTGTGATAATAAAATAAATTAGCGTGATACTTACTATAGGTCTTTTTAGCCGATTGCCAGCTTAGCGTCAAGAGTTAGGCCGTTTAAATTTCTAGACATCCAAACAGCTAAATATAATCCCACTTACGTTAATGCTGCTGCACGGCTAAGGTGATGTCCTGTAATAACTGCTGCCAGCCTATACTCAAGGCGTTTACCATGGCAGGATAACCGGCATCGGCCAACGGTACCTGATACAAAAAGGCTTGTGTTTGCACCCGTTGTTCGTCACTAATACTGTAACGGCCACTAACCACAGCCTGACCAGCTGCATCGGCATAAAAACGGTCAATATCTAAGCGTAATAGCGCAACTTGTGCCGTCGGTTGTGGCAATAACGCCAGCTTTGGCACACTGGTCAATAAATATTCGGTAAGCTGACGTTGCAGCTGCTGCTCTAAAGAATCTGTCCACAGATGCTGTCGCGCGATACTAAACTCGACCGTTGATTGTTGCACCACTAAACCACTGCCATTTAAATAACTCGCCACTCTCACTGGCGCAATGGCTAATGCGGCTATCGCTGCTGGCTCGACTGGCTTGGCACTTGGTGCTGCAACCTGATAATAACGTGTACCATTAACAGTGTTGCTGCAGGCACTTAAGGTGATCAGCAAGGCCAATATGACAAGTAAATGTAGTTTCATTGTTGAGCTTTCCTTGGCTGCGGATCGGCATTATCACTGGCATTGATCAGTAAGGCATTGCTTTGCTGATTCAGCATTTTCAACACCGGTTGTAACTCTCTTAGTACCTGATCCATCATTTGCAAATTCATTCCCGCTCGTTCATAAGCGGTTGACCCCGGGCTTACTCCGGCTAACGCTTGGCGTAAGTCGGTTAAGCTTTGCTGCAATTCACTCGGTAACTGTTGTAACTCAGGTTGGCTAACAAACTGCTGTAAGGTCGCTAATAACTGCTCACTGCTGGCTAGCATTTGCTCTGTTGCTGCCAAGGTTTGTTGGCCCTGCGTTAAGAATTCTTCTAATTGTAGATTATTGATTTTATCCAGTGCCATCAGCACTTTTTGCTCAATGTTACTAAAACCGCTGCGCGCTGAGGGTAAGCTGGGATAGCCCGCCTGGCGACTTAACAACAATTGCTCGTTATATAACGCTTGTTGCCGACTATCGGCTAAGAGCTCGCTGTTGATATCCAAATCGACATAGAGTGCTCCCGTTAATAAATTACCGGTTTTTAATACGGCATGAAGGCCACGACTTACCGCCTGGCTAAGTTCATTGCCCAATTGCGCTAAGGTGAGGTTTTCATAAAGCCGGCCGGCTTCAATTCTTAACAGAACGGGCACCCCTTGATTCAACGAGACTTCAAACGGTTTTTTCATCGCGAAAAAGAACGGTACACTGGTAACGGTACCTACTCGCACCCCTCGAAACTCAACCGGCGCACCGGCCTTTAAGCCGCGTACCGATTCATCAAAAAAGACCAGATACTCTACAAACTGATAATACATACCATCTTGGATGCTTTGCTTATCCGGAAACAACTGAAACTCGGTACCATTTTCGGCCGCGGCACCAACAGGCCAACCATCTAGCACATCAAAACTGACACCGCCGCTCAGTAAGGTCGCGGCAGAGCCCACATCCACTGACAGACCTTCTGCCGATAAGTCGATAGACAAACCACTGCTTAGCCAAAACCGCACATTTTCAGTAACCAACACGTCAAAAGGTTGTTTGATATATAACTGATAATGCGTGCTGCGCGTGCTTAGTTCAAATTCGCTGCTTTCCACGGTGCCCACTTCATAGCCTCGGTATAACACCGGATCACCAATGGTTAAGCCGCCCGCATCAGAGGTTTGTAATTTTACACGCACGCCAGGTGCATCAGCTGAAGCAACGGGTGGGGTATTTAATAACGGATGGGTGAGCACCACCCGAGTCGCATCACCGGGTTGTAATTCAATATAAGAGCCCGACATCAGGGTATTTAAGCCGGTTACACCACCTCGACCAATTTGGGGTTTCACCACCCAAAACTGTGACGCTTCGTTTAACAATGGCGTCACATTCGGCTTCATACGCGCTTTGATCATCACTTGACTAAGATCTTCACTCAATTCAACCGAGACCACCTGCCCAACATCGACATTACGATTCTTAATTTGGGTTTTACCGGCAACAATACCTTCCGCGTTTTCTGCCACGAGCAACAACATCGCGCCTTGTTGCTGAAAATGGTTATATAACATCCACAAACCAATGAGGATAGCGACGATAGGTACTACCCAAATCGGCGACCACTGCTTGATCGGACTTACATCGGCCTGCACTAACTCTGCCTCTGTCACACATCTCTCCTTGTCTCAGCTTGCTGATCCCACAGCAAACGCGGATCAAAACTTATTGCCGCCAACATGGTAATCACCACCACTGCAGCAAATACTAACGCCCCCACTCCGGGATAGACGCTCATCAGCAAACCGAACCGCACCAAAGCTGCCAAAATGGCCACCACTAACACATCGACCATGGACCAGCGTCCTACCCAATCCACCAATAAATAAATTTGCGTGCTCATCTTACCTTGTCTGGCTGTGGGGTACTTTGTCAAATAGCATAACCAGAACATCACGATGATTTTCACTATGGGCACCACCACACTGGCTAACAATATCACAATCGCCACCGGATATTCGCCGTCTTGCCACATTAACAATAAACCACTAATGATGGTTGAGTCGGTAATACTGCCAAAAGAGACCGTACGCATTATGGGTAACAAATTTGCCGGTATATACAAAATACAAGCCGCCAGCAAAAGTGCGAGTGTACGCTGCAAGCTCGCAGGATTACGGGCATACACCCGGCTATGACAGCGCGGACAATGCGTGCGCTGCTCACGCATAATCGCGGTGCAACACTGGCATAATTTTAGCTGTTGGCTTAAACCACTTTGCCCGACTTTCGCCGCTACCGCCGGTTGCGGGCTCGGCGCAATCTTCGACCAGAGTTGATGGCGGTCGATCACCTGAAAAGTACGTAAATGAAATAAACAAAATAAACAAAAAGCCCAAAAGCTTGGACCCAGTGAAATATCGGCATCGGCAACCAACTTAACAAAGCTGATTAACAACCCCATCAAAAAGATGTCCACCATACTCCACGGCTTCAACATAAACAGCACGCGGGCCACCCAAATACGTGCTGGCAAACGGTAAACCATACCCAACTTTAAATAAATCACTGCCACCATGCAAAATGCCGGAACCGCTTGAATAAATAACCAAACTAAGATTGCTAAGCTTTGGTGGTACTCATTAAACAATACCGAGGACGCATCAAAAAAATGCATTTCGCTATGGTTACCGGCTAAGCCCATACTGACGAAAGGAAATAAATTCGCCATTAACAACATAAACAGCGCCGAAGCCGCATAAGAGACTGGGCGTAAGATGGGCTGTGGCTGTCGTGCATCCAGCCGAGAATGACAACGGCGACAGTGCGCTTCTTGTCCGGCTTGTAAACTGGGTAATTGTTGTAATAAATCACAATGCCGGCACAGCACCAATTCGTCGTTTGGCGCTGAAGCAGCAGAAAAAGATGGTGGAAGCGTTTGACCGTTAGCGATGGACACGAATGAATTTGCCCTCGAGGAACTATGTTGTTGTTATAGCATATTTTCGAAAATCAAACGACTAAATATCATGGCCACGGGTAGCGGCATTATTGCAAAACTATGGCGTTTCGCTTTACGCCTTTATCTCTTAATATAAATGACTCAAAGTAACCGCAAATTTCATTTGCATCAGACTGTAATTATTAACATTTTCGCTGTGGGCGAGATACTTTCGTTTGCGTCGCCAAAAGAAAGTATCCAAAGAAAATGCGACCCCACTTCCGCTCGAAAGCCCGGCTGCTCATGCGTTGCCCAAGGCGAAAACGTAACTCGCGCTATGCTTCGTCGCCGCACTCAAACACCCGTTTTCTTAAAACCTTGGCCAACGATGATCAGTCGGCTCGCTCTAAGGAGAAGTTACTTAAGCTTCTGGGTAAGAGACAAGCGTCTTGTTAAGTGCCGCTATCTTGGGTAAAAGTGAGCTAATGGGCTTACCAGTAAAGCGGTTAACAGTATAAGGCCAAACAATAATGTGAAAGCTGAAACCTTTGATAATAACAACGCGATCCTGTCATCTGATTTTTTGTAAATAGTCGCTAAAGCAACTAATAAACAAATTGATACCACATAAGTAATCAGCGCCATTGAGCTTCCAATTGAAATCCCTTCCCCGTTGCTTCCATAAAACTTATAAAGGCTCCAAAGTGCACTGGTTACACGCTCTGCTACTGCATATAACTGGTAAAAGCCGATCAGTAAGATCAGCAGAGCTAAAGAACGAAAGAGTAATTTCATGGCCATATGTACATTATTTTGCAGGAGAAACCTGTAATAAGATGATAGTAGTTAACTTTTTCGCCGTTGGCGAGATACTTTCTTTTGCGTCGCCAAAAGAAAGTATCCAAAGAAAATGCGACCCCACTTCCGCTCGAAAGCCCAACTGCTCATGCGCTGTCCAAGGCGAAAACGTAACTCGCGCGGCGCTACCGTCGCCGCACTCAAACACCCGTTTTCTTAAAACCTTGGCCAACGATGATCAGTCGGCTCGCTGCAAGGGGAGAATGATTATCCCAAAGCAAAAATCTAGGTTCGGAGTAAAGCGAGTTAATAGCGAAGTAAACTTTGGCTGGAGACGTCTTTTTCAGGGATGAAAAAGAGGAGCGTACAGGGAGGTATTTACCGCGTGCTCCAGCCGAAGCTTTACGCAGCGTTTAACGTTTTCGCCGTTGGCGAGATACTTTCTTTTGCGTCGCCAAAAGAAAGTATCCAAAGAAAATGCGACCCCACTTCCGCTCGAAAGCCCGGCTGCTCATGCGTTGCCCAAGGCGAAAACGTAACTCGCGCTATGCTTCGTCGCCGCACTCAAACACCCGTTTTCTTAAAACCTTGGTCAACGATGATCAGTCGGCTCGCTGCAAGGGGGGAATGATTATCCCAAAGAAAAGATCTAGGTTCGGAGTAGAGCGAGTTAATAGCGAAGTAAACTTTGGCTGGAGACGTCTTTTTCAGGGATGAAAAAGAGGAGCGTACAGGGAGGTATTTATCGCGTGCTCCAGCCGAAGCTTTACGGAGCGTTTAACGTTTTCGCCCTTGGCGAGATACTTTCTTTTGCGTCGCCAAAAGAAAGTATCCAAAGAAAATGCGACCCAACTTCCGCTCGAAAGCCCGGCTGCTCATGCGCTGTCCAAGGCGAAAACGTAACTCGCGCGGCGCTACCGTCGCCGCACTCAAACACCCGTTTTCTTAAAACCTTGGCCAACGATGAACAGTCGGCTCGCTCTAAGGGGAGCTCATATTCTAAGCAGTATTCCCTTAGTTGAGCAGTTTGTATCAATTGCAACAGTGAGATTATCAGCATCATTTTTGCTGTAGTGGCAAATCATGTTGAACGAGTTGACAGCGAAGTAAACTTTGGCTGGAGACGTCTTTTTCAGGGATGAAAAAGAGGAGCGTACAGGGAGGTATTTACCGCGTGCTCCAGCCGAAGCTTTACGCAGCGTTTAACGTTTTCGCCGTTGGCGAGATACTTTCTTTTGCGTCGCCAAAAGAAAGTATCCAAAGAAAATGCGACCCCACTTCCGCTCGAAAGCCCGGCTGCTCATGCGTTGCCCAAGGCGAAAACGTAACTCGCGCGGCGCTACCGTCGCCGCACTCAAACACCCGTTTTCTTAAAACCTTGGTCAACGATGATCAGTCGGCTCGCTCTAAGGGGGACTAAAATCTGGAGGAAGCTTTTTTTCACAAGCTTCGGGGGCAGATACCAAGATTCTATTCTACAAGAAAAACCTGTAATAAGATGATAGTACTTAACTTTTTCGCTGTTGCCGTTTAGCTTGAGTAAGGGGTTAGGTGTTTTTGTTTTCGTTGTACCGGGCGTTTATCTTCTCGATAGAGTTGATGACTAGCTGCTCCAGCACAGTTGTATCTAGATCAGAAAGGCGCTTGAAGTATAAACAGGATTTGGTCATACGGTGCTGGCCAAGCTTACAGAGCAGTGAGGCATGGGTTGTATCTTCGCAGCTTAAATAGACAACAAGTTCTCGCCCTCTGATAGCGAATCCGGTTAAACACATTTCTCCCGTTCTGCCACTCTCGTATTTGTACTTGTATGAGCCATAGCCGACGATGCTCGGGCCCCACATCTTCGGTGGTTGCCCTGTAATTTTCTTAAACATCGCCATTAGGGTTTCACAGTCTGTCTTTTGGCTGTCGTTAGCGCGTGTGGATATGTAGTCCGCGACACTGGCGTGAGTTGCCTTTGTCTTAAGTTCAGCCATTTTATCGTTCCTCAGAGAATTTTTTGTAGCACCTCACGCCCAAAATTAACGCGCTGCGGGTTGGTGTTCGACAACCATTGAGAGCTGGTTATGTTTTGCTATCAACTGAACTCACGTATTTGAATATGATTACCATCTGAGTCTGCTATGTTACATACCTTAAATATTGGATTAGACCATACACCTGCAAATGACTGACCGCCTAGCTGCTCGGCTTTCAATTTAGTGGCATTGAGATCATCAACTGCCATAAACAGCTTAATTGAATTGAAATCTGGTGTAGGCATTGTAGTTAGTGGAACATGGATAACGATATTAAAGCCGTCTTTAACCAGACTAACGAGCTCTGACGTTTCCCGTGTCACGTTCATCGAAAACAACTCAGTATAAAATTTAGCAAGCGAATGAATATTATTAGAATATATTAAAGCGCCGTTTTTTGCCGGTCCGTTCATTTCTATTCCTGATTACGCAAATGATGCAATAAATTATAACGCTTAAATCAGCCGCCGTTTAGGATGGCTGCATTCACTGATTAGGCGGTAGTGCTTCAACGGACAAAAGAACATCTCGAACGATTGCTTCCCGTTTGTAAAGATCCTGCCATCGATTGGGAGTGTCTATATTAAGTGCAAAAAAAACTGCTCCAGATGGCCATTCTACCCACCCGACCCACCAGCCGTAACGACCTTCCCATCCTGTCTTTGCTCGTAATATCCAATCCTTTCCAGCCTCAACTATCATAATATCCTTTAAAAGAAGTTGATGCTCTAACTTGAACGGAAGCTCATTGTGATACAGTTTTTTCAAAAACGTTACTTGCTCTGTCGCCGATATGGCGAGCTTTCCATCGACCCAGTATGCCCCACCGGCTGTGCTGGGATCCCTATTTCCATAATCGATTCTTTTTAGATAGCGCTTTGCATTTTTCTCACCCAGCGCCTTCGCAAAACGCTCATACACCCAAAGTGCAGAATGCCGCATAGCAGAACGCAAATTCTGATCCTGATTATGAGGTTCGTAGTCTCTTTTAACGCCATCCCATGGAAACACCTGAAATGCGTCCTTAACTATCCCGGCATCTAACGCAAAAAGGGTATGAGGGATTTTGTAGGTGGATGCGGGTGAGTAGCGCTGATTCGCTCGTGCTCTATCATAAACACTGACTTTTTCGGTTGAACCACGACCGTCAACGATAAGAATAGTGCCGGTTGCTTGATGCTTATCGAAGAATGATTGCCATTCAGGCTTGTCAGAAATTTTCTCCTGAGTGAAAACGTCAGGACTAAAAATTACGAAAGGTAACAAAAAAATAAAAAATTTAATATTCACTATGCATCCAAGTGAGCCATACGCCTTGATTAGAAAAAACATGTTGGCTAAATTGCAGCGGCGCGAAACCAAGCCAACGTAAATTTGCGCACTTTAAACCGCGAGTTAGAAATACCCTAAGACCAAGCCGGAGGCCAGCCAAATAGTAATATACTTGCAAAAAACAAAGGGACTGAAATAGCCGTTAAAAAGTAACCATATATCATCGGTGAGCGATAAAGGTCACAAAATTTAATACCGGAGCTTGAATTGGATTCTTTATATAGTTTCTGTATTAAATACTTAGTGGTTGGCCAAGCTTTTACAAGATCACCATTGCTCATAATGGTCGGGGTACCAGCGTGCTTCCATTGTTCAGGATGGTGCTTTTTCAACTTGATTAAAAACGTCCACTGTATAGCACTACCGATAACCAGCATTCCTAGAAAGTAAATTATTGCTAAAGCGGTTGGGTGTGTTATCGACTCCATTTTGTACTCCTCAGCGCCAAATTCAGCGCAGAAAACTTAGCCGCGGTTTAACATCGCAGCTAGCCATAAAGCTGGCTTGTTATTACTGATCTTGTTGCAACTTACTGAATTCACGCTTTATAAAAAACCACATGAATAATCCCCAAAATAACCCACCAATTGGAAACAACACAAGAGCGAGAAATATACTTTCGTTAAAAGGTATGCTGCCTATAAAATGCATGATGGCTGACCAGAGAATAGCTGTTGGCACTCCCCAACCAAGCACACCGTGCTTTAAAACGTAAGACCATTTACCTTTTTTAACCAAAGCCTTTAGCTTTTCTGATTGGTGTTGGTGCATAAACTTAACCATTCAAAGTTTTAACGCAGAGTTGAGGGGCGTGCCGCTTTTGGCGCGTCCCTCTCGAACCTCATGTTAGACCTGTAATTCATCATATAGCTCCTTGCTGTAACGACCTACGAAGAGTTGTTCTCAACACTCTAAATAGTCGATAGCGCGAAGTCGGGTGAAGTAAATTTTCCGTGAGGATCTCAGCCCGTTGGCTGAAAAGCCCAGTGACAGTTGCCGTGCCTTCCCTTAGTAGTTTGTAGGCGTCATATTTAGATAAAATAAAAAAATCCCCTTCATCATCGTGGCCTGCATTAAGTGCAAGATTTCGCTTTCGCTCAATCAGTCTTTTACGAAGTTCAGATACATCAATGGATAGTTGAGCTAGCCCGATGATTGTGGGGTTATAAAGCGGAAGCTCGATTCCAATTGACAATATCCTAATAAACCTTAAATCATCTTCAAGAAATGGCATTACGTCCTGAAGTGCTGAACTATTTCGTAACTGAAAAATTTCTTCGCACAGGGCCCGTTTAAATAATTTTTCAATTGGCGCCTGTTTGCCGATTTCGTGATCCGATACTTGCTCTTCACCGGTAATACTCCAAAGCCCGCTGTGATAGGCCATGCCTCCGGATCGTTTCATACACAGAATAGAGTCGTCGGCTGTACGGATTACATAGTGAAGACACAAGCTGGATGGGATGCGGTTGTCTTCAAGTACAACACTTCCAAATTTGGACTGCAATTGTGGTTGTTCCCGCAAAAGCTTTTTGGCAGTTTGAACCGTGAAATAGTTTGTTTCGTTGAGAACAAGTTCGAGTTGCGGAGACTCTTCGGTTACAAATGGAGCTGAAACAAGTGCGTACTTAGTACCGTTCGGAGGATCAAATTCATTTTTCCCTCCGGATAGTTCCAAAAGCTCTTTTGCATCAAACTCCCTGTCGTCAAGCTCAACGATAATTTCTGCTGGGCTCCAGCCTGCATCGGCTGCCCGAGTTGCTGTGTTTAAATTTGGGTGAGGGATGATCTCTACAAAATCGCCAACCACTAGGTGATTTTTATTAGATTTTTGAATTGCTGTAAGCGCTTCTTGACTGGGCTTCAAGAGCCCCATTATCTCCTCTTCTGAAATGGCTAATTGTTTCAAGGAGCGGCGCTGATCATAAAAGGCGAAACCAAATACAAAAACCATCAGCGCAAGCAAAATGACAGCTGCTTGAACGGCATATACGTTTGTTAATGCACCAAAGAACGCTCCTGTGACTAACGTTACCCGGGAGTCTTTTGCTGATTTTCTTAAAATGCCTATTAATTGTTTCATTACAAGATTGCCTGTGGTGTCTAACAGCTTATTCAACGGAAAATTTCATATTTAAACACGGACTTTTCCGTTTTTGTAAAATTCATGTTGCTGACATTACATCGGTTTTGAACTTTTCACAACACGTTATGGGTACAGAAGTTTTTATTATTCGTGATAAATACTGAAACACCCGCCTAACGAAGCGCGATGCTCTTTCGATATGACTTGACTGTAATGACAACCAATAATATTTAGTAAATGTCTTAGGGAGAAGACCAGTTTTGGCACAAACAAGCTATTCAGCTAAGCGAATACCGCTATGGCTTTTATTTCCCCTTAGAGCGAGCCGACTGATCATCGTTGACCAAGGTTTTAAGAAAACGGGTGTTTGAGTGCGGCGACGAAGCATAGCGCGAGTTACGTTTTCGCCTTGGACAGCGCATGAGCAGCCGGGCTTTCGAGCGGAAGTGGGGTCGCATTTTCTTTGGATACTTTATTTTGGCGACGCAAAAGAAAGTATCTCGCCAACGGCGAAAACGTTTAGCTAATTAACAATATAGGCCTTGAGAGCTCGGTATCTGACCCCGAAGCTACTTTTTATTTGCAGGTAGCTGATTATTACTGGCCTGCATGGTGATTAATTCATTCACAGAAACAAAGCGATAACCTTTCGCCAGCAGCCCTTCAATAATGAGCGGCAGAGCCTCGCGCGAACTTTGCCGACTTTGGTACATCACATGTAACAGGATAATACTACCGGGGCGGGCCTTGGCTATCACCGCTGCCGCCATCACTTGGGGATCCGCTACCAGCTTTGGCTCGGACTCTGGCTCTAAATCCCACATAATGGTTTTACGCTGCTGCTGGTTAAGATACCGGGGCAGGCTAAACAGCTTTTTGCCGTAAGGTGGTCGAAACAGGATCTCGTCAGTAAAACCCGCCTGCCGGATTTGCTGATCGGTGCGCTCCAGTTCTGACGCTACGGTTGCCGATGATACCAGCAGCATGCGCTTGTGGGTGTAGCTATGATTGCCTAACTGATGCCCGGCCTGCACCAACAAACGGCCTTGCTCCGGATGGCGCGCGAGCTCATGGCCTGTGACAAAAAAAGTGGCCGGCACCTGATAGCGTGCCAGCAGTTCAACTACCTCGGCGGTATAACGCTCTGAGGGGCCATCGTCAAAAGTGAGGGCAATTAACGGCTGTTCTATTTCCACCCGGGCGATCAGCTCGCCAAACAGCTGATACTGCCGTGAGGACGCCAGTTGATACAGGCCGAGCAACAGCAGTAAGAACAGGGATACAGTTGTAACAGCAGCGGTGCGTCTTTGCATTGAACGTCCTTGTGCAATAAAGCTTAGTTATCAGTGTGATACTTCTGAACTGAACTGCCAATTAATGTTGAAAATTTATTCTGTCAGTAACGGGTGCGACTCGATAAAGCTCGGTATCTGACCCCGAAGCTACCAAACAAGCTATTCAGCTAAGTAAATACCGCTTTGGTGGCTTTTATTCCCCCTTAGAGCGAGCCGACTGATCATCGTTGACCAAGGTTTTAAGAAAACGGGTGTTTGAGTGCGGCGACGAAGCATAGCGCGAGTTACGTTTTCGCCTTGGACAACGCATGAGCAGCCGGGCTTTCGAGCGGAAGTGGGGTCGCATTTTCTTTGGATACTTTCTTTTGGCGACGCAAAAGAAAGTATCTCGCCAACGGCGAAAACGTTTAGCTAAATAACAATATAGGCCTTAAATGACAAACCACTCAGTGTTGCCACTAGGCGGGTTTCTTCGTATTGGAAGGGTGTTTTGGGGCTAAAGACTAAACGTCCTCGATTTTATCCCCCTTAGAGCGAGCCAGCTGATCATCGTTGACCAAGGTTTTAAGAAAACGGGTGTTTGAGTGCGGCGACGAAGCATAGCGCGAGTTACGTTTTCGCCTTGGACAACGCATGAGCAGCCGGGCTTTCGAGCGGAAGTGGGGTCGCATTTTCTTTGGATACTTTCTTTTGGCGACGCAAAAGAAAGTATCTCGCCAACGGCGAAAACGTTTAGCTAATTAACAATATAGGCCTTAAATGACAAACCACTCAGTGTTACCACTAGGCGGTTTTTTTCTTATATGGAAGCGTGTTCTGGGGCCAAAGACTAAACGTCCTCGATTTTATCCCCCTTAGAGCGAGCCGACTGATCATCGTTGACCAAGGTTTTAAGAAAACGGGTGTTTGAGTGCGGCGACGGTAGCGCCGCGCGAGTTACGTTTTCGCCTTGGACAACGCATGAGCAGCCGGGCTTTCGAGCGGAAGTGGGGTCGCATTTTCTTTGGATACTTTCTTTTGGCGACGCAAAAGAAAGTATCTCACCGCAAGGTGAAATGCTGACTTACAGCCATAATTGCCGCCTGCGTCAGTTTGCATCACGTCAGAATGAAAAAACCCGCTAAGGCGAAAGCCGTAGCGGGTTCTTCGTATATGGTGGACGCAGGAGGATAACAGGCGGCTATCCTGCCGCCTGCCCTGCGGGTCGCACTAAAGTGCGCACCAACTTATTCCCGATAAGTTGGTCGAACCTAACGGAGCTTCTCACCCGCCTGCGTCAGTTTAATTTAGGCTTAAATGTAAAAAACCCGCTTAGTGTTGCCACTAGGCGGGTTCTTCGTATATGGTGGACGCAGGAGGATTCGAACCTCCGACCGCTCGGTTCGTAGCCGAGTACTCTATCCAGCTGAGCTATGCGTCCAGGGTGAAGCGTTTGTCTACATAATGATTAAAGTACTGTGTAAGGTACTGCCCAATTTAAGATGGTGGACGCAGGAGGATTCGAACCTCCGACCGCTCGGTTCGTAGCCGAGTACTCTATCCAGCTGAGCTATGCGTCCATCTTAAAAATGGCGGAGAAAGAGGGATTCGAACCCTCGATAGAGTTTCCCCTATACACCCTTAGCAGGGGTGCGCCTTCAGCCACTCGGCCATTTCTCCACTCTGTGTTGCGGCGTGTATATTAATGTCTCAGGAAAATATGTCAAACAATTTTTGGAGCAGATCAGTGTGTTTGCCGACCTTTTAAACAATTTGCTGGTTATTTAAGTCATCTTACAAGACAGAGTAAATAACCGGCTCTCGTTTAGGGTGTTTTGTACGCTTACTCAGTCTCGCTAAAATTGCCACCGTTGGTGTCTTTTTCAGCTTGAATACGCATATAAATTTCTTCACGGTGTACAGAAATATCTTTTGGTGCATTAACACCAATCCGTACTTGATTACCTTTAACGCCTAATACAGTTACGGTAACTTCATCACCGATCATTAGGGTCTCGCCTACACGACGTGTCAGTATTAGCATTCTTTTGCTCCTTTGCCTGTCTATAGCAGTATTTGTTACTACTGCTTACTTTGCCGGTATGATAACCCAGCATTGTTCCTTTTAAAACGCTTCAATCAGCTTCATTATAGCTAAGCGGCATTAAAGCCGCTCTTTTATATACGAAAAAGCTAATTCTAAAACTTTTGGTAAGTTTTCAACGTCAGTTGCGCCCGCTTGTGCCATATCTGGCCGGCCACCCCCTTTGCCACCTAATTGGTTAGCAGCCCATGCGACTAACTGCCCAGCATGCACTTTGGCGGTTAAATCCGCAGTGACCCCAGCAATTAAACTCACTTTACCCTCTTGCGAACTGGCTAATAAAATCACGGTCGAGCCGAGTTTATTTTTCAATTCGTCTAACAAGGTACGCAAGGCTTTGCCATCTGTATCAGGTAATTGTTGAATAAGTACTTGTACACCGTTTAATTGCTGCACGTTATCGGTTAACGATGCGCCAGCATAACTGGCCAGTTTACCCTTTAACTGCTCAATTTCTTTCTCAAGCGACTTAGCGCGGTCTAAGCTTTGCTGCACCCGCTCGGTTAAACTAAAAGTATCACCTTTTAGTAAAGCCGCCGCTTGCTGTGCTTGCGCTTCTAATTGCTGAATGTAGCTAATGGCCGCTGCGGCGCAAACCGCTTCAATACGCCGAACTCCCGAAGCAATACCGCCTTCACTGACAATTTTGAAGACACCAATATCACCTGTTCTGTTGACATGGGTACCACCACAAAGTTCGATAGAAAAATCACCCATGCTTAACACACGGACTTCTTCATCATACTTTTCACCGAATAACGCCATCGCGCCGGCGGTTTTCGCATCATCAATCGACATAATGCGCGTTTGTAAGGCTACGTTTAATTGGATCTGCTGATTGACCAGCTGTTCAATCTGCTGCAACTCGGCGGCTTTCACCCCTTCAAAGTGTGAGAAGTCAAAGCGTAAGCGCTCTGGCCCCACTAAGGAGCCTTTTTGCGTGACATGCTCACCGAGCACTTGGCGTAACGCTGCATGTAATAAGTGCGTTGCTGAGTGATTTTTGCGGATCGCATCGCGCCGCGCGGCATCAATGTTGGCATCTAAACGCATACCCACTTGCAGCGCCTGCTCGGCTTTACCTTGGTGGGCAAAGGCTTTACCAATTTTAACGGTATCTTGTACCGAAAAAAGTACACCTGCACTGTTATTTAAGGTACCGGTATCACCCACTTGGCCGCCCGACTCCGCATAAAAAGGGCTGCTATCTAAAATCACTAACCCGCTATCACCCGCGGCTAATTGCGGCACGCTTTGGCCATCTTTTAAAATTTCAACGACCACTGCACTGCCCGCTTCTGCGGTATAACCGGTAAATTCAGTCTGCTGGTTGGAGCTCACTTGTTGATTGTAGTCCACACCAAAGTTGCTGGCTTGCTGTGCACGTTTACGTTGCTCGGCCATTGCGCTATCAAAGCCCGCTTGGTCAATCGTTAAGTTACGCTCACGTGCTACATCGTTGGTTAAATCGACGGGGAAACCATAGGTATCATATAACTTAAACACCAGCGAACCGGGAATTTCGCTGCTGGTTAACGCCGCCAATTCGTCGTCTAAGATCTGTAAACCACGCTCTAGGGTTTTACCAAACTGCTCTTCTTCCAAGCGTAACGCTTTTTCGATGATGGCTTGTTTCGTTAGCAACTCGGGGTAAGCTTCACCCATCTGCGCCGCTAATGCGGCCACTAATTTGTAGAAAAACGCGCCTTTCGCACCTAATTTATTACCATGGCGCACCGCACGACGAATAATCCGGCGTAGCACATAACCGCGGCCTTCGTTCGATGGCATCACGCCATCAATAATTAAGAACGCACAACTACGAATGTGGTCGGCAATCACCCGCAACGACTTATCCGATAAATCGCTCGCGCCAGTAACCGCTGCAGCCGCGTTAATTAACGAAACAAAGGTATCCGTTTCATAGTTGCTGTGAACGTGTTGCAAAATAGCGGAGATACGTTCTAAGCCCATACCGGTGTCCACACTGGGTTTTGGCAGTGGCTGCATTTCACCGCTGGCTAAGCGGTTAAACTGCATAAAAACGATATTCCAAATTTCAATAAAACGATCGCCATCTTCTTCCGGTGAGCCTGGTGGGCCACCCCAAATATCTTCACCGTGATCGTAGAAAATTTCAGTACAAGGACCGCATGGGCCAGTATCACCCATTGCCCAGAAGTTATCTGAAGCGTATGGCGCGCCTTTGTTATCACCAATGCGGATAATCCGATCAGCTGGCACACCAATATCGTTAAGCCACAGATCATAGGCTTCATCATCGGTTGCATAAATGGTGACTAATAATTTGCTCTTCGGCAGTTGCACCACTTCGGTTAAAAACTCCCAAGCATATCGAATGGCGTCTTGCTTAAAGTAATCACCAAAACTGAAATTACCGAGCATTTCAAAAAAGGTATGATGACGTGCGGTATAACCGACGTTTTCTAAATCGTTGTGCTTACCCCCCGCCCTGACACAGCGCTGAGACGAAACCGCGCGCGTGTAGTTACGTTGGTCTTGGCCTAAGAATACATCTTTAAACTGAACCATACCCGCATTGGTAAATAACAAGGTGGCATCGTTACCTGGGATCAAGGAACTACTCGACACAATGCTGTGGCCTTTGCTGGCGAAGAAATCTAAAAAGGCTTGCCGTACTGCGGCAGATGTCATACTCATGAAAAATCCTGTTCAGTTGTTCGGTTAATCATTCTGGTCAAAGACCGCCCGGATTTGCTCGCTACTAAAGCCGCGACGCTGCAAAAAAGCCATACGTTTTGCTTTGTCTTTATAATCAACAATGGCTTTTTCACCAAATTTCTTTTGATAGGCTTGGCGGGCGAGATCCCACCAGTCTATTTCTTCTGCGGCAATCGCCGTAGCGAGTTGCTGCTCGGTCAATTTGTGTTGACGACACTCTTGCAAAATATAGCGGTAACCATAGCCTTGGCGGCAGCGGTTACGCAATATCATTAATAAAAAACGATCTTCATTCAGGTAGTTTTCACTACTGCACCAATCGAGCACTACCGCTAATTCTTCGGCTGTGGCGCCCTTTTGCTGTAATTTAACAGAAAGCGCGGCCCGACTGTAATCTCGCCGACTTAAATAATTCAGTGCCGCTTGGCGTAATTCCCGCTGTCTATCTGCCGTCACACTTCTAATACGCCATCTTGTTGTGATTTAACTTGCAGCGCAAACAGCTCATTAAATGACAAGAAAAAAGCAATATGTAACACCGGCATCACCACGATTAAGCCTAGGAAAAAGGTCGGAACCGTTAAGATAATCAGTAGCAAACTTAATAAACCAAAACTCACTAGGGCCGGAATGTTACGCCAGCAAGCAATAAAACTGGCTTGTAATATGGTAAAAATGCGCTGTTCTTTTAAAAAATAAGCAATCGCCACGGCATAAGCAAACAGCATAGCGGTGATCAGGGTGGCAATTAATAACAAAAGTAAAGACCAGCTATAGCCCGCAGCGCCATCAGGGGATTCTTGTGCTAATTGCATGGTGGCAAATACATCAACGCGAAATTGCGCTAACGGAATAGAAATTAAAAAGTTAAGCGCGGCAATCACTAATAAAATGCGCCGAGTGGCGGGTTCCTTAAAGGGTTGGAATAACCAGTCGATACTGATTTTTTGTTGTTGCTGCACACCTAACACCGCGCGGTAAAAACCGGCTGTAATAAAGGGGCTGGCTAACACCGCAATAATCAGGGTGATCTCGTGCAAACTTGCCAATACGCTTAACGCGAGGGTCAGTAAAATCATCTGCACAAAAACGATGGGATATTGCTTAAAAATGCCCCAGGCGTTTTTTAACCACGCTATCGAGGCAGCTGCGCTGACTCTGCGGATAATTAACTTTATTTGAAACGGCTTTTCCACAGGCTCTCCAAAACAACACCGCTACACCAACACTGGTGTAGCGGGAGTATGATACTGCAAAAGCCGATTAATTAAGAGACTGAATACCGGAAAAACTTCAGCTTAGCTTGCCAGATTAGCCTAAAGTTTAACGGATATTCGGGCCTAACCACATTTCTGCCGTTGCAAGGTCCCAGTCTTTGCGCTGCGCATAATCCGCTACCTGTTCGGCATCAATTTTACTCACCGCAAAATATTTACTATCCGGATGCGCAAAGTACCAACCACTCACCGCCGCCCCCGGCCACATGGCGTAGCTTTCCGTTAATTTCATGCCGATTTGCGCTTCCACATCCAGCAACTGAAACAGCGTGCCTTTTTCGGTGTGCTCTGGGCAGGCCGGATAACCCGGTGCGGGTCGGATCCCTTGGTATAATTCACGAATTAACTGTTCATTATCCAAAGTTTCATCGGCAGCATAGCCCCAATACTGGCGGCGTACTTGCATATGTAAATACTCGGCTAAGGCTTCTGCCAGTCGATCGGCCAAGGCTTTGACCATGATGCTGTTGTAATCGTCATGCACTTTGACAAATTCAGCAGCAAACTCATCGGCACCAAAACCGGAGGTAACCGCAAAGGCGCCAACATAATCGGCAATACCAGAGCCGACGGGGGCAATAAAGTCACTTAAACAGCAGTTTGGGGCATTGTTACGCAGGGCTAATTGCTGCCGCAAACCGTGTAAACGGCAGCGCTCAGTTTGCCGACTGTCGTCGGTATAAATAATAATGTCGTCGCCGTCACTATTGGCCGGAAAAAAACCAAAGGCGGCTTTGCCAGCAATGCGTTTTTGCTGGATCATCTGATCCATCAAGGCATTGGCGTCTTGATACACTTTACGTGCTTCTAAGCCCACTTCGGGGTGATTTAAAATTGCCGGAAACTTGCCCGACAATTGCCACGTTAGAAAAAACGGTGTCCAATCAATATAGTCGCGTAATTGTTGTAAATCGACATCTTGCCAATAATGCACACCGGGCTGCACAGGGGCCGGTGCCACTTTGGTTAAATCGAGTTGAAACTTGTTGTCGCGTGCCGCGCTTAAACTGAGCATTTTCTCGCCCGGGCGACTACGCAGATGCTGCTCCACCGCGATACGATATTCTTCGGTTACACGCGCTAAATAAGGCGGTTTGGCGTCTGCACTGATTAACGATTGCACCACCGATACGCTACGAGAAGCATTCGGTACATACACCACGCCATGCTGGTAATGCGGTGCAATCTTCACTGCGGTATGCGCTTTAGAGGTGGTAGCGCCACCAATTAATAACGGAATAGTAAAACCTAAGCGCGTCATTTCTTTAGCCACATACACCATCTCATCAAGCGACGGAGTGATCAGGCCCGACAAACCAATCACATCGACATTACGTTCTTTGGCAACCCGTAAAATCTCTGCGCACGAGACCATCACGCCTAAATCAATCACTTCAAAGTTATTACATTGCAGCACCACGCCCACAATGTTTTTGCCAATGTCGTGCACATCGCCTTTTACCGTGGCTAACAAGATTTTACCTTGCGCTTGGCCACCCGCTTTGTCTTGTTCAATATATGGCTGCAAGTAGGCCACGGCTTTTTTCATAACCCGCGCCGATTTAACCACTTGGGGTAAAAACATCTTACCTTCACCGAACAAGTCACCCACCACGTTCATGCCGTCCATTAACGGCCCTTCAATCACGTGTAAGGGCTTTTCTGCTTGTTGCCGTGCTTCTTCAGTATCTAATTCAATAAAATCGGTAATGCCTTTAACTAGCGCGTGCTCTAAGCGTTTGCCCACTGGCAAGCTGCGCCAAGCATCATCGACTTTTTCAGCCACACTGCCATCGCCTTTAAACTGGGCTGCGACTTCCAATAAACGTTCGGTACCATCGTCGCGTCGATTTAAAATGACATCCTCTACCCGCTCACGCAGCAATAACGGAATATCATCATACACCGTTAACTGACCCGCATTAACGATACCCATATCCATACCTGCGGCAACCGCATGGTATAAAAATACCGAGTGAATGGCTTCGCGCACGGCGTCATTGCCACGAAACGAGAACGACACATTCGACACACCGCCAGAGATTTTAGCGTAAGGGCATAACCGTTTAATTTCACGCGTGGCTTCAATAAAGTCGACCGCGTAATTATTGTGCTCTTCAATACCGGTGGCGACCGCAAAAATATTCGGGTCAAAAATAATGTCTTCGGGTGGGAAGCCAACCTGCTCGGTCAAAATGTTATAAGCCCGTTGGCAAATTTCAACTTTGCGCTGCTGCGTATCCGCTTGGCCTTTTTCATCAAACGCCATCACTACCACGGCCGCACCGTAACGTCGCAATAAGCGTGCTTGCTGTAAGAAGGGCTGCTCACCTTCTTTTAATGAAATAGAGTTAACAACGGCTTTGCCTTGAATGCACTTTAAGGCCGCTTCGATCACTTCCCATTTAGACGAGTCAACCATGATCGGCACCCGAGAAATATCGGGTTCAGAAGCGAGCAAGGTTAAATAACGCACCATGGCGGCTTTGCTATCGAGCATCGCCTCGTCCATATTGATATCGATAATTTGCGCGCCATTTTCAACTTGCTGCCTTGCCACATCGAGCGCGGCTTCGTAATCGCCTTTTAAAATCAGTTTTTTAAAGCGTGCCGAACCGGTTACGTTGGTGCGCTCGCCAATATTGATAAATCGTGCTTGCTGTCGCATTACCACTCCACCGAAAAAGCTTCTAACCCAGCCAAATGAAAACTATGGTCGGGTGTTTTAGGTTGACGGGCCGGCAAACCTTGCACCGCTTGGCTGATTGCAGCGATATGTTCCGGCGTGGTGCCACAGCAACCGCCAACAATATTTAAGAAACCTTGCTGCGCCCAATCGGCAATTTCTGCCGCCATCTCGGTTGCGCCTAAATCATATTCGCCAAATTCATTGGGTAAACCGGCATTCGGGTGTACCGAGACAAAAGCCGAGGAAATACCAGACAGGGTTTCGACATAGGGCCGCAGTAAATCTGGGCCTAAGGCGCAGTTTAAACCAAAGCACACCGGCTCAACATGGGCTAACGAATGATAAAACGCTTCGGTAGTTTGCCCTGACAAGGTGCGACCCGAGGCGTCAGTAATGGTACCGGAGATCATCACCGGTAAACTATAACCGAGCTCGTCAAACACCTGTAATACAGCAAAAGCCGCCGCTTTTGCATTTAAGGTATCGAAAATGGTTTCAAGCATAATGATATCGGCACCGCCCTCAACCAATGCCAGCGTGGCTTCCATGTAGGCGATGACTAACTCATCAAAGCTAACATTACGATAGCCTGGATCATTGACATCAGGTGAAATTGACGCTGTACGGTTAGTGGGCCCTAACACACCGGCGACATAACGCGGTTTATGCGGTTCAGTTGCTAAAAATTCGTCACACACTTGGCGTGCTAAGGCTGCTGCTTCGCGATTAATCCGCGCGGCTAAGTGCGACATGTGATAATCGGCCATCGCGATGGTAGTGGCATTAAAGGTATTCGTTTCAATAATGTCAGCGCCCGCTTGCAAATACTGCCGATGAATATCGGCAATTAACGCCGGTTGCGTTAGCACGAGTAAATCATTGTTGCCTTTTAAATCAGAGGCCCAATCGGCAAATTCGCTGCCACGATAGTCTGCTTCATCCAAAGTGCGCTGCTGGATCATGGTGCCCATGGCGCCATCCAGAATGAAAATGCGTTGCTGTAGCTGCGCTCGTAGGGCAGCGGGTGTCAATTTGCTTCGATTCATTTAACTGTTCTGCCCAATTTGGTTAATATCAAAAGGCGTGGCTTGGTAAACATAGTAGTTTAACCAGTTACTGAATAATAAAAAGGCATGCGCCTGCCATAGCTTCTGTGGCCCTTGTAACGGGTCGTTATTACGATAGTAATTCTCGGGTAATAAGGCACTGACGCCCGCAGCTAGGTCGCGTTTATACTCTTCATCCAGGGTAGTAAGATCATATTCTGGATGGCCTGTAACAAAGATCCGGTTACCCCGACTGTTCTGTAACAAGTAAGCCCCAGTGGCATCAGCTTCAGCCAAAATATGTAAGTCGGCATGCTGCTGATACTTTTGGATTGGCACTTGCGCATAACGTGAATGCGGCACTAAAAATTGATCGTCAAAGCCACGCACTAAGGGGCTTAAAGGCTGCTTCACGTCTTGCCAATACACCCCTGATAACTTCTCACCGCGGATCTCACGTTGTAAGCCATAATAATGATACAAGGCTGCATGCGCTGCCCAACACAAAAATAAGGTGGAGGTCACATGGGTATCGGCCCAACGTAAAATCTCGCCAAACTGCTGCCAATAGGTAACATCTTCATAGTTAACAAGGCCTAAAGGCGCCCCGGTAATAATTAAACCATCGTAGTTTTGATCTTGCACATCAGAGAAATAACGATAAAAACAATTGAGATGGCTTTCCGAGGTGTGTTTACTCACATGATCATCAATGCGCAATAACTCGATATCTAATTGTAGCGGGCTATTGGCCAATAAACGCAATAATTGGATTTCAGTAACAATTTTATTCGGCATCAAATTGAGGATGGCGATCCGTAATGGCCGAATGTCCTGCGAAGCAGCGCGGCTTTCTGTCATCACAAATACGTTTTCTGCTGATAAAGCCTCTACCGCTGGCAACTGATCAATGACTTTTACTGGCATAAGCTACTCCGCTCACAGATTAATGGCTTACTGTGCTGAAAAAACACCACAATGTCAACTTCTATACGTTTAGATGGCTAAATATGCGACGATTCGTTGCTGTTCGAACTGCGGTTGGGTTATTAGTCTATTTCGGCATTGGCCGTATGACCCACTAATCAAGCTGTCACCTTGCGGTGAGATAATTTCTTTTGCATCGTTAAAAAAAGTATTCCAAGAAAATGCGATACCATTTTTGTGCATGCTCCAGCCGAAGTTTTAGGCAGCGTTTAACGTTTTCGCCGTTGGCGAGATACTTTCTTTTGCGTCGCCAAAAGAAAGTATCCAAAGAAAATGCGACCCCAATTTCGCTCGAAAGCCAGGCTGTTCATGCGCTGTCCAAGGCGAAAACGTAACTCTCGCTATGCTTCGTCGCCGCACTCAAACACCCGTTTTCTTAAAACCTTGGCCAACGATGATCAGTCGGCTCGCTTCAAAGGGGGAGTTAATATTCTTAGCGGTATTCGCTTGACTGAACAGCTTGCTGACGATTACGGTTTTTAATGTTTAGTTTCTGACCGTGAAGGATCGGATTGAAGCTTGGCAAGTTAACAGCGAAGTAAACTTTGGCTGGAGACGTCTTTTTCATGGATGAAAAAGAGGAGCGTACAGGGAGGTATTTACCGCGTGCTCCAGCCGAAGCTTTACGCAGCGTTTAACGTTTTCACCCTTGGCGGTATTCGCTTGACTGAACAGCTTGCTGACGATGACGGTTTTTAATGTTTAGTTTCTGACCATGAAGGATCGGATTGAAGCTTGGCAAGTTAACAGCGAAGTAAACTTTGGCTGGAGACGTCTTTTTCAGGGATGAAAAAGAGGAGCGTACAGGGAGGTATTTACCGCGTGCTCCAGCCGAAGCTTTACGCAGCGTTTAACGTTTTCACCCTTAACGGTATTCGCTTGACTGAACAGCTTGCTGACGATGACGGTTTTTAATGTTTAGTTTCTGACCGTGAAGGAGCGGGTTGAAGCTTGGCAAGTTAACAGCGAAGTAAACTTTGGCTGGAGACGTCTTTTTCATGGATGAAAAAGAGGAGCGTACAGGGAGGTATTTACCGCGTGCTCCAGCCGAAGCTTTACGCAGCGTTTAACGTTTTCGCCGTTGGCGAGATACTTTCTTTTGCGTCGCCAAAAGAAAGTATCCAAAGAAAATGCGACCCCAATTTCGCTCGAAAGCCCGGCTGTTCATGAGCTGTCCAAGGCGAAAACGTAACTCGCGCGGCGCTAGCGTCGCCGCACTCAAACACCCGTTTTCTTAAAACCTTGGCCAATGATGATCAGTCGGCTCGCTTCAAAGGGGGAGTTAATATTCTTAGCGGTATTCGCTTGACTGAACAGCTTGCTGACGATTACGGTTTTTAATGTTTAGTTTCTGACCGTGAAGGATCGGATTGAAGCTTGGCAAGTTAACAGCGAAGTAAACTTTGGCTGGAGACGTCTTTTTCATGGATGAAAAAGAGGAGCGTACAGGGAGGTATTTACCGCGTGCTCCAGCCGAAGCTTTACGCAGCGTTTAACGTTTTCGCCCTTGGCGAGATACTTTATTTTGCGTCGCCAAAAGCTACAGCCTTAAGCAGGGTGCGCTATTATAACCATCAAATATTTTTGTCTTTCCCAGTCGTTCCAAAGAAAACAATGTAAAGTAAACTTATAACTCCAAAAAAGCCAAACGCTATGAAGAACCAAAAAAGTAATGGCTCGGTAGCACGAGAGAATGCCATCGCTTTAATGTGTATGTCTCCAGCTTTTATATTGTCGAGTACACTTTTCCCGCCCCAAAAACAAAATACTAATAGTATTACATTACGCAGATTCAGTTTTTCTTAAAATTTCATAACTAGCCTTATGACACCCTCATGGAACCGGCTGGGTCAGGTTCAAACTCTGACTCCAAACATGTTATCAAGACTCAATTAAATGTCAGTTTCTTTTACAAAAATAATAAGATAAAACGCAAGCTGCTGAATTTCTTGATTTATATTTTTGGAATGATTCTTGCTTTGATTATTTTTTTAATTAAGGGCTGTGTAAAAATGTTGACAGAAAAACTGTATTTTCAAATCTTACGTTATCGAATAACTGCTCTTTCAATTATTCTCGCGGTTATTTGTTTTCAAACAAATGCAGCACCAATCTTTGTGAAGCTTCAATCAGGGCAACTGATAACCCTTCAAACAGAAGCATCAGATACGATTGAGAATATTAGACAAAAACTTCAAGATAAAGAAGGCTTTCCGCCGGATATTCAGCGTCTGTTTTTTAATGGCCGCTTCCTCGAAAATGAGCGGACATTGATGGATTATAATATTGGCAAAGACGCCATACTTGATTTAGGTACACCTTTCGCGAACATCAATATTAACCGTTCGGGAGAATTATTAGCGGGTGGGTATCAAAACTTCGCAATCTCGTTGGATAACGGCTTCAGCGACACTCTTATCTATTTAGAACCTTTAATAGTATCATCCAGCGCTGATAATCCATTTGTTATCCATTTGCAACTATTCAATCATAGGTATTCTGCAAATCAAATTTTCGACGTGAATGTTGCAAAACAATATTCTCTTTTTGAGTCGAAAACTTCGATTGGTACTTTTACCCCAAACCAGTTCAAAATTGACACTAGTGCACTTCTATTCAATGGCGAAGTTGGTACTTTTACCATAGATACCATTGATGCCAAGAGCATAACTCTTACATATATGCCAGTCTCTGAGCCTTCGACAATTATCATAGCAATGCTGGGTTTTATGTTGCTGATCTTCCCAAAGCGTCGATGGAATTGAATCTTTAATACCGCGGGCAACCGCGAACTTTATAAGTGAACGGCTCAAATTTCATAATGTTTAGTCTTTGATTCTGTAGGTATCTTAACTGCCAAAGTTCAATTACGAGTGATATTTAATCACCACGACTAATATGCTTCTATTAGGTTGTAAGCCGCTCACGCCTGCACGGCAAAGGTTTAAGACGAGGGGTGTTTAAGTGAGGTGCGGTAGCACCGAGCGAGTGACCTCGTCGCCTTGGCTGGGCAAATTTGACTCTCCGTGCAGTTGCAATATGATGAATCAACACTTTTCGTTGGGAACAAAGCAATGCCGATAATTAGTCGTTTTTACGGAATTTTGATTGCTATGTATTTTAATGATCACAATCCGCCACATTTTCATGCAAAATATTCTGGTTATGAAGCGTTATTTGCTTTCGATGGCACCATTTTAGAAGGCGAATTACCCAAACGCGCTGCGACCTTTGTGCAGGAGTGGATCGGAATACACAAGAGTGAATTAGAGGAAAACTGGCTTCGGGCCAGAGCTGGAGAGCCACTTAACTATATAGCACCTTTGGAGTAAATTATGTTGCACATTAAATCTGCAAAATATGTGACTGGTTACAAAATTTGGGTCGCATTCGATGATGGTTCATCTGGAGAGATCGATTTGAATGGCGAGCTGAGTGGGCCTGTATTTGAACCGTTGAAAGATATTGCAGTTTTTCGAAAGGTATCTGTTGATCCTGAACTTGAGACAGTGGTATGGCCAAATGGTGCAGATTTGGCGCCAGAGTTTCTTAAAAGACTGCAAAACAAGCAAAGCAATCCTACTCTTAAAGACGTGCAGTTTCTTTGAGCCTAATGGCCTATATCCGCTCAAAGCAGCTGATCACAGTTTTTGAGCAGAAATACTCTTAACGCTTAAATGCCCTGACCCCAACTAAGTTGCAAGCCGCTCAAGCCTGCACGGCCAAGGTTTTAAGACGAGCGATGTTTAAGTGAGGTGCGTTAGCGCCGAGCGAGTTACGTCGTCGCTTTGGCTGAGCAAGTTTGCACGAGCTTTCGCCGCAACGTAGGTCGCATTTTCTTTGCCGGACGTTCTTTTGGCGAAACAAAAAAACTCCCTCGCCAACGGCGAAAATGTTTTTTACAGTTATGACATACCGACATGACAACCCAAGGCATATTTAAAACGAAATATGCGGTAATTTAAGGTGTTGCTTTACAATCAGACCACTGTTGATTGCAGCCCTGTCACTATTATCAAACTGTTTTGCGACAAACATTGAGTCAGCGCCTGTGCTCTGCAACAATGTTCCCTTCTTAACCATGAATAATGAGATCCCCGCCATGGGCGTCATACCTGCTCACCTACGCGCTTTGTTGTATCTGTGGCTCATTAGCGGTCTATGGCCAACGCCTGCCGAAGCTGAGTGGCAGCGCCAGTCATTTCAAACGATGGGCACGCAAGCCTATGTCGAGTTTTGGACTGAGGATAGCAGCCAAGGACCCTTGCTGATCAGTGCCGTGCAAAACGAATTTGAACGCATTAATCAACTGATGAGCCCCTACCTTCAAAGCAGTGAGCTGAGCTTACTTAACCGCGATGCCAGCCAGCAAGCCGTGACCATCAGTGCAGAGCTTTACCAGTTGTTACAACAAGCCGAACAGCTCGCCGTATTAAGCGCCGGGGCCTTTGACATTAGCTTTGCCTCAGTCGGTTTTAGCTATGATTATCGCCAGCATGTCAAACCCAGTGTCGAGGATTTAGCCGCGCAGCGCAGTTTAATTAATTACCGGCATATTCAGCTGCTGGCCAATAACCAAGTACGCTTTGCTAAAGCCGGCGTCAAAATAGATTTAGGCGGTATCGCCAAAGGCTATGCGGTGGAACGGTCTATGGCGTTACTGGCGCAAGCGGGCATTCAACATGCGTTAGTTACCGCCGGTGGGGACACTCGCTTATTGGGTGATAAACGCGGTCGTCCTTGGTTAGTGGCCATTAAACACCCACGTAAATCTGACGATATCGTGGCGCAATTACCGCTTATTAACAGCGCCATTAGCACCTCAGGGGATTATGAGCGGTTCTTTATCGAAGATGGCGTGCGTTATCATCATATTTTAGATCCGAAAAGCGGTGAAAGCCCATCGGGTTTAATGAGTGTGACGGTGTTAGGTCCAGACACCACACGCACCGATGCACTGTCGACCACTTTATTTGTGTTAGGGCTTGAACGAGGTATGGCACTGATTGAGCAACAGGCAGACTATGAAGCTATTTTTATCAGCAGTGAGCATCAATTGTATTTTTCATCGGGTTTAGCCCGCTAAGCTTTATGATATCCGCTTAGCGAACGCACTCTATTAGGCGCCGAGCGCCCGCGCAGCAAACACTGGGGGCACTCAGCTACAGAGCTTAGACAATAGGCGCAAACGCCGTTAAGCGATCTTGGCTGGCGGCATTACCTAAACCATGGAAAGGCGCGACCTCGCTCAGTCGCCCTTGCTCACCATGCAAGGCTAAATAATTGAGCATCACCGTTTGTACTAATAAATTGACATTATTAGCGGCCATCGATGAGCCCGTTTCAACCGAAGCATCGGGGCGCATAAAACCAATTTGCTGGTGACGCGCTTGCTCGAGCGCCGTGCCCCCCAATAAACTGGGGCGACCATTCGGGTTATACACCAGCATAGCTGAGGCGGCAGTTGATGAGTTATCACCGGTCCACTCGCCTTTGCCACGGCCATTTACGCTGTCATCAATACGGCCATTACTGGCCACCGAACCATCAGAATACAGATAAATCATTAAAGGCTGATTACGTCTAGCGGCATATTCTAAGCAAGCGCCAATACAGCGGCCTGCGCGCAAATCACGTAGCTCGCCAGTACCCCGCTCGCCGGTGTGATAATCATAGCCACCAATGGTTACGGTGCCGGCTCCAGCAAAACCATTGACCACCAGCTTCATCACCGACGCGGTTTTACGAAATTCGGCATCGCTGTTAAATTCAGCGCTGGTAAAAATACCGCTATTCCCCACAATATCCGGATCGGCTGCAGGATCGAGGGTCGCAGGATTACCGAAACGGTCGGCCAAATCAGCGCTTTTAACATAACCACAACGCACCAACTCTTTAATGACCTGATCCCGACTTACCGCCGAATTCACCCGCGCTAATTTGTTATCACTTAAACGCTGGATCGATTCCATAACGGCAACGGCGTCGTTTTGATCAAGCAGGCCAAACAAGTCGCCAACATCGACTAAACCGGTAACATCACTGGGTCTGTCAATCTTGGTTGGCCGCCACTCTGGATTATAAAACTCAGCCGGTGCCATCGAGTTGGCGCCAGAATCTGAGTTACGCGAGCCAATCAACGGCATCAGCGAGCCATTAGCACCGGCTTTGGCAATAGCATACATCGGGTTGTGGGGGTTATTGCCAGTATCATTTTCTGAGCGAGAGGGGATCACCGCGCCATTGATCATGGCTTGCGTAGCCATGGTGGTTCGCTCTAATATGCCGGCTAACAATTGTGAATCACTGTGAAACGCTAAACCCAACTGCGTATTGACAAAACCACCGGCCGGATTGGCGGCATTCACTGCGCTGGGCACCATATCGGCGGGCAAACCTAATTTGCTATAGCCTTGGGTTGACAGAAAATCTAACTGCCCTCCCGCGCCCCCGACCAAAATATTAGAGCCTGCGATGTTGGCGCCACCGGCCAGATCAAAACAAATAAACGGGATCTTCCCTGCACCTTCGACGTTGATACCGCATTGATTTTTCAACATTTCCAGGTCAGGCGACAAACTGGCGTAAGCTTTAGTGGGATTGGCAAATAAGCTAAATACCGAGCCCGTGGTTAACATGCCGGCGCCAATACTCATGCCGCAGGCAATAAAGTCGCGCCGGGTGACGGGCTTGCTATGACAGGCATGTAACAGTGGCGCATCCGGGTGTAAGGCTTTTTTCGATTTCATCAAGAACTCCTTAATACACGAGCATTTGTGCGCTTGCCAGCACCGCAGTGCAGGCGGCTTTAGCGATGGTTTGAGTGCGCTGGCTATCACAACTGCCATGACATTGGCTTAACCTGTCAACTAGGCTATTTAGCTCTACTCGCGCATCGCTGTTGGCGATATCTGTGGCCGCTTGCAAAGGCATAAAACGCTGCAGTAACGGCTCAATCAAGCTATCCCGATTTGCGGGGCTCAACGCTTCAGCAGGGCTGGCATTAAAATCAATGGCCGGAAACCAGGCACTGCGCAACATCGAATTACTGATTGCCGCATTACAGTAAGCGATCCCTAACTGAGTAATGGCCATTTGCTGCGCTGAAATAAAGGTTTCAATATTCGGCATCGCCGGTAACTGCCGCGCTATGGTTTGATAGGTGTTGGCCACCGCAGGGTTCGCTTGTGACACGCCGGTAAGCTGACTCATGCTGGCATGGATTGCCGCGAACGGCCGGATGCCAATATCGCTACTGCTGGAACTTGCCATACTGATTTCTTGCTGCGGAAAGCTGACCTTGCTGCGCACATTGCTAAAGGCGCCAATCTCGGCGAACGATAAGAAAAACTCATCGCTATTCGCGCCCGACTCAGCCGCAATAATCGTGCCTAAGGCAGATAGCGTATGAGGCTCGGTCAACACCGTGCCTGTCGCCACGTTAAAGCGTTGTTTGATCCACGCTTGGCCGCCGCTGCTCTCTTTACCATTAATCGCTAACGCCATGCCGCTGATCGTTACATCAGCAGGTAAAGTGGCACCGTCTAAATTAATCAGATAAGGCTGACTAAACAGGTAAGAGTAATTATCAAACTGCGCCACCTCAAACACGATGTAGCTTTGCGGCAAATCAATTAAGTGGCCTATGGCAAACGGCAAATAGAACTTCTGGCCAACGCCAATACTGAAGTTTTGAGTGACTTGTGCCGCACTGAGCGCACGGTTATGAATGGCCAGTAAACGCACACTGCCCTGCCACTGCCGGCTGCCATCCGCCTCACTGCCCAGCATTAAGGCAAAACTGTCATCCCAGTTGCTGATACTCGCCGCTTCGCGCCGCACACCACTGTCTTGGCCATTGACATAAATACGCTGGCCGTTAACCGGATCTTGCGTGAGCACCACATGCTGCAAACTGGCTTGCAGTAGCTCATCGGCATCGGCGGTACTTAGCGCGGGCTGTCCGGCAAAATTGCTTGCACTGCTGCGCAGTAAAAAATCATAGTTGTATTGGGTTTGCCCTAAGGTCAGGTTTCGGCTAATGGTACTGCCGGCATAACTAACTATGGCCGCAGGCCCTGCTTGCACCACGTTGGCGGGGATCAGCCAGGCTTCAAAGGTGAGCTCTCCGGTTGCGCCAATCAGTCGAGCCAATTTGGCACTGCTTTGGGTGCTGGCTTGCGCGCGCCCACGGTTAATGTGTAAGCCCCAGCCGGTAAGCCAGTTAAAATCGCCCTGTAAGGTTAAATTAGCCGCAGGCTCAACGCCTGAAGTATCAAACGCTTGGCTACCTTGGCCTTCTTTAAATTGATAAAACGCAATTTGGTTACTTTCATAACGCCCACCGCTAGAAGCCACAACGCCATCTTCAAGTCGCAAGGCTTTAGAGGGCACTAAGGTAGGATCCAGTTCCGCTAAGGGCACGGCATCAGCTATGTGGGTAATGGCCGCTAGCATTTGCGCCGCATCATTCGCACAATCAGACCAGCAGTTATGAAACTCTCCTCCTAGCCTGGCCACTAAGCGGGATAATGCGGGCCGATCTAAATTAATTAAACTTCGGCTTGCCTGATAAGCCGCACTGAGATCATTGGCAGCGAAAAAAGGCGCTTGTGCTACTGTCGCCGAGGGCGCGTGGCAATTGACACAATACTGCCGCACCATAGGATAAACTTCGGCGGCAAATAAGCCCGCGCTCTCGGGCAAGGCTTTACTGGCCCCAGCATCTCGGATCACCGGGGCAACTAATCGAACCGCAACTTGCTCTGCTCCGCTGGTATTGCCCCAGTTGCGTAACCACTGCGTAATGGTATCAGCACAGGCAGTATTACTGCTTAGCCAGCAATTATGGCCACCCGCAACTTTTTGCACCAGCAAGGATTGCGCCGGATCGGCTAAGTTAACCAAGGGTAAGGCGGCAGTGTAAGCCAGGTTAATATCATCACGGCGTACAAAAAAGGGCGCGGTATTACCCGGTTGATGGCAACTGCCACAGCGGTTGTCTGCCACCAAGTTATCCCACAAATTGAGTTTAAACTGCTGAATATCGGTCGTTTGAGGTGCAGGGCCGTTATAGTTGTTCGTGTTATTCGGTAACGCTGGCGGCGGATTTTGCTCAACTTCTGCGCCACCACAACCGAGCAACAGCATACTGGCTAGTACTAGCAAGAAAATTCGCATGTTCACTCCCCCATACAATAGGTGGCGGTGTCGGCGAACACCTGCTTTAAGTTATAACCGCTTTGACTAAACCGGTCGCGGGTTTGTTGGATCAAGCTGACATCGGCCAGGCTTTCTGGTGGCCGCAAACAGGTGGTTTCGAACACTTTTTTCACCTGACACTGCGCAAACGCCACCGAATTGGCTAATTCTTGGCCTAAGCTTTTCGCGCCATAACCTTCACCCGGTAAGCTGTTATCCCAACCCAGTGCTTGATTGCGTCCTTCCCGCCAATAGTTTTGCCAAAAATCATCTTCGGTTTTGTAACCCAGCGGGAAATTCCCCGAGTTAATATGGTATTTCGGCTGCACGCGACTGCCGGTTTGATCATGACTGCTGCCTGCGGGCTGATAAAACAAACGGCCATTTTCCCCCGTTTCATCGGTAAATTGATAATCGTAATAAGCAAAAGCTTGCGCCAGCGGATCCATCCCGGCATGGCAAGCAACACAGCGATTATGAAAAATTCGGCTATCGCCACCGGGGCTGCGGCTAACATCTTGGCGGATCCGATCGGTAGGCGTACTGCCATCTTTCAACGGCTCTAAGTCGGTGCACAGCTGGCTCATTAACGTAAAACGCAGCATGGCGCGATTGGTACCTAAATAGAAAAACGCTTTTGCGCCAGCGCGACTGGTCATCACACCGGCACTGGCCTCAGCGGGAATGCCCAGCAAACTGCTTTGCGAACGCGGTTCCAGATACTGTTGTAAATCGACCCCTTGCTGATCTAACGCAGCGTAATGCGCATTGTTATTGGCGGCGTAAGGCGGTAAGCCTAAGCTGTCAGCGGCCACATACAGCACGTCGGTTTGCAAAATCTGCCGAAAATCGACGTTATCACGCACCAAACCAATAATGGTGGCACTGTAATCATTCAGCGGTTCAAAAATATCCAAATCACGGTTGGTGGCCGGCGAGGCAAACAACTTTAGTGTGGTGCGATAAAAGTCTGGATGCTGCATTGCCACATTCGCGGCAGCCTGGGCGTTACCCTGCTCCAGTAACGTGGTCATTTGCTGCAAGGTTGCCGCATCAGCTGGCACGCCAGCTAACCGATCATGCAAGCGTTTGGCTTGCTCTAAAGCACCAGCCGAGGCGGTAGAACTGCAGAACAGCGCTAACAGTAAGCTGGGTAAAAACCGCTTAGTATAGCTTTGCATAGTTATCTCCTGCCCGCTTAACCGGGTAAAAATGCGATAGTCCACTGCGAACGGGTCGGCGCCACATCCGCCGCGCCAAAATTCACCGCTTGCAAGCGTAGTTGTAACTGCCGCTCCAATCGCTCGTCATTTAATTCACTTTCGATAATCAACACCTGCGCCAAACTGCCATCGGGGTTGATAATCAGCTCAAACACCACCTTGCCTTTTAACAAGGGGTTGGCGCGTAACGCCCGGTTGTACAAGGTGTATAAGCTACTTTTATTCGCTTCTAGTATTTGTCGAATACTGGCTTCGCTACGCCCACCCTGCGCCGCCGCATCCGCATTACCTGCACTACGACTGCTGGTGCTTGATGCCGGCGCTGAGCTGGCTAAACCACGTAGCTCGGCATCAGTTACACGTACATTTTCGGCTTGCGCTAACTCAGCACGCGCAATATCCGAGCTCACTGCAACAGCCGCTTTCGCCGCTGTCTTCGCTAACACGGGGTTAGCGATGGTGTCAGGCTCTGTTACAGCAGCACTTTGCTGCCCCTCACGTTGTAATTGCGGTGCTTGGCGGTTAACCGTAAAGGTTTGCCTTAAGGCCGCTAACTCATCTTGCATGGCTAATAACCCCGCTTGCTGTGCGGTAGCGCGGGCTTGCTCTGGCGTAACGGGGCTGGCTTCAACGACTGTCGCTTCAGGCTTGGCTATCGGCTCAGGTTCGGGCTCGGGAAGCGGCTCGGGCTCGGGCAACACAATCGGCTCAGGGGGGATAATTTCCCGCTGCTCCAGCACCACTCGGGCTAACTGTGGCGGTAACTGTTCTAACTGAGTACGACTGCGCTCAGGCACTTGATAAAGCGGTATGGCAATCGACAACACCAGCAACAACACCAAGCCGGCAATCACCACCCGAGTAAAAACGGTATCTTCATCTTGCCAGCTCGCCTGCTGTTGCCAAGTCAGTGTGCTCATGGCGTCGCCTCCAACACCTTACTGCGCTGCTCAACGGCTAATGAAATATCGCGATACTCAGTGCCGGCACACATTGCCATTAAACGCCGCAGCACGGCATAGGGGGTGCTGGCATCAGCTAAAATGGTCAGCGGTCGCCCCAGTGCTTGCTGCTCTTCTGTAAGCGCAGCGGTACGACCGGCTAAATAGTTCAGCTCTTGCTGCACCGCCTCGCTTAATTCCTCTTGCCATAATGCAGGCGCTTGTTGCCAATCGCCGCGCCAAATAGCTTTGCCTTGAATTAACACGCCATTTGCCGTCACAGTGAGCAACACCTGCTCACGCGGTAACTGTTCTGACACCGATTGCGGCAAACGCATGTCTTTATTACTGGGTAATACCACCACATCCGACTGGTTCACCATCAAGAAAAACACCAAGATGGTAAAAATATCCATCAACGCCACCAGGTTTAATTTTGAGCTTTGCGCCAGTCGTTTGTGTTGCTTGAGCATGCGTTTTGCACGAAATGATTGCTTCATTCTGTGACCTCGCTGGCGCCAGCGGGCAACTGCCCCAAGGAAATTAATGGAAACAACTCCGCATCAACCACCGAGGCGGCAACTACGGTTTTAAACGAGCGCACTGTGTCCATGGCACTGACTAGCGTTTGGTAATCTAAGTCTTCTGGTGCCAGTAAACTGATATCACGCTTGTCGATTTGTTGCTGCTGCCAAGTCAGTTTCAGATCTTGTAAAAATGCAGACAGCGCCGCGAAGTCAGGTTCTGCGTCTGGCGTGTGGCTAAATTCTCGCAGTAACTGACCGGCCGGATAATTTAAGCGCAGCCGATCGCTTCGCAGCTCCAATTCCAGCACTTGCGGATCTTCTCGCTCTTGCTGCATTAACTGCTCAACTTGGGGCGGCAGTTGAATGTTCAGCACGCGGATCTGAGTAAACACTAAGCTCAGCAACAACACGGGCACCAACACAATCATCAAATTCATAAACGAGGTGATGTCGAGCTCAGCGTCGTTTTGCTTAATTTTATGCTTTCTGATCATCCCGGCCACCCGTAAAACGTTGTCCGATACTGTTCATCAATTTGATGCCGGCCATCTCCATGGTGTCGACAATACTGGCCGTTTTACTTTGCAATAATGCATGCACAAAGACCAACGGGATCGCGGTCATCAAACCAAAGGCGGTGGTGTTCATCGCCACCGAAATACTGGATGACAATAAGCTGGCTTTTTCAGAAGGATCGGCATTTGCGACCGCCGAAAAGGCCGCGATTAAACCCACAATGGTACCGAGTAAACCGAGTAAGGTGGCGACATTGGCTAAGGTGGCTAAAAACGGTGTGCGTTTTTGCAAACGCAGGCTGTATTCCAGTACCACTTCTTCCATGGCGTACTCCATATCTTCACGCCGATGTGATGACGATAAGCGATTGACACCGCTGGCGAGCATTAAACCTATGGCGGTTTGGCTCGATTCCGCTTGTTTTAAGATCGCTTGGGTATCGGCCGCGGCAATGGCCGGTTGTAACTGGCGATAGGCTTTTTGGTTATTGGCATACACGCCGCGTAAAAACCACCAACGCTCAATCGTAATGGCAATACCTAAAATCAAAATAAAGGCGATAGGGTAAATAAAATAGCCGCCTTCCTGCAAAAACCGCACTATGCTGTTGACGAAATCCATGCTGTAACCCTCTTAATTATTTTTAGTAGATACGGTATTGGCCGGTTGCTGTTGTAGCGACTGAGCCTCAATAAAACGCAGAAATTGCTGGCGATCCAGCGGCTGTATCGGTGGCGGTGGCACATCAAGCCCCGGCGCCGGAATACGAATTTGGGCAATACTGTCTTGCCATGGCAAGACATACAAGGTGCGCGGTTGCTCTTGGTTACCACTAATAGTGGTGCTGACATCAACCCGTACGCTCGCTGCCGCTTTGTTGGTTGCAGCAGCCGAGGGTTTAGGCTCTGGCAAGGCGCGGCTTTGTTGCTGCGCCAGTGTCGCACTCGACAGCAGCAATACACTTAGATAGGTGGCGGACATGAGATAATTCTTCATGTGTTACTCCTGTTGTGGCAGCAAACTCAGCCAAGCTTCCGCCAGCGGATCGCCGGTAAGTTGCTGATAATGCCTGTAGTGATAACGAGCCTGCTCGGGTTGCTGTAAATACAGCTCATACAAAAACCCCAGGTTTTTATGCGCATCTGCATAATCGGCCTGCTGGTTTAACGCCGCCAACCAATGCCGCTCGGCTTGTCGAAAATGCCCCGCCTGGCGCGCTATCACGCCAAGTAAATTGCTGGCTGCCACATAATCTGGCCGCAGTTCAAGCAGCTGGGTAAGCTTTAAGCGTGCGGCGTCAGTCTGTGCTAATTGCCAATAGCACAGCGCCAAGTTGTAACGGATCCCTGCAGCGGCAGGGACGGCTTCAGCCAAAGGCTGCAATAATTGACTCGCGCCAGCGTAATCTTGTTGACGCATGAGTGTTTTTGCTTGCTGATAGCGCTCGGCTAAATCGGCAGTCAACGCTGGCCAAACCGTGGGGCTAGTTACCGCAGTTGCCGTGGCGTTGTGGGCCACAGCATTGGGTTCAGCCTGGGCCTCTGTGGGGGCGCTAACACTCGGCTCGGTCACCGGCAGTAATGTTGACATTGCAGCGCAATGGCTGAGCAATAACAGCATGCCAAGTGCACCGCTGACACGGCGCAGCGCTCGCCAAGGTTGAGCGATGCATTTTGCAACGAGGATCTTGCTATTGTTGTGTTTAATAAGCGTCATCGGCCAGCTCCAAGTACACTTCGGGTTTGCGATAACGCGCCGGCGATAATTCGGCTAACTTAGCAAAACTGGCGGCTACCCACTGATCATAAAGTGGCTGCGTCACCAAGGCGGCATTTTGCTGGTGAATTTCAATCGCCAACTCTTCAAACGGATAGGCTTGCTCTTCTAACAATAAATCATATTGCTCTAGCGCCAGCGCATCTAACCCCTTGGGTCGCTGCGACGTTAACAACGCACCGGCCATCTGTTGATACAAACTGGCCACCTGATATTGCGCTTGGCTGTAAAAATCGGCGACTTGCCAGCCCATGCTCATTTGCAGCTGCTCAATGGCCGTGGTCATGTGAGCTTGTTTTTTGCGTAAGTTATCGCGCAGCGGTTGCTGCAGCAGCACGGCTTCAAACAACCGACTGTGATATAACCCTAGCTGCAATGCTGCATCGGCGGCCAAATAACGACTGCGGTCAGTACCCTGAGCTTGTTGCTGCTCGGCACTGACGAGTTGCTGATACCAAAAATTTCGCCGAGTCAGATCATTATCCGCTTGATACAATTGCACCAATACCGCCCGCGCTTCTTGCGCAGCTAAATGCGGTTCAGGATAGCGATTGGCATAACGGCGATAAGCTGTCCGCGCGGCATCGCGGTTGCCCGCGCGTAAATAATAATCGGCGGCTTTAGCTAATAAGCTTTGCTGCTCGGCGCCCTCTGCCAAGCGTTCAATTTGTGCACTGAGTAAGTCGGCCGCTTGCTGCCAATCTTGTAACTGCTCATAGCTATTTAACAATGCCAAGCTGATCGCCGTTTGCTCGGTGCTATTTGGGTACTGCTGCTGATAAGCGAGCATTAACTCAATCGCCTCAGCCCAAGCTTGTTGCTCTAGCTGCAAACTGATTTGCTGATAAGCCGCGCTTTGATGATATTCCGAAGTGGGTAACGCTAATAAGCGTTGCAAATGGGCTAACTGTGCGCCAACCGATAAATAGCCTAGCTGTGCTTGCTGATAAATCGCTGAGGCGCGCTGCGCCGTTAATAACTGCGTACGGCTGCGACCTAACTCGCTAGCATCGTTTTGATACAACGCCAGCAACGGTTCAATGCTTTGCTCTGCTGCGGCAAAGTCGTCTTGCGCTAATAGCGTTTGACTGACAATAAAACGCGCTTCATTTACTAAAGCTGGCTGGCTTAACTCTGGATGTGGCCATTCTGTTACGCGACGGGCGAAACTGGCGACGTCAGCAAAGGCTTGACGCTGATACTGTTCGGTCAGTTGGTTTAAGGCAATTTGCTGTGCCGCCGGATGCCGGCTGTGCCAACGGACAAATTGATTTTGCTCATGCCACCAATGAGCCGACAGCTCGGTTACATCGGCGCTGTTATGGGCACTGGCGGTATTAAAGATGCGCTCACTCAGTAATAAAGCACGATATGCCGCCTGCTCAGCATTAACATTGCGGGCGTTCAGTTCGACCACGCCGTACCCCAGCTGCTGATAGAGTGCGAGCGCAGGTTTAGGCTGACCGCTTGCCGCTAACGATTCGGCCAATAAATAGCGCACGTCATCGGGCCACAATAAGCTGTCATCGACTTGTTCAGCCGCCACAAACGGCTGTATTACTAGCAATTGCTGCCAAAACGGCACCGCTTCAGCAAATAAACTCGCTTGCTCGGGCACTGCGGCTTGCTGGGCTAACTGATAACGTTGCCGGGCAAAATAATCGAGGTATTGCGCCAAGATGGGCGCTAAGTCTGCTTGCTCACGCGGTAGCGCTTTTTGCCAAAAGGCACTGGCGGGGCCAAATAAACTGACAAATCTCAACTGTGCCTGCTCGGCAGCCGCAGCATCGGCCTGTGCTAAATGGTATTGCACAATCTTCAATTGCATCTGTGCTGCTTCTAATGCGAACGGCTGATAAGTAATAAATTGCCGATAGCTGTCAAGCGCCGCTTGCCGCAGATCTTTTTCAAATAAAAAGTCGGCCAAGCCCTGAAATAACTGCGCCTGAAACGCCAAGGGCCGACGTTCTGCCGCTTTATCTTGATAAGGCGTACGCTGCAACAAGGCTAATAAACTGCTCGCCTGCTCTTGATAACTCAGCGAAATACTTAAAATGCGTTGTAACTCTTGCTGCAGACTTTGTTGTTCATCCAAGCTGTTTGGCTGCGCAGTCATATCCAGCGCCAGCAAGAAAGCTTCATCCGCTTGCGCATACTGCTGCAACTGAAAATGGCTCCAGCCACGCATATACAACGCATGCAGCTTTAATTCCGTTTTAGCGAATCCCAATACCTGGTTAAAGGCTTTTAAGGCGGCGCTATAGTTAGCCTGACTGTAATCAATATCACCTATTCGAAACCATAATTCGGCAGCAAATTCGCTACGCGGAAACTGCTGTAATAAGCGTTGCATTTGCTGCTGTGCTGCCGCATTGTCGCCACTTAAATCTAAGGCCCGAGCTAACTGATAGCGGATCAGTTCGTTATTCAGATCATCCGGATACGCTTGTAAAAGCTGTTGATACTGGGCAATTAAACTGGCTAAGGCTTGTTGCTCAGCGGCAGGAGGCAAAGCCATCCGCTCTAATTGTTGGGTATTCAATTGCGACAGCCGATACAACACTTTTTGTCGTACATCGGCCGCCGGTGCTAGGGCTAATAACGATTGATATACCTGTTGTAATTTATCGGCATTAACCGTTTCGGGTGGCTCAGCACTGAGTGGGGTATAAGGCATAAACTCACCGAGCGTAGGCCGACGCACCACTTTTTCAGTTGGCGTGCTGCAGGCGGTTAAGAGTGTCGTGGCGAGCACAGACAGGAGCAACCATGGCATTGGGTGACGCATCAGTTGGCCTCCTCGGTGCTCAGCAACACTTGCTCCATTAACCGCGCAATGGCTTGGGTGTTCAGCCGTTGTAAGGCCATCAGCTGCTCGCGCTCTGCTAAACGTTGTTGCTGTAACGCCTGATTCAAGGACCTCAATAATTGTTGTTGTTGTTCTGCCAGCAACACGCTAAAACCTTGCTCATTAGCCATGCTTTGGGTTAATTGTTGCTGCTGCGCCAATAGCCGTGTGGTTTTACCCTCTAACGCGGTTAAGCGCTGGATACCGCTATCAATCTGCTGTAACTCAGCGGCTAGCTGTTGCTGCAACTGCGCTAACTGATAACGGCGCTCGGCACTATTTTGTTGATAGTGCCAGGTTAATAAGCCTTTAAGCCGCTGTAAGCGGGCATTTTCTGCGGTCATGTCGCGCCCGTCTGCCGCTAACTGCTGAAGCCGGCGGCTGGCCCGCGTGAGCATTTGTTGCTGTTGGCTAAAAGCCTGCTCACCATCGTTAAGCCACAACAATTGGGCCATCGGCTCAGTTTGTGCTTGGCGTATCGTCTCGGCTAAGGCAGCGTTTTGTGCCTGCAAGCCTTGCTGTTTAGCCGTTAAACGGGGCAAAGCTTGAGTCAGTAATTGCTGTTGCTGTAACAGCTTGCTTTGCACCACTTCAGTTAAATGCGTTAAACGTGCTAACCGTTGCTGCTGCTGTTGCTGCAACTGCGCTACGGCGTCTAATTGCCGGTTTAATTGATATAACGCGGCCTGCTGGCGTAATTGATAAAACTGCCACGGCGTTAACGTATCTGGATTAGCCAATTGCTCCGCAGTGACAGGCACCAGATAACCGGCATTAGCCGTTAATTGCCGTTGATAATATTGCTCAGCCCAGCGGTAAGCCGCTAGCGCCTGTTGCTGCTCAAAGGTGAGTTCCAGTTGCATACCAATTTGATGCGCTGCCAGCCAACTCGCTGGCGCCAAAGGGTAACGCGTAATTAATTGCTGCAATACCGCTAATAACACCGGGATCTGTCGGTTTTCGATCAACACATCACGGTATAGCGTCATAGCGGGTAAGGTGAGCACGCTATTGCTGGCAAAGCCGCGCAGCACTTGTTGCGCTTCGGCCCAGCGTTTTTCATCCACTAACAAACCGGCTTTTAGCAGCAATAAGTAATCGGCCAAGGCATCGCGTTCGACCCGATCATCACTGCCCATGGCGGTGCTTGGCTCGCGAAAGAGTTGCTGCCAAAAACTCAAGGTAGCTGGCTTAGATAACGCAGTATTTAACCGCGCTAACAGTGGTAATGCCTGTGCGCTTTTTTGCTGTTGGCGCAGCGCCAAGATATGGTTAATGACCACATAAGGTAATTCAGCTTGACCCGCCAATTGCTGAAACACCTTGTCATCAAAGGGGGTTATATTGGGCCAAGTTAACATCTGCTGCAATAAGGTCGCTTGCCCGGTTAACTGCAACAGCGGTGCAGTAAGCTTGGCAAAGTAAAAGCGCGCCTGCTCCGGTTGCTGTTGCTCAAATTGATATTGGCTAAATTGCAGCAACGCCACGTTGCGTAACTCTTGAGGTAAAGCGCCACTCAGCGTTTGCTCGGCTAGCAGTTGCTCTAATAATGCGGCAGTGGCCGCAGGCATGTCTAATTGCAAAAATAAGCCGGCTTGCAATAAACGTGCTTTGGCCGCAGGCTCGGGTGCCAAACTTAAATGCAACAGCGCTTGATATTCATCGTCGCGATAAAAATACCACGCTGCCAGTCGATACTGCTTTTCTGTTTGCAGTAAGGACTCGGTAGCCTGTGCACTCGGTGCGCTTAGCAGCAGCGTCAACAGCACACTGCAGCAGCGGAACAGGCGAAAACTCAATTGCCAGACCATGCTTCAACACTAAAGGCTGGTTGATAATTAGCCGTACTGTCCGTAATTTTTAATTCTAATAACACGGCAGTATCCGCCTTGGTAAAGCGGTGACTGATGGCACGGCGATAATCGCGCTTATCGGGGCCTTTACCCACAAACACCGCAGTTAAGGTATGTTCACCCGCGCGAATATTGCCTTTAAATAATGGCTGAATGGCGCCGCGCAATAACCCGGCAATCTCTTTTTCGGTGTACAGATACGCCGTAACCGACTCATCGTTGAGTTTAAGCTGGACACTGTCTAGCTGAAAAAACTGCCCAGCATCCACCGACAAAAATACCGCCAATTGCGTTTGTGCCGGAAACAATAATTCTTCTTCCAAAATAAACAATTCGCGATTCAAAGCAATAGCCTGTTGTTTTAATTGCTCTAGCTGCTGCTCTGCAGACTCTTGCGCCAGCAAAGGCATGGCAACGAACAGGCTTAGCAATAGGCTGGCAAGCAGGAAAAAACGCGGTCGGTGCAAGCTCATAAAACACCCTCGTTAAAAATAGACACTGAAAAACACCCGATAAACATTGGCGCTTAATTGATATAACGGCTCAGCACCGACGGCAGTATCGATTAGCGTAACATTTCGAAAGTTATTGTAATTAAAGCGGATATAATCCCACTCGATATTTAATTCGGGTTTAGCCGCCGGCCACCAAGCCCAACTCGCAAAGCGATAGCTGGCGCCCAATCCAACACTGAGATTATTAAAATCACTGAGCTCTTTGTCTCGCGCCATAAAGTTTTGCTGATTAGCAAACTCAAATAAATCGGCATAAAACGAGGCTTCGCCTTGCTGATACCAGCGAATATGGCTATCTAACACCCAACGCTCTCCCAGTGGGTGCACGTACTCTAATTCCGCATCAAAACCTGTAATATCCCAGCTGTCGTTGTAATGACGCAGTGAAAAGGTCACGGCTGCGCGATACGGTAAGTAAAATTTATTCACTAAGCCTACCGCAAAACTATTGCGCGTTTCGGGATACACTTCAAATTGATAACCATAGCCAAGTTCAGCCAAGGGATCGCGATAACGCACACTGCGATAGGGATTGTTTAAAAAGCCTTGCTCCATATCGACGTCAACATTTAAGGCACTGATCCAGCGCTTACTCAGTACTTGGGTGATCCCCAAGCTATAACTGTAGCGGCGTAACTGCTCACTGAAGCTTGCATCGCCATTGCGACCAATGTCATCGTTACCAATGCCGGCATTTAAACTCAGGGTTGTCATACCGCCAAAAGTATCGTGCGACACGCCAAAAGACAGTGATTTGGCGTTGTAATCATTCTCGTCACTTTGTGCGTAATTTATCGATAAAATACTGTTGCCGGTCAGGTAATCCATCCCTACTCGACTTTCAATGCGTGTCTCGCTGTAAGCTGAGGCCGTGGCCACCACATCTATCGAGGCTCCTGACACAGTATCGACATAATAAAAACCCGATACCGATACCTGGGTGCCAATTTTGGTACGTAACATCAATGCCGGACCATCAATGGAGACACCGCCGCCTTGGTAACTATGCTGCATCAAATCAACGCGGTTATCGGGCAATACTGCACCAAAGCCAGCGGTGCTTAGCAACAATAACAAACCGCATAGCGCAGCCTTAATTGCAGCCACAGCCGCCTCCACCACTGCCATCGGCACCTTTGGCGGCTTCACGTGAGTCACGCACATGCACACTGTGCTGCAAGGCAATAGGATGACGACTAAAAGCCATAATCGGGTCGGCTAATTCAGCGCGCTCATAGGGTTTAACCCATGGCTCAACACTGGCACAGCCCACCATACCCGCTAACGCCACAGCGACGAGCAACAGTTTAGTTGCGCAATAAGGTTTTAATATCGTCTTCATATTTTTGCTCATAGCCCGGTTTATAACCACGATGCACACTAAACACATCGCCATGTTGATTGATGATCACCGTAGTGGGCATCGCTTGTACTTGATAACGCTCTGATACGCTATTCTCGGTATCAAACAAGATGGGAAACTGTACCTGGGTTTTACTTAAATATTTTTGTGCCGCACGGCTATCCGCTTCAACATTCACGCCCCACACTTGCACGCCGAGTGGCCGATACTTGTTGGCAAGCTGATCTAATGCGGGCATTTCTTGTAGGCACGGGCTACACCAGCTGGCCCAAAAATTCAATACAATGATCTCGCCGCGTTGTTCAGCTAAACGTAGATTCACCCCCGTTAACGACTTAAGCGTAAAGTCAGGTGCTTGTGCCGAATCGGTTGCATGCACCTTTGCGCTAACAGCGCAGTATGACAGCACAGTTAACAACAGGCTTAATAACAGTGTGCGCATAGTCTTTCCTTATATTAAAAATACAGCGCGAGGCCCAGGCCTAACTGTAAGTTATGGGTGGTTTTGCTCTCGGCTAAGATCGTGGTTTCAAACACATAGTCGGCTACCTGTAAATCCAGTGCCAGCCAATCGGTCATGTAGAGACGAAACTGACTCCCCAGCTTTACTGCAAAAACTTTGTCGCCCGCGAAATCAACATTACCGCCACCCGCAAAAATTGACCAACCCGTATTAAAGGCCCAGTTCCGACCTAAAAAAACTTGGCCTGGCAGCACCACGTAACCGAGCTCAGCACCGTAATAACGCCACTCGCGTTCGCTATCAGTTAATAAGGGCGCCGCAGCGCCACTTAAGCGCTCGTAAGAGGTTAACCCTGCTTTGGCTTGAGCAAACTCAGCATTAACATAAAAATCTTCATTGATATGGTAACCCAGTTGCAGCGCCACTAAACCGCTACTGCCAAAGTCTTCGATGGCGATAACCCCCCCGCGCAGCGCTAACACAACATTCTCGCTATCAAGCTTAGCGGGTGTCACCTGCGATTGCTCGATTTCTGGCTCAATCCTTGCCGTGCTGCTGTTTGCTTGCTGCGCGCAAACGAATGGACTTAGCCATAATAAACTGCTGACTAAAAGGCCAGCTTTAATCCGATTAACCATGTATTTGTCTCTTCGTTAATATCACGTTCGGTGCTAATTAAGCCACGCCGATAACGTAAATTGGCTTGTAAACGCCGAGTTAGCGCATAATCCAGCCCTAATTCCATGGTGGCCATGGGGCTATTACGCTCAGGCGTTTGTACCAAGATAGTTCGTGGTTGAGTTAACAACACACCACCACCTAAAGCAAAATAGGGCGACCAACGCCAGTGCGGCCAAGGGCTAACGCCCAATTGCACTAAAAACTGTTGACTGCTGGCTTGTTGACCACTGCCCTGCCCAGCACTGAGTTCAATAAAAATCACATCGGAGAAGTCATAGCTGGCACTGAGTTGGTAGTAACTGGTACCGGCAAAATCACCTGCAGCCCCCCCTAACTGCCATGCACTTGGCGGCTGATCAACTTGCCATAGACTGGCCAAACTTTGCTCGCCCTCGGGTAAATACAGGTGCGCGAGAGCGGTACTGGCTAGCCATAATGTTTGTTGCCGATATTGCACGCGGATCCAGCCCCCGCGCTGCTTGAGTAATGTTAGCGCGTCACCTTTTAACACCACCTGCACTATCGGATACCCTCTACCAGGGCCGGTATGTAGCTCAACAAAATCTTGTTGCACCACCACTTGCTGCGCCTGTAGCGGTAAGAAAGCGAGCAGTAAGCTACAAAATAGCCCACAACCCATGTGCGTTAAAAAGCGCATCTAGGGTAGCTCCACAGCAAAAGGGGAATTGTAATATTGCGCGCCCATATCGAGCCACTGGCTAATCAATCTTAATTCGACTGGCGACAAATACCCCTGATGACGCCCGCCTGGGGCAAAGGTTTGGAAGAAACGGCTACTGCCCAGGGCATTCCCAGCCCGCAATAAGGGCGGGACATTGACCGTGATCATGACCGGGATCGGTTGCTCATTTTCATCCAAAATCAACTCGCCATTGGCATCTCGCAAAAACACTAAATTGCCGTTGCCATCGACCGCTTGCACTAAACGGTCAACGAGCACCCCACCCAGCAATTCTTGCTCGTTATCATTACTCAGCAACTCTCGGTAACTGGTTAAATGTGCCGCTTGAATGTCCGAGGCTTGAGCCGTTAGCTCTAACTGCGCAGCGGGCAGCCTAGCATTGCCTGCGACATCGCTACGGCTATGACAGCTGACACAGCTGTTGTCTTGCAGCAGTTCATTACTTACAGGGTCAAATTGGCGACGGTCACGTTGCCACAAGGGTTGTATGTGTGTGGGATAATCAATGCGCAAACGACAGGCCGCTTGCCAGCGCTCAAAGCAATCCAAGCCTACCGGTAAAGGGGTAGCAAGCTCACTAAAGTGATTTTGCTCTGGCGGATCCGGCTGACGGCGCGCGGGATCGGTCCAAAGATCGGTATAGGCTAAGCCGGCACTTAACGTGGGCTCGCCTTGCAAACGTGCCACGGTTTGCGCCATGGTTTCACCGGCATTCGGCGGTAATTGCGGGTTAGCATTGCTAAAAGCGCTACTGGCATTTTCTGGCCCCGGATTAATCGTCGGCCATTCGCCTGTTAAGCGCCCGTGTGGCCGAGTATTGGTCGCGCTATGGCAACCATTGCAACGAAGTGTCTCGCCCGGCGCTAAGGTGATCCATTGCTGATGTTGCGCAGAAACGACCTGCCCTTCAGCATTCAGTAAGCTAAGCGCTAACGGCACATTGGCCGGAACTTTTACTCGTACCGAACCATCAGGTTGCACCGGTGTAATACCGACCAATTCACGCATCAACTGCCGACGGTTTACCCCATAAGCAAAATTAGGCACCTCTCGCACCTCTTCTGGTGGAATGGGCACGCCACGAATCAAGCTGACATAACGAATGGGCCGTTGTGCCGCACTTGTTTGCATCGGATCCGATAATTGGCTAATGGGCAACACCGCTTCCCCACCGATATCATAAACACTACGAATATCTAAAATCGCTTCGCCACGATCTACCAGAGTAAGATCCGCGTCTGGGTTACTAGCTAAAAACGCGGGTCGCGGATACTGCTGCATCACCACCGATTCAGTTAGCAACTGCTGCTCCGACCCTAATTTCACCGGCACCTGAGTTTGCTTCGCTAAATCGAATAACCATAATCCAAATAAAGGATCAGCCGCGGGGTAAGCACTGGCATCATCAACCTGCGCACAAGGTACGATTTGCTCATTCACTCTGACCCGACAAGGTGACCAACTGAGCAGATAACGCGATGAGCCATCTTGTAACGCAAAGACATTTTGCACTAAGCCGGCAGGCTCAGCGCGTAAGCTATTATCAAAAGGCCAAGGGAGCAAGGCGGTCTGTGCCGGTAAGTTTAACTGTTGTTGATATAACGGCTGCGTGTTATCGCTGGCCAGTGCTAAGGCTATCTGCACGGGTAAGGTATTTAAGTGCGTTTGTTGGCGGTTTTTTAATAAGGTTGCGATCTCACCATCGGCCAGTAACAAGGGTTTGGCAAATTCCACCACCGTGTCATTCGGCCCGCTGCGATGCGAATGCCAACCATACAACAGCTGATTACTGGAGCCATCAGGGCGCATTTGATACCAATTAAACATATTACGGTCGCTTTGATTATCCCAGCGACTGTACAGAATATGCCCATCGGTTTGCACCAATGGATACAAATCGTGACTTAAGTTAAAACTAATTTGGGTTATCTCGCTGCCGTCGGCATTCATCACATGCAGATTAAACGCCTGCCCCTGCAAATCTTCATGTAAGGCACTGTACTGGGGTTTAAATTCATCTAATAAAATTTGCCGGGCTTTTTGCTGACGGGTAGAGCTAAAGACGATTCGACCGTCGGCTAACAGTGCGGGATTGATATCGTGCCCTTGCTCCGCAATAAGGGAATTACTGATAATCGGTGCCGCACTCTGATCAATCAGACTATAACGCCACAGACTCCAAGTGGGTTGTAACTCCTCGGGCACATTTGGTAAGGCCGGCGGTCGTAATGCAAACAACAGGCTATTGCCGTCAGGCGATACCAGCAGATCTTTAACGTCGTAGCCGCCATCAGGGAAATACTGCGCTAATATCGCTTGCTCTGCCGACTGCGCAAAAGCATTTTGTTTTAATATCAGTTGTGCACCAGGGTTAAATTGCTCTGGCGCAGTCAAATTCGTTTGGTAAGGATTGCCTGCGTCGTCAAATAACGCGCGTTGCACAAAAATGAGGGGAAATTCTTGCACTACCGGATCAGCTGGCTCGTCTTGCACGCTAATATCGGCCTTGCAGCTGATTAAGCAGAAAATACTCAGAAGCAGCAAAAGGGTGTGTTTAGTCATTATTGTTATTACCCGCCACCAACTGCGATGACTCTAGTGTATTGCAAAAAAACTGAACCAAAATAACGTTATTAGAGTAGCCTTGGCCTGTGAGCAGAGCAATAGCTAATTTCAGCGCTAAACGGCGGGCTTGGGTGTTATTCCCGATAGTAGAAAAAGCGGTTTTGGTCGTGATCGCAACATCATGCGTTAGCTCAATAGTTTAGTGCGCTTTCGCAAACGCGGCCTTTGCCCCTTGGCGGCAATTTAACTGCGCATAAAAACAAAAAAACCAGCATCACTGCTGGTTTTTTCTAACTATAAAGTATTATAGGTCTGCTTCGAAATCAGCAGGTATTGCCTCATCAACCACTTTTTCGCCCGGCTTTAACAACAAGCGCTCGCGCAGAATTTTCTCGATTTCATCCGCAATGGCTTTGTTTTCTTGCAAGTATTTCATGGCATTGGCCTTACCTTGACCAATTTTGTTACCTTGATAGGCATACCAAGCACCGGCTTTATCGACGAGGTTTTGCTGCACCCCTAAATCAATCAGCTCGCCTAGTTTGTTGATACCCGCACCATATTGAATAATAAACTCAGCTTGTTTAAACGGCGGCGCAACTTTGTTTTTCACCACTTTAACGCGGGTTTCGTTACCGGTAATTTCATCACCGTCTTTTACTGAACCAATACGGCGAATATCCAAACGCACTGACGCGTAGAATTTTAAAGCATTACCACCGGTGGTGGTTTCTGGATTACCGAACATCACACCAATCTTCATACGAATTTGGTTAATGAAGATACATAGGGTATTTGAACGTTTAATATTACCGGTTAATTTACGTAAGGCTTGTGACATTAAACGGGCTTGTAAACCCATGTGGCTATCACCCATGTCGCCTTCAATTTCTGCTTTTGGCGTTAAGGCGGCTACCGAGTCGACAATAACAACGTCAACCGCAGCCGAGCGCACCAACATGTCACAAATTTCTAGTGCTTGTTCACCGGTGTCAGGTTGCGATACTAATAATTTATCGACATCAACACCCAGCTTTTTAGCATAAATCGGATCTAAAGCATGCTCGGCATCGATAAAGGCACAGGTTTTGCCGTCTTTTTGTGCTTCAGCAATAACTTGTAAGGTTAACGTCGTTTTACCTGACGATTCAGGACCATAGATCTCAACAATACGGCCATAAGGTAAACCGCCAATGCCAAGGGCAATATCTAAGCCTAAAGAGCCTGTTGATACTGCCGCAATATCCAGAGCGGTACTGTCACCTAGGCGCATAATAGAACCTTTACCAAACTGGCGTTCAATTTGGGTTAATGCGGCACTCAGGGCTTTTTGTTTGTTATCGTCCATCTCTTACTCCGGTAAAATCGGTCAGTTAGTAAACACTGTATGAGCATACAGTAGTAGAGTTTCAATTAGCTGTCAACAACAAGATGCATTGCCGTAAGGCATGTTCAATGGCTTGCTGACGAACCTGCTGCCGATCGCCTTTAAAAACATGCTGTTGCGTGGTTATCGTGCCTTGTAAATAAAATCCAAAACACACTAATCCAACCGGCTTGCTGGCCGAGCCACCCCCCGGCCCCGCAATACCTGAAATGGCAATTGCCAATTCAGCGCCAGCCGCTTTGGCAGCACCGCTGGCCATTTCAGCTACGGTTTCAACACTCACTGCGCCATATTGTAGCAAGGTGGCACTGCGTACTGCTAACAATTGCTGCTTAGCTTTATTACTGTAAGTGACGAAACTACGATCAACATAAGCTGAACTTCCGGCGACAGCGGTTAGCCAATAAGCAACTCCGCCACCTGTACACGATTCTGCAGTGGTGATACTGTAGTTTTTCCGCAATAATAGCTGCCCTAACTCACTGGCAAGGTCAAAACTTACTGATGCCTCTGTCATATATAATCCAACGGGACTGAATAACACCATTATGCCGTCAGACCAGAAACCGGAGCAAGCCTTAAGCGCTCATACGCCGATGATGCAACAATATCTGGCGTTGAAAAGTCAGCACCCTAGCATTTTATTGTTTTATCGGATGGGTGACTTCTACGAGCTATTTTTTGATGATGCGAAAAAGGCCTCAGCCTTATTGGATATCTCGCTGACCAAAAGAGGCCAAAGCGCCGGTGAGCCAATCCCTATGGCCGGTGTACCCTATCACGCCGTAGAAGGCTATTTAGCGCGCTTAGTTCAGCTAGGTGAGTCGGTGGCGATTTGTGAGCAAGTTGGCGATCCCGCCACCAGCAAAGGGCCAGTTGATCGTAAAGTGGTACGCATTGTCACCCCCGGCACCGTTACTGATGAAGCTTTACTCAATGCGCAACACGACAATTTATTGTGTGCCATTAGTCAAAGCCGGCAACATTTTGGTTTAGCGCAGCTGGATTTAAGCAGCGGCCGTTTTTTATTAAATCAAGTTGATAACCTTGATGATCTCGCCGCGTTATTGCAACGCTTAAATCCCGCCGAGTTGCTTTATCCGGAAGACTTTAACCAGCCGCAGTTAATTGAACGCAAAGGCGCTCGGCGGCGGCCAATTTGGGAATTTGATTTGGCAACTGCCGAACGGGCATTATGCCAACAATTTGGTACTCGCGATTTGCGCAGCTTTGGCGTAGAAGACGCCCCAGTGGCGTTGATGGCCGCAGGCTGTTTAATGCAATATGTTAATGATACCCAACGGGCGCAACTGCCGCATATCCGCAGTATCGCGTTAGAGCGGGCAGAAGATTATATTGTGCTTGATGCCGCCACACGGCGAAATTTAGAACTCACCCAAACGCTCTCTGGGCAAACCGACAATACCCTGGCCAGTGTGCTGGATCATTGCCAAACGCCAATGGGCTCGCGTTTATTAAAACGCTGGATCCACGCCCCGCTGCGCGATCAACAGAAAATCAATTTACGGCTAGCGGCGGTTGCCGAGTTAACCGACGATTACGAAAGCCTGCAACCGCAGTTAAAACACATCGGTGACATAGAGCGGGTGATTGCCCGCTTGGCCTTAAAAAGCGCCAGACCACGCGATTTTGCCCGTTTGCGCCAAGCGTTAACGGCCTTGCCTAACTTGCAGCAACAATTAACGCTCGCCCACAGCGATTTACTGCAGCGCCATGCACAGGCCAGTGCGCCGTTACCAGAACTGCTTGAGTTACTGCAACGAGCCATTGTTGAAACGCCCCCGGTGCTGATCCGCGATGGCGGTGTCATTGCCGATGGCTACGATGCAGCCTTAGATGAATGGCGAGCCTTAGCTGAAGGCGCTACGGATTATTTAAGCCAATTAGAACAACGCGAACGGGAACGCACCGGTATTAGCTCGCTGAAAGTGGGTTACAACCGAGTACACGGCTTTTATATTGAAACGGGTCGCAGTGCTGATAACAAAGTGCCGGCTGATTATATTCGTCGCCAAACGCTGAAAAATAATGAGCGTTATATTATTCCAGAGCTAAAAGCCCATGAAGACAAGGTACTGGGTAGTCAAAGCAAAGCGTTAGCGCTGGAAAAACAGTTGTACGAACAACTTTTTGTGCTGCTAAGCCCCTATTTAGCCCAATTACAACACCTCGCTGACGCCTTGGCCGAGCTCGATGTATTAGCCAGTTTGGCAGAATGCGCGGTACTGCATCAATATTGTCGGCCAGAGTTGAGTACAGACATCGGCATTCACTTGCAGCAAGCGCGACATCCGGTTGTCGAACACGTATTAAGTGAGCCCTTTATTGCAAACCCCCTGCGCTTAAACGCAGAACGGCGCATGTTAATGATTACCGGCCCCAATATGGGCGGTAAATCAACCTATATGCGACAAACCGCACTCATTACGCTGATGGCCGCTATAGGCAGTTTTGTGCCTGCCGCCTCGGCGGTCATCGGCCCCGTCGATCGGATTTTTACCCGAATTGGCGCGTCTGATGATCTGGCTTCGGGGCGTTCGACCTTTATGGTTGAGATGACCGAAACGGCAACCATTTTACATCATGCTACCGCTCAAAGCTTAGTGTTGATGGATGAAATTGGCCGAGGCACCAGCACCTATGATGGCTTAAGTTTAGCGTGGGCCTGTGCCGATTACTTAGCGAAAAAAATTAAAGCCTTAACGCTTTTTGCCACCCATTACTTTGAATTAACCGATCTTGCCGAACAGCTACCCGCCGTTGCGAATGTCCATTTAGATGCAGTAGAGCATGGTGAGCATATTGTGTTTATGCATAATGTGCAGGACGGTGCCGCCAGTAAGAGTTTTGGTTTGCAAGTGGCACAACTTGCCGGTGTACCCAAGGCTGTGATCCAACAAGCGAAACAAAAACTGCACCAACTGGAACTGCAACCCAGTGTCGCCGCAAAGCCGGCAACGGGCAGTGAAGCACAATTGCCGTTGTTAGCAGCAGAGCACCCGCTACTGGCGCAATTAAGACAGATCGACCCCGACGAACTGAGCGCCCGTCAGGCGTTAGATTTACTCTATCAACTAAAAAAACAATTGGACGCCTAACACGCCTAAGGGATCAAGATGCTATTAAAAGACGTGAGTGTGTCTGCTATTGTTGCGGGCTTTGTTGCGGTACTAGTCGGTTTTGCCAGCTCAGTTGCCATCGTGTTTCAAGCCGCCGCTGCGGCCGGTGCCAGTAGCGAGATCATTGCCTCGTGGTTATTAGCCTTAGGTATCGGCATGGCGGCCACCTGTATTGGGCTATCTTGGTACTATAAAGCGCCGATTATTACCGCATGGTCAACACCTGGCGCCGCCTTATTAGCGGGCAGCCTGCAAGGACTGAGCATTGCCGAAGCAACCGGGGTGTTTATTTTCACTGCGGCATTGGGTTTAATCATTGGCTTAAGTGGCATGTTTGAACGCCTGACACGGCTGATCCCACCCTCATTAGCCAGCGCGATGTTGGCGGGGATCTTACTGCAATTTGGTTTTGCGATCTTTCAATCCATGCAAAGTGAAATGCTGCTGGTCGCCATTATGTGTCTCAGCTATGTGATTGCCAAAGCGACTGTGCCTCGGTATGCCATTTTGCTGGTATTAGTGAGCGGCTTGGTTACGGTCATCGCCGGTGGGCAATTAGATTTGTCGCACTTAGAGCTCAGCATCACTCGCCCTGTTTGGGTGAGCCCTGAGTTCTCTCTCAGTGCCATGCTGGGTGTTGGCTTACCGTTATTATTGGTGACAATGGCCTCCCAGAACATCCCCGGAGTGGCGGTGATCCGCGCCAGCGGTTACCAAACACCGGTGTCGCCAATCATTGTTAGTACCTCACTCAGTACCTTATTACTGGCACCTTGGGGCGCGTTCTCGATTAATCTCGCCGCCATTACGGCTGCGATTTGCACCGGTACAGAGGCACACCCTGATGCCAAGAAACGCTACATTGCCGGTATTGCCGCCGGTGTGTCTTATTTAATTGCGGGTTTAGCCGGCGCAACCGTAGTGGCGCTATTTGCCGCATTTCCGCAAACCATGATTGCCGCCTTAGCCGGTTTAGCCTTGATCAGCACTATTGCCAGTAATTTACAAACCACTACCGCCGATCCTGACTATCGCGAAGCGGCCGTGATTACCTTACTGGTAACAGCGTCAGGCGTCAGTTTCTTTGATATTGCGGCGGCGTTTTGGGGACTGATAGCCGGTTTAATCACGGTGTTAGTGCAAAAATTAGGACAGCGCTTCATCAGTGCCTAAGACAACAGATAACAACTCGCGGTTAAATCGTGTTGAATCGGTTAAAACTACAATGCACAAAGCAAGTTAGCAAGTTAGCAAGTTAGCAAGGTATGAGATTAAGAGCATGCTAAAAGCATGTCGTTTTGAAAGATAAACAATCAGCAAAAAATCAGCCGCAAGCCACTGCAATTCAGCGCTTAGTGAGGGACTAAGCGCTGCTGTTATCGCCTTTATTCTTGAAACAGCGTTTCGATATTTAACCCCTGATGCGTCACAATTTCACGCAACCGGCGTAAGGCTTCAACCTGAATTTGCCGCACGCGTTCCCGCGTTAAACCAATTTCACGCCCTACATCTTCCAGCGTAGAAGGTTCATATCCCAGCAAACCAAAGCGTCGTGCTAATACTTCACGTTGCTTTGGATTAAGCTCTTCCAGCCAAATCACCAGATGTTGTTTGATGTCTTGATCTTGCAGTTCTAGCTCGGGGCCTAATTCTTTTTCATCAGCAATAACATCAAGTAGTTGTTTTTCTGAAGCGCCAGCCACTGGTACATCAACTGAAGTGATTTTTTCATTCAACTTCAGCATCTTACGGACATCTTCAACCGGCTTATCTAACGAGGCGGCAATTTCTTCTGCGGTGGGTTCATGATCTAATTTTTGTGATAACTCACGCGCCGCACGTAAATAAATATTCAGCTCTTTCACCACATGAATAGGTAAACGGATCGTGCGCGTTTGATTCATAATGGCGCGTTCGATGGTTTGACGGATCCACCAAGTCGCATAAGTTGAAAAGCGAAAACCGCGTTCAGGATCAAACTTCTCTACGGCACGGATCAGGCCTAAATTGCCTTCTTCAATCAAATCTAGTAGGGCTAAACCACGATTAATATAACGACGCGCTATTTTTACCACTAAACGTAAGTTGCTTTCGATCATGCGTTTGCGGGCGGCTTGATCACCTTTTAGCGATAGGCGGGAAAAATACACTTCTTCTTCAGCAGACAACAGCGGTGAAAAACCAATTTCACCCAAATAAATCTGTGTCGCATCCATCGATTTTTGACTGTCATCCCTGACGAAAATTTCGTCTAGGGTGCCTTCGTCTTGCGATAACTCTTGTAACTCCGGTTCAGCGTCATCATCCTCAGCTAACACATTGTCATCATTCAGATCGTCGTCTTTAGCGTCAGTTACTTTGTGTTCTTTACTTGTCATATCCACTTACCCCACACTTATTTACACACCATAGGTGTGCAATGCTTCCATGCAAATGATTAATTATTATTGTTTTTATTATTAGGTTTCACGGTTATCTCGGCAAATACCTTAACGGGTCAACCGATTGGCCACGAAATCTAATTTCAAAGTGTAACCGTGTATCCGCCGCATCGGTATCACCCATTTCGGCTATTTGTTGCCCCGCTTTAACTTCTTGGCGTTCCTTGACCAAAAGCCGTTTATTGTGGGCATAGGCACTGAGGTAATCATCGTTGTGCTTAATAATGATTAAGTTGCCATAGCCTCGTAGCGCATTACCGGCATACACAACCTGACCATCGGCAGCAGCATTAATACGACTGCCCGCACTACCACCAATATCCACCCCTTTATTGCCCTGCTCAGCCGTTGAAAAACGCGCCAAAATGGGACCTTTTACAGGCCATTGCCAGCTTACTCGCCCAACTGCAGTACTAGCAGGTTGAGTAACATTGACAGGTGGCTTCTCTTGAACATACCCCTTTTGCGAGCTAGCTGCAACCGATTTCACGGTAGAACTTTTGCTCGTGGCAGGCGTGACTGGACCTTTAATGTTGGCGGCGGTACCGGCTTGCAGTTGAATAATCTGCCCCGGATAAATGGTGTAAGGCGCTTTGATATTATTGCGTGCAGCAACAGTGCGAAAATCTTGTCCTGCCCGAAAAGCAATAGAGTATAAGGTGTCACCCCGTTGTACTTGGTAACTGCGGCCACTTAGCGTTTGTTGTTGGCGTAATTGATGTTGCTGTTTGCGAATTTCCAGCGTGGTGACTGGCGCCGGAGTCGACGAACCGGCGCAGCCCGTTAACAACAGGACTGCAGCAATAGCTATCCAGCCAAAACCGTTCAGGGTTTCGGGCAGAGATAGTGTGCTAACTGCGCAAGACCTGACAATAATAGTTTACTCCTTGCTCTGTCCTACTACAGCACCGTCCGTTGCGGGTCGCTCAGGTTCAGCGCCCAACCACTTTTCAAGATTCAGTAGTGCCAGCATCACAAACACTGCACTGGCAAAACATAACAATGCCAGCAGCAGATCATTATGACCAAACGCTATCGCATAACGGCTTGGTGAATACATGAACTCACCCGCTTGCCAAGGCCAAAGCCGATACATGGCGCCAACGACGACGCCCGTTAACAACGCCAGAGTGGCATCATGGTAGCGCTGTAATAACCACTTTAACACATGCGAAAAACTTAATAAGCCCAGAACGCAACCACTAGCAAACAGCGCCAGCACCGAAAAATGTAACTCACGAATGGCTAATATCACGGGGGCATACATGCCCGAGATTAACAAAATAAAGCTACCAGAAATGCCCGGTAAAATCATGGCACAGATCGCCACGGCACCGGCGACAAAAAACATCCAACTTGAAGGTTGTAGATCAACTGGCGAGAGCATCCCGACAAAGACCGCTAGCACACTGCCTAATACCGCTAGCGCAGCACGACTGACTGACCACTTTACTGAGCGGAACAAAAACGGTAACGCCGTTAAGATCAAACCATTAAAAAAGGCCCACAAGGGTACAGGCCGATGCTCTAACAACCAACTGATCAGCGAGGCGAGGGAAAAAATACTGAGGAAAATCCCGGCAAACAAACACAACACAAAAGTGCCATCGATATGCCGCCACAATTGCTGAAATCGTCCTTTAAGTAACAGTTGAAACGCCTGTACATTTATCGCGCTAATTGCGCCTAATAAACGTTCATAAATACCCAAAATAAACGCGAGCGTGCCGCCCGAAACGCCCGGCACTACATCCGCCGCCCCCATAGCGAGACCTTTAATCAGCCATTGCAGATACTTCATACACTTCCTGTTTGCACGTTGTGCTGGTTACGCCAGATCGCCTGGCACTAAGGGAACAAACCTTACGGTTTCAATATCTTGTTTTTGCCACTGTTCGCCGTTTCGCTGATAAACACGTAACACTTGTTGTTCCGCACCCACCGGGATCACTAAACGCCCGCCATCGGTTAATTGCTCTAACAAGGCTTGCGGCACATCCACCGGCGCAGCGGTAACAATAATGCTATCAAAGGGCCCTTTCGTCGGCCAGCCTAACCAGCCATCACCGTGCTTCATCGACACATTGTGTAAATCTTGCGCTTGTAAACGGCGCTTCGCTTGAAACTGTAACGATTTAATACGCTCGACACTGCAAACATGACTGAATAACCGAGCCAAAATGGCAGTTTGATAACCCGAGCCCGTACCAATTTCGAGTACTTTGCCGCAACTGCCGCCATGCAGCAACAGCTCGGTCATACGTGCCACAATATAAGGTTGCGAAATGGTTTGCCCCAAGCCAATGGGCAAGGCCGTATTCTCATAAGCTTTGTGTGCCAGCACTGGCTCAACAAAGAGATGGCGCGGTGTTTGCGCAATAGCGCTCAGTACACGGGCATCGGTGATGCCATCAGCTTGAAGTTTTTGCGCTAACATCTGCGCACTACGTAAGGTAACGACTGCCATAATTACAATGGGATCCCCTCTAACCAATGTGCCAAGGTTTCCATACTTTTATAGGCAGACATATCAACATGTAATGGTGTGACTGAAGCATAACCATTTGCAATGGCATGAAAATCCGTGCCTTCACCAGCGTCTAATTCTGGCCCTAAAGAGCCGTACCAATAAATTTTTCGACCCCAAGGATCGGTTGAGCTACTCATGGTTTCGGCTTTATGCCGACGGCCAAGCCGCGTCACCTGAATACCTTTTAGTTCGTGCAAAGGAATCGCCGGCACATTGATATTCAAGATTTGATCAGCAGGTAACGGATGTGATTGTAGTTTACGGATCACTTCAACGGTCACATGCGCCGCCGTAGCAAAATGCTGTTCTTCACGCCCAGCAAGCGATACGGCGATAGCCGGTAAGCCAAGGTGTCGGCCCTCTGTCGCGGCGGCTACGGTGCCAGAATACAACACGTCATCCCCGAGGTTTGCCCCATGATTGATGCCGGCGACCACTAAATCGGGTGTGAAATCTAATAATTGGCTAATGGCTAAATGGACACAATCGGTTGGGGTGCCATTTACCGCAATAAAGCCGTTGTCTAAGGTTTGTGTGCGCAGCGGATTAAGTAAGGTCAACGAATTACTGGCACCACTGCAGTTACGATCGGGTCCTACGGTCGTGACTTCAGCAATTTGTAATAATGCTTGCTGTAATACTTGAATACCACGGGCATGCACCCCGTCATCATTACTCAGTAAAATGCGCATTTAACACTCCATTTGTGCAAGATCGCGGGCAATGTCACGATAAGACACTAACTCTCGCAGGACACTCGTTGCAAAACACCCTGCTGGTAAAGCAAACTGCAAGATCACCGTATCAGCTTCGACTGTCGCGCTCACCGACTCGGGGATCAGGCGCATCGCCCGTCGGCCAACTTGCACCCGCAGTAATTCTAAACCGCTCACCCAGTGCTGCCAGGGCGCAACCACCTGCTGTTCAAATAAAGCGGCGTCTGCACTGACTAACGCCTTACCCTCACCACATAAAGGTGCGGTGAGATGAATATCGGCGCTGTCGAGCCGCTGTTGCAACACCGCGTCGGGTTCAGTAACCGGAAAAATCGAGCCAGAACCGTTTAGCTGCACCACATCCCCAGCCATTAATTGCTGAAAAAGACCTTGTTGGATCCGCGCTGACAGAACCTGATTAAACAAAAAAGAGCGGCTCGCCGATAGTGCTAAACCGCGTAATTGCCGATCTGCGATACTTTCGCCCTGAAACAAACGCTCAGCGAGGTGTAAATTTCCGCCAGCCATACCAAAGCGTTGCTCACCATAATAATTAGGTACCCCGGCTTCGAGTAAAGGTAACTTGGCCATTAGCGCAGGTACATCAGATACTTGTGTTAAGCGTAAAGTAAAATGATTGCGCTTTAAAGCTCCTAGGCGCAATTTACGGTAATGCCGTACCATCTGTAAAATGTTTGAGCCTGCAATTTGCCAGGTTTGCCAGTCCAGTTCTTGCTTGATGGGCCATTTAAAACAAAACCATTGCTGCGTGACGGCATGCCGATCTTTTAAACCCGCATAGCTAATATCGCGCACGCGTAAACCGGTTAAACGCGCCAGCTCGCGGGCAATAAATTGGGTATTTTGCCCGGTTTTCTCAATTTGCAGCAGGATATGTTCACCGGCACCGCTCGGCGTAAAATTAAGTTCTTCCACCACTAAAAAATCAGCAGCTGCCGCTCGAATCGCGGCGCGAATCTGCGGTTGACCGTGTAAATAAGCTAACTCAGCTTGCGCAGGAAAAGACGGATGACTTAAAGCGGTTTCAGTGTTCAGCATGAGGTTAATAACACCACGGCGGCAACCGCGATACCCTCTTTACGACCGACAAAACCCAGTTGCTCGGTGGTGGTCGCTTTAACATTAACTTGATCAGGCTGACACTGCAGATCGGTAGCAATACAGGCACACATATCGGCAATGTGCGGTGCCATCTTCGGTGCTTGCGCCATAATGGTAATATCCACATTACCAATCTGATAGCCGCACTGCTGCACTTCATTGAACACGTTACGTAATAAGATACGGCTATCAATACCGGCGTAAGCCGCGTCAGTGTCTGGAAAATGCTTGCCAATATCACCCAGCGCTACCGCACCTAATAAGGCATCGGCCAACGCATGTAGCACCACATCACCATCGGAGTGCGCAACGAGCCCTTGATGATAAGGAATTTTGATACCGCCCAGCGTCACTGGACCTTCGCCGCCAAAGGCATGTACATCGAAACCATGACCAATACGCATTGTCATTATTGATTTTGCTCCAAATAAAACGCTGCCAGCTGCAGATCGGCTGGCCGCGTAATTTTAAGATTATCACTGTGTCCTTCCACTAACAGAACCGGCTCATTTGCCCATTCCATAGCCGACGCTTCATCGGTAATCACCACGTTGGCCGCTAACGCAGCTTGGATATTCGCTCTGAGTAAGGCCGTAGGAAAAAACTGTGGTGTGAGCGCATGCCATAAATGCTCTCGCTCTACCGTAGCATTAATTAAGCTTTGGCCACGTTTCATGGTATCACGGACTGGCGTTGCTAAAATACCACCATGCCCAACCTCAAGGCAGCGCTGGATCAGTAACTCGATATCTTGCGGACGCACTAAAGGTCGCGCAGCATCATGCACAAGTACCCAAGGCATTTTTTCAGCATCTATCGCTAACAGCGCATTTAATACCGAGTGCACCCGCTCTGTACCACCATCAACTCGCACAATATTTTCAGCGGTTAAGCCGGTAGCGGCAAAATAGGGATCGTCTGGGCTTAGCGCTAAATATAACTGCTGCACGGCGCCAAGGGCTAACACCGGTTTAACACTGTGCTCTAAAATGGTTTTGCCGTGTAAGCGCAAGTACTGCTTGGGTTTATCGGCTTGCATACGCTGGCCAACCCCAGCGGCGGGGATCACGGCGGCAATCGCCGGAAAAGATTTTAATGACATTACGGTGTCCGCGGTACTATCCGAAAAAAAACTTCATCTTCAGCAATCAGGCCAAGCTCGTTGCGAGCTCGCTCTTCTATCGCTTCCAATCCCTGGCGTAAATCATCAACATCCGCCAACAACATACGATTACGCTTAATCAACTCCTGATTACTCGCTTGCTGAGTGGCTATTTCTTCCTGCTGACGCAGGTAATCTGTCACACTGAGCTGACCAAACCAAAGCCGGTATTGTAAGGCCGCTAACACGATGAGCAACAGCACGATTAATATGCGCATAACTAAACCGTTATTTCTGTTTGAGCTTATTATGAAGCGTTAAATAGCTACTGCAAAGCTTTATATCAGCTGCTTTGCCCCAAATGTGGCCGAGCGAAATTACGCCAATTTAGGCGGCTAGCCAATAAAAGTTCACGCAAGGTGAGTAAACGCGGTTCTTTTTTTTGTAAGTTTAACCACTGATGGCCACAACAAGCGGCAGTCATAATGTTCTTGTCTGGTTTAAGTAAAAACAACTTACTGTTGTCCTCGGCTAAGGGCATGCCACTAAACGAAAACCAACCATACTGATTACAATGCAAACGCTGCTCTGTTACATCCACTTCATCAACACTGTCTAACACGATATGTTCAAGGGTTTTATCTTCGCAGTAAAGCGGCACAATCAAACCAGGTTTCGCGGCTTTGCTGTAAAAAGCCAGGATCGGATCGGCCGCCTGTTTACTGGCCGGACAGCGTTTAAATTGTTTGCCATACCAAGACGCATTTTGACTATCGAGCGCCAAATTAGCAGGGTATTGCAAAATACTGCTGGCAGCACGCCGAATATAAAAAGGTAAACTGGCGATGCGTTTTGGCAACTGTGCTAATTCTGAGCTGGGGGTGGCCGCCAAACGAAATAGCTCACGCTCATACAGAGCATTACACAGCTCAGTATAAGTTTGATTGGCCGCGGTTGCTTGCCAAAAATGTGGTTGATTTTCGTGCATCATCGTCATGTAGCGATGTTAGCCAATAGCCTGATTATTGTAAAAGCCTAAATGCATCTGTTAAGCAGAAAAACCGCTCTGTATGAAAAAACCGTCGCAGCAAAGCGCTAATCCGCCGGGCTATCGCTGCAGACTGGACGCTCGCGCCGAAAAACGGTAGTTTAAGCGCCAGTCACACCACCGTTAGCTATAGAATAGGTCCGATGAATCGTCGTCAATTTTTACGCACCGCCGCTTTTACTCCCTTGGTTGTCGTGCTGGGCAGCAAATTTGTTGCGACCTTACGGCATTACCCTCTGACCGATCTGCAACAACGTTTACGCGCAATGCAACCGGATCGACTCCATAGTATGGGGAACTGGAATGTGAGTCAGATTTTTCAACATTGCGCGCAAAACCTGCGTTACTCTATTGTGGGTTATCCACAGCATCACTCGGTATTACAAAAAAATATCGTGGGCAAATTAGCGTTAAATTTTTATGCCGCAACGGGCAGTATGCCTGCAGCTCAGGAGCAGCCTATTCCTGGCGCACCGCCACTGGCCGCAGAGGTACCGAATGATGTGGCACTACGTGAGTTAATGTTTGAATTACAAGAATTTATTAATTGGCAGGGCGAATTAGCCGCGCATTTTGCTTACGGTAGCCTTACCAAGGCGCAGTACTACAAAGTGCATGCATTATTTTTAGAGCAACAGTTGCAGCAGATTGTCCCTCGTTAAGGTCTGGCTTTGGCCAGTACGGGGGTTAACGCAATTCAATGGCTTTATCGCGTAACTCATATTCACTGCTACCGACGCCGCTACCAAACGACTCACACTTGATCTGTACGCGGTAACCATAAAAGCTGTTATCTGCCGGATCAGGATGGCCTTGCTTATTTAAGCGTAAAGTCACGGCATTCGGGCCATAAAAATGTTTCAGATCCTCGGGATGATACTTTTGCCGTAAAGCATCAAGCTGCTCTGCGGCTACCTCTAAACACTGCTTGGGTGTCTCTGCTAGCTGAGCTTGGCTTTGTAACACAATCCAGTGCGCCTGTTGCTGTCGATTAAAATACACATTTAACAAGGTTTCACCGTCCGCTGCATTACGCTGTGCCTGACACTGTGTTTTTACACATTTAAATGCGGCTACACTGCCATCTTTGCTCTGTTCGCTGTGACTAAATTGATGTTTTAATAATCGTTCTACCGTGGCTTTACTCATACCTAACTGTAAGCCATTAATTTGCACTTGGGCTAAATCAATCTCACTTAATGTTGGGCTTTGTTTAGCTTGCGCCGAGGTGATGCTGATGAAACCGGCACCTAATACTGCACAACATATCCGAATCAAAGCGTGTCTTCTCATAGCAAACCTAAAAAGTTATTAGATATATTGACTATAACGCAGCCATAACGTTTCGGCGGGAAAATTTCAATAAAGCTGCAGCAGCTTTGATCCTCATCATATTTTATGCGTTAAGCACAATAAGGAGAGCGCTCTGCCACAGCATTGTGCATGCCGCGAGCAGTCATACCGGTAGCCTGGCGGCTACCGGGGAAACAAAGCCTAAATTACTGGCCTTTGATTTCGCTACGGCCTTTGTAGGGGGCCTTGCTGCCTAACTCTTGTTCGATACGCAGTAATTGATTGTACTTCGCAACGCGATCTGAACGACACAGTGAACCGGTCTTAATTTGACCGGCTGCGGTACCCACGGCTAAATCCGCAATAAAGGCATCTTCGGTTTCGCCGCTACGGTGTGAAATAACCGCAGTAAAGCCCGCGTCTTTAGCCATTTTAATAGCGGCTAAGGTTTCGGTTAACGAGCCAATTTGATTAAACTTAATCAAAATTGAGTTACCGATGCCCTGCTCAATACCGCGTGTCAGGATCTTGGTATTGGTAACAAACAGATCGTCACCGACTAATTGCACTTTAGTGCCAATTTTGTTGGTTAAATCTTTCCAGCCATCCCAATCACTTTCGTCTAAACCATCTTCAATAGAAACGATCGGATAACGCTGTGATAAACCGGCTAAGTAATCATTGAAACCATAGGAATCAAAGCTTTTGTTCTCGCCGCTTAACACGTACTGACCGTTTTTATAAAACTCAGAGGCTGCACAATCTAAGGCTAACGTAATGTCTTTATCCATTTCGTAGCCGGCGGCTTTTACCGCTTCAACGATAACCGATAAAGCTTCTTCGTTAGATTTCAGATCAGGTGCAAAACCGCCTTCATCACCCACTGCAGTGTTTAAACCGCGTTTTTGCAGTTCTTTTTTCAAGCTATGGAAAATCTCAGCGCCCATGCGTAATGCTTCAGCGAAGGTTTTAGCGCCGACAGGCTGCACCATAAACTCTTGAATATCAACGTTATTGTCAGCGTGTTCGCCACCGTTGATGATATTCATCATCGGTACTGGCATGCTGTAAACACCCGAAGTGCCATTTAAATCAGCAATGTGTTGATACAATGGGATCTTTTTATCGGCAGCGGCAGCACGCGCTACGGCCAGTGATACCGCTAAAATGGCGTTGGCGCCTAATTTTGATTTGGTTTCAGTACCGTCTAAATCGATCATGATCTGATCGATGTCAGCTTGTTGGTAAGCATTTTTGCCGACTAACGCTGCTTGGATCGGGCCATCAATATTGGCAACCGCTTTTAATACGCCCTTGCCCAAATAACGGCTTTTATCACCATCACGTAGTTCTAATGCTTCGCGTGAACCGGTTGAGGCACCTGAAGGTGCGCAACCGCGCCCCATCACACCACTGGTCAAGTACACATCCGCTTCGACTGTTGGGTTACCGCGTGAGTCTACGATTTCGCGGGCAATAATTTTTGCAATTTCTGACATAATTTAAGATCCCCTTGATAAAGACAAAAAAGCCGTGTTATCCAACACGGCTTGCTAAAGTTATACGCGCTGCTGTTTTTGAAACTTATGCGCAGCGGCTACAAAGCTTTGGAACAATGGATGGCCATCGCGCGGCGTCGAATTAAACTCCGGATGGAACTGACCTGCCACAAACCAAGGATGATCGGGTATTTCAATCATCTCAACCAGCTGATTATCAGCTGATAAACCAGAAATCACCAAGCCGGCAGCTTCTAATTTTGGTCTTAAATTGTTATTCACTTCATAACGGTGGCGATGACGTTCTTGAATCACCGCTTGACCATAAATACTAAAGGCTTTGGTATCGGCAACCAAATTACAGTTTTGGCTACCCAAGCGCATGGTGCCGCCCAGATCAGAGTCGTTAGTACGCACTTCAACTGAGCCATCTGCATCGCGCCATTCGGTGATCAAACCGACCACTGGATACGGTGTTTCTTTATTAAATTCAGTAGAGTGAGCTTCTGGCATACCCGCCACGTTACGCGCATATTCAATTAAAGCGACTTGCATACCTAAACAAATGCCCAAATAAGGTACTTTGTTTTCGCGTGCAAATTGCGCCGCTAAAATTTTACCTTCAACACCGCGCTCACCAAAGCCACCCGGTACTAAGATACCGTCTAAGCCGCTTAACATAGCAGGGCCTTTGCTCTTAATATCTTGCGAGTCGATGTATTTAATATTAACGGTAACGCGATTTTTTAAACCAGCATGACCCAAAGCTTCGTTCACCGATTTATACGCATCGGGTAACTCCACATACTTACCAACCATACCTATGGTGATCTCGCCCGTCGGGTTCGACTCTTGGTATAACACCTGTTCCCATTCCGCTAAATCGGCTTCAGGTGCATCGATATGGAAACGACGACAGACTAAATCGTCTAAGCCTTGTGATTTCAACAAAGCCGGGATTTGATAAATGCTTGAAACGTCTTTTAGCGAAATAACCGCTTTTTCTTCAACATTAGTAAACAGCGCTATTTTAGCCCGTTCGTTATTCGGGATCGCCCGATCGGAACGGCAAACCAGAATATCAGGTTGAATACCGATAGAACGCAGCTCTTTTACCGAGTGTTGAGTCGGCTTGGTTTTGATCTCGCCAGCCGTGCCTAAGTAAGGCACCAAGGTTAAATGCATAAACAAGGTGCGCTCACGGCCCACTTCGGTACCCAGCTGACGAATAGCTTCTAAGAAAGGTAGCGATTCAATATCACCGACCGTACCGCCAATTTCGACAATGGCAATATCATAGCCATCGGCACCGGCAACCACGCGGTTTTTAATTTCGTTAGTGATATGCGGAATAACTTGAATGGTGGCACCTAAATAGTCACCACGACGCTCACGGCGCAATACGTCAGCGTAGATGCGGCCTTGCGTAAAGTTATTTAACTTCGTCATTTTAGTGCGAATAAAGCGCTCGTAGTGCCCCAAATCCAGATCCGTTTCCGCACCGTCTTCGGTAACGAAAACTTCACCATGTTGGATCGGGCTCATCGTGCCAGGATCGACGTTAATGTAAGGATCCAATTTCAGCAGAGTGACATTTAAACCACGCGCTTCCAGAATTGCCGCCAGCGATGCCGCAGCAATGCCTTTACCTAGAGATGAGACAACCCCACCCGTCACAAAAATATATCGTGTCGCCATAAGACCCCAGAAACGCAGTAATAGAAGATTTCGCCAAACAAAAAAGCATTTAGCACCGATAAAACTATCGGTTGCTGTTAAAACAAGGGCTTAAAATGTTTGGTATCAGGACGGGAGGAAAGTATAGCAAAGGCCGAACAGCGGCTCAATCTAAAGCTGTGTTAGTCGTTAAATAATTGCACGACGTAAAGCAGGTAAGACCAGCAAGTCGCAATGCAACAAGCAAATCGCATAACCCTTTACTTATAGCCGGTGGTTTAGGCTGTCATTACCGCCGTAAGCATGGCCACTCAGCCGCCATTATGACGGTTGACGCTTTACCTGCTGCCAAATCTGTTCCATTTCGTCCAAAGAGGCCTGTTCAGTGCTGCGGCCTTGCTCGGCAAGCGTCAGCTCGACCGCGCGAAAGCGCTTTTCAAACTTACTGTTCGCTGCACGTAATACCGCTTCGGGATCCAGTTTATGCTTGCGCACCACATTCACCAGCGCAAACATTAAATCGCCGAGTTCTTCAGTGAGCTCGGCACTGCCCGGGGCGGTTTGTTCAACTTCTAAAATCTCTTCTTTCACCTTATCCCAGCAGCCGCTAACATCCGGCCAATCAAAACCGACATTTGCACAGCGTTTTTGCAGCTTATAAGCACGGCTTAATGCCGGCATCGCTTGCGGAATATTATCCAGCACGCTGTGTTGCCCGCTTTCTTTACGCTCCGTGCTTTTCAGGGCTTCCCAATTTTTTAGCACGGTGTCAGCATCTTCTGCACTGAGGTTGCCAAACACATGCGGATGCCGACGCTCTAATTTATCGCAAATGGCCGTGACACAATCCTCAAACTGAAAGCGGCCTTCTTCTTTAGCTAATTGGGCATAAAACACCACTTGAAACAGCAGATCGCCTAATTCATCTTTCAGCTCATCAAAGCTATCACGCGCGATGGCATCAGCCACTTCATAGGCCTCTTCTAACGTGTAAGGCACAATGCTGGCGTAGCTTTGTTTCAGATCCCACGGACAGCCGCTGACAGGATCGCGTAATGCCGACATGATGCTTAACAAGCGTGAGATGGGTTCAGACACGGCTAACTCTTCTTATACTTGAAGGCTTAATGATGAAAGCGTTTTGCTTCAATCACATCGTCTATTTGGCTAATTTTACTTAGCAGTTTATTTAACGAGTCCAGGTTGTACAGTTCCATCGTCATATTAATCACCGCGGTTTGCGCTTTAATATCCGAACTACTGCTCATACTGGTCACGTTGGCTTTTTCATTGGCCAAGATACTGGTGATATCGCGTAACAAGCCATTGCGATCATTCGCCACAATCCGAATGTCGACTTCGTAACCAGAGGCATACTTGTCACCCCAAGTTGCATCGACCACACGTTCTGGATGCGTATCCAATAAGGTTTTGAACTGATCGCAATCATCACGGTGAATCGCAATACCGCGACCTTGCGTGATATAGCCAATAATGGCATCGCCCGGTAACGGCTGACAACAACCCGCCATATGTGTCAGCAAATTACCAACACCTTGCACCACCACATCACTTTTCACTTTATTGGTGGGTAGCGGTTTGGTTTTTAAACGCGGATCAATCTCGGGTAATTCATGATTTGGGCTTTGGCTTTGAATAAAGTGGACCACTTGTGTCACTTTGATTTCACCACCGCCAATGCCGACTAATAGCTCGTCCATGCTATTCACATTAAAGCGTTGCAACACCTTGGTTGGCGCTTCAATCTGCAGGTTTAACCGATTCAATTCGGCATCGAGTAATTCGCGACCGGCTGACAAATTCTTATCACGATCTTGTAAGCGGAACCAATATTGTACCTTAGAGCGTGCCCGGCTTGATTTTAAGTAGCCTAAATTAGGATTTAGCCAATCACGGCTAGGGTTGGGCTCACGCCCCGTAAGAATTTCGACCTGATCACCGGTTTTTAATTGATAGGTAAAAGGCACGATGCGCCCAGAGATTTTCGCGCCTATACAACGATGCCCAACATTAGAATGTACATAGTAAGCAAAATCTAACGGTGTCGAGCCCATCGGTAAATCAACAATATCGCCTTTGGGCGTAAAGACATAAACGCGATCTTCGATAACCTGAGTACGCAGCTCTTCAGCCAAGTCGGTGCCATCGGCTAAATCTTCCTGCCATTGCAGTAACTTACGTAACCAGCTAATTTTTTCATCGTTCGCCACGGTTTTGCTGGCCGCGCCGCCCTCTTTGTAACGCCAATGCGCCGCGACACCCAACTCGGCATCTTCATGCATTTGCCGTGTACGGATCTGGATCTCGATCGGCCGCCCTTGTGGGCCTAGCACCACGGTATGAATGGATTGATAACCATTTTGTTTTGGCGTGGCGATGTAATCGTCGAACTCTTTGGGTAAATGCCGCCAATTGGTGTGCACTAAACCCAAAGACGCATAGCAATCTTGCACACGCTCGGTAACAATCCGAACCGCTCTGATGTCATACAACTGTTCGAAAGACAGTTGCTTTTTCTGCATTTTCTTCCAAATGCTAAAAATGTGTTTCGGCCGCCCGTAAACTTCGGCTTGCACTTGCGCGTCGAGCATTTTTTGCCGAACCGCAGCCACAAAATCTTGCATATATTGTTCGCGATCTAAGCGCCGTTCTTCCAGTAAACTGGCCACCTGTTTGTAAGTGGTCGGATGCAAATAGCGAAACGCCAGATCTTCAAGTTCCCATTTTAATTGGCCAATACCTAAACGGTTGGCTAAGGGCGCAAAAATGGCATTGGTTTCTTTCGCCGCGAGAACGCGCGTTTCTTCATCGGCATCTTTCACATCACGCAGGTAGCAAATTTGTGCCGCTAATTTAATCACCACCGCGCGCACATCTTCTACCATGGCTAACAACATGCGCCGTAAGTTATCCGCTTGTTGGCCATCCGCACCTTGCTTAACGCTGGTTGGGATAGTGCGGATCGCTTCCATTTGTTGCACCGCAGACAGTAGCAAGGCCACCGGAGCCGAAAAATTGGCTTCAATCTGCGCCAATTCCAGCAGGCCCGCCTCAAAAGCAGGAAATAACAAGGAGGCAAGCAGTGAATCCTGATCCATTTTAAGATCAGCTAAAATCTCGACCATTTCCCAGCCGGTTCGCACCTCTAGCACATCGTCGTCTAGTTGTTGCTGTTTTAGCCAGGCTGCGCATTCTAATAATGCACCAATCCTTTTTTCAGACAGCCCCAGTGAGCACAGCCATTCGACTGTCTCACCACCATGGTAGCCACTGCTGTGTGACTGGCGCACCCTAACCATGCTTTGTCCTCATTAAAATAAGTCGTTCCAGCTTATTGCACGTCACGAAAGTCAGCCAGATTGGCTAACGACTAAACAACGCCATCAATTCCAGATGACTCGTGTGGGGAAACATATCGATGCCAGCAATCTTTTGCAACTGATAACCCGACTGTAACAAAACTTTTGCATCGCGCGCAAAGGTCGCGGCATTGCACGATATGTACAATATCTGTGCCGGTTTTAGCTTCACCAGCTGTGGCATCGCGCCTTCGGCGCCGGCTCGGGCAGGATCAAGCACGATCTTCTGGTAAATCGGGTTATTCCAGTCAGTTTTACCCCATGCTAAATGCAAATCGGCTTGCCAAAACTGGGTGTTAGTAATGCCATTAAGTTGGGCATTCGCCGTGGCTTGCTGCACCATAGTGGCAAGCCCTTCAACACCATGCACCAATTTAGCGCGCTGCGCCAAGGCTAAACTAAAATTCCCCATACCTGCATACAAATCAAGAATATTATCCTCAGCTTGCGGCTGCAACCATTGTAGCGCTAATGACACCATTTGCTGATTTAATTGCGGATTGACTTGAATAAAATCGGTGGCGGCAAAGGCCAACTCTAAACCTTGCTCACTTAACCGATAACGCGGACTTGGCGCATTAGGCTGCCAGTTTGTTAACTGCCCTGCTTCGGCTTCACCCTGCCAAACCGCGTCAGGCCACGCCGTAACAAATAATTGTTGCTCAGCGGTGGTCAATGGCTTTATATGCCGCACAATTAAAAACACTTGCTGCTCAGCGGCAATCACTTCAACATGCGTGATCGCACTCGGCTCTGATAATTGTGGTACAACCTGTTGTAATACTGCAAAAATAGGCTGTAACTGCGGCTGCAGTACAACACAGGCCTTAATAGGCGTGAGGGTTTTGCTGGCGCTTTCTCGAAAGCCAACCGTCAGCTGCTTGCGTTTACGATCAAACCAAACACCAATTCGCGCTTTACGCCGATAACCTTGATCGGGGCCCGTTAACAACGGCTGCCATGGCAACTCGCCTAAACCGGTTTGATGACGGATTAACTCATCTACACCTTGTTGTTTTAAGCGTGCTTGCTCGGTACTGGCCACATGCTGCAATTGACAACCACCACATAACTGATAATGCGGACAAAAAGGCGTCACTCGCAATGGGCTGGCTTTAAGTACCCGCTCAACGCGCGCTTTAATAAAATGCGCTTTATCTTCAGTCACCTTAGCGAGCACCTGTTCGCCAGCTAAAGCGCCGCTGACAAAAGCAATTTTCTGTTGCCAACGACCAATACCATTGACTTCATAATCGGTCGATTCCACTTGCAATTTTACTTGCTGGCCAAGGTGTTGCGCTTTTTGTTTCGGTTTATAGAGCGTTACCATTCGATGCAGGTCTTATAGGCATTTAAAGGATCATGTGTCATTATGACATGGCTGAGCTTAATTGTAACAAGTGCCGTGCCCTGATGAAAAAAATTGGTCTGCGTTTTTGGTTAATTCTTTGTAGTGTGCTACCCAGCTTGCTGGTGGGTATACTGCTGGCTAGCTATTTTAACCACCGGCAACAACAGGCCAGTGAATTACACTTGCATGAGCGTGCTGCCAATGTCGCCCTGATGTTGGCGATTAGCAGCCAACCCCTGTTACAACAACAGCCACTAAAAACCGTTCTGCCGTTGCTGGAACATGCCCATCGCTTAAACGCGCCCTTGATCACCAGTATTTCGTTATTTGATGCTGAGGGTCGTTTATTACTGACCAGCAATAGCCAACAAGATTTATCTACTCATGCGGTGCATCAACAGGCCACTAAGCCTTCGCAAATCCGCTTTTATTCGTCCCAACCACAATTAATTGTCTATCAGCCATTATTACGCGATAACAATTTATTGGCAGAAGACCCTGGCTATTTGCTATTGCAGTTTGACCAACAACATATTGTATTACAGCAACAACTAGGGGTGCTGCAAAGCGGCGCTTTAATTGCTTTAGTCTTGCTGCTCGCACTGGGTTTAACCCTATTTTTAATTCAAAAACTGCAACCTGAACTGCAACGTCTGAAACGGCAAATGCAGCAATTGATGGATGGACAATATCGACTGCGGCCTTATTTGTTAGGCGTTCGCGAGTTTGATGATTTTCAACAAGGTTTGTTGAAATTAGCCGAGCATCTGTCTCGGCTAGAGCAAGAAATGCAGCAAAATATTGAACAAGTGACCAGTGATTTACAACTGAGCATGGAGCAGCTTGAGATCCAAAACATCCAGCTCGATTTTGCGAAACGCAAAGCGCTAGAAGACAACCGGCAAAAGTCGGATTTTTTAGCCAAAATGAGCCATGAACTACGCACCCCGTTAAACGCCGTCATTGGCTTTACCCGGCAATTATTAAAAACCCCGCTGACTCACCATCAAAGTGACTATCTACAAACTATCCAGAAGTCGGCAAATAGCCTGTTGAATTTGGTTAATGATGTTTTGGATTTTTCGCGGTTAGAAGAAGGCCGTATGTCGATTAATCCTGAACCGTTTTCACTGCGCGACGTGCTAAACGATACCATCGAATTATTAGTCAGCAACGCTTTTGATAAGCAATTAGAGTTGGTGTTGTTGGTCGAGCCAGACTGCCCTGATGCCGTGGTAGCCGATCCGGCTCGATTAACTCAGGTGTTGATGAATATTGCCGGTAATGCCATTAAATTTACTGAGCATGGCAGTATCATCATTCGGGTTAAAGCCACCAGTTTGAACGATGAACAAATTCAGCTACAAATTTCGGTTAAAGATACCGGTCGTGGCATCAGTGAAGATAAAAAACGTCATTTATTTGATGGCGTCACACCGCTTGAGCAAAGCGACCAACAAACCGGCTCTGGTTTAGGCTTACTTATCTCAAAACGGTTAGTGCTAGCCATGCAAGGTACTATTGGCTTCGAAAGCAAGTTAGCCGAGGGTTCAACTTTTTGGTTTACCATTAAGTGCCAACGCCATCAACTGTCGGTTGCGGAAGCGCTACCGCTAGAGTTGCTCGCTGAAAAAACCGTTTTGTATTTTGAACCACAGCAATATTCACGCGAGGCCACCTTACAACTGCTGAGCAGCTGGGGAATGGTGGTGACGGCTTGCGCCACCAAAGCGCAACTACAACAAGCGCTTAGCCAGCCTAAGGCTTATGATATCGGCTTATTAGGCCGAGCCGTTGCCATTAATCAAGTCAATGAAATTATTACGCTGGTGCAGCGCATTAAAGCGCACTGCCAACATGTCTATTTGTTGGTGAATACCTTATCACCCAACTTGCGTGAAGTATTGCTCAGCTCAGGCGCCAGCGCTTGTTTACCCAAGCCGGCTCATATGCGCAAATTAGCCTTAACCTTAGCTCAGCCTTATACCGACATTGCTCAAGCCAATGGCCAAAGTGAAGAGCTGCTATCGCCAGGCTTAAAAGTGTTAACGGTCGACGATAACGAAGCCAACTTAAAACTGATTAATACGCTTTTACGTGAGCATGTGCATTTTCTGGATTCGGCTCGTGATGGTGCCGCCGCGTGGCAGAAATCCACGCAGCATGCCTACGATATTATCTTTATGGACATTAATATGCCGGTGATGGATGGCATCACGGCGTGTCAGCGCATTCGACAAAGCTCGTTAAATGAGCATACACCGATTATTGCTGTAACCGCACATGCGATGGATGGCGAGCGCACACGCTTAATCAATGCCGGCTTTAATGAATTTTTAACCAAACCGTTAGATGACAAAATGCTGTTGTTTACCTTGCAAGAGTATTGTCAGCTGCAAAAACATCAAGATACCCAGCAGCAAGCCTTACAAGTGGTGCCTTTAATCGATTGGCCCATGGCGTTACAACGGGCAGCAGGTAAACCGGAATTAGCGCAAGAGATGCTACTGATGTTGTTAAAAAGCTTACCGCAGTCTGAAAAACAAATTAACCAAGCGATTAGAGATAATGACCAACAAATGCTGCTGCATGCCTTACACAAATTGCATGGCGCCTGTTGTTATACCGGTGTGCCCAGGTTAAAAAATCTACTGGAAGCGCTTGAAACACAATTAAAACGCGGCGCCAATATCAAGTTATTGGAGCCGGAGTTATCAGAGTTAGACGATGTTATCCAGCTGCTCTATGGCATCGATCCGTCGATGCCAGAGCCATGAGCTTAAGATTCTAAAATGACCGTGGCACAAGCATAAGCCTGCTCATCACTGATACTGAGCCAAACTGCAGTAACGCCCTTCTCGGCAGCTAACACAGCAGCCTGCTCGGTTAAGGTTAACTCAGGCTTGCCCCAGACATCATTACGGATCTCAAAATGTTGAAATGAAATGCCGCGACCAATACCGGTACCCAAGGCTTTTGCCGCGGCTTCTTTCGCGGCAAAACGTTTTGCAAAGTAACGCTCGGGTTGCCGATGATTTTGATATTGCTCTTGCTCAAACGGGGTTAACACCCGCAGCACTAATCGAGGGGTCTGCTGCAAACTTCGGGCAATGCGTTCAATCGCCACAATATCAGTACCTAGGCCGCGGATCGCCATTAACGACGTGCCTCTACCATCAGCCGTTTCATTTCGCTTACTGCTGGGCCTAAACCGCTAAAAATAGCGCGGGCAATAATAGCATGACCAATATTAAGCTCGTACATTTCAGGGATAGCCGCAATAGGCTGTACGTTATGATAATGCAAACCATGGCCCGCATTGACCGTTAACCCCAATGAAGCCGCATAGGTTGCAGCCTCTTGAATACGCTTTAGTTCGGCTAACTGCTCCGCGGGATGCTTGGCTTCGGCATACTTACCCGTGTGGATCTCGATAAAGGGTGCGCCGACTTCGGCCGCGGCAGCAATTTGTTTTTTATCGGCATCAATAAACAGTGATACCAAAATATTATCTGCGGCAAGTTGCGCCACAGCATCACGCATTTGGCTTAATTTACCGGCAACTTCTAAACCGCCTTCGGTGGTCAATTCTTCACGCTTTTCTGGGACTAAACAACAAAAATGCGGTTTCAGCTTAGCCGCAATGCCCAGCATTTCATCGGTCAGTGCCATTTCGAAATTGAGCCGTGTTGCTAAGGTCTCGCGTAAAATAAACACATCGCGATCAATAATATGGCGGCGGTCTTCGCGCAAATGCACGGTTATGCCATCCGCACCGGCTTGCTCGGCCATCAGTGCCGCGTGCACTGGCTCGGGATAATAAGTGCCACGTGCATTACGCACTGTTGCCACGTGATCAATATTGACACCCAAATAAATTGCCGTCATTTTTCTCTCCACTCTTTGGGTTACGCCTTATCGGACGAAGTAAATAATGCCCTGCTGGCTAAAGGTTTATTGCCCAGTAACGGGGCCAGTAATTGTCGAGTCAGTTGTTTAGCCACCGGTAATAGCCCGACAACATGCCATTGCTCTGCGGCCAGCGCTAGCAACAAAGCACCAGGCCAGCCTTGCTGCACGGGCACCAAGCCTTGCTCTGGCACATAACAATAATGCTGCTCGGCTTGCAAAGGTCGATCATAGCAGTCAGATGACCAGTCAGGTAATACGCCTAATTCGTCTAATAAGGCCAATTCAAATTGGCGCAACGCACTTTCTAAACCCGTTGCTTGTTGTTGTACCTGCACTAGCGCGGCTAATGCCTGTTGATATAAAGCAAATAAGTTATCTGATGGCTGATCAGCAGGCCATAAACGACATATCAATTCATTGAGATAAAGACCACTGAACAGCACCTTACCGCTTAATTGGCTGGCGGCACGGCTCTCTTCGAGCTGTTTTACCGTTTTTAAGTCACTGCGACCGGTTAAACTGACCGAGAACAACTGAAAGGGTTGGAGTGCGCGATGCTGTTTGCCACTGCGTCGCCGCGCAACAGCGCTAATGCGCCCTTGCTCAGGTAACAACAGTGACAATAAAAGTTTATCTTCCTGAAAGGGACGGCTATGCAAAATATAGGCAGGCCAGAGCTTAGCGTCCATTGGCGGGCTTAATCTTCGCCGTAACCTAGGCTGCGCAGCGCTCGCTCATCATCTGCCCACCCCGATTTCACTTTAACCCAAACTTGCAAAAACACCGGCGCATCCAACATGTCCGCCATATCTAGCCGGGCTTCAGTGGCAATTTGCTTAATCCGCTCGCCTTTGTTACCAATGACCATCCGCTTCTGACTTTCGCGCTCAACCAGCACTAACGCTGCAATGTGAAAGTGTTTTTCTTCCCATTTAAAGCGTTCGATCTCCACCGTGACGGCATAAGGTAATTCATCACCGAGAAAGCGCATCAGTTTTTCACGGACGATTTCTGCTGCCATAAAACGCTGCGAGCGATCGGTAATATAATCTTCTGGGAAAAAGAATTCGCAAGGCGGCAGCTGGCGTTGTATCACTTTACGTAGGGCTTCAACATTATCGCCGGTTTCAGCAGATAACGGCACCACATCTAAAAACGGTAACTGGCTGCCCAACCACTGTAGATGCGGTAATAAATCTGATTTGTCTTTATACAAATCGACTTTATTTACCACTAAGACCACCGGTTTATTGGCCGCGATCAGTTTGTTCAGCACCATTTGATCGTCATCGTGCCAACGCGTGCCTTCAACCACAAAAATCACACACTCTACGTCTTGAATTGATGACGAAGCCGCTTTATTCATCAGGCGGTTAATCGCGCGTTTTTCTTCAATATGCAGGCCGGGGGTATCGACATAGACGGTTTGATACTGCTCTTGAGTATCAATGCCGACAATACGATGGCGGGTCGTTTGGGGCTTTTTTGACGTAATACTGACTTTCTGACCCACTAATTTATTTAACAGGGTCGATTTACCGACATTCGGCCGCCCAACTATGGCCACCAAACCGGCAAAAGTCGTTGCTGCGTCGGGCTGTTGCTTATCTGTCATGTTTAATTTGTTCCAAAGCCAACTGAGCCGCATCCTGCTCAGCTTTGCGCCGAGATGAACCGGTCGCATTAATCGGGGGCATGCCTGGCACGGTGCAACGCACAGTGAAAGTTTGCTGATGAGCCTCACCCACGGTGGCAATCACATCGTAGGTGGGCAAGGGTTTACGTAACCCTTGTAAATATTCTTGCAGCAGGGTTTTCGAGTCTTTTTGCTGGCCTGGGGTAATTTCTTGTAAACGCTGTGCAAACCACAACATGATTTGCGCTTTACACGCTGCCATACCGCTATCTAAATAAATTGCCCCAATAATCGCTTCTAGCGCATCCGCTAAAATCGATTCTCGACGAAAACCACCGCTTTTTAACTCACCTGGCCCTAAACGTAAAAACTCAGATAAGCCTAATTCTTGGGCAATAGAGGCTAGGGTGACCCCTTTTACCAGCGCCGAGCGCATGCGTGTTAAATCGCCTTCGCGGGTCTCTGGAAAACGCTCAAATAACGCTTCCGCAATGACCAGACCAAGTAAGGCATCACCTAGAAATTCTAACCGCTCGTTATGTTGTCCTTTACAACTGCGGTGGGTCAGCGCCTGCTCCAATAAGGCGGGTTGCTGAAACTCATAACTTAATTTGCGCATCAGCGGTGCTAACGGTTTATGCATAAAACACTCTTAATGGATCGGTCCTAGTCGTGCAAAACGTACACCGACCGGAACCCAACGCGGTAACCAGCTATTCGGGTCTTCGCTAAATTCAAAACTCATCCAGACAAATACCGCTTTACCAACCATGTTATCGGCAGGCACAAAGCCCCAAAACCGACTATCAACACTGTTGTCGCGATTATCACCTAGTACAAAATAGTGGCCTGCAGGTACAACAAACTCATCAATACCCGTACCTGGCTGACGATAGAAATCCTGTAGATTGTCTGGCAGCATCGGAGTTTGCAAAATATTGTGCGTTACCTGTCCCAGCGTTTCTTCATATCGGCGTTGTGGTAACGGCCCCATAAAGAACTCAGCCTCGGCTTGAAAGGTTAACGGGATCATTTCTAAATTGCCGCAGCCGCTGGTTTGACCTTCGCTACAAGCGCGTTGGATATACAATTGCTTTTGCTTATACACAATACGATCGCCAGGCAAACCCACAACCCGCTTGATATAGTCTAAACGTGGATTAGGCGGATATTTAAATACCGCAACATCTCCACGCTCAGGCTGATTGTTTGACCACAAGGTTTTGCGCCAAACCGGATCTTTTACATCATAAGAAAACTTTTCTACCAAAATAAAATCACCGACCAATAAGGTCGGCATCATCGATCCTGACGGAATTTGAAACGGCTCGTACAAAAACGAGCGTAACAAGGTGATGCCCGCAACTACCGGTAAAATTGAAATGGCGGTTTCAACAATGGCCGGTTGTTTTAAAAAGTCTTGCTGAACCTGTTCTGGCAATACCGACTTCGATTGGGCATTGGCAAAAGCTAATTTTTGCTGCCGCTTCGGCGCGAGTAAAAACCGCTCGAATAACCAAGTAACGGTACATGCTAACGTCAGTAACACCAAAAATATTGCAAAATAACCAGCCATTAAGCTTCCTTAATCATGCGATCGGGGTTTATTTACCCACTTTTAAAATGGCCAAGAAGGCTTCTTGTGGCACTTCCACATTACCCACTTGTTTCATCCGTTTTTTACCGTCTTTTTGCTTTTGTAAGAGCTTTTTCTTACGGCTAATATCGCCACCATAACATTTCGCTAATACGTTTTTGCGTAACTGTTTTACCGTAGTACGAGCAATAACATGGTTGCCAATAGCTGCTTGAATGGCAATATCGAACATCTGCCGTGGGATCAGCTCTTTTAGCTTTTCCGCTAACTGCCGGCCTCGACCTTGTGCAAAATCGATATGACTGATGATGGCCAACGCATCTACCCGCTCGCCGTTAATCAAGATATCAACCCGCTGCATATTCGAGGTTTGGAAACGTTTGAAACTGTAATCCAATGACGCATAACCGCGACTGGTCGATTTTAAGCGGTCGAAGAAATCCATCACCACTTCAGCCATCGGCAGTTCGTAAACCACGGCGACTTGTCGACCGTGGTAGCTCATATTAATTTGCGTACCGCGCTTTTCGATACATAGGGTAATAACGTTACCTAAATACTCTTGCGGCACCAAGATATGCGCTTCAACGATAGGTTCACGGATCTCGTCAATATCATTTACCGCAGGTAAATCGCTGGGGTTATCCACTAAAATGGTCTCGCCATTTTTGGTGACCACTTCATACACTACCGTTGGTGCTGTTGTAATCAGATCCAGATCGTATTCCCGCTCTAAGCGCTCTTGAATGATTTCCATGTGCAACATACCCAGGAAACCGATCCGAAAGCCAAAGCCTAATGCGCCTGAGTTTTCTGGTTCATAAAATAATGACGAGTCGTTTAAGCTTAACTTAGCCAGTGCATCACGGAAGTCTTCATAATCATCGCTGGACACCGGGAAAACACCCGCATACACCTGCGGTTTAATCCGTTTAAAACCCGGTAAGGCTTTTTCAGCGCTGTTTTTTGCCAAGGTTAAGGTATCACCCACTGGGGCGCCCTTGATTTCTTTAATACCGGCAATCACAAAGCCTACTTCACCGGTTTTTAATTCGCCGGTATTGGTGGCTTTCGGGCTGAACACCCCTACTTTGTCTACTTCAAAGATTTGCCCACTCGACATCACTTTGATTTTGTCTTTGGTTTTAATACTACCGTGTTTTACCCGAACTAAAGAGACAACACCTTGGTAGGCGTCAAACCAAGAATCGATAATTAATGCTTGCGTCGGGGCATCCGGCTCGCCTTCTGGGCAAGGGATTTTTTTAACGATAGTTTCTAACACATCCTTGATACCCAAACCGGTTTTGGCCGAACACTGCACCGCACCCAGGGCTTCAATACCAATAATATCTTCGATTTCTTCAGCTACCCGCTCCGGCTCTGCCTGTGGTAAGTCGATCTTATTCAGTACCGGGATAACTTCTAAATTCATGTCCAAGGCGGTATAGCAGTTGGCCACGGTTTGTGCCTCTACCCCTTGTCCAGCATCCACTACCAATAACGCGCCTTCACAGGCGGCTAACGAACGGCTCACTTCATAAGTAAAGTCTACGTGGCCTGGCGTATCGATAAAGTTTAGCTGGTAAGTGTTGCCATCATCCGCAGGATAATACAGCGTCACACTCTGTGCTTTGATGGTGATACCACGTTCACGCTCCAGATCCATGGAATCCAGCACTTGTTGCTGCATTTCACGATCACTTAAACCGCCACAATATTGGATCAGGCGATCGGATAAGGTAGATTTTCCGTGGTCAATGTGGGCAATAACTGAGAAATTTCTGATATGTTCAAGTTTAGGCATGGTATCCGCAAGAAACTAAGCGTATGGCCGCCGTCGCTGTCAGTAAATGACCAATAGCTTAAGACTAACCATACAGGTTATTAATAAAATTAGCGCGAATTGTACTCTATCCCGCGGCAGCTTGCTATGGTTGTTAAGCGTCAGTCGCTGCAGGGTTTAGCTTTATACTGGGCAGTACGCTTAAGATGATCACTTGCTCTTGCTGGCTTTGCAAAGACTGATTATAGCGCCGAGCTAAAGCAAAGCCGCTGGCCCCGCCGATCAGTGCGCCCAACATCAACCAGCTTTCAGCCGGTTGCCATAGGCTTTGCATGGTCACCACCACCACTAACATCAACACTAAGGGTAATAAATAGACGGCCAAGGCCGCTAACACTAAGCCTTGCTCGGCAACACCAATCGTCACTTGTTCACCGGGTAACAGCTGTAACGGAGTTTTGACAAAAAAGCGATTTTGGCGAGGTGTAAAGGTTTGCGCCACGATGCCAGTACCACAATCAGTACTGACATGACAGCTATGACAGGTCCCAGCCGGTGTGGTATTTAGCCAGACCCCATCGGATTCAATGGCTAATACGGTGGCTATTTCTTCAACCATGGGGCAGCTGGCTCATCATTAGTGCACCGCAGCGGCTAAACGCTTAGCCGTTTCAATGCTGATTGGCCCAATCACGGTCACATCCTGTTTAGCATCGGCTTGTACATAAATGGTGGTGGCGCCATCACGGTAAGCTTGAGTGGGTAACTGATGGCTATTCTGCACAAAAACCGACACTTGATGTAAGCCATCTGACAATAACCAGTAACTGAGCACATCAGGTTGTAACTGAGGCACTAATAATGGATCGTCGCTAATGCTAAAACCCTTCGGTAACCAGCTAAGTTGGTGCGGTTGCGAAGCCGGTTTGGCTACCACAGGCGGTGTCAGCGCAGGCAACTCAATTTCTAGCAATTGCGCTAAGGTATCGGGAAGCTCAGGAGTGATGCGTAAATGCGTGACCTGCCAAATCTCTAAAGCACGGTTTTTGTTATTGGGATGTTGTTCAGACAAGGTATCAATGCGCAGCGGAAAGCCAGTTTGCACATCTACCCACAGCCAATAATGATGCCGATTATCATCAATGGCAGATAGCCTTAATAGTTGGGCACTACGACCGTCCATCAGCGAACTGCTACCGGCGACCGCATCGTACAGGCTGCGAATTTTTTCGGGGCTTTGAAATAATAATGGCGGCAGTTCTTTAATACTGCTGCTTTGGGTCACGAGAGAAGGACGCTCGCTGAGTAAATAATACACTTTGTCGCTGCGTCTAACGATATCGACACCATCGGCGTACATCGGGATCAGATGTTCAATTTCTTTATCACCCGAACGGCCATGCAACCAACGATAGGTCTCGGCTTGGCCGCCTTTGAGCACGACATAAGAAACGTCAAAATTGTGCTGTTTAACACTCTGCTGCACTTTATCAAATAAAGCCCAACCCGTTTCTTCGGCACTTGCCGGCTGACTACAACACAGCACGACCATACTACAGATGCCAAACAGCCATTTCATCATTATTGCTCGCGTTTTTCCTGTGTTGAGGTTTTGTTCGTTTGCGTTTCAGAAACTCGAATTTGCTGACGGTGCGCCTGTAATAACGCTTGCAGACGTTGCTGTTGCTCTAACATCGCTTGCTGCTCTTGCGCTTCAAAACGATTTTCAACAGACGTTTGACTTAAACTCACTGGCGTAGCAAAACCGGCAACGGGGCGCGTTTGTAAAAGAGGCGTGGGCGCACTCAGTTGCTGTTCGAGCGGTTGCTGATATTGCTGCACACCAAATACCGCCACTAAAGCGACACTGGCGGCAATAGCACCATGTGCTGCCGGTTTAAACCATTCGGCATTCGCCGCCTGTAGTAAACCGTTTTTCATTTTCTGTAATAAACTGCTGCTGTTTTGCAATTGATAGGTTGGCTCTTGTTCCAACATACTGGCCAAGTTATCGGCAAAATCCAGTGGTAACACACTTTCGGCTTCATTTCGAAGCACGGCACCAGCCAACTGATAGCGCTGCACGGTTTCCTGCAAATCAGGCTGCTGTAACAATTCTGACAGTTGCTCGGCAGTTAACGCGTGATTATCGGCGGCTTGTGACAGCCATTCTTGCTTTTCTGACAACATAAAGTTTCCTGTCAAATAGTCTATATCGGCTTAGGTATTACCCACTAAGGGTTTTAACTGAGCGTCTATGGCTTCGCGCGCCCGGAAAATACGACTACGTACTGTACCAATCGGACACTCCATAACTTCGGCAATCTCTTCGTAACTTAACCCTTCTAATTCACGTAGCGTAATTGCCGTACGTAACTCATCGGGTAATTTTTCTATGGTACCAAACACCACTTGGCGAATTTCTTCGGACAATAATAAATGTTCCGGAGAATCTTGTTCTTTTAAAGCATCACTACCTTCGTAGTATTCTGCATCCTCGGCATCTACATCGCTAGCCGGTGGCTTACGATTGTTTGATACCAGATAATTTTTGGCACTATTCACTGCTATTCGATACAACCAAGTATAAAACGCACTCTCACCACGAAAACCGGGGATAGCTCGATAAGCTTTAATAAAGGCTTCTTGAGCGACATCAGCTACGTCACCATGGTTAGAGACATAACGTGAGATTAAGTTCGCGATCCTATGCTGATATTTTTTTACCAGCAGATTGAAAGCGGCTTTATCGCCTTGTTGTACACGCTGGACAATTTGCCAATCTAATTCTTGCTCGCTCATTCTTGAGCCTACCCCTGTAATACTTATTTAGGTGTTGTAAACGAATGGCGCCAGTCAAGCGTACTGACTATGACTGCAGGCTGAATAAATAGTTCTGCTTATTTTTATAAAAACGCTAGAATAACCTGAACATAGCGCAACAAATTATACCGCAGCCTGTTATTTTAGTCTGTTTTACCAAAGCCACTAACTGAGTTAAGTGTATCCTATGACACAACCCAATGAATATCTTTGTGACGTATTAATTATTGGTAGTGGCGCGGCGGGTTTGTCGCTAGCGCTGCAATTGGCGGATCACGCCAGCGTTATTGTTTTAAGTAAAGGGGCTTTACGCGAAGGCTCAACACTGTACGCGCAAGGCGGGATCGCCGCGGTGTTTGACGAAAATGACACCATCGCGTCGCATGTGAATGACACCTTGATTGCTGGTGCCGGTTTGTGCGAAGAAGAAGCGGTAAAATTTACCGCAGAACACGCTAAGCAAGCGATGGAGTGGTTAATCGCCCAAGGCGTCCCCTTTGATCAGTACCAAGATACTGATGGCAGCATGAAATACCACCTCACTCGGGAAGGTGGCCATAGTCATCGCCGCATCTTGCATGCAGCCGACGCCACCGGTAAAGCCGTACAAATCACGCTGGTTGATCAAGTTAAACGCCACCCAAATATTCGTTTGTTAGAAAACTACAACGCCATTGATTTGCTCACCGGCAAAAAACTCGGTCTAGATCCGGCACGTTGTTATGGTGCTTATGTTTGGAACAACCTTTTGGCTCGCGTTGAGACCATTCAAGCTAAAGCGGTGGCACTAGCTACCGGCGGCGCCAGTAAAGTGTATCTGTATACCAGCAATCCAGATGTAGCCAGTGGCGATGGCATTGCGATGGCTTGGCGTGCGGGTTGTCGGGTGGCCAATATGGAATTTAATCAATTTCACCCAACCAGTTTGTACCACCCTGCAGCACCGAATTTTTTAATTACCGAGGCCATGCGCGGCGAAGGAGCCTATTTAAAGCGCCCCGATGGCAGCCGGTTTATGCCTGATTTTGATGAGCGTGCAGAGTTAGCACCGCGAGATATTGTGGCTCGTGCGATCGATTTTGAAATGAAACGCCTTGGCGCTAACTCTGTGTTTTTAGATATTAGTCATCAAGACAAAGATTTTATTATTGAACACTTCCCCACCATTTACGCTAAATGCCTCAGTGTGGGTATTGATATTACCAAAGAGGCCATTCCGGTCGTCCCTGCTGCGCACTATACCTGCGGCGGCGTAATGACCAATTTGCATGGCCAAACCGACTTGCAAAATTTATACGCCATTGGCGAAGTGGCCTATACCGGTTTACACGGCGCGAACAGAATGGCGTCTAATTCGTTATTAGAATGTATTGTTTTTGCCCAAGCCGCGGCTCGACATATTTTGACGCAATTGCCCCAATCTCAAGCTACCCTAACGTTGCCCGCTTGGGACGATAGCCGAGTGAGTAATTCGGATGAAGAAGTAGTGATAACGCATAACTGGCACGAGTTGCGGTTATTTATGTGGGATTATGTGGGTATTGTGCGCACCGATAAGCGACTTGAACGGGCACTGCATCGCGTAGAGTTACTAAAACAAGAAATCCACGATTATTACAGTCATTTTCGTATCAGCAATAATTTATTGGAATTACGTAATTTAGTGCAAGTGGCCGAGCTTATTATTCGCTGTGCCATGCAGCGTAAAGAAAGCCGGGGTTTACATTACAATTTGGATTACCCAAATATGCTAAGTGATAGTAAACCGAGTATTTTACAACCGCTGCGTTAAAGCGCCTCGTCAGCAACGCTGCGCCAGCGTTGCAATTGTACCCGTCTTGCCAGTGCTCGATAATCACTGGCAGACAATTGGTCGGCAAACAGATAACAGCGCTGCCGCTGGCCCATTTCGTCATACCAAAACAATTGCACAAACCAAGGGTTGAGTAGACAATTTGCGGCTAATTGCCCAGCGGGTAAAGCACTTTGTTGCCAATGCAAAGCGCCATCTTGCTCAATATGTAAAATACCGCTAACACCGGGTGCAGCCCAGTATTGCAGCATCAGATAAAAAAACGCGAGCAGCAACAAGGCAGCGGGTAAATACCAGATCCCTTGCAGCGGTAAAGTGAGGACGATAGCGCCACCGAGCACACTGATGGCCAGTAGCGCAATGCGTCGGTAACGCGAGGTTCTAAGATAAAAGCTAGACCCGGACACGATTGACGATTAACTCAACCATGGCTTGAATAGAGGCATCTTTAGAGTGTTGATGCCCCATAAACCAAGCGAATAAATCCGGATCATCACAGGCTAAGAGCCGTTCAAAATCGGCTTTTTGCTGGTCGTTTAATGCATCGTAACCTTCGTCGACGAAGGGGGCTAATAAAATATCTAACTCCAACATACCGCGACGACACGCCCAGCGCAGTTTTGGTTTACTCATTAAAGCGGTCATGTAGACTCCTCATTATTCTGCGACATTGGCAGTATCTTAACAAATATTGCGATCAGGGGTTGAGCTTTTGTGTCTTGCCCCAATCTATTTACTATTAACGGTTAAATGAACGCTCGCTATGCATACATCTTGGCTAACTGCAGAACAATACGCACAATTATCTACTCAGGTTCATGATGCTTATCTTGCTCCTTTACCTGCTTTTCAGGTATTGGCTATTAGTGGGCCTGATAACCGTAAATATCTACAAGGGCAAACGACCTGTGATATTGAAACCTTAACGGCGGACACTTTTTTACGCGGCGCACATTGTGATGCTAAAGGTAAAATGTGGGCGATATTTCAGTTGTTTGCCAAAGACGATGCGCTACTGATGGTCGCTTTTCGTGACGAACTGCAAGCCTCTGCCGCCCAACTGAAAAAATTTGGCGTGTTTTCCAAAGTAAGTTTTGACCAAACCACCGAACCTTATGCCGTGTTTGGTTTAGGCGGTTCGCAAGCAGAGCAGCTTGTGACACAGTTAGGTTTTAGTCTGCCCGCGGCAGACGGTCAGGTTAGCCATGGACCACACGGCAGCTTATTACGCTTAGCTGCGGCGCATTTTATGTTGGTGCTACCGCAAACGCAGGCGCAGCAACTTATGACGGCAGATTGGCCACTGGCCGCCCCAACGGTTTGGCTTAAAGCCCATATTTTGCAAGGTTTAGCTTATTTAGAACAACCGCTAATTGGCGAAGCCGTGCCACAGATGCTTAACTTACAAGCGATTGATGCCATCAGCTTTACCAAAGGCTGCTATATCGGACAAGAAACGGTAGCCCGTTTGAAATACCGCGGTGGCAATAAAAGAGCCAGTTACATTTTACACGCAAACACCAACGAACTTCCGGTCGCAGGCACAGCAATAGAACTGCAACTGGAACAGAACTGGCGCCGGATTGGCCAAGTCATTAATGCGGTGAATATCAATGACCAACTTTGGTTGTTAGCACTGCTTCCGAATGATATAACACCGGCAGACACCTTGCGGCTAAGTGCTGAGCAGCCCGTTTTGCTGCAACAACTACCGCTACCTTATTCATTAAATTAAGAGGTTTGCATGACCATTTCTCAAGACAAAGTCGTCGCCATCCATTACACAGTAACAGATACTGCAGGTAACCAGCTTGACTCTTCTGCTGGCGGCGAACCTCTAGTCTTCCTGTTTGGCCATGGTGCATTGATCCCAGGTCTGGAACAAGCACTGATTGGCAAAAACAGTGGCGATAAATTTACGAGCAGCATTGCTGCTGCAGATGCTTACGGCGAGCGTCATGATCAACTCGTACAATCCGTACCGAAAAACATGTTTGAAGGTATGGATGTAGAAGTAGGCATGCGTTTTCGCGCATCCGGCCCAGATGGCCGTGAACAGCCGGTCATTATTGTCGACGTTACAGAAGAAGAAGTCGTCGTTGATGGTAATCACCCACTCGCTGGCATTGAACTCAGTTTTGATGTTGACGTTGTGTTAGTTCGTGATGCGACAGCAGAAGAACTGGCGCACGGCCATGTGCATGGTTTAGATGGACATGCTGATCACTAAGGCTTATTGATTTCATTGATAAAAAAAGAACCGCAGTGACCGCTGCGGTTTTTTTATTGACCCTAAGCAAACACGCCAACTGAAAAATCATTGCTCTGAAGTAGTGCAACCCGCCGCATGAACTGCTTGACAGCCACCCCAAAGCCACATATTTTTAGCCATTGTTATTTTTTAGCCACTGAGCACATTATCCAGCTGATGAAAGATCGTATTAGTATTTCTATCTCTAGCATCAACGGCACCAAGCACTTTAGTATCGGTAAGATATTTAAGCGCAACGCTGTAATTGGCTTATGGCTTGTGCTGTTTTCAGTACTGATCACCGCGGCGGTGATTAACTATTTGCTGCATACGGTTGAACAAACCAAAACCGAGCAACAGCTACTGACCTCGCAAACGAATGCTTTACAGCAACAACTGGCTCAGTTAAATGCCGCCCGCGAAACCCTAGAACACGAATTAACCCTTAAACAAGATCAGATGCTGCAAGTCAGCCAACGTTTGGGTGAAATTGAACAGAATTTAGGTTTAGAGCAAGGTATCGATCAAAATTTAGAAGCTCGACTGGATATCGCCACCGTGAACGCCAGTGCAAGGATGGCCATGTTGCAGCTGGTACCCAATGGCTCACCACTTGATTTCGATAAACGTTCTTCTCGCTATGGCGTTCGTACCCACCCTATTTTAGGCAAGCGCCAGCATCATAATGGTATTGATCTCACAGCACCGAAAGGCACCGAAATTTATGCCCCTGCTGACGGCGTGGTGGAAGTGGTGCGTCGCAGCAATAGCGGTTATGGCAACTTATTAAAAATACGTCATGCTTTTGGTTTTGCCACGCTTTACGCTCATTTATCAGACTTTAATGTGGCAAGTGGCACCTTTGTCCACAAAGGCCAATTAATCGCTAAAGCAGGCAATACCGGCAGTTCAACCGCACCGCATTTACACTATGAAATTCATTTTCTTGACCGGTCGCTTAATCCACAACACTTTATGGAATGGGATTCCGGTAATTTCGACCTGTTGTTCGAAAAAGAGAGGAGTATTAAATGGGATTCTTTGGTAACCATGTTGCAAACCAAGGCAAGCACACAATTACAACTGTCATCGCTGAGGGATGCGTCCTTAACGGCAACTGCCGAGTAAACAGTGATATGCAAATCGACGGCGAACTTGAGGGTAACGTCGAATGCAAAAGTACTGTCATCATCAGCTGTAGTGGTAAAGTTGTCGGCGAAATCACCGCTGACAAGGTGATGATAAATGGCTATTTCGATGGTCAAATCACCGCTAACATAGTTGAAATACTGCCTCAAGGCAAAGCACATGGCGTGGTGTTCAGCGATAATCTGTGTATCGAACGGGGTGGCAGTTTTTTTGGCGAAACGCATGCCTCTAAACCTGGCCAACAAAATCTGCTGTTAACCGACGAACTGCAACCCAACAACGTTGCTGAACTTAGCCAAGCGAAATAACGCCGCTTTATGCTACACTATGCCCTTTACGTGCAGACAATGGGTCTGCGCCTAGTGCAGGATAGTTCCCTTGAGTGTTCAACTTAGTTTCAGCGCCTTTGCGCTTTCACCCGCCTTACTCGATACCTTAACCAGCCTGAATTATCATCAGCCTACGCCTGTGCAGGCACAAAGCCTACCGGCAATTTTGGCGGGTAAAGATGTGCTGGCTCAGGCCGCGACGGGCTCGGGTAAAACAGCCGCCTTTGCACTAGGCCTACTCAGCAATTTAGACGTTAAACGTTTTCGGGTACAAAGTTTAGTGTTATGCCCCACACGTGAATTGGCTGAACAAGTCGCCACCGAAATTCGAACTTTGGCGCGCGGCATCCATAACATCAAAGTATTAACCTTATGTGGTGGTATTCCGGCCAAAGGACAAATTTTGTCTTTAGAACACGGTGCGCACATCATTGTGGGCACACCGGGTCGAGTGTTAGATCATTTACAACATGAGCGTTTGAACCTAGAAGAACTGACGATGTTAGTGCTCGATGAAGCCGATCGGATGCTCGAGATGGGTTTTGCCGAAGACTTACAACAGATCATCGATGCTATGCCAGCACAGCGCCAACAACTGCTGTTTAGTGCCACCTTTGCGCCTGCCGTGAAGAAACTGGCAAACGAGCTGTTACATTCACCCCAAGAAGTGATTATTGATAGCCCTGCTGCCAAAGCCAATATTAATCAGCAATTCTTTTTGCTGAGCCATAACCAAGAACGCAGCCAAGCCACGGTACGTTTAATTTTGGCTAAAGCGCCGCAAAGCTGCGTTATTTTTGCCAATACCCGTAAAGAAGTGCAAAGCTTAGCCGAGCAATTAAAATATGCCGGTTTTAGTGTGGCTGCCTTACACGGTGATTTAGAACAGCGCGAACGCGAACAACAACTGCTGCAATTTGCCAATGGCAGCTTACAATTGTTGGTAGCCACCGATGTGGCGGCACGCGGTTTAGATATCGAAAAGCTTGATCTGGTGATTAACTATGAACTGGCGCACGATACGGATACGCATATCCATCGCATTGGCCGAACCGGTCGTGCCGGCGAGCAAGGGGTCGCCTGCACGCTGTATACCACGCAAGACGGTAATAAAATTAGCCAACTTGAAGAGGCGCTGGGCCAAGAGATTAATCCTGAGCCCTTACCGGAAACCCGCAATAACAAGCCGCTATTACCGCTCATGGCAACCATTGAAATTGACGGCGGTAAAAAACAAAAATTACGCCCGGCCGATATTGTGGGTGCGCTCACCCGTGATGATCAGATTGCTTTTGCCGATATTGGTAAAATTCAATTGCAGGATTTTCGGGCTTATGTGGCGGTAAAACGCAGCGCTTTAAAAGCCGCTTTGCAGCAATTAAACAACAGCCGCATCAAGGGCCGCAGTTTTCGGGCTTACCGTTTAGGTAACGATTAACTAGGGCTTGTTGACGTTTGCTATTTAGATTTTGTTCGTTTGGCGATGTTTTGAGCGCGAAACGAGGAGTGCAGTACGCGGTACCCGGTTTGTTATTCTAAATAAACGACAAGTGAAGCTACCGCGTCCTGCTCTCGCCCTGACCTACATCCATGTAGGCCACAAAGAGCAAAGCATCGCCAGACGAACCCTACTCAAAACCTTTGTCACGGCGCAAGGCCTTAGTTTGGCCTTGCTGCTTCTTCTGCTGTAAGCGTTTTTGCTGGCTGCCATAAGTTGGTTTAGTGGCAAAACGTTTCTTCGGGGTTTTACTGACACTGTGCACCAACTCCACAAATTGCAATAATGCCAGCTCGCGGTTTTGCTCTTGGCTGCGGCTTTGCTGACATTTAATCAAAATTTTGCCGCTGGGTGTAATCCGGTGATCAGACAATTGCAGCAAACGGCTTTTGTAGATCTCAGGTAAGCTGGAGTGGGCAATATCAAACTGCAGCAGCACTGCCGTTGATACTTTGTTTACATGCTGGCCACCAGGGCCAGAGGAGCGCACAAACTGCCAACTCAACTCATCATCTGCTACATGAACATTTGCATTAATCCTGATCACCGCTGCTCCTTAACGCTCCCAGTAAGCCTCTTCTAAGCTATCTTCGCGCTCAGGTAGGCCTTTAGATAAACGGGGAGCATTCTGTACTAAAATCTCGTAGCTGACCCGATTGGCGTATTTACATAATTGTGCAAACGATGAATAAGCCAAGTATGACTCTTCGTGCTTGCTCGATAACGGCTGTACTTGTTTATGATAATGATTCGCCGCCATATCATGTAATATGGCCGCTAAGGCCCCATCACCGGCGCCATTGGTATTTTTAATGCGCTCTGGGCCGCCTAAATACGGATCAATGTGCGAATACACCTTCAAGGGTGCTTGGCAATTTTGCCGTAGCATCGGCCGACTAAACTCAAAGCGATTAAAATCTGCTAAGCTGGCCGATTTGATCGGGTTAGAACTCTCACGTTTCATACTTTCATCAGTATAACCGCACAAGTATAGCCCCTCAGCACCCGCGGTGATCAACACCATATCGGTGATCTCTAAAGCGGCTTGCGCTGCGCGTAGCGGATCAGCAAAGCCGGTTAACGCTTCGGCCTCTAATTCATTCATTGCCAGCACATTGACATATTTAATAACAGTTTCAATAATTTGCTCGCGGTTTTCTTCCACCAAATGCCGCGTACCTAAGCTCATCACCACCGGTACTTGCTGCTCACTGGCATCCGACAACGCTTTAAGCATAGCTTGTTGAATAGGCTGATCAGTGGCGCGCAAGGGGTAAGCACTGACCACAAACGCTGCCGCGCCTGCAATAATGTCAGTCGGGATATACTCTGGTGCCAGCTGATCCATATCACTGGGATCGATAACAAAAGTACGTTCACCATCGGGCGTAATCATCGTGATACCACGGCCAATATCACCGGCAACACCTTGCAGGCGGTTCATATCCACTTTCGAGCTGGTATGACACACATAATGATAGGCTGGCGAGCCAAGCGCGATATTGGCCGACATCACGCCGAGCAACACCGATTTATCATCGGCTAATACGGAGTAATTATGAATGGTATTACCAATAGTGCCACCGGCAAAATGATCCGAAATCGCTTGCTCCACCACCAACTCATGGTAAATCTCGTTGGCTTTTTCATGGGCGACTAAATTGGATAACCCTTTGGGAATATTATGTTTCGCGAGAAACTCATCACTGACACTGGCCACTACATCAACGATAGTTTGATCAAGCCCTACGATATACGTGTCTAACTCCGGCCGCACTTCAAAACTGGGCAGTTGTGGTTTAGGTTGGGAAACTGGGAAGTAATGCTTTATTTTGCGCAGACCAGGAAATTTCATAGCGTAGGCTCAACTGAAAACAAGCCGGTATGTTAACAAAAATACCGGCAAAAAAGTAAAGTAATGTCAGCTGGCATCACGCAAAAACACCGGTTTATCCAAGCTGGATAACGTATCGCTGAAATAATAACCATCAAGGTCGAATTGTTGTAATTGTGCGGGTTCCTGCAATGCGTGCTGGATCACATAACGCGCCATCAGGCCACGCGCTTTTTTGGCATAAAAACTGATAATTTTATATTGGCCATTTTTATAGTCTCGAAACTCAGGCGTAATAATGCGTGCTGATAAGTGTTTTTTATCGACCGCTTTAAAATACTCTTGTGAGGCTAAATTGAGTAATACATCACTGCCTAAAGCCGCCAGCTGCTGTTGTAAAGCCTTAGTCACTTCGGCCTGCCAAAAGGCATACAAATCTTTACCGCGCGGATTCGACAGTTTTGTGCCCATCTCAAGCCGATAAGCTTGCATCAAATCTAAGGGCCTTAATACACCATATAAACCGCTAAGAATACGCAAATGGTTTTGTGCATAGTTTAGCTCGTCATCCGACAGGCTATCCGCCGCTAGGCCTTGATACACATCACCATTGAACATAAATAACGCAGCTTTCGCATTGTCGGTATTAAACGGGGGTTGCCACTGTGCAAAGCGTGCCGCATTTAAACCCGCCAATTTATCACTAATATGCATTAAAGATGACAAATCAGCTGGGGTTAACTGCTGACAAACCGTGGCTAATGCTTTGGCATCCTGTAATAAAGCAGGTTGACTAAAACTCAGCTCACGCGCGACGGGGGTTAAATCTAAATCTTTGGCTGGCGATACCACCATCAACATAAAGACGGCTCCTATTTTGACAAAATGAGCGTTTATACTGCACAGCCGCGGTTTCAGACCTTGCAGACAACGATATAGCCCATTATGCTGTTTACTAACTCGATTGCAAAAGGAATCTGCATCAGCGTTACCACTCTGTCGCCCGCTGTATCTGGTTTTTGCTGACTGTCCTCTTACGTTCGTTAAGCTGCAATTAACGGCAGAGCAGCCTCGATAAAGGCAGATCCCACATTAACCCTGTTTTTAGACAAACGGCTATTTTGTTGTTATTTTATTACAAGAATAGCCATTTAGACGTATACTTAAGCTAATTCCAACTAATAAGTGGTAAGTGAACAACATGAATGATCTTCTCAGCCAATTAAAAGCCGTCACCACCGTGGTCGTTGATAGCGGTGATCTGGGTGCTATTGAACAGTTTCGTCCGGTCGATGCCACCACCAATCCATCGTTATTATTAAATGCCAGCCAACTCGACTTTGCTAAGCCCATCTTAGCGGCAGCGATTGCCTATGCTAAAGCACAAACCAGTGACAAAGACGCGCAGTTAAGCTTAGCCAGTGATAAATTTGCGGTAGATATTGGCACGGCTATTAGTAAGTTAGTCCCTGGCCGCGTGTCTACCGAAGTCGATGCCAGATTGTCCTTTGATCGTGATGCAACCTTAACCAAGGCACGGCAATTAGTGGCCTTATACCAGCAAAACGGTGTCAGTCGTGAGCGCATCTTAATTAAAATTGCCTCAACCTGGGAAGGGATCCAAGCGGCCAAAGTGCTTGAGCAAGAAGGCGTTCAGTGTAATTTAACCCTGTTATTCCATATGGCGCAGGCACGCGCTTGTGCCGAAGCCGGTGTGTTCCTGATTTCTCCCTTTGTCGGGCGTATACTCGACTGGTACAAAGCCAATACCAAACAAGACTACACCGCCGAAACCGATCCCGGTGTCTTGTCGGTACGTGAGATCTACCGCTTCTTCAAAACCCATGGTTACCACACGGTAGTGATGGGTGCCAGCTTCCGTAATATTGGTGAAGTATTAGCGCTTGCCGGCTGTGACCGTTTAACCATTAGCCCAGGTTTGTTAGAAGAGCTGCAACAGCAGCAAGGCGAATTAACCGTACATTTGAAAGACGACGGCGCCACAGCGACAAAACCAGCGGCATTAACTGAAGAAGCTTTTCGTTGGGCACTTAACGAAGACGCCATGGCGACGGAGAAATTGGCCGAAGGGATCCGCAAATTTGCCGTGGATCAACGCAAACTCGAAGCATTACTCGCTGCCCAACTTTAAACCACTGATTTTTAGGAGATGACGCGATGTCGGTAACCCTTACGGCTTTATTAAGCCCTCTAGCAGCGAAGCAGCAACCCCTGCGGCAATTATTTGCGGCAGAACCGGGCCGTGCTAAACGCTTTAGCACTAGCGCTTGTGGTATCTATTTAGATTATTCAAAAAACTTATTAGACGAGCAAAGTTGGCAAGCCTTGCAGCAATTAGCCACACAAAGCAAAATTCGTCAGCTCAGTAAACAAATGCAAGCCGGTGCGGCCATTAATAATACTGAACAGCGCACCGTGTGGCATACGCGATTGCGCCAACAAGATCTGAGCAATTTACAGCTAGCCGGCGAAGATATTGGCGCAGCCATTACGGCTTGTCAGCAGCAAATGGCACAATTGATTGATGATTTACACGCACAGCGTTATATCGGCTATCAAGGTAAACCGATCACGGATTTAGTCTGGGTTGGCATTGGTGGCTCATTATTAGGCCCACAGATGGCCGTAGAAGCACTAACACCCTATCATTGCAGCCCGGTAAACTTGCACTTCGCAGGGAATATCGACGGTGCGGTGGTGAGCGATATCACCAAAAAACTCGATCCTGCCACCACCCTCGTCGTGGTGGCGTCTAAGTCTTTTGGCACCGAAGAAACCAAACAAAATGCCTTGGCATTACGGCAGTGGTTTAACGACGCCGGTGCCGACAGTAGCGCCATTGCTCATCACTTTTGGGCGACCTCGTCTAATGTAAAAGCGGCTGCCGAGTTTGGCATTATTGAGAAACATATTTTACCCATGTGGGATTGGGTTGGTGGTCGTTATTCATTATGGTCTGCCATTGGCTTACCCATTGCATTAATGATCGGCAATAGCGCTTTTAAAGAATTGCTAGCCGGTGCTGCCGCCATGGATGAGCACTTTTTTAATGCCCCCTTTAGTGAAAACTTGCCGGTTATTTTGGCATTGCTAGGCATTTGGTACATAAATGGTTTTGGCTGCCAAGCTCAAGCCTTATTGCCTTACAGTCATTATTTACGTTTATTGCCCTCTTATGTGCAACAACTGGATATGGAGAGTAATGGTAAGTCGGTTGACCGTCGCGGCCAACCACTACAAGACGCCACGGCACCCGTGATCTGGGGCGATGCAGGCACCAATGGCCAACATGCGTATCATCAATTGTTACATCAAAGCCAACTAAAAGTACCGGCTGATTTTATTCTGCCCTTACAGGTAAGCCACAGCTTAGCGGATCAACATCAACGCTTAGCGGCGCATTGTTTTGCGCAAACACAGGCGTTGATGCAGGGTAAAACGGAAGAGGAAGCCCTTGCCGAATGCTTAGCTGCAGGCATGACACAACAGGCCGCGGCAGAGCTGGCGCCCCATAAAGTATCGCCGGGTAATAAGCCCAGCAACACCCTATTACTCGATGCTTTATCGCCTTATCACCTCGGCGCGTTAATCGCCATGTATGAGCATAAGGTGTTTTGTCAGGGGGCTATTTGGGAGCTGAACAGCTTTGATCAATGGGGCGTCGAGTTAGGTAAACAACTCTCAGGCCCCATTTATCAGGCGATCAGTGGTCAAGCTGACGGACAATTTGATTGCTCAACCGCCAGCTTAATAAAACGCTTTTTGCAAAAACCTTAGGCATACCACTAAGCTTACCAAGCTTATTATTATTTGATTAACGTAAAAAGGCTGCTTTCGCAGCCTTTTTTTTGGCTTGTCATCTTGTTGTCACTTTTTAGTTTTATTTTTAAACAAAATATGGTAGAACCTTTGTTGAAAATAACAACAAAATCAACATCAGATGAGGCCGTAATATGGAAAGCTTCGAAGACTTACTGAATATGTTGGAACGACCTGCTGCGAAGACTCGTGTGGTCAAACGCAAATGGCGTGAAATTGAAGAGCTGAAAGAGCGTCAACGTCTCAAAAAGGAACTCTGTGACATAGATTGGACCATCGAACCTGAACTAGATAACATTGAATTATAAACAATAGGCCCGCTACTCGTAGCGGGCCTATTGTTTTCATCACTGTGCTAGGATTGCATGCCAATTAATCGGCGTTTTACCCGCCGCTGTTAATAGGCTATTGGTCTGTAAAAAGTGTCCACATCCGAAAAACCCTCGGTGCGCCGATAAGGGTGAAGGATGCGGTGCCGTTAAAATATGATGGCGCTGAGCGTCAATCAGCCGAGCTTTCTTTTGCGCATGACTCCCCCACAATAAAAACACCACCTGTTCACAGTGGGCGGAAATTTGTTGGATAACGAAATCGGTAAACGGCTCCCAGCCAAGTTTCTGATGTGAATTCGGGCTATTCGCTTCCACGGTCAGCACCGTGTTCAGTAACAATACCCCTTGCTCCGCCCAGCGCTGTAAACAGCCTTGATCCGTGGCGGCAAAATCAGCATATTCCAGCGCCAGCTCTTTGTAGATGTTACGTAGCGACGGCGGCACTTTTACCCCAGCTCGAACTGAAAAAGCTAGGCCATGTGCTTGATTTGGCCCGTGATAGGGATCCTGGCCTAAAATCACCACTTTTAGCTGTGCTAATGGCGTTAACTTAAACGCATTAAACACCTCATTACTCGGTGGATAAATCACCTTACCACTGGCTCGCGCTTGTTCAACCTGTGCCAGTAAGTCTAAAAAATAAGGCTGCTGTTTTTCAGCAGCCAACACATCGGCCCACAGCATTATTGAGCAGCCGTTTGCCGAATCACTTGCTCTAAAGCACTAAAGTCAGCAGGGATCTCTAAATTTAAGCCCGGCTCAGCGGCACATTTAGCTAAAATTGCCGGTAACGCGATTGGATTGCCTAGAATATTCTCGACCTGCTCTTTAAACTTAGCCGGATGTGCCGTACCTAAGAAGATACCAAACTCACCCGGTTGTAAACAACGTTTTAATGCTTTATAAGCCACGGCCGCATGCGGCTCGCTTAAATAACCTTCTTGCGCCAATAAACGCATACCGACTTGCGTATCGTCTTCATCAACCATGGTCGCTTCAATATCACTGCGGCTTATCACACCTTGCGCTAGCAATGCTTCAACCCGCGGCCAATTGTTAGGGGCACTGACATCCATGGCATTAGACAAGGTTGCACGGGTATCTTTTGGCTGCCATTCGCCATTTAACCAATAACGAGGCACCGTATCATTAAGATTGGTTGCAGCCACTAAGCGCTTGATCGGTAACCCCAAAGCTTTGGCAATTAAACCCGCCGTTAGGTTACCAAAGTTACCACTCGGCACCGCGATAACCACTTCTGAGCGTTTATCTACCGGTACTTGTGCCATAGCTTCAAAGTAATAACAGATTTGTGCAAACAAGCGGCTGATATTAATCGAGTTAGCCGAGTTGATATTAAACTCAGCAACCAGTGCTTTATGATCGAACACTTGTTTGACTAACGCTTGGCATTGATCAAAATCGCCTTCCACCGCTACGGTGGTAATATTTTCACCCAGCGTCGTAAACAGTTTTTCTTGCAGCATGCTGATTTTACCCTTCGGATACAAAATCACCACCTGCACGCCCGGTTGTTTAAAAAAAGCATGCGCCACGGCAGCGCCAGTATCGCCTGAAGTGGCAGTCACAATCGTAGTATGTTGTTGCTGCTGCGCTTGCGCTAAGGCTTGCGCCATAAAGCGCCCACCGAAATCTTTAAAAGCTAGCGTTGGGCCATGAAATAACTCTAGGCAATGCACTTGCTCGTTTACCGCAACCAGCGGTGCCGGAAAGGTAAAGGCGTGCGCAACCATCTGGTGTACTTGCTGCGGGCTGAGTTCATCACCAATTAGCGCAGATAAAATCTCCGCACTGCGCTGTACTAAGGGCAAACTCAGTAAATGCTCAATATCCAATTTGGGCCAACTGCTCGGGAAAAACAGCCCTTGTTGCTGCCCTAGCCCCTGGCGTACGGCTTGTAAAAAACTGACCTGCTCTGCAGGTACTTTTAAATTATTTAATTGCATGCTTGTTCCTCCAGCGCCCGCGCGCCTGTATTCGCCAGACGACACACTACGGTGAGCGCATCTTGATTTTTTGCATAATGGGTTTGCAGATATTGAGCCGCGAAATCAGCCACAGCGCTACTATTACATACGGCAAATAACGTTGGCCCTGCGCCAGAGATACCTAAATGCAACACCCCTGCGTCAGTGAGCGCTGCTCGCAATGCCGTTAATTCAGGTAATAACGGCAAACGTGCCGGTTCAGCCACCAGATCTTGTAAAGCGGCCGCCGCATCAACGTCGTCGCTACTGTATAAGGCGCTAACAAAGCGACTTAAGGTACCTGCAAATTTAATGCTATGTACTAACGAGAGTTGTTTTGGTAACACTTCACGCGCCGCTTTGGTGGATAACACGGTACCGGGGTAGCATAACACCACTTGCCAGTCTGCAAACCAAGGTAAGCTGCGACAAATTGCCGGGCTATCCGGTAGCATTAATTGCAAGCCGCCAAAATAAGAAGGCGCGACATTGTCATAATGCACACTACCACTGACGCCCCCTTCAGCAGTCGCCATCAGTTGGAGCAGTTCAGTTTGACTAAAGGGCTGACCGAAATAATCGTTAAAGGCATAAAAAGCGACAACAATTGAGCAAGCACTAGAACCTAAACCGCTACCAACGGGTAGGTTTTTATGTAAGTGTAATTGTAAGCGAGGTAGCGTTTTACCTAACGCCTGCTCAAAAGCATAAAAAGCCTGGCTCACTAAATTATCCGTGGTACCTGCAGGTAACTGATGCACATAACGGCCACTGATGGTCAGCGATAAAGACTCCGCCTCGCCTAAGATATCTAATACATCGCCCAGCAAACTGCCATCTACTGGCGCAAAGGCTGCGCCAAGCAAATCGAAGCCGACCGACAAATTCCCCGTCGATGCCGGAGCGTAATACCGTTTAATACTGTTTTTTTGCATTATTTATACCTGCTGCTGCCAACTTAGCGTGCGCATGATATCGCTAAACACCCCTGCCGACGTCACTGCGGCTCCGGCACCATAGCCCCGCAGCACAAACGGGATAGGTTGATAATAACGACTTAACATCGATAAGGCGTTCTCGCCGTCTTTCACTTTTGCTAAGGGATGATCAACCGCTAACGCTTTAATGGCCACCTTACATTTACCATCACGAATTTCACCAATGTAACGTAGCACCTGCCCTGCTGCTTTGGCTTCGGCTAAGCGCTTTGCAAAATGCTCGTCAAGGCTGGGTAAACGCGCCATAAAGTCATCGATACTGCCACTGGCATCAAAATCGGCAGGTAATACAGACTCCACCTCGACATCACTTAAATCCAGCTGTAAACCCGACTCCCGAGCCATAATTAACAGCTTACGTGCGACATCCATACCCGATAAATCATCACGTGGATCTGGCTCAGTAAAGCCCAGCGCCTTGGCTTTGGCCGTCACGGTTGATAAGGCGACACCCGCTTCTAACTCACCAAAAATATAAGAGAGCGAACCAGATAAAATGCCTTCAAAGGCTAGCAGTTCATCACCCGCATTAATTAAACCTTGCAGTGTATCAATGACCGGTAAGCCAGCGCCTACAGTGGTTTCATATAAGAAGCGACGACGCTGTTGCTGGGCAACCGTCCGTAGCTTGTGATAATAGTCTAAACTGGCCGTGTTGGCTTTTTTGTTGGGTGTCACGACATGAAAACCCGCCGCCAGAAAATCAGCATACTGATCGGCAATTTGCTGTGAACTGGTGCAATCCACTAATACCGGGTTAATCAAATGCTGTTCTTGCACAAAACGATTTAATTCAGCCAAAGAGAAGGTTTGCTTGGCAGCCGGCAATTGTTGCTGCCATGACTCTAACGCAATGCCATCGCCGGCTAATAATAACTGCTTACTGTTGGCAATGCCGTACACCGTTAAGCGCACTTGCCGTTGTTGCAAAAACGCTTGTTGACGATGGATCTGAGCCAATAACTCACTACCAACCACACCACAGCCCACCAAAAACACATCAATACTCGGGATATGGCTAAAAAAGTTCTCATGACACACTTTTACCGCACTTTGACAACTGCGTTGCTCTACCACCGCCGAGATCGAACGCTCACTGCTGTCTTGCGCTATCGCCACAACATTCACTCGGGCTTGCGCTAACGAGGCAAAGAACTTCGCGGCAACGCCTTTATGTTGGCGCATGCCATCCCCTACCAAGCTGACAATGGCCATATCAGATTGAATGATTAACGGTCGTAATAATTTGGTTTGTAATTCGAGTTCAAATTCTTGCTCTAACGCGCGTTTAGCGGCTTGCAAATGTAATTGTGGCACACAAAAACTGATACTGAATTCAGACGAAGATTGCGTGATCAAACTGACCGAGATCTGTGAACGTGCCATGGAAGCGAAAACCCGGCTGGCCATGCCAACGACACCTTTCAAGCCAGGGCCGGAAACAGTGATTAACGCTAAATGCTCTAGGCTTGAGATCCCTTTTACTAAGGCTTCCCCATCACCGTCGTTATCAATACAGGTACCGGGTGCACTTGGGTTCAACGTATTTTTGATATAACACGGTATTTGCACTCGCGCTAAGGGGCCGATGGTTTTCGGATGCAGTACTTTGGCACCAAAGTACGACAGCTCCATCGCTTCATCATACGACAAACGATCAATTAAGCGCGTTTGCTTTACTTGCCGTGGATCGGCACTGTAAACACCATCAACGTCCGTCCAGATTTCACAGGCACTGGCTCGGATTGCCGCAGCGACGACTGCAGCAGAGTAATCTGAACCGTTTCGCCCCAATAAAGCCGTTTCGCCTTGAGCGTTGCTTGAAACAAAACCCGCTAACACATAGATACTGGCGGGCAAACCGGCAATGGCTTGTTGAAATTGTTGTGCCGTCGCTTCCACATCCGCGGTGGCATTTAAGAAATCACCATGGCTTTTCACTAATTTTACGGAATCAAGTGATGCGGCATCTGCACCACGCGCTTGCAACAACGCCGTCATCAGCGCCACGCTAAATTGTTCACCCAAGCCCAGAATTTGCGCCTTGATATGATCGGGACAGAAGCGTAATAGGCTCATGCCCTGTAATCGCAAACTTAATTGTTCAATTTGCTGGGTAATTAACTGCTGCACAACCTGCTGCTGTGCGGCACTGATACCCACCACATCTTGCAATAGTTGCTGATAACGTTGCTGTAACTGTTGCAGTAGCGCTTGAAAATCGGCTCCCAAATAAGCCAGATCCGTTAATTCTACCAGCGTATTGGTCACCCCTTGTGGGGCCGATAAGACTAAACACACTTGTTCCGTCGTAGCTTGTTGCATCACGATCGTTGCCACTTCACTGAAGCGGGCAACTGACGCCAACGATGACCCACCAAATTTTAGCACCCTCATGTCTCTCTCCTCGCGCATTGTCGTCTTTCGTTGTTTTGCTATCGCAGACCCATCGCCATTATCGGCCAAAAAAAAACCCGAAACCTTTTGAGGTCACGGGCCTTTTTACAGACAACACACCGCCGACCTCCTACCCCGCAGGGTTGGTGGTGATAATAATCATGGTGAGTGCTGTCATTTTTATTTTCATGGGCACACTATGCACGGACTTATAGACGTCTGTCAATCCTTTTTCTGATTTAACTGGCTATCGCTGCGGCATTCCAAATACTGACCTGATTTCGGCCCGCTCGTTTCGCTTGATACAGGGCTTGATCGGCTTGTAAGATCAATTCATCTGCACTGTTCGACATTTGATGCAAACTCACGCCCGCGCTAATTGTCACCCGCGCTTTGGGTTCATGCTCGATAAAAGCTTGTTCTGATAATTGCAAACGGATCCGGTTGGCCACTTCTATTGCCCCATTTAAGGTGGTATCTGGCAGCACGACTGCAAAAGAAGCGCCACCGAAGCGTGCTAAGAGATCATTATCACGCAATAGCCCTGCACAATGACGCGCCAGCGACTGTAACAAGATATCTGCTACTTTGTGGCCATATTGGTCATTAAGGTGTTTAAACTGATCAATATCAAACATCATTAGCGATAACGGCCGCTCATAGCGCTCGGCTCGTGCGATTTCTAACAATAATTGTTGCTGCCAAAATTGTCGATTCATCAAGCCGGTAAGACTATCTTGGCGGTCGTGAATTTTGAGTTGTTGCTGCGTCATTAATAATTGAGCGTGATAACGCGCTTGCTCACTGGCATCTTGGATCCACAAGCACAGAAATTGTTCGTGAGTTTGAGGGTGACGTAAGGCAATAAGCGTGCAATTTTGCGCCATATACACTTGTGTTTGGTCCAGGTGTTGTTGGCGAGGAAACTTCAGTAAATACAAGCGCTGTTGCCAGCTAATCTGTTCGGTTTGTTGGCTGGTCAACACGCTCTGCATTTTCCGATTGAACCACGCTTTAGGCACTTCGGGAAACAAAGAAAAAAACGATTTGCCTACCAGCTCTCGCTCTGTCAATTCGCTATATCGGTAAATAAAGCTGTTGGCGTAACTGATTTGGCAATGCGAATTCAGTAACAAAACGCCACCAGGTAAATGTTGCACCATGGCTACTAATATCGACGAGATCACACAGATTCCTCTTTTTACCGCCAATTGCTGACTATTTTGCTATAACTATTTTAAATCTTACGCTTATTCGTTATGGTAACAGTAATACATAATAATAAAACGATGATCAATCTTAGGGTGATACCATGCAGCAACCCAGCTTGTCAAAAAAGCTGCTGACAAAAGTCTTATCAGTCTATTTTATTTTGACGCTCGTGGTGACCGTTGGCCAGATCGTTGCTGAATATTACAACGCCAAAAATTATATTAATAACGAGCTAACCACCTTACAAAACACCTTCGCTGGCAGTTTGACGCGGGCGATTTGGGAGCTCAACACCCCACAAACCTTAAATATTGCCGACGGCTTGTTAGCCATCCCAACGATTGAAGGGATTATTGTGCGGGACGATAACGGCGCCATTATTACTCAATCTGGCCGTTATATTGATATTCAACAACGCTTTAGCAACCAATTGGTGAGTGAAGAAGTCAGTTTAAGTGAACAAGGTTCGGGTATTTTTGGATTTACCTTTCCGTTAATCTTTGAGTTTTCTGGCAGAACGAGCCAAGTGGGCGATGTCACACTATTTTCCAGCCGCGATATTGTTATCGAACGTATCAAAGTGGGTTTATATTTCCTGATTGCCAACGCAATGCTAAAAACCACTTTTTTAATTATCTTATTCTTACTGGCGTTTCGCCGTTATCTGATTGAACCTTTAGCTGATTTAAGCCAACAAATTGAAGATTTAGATCTCGACCAGTTAGATGGCAGCAAAGTCATTGTCGCAGAAGACCAAGGCGCTGAATTATCCTTTATGGCAAATGCGTTTAACCGACTGCTGGCTCGCTTAAGCGACAATCAAGGCCAATTAAAACAAACACAGCAACAATTGCTGGTATCACATAATAAATTAGATCAACAAAACCTCTTATTAGAACAAGAAGTCGCGCGAAAAACCTCGGGGTTAAGTCAAGCGATGATGGATTTGCAGCAACAAAAACAAGAATTACTGCATAAAAAACAAGCTCTACGTGAAGAAATCGAACAGCGTGTGCAAACAGAAAGTAACTTACTGCAAAAACAACGTGAGCTGCAGGAGACCATTGATAACTTAAACTTAGCGCAAGACCGGTTAGTGCAATCTGAAAAAATGGCGGCACTCGGCGGTTTAGTCGCCGGTATTACACATGAAGTGAATACCCCTGTGGGGATTTGTGTTACGGCCACCAGCTTTTTAGATGAGCGTGTCAGCAAACTGAGCAGCGCTTATCAACAAAAGCAGCTTACGCCCAAAATGCTCGAAGAATTCTTACAAGAAGCGCAACAAAGCACCGCCTTATTGCAATCAAATTTATCGCGAGCATCCGATCTGATTGCTAGCTTTAAACAAATCGCCGTGGATCAAGCCAGTGAAGCCACCCGCACCATCAATCTTTGTGACTATCTGAATGAAATTATTCGTTCATTACAGCCGCACTTTAAGAAAACCCAGTATCAAATTGAGGTGAACTGCGAAGAGAACATTATCCTAGATTGCCCAGCCGGTGCTATTTCACAAATTATTACCAACCTGCTGATGAACTCATTGATCCATGGCTTTGAAGACCGAGAGCATGGGCTGATCCGCATTACCGTGCTAGACAACGAGCACAATATTGATATCCATTATGCTGACGATGGTAAAGGGCTCGCGGCCGATCAGTTAGCGCAATTATTTCATCCGTTTTTCACCACCAAGCGCAATCAGGGTGGCAGCGGCTTAGGTACGCATATCATCTATAACTTAGTTCGCCAAACGCTAGGTGGCAGCATTGAGGTCAGCAGCCAACTGGGCGAAGGCTTGCATTATCATATTTGTTTTCCTAAAAAACTAAATAGATAGCGCCGCTTGAAGCAGGGTATACTGCCGCTCTTTGCTGTAAAATGAAGTAAGGTTTTTATGTGGTTTAAAAATATTCGGGTTTACAAACTCAGCGCTCCGCTGACAACAGATTTGGCCAGCCTTGAGCAAGCCTTCGCTGAATTTAAGTTCAGCCCTTGTACCGGCCAAGAAGCAGTGAAAAGTGGGTTTAGCTATCCACTGCATAACAGTATTAAACAATATTGCCATCAACAGCAGCACCGCTGGTTTTTTGCGATTAAGCGCCAAGAAAAGATCCTACCTGCTGCCGTGATCAATGAAGAGTTACAACCTAAAATTGATGCTGCCGAGCAAGAACAAGGCCGCGCGTTAAGTCGTAAAGAAAAACAGGCTTTAAAAGAAGAGCTTATTCATACTTTACTGCCGCGTGCTTTCAGTCGTTCACAGCTGACTCAAGGTTATTATGATGCGCAACAAAACTGGTTGGTGATTAATAGCAGCAGTGCGAGTAAAGCAGAAGATATCTTGGCTTTACTGCGCAAAGCCATGGGTTCTTTACCGGCTTTACCTTGGTTAGACAGCCATAAACTGAATAGTCAGTTGCAACAATGGTTAAAGCATGAGGATTTACCCAAGGGCTTTATGCCAGGGGCGGAAGTCGAGTTAAAAGCGCCCGATGAAGAAGGTGCCAAGGTGCGCTTTAGTAATCATTTACTCAGCGCCGATGAAGTACAAACCCATTTACAAGATAAATTGGTTACGCGCATCAGCTTGCAACAAACCGAAGGTGTCTCACTAACCATCACTGATGATGGCAGTATCAAACAAGTCAAATACCCAGATAGCGTTATTGATCACAATGATGAACTGGGCTGGGATGATTTACCGGCACGATTAGATGCTGATTTGTTATTGATGGCGGACAGTGTCAACAATGCCCTGCTCGCCATCAGCGAGCAGGTGAATAGCCATCCGGAAAGTTAAGATTTATTGAAACAGTTGCCGAATGTCTTGGTACAGGTTGGCAATTTGCGGTTGTTGCATAAACTCCGGTACCGACACCACTTGCTGCGTAACATAATGCGTTAGCAATTGGTGTTGTTCTTCCGTTGATTTGTAATAACCGCGTGCTACGGCCGCTAAACGAATAAAATCCGTATAATCTAATTCTGGGCTGGCCTTACAAACGCGCCATGTTTTGGCTGCACGCTGCAACTCGTCATCAAAGCCCCAGGCCTTTAACACTTTGACACTAATATAAGGCGCCGCCTTGTCGATCACACTGGTTAAAAAAATCGGATGCCCAAACACTTCTGGATGCCGTTCGGCTTCGGTGATCACGGCAAGCGCCCCAATATTATGCACTAACGCACATAACGTCATCACATCCGCACTTAACGTACATTGCTTATTCACTGTTTGATAGGCTTTTAAGCAGGCCACCGCGATCGCCGCGACCTGCACATTGTCTTGCCATAATTTATCTAAATGCTGCTGTACTTGTTTATATTGCGATATGAATAACTGCTCTACCGCCATCGCGGTGGCGATATTTTTAATTTGGCTTAAACCAATTCGAGTAACCGCTTGGTTTAAGGTGCTCACCTTAATAGAACGCCCCATAAAGGCGCTGTTAGCGACTTTCATCATCCGGGCTGTCAAAGAGGGGTCTTGTGAAATAACCTCTGCCATTTGCGCTAAGCTTACGCTGGCATCATCGGCTCGTTGCCGCACTCGTAACGCAATTTCTGGCAAGGTCGGTAAGACCAAGCGGTCATTACGGATCTTGTCATCTAAAATAGTCAGTAATGCTTGTTGTGCACTCATACTGCGCAGTCTCTCGGTTAATCAATGAAAACTCGTTATAGGGCTTAATAGTAAGCACCCTCGGTTTAAGCCGATCCGGTTACATTAAGCTTGCTCGATTATCTGCTGCATCTGTTGCAAGATAGCTTGCACCGCAGCCACATCTTGATGTTTTGCTATTTTTTCTAATTCGTCGGCAAGTTGGGTGAGTTGTGGGTACCCCATACTGCCCGCACTGCCTTTTAAACTATGGGCATCAAACTCTAGGCTAGACCAGGCTTGCTGCTGCAAAGCTAGCTCAAATTGCTGTAATAACGCCGGCAACTGCGCTTTAAAACGCGCTTTTAGCGCTTGCATAGCGGGATCCTGGGCTAAATGCTGATCCAACTCCTGTAATTTGCTTGACGTTGTTTTAGCATAACGACGCAACAAGGACAAAAATTCTTTTTGCACAATAGGCTTGCCAAGTAATTCCTGACACCCCGCTAGACGGTAACGCTCGGCATCCTCCGCCATCACATTAGCCGTCACTGCAATAATGGGGGTGTTCACGCCGGCCAGTCGGATCAATTGAGTGGCTTCTTCTCCACCCATCACAGGCATTTGCATATCCATAAAGATCACATCAAAACGGCCAGATAAAGCGCGCTCTACCGCTTGATGACCATTACTGACCAATTCATGATGCACTCCCACTTTATCTAGCATTAACGCCAGCAGCAGTTGGTTATCCGGGTTATCTTCCGCCACCAGCACATTAAGTTGCCACTGCGTGTCATGCTCGGTTATCGGCTCAGCAAGGGGTTCAACAGCCTCATATTGCTCAATCAGCTGCACTGTATCGCCAACGGGCAACAGTAATTCAAAGCTACTGCCAATGCCCTTGACACTTTCGACCAAAATATCGCCCGACATTTGCTCAATCAGTTTTTTCGAGATACACAGGCCTAGACCCGTTCCACCAAAATCGCGAGTAACGGTGGCATCGGCTTGCATAAACGGCTGGAATAAACGCTGTTGCTCATCGTTATTCATGCCAATGCCGGTGTCTTTTATTTTAATCGACAGCCGCGAATGTGCTGCATCATAACTGACCGCTAACAAGATCTTACCTTTACGGGTAAATTTCACGGCGTTACTGGTGAGATTTAATAACACCTGTCGTAAACGCAAGCTGTCCACATAAAGAGTTTGGGGTAACGGAAACTGAATGTGTAATTGACACTCTAGCCTCTTTTGACGGGCTTGCTCCTTGGTTTGCTGATAAATTTCATCGAGCATCGCTAGGTAATCGACCTGGCTTAATTGCAGCTCTAATTTGTCAGCTTCAATTTTTGATAAATCCAAAATATCGTTGATTAAGCCAAGCAAATGCTCGCTACTGCGCAGCACGCGGCGTAAATAATCCGAACGGGTTTCTTGTTCTGTTTCATTTAAGGCTTGCTCACTAAAACCAATAATCGCAGTCAATGGTGTGCGGATCTCATGGCTCATGTTAGCTAAAAATACACTTTTTAAACGGTTGGCTTGCTCGGCCACTTCACGCGCTAAAATTAATTCTTGGTTAGCTGAAGCTAAATCGTTATTGGCCCGGGCGAGATCTTGAGTACGACGCAATACCTTATCTTCGAGTTGCTGTTTATAGATTGTTTCACGTTCTCGGTACACGCGTAACTGCCGCACCATCACATTAAAAGCCGCGAACATATCACCGAGTTCATCTTGCTTACGTATTTCAAGTAATGTCGCAAAGTTACCGCGGCCAACCGCCGTTTTCGCTGCCGTCAGTTGTTTTACCGGGTTAAACACCTGATAAATCAGTATTTGGTGTATTAGAATAGGCACTGCGAAGATACAAAATAACGCGAACAACAAGATATACCCTGGCCAGTTTAAAAACTGGCTATACATCTCGTCTGCATCCACGCCGTAGATCAGCTGATACGAGCCCGTTAAGTTTTTACCGAGTAAGAGTTTCGGTTGGCCCAGCAATAAACTATCAATAAAATGAGTATGATCAATGCTCTGCTGAATGATCCGATATTGACTGGGCGGGAAGGCACTACCGATTAAAGATTGATTGGCGGCATACGCAATGGTGGCGGCACGATTGACCAATAAAGTGACACTATTGGTTGAGACAGGGTTATTCGCAACTTGAGCAAAGGGCTCGGCATCGAGCACCATCAAAATATAACCCCACACTTGCCGACTCGCGCGACTATCCGCAAGGTAAAGCTTTTTCACAATAAAGACCTGCAATTGACGATCTACGCCATGTGGCGCCAGAAACACCGTTTGATCTTCGATCATCGCTTGTACTAAAGAAAAATACTCATTCCTAAAACGACTTGGTACCGTCGAAACCGCCTGTTGAGCTGGGTAAATCACATCCTCATCGCCATTTAGCCGCAACAACTTGATGGCTCGTAGCGTCTTATCTTGCGCCGCCACTTCTTGAAACAAGCTATCTACGGCCTGTTTATCTTCGGCGGAACCCGTTTGTAAATATTGATTAAGGCGTTTTGAAATGGTGAGTATCGACAGCTTAGTCTGATTCACTCTCAAATAGTCATTGAGGTATTGTTGTTGGTCGTTTAACTGCTGTGAAACCTGCTGAAACAATTGTTGTTGTTTGACGGTGTTACTGTAGTGATATGCCAAATAGCCTAACAACGCTAAAGGTAAAATCAATAGCGGCAGCATATAGATTAACAGTGTTTCCCGAAGCCTCATGCTGGCTTATGCCTATTATAATTGTTAATAACAATGGACTTACAGCATACTCAGCATTGCAGTCAGCGACAAGGGATCAGGCAGTTTTGACGACAAAAAGCAGATTTAACTCGGTTAACGCAAGGTCTGGTAGCCATGAACATGGCATAGCCTTGATGGGGCTAGATCGCATGGCGACCTAGCCCTGAGCTTTAGATAATTTTATTATCTTGCCAAAACTTTTCTTTTTCTAAGCGTTTTTGTCTTTTCTCACAAGGCTTATCGCAGTCACAAGCTTTATCGATGTTCAATTCACCTAAACCGCCACAACTTCCGGCAAGTGACTTACGTTGTAATAAATAACCGCTGGCCATTGCCACAACTACAACTAAAAATAACCCAAAGGTCATTAAAAAAATGGTCATTGTTCACCTCAAGGTTGAGTTAAATAAGGTTTAAAAGCATCTGATATATGTTCCACAAAACCGGCATCCGTTTTTTCAATAATTAATGCAGCAAGCTGCTGCTGATTAGCAAACGCCAGTGCCTCACTTGCCGACATCACATTTAACGCTGTGGCATAGGCATCTGCCGTCATAGCGGATGCATGCAGCACAGTGCTAGATACTGTTTTATGCTGGATGGGTTTACCCGTACGCGGATCAATTAAATGCGAGTAACGAATACCGTCTTCCTCAAAGTAATTACGATAATCACCCGAGGTAGCTACCGCGATTTGGTTTACCGCCATAATGCGTTGCACAGCACGTTCATGGTCGATCGGTTTTTCAATGGCCACTCGCCACTCACCATTAGGTTTTGCTGCACCTAAACGCATTTCGCCACCAATATCCACCAAAAAGCTTGTGATGCCTTGCGCTAATAAGATCTCTGCTAATTGATCGACGCCATAGCCCTTAGCTATCGTCGACAAATCAACACTCACCCGCGGATCGCTTTTTTGTAACTCAGTGCCATTTAAACTGATTTTATCAATACCCACATGTTGGCGTATGGCTATTAACGCTTGCTCGTCAGGCGCATGTTCAATGCGACCTTGCGCACCAAAACCCCATAACTCGACTAATGGCGCCACGGTAACATCAAGCACACCTTGCGTTTCGTGCCCGACACGAATGGCTTCGGCTATAACCAGTTGCGTACGGGTTGATAAGGTAAAGGGCTCGCTGCTCTGTTGGCGATTAAAGCGCATTAATTCAGATTCTGGTCGATAGGTCGACATCAGATCGTTTAATAGCTCTAACTCGGTATCAAAGGTGGCTTGCAGCGCGGTCAGATCCGGCTCTTGCTCACTGTAGAATTTCACAACATAATAAGTGCCCATCGTTTTACCTTCCACTTTGTATTCTGGGAAGGTTTGTTGCGGTTGGCAAGCCGCAACCACTATAACGAACACTAACATTAGCAAGGGGCGAATAAATCGCATGTTCTGCTCCTGATAAAAATAAGGGGCGACTAAAAGTCACCCCTACTATTTTACCGCGTCACGCTTAGATTAACCACCAAAGTCATCTAATAGAATGTTGTCATCTTCTACGCCTAAGTCTTTCAGCATATTGATAACTGCTTTGTTCATCATTGGTGGACCACACATGTAGAACTCACAGTCTTCTGGTGCTTTGTGGTTCTTCAGGTAGTTTTCATAAATAACGTTATGGATAAAGCCCGTATAGCCCGTCCAGTTATCTTCTGGTTGTGGATCAGATAACGCCACATGCCATTCGAAATTGTCGTTCTCTGCCGCTAGCATATCGAAATCTTCAACATAGAACATTTCGCGCTTCGAACGCGCACCGTACCAGAAACTGATCTTACGCTTGGTTTTTAAGCGGCGTAATTGGTCAAAGATATGTGAACGCATTGGCGCCATACCTGCACCACCACCGATAAAGACCATTTCAGCTTCAGTGTCTTTGGCATAGAACTCACCAAAAGGCCCTGAAATCGTTACTTTGTCGCCTTCTTTCAAAGACCAAATAAACGATGACATCTTACCGCAAGGCAGCGTCAGGTTATTAGGTGGCGGCGTAGCGATACGCACGTTCAGCATGATAATGCCTTCTTCTTCTGGATAGTTAGCCATTGAATAAGCACGAATAGTCGGCTCATCCACTTTTGACTCCAGTGTGAAGAATTTGAAACGTTCCCAATCACCACGGAATTGTGCAGGAACATCAAAATCTGCATATTTAACGTGATGCGCAGGCGCTTCAATTTGGATATAACCACCCGCACGGAAGGGTACTGATTCGCCATCAGGGATCTGCAGTTTCAGCTCTTTAATGAAAGTGGCTTTGTTATCGTTAGAAATAACCGAGCAATCCCATTTTTTAATACCGAAGATTTCTGCTTCGACTTCGATGTCCATGTCAGTTTTAACATTAACCTGACAAGACAAACGACAGCCTTCACGGGCCTGACCTTTAGTGATGTGACCCAGCTCGGTGGGTAAAATCTCACCACCGCCCTCGTGTACATGGACACGACACTGACCACAAGAACCACCGCCACCACAGGCGGATGACAAGAAGATACCGTTATCAGCTAATACGCTTAATAACTTACCGCCTGCTTTTGTTTTAATTGCTTTGCTCGGATCACCGTTAACACTGATCGTGATATCGCCACTGGCAACCAGTTTTGATTTGGCCGCTAGAATAATAAATACTAGCGCCAGTACCACGACAGTGAACATGCCAACGCCAAGATAAATCTCTTGCATGGTGTTATTCCTCTACTGCTTATAGTTGAACGCCAGAGAAAGACATAAAGCCTAATCCCATTAAACCTACTACCAAGAAGGTAGAACCTAAACCGCGTAAACCGTCTGGGATATCAGCGTATTTCAGCTTTTCACGAACTGCGGCTAATACCGTAATCGCTAATGCCCAACCTACACCACTTCCTAAACCGAACACGACGCTCTCACCGAAGGTATAATCACGTTCAACCATAAAGGCTACCGCACCGAAAATAGCGCAGTTAACGGTAATTAAAGGTAAGAAAATACCTAATGCGTTGTATAACGCAGGGAAGTACTTGTCTAAGATCATTTCTAGAATTTGCACCAGGGCAGCGATAACGCCGATGTAGGTTAAGAATCCTAAGAAACTCAGATCGGCATCCGGAAATCCCGCCCATGCTAACGCACCTGGCGCTAATAAAAGGTGGAAAACCAAGTTGTTCACCGGTACCGAAATACCCAGTACAACGATAACCGCAACACCTAAACCAAAAGCAGTTTTGATTTTTTGTGATACAGCAAGAAAGGTACACATCCCTAAGAAGAATGCTAATGCCAGGTTTTCAATAAATACGGCACGTACGAACAAGCTAATGTAATGTTCCATCAATCGCTCCTTATACCTTCTTCTCAACTTGCTCTGGGCGGTATGCACGTAATACCCAGATAAAGGCTGCAATAATGATGAAGGCGCTTGGTGGCATCAGTAGGATACCCATTGGCTGATACCAGCCGCCTTCACTGATCAGAGGCATGATTTGTACGCCAAATACTGAACCTGAACCGCCTAACTCACGGATAAAGGCGACAACTAATAACACCACGCTATAACCTAAGCCGTTACCAATACCATCTAAGAAACTCATACCTGGAGTACTTTTCATGGCATAGGCTTCAGCACGGCCCATAACGATACAGTTAGTGATAATCAAGCCAACGAATACCGAAAGTTGCTTTGATAAATCATAAGCATAGGCTTTCAAGAACTGGTCAACAACGATTACCAATGAAGCGATAATGGTCATCTGCACGATGATACGTACGCTTGATGGAATGTGGTTACGGATACTCGAAATAAAGAAATTCGAAAAGGCCGTTACAAAGGTCAATGCCAAACACATTACTAATGCGGTGGTCATCTGAGTTGTTACCGCTAGCGCAGAACAAATACCGAGTACTTGTAAAGCGATAGGGTTATTGGCAAAAACCGGACCAAACAGGACGGTTTTAATTTCTTTAGCATTAGCCATTGGTTAAGGCTCCTTGACGCACTTTAGTTAAGAATGGACCGAAGCCGTTCTCACCAATCCAGAAAGTGAAGGTATTTTGCACACCATTTGCAGTCAGCGTGGCACCTGACAAACCATCAACCTGATAATCAGACTGAGGGTCGGCATTACCTGGTTTCAAAATAGTTAACGCCAGCTGGCCAGCATCATTGGTTAATTTCTTACCCGTGAACTGTGCTTTCCAACGTGGGTTTTCTATTTCACCACCTAAACCGGGCGTTTCACCTTGCTCATAGTAGTTTAAGCCGATAATCGTATTACCATCGGTTTCAACTGCTAAGAAAGCATGCATCGTTGACCATAAGCCATAACCATGCACCGGTAACACCACGGCTTTTAAGTTACGATTTTCATCGTAAGTTAACCAAATAGGTGCTTGCTCTGAAATACGACGGATAGAAGCCACATCTTCGCTTTGCGCCAGCGCTTCACCTTCCTTCAGGTTTTTACGGTAGTCATAAGCCTCAGCACAAGCGGTATCGCAGCTTGCGTCGATCTCACCGGTCTTTAAATTAACCAGACGCGTTTCAACGTGCTTGCTAAACAGCTCGGCAACCTTAGCTGCAGGTGCTGAACCTTCGATTAAACCTACACTGCGCAGGATGTTAATTTGCGAGTCTAACTTTTTGTTGGCTTGCTGCGTTGGGCGCAACTGCACAGCGGCAGTTGCCACCACGATGGCACAAACTAAACATAAAGAAACTACTACAATCAGCGTCTTGCTGATGCTGTCATTATTACTAGACATTACGTGCCAGCCTCCGCTTGATGTTGCTCTGAGCCACGAAGAAATCGAATAAAGGTGCAAACAAGTTAGCAAACAAGATTGCCAACATCATCCCTTCTGGATAAGCCGGGTTCACCACACGGATCATCACCACCATAAAACCAATCAAAATACCGTAAGCCCATTTACCTTGGTTAGTAAACGAAGCAGATACTGGGTCTGTGGCCATAAAGAACATACCGATGGCAAAACCACCTAACACTAAATGCCAATGCCATGGCATCGCAAATAACGCGTTGCTGTTTGAGCCAATAGCATTAAACAAGTAGCTGGTTAACACCATACCGACCATGACACCCAGCACGATACGCCAAGAAGCAATGCGGAAGTAAATTAACGCTAAACCACCAACTAATAACGCCAATACTGAGGTTTCACCGACTGAACCAGGGATAAAGCCCAAGAACGCATCCCACCACAGCTGGGTATTTGCCGCGTAATCTAATTCACCAGAAGACGCTTTGCTTAACCAAGTCGCACCTGAGTAACCGTCGGCTACAGTCCATACCGAATCACCAGAGATTTGCGCTGGGTAAGCGAAGAACAAGAACGCACGACCGGCTAAGGCAGGGTTTAAGAAGTTACGGCCAGTACCACCAAACACTTCTTTTGCCACTACGATACCGAAGGTGATACCAAGCGCCACTTGCCATAAAGGAATAGTTGCAGGCAGGATTAAAGCAAACAGGATTGAGCTAACGAAGAAACCTTCGTTGACTTCATGTTTACGCACTGAGGCGAATAAAACTTCCCAAAAGCCACCGACCACAAAGGTAACGGCATAAATAGGTAAGAACCAGACCGCGCCATAGAACATCTTAGCGCCCCAGCCTGAGGTGGCCGTTAACTCTCCGCCTAAGGCAGAGTAAATGGCAACCTGCCAAGTGTCAGGTGTACTAAAGCCTTGTGCTAATGCCAAACTGGCCTGATGGCCAATGTTGTACATACCGAAGAATAACGCTGGAAATAATGCCAGCCAAACGAAAATCATAATACGCTTCAGGTCAATACTGTCACGGACATGAGTACCGTTTTTAGTCACTAAACCTGGCGTATAAAGTACGGTCGCCACTGCTTCATACAGTGCGTACCACTTTTCGTGTTTTCCGCCTTTTTCAAATTGCGGCTCAATGCGCTCTAAAAAATGCTTTAAGCTCATGATTAGCCTTCCTTCTGGATGGTAGTCAAGCAGTTGCGTAGAATAGTGCCGTAGTCGTATTTACCTGGGCATACATAAGTACACAAAGCTAAATCTTCTTCGTCTAATTCTAAACAACCTAATGTTTGTGCCCCGTCAGTGTCGCCAGAAACCAAATCGCGCAACAATAATGTTGGCAGGATATCTAACGGCATTACCCGCTCGTAGTTACCAATAGGTACCATGGCACGTGATGAGCCATTCGTGGTTGTGGTCAGATTGAACAGTTTTTTCGGGTTAAGGTGGCCAAGGTAAGCACGGGTAACTGAGTGTTTTTCAGCGCCAGGTACAATCCAGCCAAACAATAACTTTTCAAAGCCTTCGGCTAATACCGAAACCTGATTGTGGAAGCGACCAATATAACCGTGAACGCCCTGTGCGGTAGTACCTGCTAGTACTGAGCCTGAGATGATACGGTTTTGACCTTCGTTAAGTTCACCGGCAGTCAGTTCAGCGGTTGAAGCGCCCAGCAAGGTTTTCACCAAACGTGGATTTTTCACTACAGGACCGGCCAATGAAATCACTCGCTCACTGTGTAATTGCCCCGTTGTAAATAATTTACCAATGGCAATAACGTCTTGATACCCAAGGTGCCAGACGACTTTTTTCGCACTGGCTGCATCGAGTAAATGAATATGCGTGCCCACTAAACCCGCAGGGTGTGGACCATCAAATTCGGCTACAGTGACCTGAGAGACGCTAGGAATAGCCACACCGGCTTTTTTACTCAGGTAGGTTTTACCTTCAGTTAAACGTGAAACCACCGTTAAACCGTGAGTAAACGCCTCGGCATCCGCATTTATGACCACAGCAGGATCGGCTGCTAATGGATTAGTATCCATCGCATTCACAAAGATGGCACGTGGCGTGCTATCAATGGCAGGAGAACGAGAAAACGGCCGCGTACGCAGCGCTACCCACAATCCTGAGTCGATCAAGTTTTGTTTAACCTGCTCTACTGACAAACTGGCCAATTGCTCGACAGAGTACGAGGTAAATTGTTCAGCCGCATCGCCGCTAGCTGCAATCACAACGGATTGCAAAACTCGCTTAGCGCCACGATTGATTTCTTTAACCGTACCCGCGATTGGGGCAGTAAACTTAACGCCAGGGTTTTTCTTATCTTCGAAAAGCACCTGACCTTTTTTTACTGTATCGCCCACTTCGACCGCCATGGTCGGACGCATACCAACATACTCTTCACCTAAAACGGCGACAGTTGTGATGGCATTGCCCGCACTGATCTCTTGTTTAGGACTGCCTGCAAGGGGAATGTCCAAGCCTTTTTTGAGTTTTATCATACGTACTTGCACTACTATTTTGGGAAGAAACAGGGCCTAGTTTTTCAGCTGCTGAGCGGCAGCACACCTGGTTGAACAATTCAGCGACTTACAACTGCGCAAAACTTAACCAGATACACGTATTAAAGTGACGGATTCTAGCATTAATACCAGCTTGTATCCATGGTAATACCAAAAATTATCCATGTTCCGTTGTACAGCAAAGTTGCTGTATCAAACGTATAAAAACCGCCTTGCGGCGGTTTTTTCAGCTGAGTCAATACGACTAATTGATAAGGTTCTGCAACGGCACTAAGGCTTCAACATCAGCGGTATAATCAACGTGCTGGTAACCGAAACCAAACAGCCGTAAAAATTCATTGTGGTAACCCACATAGTCAGTCAGGGTATCAATGTTTTCGGTGGTCACTTGTTGCCATAAGTCTTTTACGGTTTGCTGTACATGATCGCTTAATTCTTTTCCATCCATGCGTAAACGACCCGCTTCATCAAGCGTTGGCGTAGCGCTATATAATCCCTGACGGAACAAGCCATTAATTTGCTCAATACAGCCTTCATGGGTACCTTCTTCTTTCATCACGCGGTACAGCAATGAAATATACAACGGCATGATCGGAATGGCGGAGCTGGCTTGCGTGACTAAGGCTTTTAACGACGCCACATAGGCTTTGCCTTTTTTGCTGGCTAAGCTCGCCGTAATGGCCGCAGCGGCCCGGTCAAGATCTTCTTTGGCTTTACCAATGGTCGCCTTGCCGTAGATAGGCCACGTTAATTCTTTACCAATATAGGTGTAAGCGACGGTCTGACAATTATCGGCTAACACACCGGCTGCATCTAATTGGCTTAACCAACGTTCCCAATCTTCGCCACCCATCACTTTAACAGTGTTAAAGATCTCGTCATCGTTTGCGGGCTCTACTGACACTTCTTCAATTTCACGTTTAGAGGTATTGAGGTTTTTTGCAGTGTAAGATTGGCCAATCGGTTTTAATACCGAACTAAACACTTCACCCGTAACAGGATCTTTACGCCGAGGGGCGGCTAAGCTGTAGACGACCAGATCAATTTTGCCCATTTCACTGCGAATGGTTTCAATGGCTTGCGCTTTTAATTCATCGGTAAAAGCGTCACCGTTTAAATGTTTGTTCCAAACACCCGCCGCATTAGCCGCAGCTTCAAAAGCGGCGGTGTTATACCAACCCGCAGAACCGGTTTTGTTGTCACTCGGGGCTTTTTCGAAAAAGATACCAAGGGTATTGGCACCCGAACCGAAAGTGGCGGTAATTCTTGAGGCTAAACCATAGCCCGTTGAAGCACCAATCACTAACACGTTTTTCGGGCCATTTGTCACGGCCCCTTGCGCTTTTACATAAGCAATTTGTTCATTTACATGTTCTGCACAGCCAACTGGGTGTGCATTAGTACAGATAAAACCACGAATTTTAGGTTGAATAACCATAAAGAGTCCTGCTGTTGTCTTGAGTAAAGTAGCGCTAGTGTAAAACTTTAACGCAAAAAACAGGTCGGATCAGCTAATAATGATCATGACGAGGCTTTATCTGTTTTGCTACCACCGAAACATTTGGGCGAAGCCGGGGGTTTTTCTGCGTAGTATTCATACCATTCTGAAGGAGTATAAGTATGTAACGCCAAAGCGTGAATTTTCTCTGCCAGCTCTTCCGCGACGATGGCATTAACCGCACGATGCCGCTGTAACAAGCGCATGCCGTTAAAAGCGGGCGTGACGATGACGACTTTAAAATGAGACTCTGAACCTGCGGGCACATTATGATTGGCACTTTCGTTGACCACATCAAGAAACACCGGGTTAAAAGCATCCAATAATTTTTGCTCTATTGCAGTATGTATTAACATTGCCGTTCTGCTCCTTTGGGTGTCCTTCATTGTATTTTAGCCAAGGCCGTGACGTTTGTCTTGCTCACGGTAAGCGCGCAGCGTTAAATCATCGCTAAACCAATAAGCATACAGCTAAAATAAATTTTTTTATGCTAACGTAATACTGCACTAGCGATAATTCGAACCACGCCAGAGGGATTGCTGTTGTCGCTACCTGCTGGGCGTGTCAAAATGCCAGCCTTACTATTGAGATGAAGTGGTTATGAATACGCAGTTTACGCTTGGTTCTATCAGTCTTACCTTACATCGTTGGCCCTTAGCGCAGCCGAATCATAGTCTCCAAGCCTGGGATGCCGCAGACGAGCTAATTCTCACTCAAGCCCTACCTTTACTCTCTGATTTAACGCAGCGTTTAGCCACGCCGCCTAAAGTGTTGATCATTAATGATGCCTTCGGTGCTTTATCCTGTGGGCTGGGTGCCGGTTCGCAGGTATTAATGCAAGATTCAGTGCTTGCACAGCTGGCTTGTCGTTATAACCGTACCCAAAATCACTTGGATAATGCGGACATCACAGAATTATCCAGCCTTGATGCCTTACCAGACGCCCCTGATCTGGTGCTATTAAAAGTGCCGCAAAACCACAGTTATTTAGCTCATATCCTTGCCGCACTCAGCCAAGTGATGACCCAAGAAACGCAACTGGTGGTGGCGGCCAAAGCAAAAGATATTACCAAGCAAGTACTGGCACTTTTTAGCCATTATATTGGGCCCACCCAGGCGTCACTGACCGAAAAAAAATGTCGGTATATTCAAAGCCAATGGCAGGCCGATGCCACTCAGCGCGATGCCCCTGCCGCCATGCGTTGGCCACTTGATGATAGCCACTTTACCTTGGTTAACTATGCCAATGTGTTCGCGCGAGAAAAACTCGATATTGGCGCCCGTTTGTTTTTAGCGCATTTACCCAAAGTGGCACCCGGCAGTCGTGTCATTGATTTGGGCTGTGGCAATGGCGTATTGAGTTTACAGTTGTTAGCGCAACAACCGGATTGCAAACTGATTTTAACCGATGAATCCTATTTGGCTATCGCCTCGGCACAAGCCACCCTTAGCGAAAACCTGCCTGAACGACTTGGCGATTGTCAATTTGTTGCCGATGACTGCCTAACACAGCAAGCGGAGCACAGTGCAGACTGGATTATTTGTAATCCGCCTTTTCATCAGCAAAATGCCGTCACCACCCATGTGGCAAGCCAAATGTTTCGTGATGCGAAACGTGTCTTAAAAACCGGCGGACGACTGCGTATTGTGGCCAATCGCCACTTGCCTTATAAGCTGCAGTTAGAAAAGTTATTTGGACATTGCCAGCAATTAGCGGCTAACCCAAAATTTGTTATTTTAGAGTCCATCAAAAGGAGTTAATAATGCGTTATTTATCGCTGGTATTACTGCTACTCGTTGCCGGTTGTGCCACCAAGGTACCGTCGTTTATCGTGGCACCACAAATTTTTTGGCCACAAACAACTGAACTCAGCGGCCGTCAATTTAGTTTTTCGGTGGTTGATTTGCGTCCAAGAACGCACAGTTTAACCATTCAGCAGGGGGGGAATGAAAATAACTATCGAACCTCTAATGATGTTCGTTTTCAGTTAGAAAAAACCGTGGCGGCTGCCCTAACCGAGCAAGGCGCAAACTTACTTGGCCAGCAAGGCACGCAATTAAAAATTCAAATTAACCAATTACAAGCGAACGTTCAACAACGGCCGCTTGATCATCTAGTGACCAATCAAGTCGCGCTAACCATCTTTATCCAACGTGATGATGGTAGCTTTACTAAATCCTATGCCGGTGATAGCAGCTATACCGCCCCTTTTAAAGTCGATTTAGCTGCGGTAGAACGTGAACTACGTATTCTAACTGAGCAAGTGTTAAACCAATTACTGCAAGATCCTACTTGGAAATCTGAGCTGAACTAAAGGAGCATTTATGAAACAACTTATGTTTATCATGTTACTGCTGTGCGGCGTTTCGGCGCACGCGGGGCAATTTATGCAACCTGATAACTTGTTTCCTAAAGTGAAATTTATGACCTCACATGGCGATATCGTGGTGGAATTAGATCGCAGCCGCGCGCCATTGAGCGTCAATAATTTTTTAAGCTATGTTAAAAAAAACGCTTACAACAATACGGTATTCCATCGGCTCGTGCCGGGTTTTGTATTGCAAGGGGGTGGCTATACCCCCGATTACAAAGAGATTGACACGCTAAAGCCAGTCTTTAACGAGTCAGGTAATGGCCTAAAAAATCAACTCGGCTCCCTGGCGATGGCACGCTTAAACGATCCGCATAGTGCGGTCAGTCAATTCTATTTCAATCTGGAAGATAACAGCAGTTTAGATCCGGGCAGTCGTTGGGGCTATGCCGTATTTGGGCAAGTGGTTTCCGGTATGGAAGTACTCGAGAAAATCCAAAATGTTGAGACTGAAATCAATCAGCAAACCGGCTGGAGCGATGTTCCGATAGAGCCGGTGATACTAAAAATGGTCATTCTGCTCCCACAAGAGTAATTTTGACTATACTTCGGTAAAGGCTTTTTGGCGGAACTGAAGTATGGCCACTCATTTTACTGATGAAAAATCTCGGCAATTGGTGTTTTATGCCTCGCGTTTTTTGCGCGGCCAATTGCCACATCATGAATTGCATTTGTTTATTTGGGATACCCTAGAAGAATGGGCGGCTTTGCAACAGCGCCCCACTGCCCCCCCTCACCCGCAAGAACGTGTATTTTGGTATTTGCTGCATCAGCTGGAATTTTGGCCTGAACAGCAGCTATTGCACAACAAAAGATTGAAGCGCAACTTACAACTTTGCCTAGGCTTTATCGTCGGTAAAGCTCAAAGACCGCTCAATTGTGTGGGCTTAAGGCCCTAAACCGAAAATCTGCATTAAAAACCGTTACTTTTCAAATTCATGCTCTTTGCTGTGAGCAGCGTGTCTGTTAAGGTTTGCCTTCAGATAATTCAGGATCGGCCAGATGACACTCGGTAAACAACAAGGCGCAGCGCAAAGCTGGCGGCAAACGCTGCAAAGCTATCAAGATATCCGCCTGCTTTTCATCTTTTTTATGGGTTGTGCCTCTGGTTTTCCTTGGGTATTAATTGGCTCAAATATGAGTGGATGGCTAAGTGATGCAGGGCTATCGCGCACGGCCATTGGTTATTTTGGCTCAGTCTTTATTGTCTACGCCTTAAATTTTTTATGGGCGCCTTTACTTGACCGCGTCAAACTACCGCTGCTTTATACCTGGCTAGGTATGCGCCGGAGTTGGATCCTACTGATGCAAAGCATTATGTTATGCGCCACTATCGCCATTGCTTTTACCGAACCGAGCCAAAGCCTGTTGCTGACCTCGCTGCTGGCAATGGCCATTGCGCTGTCATCAGCCACCCAAGATGTGGCCATTGATGCCTATCGAATTGAAATGATCGGTGATGATAAAGTGCGAGTCGCACCGGCCGCGGCTATGGGGGTGATTGGTTGGTGGACCGGTTATTCCTTGCCCGGCTACTTGGCTTTTGCCAATGCCGATCAATATGGTTGGCCTGCCGTATATCTGGGTATGGCGTTAGTGATCGTGCTATTAATGTTCTTTACCTTAATCAGTAAAGAACCCCTAAATCAACGTGATCTTTTGCAGCAGCAAGCGGCCGCTCGTCATAGCGCGGCAGTCGGCAAGCAAGTTGCCCGCCCTTATCTGATTTGGTTAACCGTAACCGTGCTCGAGCCCTTTTTGGATTTCTTTCGCCGTAACGGTTGGCAGTTATCGTTAGCGATCCTCAGTTTTGTGTTTTTATTTAAAGTGGGTGAAGCGTTCTTAGGCCGCATGTCAGTGCCGTTTTATAAAGAAATTGGTTTTTCAAATGAGCAAATTGCCGAATACTCTAAATTGGTTGGTTGGTTTGCCACCATTGTCTTTACCCTACTCGGTAGTGCCATCAATATTCGTTTTGGTATCGTGCGCGGCTTATTTATTGGCGGTATCGCCATGGCAGCCAGTAATTTGATGTTTGCTTGGATCGCCTTAGTCGGGCCAAAACCCGAGTTATTTATTGCCGCCATTTTAGTCGATAACTTTACCGCTGCTTTTTCCACCGTCGCCTTTGTGTCTTTCTTAACCTGGCTAACCGGCCGCGCTTTTACTGCTACCCAATACGCACTGCTCGCCTCTTTGGGTAATTTAGGTCGTACCACCTTAGCTTCTTTTAGTGGTGAAATGGTAGATTTACTGGGGGGCAATTGGGCGTTGTTTTTTGTTTTCACCTCGTTAATGGTGATCCCCGGTTTATTGCTGTTATTGTGGGTAGGTAAACGGTTACAGCAACGTGAACAAGCGCAACAATAAAGCATTAAAAAAGCCGCTTATCGCGCCATGTTTAACCCACTAACATGACACGAAGAGCGGCTTTTTAAGTTGTTGTGCTGGCTAGCCGTTAGTTAACTGCAGTAAACCTTCGGCAGGATCAACCTCAAGCGCTTGGCAATAACGCACAAACTCGACGACATCCAATCTACGTTCTTGATTTTCAACCTTACCAATAAAGGAATGCGGTGTGCCTAATAACTCAGACAAACTGCGCATAGTGTGACCTTTCTCTTGTCGTTGTCGTTTTAACCAAACGCAAAGCCGTTTATTTTCATCAGAAATGACACTTTTCGTACCTTTCATTTTTTTTATTCTCCGAGCGTGTTACGCTTTTATTTATTATAGTTTATGCGCTCCCTGCAATTTTTGGTTGTTGTGGTCTTGCTTGACTGACACGGGTGTAACTAGTAACTAATATCACAGGTTGCGATAAGCGTACAGATTTTCAGGTTAAAAAATCAGGCGGTTAACAAGATTAATACGTTTTAAAAATATCAGCGTAAATGAGTATCTTTTTGAGTATCGGCGGCGCAAAGCGCCATGAGGAAACAATGGTTAGATTAGTCTTCTTGTTACCATTATTAATGAGTTTAGGTTGGTATTTGTTCTTACGCAACTACGGCATCCCCTTAAAACAAGGCCTCCGGGGCTTTATTTATATCGGGGCTTTTAACGCTATTATCGCATTAGTGTTGTGGGCGTTAATTCTTATCACCAATCGTTGAGCACCCTAAAAAACGGTATCTGTGTTAAAACAGATACCGCTACATTGTTCAGGGTGAAAAGCTTACGCCAGAGCAGCGTAAAGTATGAGCGGGTTATACCGAAAAAGAAGAACCACAACCACAGGTTGTCGTTGCGTTCGGATTTTGCACAATAAAACGGCTGCCTTGTAAGCCTTCGGTGTAGTCAACCACCCCACCCATCAAGTACTGTAAACTCATCGGGTCAACAACCATGGCCACGCCTTGCTTTTCAATTAACAAGTCGCCTTCATTCACTTTTTCATCGAAGGTAAAGCCATATTGAAAACCTGAGCAACCACCGCCGGTGATATAAACCCGCAGCTTTAAATCCGGATTTTCTTCTTCACTGACTAGGGTAGCGACTTTACGCGCAGCCGCATCGGTAAACTCTATAGGGATCTGTAATTCAGACATGGTGGCTCCAACCAGCATAACAACGGAGGCAATTATCTAATACCTGACTAATTTATTCAAGTATTAGGCGCAAGTGAGCGATAATAGTTCAGCACGCGCGCATGACGCGACCGAAACGTGCTGACCAACAGTACGCCGCGCTAACCAGCACGTCAGTACTCATTTTTGGCGCAACTATGTTAAGCTTCGTTTAATTTAATCCACTTAGCATGAATTATCCTATGCGGCGCTGGCAAGATCACCTCCCCGCCTTACAACGGCGACTGGCTCTCCCCCAAACTTCGCTTCAGTTGTGCTTACTCGGCATGCTCGGCGGGTTAATTGCTGCGTTATTAATTATCTGCTTTCGTTTAGCTATTATCGGTATTCAAGGTTTTTTCCTAGAGCATGCTGATGACTTTGCCAGTATCGATGCTGAAATACGCTGGTTATTACCCTTAGGTGGAGCGGCTTGCATTGGCTTAATCGCTCTGTTTACCGGTTATAAACACTATCGTCTTGGCATCCCATTTGTGATCCACCGCATCAAAACCGCTTACGGGGTGATGCCCTTTCGCAATACGCTTAGTCAGTTCTTTGGTGGGGTGGTCGCGCTCGCCAGTGGCTTTTCGGTGGGTCGGGAAGGCCCATCCGTGCATCTTGGCGCCTATGGTGCGAGCACCGTTGGCCGTTATTTAAAACTACCCTATAACAGCGTGCGTATTTTGGCAGGGTGTGGCATTGCCGCCGGCATTTCAGCCTCGTTTAATACGCCTTTAGCGGCGATGATTTTTGTGATGGAAGTGGTACTGCGTGAGTATCGCATCCATGTGTTTATCCCTATTATGCTGGCTTCGGTAGTGGGTGCTATGGCCACCCAACTGGTTTTTGGCACCGACCGCGAACTCGCGGCATTAGATATTATTAGTCTCAGTGTTTGGCATTTTCCATATTTAATTCTTTGTGGCGTTATCTTTGGTGCGGTTGCTTGGTTTTTTAATAGCAACATGATGCGCTTATTAACGCTGTTTAAAAAGTGGCCCTTATTACTGCGTCTTGCCTTGGCCGGCATGGTCACGGCGTTAGTGGGTTATCTGATCCCTGAGGCCATGGGCGCAGAAACGGGCGCTATTCAATTTGCTATTAATAGCCCTACTGCCATCCATCTACTGTTACTGATTTTAGCTGGCAAAATGATTTTAACGCTGTTTGCTATTGGCTTAGGTGTGCCTGGTGGCATCATTGGCCCGGTTTTTGGTATCGGCGTTGTATTGGGCACCATCTTAGCCATTGTTCCGGCGGTGATTGTTGATAACAGCAGTAATGCCGGTACTTATGCGGTTTTAGGTATGGCGGGAATGATGGCGGCGACGCTGCATGCCCCCTTAGCCGCCTTGGTGGCCGTGTTAGAGTTAGCCGCGAACCAACATATTATCTTGCCGGCCATGTTGGTTATCGTTACCGCTTATGTCACGACGGTGCAATTTTTTAATAATAAATCGATTTTCTTGATGCAACTCGACTTTATGCAGTTGCCGTATAAATTATCGCCCGCAGATGATGTGCTGCAAAAAGTGGGGGTATTAGCCGTCATCAGCCAAGAATATCAAGTGTTAGCTAATCCCGATGAACAAACGGTTTTGGCCAGTCTCGACACGCTACAACCGCCAACGCAATTAATCATTAAACGCCACACCAGCGATAGCCTGCAATTTTTTACTGCACAATACGATATCAGTCTAACGCTCAGTGGTGAAAGTGCCGTGCAATACACGCCTATTCAAGGGTTATCGCATCAAAGTACCATGGCAGAGGTATTTGCTATTTTAGAAGACGAACGCGAAGGGCTGGTTTACATTTATCAAGACGACCCAGCTCATCCGATCGGTATTATCCGCTGGGACCAACTGCGGGCACTCTTAACTAAACAGAATAACTTACTATGACCCTGATCCTTGTTTACAAAGCTTTACACCTGTTTTTTATGGTTGCCTGGTTTGCCGGTATTTTCTATTTGCCGCGCTTATTTGTTTATCACGCTGAAACGCAAAGCACAGATTGCGATAAGACTTTTAAAGTAATGGAGCGGCGGTTACTGTTTTTCGTTACTCCCTTTGCCTTACTTACCTTGGTTTTCGGCCTGTTATTAATTGGCAGCTATGGCAGCGCATGGTTTGCCGCGAGTCGCTGGCTACATTATAAATTGCTGTTAGTTATCCTGCTGTACCTCTATCACGGCTATTGTTTTAAGCTATTGGCCGATTTTAAACATAACCGCAATACACGCAGCCCACGTTTTTATCGGATTTTTAATGAAGCACCGGTGCTGATCCTGTTGGCAATAATTCTGCTGGCGGTATTAAAGCCGATATAAATAGCGCTAACTTTTCCGTATAATGAAACCAGTTTGGCCTCTGGGTCTCTTCCATTCGCTATCCGAAATAAGTGAGCACGCACTATGAGCTTTAAAGGTCAGCATATCCTGTCGGTTAAACAATTTGACCGCGACAGTATCCAATATGTGTTTGATATTGCCCGCAAGATGTCCCCTTACGCCAGCAGAAAAAAACGGACTAAGGTACTCGATGGCGCTATTTTGGGTAATCTGTTTTTTGAACCGAGCACCCGTACTCGGGTAAGCTTTGGTTGTGCTTTTAACCTGCTAGGCGGTGAAGTGCGCGAAACCACGGGCATGGAATCGTCAGCCTTGTCTAAAGGTGAGTCGTTATACGATACCGCACGAGTGATCAGCAGTTACAGTGATGTTATCGCGATGCGACATCCGCAAGCCGGCTCTGTCGCAGAGTTTGCTGAAGGTAGCCGTGTGCCGGTATTAAACGGTGGCGACGGCGCCAACGAACACCCTACTCAGGCCTTATTAGATCTGTTTACCATTGAACGTGAACTAACCGCCTCTGGCCAGAGTATTGACGGTATGCATATTGCCATGGTGGGTGATTTAAAGTTTGGCCGTACCGTGCACTCGTTGTCGAAACTACTTAGTTTGTATAAAAACTTACAAATTACCCTGATTTCACCACAAGAATTAGCCATGCCTGATGAGGTGGTGAGCAGCTTAGAGAACGCCGGCCATCGTTTGACTATTAGCGACAAACTCGAAGGCAATTTGAACGCCGATATCGTCTATCAAACACGGATCCAAGAGGAACGTTTTCCGTCGAAAGCCGAAGCCAATTTATACCGTGGTAAATTTCGCTTAAACCAAGAAATCTATACGCGGCACTGTAAATCGAACACCGTGATTATGCATCCTTTACCCAGAGATTCACGACAAGAAGCCAATGAGTTAGATAATGATCTTAACCTCAATCCTAACTTGGCTATTTTTCGCCAGGCCGATAATGGCATCTTGGTCCGGATGGCGCTGTTTGCGTTAACCCTGGGTGTCGAAAACGTGATCCAAGATTATGAATGCGCTGTGCCTTGGTATAGCAACAAATAACTGACAGGAATCCGATAATGTCCATCTCTTCAGAACTCTTCAGCCGCGCACAACACACGATCCCCGGTGGTGTAAACTCACCGGTTCGTGCCTTTAAAAGTGTCGGTGGCGAACCTTTTTTCGTTGCTCGTACTGATGGCGCCTATTTATTTGATGTCGATGGCAAACGCTACATCGATTACATCGGCTCTTGGGGCCCGATGCTATTAGGCCATAACAACCCGGTGATCCGCCAAGCGGTCATTGATGCTGCGGCACATGGTTTAAGTTTTGGTGCTCCTTGTCCAGCCGAAGTCACCATGGCAGAAACCGTCGCAAAACTGGTCCCAAGCATGGAAATGCTGCGGATGGTCAGCTCAGGCACCGAAGCCACCATGAGCGCGATCCGTTTAGCTCGGGGTTATACGGGCCGTGATACCATTGTAAAGTTTGAAGGCTGTTACCATGGCCATGCAGACTCGCTGCTGGTTAAAGCAGGTTCAGGGGCGCTGACTTTGGGTGTCCCCAACTCCCCTGGCGTGCCAGCCGATTTTGCCAAATATACTCTGACCTGTGAATTTAACAATTTGGCGCAGATCCAACAGTTATTCGCAGCACAAGGTAGCGAAATTGCTTGTATCATCGTTGAACCGGTTGCCGGCAATATGAACTGTATTCCGCCAGAGCCAGGATTTTTAGAAGGCTTACGGCAGCTTTGTGATGACTACGGCAGCGTCTTGATTTTTGATGAAGTGATGACCGGCTTTCGGGTCGCCTTAGGCGGCGCTCAAGCCTATTATGGCGTAAAGCCAGATCTGACCACCTTGGGTAAAATCATTGGTGGTGGCATGCCGGTTGGCGCTTTTGGTGGTAAAAAAGCCATTATGCAGCATATCGCGCCACTGGGCCCTGTTTATCAAGCAGGTACCTTATCAGGCAATCCGATTGCCATGGCTGCAGGCTTAGCCGCTATGCAAGAAATCAGCAAGCCTGGCGTATACGAAGCACTGACCGAGAAAACCAGTCGTTTAATTACCGGGTTAGCTCAAGCGGCGGCGCAACATGGCGTGCCAATGAGTTTTAACCAAGTCGGTGGCATGTTTGGTATGTTTTTTACCAACGAAGGCCGCGTCAGTAATTATCAGCAAGCAACCCGTTGTGATATTGCCGCGTTTAAACAGTTTTTCCATGGCATGTTAGAACAAGGCATTTACTTAGCGCCTTCGGCTTATGAAGCCGGTTTTTTATCATTAGCACACACTGATGATGATTTAGCCGAAACCATTAGCGCAGCGGCTAAAACCTTTGCCGCACTGTAATTAAGCGGCATCGCAAAAAAGGGCGCGCCTAGCTGGTGCGCCTTTTTTTATCGGTTAATCACACTGATTTAATGCTAACACGCTATCTTGATGGGCCGGCAACAACCAACTATTCGGGCAATACTCAGGAACGGGTAAACCGCTTTGCGTCGAAAAACGCTGCCATTCTACTTGTTCGGGCATATACCGAATTAAATTATGGGTGCCCTGCTGTTTAAAATAATCGGTAAACACTCTTAAAGCGCCGCTACCCCCGGTTAAATTGGTCGATTTGTTATCATCTCGCCCCAACCAAACGGTCACCAATCGATCTTGATCAAAACCGCTAAACCAACTGTCCCGATAATCACTCGAGGTGCCGGTTTTACCCGCAAACGTAGGTTGTGGCCAGGTGCGCGCTAACGATTGCGCGGTGCCCGTTAAGGTTGCTTCGATCATCGCATAATGCAATAAATAAACATCTGCGGCAGGATAACGCACGCTCGGCGTTAAATTACGTTGATACACTACCGCACCATTTTGATCGGTGACCGCCTGTACCGTGGCCAAGCTTTGATGTACGCCATTATTGGCGATGGTTTGATAAAGCTGACTGACTTCATAAGGTGAGAGTTCTAACGAGCCTAACAAGGCTGATGGGTACAAGGTAATATTACGCTCTAAGCCCAAACGGCGCAGGGCTTCTTGCAATTTAGGCATACCCAGTTGTAAGCCCAGCCGCACCGTTGGCACATTTAATGAGTCAGCCAAAGCGCGCATGAGAGAGACATTACCGCGAAATGTCTTATCAAAGTTCTGCGGTTGCCACTCTTGATTATTACTGCGTAAGCTCAGCGGGCTGTCGTCGAGCATGCTACCAAGGGTGTAGCGACCCCGTTGTGCCAACGCTTCTAAAAAAATGGCCGGTTTAATTAAACTGCCAATAGGCCGCCGCGCTTCCAGTGCACGGTTAAAACCCGCATACCCCGCAGTTTTACCGCCTACCAAGGCTTGTACAGCGCCCCGTTGATAATCCACCACCAGCATCGCCGCTTCTAGCTCTTTATCCATAGCCGGAACCAGCTGAGTCACCGTGCGCTCGGCTTGGGTTTGCGCCATCGGATCCAAATAAGTAAACACTTTAATGCCACTGTGCATCAGATTGCTGGCCAGCGCTAATTGCCGTAATTCACGTTTCACGGCATCCATATAAGCCGGGAAGTTGGCATTTAAGTATTGCCCTCTTGCCACCACTTCTACCGGCCGAGTTAACGCCTGCTCGTAAGCACGTTGATCTAATAAATGTTGCTCAAACATCAGCCGCAGCACTAAGTCTCGCCGCTGCTTGGCACGCTCTGGAAACCGGCGTGGATCGTAATAACCTGGGCCTTTCACAATGCCGATTAACAAGGCGTACTGATCGGCATTCAGTTCCGTGAGCGGTTTACCAAAATAAAAACGGCTGCCTAAACCAAAACCGTGCACCGCCGTGGCATGATTTTGCCCAAGGTAAATCTCATTCAGGTAAGCCTCAAGGATCTGATCCTTACTAAAACGATAATCGAGTACCAAGGCAATCATCGCTTCGTTAATCTTGCGCAGCAGCGTGCGATCCTGCGTTAAATACATATTCTTGGCTAACTGCTGGGTCAGCGTCGAGCCGCCCTGCACGGTGCGCCCCGCCGTAATATTTACCCACAAGGCACGTAATACCGATAACGGCGATACGCCACGATGTTGATAAAAATCGCGATCTTCTACCAGCAATAGCGTTTCTTTCAGCAAGCTTGGCACCCACTCTAAGCGCACTAATTCACGATCTTCTTGGTGGGGTGACACCAAATGCTCGATTAATTGCGGCTCAAGGCGTGCCATGCTTAATGATGACTTTTGTTGCAGCAATGCACTGATGCCACTGCGATTAAACTCGACACTAAAACGTGAAGCGGCTTGAGTGCCATCGACAAAGGTAAAACTACGGCGAAAAATCTCTACGGTGTTGCCACTGGTGCGAAATTGTCCTGGCCCAGACACTGCATTTACGCGTTGGTATTGCAGCTGTTCCAGCTCTTGCACCAACTGTTTCTGTGTCAGGTATTTGCCAGGAAACAGCTCTAAGCTGCGGCCATAAATTTGTGCTGGCACTTGCCATTTTTGCCCTGAAAAGGTGCTGGTGATCTTACTGTCGAGATATATAAAATACAAAAACAGCCCTAGAAATCCTGCCAAAGCGAGCTTTAAAGAGGTTGTCCAAATCAATCGCCACCAGCGGGCTGGCCGAGCGGAGGTGGGCACTTTTTTACGAGTTCGAGTCATAGCGCATCGCTTTTTTGGTTTTAGTCGTCGGTAAGGCTTTCGCAGGATCGTCCGGCCAAAAATGTTTCGGATAACGGCCTTTCATTTCTTTTTTTACTTCATGCCAGCCTTGCTGCCAAAAACTGGCCAAGTCACGGGTAATTTGTAGTGGTTGTCGGCCAGGCGATAGCAAGGTCACACTTAACGCCAATTTACCATCTAGCACTTGCGGCGTGGTCAGTTGACCATACATTTCCTGAACCCTTACTGAAAAACCCGGCCCGCCAGGTAAGCAATAATCAATCGCCACCCGGCTGTCTGCCGGCGTGGTAAAAAACTCGGGTAAGCATTGATTCAGTTGTTGCTGCTGGCTGTAACTGAGTTGCTGCCAGAGAAGATCATACAGGGGTAATTGCGCTAGCTGATTAACTTTATTGATATTCGCTAAATAAGGTCCTAACCAGCTCGCCATATTCGTGGTCAGCCCTGACAGACTGAGATCAGGCAAGCCAGCATACTGGTGTTGCGTTAACAAGGCGACACGCTGCTGTAACTGCTGACAGCGCGCATTAAAGGGTAATATCGCTATGCCTTTTTTCGCTAAGTAAGCTAACCAAGCTTGTTGCTTTTCAGCGGCAGTAAGCTGCAAGGGTTGCGGCCGCCGCTGAAGCACAATTTCACCAAACAGACGTTGCGACTCACTATAAAAACCCGCTTGCTTTTCATCCCAGCCGGTATGAGGCTGCCATGCCAGCGCGGGCCAATCGTCTAGAATATCGGGCAGCGCTATGGCGACCGCTTGTTGTATCCGGTTGCTTTGCGCTGTTTGCGTAATACTAACGGCCACCACTAAATCTTGCTGCTGTAACGGATGGTTGGCGGGGAAACTGGCGCCCACGCCATTGGCTAACAAATAACCCTGGCCACGGCGCTGTGCTAACCGATCTGGAAATGCTCGTAACAATAAGACGGGTAACAAGCCAAGTGGCAAGCTGGTATATTTTTTAGCGGCCAATCGCTTAGCAAATACTTCAGCTTGTTGATAACGCCGCTGCTCTTGCGCTGGGCGTTCTGCTAAGCGCTGCACTTGGCGGTAAAGATCCTCGTGCAAATCGCGGCTATCTTCTAGCAACGCCGCCAGCAAAGCGGCTAGCCACAGCGCACCGGGTTGAGTGGTTTCTAACGTTTTGGCATGCTGCAGCATACTGGCTAAGCGAATATCGGTGCCAAATTGATAAAGTGTTTGACCATAAGCCGTAATTTGCCCACGTTGATCTAGCACTTCAAGTTGTTGCAACAGGGCTGTTGCCGCCGCTAAGTTTGCTGATTGTGGCGAGGTTAACCAGTTTAGGTCTGCCGGTTGGCAACCCCAAACGGCAATCTCTAAGCGTAAGCTGGTTAACTCGCTGATCTCAATTTCTGCAGGTTCAAAAGCCGTTCGCCGCTGCCATTGTTCTGCACTGTCTAAGCGATAACACCAACCTTCACCAAGTCGCCCAGCTCGACCGGCTCGTTGTGTTGCCGCTGCTTGGCTAATGGCAACCGTATCTAAGCGCGTTAGACCACTGCGGGCATGATAACTAGCACGTCTTGCGACACCACTGTCGATCACCACATGAATGCCTTCAATGGTTAAACTGGTTTCCGCTAAATTCGTGGCCAGCACAATTTTATAATGCCCTGCCGCCGGAGCGGCAATCGCGGCTTGTTGTGCCGCCAAACTCATACTGCCCAACAGAGGCAATACGCGCAAATTTGCCGCTAAGTCTTGCTGAGCTAACCACTGCGCCGCCTGATTAATTTCTGCTTGGCCGGGTAAAAAGACCAAAACACTACTTTGATGACGCCAAAAGCCCTGCAGAGCTAAGCGGGCACTTTGCAGCGCGATGGGTTCTTTATTCAGCGGTTGATAAACGATATTTACCGGATAACTGCGCCCTTCGCTTTGCAATACCGGTGCCTGTAAATAGCGGGCCAGCATACTGGTGTCCAAGGTCGCCGACATCACTAAGATACGCAGCTGTTCGTTCAGTTGTTGTACTTCCAGCGCCAGTGCTAAACCAAAGTCAGCATGCAAAGAGCGTTCGTGAAACTCATCAAAAATCAGGATATCCACACTACTCAGCTCAGGATCTTGCTGAATTTTCCGCGTTAAAATACCTTCGGTGACAATAAGCAGCCGAGTTTCAGCGCAATATTGGCTGTCTTGGCGAATTTGATACCCCACCGTCTGTCCAACGGGCTCATTCAGTTGGGCGGCGAGATAACTGGCGATGGTGCGTGCGGCTAAGCGCCGTGGCTCAAGCAATAACAGCCGCTTACCTGCAAAAGCGGGGTGCTTGAGCAAATACAACGGTAAAAAAGTCGATTTGCCGGCACCCGGTGGCGCCGACAGAATAACCTTAGGCTCATGCTGCAGTAGCTGACAGAGCCTGGGCATAATCTCGTTTACAGGTAACACCAACCGCTACTCAGCAAGGGCCGCAGAAATGCGGCCAGGGTGACAAGGTAAATTACGCCGATAATTCATGTAATAACATCGCCGCGATTGTGCGGATCCCTTGACCCGTTGCGCCCACGGCTAAAAAGCCATTAGCGCTATCACGATAGGCTGCCGCTAAATCAAAGTGCAACCAACCTTGGCCATTATTTGGCACAAAGCGACTTAAGAAACCGGCTGCATTACTGGCCCCCCCCGCGCCACCGCCTTTTACTGGCCGGCTGTTAGCGGTATCGGCAAAGGCCGACGGACACTGTTGCTGATGCCAAGGCTCTAAAGGCAGTTGCCACAGTAACTCTTGTTGCTGCTCGGCATAACTTAACGCGCGTTGTGCTAAGGGTTTATCTAATGCAAACAGGGCATTGTATTCTGAGCCAACCGCCGTTACGGCTGCACCGGTTAACGTCGCCGCATCAATAATTAGCGGCGCACCACTTTCCGCTGCCATTTGTAAGCCATCGGCCAATACTAAACGCCCTTCAGCATCGGTATTAACAATTTCGACTGTGGTGCCATTTTTATAAGTAATAATATCGCCCAATTTGTAAGCATGACCACTGATCAAGTTTTCAGCACAGCACAAAATCAGTTTAACCCGCTGGGTTAAGCCCTGCAAAATAGCCAAGGCTAACGCCGCTGTCACCGTAGCGGCACCGCCCATATCACATTTCATATGCAACATGCCTTCGGTCGCTTTGATCGAATAACCACCACTATCAAAGGTAATACCTTTACCGACCAAGGCAGCCGCCACCGGGGTATCCGCTTTACCGCTGGGGTTAAAATCCAGTTCTAACATCGCGGGCGCTCGCACGCTACCGCGACCTACTTGATAAATACCATGCCAGCCTTCGCTGACTAATTGCTCGCCACTGATCACGCGATAGCTCACTTTGGCAGTGCCAGCCACCTCTTCAATAAAGGCTGCGGCTTGTGCGGCTAACTTCTCTGGTGATAATTGCTCAGGGGTTTGATTAATTAACGCTTTAGCAAACTGGAAACAACGCGCTTGTTGCTCTAACCGTGTGACTGTGGCGCTATCACCGGTAAAGTGCACGCCACCTTGGCGCTTGGCATTCACAAAACCTTGATAAAATGCCCACTGTAATTCCAGCGGCCACTCACCGCTTAATTGCAACGCCGTTACGCCTAAGCCATCAAGCATCCGAGCGGCTTTTTGCACGATACGGCGTTCTTGACCTGCGCTAAGATGAATTTGATAACCTTGCTCACTGGGGCTAATCAACGCATTAGCGCCAAACTGGGCCGCGGCGGGTTGCTGTTGCAAACTGATGTGAAGTACTGAACTGTTTGAATTCATTCTTAGCTCCGAAAATAAAAGGGCAAAGTAAGCCATCTGTTGGCTGATGGCGTATTGTAGCACACTGCAGTACTTTGCTAACGGCAGTGCGCTTAACAAAAAACGCAAAATAAGTGTTTATTATTACTCACTTGAGCGAAAGTCAATGCAGACTTATCGAAAATAAGTGACGGCAAGGCGGTCTGTCTGTATACTTCCGCGGTTTTTTATTAGTGATTGCGGTAGCGGTGATATTCTGCTATCTATAGCCGCCAGCTTTTTGGCTTGGTGGGATTGTACAGGAGAGAATCATGCCAGTAGGCAATAACAATAAATCCCTTGGGCTATTAGCGCTAGCGGGCGTAGTACCCTATGAAGCAGCGGTCGGGGAAGAGTACATGAACCCGAAGCAGTTGGAGCATTTCCGGAAAATTCTGGATGCATGGCGCCAACAACTTCGTGAAGAAGTGGATCGCACTAAAACACATATGGCTGATGAAGCAGCTAATTTTCCTGATCCAGTGGATCGTGCAGCTCAAGAAGAAGAGTTCAGTTTAGAATTACGCGCACGGGATCGTGAACGTAAGTTGCTGAAGAAAATTGAAAAAACGTTACAAAAGATCGAAAATGACGACTTTGGTTTCTGTGATACCTGCGGTATCGAAATCGGTATCAAACGGTTAGAAGCACGTCCTACTGCTGATCAATGTATTGATTGTAAGACGCTTGCTGAAATCAAAGAGAAGCAACTCGGCGGTTAACGCTGCGGCAACCTCAGTGTCAGCGCATCTTGCAAGGCAAACGGCCGGTTATCGCGGCCGTTTTGCTCCCTCCCCCTCGGGGCCATTACATTTTGGCTCACTCGTGGCGGCTGTTGGTAGTTATCTTCAAGCAAAAAGTCAGCACGGCCAATGGCTGTTACGTATCGAAGATATTGATACGCCTCGCATGCAAGCCAATGCCGATAGCGACATTATGCACACCCTAGAAAGCTTTGGTTTATGCTGGGATGGCCCGGTTATTTATCAAAGCCAACGGTTGGATCGCTATCAAGACGTATTTAATCAACTCCAGCAACAAGGCTTGCTGTACGGTTGCCAATGTTCACGCAAAGCAATCCAAGCCGCCGGCGGCCTCTATAACGGGCGCTGTGCCGCTAAACAATTGACGACACCGCCGTTAGCCTGGCGTCTGCGTGCGGCAGATGTGCATTGTCATTTCCATGATCAGGTGTTTGGTAACCAGCGTATCGATGCCGCTTTAGCTGCAGAAGATTATATCGTTAAGCGCCGCGATGGGTTATTTAGTTATCAACTGGTGGTGGTGATTGATGATCAGGATCAACAGATCAGCGAAGTGATCCGAGGGGCCGATTTACTCAGTATGACTCCCAGGCAACAACATTTGTTTCAATTGCTGGGGCAAACCGCGCCACTGTACGGCCATTTACCCTTAGCCGTTACCGCGCCGGGGCAAAAACTGAGTAAACAAAACCATGCAAGCGCCCTCGCTCATTGGCCAAATCATCACAGTTTAACGGCGGCATTACGTTTGCTAGGCCATGCCCCGCCTGATGAACTACGGCAAGCGCCAGTAACGGAAATACTTGCTTGGGCCACCCAGCACTGGCAGCTGGCGAAGGTACCAAAACAACTCGAAATTCGCTGTGCAGATTTTGCGTAATTTGCGCGACATTGACTCAGCGTAATTAAAATACAGAGAGTGCCGCCTTGCATTCTCATTTTCCGCAGATTCAGGTATGATACGCCGGTTTTTTCGGCTCAAAACAGCCCGTTCGTTTCCATTGAGGAGAAACACCATTATTTCGCGCGTGATTGACTTTTGCCGTCGTACCCTTGGCGCAAAAAATACCGAAACCGTAACGACCGAGCCAGTGGCTGCCGTTGCAAAAACTGCCGTGTCTAGCTTACCGCCGATGCGGGTTATTGGCCGTGATCAACACTCGATTTCTCGCAAAGACATCAGCCCGAATGCGCTGAAGGTGCTTTATCGTCTGAAAGACGCTGGCTTTGAGGCATATTTGGTGGGCGGCTGTATCCGCGATTTACTGATTGGTTTAAAACCCAAAGATTTTGATGTGGTGACCAATGCTCGCCCAGAAGAAATTAAACAGGTCTTTCGTAACTGCCGCTTAATTGGCCGCCGCTTTCGCTTAGCGCATGTGGTTTTTGGCCGTGAAGTCATCGAAGTGGCAACGTTTCGTGGCCACCATAGCGGTGCCGAAGACGATGAAAATGTTAACAAAATCGCTAGCTTAAGCGATCATGGTCAGATCCTGCGGGATAATGTCTATGGCACCATCGAAGAAGATGCTGAACGTCGTGACTTCACCGTTAACGCGCTGTATTACTCGATCAAAGATTTTACCATTTACGATTTTGCCGAGGGCATGCAAAGCATCGCCAATCGCAATATCGAGTTAATTGGCGATCCTGACGTGCGTTACCGTGAAGATCCGGTGCGGATTTTGCGCGCCATCCGTTTTGCCACCAAACTGAATATGCAATTGGCGGCGAAAACGGCTGCGCCGATCCCGCAATTAGCGGTATTGCTGAAAAACATTCCGGCACCACGCTTATTTGATGAGCTGGTAAAAATGTGGTTAGCCGGAAAAGGTTTCGATAACTTCATGCTGATGCGTGAGTTAAAAGTGCTGAAGCAATTGTTACCGCAGTTAGAAAAACTGCTGAAACAAGAGCCTGAAGGTAAAGCCTTTCAACTGATCACCCGCGCGTTACAAGATACTGATCAACGTGTAGCGCAAGATAAACCGGTGACTCCCGCCTTTATTTTTGCGGCATTACTCTGGTATCCGGTTGAAGTACGCGCTCAAACCTTACTGATTGAAAGCGGTTTAAACGAGAACGACGCTTTTAGTATCGCCATGACCGAAATTTTGGATGATGTGCAGCGCAATATTGCCATTCCTAAACGCTTTAGCCTAGCCATGCGTGACATCTGGATGTTACAAGGTCGCCTGACTAAGCGCGCGGGTCGGCGTGCCTATAAGCTTATGGAACAAACCAAGTTTCGCGGTGCTTATGATTTTCTGGTGCTGCGAGCAGCGGCCGAAGGCGGCGATTTGCCTGAATTAGCGCAGTGGTGGGAACAATTTCAGTTTACCGACGAAGCGAATCGATTAGAGTTAATTCAGCAATTGGGGCGCGCCGGACAAGAAAGACCGAAGCGTCGGCGTAATTACAAACGTAAACCGAGCCATGATTAAGCAGACAGAATTATGCTATATCGGCTTGGGAGCGAATCTCACAGAGCCCGTCGCCCAGTTACAGCGAGCCGTTGCGGCATTAGCGCAACTGCCTGCTTGCCAACTGTTGCACGTATCACGTTTTTACAGTTCTAAGCCGATGGGGCCGCAAGACCAGCCTGACTATGTCAATGCGGTGGCGGCCTTAAATACCGAGCTTAGTGCACAGCAATTACTGCAGGCTTTGCAACAGATTGAACGGGAACAAGGGCGGCAGCGTAAAGCCGAACGCTGGGGGCCGCGCACTCTCGATCTGGACATATTATTATTTGGGCAACAGCAGATTGCTACACCAAGCCTCACCGTGCCGCATTACGGTATGACGAAACGCGAATTTGTGCTGTACCCATTAGCAGAGATTGCGCCGAACTTAGTATTACCCGACGGCACCGCTCTATCGCAATGGCTTAGCGCCGTGCCGTTAAATGGCTTGCAACCGCTGCAACTTGCCGCTCAAGGTACTTTGTGCGAAGGTGCACCCTCAGACAATTAGTCGGATACGATGATATGGCGAAGATAACCACCGCAGTCTTACAAAAAATGAAACAACAAGCCGATAAAATCAGCATGTTGACCGCTTACGATGCTAGCTTTGCTAAACTGTTTGCTGAGCAAGGCGTTGATGTTCTACTGATAGGTGACTCTCTCGGTATGGTGTTACAAGGCCATAGCGATACCCTGCCTGTGACTGTCCAAGATATCGCTTACCATACTCGCGCTGTACGTGCAGGCGCGCCAGAAGCTTTCGTTATCGCTGATATGCCTTTTATGAGTTACGGCAGTACCGAGCAAGCGTTGCAAAGCGTCGTACCCTTGATGCAAGCGGGTGCCAATATGGTCAAGCTAGAGGGCGGTGACTTTTTATTACCCACCATTACCGCCTTAACTGAGCGCGGTGTTCCGGTGTGTGGTCACTTAGGCCTAACACCGCAATCTGTACATATTTTAGGGGGGTATAAAGTACAGGGTAAAACGGCAGAGAAAGCCGATGCCATGCTGCGCCAAGCTTTAGCCTTAGAAGCTGCAGGGGCACAGTTATTAGTCCTGGAGTGCATTCCAACGCCACTGGCACAGCGGATCACCGCGGCTCTGACTATTCCGGTGATCGGCATTGGAGCCGGTAATGTTACCGATGGCCAAGTACTGGTGATGCATGATCTCTTAGGTATTAGCAGTGGTTACATCCCGAAATTTTCTAAAAATTATTTAGCCCAAACGGGCGAGATCCGCAGCGCCATTGCCAGCTATGTCAGTGAAGTCAAATCCGGCGTTTTTCCAAGCCAAGAGCACAGTTTTAATTAAATGAATATTCTGCAATCTGTTAATGAGCTGCGCAGCCACATTCTGCGCTGGCGACAAGCGGGGCAAAGCATCGCTTTTGTGCCGACGATGGGTAATCTGCATGCTGGCCATCTAAAATTAGTTGATGTTGCGAAGCAACAAGCCGATCAAGTGATTTGCAGCATCTTTGTCAATCCCATGCAGTTTGGTAAAAACGAAGATCTGGCCAGCTATCCACGCACTTTAGAGGATGATATTGCCGGTTTAACACAGCACGGCGCCGCCGCTTTGTTTACCCCCACTCCTGAGATCATGTACCCACGCGGTTTAGACGTACAAAGTTATGTTGAAGTGCCTTTACTTGGCGATCTGCATTGTGGCGCCAGCCGTGCCGGGCATTTTCGCGGTGTCAGTACCGTCGTCAGTAAACTGTTTAATTTAGTGCAGCCCGATGTTGCCTGTTTTGGTCAAAAAGACTATCAACAACTGGCGATTATCCGGCAAATGGTCACCGACTTGTCTTTTCCTATTCGGATCATTGGTGTGCCTACTGAGCGCGCTGCCGATGGCTTAGCCTTAAGTTCGCGTAACGGCTATTTAAGCGCAAGTCAGCGCCAACAAGCGCCGGCGCTATATCAGATTTTACAGCAAGTAAAAGCGGCCATTTTGGCCGGCCAGCATGATTATCGGGCACTTGAGCGCCAAGCCAAAGCCGACTTAACTGAAGCGGGTTTTCGTCCTGATTATTTTGATATTAGCCATCAACACACCTTGGCCCTGGCAGAGCACGCCACCGAGCCGAAAGTGATTTTAGCGGCTGCAGCGCTTGGCACAACCCGATTGATTGATAATCTGGAAGTTTAAACAGTGCAGTTGTATTTAGGCTGCCCGATGTGGGCCAACCCGCAGTGGAAAGGCAGCCTGTACCCTGATGATACACCGCAACACGCCTTTTTAGCCCAATATGCCGCCGTGTTTAACACGGTGGAAGGCAATACCAGTTTTTATGCCGATCCAGATGCCAAAACAATAGCACGCTGGGCCTCGCTGTTACCTGCAGACTTTCGCTTACAATTAAAAGTCCCTTCGCGGCTGTCACATCAGTTACACAGTGATAATACCGCTGAACTGCAAGCCTGGTGGCAATTGCTCAGCCCGCTGCATCCGTTATTGGGTATGGTCCATTTACAACTGCCTGCCAGCACAGGCCCGGCCAATCTCGATTGGCTAACGCAACAACTGGATATCTTAAGGCCGTTAACCCCCATTTGTGTTGAGGTTCGCCATCCCGCTTTTTTTGACAAAGGCGAAGCAGAAGTGCAGTTAAATCGCCTACTGAGCCGCTATCAAACCGAGCGCGTAGTGTTAGATAGCCGAGCGCTATTTTCGGTACCCGCTAATAGCCCTGCACTGCTGGATGCACAGCAAAAGAAACCACGCCTACCGGTGCATGCCATTTGTTTAACTGAAACGCCCGTGATGCGCTTTATTGGTTGTGCTGACGCCAGCATTAACCAGCATTATTACCAACCTTGGCTAACTAAAATTGCCAGCTGGCTGCGTGCAGGTAAAACACCCTATTGCTATTTTCATACCCCTGACAATCAGGGGGCACCTGCGTTAGCACGGCAATTTACCCGTGATTTACAACATCAACTACCTGAGCTACAACACGCGGTACTTGCACCCTGGCCAGGCGAGCAGCGCGACCAATTAGCCTTATGGTAGCGCTATTTGCTTTTCCTGATAACTCCTCCTAACCTTTAAATAAGCTCGCTCACTGGCTTGCGCAGGTGTTGCCACTAAACAACGCAATCATAATGTAGATCAAACCGCTGTTAACACAATTCCCTTACTATGACAGGGTTGATGTTTGGCATTATGCCGCAGCTAACGGCTGACAGGCTTTACTGATGCTGCTGAGCTCTGTGAGTGTTGTGCCGGCTACAGCAGGACACAGCTGTTATTGCAACCTGCCGCCATACTCAATAAGCATAGCCTCAGCGTATTGTATTTATTAAACAACATAAGGATATGATCTTGCTTGCAGTACTTTTCGGCGTCAGTCGCGCAAATTTTCTTACTTTAACGCTAGTGTGTGTGTTACTGGCTGCTACGGCAGGATGGCAAATGGTGGCCATGTCAACATGGCAAAACTACCTACTGGTGACCTTAATTGCGCTCAGTGCTCATATCAGCGTCAATGCCTTTAATGAATACTTTGATTTTAAATCGGGGCTCGATTTTTTAACCCAGCGTACGCCATTTAGTGGCGGCAGTGGTACCTTAGTAGACCACCCTGAGGCCAGTAATATTGCGCTGAAACTGGCGATTATTTCGTTATGTGTGGTCATTCTTGCCGGTCTTTATCTGAGCTTTCAACAAAGCTGGCAATTACTGTTAATTGGTATTCCCGGTGTACTGATTATTTATGCCTATACTCAGTATTTGAATAAAAACCCATTAGCCTGCTTATTGGCACCCGGATTTGGCTTTGGCTTACTGATGACACTGGGCGCCTTTTGGGTGTTTGCTGGGGGCTTAACCGCCGGTGCTTGGGTACTGGCGATGATTATCAGTTTGTTAGTCAGTAATTTACTGCTACTAAATCAATTTCCAGATGTTGAAGCGGATCGTCAAGTCGGCCGAAACCATCTGCCCATCGTTATTGGTCGCCGACGCAGTGCCATGGTGTTTACTGCTTTATTGCTAGCCAGTTATGGCTTATTGATCATAGCCGTTGTTATGCAATTACTCCCCTGGCAAACCTTGCTAGGCTTACTCAGTTTACCCTTATTGCTGAAGTTACTGCCGGGCATTTTTAAGTATGCCGACCAACCGACCGAACTTAGTCCCTATCTTGGGATAAACGTCATACTTTGCCATGTGTATCCCTTGTTACTTTGTGCCGGCCTCGCTTGGGCGGCAGTTTAAACACTCGCACACTTTTAAGGATTTTAGATGCAGGTACTAGAAACGGATATCGCCATCATAGGTGGGGGTGGCGCGGGGTTAAGAGCGGCGATCGCTGCAGCAGAGGCCGACCCGGCTTGTCGGATCACCCTGTTATCTAAAGTGTATCCCATGCGATCACATACCGTTGCTGCCGAAGGAGGGGCCGCCGCAGTGACCTTGGCGCAAGACAGTATGCAAGGCCACTTTGAGGACACTGTTACGGGTGGCGATTGGTTAGCAGACCAAGATGTCGTCGAGTATTTTGTGCAGCATGCCTATGAAGAATTAGTTAATTTAGAACGTTGGGGTTGCCCTTGGAGCCGACGCGAGGATGGCAGTATTCAAGTCAGACGCTTTGGCGGCATGAAAACCGAGCGAACCTGGTTCGCCGCAGATAAAACCGGTTTTCATATTTTACATACGTTGTTTCAAACATCTTTTAAATACCCGAATATTCAGCGTTTAGATGAGTTTTTTGTTTTGGATTTATTAGTACATGAGCAACAGATAGTTGGTGTGCTTGCCATACAACTCAACACTGGCGAACTGTATCAGATCCATGCCAAAAGCGTCATTCTGGCAACGGGGGGCGCTGGCCGAGTATTTCACCACAACACCAATGGTGGCATTGTTACGGGTGATGGCATGGCACTGGCCTATCGGCATGGTGTCGCGCTGCGCGATATGGAGTTTGTGCAATACCATCCAACCGGTTTGCCCGGCTCTGGCATCTTAATTACCGAGGCATGCCGAGGTGAAGGCGGCATTTTACTCAATCGTGACGGTTACCGTTACCTGCAAGATTATGGCCTAGGCCCTCAAACCCCGCTGGGTAAGCCGGAAAATAAATGTATGGAGCTTGGCCCGCGCGATAAATTATCGCAAGCCTTTTGGCATGAACAGCAGCAGGGCCGAACGGGTGATTGTCAGGGGCATGCGGTTGTCTATTTAGATTTGCGCCATTTAGGCGAACGCCATCTGCAACAACGACTGCCCTTTATTTGTGAATTAGCTAAGGCTTATGTCAATGTCGATCCCGCAAAAGCCTTAATACCGATCAGACCGGCCGTGCACTACACCATGGGGGGTATTTTAACTGATGCCCAATGCCAAACCAGTATCGCCGGTTTATTTGCCGTCGGCGAATGTGCCTCTGTTGGGCTGCACGGGGCCAACCGCTTGGGATCTAACTCTTTAAGCGAATTACTGGTGTTTGGCCATGTTGCCGGTAAGCAAGCGGCCAGCTTTGCTAAAACGGCAAAGGCCGCTGCTCGCACTGAAGTGGATCAGTACTGCCAGCAGCAACAGCAACAGTTACAAGCCAAACTCGGCGTAAAAAGCGCCGACAGTATCGCTGCAATTCGCCATGAGATGACACTGGCAATGGAACAAGGTTGTGGTATCTATCGTGATACTGCGGGTATGCAACAATGTTTAGCTACTCTGGCGCACTTGCAGCAACGTTATCAACAGGTGTTCGTCAGCGACCACAGTAAGGTCTTTAATACTGAGTTAATTCAACATTATGAGCTGGGCTTCGGCTTAGATGTGGCCAACGCTATGGTCAGTAGTGCATTGGCACGGCAAGAGTCTCGAGGCGCTCATCAGCGGATCGATGAAGGTATGCAACAGCGTAATGATGAGCGCTTCCTACAACATAGCCTAGCCCAGTTAACCGAGCAAGGTGCCGCCAGTATTCGTTATCAGCCCGTGCGTATCACTCAGAGCAAACCGGCGGTCAGACGTTATGGTGCAGAGCCCAGCCAACAGGAGCAGCGTTAATGCAGAAAACACTGGTGATTCAACGCTACAACCCAGAGCAAGATCACAAACCGCATCCGCAGCATTTCACTGTACCCTGCGATGACAGCACCTCGGTGCTCGATGCATTGTTATATATTCAGCAGCAACTGGATCCAACGCTGGCTTTTCGATGGTCTTGCCGCATGGCTATTTGTGGCTCCTGTGGCGTGATGGTCAATGGCATACCGAAGCTTGGTTGTAAAACTTTTCTGCGTGATTATAAAGATGACATCACGGTGGAAGCCTTAGCACACTTTGCCACCGAAAAAGATCTGATTTCTGATATGTCAGTGTTTTTAACCCATTTGCAGGCAGTCAAACCTTACCTCATCAACCACGACACCCGCCCACAGCCGCATCAGCAAACACCAAAACAGCTGGCGAAGTATGCTAAGTTTTCCAACTGTATTAATTGTGGTTTATGTTATTCCGCCTGTCCGCAATTTGGTTTAAACCCAGCCTTTTTAGGCCCTGCCGCACTGACTTTAGCGCAGCGTTATAATCTCGATAGTCGCGATCAGGGGAAAGCACAGCGCATGCCGCAGCTTAACGGTAAAAATGGCGTCTGGGGGTGTACCTTTGTCGGCTTTTGCTCGGATGTCTGCCCAAAACAACTCGATCCGGCCGCTGCCGTCAATCAGGGTAAAGTAGCGTCTGCTGCTGACTTTGTGATTGGTATCTTTAAACCTTAGGAGCGCATCATGTCAGAACCCCGTCAGGTTAACCGAGCCTATCAGAGTCAACTGCGGCGCAATTGGTGGTTAAAGCATGGCTACTATCAACGTTATATGCTGCGTGAAGCAACCGTTTTACCCTTATTGTTTTTTTGTGGTTGCCTACTAACCGGCCTGTACAGTTTGCAACATAGCGAACAAAGCTGGTTGAATTGGCTTGCCTTTATGGCCACCCCTTGGGTAATTGGCCTAAACCTTTTGACCTTTTTTGCTAGTTTGTTTCATGCCAAAACCTTTTTTGAATTGTTTCCTCGGGTGTTACCCATTTTGCCGGCGCCGTTAATGATTGCGGGGCAATGGCTTGGCACACTCAGCGTGGCGTTATTACTCGCATTGTTATTAGGGGGTGTGCTATGACCCAACCGACCCGTTCTGATGAACCGATTTGGTGGGCTTTATTTAGTGCCGGCGGTGTGTGTTTTGCCGTGCTGATCCCAGGGTTAATTCTTACCCTCGCGATTGCTTATCCTTTGGGATTATTACCGGAAAACGCTTTAGATTATGCCCAAATACGCCAGTGGCTCTTTAGCGATTATTGGGGATTGGCAGGCTTAGTGCTAGTGGGCGCGGGGCTGTGTTTGCCCCTGTTTCATGCCATGCACCGCGTGCATCATGGTATGCATGACTTAATGCTCAGAGCGGGCGGCTGGGGTAAAGTGCTCTGCTATGGTAGCGCCAGCTTGTTAAGTGTGCTGGCGCTGTATTTTTGGTATTTAGGCCTAAGTGCAAGCTAACCCCCCTGACGCCGCAGCGTCAGAGTCAGGGTTAAGCTAAGATATCAGCAGCAAATTGGCGTAATCTGGGATAGAAGTCTTTGTCTAATTGCGCCAACTGATCTTGTTCCACTAAGACCTCACGCAAAATCTCTTCTGTGGTAAGGGGGTTCGCCAGTACCACACGAAACACGATCGTTTCTTGTCGATCATAGCGCACAGGAGTTAACCGGGTACGAGAAACAAAAGATTTCCCCTCCTCCCGCTGCCGTTTTTGAATAAACTGCGTTAAACCATTTAACAGCTCGTTGATACGGCGGCGTTGCTCAGGCGTGCCATGCGCCAGCGCTTTTTGCACCTGCGCGGGAACATAGCGGTAGGTCAAAATGCACAGTTCAGGCTCAGTGATCAGCTCAAAATCAATATTATGGCTAATCAGCGTGGCAAAGTACTTGGCTTTTTCGATGCTGCGTTCAATTAAGATCTGATAGCCTTTATAGCCAATCACTTGCAAACACGCGTGCACCAGCATGGCCATGCCCGGCCTAGACCCTTCTAAGGTTTGACTGCCGAGATCTTTCGAGCCCTTACGCAAAATATATTCGGCATGATGCTCAATCGCATTCGCCGCAGACGGATGCTTAAACACCACCATGCCAGCGCCCATTGGCACATACATTTGTTTATGCGCATCAATGGTCACCGAGTCGGCGCGCTCAATGCCCGCAAGCAGGGTTCGGTGCTTAGCCGAAAATAACGTCGCACCGCCCCAGGCCGCATCAACATGGAAATGACACTGATATTCTGCCGCCAGATCGGCCAATTTATCTAACGGATCCACGTTACCGGTTTCTGTCGCGCCGGCCACTCCGACAATCGCTAACACTTTAATCTGCTTTTGCTGTAGCTCGTTTAACACCCGGCGCATCTCGGTAATATCGGCTTTGTTATTCGCGTCAGTTTTTACCGAAATAACCGAATCACGGCCAATGCCAAGCACATCTGCCGCTTTACCTAACGAGTAATGCCCCCGCTCAGACACGACAATGGCTAAACCTTGATAACCGTAATGCTGCATCGCGCGGAATAAGCCCTCTTTTGCAATGCCTTTAAAATCACCCTCAGCTTTCAGCAGTTTGTTACGCGCAATCCATAAGGCGGTAATATTGGCAATGGTGCCGCCAGAACAAAACGCGCCGAGCGAGTGATTCGCACTGTGCATCCATTTTTTATAGAAACCTTCGCGCTCGCCGTACACTAAATGGTGCATCATGCCGAGCACTTGCCGCTCTAATGGCGTAAAGGCTTTCGAGGTTTCAATCTTCACCAAGTTTTGATTAAGCCCTACCATCATTTTCGATAGCGGCAACACAAAATAGGGTAAGGCTGACGTCATATGGCCAATAAAGCTGGGCGCTGCTGTATGCACCGAGTGTGCAACCAGCTTTTGCATAATGCTTTCGGTATAGTCAGAGACAAAACTGGGTTGTTCTGGGATCTGGTATGCCTGAAAATCCCGTTCGATTTGCCATAGCGGTTTTTCGACAGCAACAATGCTCTCGTTTAAAAAACCAGCCAAATTCTGTGACAAATTCTGCTCAATAATACTCAGTGTCGAGTCCGGCGCTTCCGGTACAGTAAAGATCCGCCACAACGCTTCTTCCGAAGCGGTTGCTTGGCGTTTTGTTTGGTCATTCATGCCTGTCAGTACCTTGCTGCATTCGATTAACCCTAGGTCTATACACCAACCTAGGGTGTTATGGTTGCAACCATTAAATGTCTGCAAAAATCATATCCCTGTATCCGGGATTTAGTATTTAGCTACGCAAACCTATACCTTTGTTAATAAGATACATGGCATAACTGAATAAAACGATGATAAATCCTAAAACTACCGCTAGCGCTAACCACAGACTGACGTCTGAATACCCTAAGAAACCATAGCGAAAGGCATTAACCATATACACTATTGGATTTAAAGCGGCAACTTTTTGCCAAAAACCAGGCAATAATGTCAACGAATAAAACACCCCACCTAAATAGGTTAATGGCGTTAAAACAAAGGTGGGGATGATACTAATATCATCAAAGGTTTTCGCATACACCGCGTTGATTAAGCCACCTAAGGCGAACAGCATAGACGTTAAAATCACCGTAACAATAATGATCGCCAAATTATGAATTTGGATCGTCACAAAAAACAACGACAAGATGGTTACGATTAAACCAACCAACATGCCACGGGCCATACCACCGCCAATATAACCCAGCACGATAATAAAATTTGGCACTGGCGCAACTAACAACTCTTCGACATTGCGTTGAAACTTCGCACTAAAAAACGATGAGGCAACATTAGTGTAAGAATTGGTGATCACCGACATCATAATTAGGCCAGGTACAATAAACTCCATGTAGCTAAAGCCATTCATCTGACCAATACGTGAGCCAATCAAGCTACCAAAAATAACAAAATACAAACTCATGGTAATGGCGGGTGGCACCAAGGTTTGCACCCAGATCCGCATAAAGCGGGTAATTTCTTTATTTAAAATACTTTGTAATGCAATCAAGTACTGGCTTCTCATACTGCCGCCTCCCGACCATGCTCGACTAAGGCGACAAATAACTCTTCTAAACGATTCGCTTTATTGCGCATCGATAGCACTTTGACGTCTTGTGCACTCAGTTGGCTAAAGATAGGGTTTAAACCTTGCGATTTTTCTACATCTACTTCAATACTTTGTTCATCTAACTGTCGCCAAACAAAGTCGGTTAATTGTAAATTCGCAGGCAACTGTGCCACATCGAATATAAAGGTTTCTTTGCCCAGCTTGGCCAGCAATGCCTTCATGGTGGTGTTCTCAACAATATTGCCTTTATCAATAATGGCAATATTGCGACAGAGCATTTCGGCTTCTTCTAAATAATGCGTGGTCAGAATAATGGTGACACCTTGCTGATTAATGGTTTTTAAGAACTCCCACATCGAGCGGCGTAATTCGATATCCACACCGGCGGTAGGTTCATCTAATATCAATAGTTTAGGCTCATGCATTAGCGCCCGCGCAATCATCAAACGCCGCTTCATCCCCCCGGATAACTCACGGGCCGGCGCCGACCGTTTTTCCCACAAACCAAGCTGCCCGAGGTACTTTTCGGCGCGTTTTAACGCCACCGCTTTCGGTACCCCATAATAACCCGCTTGATTGATCACAATCTGTAACACCGTTTCAAACTGGTTAAAGTTAAATTCTTGCGGTACCAGCCCTAAACAACTTTTCGCTGCTTCTAACTGTGTATCGATATCGAAGCCAAACACCCGCACCTTACCTTGCGTTTTATTCACCAACGAACTGATCACACCAATAGTGGTGCTTTTACCTGCGCCATTCGGGCCAAGTAAGGCAAAGAAATCACCCTGCTTAACTTGCAAATCAATGCCTGACAACGCCACCGTGCCGCTGCCATAAACTTTATGCAGATCTGAAATATCCAGTGCAATTTCCAACGTTAACTCCTCTTTGAATACTTAGTTACCACCGTAGCCCCAACGTGCGACTAATTGCTGCGACAAACCCAGCTGGTCGAGAATACGTGCCACCATAAAATCCACTAAATCGCTGATCTGCTGTGGCTGATGATAAAAGCCAGGTGCGGCAGGCATAATACAAACCCCTAGCCGACTTAGCTTTAACATGTTTTCTAAATGGATGGCACTGAGTGGGCTTTCTCGCACCACTAAAATTAACTTACCGCCCTCTTTAATAACGACATCGGCCGCGCGCTCTATCAAGTTATCACTGGCGCCTTGAGCAATCGCCGACAGACTCCCAGTTGAGCAGGGACACACCGCCATCTGTCGCGGCGCCGCTGAGCCAGACGCCACCGGTGAAAACCAATCATCTTTGCCATACACCTTGAGCAATTCAGCATCACATTGAAAATGTTGCTGTAATTGCGCAGCACAGCGCTCAGCGGCGGCGGGTAACTTAATATCATGTTCGGTAGCAAAGACCACCCGCGCCGCACTAGAAATCAGCAAGTGCACTTTGACCTGTTGCTTTAACAACAATTCTAATAAGCGCCAGCCATAGGGCGCACCTGATGCACCGGTAAAGGCTAAGGTGATTTCTGTTGGGGATTGATTCATTAAGTGTTCCATTTATCTGTGAGGGCAGTCAGTAGTTTCTGATGAATCCCGCCGAAGCCGCCATTACTCATAATGACAATGCTGTCACCGGGTTGAGCGGTTGCCACTAAACGCGTCAATAATTCATCAATATCGTAACTCACACTGGCCGGGCCATGAAGCCGCGCAACCAATTCACTCATCGACCAACCGGCATTGCGTGGTTCAAACAGTAACACTTCATCGGCACTGAGTAACGCTTGCGGTAGCGCGGCTTGATGCACGCCCAGTCGCATGGTGTTCGAGCGTGGTTCCAATACGGCTATAATACGTTGCTGGCCCACTTTGGCACGTAAACCTTTCAAGGTCGTTTCGATGGCCGTGGGGTGATGTGCAAAATCATCATAGATGGCAATATTACCCGGCGCCCCTTTTAATTCCATGCGACGTTTCGGCGCAATAAAACGGGCTAAAGCTTCAATACTGACGGCAACCGGCACACCCGCATGACGAGCCGCGGCAATGGCCATCATACCGTTATCGACATTGTGCTGGCCGGTTAGCTGCCAAGTGACGCTACCTTGCAACTGTTGTTGCCAAAACACCTGAAATGCCGAACCATCCGCCACCGTTAACGCGACTCGCCAATCGGTACCATAAGCTTCGCGTTGACTCCAGCAGCCTAAGGCGAGTGTTTGCGCTACGGCCGGTACACCTTCCGGCGACACCACTAAACCTGAAGCCGGTACCGTGCGCAACAGATGATGAAATTGCCGTTGAATGGCTGCCAAATCTGGGAAAATATCCGCATGATCATATTCAAGGTTATTAATCACTAAGGTGCGTGGCCGGTAATGCACAAACTTCGAGCGTTTATCAAAAAACGCGGTGTCATATTCGTCGGCTTCAATCACAAAAAATGGCGCATCGCCTAAACGGGCAGAGCAATCGAAGTTTTGTGGCACACCACCAATTAAGAAGCCCGGTTTTAAACCGGCATACTCGAGGATCCAAGCTAACATACTTGCGGTGGTGGTTTTACCATGCGTGCCAGCGACGGCAATCACCCAGCGCTGCTGCAAGAGTTGCTCGGATAACCATTGCGGCCCTGAGCTATAAGCTAAGCCGTGCTCAAGTACATACTCTACCGCGGGGTTGCCGCGAGACAGCGCATTACCAATAATCACCAAGTCAGGTGCCGGTTCCAACTGGGCAGGATCGTAACCTTGCGTTAAACTGATGCCAAGCTGTTGCAGTTGCGTGCTCATTGGCGGGTAAACATTGAGATCGGAGCCGGTGACGTGATGTCCCAAGGCTTTCGCTAATGCGGCAATGCCACCCATAAAGGTGCCACAAATACCTAAAATATGAATATGCATATATCTTTTCTCTTAACAATCGCCGGCTATTGTAACAAATGCAGATAAAGCTGCGATGAAAACTGCAATTTAAGGAAAACTTCTTTAAAATAACTATTGCTGTAAACAGCAACCCTCTGACCCGATAAGAAAAGGACCTACTATAATGCGTCGCATCTCCCCCGTACTGCAACAAGATGGCGTGGATCCAGACCTGATCTCGCTTTTAAAAACTATTCTCGCTGCCTGTCGTGAAATTGCCTTTCGGGTAAGTCAAGGTGAACTGGCCGGTGTTTTAGGATCAACCCTGGCCGAAAATGTCCAAGGCGAAACACAAAAAAAACTCGATATTATCGCCAACGAATTACTCAAAGAAATTATCTTAGAAACCGGTGTTGTCAAAGCGATTAGCTCTGAAGAAGAAGACACCATAGTACCGGGTAACCCTAATGGGCGTTACTTAGTCACGTTTGATCCGCTCGACGGCTCATCTAACACCGATATTAACAGCCTACTCGGCACCATTTTCTCAATTCTTCCCGCTGATGCAGCAAAAGAGGCTGACGATGCCAGTCAATTTTTACAACCCGGTACGGCTCAAGTTGCCGCAGGTTATGTGCTCTATGGTCCGTCGACCATGTTAGCGCTAACGACCGGTAAAGGCACGCGTCTGTACACCTTAGATAAAACCTATGGCGGCTTCTTATTAACCGAAGACACGGCGACTATTCCTAAATACACCGCCGAATTTGCGATTAACATGTCAAACCAACGTTTTTGGCAGCCTGCTATGCAGGGATATATGGCCGATTTACTAAAAGGCAAGGAAGGGCCTCGTGGCAAAAACTTTAATATGCGCTGGATCGCCGCGATGGTCGGTGATGTGCATCGCGTATTGTGCCGTGGCGGTATCTTTATGTACCCACGCGATAACAAAGACCCGAGCAAGCCCGATAAACTGCGTTTAATGTACGAAGCTAACCCGATGAGCTTTTTAGTAGAGCAAGCCGGTGGGGCAAGTTCAACCGGCTATGAACGTATTATGGATATCGTACCCACCGATATTCACCAGCGTGTGGCCGTTATTTTAGGCTCAAAACATGAGGTCGAGACCTGTATTGGCTATCATGCTAAGCAGCCCAACTAAGACCAATAACTTATAGCGAATTTTACGGGCGTCATTATAATGTCGCCCAGCCATTAACCAGAGGACCAAGCGATGAGCTTAAGCGATGTAGCTGCAGGTAAAAATCTGCCAGACGAAATTAACGTCATTATTGAAATTCCAGCGAATGCTGACCCGATTAAATACGAAGTTGATAAAGATACTGGCACGGTGTGGGTTGACCGCTTTATGTCGACCCCGATGTTCTACCCTTGTAACTATGGTTTCGTTAACCAAACCTTATCGTTAGATGGGGACCCAGTTGACGTTTTAGTGCCAACACCTTATCCATTAGTACCAGGTGCGGTGATTAAATGTCGTCCGGTTGCCGTTCTGCATATGGAAGATGAAGCAGGCCAAGATGCCAAAGTATTAGCGGTTCCAGTCAGTAAACTGACGAAACTGTATGATCATATCCATGATGTGAATGACGTGCCTGAACTGCTGAAAAAACAAATTCAGCACTTCTTTGAACGTTATAAAGAACTGGAAAGCGGTAAGTGGGTAAAAGTAACGGGTTGGGGCGATGTTGCTGCTGCCAAAGCCGAGATCATGACCTCATTTGAACGCGCGAGCAAGTAACCTCATTACGCCATAAGCTAGCATCACTGGCTTATGGCGTTTAACCGCATTAATTTTCTGCTAAGTAAGCCATTAATTCAGCATGTGGCAGCGGTTTCGCGAAGAAATAACCTTGTACTTCATCACACTGCATTTGAGTAATCACCGCCAACTGCTCTGCCGTTTCTACGCCTTCAGCAATGGTTTGTAAGCCAATACGTTTACCTAAATTGATAATGGTTTCAGCAATTAAGCCACCATCTTGCTGATCCATTGCATTAATAAAAGCTCTGTCTACTTTAATGCGATCCAGTGGTAATTGTTGTAAATAACTTAACGACGAAAAGCCGATACCAAAATCATCTATCGCGACCTTAATACCAAAGCTTTTCAGCTTTTGTAATGCACTGATCACCCTATTCGGTTCGTCCATCACCACCGATTCAGTGATTTCCAGCTCTAACAGGTGCGGCGCAACCTGATAACGCTGAATGGTTTCGATAACCGAGGGCACAAACTGTGCAGAACGAAATTGCGGCATCGACACGTTCACGGCAATGCGCAGATTAGGATAACCGGCCTCAGCTAAGCGCTGTAATTGCTGACAAGCCTGCTCTAGCACCCATAAACCAATCTCCACAATCAGCCCTGAATACTCCGCCAGCGGAATAAACACGGCCGGTGAAATATATTGATTCGGCTGATGTGGCCAACGTAATAAGGCTTCCATTCCAACCACTTTTTGCGTTTTGATACACAGTTGTGGCTGATACCATAACTCCAATTTGTCTAGGGCAAAGTCGGCTCTGAGCTTACGCAACATGTTTAAGCGATTACTGACTTCATCCTCCATCGAAGGCTCGTAATATTGATGGTGCACTCCCAAAGTCTTTTTGGCTTTATTCAGCGCAATATAAACATGCTTCATAATAACCATACCCTGCTCACCCGAGTCGCGTAAATGACAAAGACCAAAGGTAGCATTAACTTGCAGGCTATGCTCAAACGCTTGAAATGGTGTACTAAATACCGCTTTTAACCGTGAAGGGGTTAACTGGTCTTCTGGCCCCACTAAGGCGAAGACATCCGCCCCCACTCGACCCAACTGGCAGCTAATGCCAAAATGTTCAATCAAGCGCAGCGTAACAGCAACCAGCAGTTCATTACCCACCTCTTGGCCCAGGCCATCATTCACATCTGAGAAATGATCAATATCCACCAGTACGGCAACCATATTATCGGGTTCAAACCGTCGCGTATCCTGCAAGATTTGAATAAACTCATTACGATTGGGCGTTTTGGTTAACGGGTCAATGTAGGCCGCATGTCTTAACTGTTGGAATAAAGCGACATTCTCATAACCAATCGAGATATTAGTTAAAAATACTTCGATAAGTTGCTGATCAGCTGCATCAATAGACCGATTGGTTTCAATATAAACGGCGGCATTGTGTTTCTCGTTGCCTAAGTACAAAACGGTGTCACGTTCCGTGAAGATATGCCGTTTACTCAAGAGGCACAGATTAATTTGTTCGACAATCCGTTTGTTCTCTAAGCGTTCTAATTGGCATTTGATGTAGGGCGCGTAATGCCCGGCCGCACCCAACACATAAATACGATCACTCGCCGAGCCATCATCTTCAATTTGTGCACACAAGACACCTTCAGCGTGCAAACCAATTAACGAAGAAATTTGCGTGACTACGCCTTCAGAGAATTCATGTAATGAATGCTGTTCCAGTAAATTGGCACCGGCACTGATGATTTTTTGTAAACCAAGGCGATTTTGATTAATGGTTTTAATTTGCTGATAAGAACGAATGGAAGAAATAATCGAGGTAACCAGTCTACTGCGGGTCAGTTCTGTTTTCGTTTTGTAATCATTGATATCATATTCTTTGATAACACTTTCTTCAGGCGCATAACCTGGCTGACCGGTGCGCAAGACAATACGTAACTCTTCCATTCGCAATTCGTCACGAATACGCCGCACGACCTGTAAACCGGCGTCATCGGTCTCCATCACCACATCGAGTAAAACCAACGCCGTATCAGGCTGTTTCAGCAAAAAATCGATGGCTTGCTGCCCAGAGTAGGCATGATGAAATTGCAAACGTTTACCCAGCACGATCAAATCATTCAGCGCCAGCTTGGTTACGGTGTGGATTTCTTCATCGTCATCGACGATCAACAAGTGCCAAACGTCGAGATCATGCATCGGTGTAATCGGCGCATGCTCATCGTCTGCTAAAAACAGAAATCCTTCATCTGCGTTATTTTGTATCATCGGCCAACCTTTATATTAACGTCCTGCTAATTTAACCGCTTCCTAACTGCAAAGGGCGTGCTGCTAATACCCTAATAGGTATGCGCATAGCTTAGATTTTTAATGTAGCTGATAATGCGCCAACAGTGCTGCAAATTTACTCGGTTCTAACGGCTTTAACAAGATATCATCCATGCCTGCTTTTTTAAATTCGGCAATTTCTGCCGGTAACGCATGCGCGGTAAACGCTAAAATGGGTGTATGTTTATAACCGGGTAAAGCTCGCAACTGTTTCGCTACTTCAATACCCGACATATCAGGCAAACGAATATCTAATAAAATCATATCAAATTGCTGATGCAAGCACAGCTGTAACACCTGCTTACCGGTTAAAGCTGAAGCGAGCTGCACCGGCTTGTTTTGCAGCAGGATATTAATAAAAGCTTGGTTCGTTTCATTGTCGTCGACCACTAATAAACTTTTATGCCGCTGGCTTTTTAACACTTCGACAGCGTGTTGCTGTAGCATCATTAAACTAAACTCTGCACTCGCTAAGCAAGGCAGTACTGCTTGCCAATGCGATAACGTTAACTCTGTAGCAAAAGCTTGTATGTTAATACTGGCTTGATAAGAGGATAGCAATTGCTGCCAAGCTTCATTGGGTTGTTCCGCCGGCAAAAACAATAATAAACGCTGTGGCGCAGTCTGCTCTAATTTGCGTTTTAACTCGGTAAAATGACTGCAAGCACTAACCTGCACCGCTTGGCTGGCTAAGCCCGCTAAACGGCCCTGTAGCCTATCGCTATCTTGATCAAACACCAGTAAGCGATCCATCGGACTATTAAAGGTTACCGCTTTTAGCGCCACCGGAAAACGCAAACGAATACTAGAGCCAAGCCCTTCTAATGATTGCACCTGTAACTCAGCCTGTAACAACTTGGCCATCAATTGTAATAGCGCCACATCCACATCGCGCCATTGCCAGCTTGACGATTTGGCCTGGCTGATATGCTCGGTAATATGCGCAGGTAAGCCATTGCCATCACAGCTCAGATGCAGCAGCAGATGAGGCTGCGCTGTGGCTTCTAAGGTGACTCGGCACAAAATACGCTGAGTATTCTCAGAGCGTACCGCCAACAACAACATCGCTTGTAAACTGGCTTGCAGCACTTCCTCATCTAACAATACATCAAAATGTATATTGTCTGGGCCTTCTACCCAATCAATACTGGTTCCTTGTGCCAAGATCTTATGCAAAGCATTGAACTGTTGCGGTAACCAATGCACCAGCGATAACGGATCTTTTTTTAAATCACGCGGATTAAACTGAAAGAGCCCATACAAAAAATGCAACCGCAATAACGTTTGAAACACCGCCACTGATAATTGCTCTTGTCGCTGCCACAGTAATTTACAGTGCTGTAACCACGCTGACATTTGTTGGCGCAGTATGTCAGCCTGCTCGGTCAAGGCGCTGCTTTGCTGTTGTTGTGCCGTACATTGCTGTTGCAATAATTGCTGCTGTTGCGCCGCACTCTCCAGCTGCTGCTGCAAACTCAGTTGCTGTTGCTCTGCCTGCACACGCCAGTCAAATAACGCCTGTACATCAGACGGCACACGCGACAGCGCACAGGTTTCGGTATCATCGGCTGTCAGGCGATTAAGCCATAGGTTGCGTTGTTGTTGCCACAGATAGACCAGCCACACCGTTAGCATAAAAAATACAGTAAAAATTAACCCACTAATACTTAGCGGTAACAGCACTGGCGGCCAACTTTCGGTGGTTTCCGGTAGGATTAATAGAAAAGCATCGGGCGTTTTAAAATGATCAAATTGACCTGACGAGGCAGACCAAATCATCAAAGGTTGTAACGCCACCCGACCTTGTTCAGTTTGTAACAACTGATATTGCCGACCTTGCGTGTCAATTTTAGACGGTAATGCGGTCAAGGCACCGGTGCTGGCTAATTGTATGCCATCAGATTGATAGACGCCGAGTGCGGCAATCGGTAGTAAGGCACTGTACTGTAATTCATTAAGATGGGAACTAAGCTGCTCAGCTGACGTTTGTAATAACAAGGGTCTTAAACTGATTTTTAACAGATCGGCATACTGCTGCAGCTGGCGCTGCGCCTGTTGATCGGCGACACGGACTTGCCAGCTAAATAAGACGGCCGCCAGCATAAGGCAGGCGGCGACATAGATAAGCGTAAGATTTCGGAAAAGCGGCGTCAACATCGTGCTCTTTACAGCATAATAAAGACGGTTACTATATGGCTTAAGGCTAATAGTAACAAGTCAAACCAGAATACTTAGGCTTTTTTTAACTAAAAGTGCAATTCTACGCCGGCAAAAGCGCCTTTAAATTGTAAATCGGCGTACAAATCATCGATATCATCCAAACGTAAATCGACTGTGCGATAACCCACTTTCAGGCGCAGATCTATCAGCAAATTGTCAACCAGCTGGTAGCCAATTCCCGCTTGAGCATCATATAAATGACTGTCTTGCCAGCGCGTTGCATTCGCCGTTGCAAACACATCTAACCCCGTACCGAGGATGCCAATACGCGTATCGACATACAGCATCGGCACAACTTGGTTAATATCTTGGATCGCGCCGACGGAAGCTGAACGGGCAGCGGCATAGCCTTTTAAATGTTTCGCAGTGACACCTAGGTCGAGTGTGATTAAGCCATTATCTAGCACTTCATAATACAAGACATAATCCGTACTGCTAAGATCCAGTTCAGTGGCTATGTTAGTCCCTTGACTGTAATTGATGCCACCAAAAGTAAAAGTGCTATTGAGCAGCGTATTACCTTGCGTTTCCAATGTTTGATATTGAATACGCAAATTAGGCAGTAGCGGCAACGGGTGCTCTAACGCCAAGTAAAACGATTGCTGAGATTCATCTTCAAAGTTAAAGGCCTGTGTTTGCTCAGAATTAGCGAAACCGCCATTCACTTGAGTTTGCCAGAAATCGGCACCGGCATAGAGACCTAATACGGTATCTGCTTGCACTGTCGTGCTTAACAGCAACAAAGAACCCACTACACCCATACATCTTTTCATTTTACTATCCTTGTATTAATAACTCTGATAAATCAATTAATGCCGCATTAGCGCGTGAAATATAATTGGCCATCACTAAACTATGGTTAGCGAGCACCCCAAAACCACTACCGTTTAACACCATTGGGCTCCAAATCGGTTGTTGTGTCGCTTCCAGTTCGCGAATAATTTGCTGCAAACTGACCATGGCATTACGACGTTCTAGTACATCAGCAAAATCAACCTCAATCGCCCGCAGGTACTGTAATAACGCCCAGGTCGCACCACGGGCTTCGTAAAATTCGTCATCCAATTTCCACCAACTGGTTTTTAACCACTGTTTTTCGGGGGTCGTTGTAGATTGCCGTGCGGCAGCATCACCCGCTAAATCCGTATTTAAACGCTCCTGCCCTACACTTGCACTTAAGCGTTGCGAATAACTGCCTAAGCGCTTTTCAACGTTCTTTAGCCAATCGCGTAAATTATCCGCACGGGCATAAAATTGGCTATCGTTCTGTTTTGGATCCATTAAAGCTTGGCGATACAAATAAAACTGTTCAATCGCTTTACGGTATTCTGATTCGGCGCTGGGTAACATCCAGCTTTGATGATCAATATTTAATTGCGGCTGCGCCACTTTAAGAAACGCATTTTCGGCCGATTGGGATTGCGAACGGCTGAAATCTTTACGCAGGGCTAGCGCTAGATCACGTGACATTTCTAGTACACCAAATTCCCAAGCAGGCATATTGTCTAGCAAGCTAAAAGGCGGTAAGACATCATTTGCCATATAACCGCCCGGCTTGTTTAACAGGGTTTCACTTACTTGAATTAAAGCGGTAGTGGTACTGTAGCCAGCAACACGCTGCTGCTCAGTACTCATGCTGTTTGTTGCAGTGGCGGGTAACACCATGGCGGGCTCTCGGCTGACCCACCAACTAAGCATCCAAAACAACAATAACAAGATAATGGCAGACCAACTGCCAATCATAGATTTATTCATGGTTTCTCCTATCGGCGTGGCATGGCCACTAACGGGAATGCAAACTGTAACTGACTACCATCTTTAAATTGAAGAGTGACCGGTACCGTTTCACCTATCACCAGCGGTTGCGTTGGCGTAAACATCATCATATGCAAACCGCCTGGGGCAAAAATCAAGCGCGCACCGGCATCCACTTCAATGCTGGCCACTTCAACCATGCGCATCATGCCGTCTTGTTCGATATGTTGGTGTAGTTCAATTACCTCAAAAGCGGGGCTACTGGCAGAGACTAACTCAATGGATTTTGTCGAGTCATTTTGCAATTGAAAGTAACCTGCCGTTACCGTACGACCGGGCAAGGGCGCACGCACTTCTGCATGTGTTAACTGCAGCTCAGCTGCACTTAATGCCGCACTGGCTAAACACAAAGCACTGCAGCACATAAAGAAAAAATAGCGCATCTTACTTATCCTTGCTGGTTTGACCTGCCTTTATCTTACACCAAAACCACTACAGCGACAGTGTAAATCCGGTTTTGATCCGTGCAGCTTGTTCAATCGTTGGCGTTTTTTTGCGACGAGGCTTACTAAAGCGCCACACCACCAAAGCCGGTAACATGCCTAAAATAAAGCCAAGTAACGGCATAAGGTAAATCAACAGCAGGGTATCATGTTGAAATAACATCATTTGCCACCTGCCTTATGATGACACAGGCGGTTTAACGGCATTAACAATGGCATAGACGGCTCCTTGCTTAAGCATCATCCTAGAATCAGGAACATACCTAAGTTGTTTCAAGTGCCGTGCCAGTCAGCAGAAAAACCATAAACCATTGAATTATATATAAAATAACTAAAGACAGCGAAATACTAAGGTGATTTTTCGATAGCTGAAAATAAAAAAAGTGGCGAAAATCACCACTTTTTTAAGATTTAGCTTACTCAGGTACTTTGGCCAAAGCCGCTTCAAGTAAGGCCGGAGTGGCGCTGCTGAGATGGCCTTGCTCACTGAGTAAACGCCGCCATTGACGTGCTCCCGGTAAGCCCTGAAATAGCCCGAGCATATGCCTGGCGATATGCCAAAACCGCGCACCTTGCTGCATCTGCTGCTCTATGTAAGGTAACATCTGCCGCACTAGCTGATGCTGCGAAAGTACCGGATGCGTATCGCCATAAAGCTGCGCATCCACTTCGCTCAAGATGTAAGGGTTAGTGTAGGCTTCTCGCCCAATCATCACACCATCAAGTTGTGTTAAATGTGTCGCGGCTTCAGCTAAGGTTTTAATACCGCCGTTAATACTGATATCTAACGTCGGGAAATCCTGTTTTAATTGATAAACCCGCGCATAATTAAGCGGTGGAACTTCTCGATTCTCTTTTGGGCTTAAGCCCTTTAACCACGCTTTACGCGCATGGATCACAAACTGCTGACACCCCGCATCCGCCACCATTTGCACAAAATCTTGTAAGAATTGATATTCATCTGAATCATCAATACCAATACGTGTTTTTACTGTAATGGGAATCGCAACCTGATCTTGCATGGCTTTCACGCAATCAGCTACCCGCTGCGGCTGCGCCATAAGACAGGCGCCAAACATGCCGTTTTGCACCCGATCTGACGGGCAACCAACATTAATATTGATTGCATCATAACCACGCTGTTCCGCCAGTTTAGCGCAAGTGGCCATATCCTTTGGATCAGATCCGCCTAATTGCAATACCAACGGATGCTCTTGTTCGTTATAGCCCAGGTAATCGCCTTTACCGTGAATAATGGCACCGGTAGTGACCATTTCGGTGTACAACACCGCATGCTGGCTCATCAAGCGATGAAAATAACGACAATGCTGATCGGTCCAATCGAGCATGGGGGCAACGGAGAGTCGTTGCGGTAACAATTTTAGCGTCAAAACAGGATGTCCTCTTAACAGCGCAATTAGGCATGTACCAAATAGCTAGTGAGTTTTTTCACCATAGGCAGTACCAATAACAAGGTAGGAAAAGCAATTACCCAAGACAAACCCCAAGCGGATAACCAACCCGTAAAAGTAAATGCAGACCAACCCAGACTACTTAGCGTACTCACCAAGGACACAATACAGGTCATCATAATAGATAATAACAAGGGCATAACCAGCCCTGCCGTTTTCGCGGGTAATCGAGGCATAAGATTTTTATTTATCTCTACAAAAGAGTGAGTGACTCACCAATAAAACTGCCGGCAATGATACCAAAAACCTAAGCAGAAAGCAGTTGTTGTCAGCAAGCTTATGACATTAGCTAACAACATGCGCAAGCTGGCAGTGTGCAAGCAATATGGTACACTGCCACCAGAAATGGAGTGGAGACTAAGTATGTCAACTGAGAGTTTAGTGTCACGAGCCAAAGCCATCTGTGTGCAAAATGGCGCGCGCTTTACCGCGATCCGCGAAAAGGTCTTTCGTTTAATGGCTGAAAACCAAGGTGGCCAAGGTGCTTATGATTTATTAGAGCAGTTAAAACAAAGCGAACCCGCCGCTAAACCGGCAACCATCTATCGCGCTTTAGAGTTTCTGACAGAACAAGGTTTTATCCACAAAATTGAATCTAGCAATGCCTTTATGTTGTGTCATCATTTTGAAAAACACCACCCTGCACAGTTACTGATTTGTGAAGTGTGTGGCAATGTTACCGAATTGCACTCTAGCGCTTTGCAAACCGAATTTAGCCGTCAAGCGGCCTTGCAAGGATTTGATATTCACCATCAAACCATTGAAGCTCGAGGTAAGTGTCGGAATTGCCGCGAAAATTAAGTATCTTGCGAGCAATCATGCTTGTATTACCCTAAAAAAACTTCTAGGCTTAGTATTGCGTGTTAGGCGAACGCTTGTATAAATTCCAAAGGCATTTAAATGAATGTTGAATACGTAAACCCATTTCTGTCCTCTTTGGTCAATGTGTTATCGACGATGGCCAATACCAAAATAGTGCCGGGACAGCCTCGCATTAAAAAGAATGAAATTGCAAATGGCGATGTCTCTGGTTTAATTGGCATGGTTGGACCCACCATGAAGGGGTCTTTTTCGGTTAGCTTTGATGAGTCGTTAGCCATTGAAATTATGTTTCGGATGCTAGGCGAGCGGCCAACAAAAATAGATGCCGATGTTACGGATATGGTCGGTGAGATCACGAACATGGTTACCGGCGGCGCTAAGCGGATGTTAGGTGAAAAAGGCTACGAATTTACCATGGCCACACCGATTATTGTGTCTGGCAAAAACCACACCATTACTCATCGCTGCGAAGGCCCTACGATCTTAATGCCGTTCACTTCAGACTTTGGCAAAGTGCACATTGAAGTGACCTTTGATAAATAGCGATAACGCACAAACGGCTGGGCCTCCTCAGCCGTTATCACCTAAATACTGATACTGCACGCGTGGCGTAATATTACACAGCAATTCATAAGCGATGGTTTCTGCTTGAGCAGCCACTCGCTCTATTGCCAGTTCGGGCCCCCACAATACCGCTTCATCACCGATCTTATCTTTGCAGAAATGACCTAAATCAACGGTAATCATATCCATTGATACCCTACCCGCTAAAGGCACTTCACGGCCATTTAGCCACACCGGCGTGCCATTGGCCGCATGCCGGGGATAACCATCACCATAACCCACCGCGATCACGCCGATAAAAGTATCTGTTTTTGCTCGCCAAAGCCCAGCATAACCGACCGTGTCACCCGCCTTCACCTTACGGATAGCAATTAAACGGCTACTTAAACGCATCACGGGCTGCAATTGATGATCCGCCCCCTGTTTACCGGCAAAAGGTGAAATACCATGCAGCATTAAGCCGGGTCTAACCCATTGGCCATGCGTGGCAGGCCAGGCTAAAATTGCCGCAGAATTGGCTAGACTGTGCTGCTCGGCTTTATCGGCACACAGCTGTTGAAATAACGCGAGCTGCTGCGATGTGGTAGCTGAATCAAGTTCATCAGCGCAACTAAAATGACTCATCAAACGAATGCCGGGCAACACATTAGAGCATTGCCACAAACGTCGATACATATTATCCACTTCAGCAGGGTCAATGCCCAAACGGTGCATACCCGTATCAATTTTCAGCCAAACCTTTAATTGGCCATCTAACGGCGTTTGCTCTAACGCTTGCAATTGCAGCTCGTTATGAACAATGGTTTGCAGGTTATTGGCTAATAATAAGGGTAACTCTGCCGCCTCGTAAAACCCTTCTAACAACACTATGGGTTTAACAATACCCGCGGTTCGCAAAGCGAGTGCCTCATCAATGCGCGCCACGGCAAAAGCATCAGCGGCAGTCAGTTTTTGTGCCACCTTCACTAAACCATGACCATAGGCATTAGCTTTCAACACCGCGAGCACCTGACTGTCTGGCGCTAATTGCTTCACCCGCTGTAAATTCTGTTGTAACGCCAGCAGATCGATCTGCGCAACAGGACGCCGACTCATTAATACTCGTCCTCAAAACGCGCACTGCCGGCATAATTATCAAAGCGCGAGTAATGGCCATGAAAGGTTAAGCGCACTTTGCCGATGGGGCCATTCCGCTGTTTACCGATGATGATTTCCGCCAAACCTTTATCTTGGCTTTCATCGTTGTACACTTCATCCCGGTAAATAAACATAATCAAGTCGGCATCTTGCTCAATAGAGCCCGATTCACGTAGGTCTGAGTTTACCGGTCTTTTATCTGCCCGCTGCTCTAACGAGCGGTTTAACTGCGACAAGGCCACCACCGGCACTTTTAATTCTTTGGCCAGCGCTTTTAATGAACGAGAAATTTCAGCGATTTCTAAGGTGCGGTTTTCTGACATGCCTGGCACCGTCATTAACTGCAGATAGTCGACCATGATCATACTCAGGCCACCGTGCTCTCGGGCAATGCGTCGTGCCCGCGAACGCACTTCTGTTGGGGTTAAACCTGAAGCATCATCAATATACATTTTGCCTTTGCTGTTTAGTAACTCAATGGCGGATGATAAGCGCGCCCAATCTTCATCTTCTAATTGGCCGGTGCGTACCTTAGTTTGATTGATCCGGCCCAACGAGGCCAACATCCGCATCATGATTTGGTCAGCGGGCATCTCTAAGCTGAAAATTAATACCGGCTTATCACTGGTAATCGCAGCATGTTCGCACAGGTTCATCGCAAAGGTGGTTTTACCCATCGATGGACGTGCCGCCACGATAATTAAATCGGAAGGCTGCAAACCATTGGTCATTTTATCTAAATCGGTGTAACCCGAAGAAAGCCCCGTTACGCCTGTTTGCGGGCTGCGGTATAAAGCATCGATTTTATCAATGGTCTTCGCCAAGATATTATTAATTGGCTCAGGACCTTCATTAGCATTAGCGCGTTGCTCGGCAATTTTAAACACTTTGGTTTCGGCAAAGTCGAGTAATTCGGCACTGGTACGCCCTTGCGTATCATAGCCGGCATCGGCAATATCATGCGCTACTGAGATCATGTCGCGCACCACAGCACGCTCACGGACGATCTCCGCATAGGCCATTATGTTGGCGGCACTGGGCGTATTTTTAGCTATTTCGCCCAAGTAGGCAAAACCACCAATATCATCTAATTGTTGATTGGCTTCTAAGGCTTCGGAAACGGTAATTAAGTCTATCGGCTGATTGGCTTCAGCTAAGCGTGACATCGCACTGAAAATAAAACGGTGCGAGCGTAAATAGAAGTCTTGCTCCACCACTTTTTCTGAGACGCGATCCCAGGCTTCATTATCTAACATCATGCCACCAAGCACAGACTGTTCAGCTTCAATAGAATGCGGCGGCATCTTTATGGCGGCGACTTGCTTATCTTTTACGTTACTCATAGGGTGTTCAAACTGCCGAGGGGAAATAACGGAATACTGTCTGTCATGCTAACCTGCAGCGCGCAGAAGTCAAAGTAAAGTCTGAAAAAATCTTAGGGTAATGCGGGGTGTAATGCAGAGTAAAATAGCAAGTTGGAACGAGGAGTAGAGGAAAGCACACCGCCGCAGGGCAGTGTGCTTAATGCCTTAGGCTTCAGCGATCACAACAACTTTGATTGTTGCGATAACTTCAGCGTGTAACTGCAGATCGATTTCGAACTCGCCAGTTTCACGTAAAGTACCGTTTGGTAATTTAACTTCAGCTTTAGAAACAGCAACACCGGCTTCAGTGATCGCATCAGCGATATCACGAGTACCGATAGAACCGAACAGCTTGCCTTCGTCACCCGCTTTAGAAGCGATAGTCACTTCTGCAAGCTCAGTGATTTTTGCTGCACGCTCAGTTGCCGCAGCTAAATCAGTGGCCAATTTGGCTTCTAATTCAGCACGACGTGCTTCAAATTTCTCAATGTTAGCCTGAGTTGCTGGCACTGCTTTACCCTGTGGGAATAAGAAGTTGCGAGCATAACCAGACTTAACAGTTACATTGTCACCTAAACCACCAAGGTTCGAGACTTTGTCTAACAAAATAATTTGCATTGTCTATACCCCTCTGTATTAGCTGTGTGAGTCGCTGTATGGTAACAGGGCCAGGTAACGCGCACGCTTGATAGCGCGAGCTAACTGACGCTGATATTTAGCGCTAGTGCCAGTAATACGGCTAGGTACGATCTTGCCGCTTTCAGTAACGTAGTTCTTCAGAACGGCGGTATCTTTGTAATCAATCTCTACAGTGCCTTCTGCAGAAAAACGGCAGAATTTACGGCGACGGAAAAAACGTGACATTTGTCTGTCTCCTAACTTAATTGTTCAATCTGTTGCGCATGCAGGACCAGTTTAGCCTGACCACTGCGATTCTGATGTCGGTTTAAAAAACCTGCCACCCGAACCTGATTGCCCAACGTCAAATGCTGAGCTTGTTGCTGTAACACGGTACCGCTAAGAACAACCTGCATTCGCACATAAGCTTGCCGGTTTAACCCCGACTCTTGTTGCATACTGCGGTGTTCTAAGGTTAATACAGTGTGCGGAATACCCGCCGGACTTTCACTGCGTTCAGGGTGCCGACATATGGCGCCACTAAGCACAAAGTAATTGTCCATTAACAACTTACTCGTCGTTTGCTACTTGCTCTTCAGAATCACGAGGAGCACGTTCACGGCGCTCATCACGTACCTTTGCCATTGGTGATGGCTCGATTACTGCACCATTAGTGCGCATAACCAGGTTACGTAAAACAGCATCGTTGTAGCGGAAGTTAGTTTCCAGCTCATCGATCACAGTCTGTGGTGCTTCCACGTTCATTAACACATAGTGTGCTTTATGTAACTTTTGGATTGGGTAAGCCAGTTGACGACGGCCCCAATCTTCAAGACGGTGGATAGTACCGCCAGCTTCTTTGATCGAACCAGTGTAACGTTCAATCATACCAGGCACTTGTTCACTCTGATCAGGGTGAACCATAAAAACGATTTCGTAATGACGCATTGTAGCTCCTTACGGTTAGTAAGCCTCGGGGGAACTCGGCCGGGTTCTCATAAAGGCAAGGAACGTGAGTTGAATGGCCGAAGGTCGCGTATTTTACGGAGTTAGCGGATAAATAACAAGCACTGATATGAGCATGACCAAAATACTTCAGAAAAACCCCGTTCGCAGTCGCCGCTCGGGGTTATTTCAAAGGTCAAAACCGATTAAAGCGTGTTTACGGGTAGCACTTTACAACGTGCCGCAGTGAGCAAAGCGCTGTTACCCGAAGCGGGATGTTGGATCAGGCAGCCTCGTGCTGATTTCAGTAACACAAACCGATAAGCCGGCAGGGCATGCCGGCCATCTAAAGGGTTACCCTTAGCATCTAAGGGCATCCGCTGGCTAATATACAGCTCAGCTTGCTGCATAAAGACATCATCGGCCAGTATCACTGAGTTCCCCCCCACGATGTCGGTTATAAAGGCTGACAGCTGTTGTTTTAAGGCGGCATCAACAGCCTCTAGTACCGCTGGCTCAGCCGCTCGACTTAACTGGCAACCACTTAACATCAGCGCTAAAGATGCACCGATTAACAGCAGGCGTTTCACGGTTGTTGCTCCGCAGGTGCCAGCTCCGTGATCACTTTGTTGTGCAAGATAACATCACGATAGCGAGGATCTAACAGCGGCATTCCACCGCTCAAAGAGGCTTCGCCAGTAGCCGATTGTACATTGCTTGTCACACTGGCTTGGCCAACTGCCAGCGGTGGACAACTGTTATTTTGAGCATAATATAACGCCGCAGAAAATAAGCGTTCACTGGGATCGCCCAGCGGTTTGCTGAAATCATCATTCAAAGCACAGCCTTTCACGTCGGCCGCAAACACTGGGTTATTTTTAGGAATGAATCCATCCGCATATTCGCCAAAGCCTTTCGCATTGACACCGGTAAACTGGATAGTAAAGTAGGTTGTGCCGCAGTTATCTGTCGGATAAAAACCGTAAGGCTTACCACAGGTCTTGTTACCGACCAAGATCACCTCGACATTAATGCCTCGCAAACCATTGAGCAGCGCTTCACTGGCCGAGCAAGTGTTACCGGTACTTAAAATAAATACCCGGCTTAAATTTAAAGAAGGCAAGTCGGTGTTAGTCAGTCGATTACCTTCGTAATCGATCACTTTAGAATAAAACGGGATTGGCGCTAAGGTCGCCCCCGTGATCGGATTCGTATTGGGATACTTATCATTAAAAATAGTTCGTTCAAAAAACTGGTTTTGAATAATGGCAGGCCCCGTTATCATATAGCCAAGCTGTGAAGCTAAAGCCAACAAGCCGCCGCCGTTATAGCGTAGGTCAATGACCAAATCTTTGACATTAGCATTAGCAAATTGCTGTACCGCACTGATCAATTGCGGCTGAGCAGGCGCGATATGCGTATTAAACTGCATATAACCCACTTTACCCGTTGGTGTGTCTAATACCGCCACATTTTGTACTGCCGAAGTACTGACATTCGCCGAGGTCATGCTGACCGTTTTACGAGTGCCATCGACCGCAGTAAACACAAAGTTAAAGGTTAAACCCGTGTCTGAGGGAAAAAGCGCGCGGTTGAGTAAATCGACCCCGGCTTCAGAATTATCATTCACAAAGTCGACACCATTGATACTGACCAATTGATCACCGCGCGCTAAGCCGGCGTTACGCGCCGGAGAATTGGGTTCGGTATAAGCAATGGTGATAGAGCGAGGTGGGCTATTTCGGCCAAACGACCATTTAATACCGTAACCTGCGGTTACGCCCGCTTGGGTTTGTTGTTGATATTCAGCGGTGACTTCGGTGAAATGAAAATTGTCTTTAGGGGATCCCGAATCGGTCAATTGCTCGGTTCTGAGCAAGTCGAAATAGTTAGCGACCGAAAAAGGCGCAGGATCACGATCCGCGACTTCTCGATACCATAAATAACTGTTATTGGTCCAAGAACGCAGCCACATTTTTTCATGCATGCTGCTACCCGCGCGATCGGGATAGGCTTGGTTACTGAACGGGTCAATACCGCTTCGAGGTGTCTGGCAATAGTTTTTTAAGGTGCTTTCAGCCGGATATTGACCCGCGATCCACGTGGGTGGGGTAACACCGCTGCCGCCGCCTGAGCCAGAACCGCCACCGCTGGTAGGGGTTGAACTACCCCCGCCTCCGCCGCCACAAGCCGTTAAACTTAAAGCAGCGCAAGACATCAGTATAGCTGTTGCAATAATTTTGCGATCCATGAACGAACCCTCGATTTAGCACCATAAAACCGGCAAAGATAAATTTACCAAAACTTAACATGGCTATTTAGCGTTATCAAGTGTGTTTACGCTAAATGAGGGCGCTAGGATCGGCTAAGGCCTGTTATTGAGCACGTTGACGTACCGCTTCAAATAAACAAATACCCGTCGCAACCGAGACATTTAAGCTAGAAACACTGCCAAACATCGGAATTTTTACCAATACATCACAGGTTTCACGCGTTAAACGGCGCAGTCCTTCACCCTCAGCGCCTAACACTAAGGCTAATGGCCCTTGCAAATCAGCTTGATAGACTAAGGTTTCTGTTTCGCCAGCCGTACCCACCACCCATACCCCAGCTTCTTGCAGTTGACGTAAGGTACGCGCTAAGTTAGTCACGGTAATAAAAGGCACGCTTTCAGCGGCGCCGCAAGCCACTTTTCGTACCACTGACGTAAGCTTAACAGAGCGATCTTTAGGCGCAATCACCGCATGCACACCGGCGGCATCAGCACTGCGCAAAATAGCGCCTAAATTGTGTGGATCGGTGACACCGTCTAACACTAATAAAAACGGTTTAGTTTGGCTCTCTAACAAGGCGGCCAGATCAGCTTCATTGCCACCACTGCTTAAACGCGCTTTAGCCACAATACCTTGATGCTGACCACCCGTCATATCATCTAAAGTGCGGCGATTGCAGAACTGGATAGAAATGCCTGCTTGCCGCGCTTGTTGCAACAACGGTTGCATTCTTTTGTCTTCGCGATCTTTTAACGCGAAAATTTCTAATACATCGGCTGGCGAACGTTCTAATATCGCGCTAACCGCGTGAAAACCAAATACAACATCATTACTCATGTTTATCGTCACTCATCTAGCCTTACGGCCTTTATTTCTTTTTGGCACGCCGTGGCTTTTTCGCCGCCGTGGCTTTAGCTTTTACGGGTTTTTTCGCGGCCGCCGCTTTAGGCTTTTTCGCTTTGCTACCGGTGTTTTGCATTTTCGCTTCAAAGGCTGCATTACGGCTGGCTTTCACTTTACGACCTGACACCTTCGTATGCTCAACGCCCACCATGGCTAAATCAATTTTTCGCGCTTCAAGGTTAACGGCAACCACTTTCACTTGCACCAGATCGCCCATACGATAACTGACACCAGAGTGCTCACCGGTTAGAACTTGGCGCTCTGCATCAAACCGATAGTAATCGTTGTTTAACGACGTAACATGCACCAAGCCTTCGATATATAAATCGCTTAAGCGCACAAATAAACCAAAGTTAGTGACCGTTGATACCACACCGGCAAACTCACTGCCTAAGTGATCTTGCATGTATTCACACTTTAGCCAATCGGCGACTTCACGCGTTGCATCATCCGCACGGCGTTCTGTCATCGAGCATTGCTCACCTAAGGGCGCAATTTCTTTTTCAGTGTAGGCTTTTGGCCCCGTAACCGGTTGTTGCTGTTTGGCTAATAACGCCTTAATGGCGCGATGCAATACCAGATCTGGGTAACGGCGTATCGGTGAAGTGAAGTGCGCATAGGCCTCCAGCGCTAACCCAAAGTGACCTTGGTTATCCCCTTGATAAACAGCTTGCTTCATCGAACGCAGCATCGTCATTTCGATCAACTCGCGATCGGGACGATCAGCTAACGCGGCTAAGGTGGTGGTTAACTCTAATGGCGTGGGTTCAGCTGATAAATTGGCTTCGATACCCAATTCGGCTAAAAAGCGCCGGAAATTGGCAAAACGATCGCTATCGGGGCGTTCATGTACGCGGAATAACGCATGCGCTTCATGCTTTTCAATAAAGCGGGCAGACGCCACGTTCGCCATGATCATACATTCTTCAATAATCTTGTGCGCTTCGTTACGATGCACCGGCACAATTTGTTCAATCTTGCGATGGCTATTAAAGATAAAGCGCGTTTCAACCGTTTCGAATTCAATAGCGCCTCGCTGTGCACGAACTTTGGCTAGCTTTTTATACAAGCTGTACAGCGTTTCTAAATTGGTCAGTTGCTCAGCATATTCCTGCCGTAACTTGGCATCGCCCTGTAAAATGGCGTGTACTTTGTTATAAGTAAACCGCGCCGCTGAATGCATGACCGCTTCATAAAATTGGTAGCTTTCCAGTTTACCTTGGCTGCTAATTTGCATTTCACAGACTAAGCACAGTCGATCAGTATGCGGATTCAGTGAACACAAACCATTTGAAAGTGCTTCTGGTAACATCGGCACCACATGGTCAGGGAAATACACCGAGTTACCACGCTCTAAGGCACTGTGATCAAGTGCGGTACCAAATTTCACATAGGCACTGACATCGGCAATGGCAACCCATAGCGTCCAGCCACCATTATCTTTGGCTTTGGCATAAACCGCGTCATCAAAATCACGAGCATCTTCACCATCAATCGTCACTAAAGGCAGTGCCGTTAAATCAACACGCCCCTGCTTAGCGGCAGCAGGCACTTCTTCGCCATATTCCGCCACTTGGGCTAATACTGCGTCAGAGAAAACATGCGGAATTTGATGATTACGAATAGCGACTTCAATTTCCATACCCGGCGCCATATGCTCGCCCAGTACTTCAATTACGCGACCCGTTGCACTAACACGTTTCGAAGGCCGCTGGCTAATTTCAACCAAGACAACTTGGCCATGTCGTGCTGCGCCCTGCTGGCCATCAGGAATAATGATATCCTGACAGATCCGTGCATCATCGGGTACCACCACACAGATGGCAGAATCTTTGTAATAGCGGCCAACAATGGGCTCGCTGCGGGGCTCAAGCACGCGTACCACGCGCGCTTCCACTTTATCTTTGCTTTTGATGGTGGTGGCCGTTGCCAACACCAAATCACCGGGGATCACCCGCTGCATTTCATGAAAAGGCAAATACCAATCAGGGCCGCCTTGTTCTAATTTGATAAAACCAAAACCGTCACGGTGACCAATCACCGTGCCTTTGACCAAATCCATGTGTTCAACCAAGCCATAACGCTTGCTCTTAGTGAACAACAATTGACCATCACGCTCCATCGCTCGTAAACGCTTTTTCAGGGCAAAAATGGCATCATCATCCGTTAAGGCTAATTCAGAGACGAGTTCTTCAAAGTAGGCAGGTTGTTGCCGTTTCTCAATATGCTCGAGAATAAATTCACGGCTGGGGATAGGGTTCTCGTATTTTTCTTGCTCACGCGCAAGATGCGGATCATTTACCGTCATTAATTAAACTTAGTTTTCCTTTTAATACTATTCAGTGTAACAGCTTGGCAAGAAAATAGGATGAATTTCATTTGACAGGCCGTTCGGCATTCGCAACCACTCTGGCAGGCATTTTTTCTGCCAGACGTTGCTTTAACTTAGTTAGTTTAGCATGAACCGCAGGATCTGCGGTAATAGCATGATGTAACCAGCGATAACTCTGCTCAAAATCGGTAGGGCTACCCTGCCCTGCTACCAAGATTTCAGCTAAACGGATCTTGGCGTTAAGATTGCCCACCGCAGCGGCTTCGCGCAGATAAATAATCGCTTTGTGCAGGTCTTTTTGCACAAAGCGGCCAATATGATAATAACGGCCAATTTGCTCTAAACCTTCAGGCAAACCTTGTGCCGCGGCTTGTAACATAAAATCCCAGCCACGCTCTACATCGCGCGGCACACAAACGCCGTAGGCTAACATGTCACCAAATAAAAACTGGTAAGACGGCAATTTCATAATATCGGCGCGGGCTTCAATATCGCGCACGAGCTGGCAATCATCAGCTTTTACCCGTTGTAAATGCGCATTACGCTTTATCAGCGTTAATAACTCATCTTGTGAATACAATTCGACTGCTTGCAACTCTTGTGCTTGAGCCGTGGTGTTCAGCAATGAGCCCACCAACAGTGTTCCAACCAATAATTTATGCATAGTGTCAATTAACCGTAATAGAGGCGGCAAAAATGCCTAAATGCTAATTATTAAGCAAAAATTAGACCAGCTTATAAAATCACCAGCCTATGCAGCCTAGTACATCACAAAGAATGGCATGTCAAAGCGACAGGCGCTGAACGGCGAGCAAAAAAAACGCTACTCTAAGGTAGCGTTTTTCAATGCAAAACCAAGGTTTAATTGAAGGGATGCTTCAGTACGATAGTTTGCACGCGATCCGGACCCGTTGAAATAATATCAATTGGCACACCGGTCAACTCTTCTAAGCGCGCAATGTAGTTACGGGCAGCTTGCGGCAATGCCGATAACTGCTGAACACCAAAGGTGCTTTCTGACCATCCAGGCATTTCTTCTAATACCGGCGTTACCTGCTCATAACCTTCAGCAGCATAAGGGGGTGTTTGCAACACTGAACCATCGGGTTGGCGATAGCCGACACAGATTTTCACGGTTTCAAGGCCATCCATCACATCCAGCTTGGTTAAACAGAAACCTGAAATACTGTTTAACTGCACGGCACGGCGCACAGCAACGGCATCAAACCAACCACAACGACGTTTACGACCTGTAGTCGCACCAAACTCGTGGCCTTTAACACCAAGGTGTTCGCCGATGGCGCAATCTAACTCGGTTGGGAACGGACCTGAACCCACACGTGTTGTGTAAGCTTTCACAATACCCAGAACATAATCTAAGTAACGTGGGCCAAAACCACAACCCGTAGCAACACCGCCCGCCGTGGTATTAGACGAAGTGACATAGGGATAAGTACCGTGATCAATGTCTAATAAAGTGCCTTGAGCACCTTCAAACATGATCTCATCACCATTTTTGCGCGCTTGATCTAATAACTCAGTCACATCAACAACCAGCGATTTTAATAAATCAGCCATGGCTAAGGCGTTATCTAAGGTGGTTTGATAATCAACCGCAGCAACTTTGTAATATTCGGTCAGCGTGAAGTTATGCAGATCCATCACTGTTTTCAGCTTTTCAGCAAACAAAGTAGGATTGAACAAGTCACCGACTCGTAAACCGCGACGGGCAACTTTATCTTCGTAAGCTGGGCCAATACCGCGACCTGTAGTACCGATAGGTTTATCGCCACGCGCAACTTCGCGTGCCACATCTAAGGCAACATGAAATGGCAGAATAAGCGGACAAGCTTCACTGATTAACAAGCGCTCTTTAACCGGAACACCACGCTGCTCTAGCATGGTCATTTCTTTTAAAAAGGCTTCTGGCGATAACACCACACCATTACCAATGACACATTTTACGTTACTACGTAAAATACCTGACGGGATAAGATGTAATACAGTTTTTTCACCGTCTATTACCAAGGTATGACCGGCATTGTGGCCGCCCTGATAACGCACCACATAACTGGCTTTATCGGTTAATAAATCAACAATCTTACCTTTACCTTCGTCACCCCATTGAGTGCCGAGCACAACGACGTTTTTGGCCATGGTTCCCACATCACACAAAAAATTAGGCGTGGATTTTAGCAAATTGGCTGACAAGTTTCAGCCGTCCAGACGAAAAAAAGGCCAAATTTTTATTTGGCCTAAATAACTTGTTTATTTACAGTGCCTTAAGGCATGACAAATCAAACTGTTCGAGATTTTGATACAAAGCAAAACCAAAACGTAGCCGATCACCGCGATAATCTGTTTCAATTTTGTGCTGTTTTAGCAAGCCTGCCAGCTCGGCTACCTGACTACTGCTGCCTAATCGAAATGTAAAAAAGTGGCCATGATGCGCCTGATTGTGCATAAGCAAGTGCTCACGGTTTAATAGCGGATGCTGTAATTGATCCAGCAACTGTAAGAAGCCCTGCTGTAATTGCTGCACATAACGATGCATGCGTCCTACCGTAATACCTTGCTGCTTATAAAGCAGTAGCGCCGCTTCTAATCGGTATAAGGCAGTGAAGTCCATCGTGGCACCGGCAAAGCGATAACCATCTTCACTGTATAACACCAACGCCGATTTGGCGGCGGCTAAGGTGCCAAACTCGGCAAACCAACCGGTATAAAGCGGTCGTTGTTCACTGCCCGCTGGCACTGCCATAAAACAGCATCCCTCACCACCTTGCGCATATTTATAACTGCCTGAAATATAAAAAATCCGCTCAGCAATCGTAGATAAGTCTGTCGGCAACGCCATAAAGCCGTGATAACCATCAATCGCAATCATCGCCTCAGTAACGGCAGCCAATTGCTTTACAAAGTGGCTCAAATCAGCAATCGCATAACCAGAATTAAAGAAGACCTGACTGCAAAACACCATATCGTGGCCACCTTTTGCGGCCGCCTCGATAAAACGCTGCTCAAAGCTGGCAAAGGGTTCAGTAGCAATCACCTCGACGTCGACACTCTCCCACTCGGCTAAACGTTTAACTTGCCGTTGAAAGCTATAAAACTCGCTGTCGGTAGTCAGAATTTTTAAGGGCTTTTGCCAATCGAAACAACTGAGTAAACGCATCACTAATTCATGGGTATTAGGTGCAAACACTAGTTGTTCGGGCAAGGGTAAATTCAGTACATCGGCAATTAATTGCTGGGTATGCGGGATCTTGGTACCAAAAATGTAATGCCATTTTTGGTCAACTAAGCGGGCACTGTCATCCCAATAAGCGAGGGTTGCAGCGCGGGTCACATCAGGCCAGTAATGATGTGAATGACAGGCAAAATGTTGAGTACCTTGGTTCGCTTGTAAAAAATGCGAAAAAAACTGTTGATACATAATTGACCCCTAACGTGTTTAAACGCGCTGCCGCTTTAGTTGAACAAAAGGCCCTTTCGGGCCTTTAAATGTTACGCAATATGTGTGGCTACAGTAGCGCAGCCATTAGTTTTGCGGTTCTTCGGTACGCATATATTTGAAGAACTCGTTATCTGGTTGCACAACCAGGATATCGCTCTTCGAATTAAAGCTATTCCGATAAGCCTCTAAACTACGTACAAAAGAATAGAACTCGGCATTCTTGTTGTACATATCTGCATAGACCTTCGCTGCGACTGCATCGCCTTCACCGCGCACTGAACGAGAATTACGTTCTGCATCCGCGATCATAACGGTAACACGCGCATCGACATCAGCACGAATGATTTCAGCTTGCTCACGACCACGTGCACGGTGCTCATCAGCTACCGCTTTACGCTCAGCGCGCATCCGCGCAAAAATCGAATCGCTGATTTCAGTCGGTAAGTTAATTTGCTTAACTCGCACATCGATGACTTCAATGCCTAGTTCATTTGCTGCTTGCGCGGCTTGTGATAGTGCACTTTGCATTAACTGGGTACGTTCACCTGAAACGATCTCTTGGATCGTTCTGGCACCGAACTCAGTACGTAAGCCGTTATTGATGTACTGTTTTAACAACACTTCAGCTTGAGACTTAATGCCACCCGTAGATAAGAAATAAGCACCAAAATCTTTGATACGCCATTTCACATAGCTATCAACTAATAAGTCTTTTTTCTCTGCGGTAACAAAACGGTCAGCCTGATCATCCAGGGTTTGAATTCGCGAATCTAACGACCGCACCACTTGGATAAAAGGAATTTTGAACTGTAAACCCGGTTCATAAACGCGCACCTGGTTTTCAGCATCACGTTGGATCTTACCGAATTGAATAACGATCGCACGCTCACCTTCAGGCACTACAAACAACGCTGAGGTAACAACGATACCAAGCACGACGGCAATGGCAATAATAAAGTTTTTCATTGGCGCTTATCTCCCACTTCCGGTTCGAGGCGAACTAGCGCGACTGGTTTCAGGGAACACTGGCGCGGTCGACATATCCTGGCTATTGCGCGCAGGTAATGGCGTCACGGCTTTACCTTGCGTAGCAGCTGCACCTTGATTCATCAACTTATCTAGCGGCAGATACATCAGGTTGTTGCTGTTTTTAACATCAACCAAAATTTTAGAGGTATTCGAGTACACGTATTCCATGGTCTCTAAATACATCCGATCACGTGTAACCTTAGGTGCAGCGAGATACTGCGGCAGTAATTGTTCAAAGCGTGATACTTCACCTTGAGCCCGTAACACGATTTGTTGCTTGTATGCTTCGGCTTCTTGCATTACCCGATTGACCTGACCACGAGCACGCGGTTCAATCTCACGAGCATAAGCGGTTGCTTCTTGCACAAAACGTTCTTGATCTTCTTGCGCTTTAATTGCGTCATCGAAGGCATCGCGCACTTCTTCTGGCGGTCTGGCATCGCGGAAGTTAACATCCACTAAGGTTAAACCCATGTTGTAAGGGTTGATGATGCTTTCTAACTCGATCCGCGTATCTTGACGAACCACTTCACGACCACGCGTTAACACATCATCCATAATAGAATGACCGATAACAAAACGTAGCGCCGCATCGGTAGCTTCGCGCAAACTACTGTCGGCATCAACCACAGAGAACAAGTATTGGCGAGCATTGAAGATACGATATTGCACTTCAAAGGTCACTCGAACCAAATTTTGGTCTTGCGTTAACATAAAGCCATCTGCACGTAATGAACGTACTTCTTGAGTGTTCACTGGTGTTACAGTATCAATAAAAGTAGGTTTCCAGTGAATACCCGCACCCACTTCTTCATGATATTGGCCAAAGCGTAAAATCACACCGCGTTCTGCGTCTTTAATGGTGTAAAAACCACTTAAAGCCCAAACCGCAATCGCAACGATTAACACCACTATCATTAAGATAGAGCTACCACCGCTACCTGCGTTGCCAGAGCCACCGCCTTTACCACCAAAAACTCCGCCTAGTTTTTTACCTAAATTGCGGAATACTTCATCTAAATCGGGCGGGCCTTGATCACGACCACCTTGTTTCCAAGGGTCGTTATTCTTGCCGTTATTGCCCGGCTCGTTCCAAGCCATGCTTAACTCCATTACCGTAAGTTGTCATTAAGGGTTAATGTATCAAAAAAGTGTCTAGCTGACGATATAGTTTTCGAGTTGTTGCTCACTCTGTTTTAACAAACGAGCCCACTGTGCTGCCGACAGCTGAATTTTTAACTGGCAACGGCCATCACTCAAAAAGGTTTCCTCTAACACAGCTTGCAGCTGATAAAGCCGTGCTCGCCAATTACCCGCCTCTGGCGGTAATAATAAGGTTAATTGCAAATGTTGTTGCGACAACAACATCGCTAAAGCTTGCTCAAGTAAGTCGAGCCCCACGCCGGCTAATGCCGACAGATAAACGGCAACCGGTAAACCGTCATCGTTGTATTCTATACGTGGCTGCTGGCCTAATTGGTCAATTTTGTTGAAAACCAATAACTGTGGTACATCTGCTGCGTCAATTTCTTGCAACACCAATTGTACCTGACGCATATTTTCATCGCGCCGAGCGTCTGCCGCATCAATCACGTGCAATTGAATATCGGCATCCCGAGTTTCTTGTAAGGTTGATTTAAACGCAGCCACGAGATCATGCGGTAAATGGCGGATAAATCCTACTGTGTCAGCCAGAATCGCTTCACCAAAATTCGGCAAGTTAATTTTACGTAAGGTAGGATCCAGTGTCGCAAAAAGTTGATCAGCAGCATACACACTGGCACTGGTTAGCCGATTAAACAGCGTCGACTTGCCTGCATTGGTGTAACCTACAATCGACAGCACAGGTTGTTCAGAACGTTGTCTGGCACGCCGCCCTTGCTCCCGCTGCCGTGACATTTTTTGCAAACGCTGTTTTAACGCTTTAACCCGCTCACGCAATAAGCGTCGATCGCTTTCAAGCTGCGTTTCACCCGGCCCGCGTAAACCAATACCGCCCTTTTGCCGTTCGTTGTCAAAACCACGGATCAGACGGGAGGCAAGATGCTGTAACTGGGCCAGTTCGACTTGCAGCTTACCTTCGTAAGTGCGAGCGCGCTGCGCAAAAATATCGAGGATCAAGCTGGTGCGATCAATTACCCTAACCTGACAATGTCTTTCCAGGTTGCGAGTTTGGCCAGGCGACAGCTCGTGATTAAAAATCACCACTGTAGCGGCGAGTTCTTCTACCAGCGCAGCCAATTCATCTGCTTTGCCGGTACCAATAAAAAACTTTGCATCTGGCGCAGGCCGATTGCTTGAGAGGATTTGCAAGGTGGCAACGCCCGCAGACGACACCAACATCTGCAATTCTTGCAAATCTTCGGTTGACGCTTCCTGCGGAAAATTAACGTGCACTAATACGGCTTGTTCTGCAAGCTCAGAGAGTTCAAACAAGCGCTGCTACTCCGCTAATTATTCCGTCTCCTCGTCGTCATCACCTTGGCTACCGTGAGCAACCATAGTGTTAACCGCACGAGCAGGTACAACGGTAGAAATAGCGTGTTTATACACCATCTGACTTACCGTGTTTTTCAGCAAAATGACGAATTGGTCAAATGATTCAACCTGACCCTGTAATTTAATCCCATTCACCAAATAAATTGAAACAGGAATACGTTCCCGTCTTAAGGTGTTCAAAAATGGGTCTTGTAAAGATTGCCCCTTTGCCATGTCGCGCTTTCCTTTTTTATTAATTAGGCTTTATATTGGTATTATTATTTTTATTTCAAGTTGTTAAACCTGAAATATTTGCTGCCTCTGTTAGCTTAGCGAAGAAATGACAGCTTGCAAGTTTTCCTCAAGTTTCACTTCACTTTTTAACCAATGCAATTCTGGCCAACTGCGCAGCCAAGTTAACTGGCGCTTCGCTAATTGCCGCGTTGCAGCAATGCCTTGAGCTTCCATCTCCTGATAAGTAAGCTTTCCAGCGATATAATCCCACATTTGCCGATAACCAACACATCTTATTGATGGTAAATCAGCGTGTAAATCTGTGCGCTGTGCTAACGCACGCACTTCTTGCTCAAAACCTTGCGCTAACATTTGCTCGAAGCGTAATGCTATACGTTGATGTAATACCGCACGATCGGTCGGCGCAATGGCAAATTGGTACACTTTATACGGAAAAGGTTCAGGTTTTTCCGCAGTTAATTCCGTTAAGCTGCGCCCGGTTAAGCGATAAACTTCTAGAGCACGATTAATCCGCTGTGGATCATTCGGATGGATCCGTTGTGCGGCTGCAGGATCCACGGCTGCGAGCTGTTGATGCAAATAAGCCCAGCCATGTTCGGCCGCTTCAGCTTCCAGTGTAGCACGAATGGCCTTGTCCGCAGCGGGTAGCTCCGAAATCCCTTGGAGTAAGGCTTTAAAATACAACATGGTACCGCCGACTAAAATCGGCACATTGCCACGCTGCTGGATCTGCGCAATCAACTGTAACGCATCAGCACGAAAATCGGCTGCAGAATAACTTTCTGCCGGATCGCGAATATCTAACAAAAAATGTGGGGCTTGCGCCAACTCTGCAGCGGTGGGCTTAGCCGTGCCAATATCCATACCGCGATAGACTAAAGCGCTGTCTACGCTAATCAGCTCTGCGTTAACCAGCTGTTGCTTTAAAGCGATAGCTAAAGCGGTTTTGCCCGACGCCGTGGGGCCCATTAAACAAATCACCGGTAAATCAGTGGCCATCGTTAGCCTTCCGTATTTGCAGCGTTGCCGCATCAAAACTGAGCGCCAGCGCCCGGCGTTGCGCTTTGCTCAGTGCTGCGGGATACACACCTAACAATAAATCGGCTTGTAAAAAGCCTTGGCGCAACAACACATCGAGTAATGCTTCGGCTAAGCCGTCAGTTTGCACTGTACTTAGTGTAGACAAAAACTCACCGAACCATTGGCCTATTGCCGTATGTCTTAGCCAAATGGGCACTGCGCGAATAATCACCGTGCGATCTTTTAACAGTAAATCGAAACCTAAAGCCGACAAGTTGTCAGCCGCCGCGAGCAAGGGTTCAAATTCAGCCGACGCCACGGTTAAGCGCACCGGTAATAATAATGGGGCACTTTGTACCTTTAACTGCCACTGAATAGCAATACTGGCGGGCAAATCAACCATAAATAATTGCTCAGCCTCCTGACAAAGTGCAAACCGATTCTCTAACAAAAAATAATGCGGTGCAGGGCTAGCAACTTGCTCGGTCGCGGCCTGCAACGTTGCTGCCTGATAATTGATTTGCGCTTGCACTGAAGCCACAGCCGGTTTAGCGGCTACGCTGTCGTGAACAGCACGCGCCGCGACATGGCCTTGTTGCGGCTGATATAACGGCGCTTTCGTATCTCCCGTTGCAGCATGTCGCGTGGCATAAGCGGCGTGTGCCGCTGCTGAGTTTGGCTGCGGCGATGCGACCTGCGCTTGTGAAGACGTCATGCTAGGTGATTCAGCCGCTAAAGCAGGCTTAGGCTCACTGTCTTGCCCTTGCGTTAAGGCATCGGCTAAAGCACTCACCACAAAATCATGCACCAAACGGGCTTGATGAAAACGGACTTCGTGTTTAGCGGGGTGCACATTGACATCCACGTCGTTAGCCGGCAGCTCTAGATACAGTACAAAAGCCGGTTGTAGTTCAGCCGCTAACCATTCACCGTAGGCTTGTCGGATCGCATGATTTAACAATTTATCGCGCATCATACGACCATTCACATAACTGTATTGGCCGCTACTGACCGCTTGGCAAGCCATCGCTGGTAAAATCCAACCACTGAGCTTGATCTCACCATATTGATTTTCAATCCACAGTGCTTGCTCAGCAAAATTACGACCACAGATCAGCGCTAAGCGTTTTTGCTTGGCCGCAGCCGTATCAGCAACCGGTAAACGACGCACCACTTGGCCGTTATGGCTCAGTTGCCATGCCACATCAAAACGACTTAAGGCTAAGCGTTTGATTAATTCATCAATATGCGTAAATTCGGTTTTATCGCTTCTTAAAAAACGCCGACGAGCTGGGGTGTTAAAAAATAAATCAACCACGTCGATGCTCGTACCATCGGGATGGGCGGCAGGTCGCAATTCTACTGCCATATCGCGGCCTTCAGCACTGGCTTGCCAAGCAGCGGCTTGCTGCGCCGGTTTTGATGTGAGGGTTAAACGCGCCACTGAACTGATACTGGCTAGCGCTTCACCGCGAAAGCCTAAACTTACAATCTGTTCCAGATCCGCTAAGCTGCTAATTTTACTGGTGGCATGCCGACTTAGCGCCAATACTAATTCCGCTTCAGCGATGCCCACACCATTATCGCGGATCCGGATCAGCTTGCTGCCACCCTTTTCTAATTCAATATCAATTTGAGTGGCTTGCGCATCCAAACTGTTTTCAACCAATTCTTTTACGACGGAGGCGGGGCGCTCCACCACCTCACCAGCCGCAATTTGGTTAGCTAATTGCGCGGGTAATAATTGAATGGGCATATTAGGGGATCCGCAACACCTGACCAATGCGAATGCTGTCGTTACGCAGTTCGTTATGGCGGCGTAACTCGTCTAGTGACACATTATAACGCTGTGCTAATAACGATAAAGACTCCCCTGCTTGCACGCGGTGCTCTTTTGAACGACGCTGCGCAAATAACGAATCGGCTGGAGGCGATAACTCAAAGTGACGGCGCAAACCATTAAATAATGACTGCACTAATTTTTGCTGATGCGAACTACTGCGCAATAAACGCTCTTCTTGCGGGTTAGAAATAAAACCGACTTCAACTAAAATGGACGGAATATCCGGCGCGCGCAACACCCCTAAGCTAGCAGCTTGCGGCTCTTTTTTGTGCAGAGTCGTCACTTTGCCCAATTCAGACAAGACCTGGTTAGCCACTTGATGTGCCGTTACCATCGAATGATTCATTGATAAATCGAGTACCGTTTGCGCTAAATAGCGCTCATTAGCCGAGTCTTTAATCACTTCCGCGACACCGCCTAACAACTCACCGTGTCGCTCCGTTTGCTCTAGCATGCGGCCGACCTCTGAGGTCGCTCGACGTAACGATAACACCCATACTGAAGCGCCTTTCGGTTGAGGTGAAGTAAAGGCGTCCGCGTGAATGGATACTAATAAATCTGCTTGCATGCGCCGCGCAATATCAGTGCGGCTATTCACATGCACATAGTAATCACCGGTACGCACCATGGTGGCTTTCATACCGGGCTCACGGTTAATGGTTTCCAGTAATTGCTTGGCAATAGGCAGGGTTAAGTTTTTTTCATAAATGCCGCTGGGGCCAATGGAACCGGGGTCTTCGCCACCGTGTCCGGCATCGATAGCAATAATGATATCGCGAGCGGCACGCACTGTCGCAGGAATCGCCTGGCGACTACTGCCTGTGTTGGCGCTGCTGTTCGTCGCAGGGCGAGTTTCAACCGGCGCGCTACTGGCACTGCTGCTACTGGCTTTACTATCGGGTAAATCCACCACCAAACGATGGCCATAAGGAGGTGTCGGGGTCAGTGCAAAAATCGTCGGTTTAACAGCGCTGCTTAAATCGAGCACAATGCGCATGGTGTTTTTAGTGCCACTGCTGCGAATATCTCGGATCAGCGGGGCTTCACCGCTAATCGCTGGCAGTGTGGTCGCGCCCGTGACGCGACTTAAGTCAATGACTAAGCGTTCTGGGTTTTCTAAGGTGAAATATTTATATTCTGGGGCAGCAGCTAAATCAAATACCACACGGGTATTGTCTGGCGAGGGCCAAATACGAATATTCTGTACCTGATTACTGGCAAACGCCACCGCACTTTGCAGTAACAGACAACACAATATGAGATGAGCAAGCAGCGCGTTAGTTTTTTTCATTATCCGTCAATGCTGTCAATAAAGTTTGAACATGTGCGTTATGCGCCGTGATAACCAAATGACGCGAAGTGGCATCCAGCGAAAAAGCCAGCGTTAAATCAGGTTCAGGCAAACAGCCAAAACCACGTTCAGGCCATTCAATTAAACATAGGCTATCAGCATTAAAATAATCTCTGATCCCCATAAATTCCAGTTCTTCTGCATCATGTAACCGATACAAATCAAAATGATAAACTTGTAGGCCTACCAAATCATAGGGTTCAACTAAGGTATAGGTTGGGCTTTTTACTTTACCTGTGTGGCCTAAGCTTTGAATTAAACCTCGAGAGAAGGTGGTTTTACCCGCGCCTAAAGGCCCTTGCAGAAACAGAACTAAACCACCGTGCAGTTGCGCCGCCAGTTTTGCCGCGAACGCTGCCGTTTGCGCTTCGCTATCAATTTGTACCTTAAGTTCTACCACAGTAATAACTCAACACCCTATCTTTAATTGCCGTTGGCTATGTTAACAAACTTGTAGGGCATGCAGGAAGAAAAACCGCTCAAGCTTGTGGTCAGACTAAGTAAATTGCCTCAAGTTCCCGTTAGTTAGCCACTTATAGCCATCGGGGTGAAGTCTAAATGCCAAAAGACCATGGACAATTTATGTTAAAGTAGCGCCTAGAAAAGCGCGATATGACGAATACAGAGTTCAGTATGGAAAAACAGCAGCTAGCCGAGCAAATTAAACAATGGGCCGCTGAATTAGGTTTTCAGGCCTGTGGTATTACTAAACCTGACTTAGCTGAGCATGAAGCGCACTTACAGCAATGGTTAGACGCTGGCTTTCATGGTGATATGCATTATATGGCGCAACACGGCATGTTGCGTGCCAGGCCCACTGAATTACACCCCGGTACGCTCAGTGTCATTAGCGTACGCCTAGATTATTTACCGCAGCAAGCCGGTTTTGCCACTAACTTAGCCGATCCTAACTTGGCCTATATTAGCCGTTATGCGCTGGGGCGAGATTATCATAAATTAATGCGCCAACGTTTAAAGCAACTGGGCCAGAAGATTGCCACGCTCAGTGCTGAATTAGCCGGCCGCCCTTTTGTCGACTCGGCGCCCATTTTAGAACGGCCTTTAGCACAAAAAGCCGGTATAGGCTGGGTTGGCAAACATAGCTTGGTGTTGGCCGAACAAGCCGGTTCGTGGTTTTTCCTTGGCGAATTACTGGTGAATCTCGATTTGCCCATCGACACGCCACACAACGGCGATTGCGGTAGCTGCGTGGCCTGCATAACCAGTTGCCCAACAGGTGCCATAGTGGCGCCTTATGTTGTTGATGCCCGCCGCTGTATCTCGTATCTCACCATCGAATTAGCCGAGGCGATCCCTGAACAGTTTCGAGCGCAAATTGGCAATCGTATTTATGGCTGTGATGATTGCCAATTAGTCTGCCCGATAAATCGAGCCGCGCCGTTGAGTCAAGAAAGCGATTTTCAACGTCGTCCACAATGGCAAGATCAGTCACTGCTGGCACTTTTTCAATGGGATGAGGCGACCTTTTTGCAGTTAACCGAAGGCAGTGCCATTAGGCGGATTGGCTTTGAACGCTGGCAACGAAACATTGCCGTTGCACTAGGCAATGCGCCTTATGATCCTGCTATTAGTGAGTTATTACAGCATCGGTTGGCTGACGCCAGTGAGTTAGTAAAAGAACATATTCGCTGGGCGCTAGCACAGCAAAAACAAAAAAGCTGGCAACAAGCCAATTTATTACCAAGAAGTACCGAACGTTTGGTACGGATTATTCAGAAGGGTCTGCCGCGAGATAGTTAAGCGGATGAACAGGCCGCTCTGCTCGTCGTGCTGCCGCCTGCTGGACAATTTCCGTTTTTCGTTGCTCGTCAGCCTGATGCCATTCGGTAATTTCAGCCAATAAACGGCCACATCCCAAACAGCAGTCGTGTTGGTCTAGGCAGCAATTTCTAACACATGGGGAGAGCGCCATCGCAAATCCTTAGCAGTGTGTCTCAACATAACATTTCGCTAGAAATTGTTGTCTAAAAAAAGACATTTGGCAATATCGCAGATTCAGAAAAGCGAAAAGCAGCCACAAGGGCTGCTTTTCTAATTTGGAGCGAGTTACGAGATTCGAACTCGTGACCTCGACCTTGGCAAGGTAGCGCTCTACCAACTGAGCTAAACTCGCATCATGCTTGCAACCGAAGTTGCTTACTGATGGCGCGCATTTTACAAAACTGGCCAATCGATGCAAGCATTTTTTTAAGGAATTCGAAAAAAATGTGTGCGATAGGTCACTAATTCAGCAATTGACTCACGAATGTCGTCCATCGCCAAGTGACTGTTGGTTTTTTGTACGTGTTTAATCACTTCAGGCGCCCAGCGTTTCGCTAACTCTTTTATCGTGCTGACATCGACATTTCGATAATGAAAGAAGCTTTCGAACTCAGGCGCATATTCTGCCAAAAAACGCCGGTCTTGACCTATGCTATTGCCACACATCGGCGATTTACCCGGGCTAACATAGCGACTTAAAAAGGCCAGTGTTTGCTCAACCGCGTCGGCTAGCGTAACGTCACTGGCACGACAGCGAGCCGTTAAGCCACTCTTACCGTGTTGCTCAACACACCAAGAGTTCATATTCGCCAACACATCATCCGCGGTTTTAATGGCAAAGACCGGACCTTCCGCTAAGATATTTAACTCGCTGTCCGTCACAATAGTGGCCATCTCTAAAATAACATCGGTTTTTGGTTCCAGCCCCGTCATTTCTAAATCAAGCCAAACCAAGTTGCTATCATTCACTGTCATAATTATTCAGTACCTTTCTGAAGTGAGTGGGCTGAAACGTTTGCTGCTTTGTTACAACCCAGATTGCAGGTATGATACACGTCCTAAGCTTAACAGTAATAGCATCCTTTACAGAAAAACGGTAACCAGTGACCAAGAAAAAACATCTAACACAGCGCCAGCACGATCGAATTGCCAAAAATGAGCAGCGACGTTTACAACGTAATGCGAAAAAAGGTGCCGTCGACTGGGATGAACAACTTTTATTAGCGCCTGAGCCAGGTTTGGTACTCAGTCGCTTTGGCCAGCATGCCGACGTTGAAGATGCCCAAGGTAAGGTGATCCGTTGCAGTATGCGTCGCACCATCAGTTCGGTGGTGACTGGCGATAAAGTACTGTGGCGGCGCAGCACGCAAGCGACCGGCAGTATTGATGGTGTTATTGAAGCAGTGGAAGATCGCAGCTCTGTTTTATTACGCCCTGATTTTTATGATGGCCTAAAGCCTGTAGCTGCCAATATTGACTTGATGATTATTGTCTCGGCCATTTTGCCAGCGCTGTCTTTAAACATTATCGACCGTTATTTGGTTGCTGCTGAAATCACCGGCATTAAACCGCTGCTGGTTATTAACAAAGCGGATTTATTAGATGCTGCTGCACAAGCTGAACTTCAGCGGCAACTTGAGCTGTATCGTGGTTTAGGTTATCCCTGTTTATTATTGAGTGCCAAAACTGGCCAAGGCATGGCTGAATTGCAACAGCATTTGCACAGCGGAACCAGTATCTTTGTTGGTCAATCTGGGGTTGGCAAATCGTCATTAATGAACTCGCTCATGCCCAGCCTAGCGGTCACTACACAGGAGGTCTCAGCGCTGTCTGGCTTGGGCCAACATACCACGACGGTGTCGCGTCTTTATCACTTGCCAGAAGGTGGCGAACTGATCGATTCGCCAGGGATCCGTGAATTTGCCTTATGGCACTTATCACCTGAAGAAGTAACGCAAGGTTTTATTGAATTTCGACCTTGGCTGGGTCGCTGTAAATTCCGCGACTGTAAACATATCACAGACCCCGGCTGCGCCATTCAACATGCCGTAGCTGAAAACGCGATCAGCCAAGAACGTTACGACAGTTATTTAAAAATCCTGACCAGTATGACCCAGGATAAACCGAATCATTTTTAATTTTAAGAGTATCGACCCGCTATGGATAAACTAAAAATCACCCTGCAATATATGCTACCTAAGCATTTAATTTCCCGCTTAGTGGGTAAATTGGCCGCTGCCCGTTTAGGCTTTATCAGCCATGCGCTGATTAAGCTGTTTATCAAAGCCTATAACATCAACATGCAGGAAGCTAAATTTGAACGCGCCAGTGACTATGCCAGTTTTAATGAGTTTTTTACTCGGCCGTTAAAAGACGGTATTCGCCCGCTGGACAGCGATCCGGCGATTATCGCCCATCCAGTAGACGGCGCCATTAGCCAGCTGGGTGAAATTGTCTCAGGCCAACTGGTGCAAGCTAAAAACCATAACTACAGCTTACAAAGCTTATTAGGGGGTAAAGAACAAACCGCCGCGCCTTTCTTAGGTGGTGAATTTGCGACCATTTACTTAGCCCCCAAAGACTATCACCGTATTCATATGCCGGTAACTGGCGTGTTGCGTGAAATGATCTATGTGCCCGGCGAGCTGTTTTCGGTTAATCCATTAACGGCTGAAAACGTGCCTGATTTATTTGCCCGTAACGAACGCGTGGTAACGATTTTTGATACCGAGTTTGGCCCAATGGCCTTGGTATTAGTTGGTGCTACGATCGTTGCTAGCATTGAAACCGTCTGGGCCGGTACCGTCACGCCCCCAGCGGGCAGCAGTATTTTCCGTTGGAATTATCCGGCGAGCGGTTTAAACAGTGTTCGTTTAGAAAAAGGCGCCGAAATGGGCCGCTTTAAACTCGGCTCAACGGTGATCTTAGCTTTCCCTGCTGGCAAAGTAGCATTCTTAGCCGATCAGCAACCCGGCACCGTCACTCGCATGGGTACGCCATTTGCTAACATAACCTAAACAGTAACACCTGAGCAGGATATACGGATGTCCTGCTCTTCTCTTCTTTCTCGTCACAACGCCCTTTTTCTCTAAGCCTCCTCAGCTAAACCTCTCTAATCTAGGCTATTTACCTTCAGTTGCCGCGACAAGCTGATGAAAAAAATCCGCAACCGGCCCTTTATCTGCAGTAAACTAAGCAAAAAGGGGTTTTAAGGAATGAGTATGCAAATCATCGCGCATCGTGGTGCCAGTGGTGAGTATCCAGAAAATACGCTATTGGCGATTGAGCAAGCGATAGCTCAAGGCGCAGATGCTATTGAGATAGATGTGTTTGCACTGCAAGGTGAGCTGATTGTTATCCATGATCATCATGTGGCACGCACCACGAATGGCCAAGGCAGCTTATATCAGTTTTCTTTAGCCCAATTACAGCAGCTAGATGCCGGGCGCGGTGAGCGCGTACCGACACTGTGGCAAGTGTTGCACTATTTGCAGGCAACCAAGGCGTGGTTAAATATTGAATTAAAAGGCGCGGATACCGCCGAGCCCTTGCTTAAATTACTGCAACGAGCCGAGCAAGAATTGGCTTTCGATTGCCAACGCTTGCTGATTTCTTCGTTTAATCACCATTTACTGCATACCATCAAACGCGCGCAGCCTAGTTTAAAACTGGGGGCGTTAACGGCCAGCTTACCGCTTGATTATGCGGCTTTTGCAGAGCAACTGGGGGCTTACTCGGTGCATTGTGATGTTAGCTTTATTGACCAAGCGTTTGTCGATGACGCCAAAACCCGTGGCTTAAAAGTTTATGTGTATACCGTGGATCAAGCCGATGATATTGCGCGGCTGCAGCACTATGGCGTAGATGGGATCTTTAGCAATTATCCGGCGCGCAGCAGACAGCGCCTTTCAGCGTCAAACTAAACGGCGCAAAAAGCAGTAAATCATCAGAAACAAAAATCCCGCCGTAGCGGGATTTTTAGATGGGTTTGCAGAATTAAGACGGTTGATGTTCGTCTTCGCAACTATTGCAACTGTTACATAAGCGCATATTCATAATATGCGCTGACACCACTAAGGTGGCACCGATAATCAAAATGAGGTGTTCGTATTCGCTACCCCAAGCGCCGCGTTGCCAATAAATAAAACCACCTAAAAACAACGCATAAAATGGGTAAAGTTTACGATGATAACGATGAAAACCCACAAATAACGTGAAGAAACCTAAGGCCATGGTCAGCAGTAACACTATGCCTTCAAACGCATGGTTGTGGCCGGCAGTTAAACCTAACAAAGGTAGGATAGGCAGAATGACAGGTAGCATAATGCAATGAATGGCACATAACGATGTGACCATTATTCCTACCTTATCAAACAACACTCTCGCTTTGGCAATCACTGCGATATCCTTAAAACACGAAATCAAAGAAACGATATAGTATAACAAAACATTTTATAATGGAATGGCTCGGCACAAATTATCTCTGTTTTGGACTCTGCTACCACAGCCTTTATGGCATAATAGCTCGCTAATTTTAATGATTTGAAAAGATGCGTTATGGATACTCTACTGGAACAACTGGATGACAATCTAAAAGAGCTTTATCGTAAAGCCCTCGATGCCGATGCACTGCTAGAGCAATTGCAACAAGAAGGTAAGGCTAATCATCAGGCGGTATTTGCTAAAGAAGCAGGATTTAGTGCGCAAAGTAATCGTTTTATGCCTTACTTAGCTGAAACTGCAGAACACATCGCGGCGATGCGGCAAAGCCAGCAATTCAATACCGCAACTTTAGAGCGTGTGGTTCGACAACTCAAACTATTACACAAAACCTTGGCGGAGTTTCGACACATCACCAAATAACAAAAAAGGGGTAACCGCTTAGCCGTTACCCCTTTCACACATCGTTTGTGATTCACTACCGATACCGGTACTAGTCATTCAAAGCAGGCTTTACCGTTTTCTTAAACCAGTCTTCCAGCATTTTATGCTCAAATTCAAATTCTTTACGCGAATTGGCTCGGCCTAAGCGCTGCAAAAAGCCCATATCACGCTCCTTTACCTCGCCACTTAACACCGTCTGACCACTGGCATCGAGTAATTGGTGTGTAAAGCGAATAGCAGGCGAATGAATATCTTTAACAATGCGTAAAGCTTGACCGGCTGGCCCAGCAAAATAGTCAACATCACCCGCTAAATCAATATCGGTTACCGTGACTTGCCATTTATATCCAGCAGGCATTGCTGCGGCCAACTCGTTAAAGGAATCAGTAAATGCCGCGACCACTCTTTCAGAATAGCGACTACGGGTATCATTAGTCGGCCTTACATCAGTAAAACCTTTGGGATCATCAAAGTTTAGTGTTAGCTCGGCTGCTGCGGCACTAAACCCTGACCACGCTAGCAGCGTCATTGCTAATATACTGTTACGCATTTTAACCTCCTCGAATAACTGATGAGTTATTACAACATTTAAAGGTATAGGCTAAGTTAGCTTTATGCAAGCTGAACACGGTAACTGACAAACGGCATGCTGTTGCTTAACCGCATAAAATGGCCATACAAACTGACACTTTGCCGAAGTAAAAGCGCCTCTCCATCCGAGCAAGTCGTATCGCTTCTGTAATTAGGCCCCACGTTGACATGGTTAAAGCCCCTTTCAAAGGTGCCTGCCTACACCTGACGTTATCAAAATCGCTTTGCCTCACCGCTGCTAAGCACTTAATAAATCAATCATTAACGTAATAGTGCGCCCTCTCTTGGCCTGCACTTTCTCAGATGAATCCAAACTGAACCCAGCAATAAAAAAATTTGAAATTAAGCTATTGAATTTATTTATAAAAAAATAAAGAGCTTAAAAAACCTGCTTAAATTCTGACAAAAACAGTTGACGGCAGAATTATTAATCGAGAATATGCTCAAGCACTGAGCTAATGCCCGAATATAAAAAACGAATCGGAGTGAGCATTAATGCCCAGAAGTTTTTGACCACCTCGCTGTAGGTTAAAACACATAAAAATGACGTTCCAAGACAAGGGTTTTAAACATGACATTATTCAACAACACGAAACATTCGTTTTCAGTGTTGGCCTCAGCCTTGCTTTGCGCAGGCTTCAGCGCCACACCTGTAGATGCCGCAGAATTTTTTGATGATCGCCTAAAAGTAAATGCTCTTTTTATGCAGGGCTTTCAAAATATCGAAGCCGATCCCGGTGCTTTTGATCCTATTAACGAAAACATGTCGGCAGGCTTTCAGCGCCTGCGCTTTAACTTAGAACTGACATTTAAGATCACCGATGACATCACTGCCTTTGTCGATTTAGGTGAAGAACCGAATGATTTTGGCAGCGATGACAAATTTGAGATCTCGCAAGATTTTGGCTATATCGATTTCAACGTACTAGGCTTATTAAAAGTCACGGATACCCCTCACGAATTGCATGTAAAAGCCGGTAATATCGAATCGTCCGTGTTTGATTTCAGAGGTTTTTCTGATGGCGCGGCGGTACAAAACAACCCATTGATCGGTAACTCTATTGCCGACTTTGTTACGGCTGAATCAGGCGTACAAGTGGCTTGGGCTTATAAGCTACAGCAATACAATATCGACAAAGTTAATGCCAATATCACCGTAACAGTACCCACCTTTGACGAGGACTATGGTGATGGCCGCGGCTACAACGTTTTTGGTGATGTTTCTGTTAATACCAACTTTGGCCTAGATTTAGGCATCGGCTGGTTTGTTAGCGACCTGGGCGGTCAAGTGGGTTTACGTGACTTTGCTGATATCCAAGTGGCGGGATTAATTTTTGGTGACGGTGATAACTACAATTTTGTCTCTAGTGGCAATAGCTCTCGCGATACGCATGCCGGCTTACTGCCGGGGTTAAACGTGACGATTGTGCAATTAAACAGCCAATATCGCCTTTCTGAGAACACCTTGTTCAGAGGCTGGTTCGGTACCGCCGAGGATGACTATAGCTTTGTCGATGTTAACGGTAATCAAGCCGTTGCCACTCAAGGTGTGGCTTATGCGGCGATCAGCAGCAAAATGCGCTTTTTCGGGCTAGAAGCATCACATTACATTATTCCTGATAAACTTTATCTGGCAACCCGCTTTTCTCAAGTCAGCAATGAAACAGAGGGTGTGAGTGGCGATACCGATTTAACTCGGCTGCAATTAGGGGCTGGCTGGTGGCTAGCAGAAAACACCTTATTAAAAGCAGAGTGGGTTGAGCAACGCGAAGGCGCTAACTCAGCGGGCCAAATCGGCACAGACTGGGGCGGTTTTACTGCTGAAGTCTCGGTACGCTTTTAATCTGTTGATACACGCTTTACCAGCCAGAATCTAAGGAATTATCTATGTCTATCAGAACGTTCAGTTTTGCATGCCTAGCCATGCTCGCGACTGTCGCAACCGCCGCAGAAACCATTACCATCGCCACAGTCAACAATGGCGACATGATCACGATGAAAGAGCTTAGCAGCGAGTTTGAGCAAGCGCATCCGAACATTAAACTGCAATGGATCACGTTAGAAGAGAATATCTTACGCCAGCGTGTCACCACCGATGTGGCGACGGGCGGTGGTCAATATGATGTGATGACCATCGGTACTTATGAAGTACCGATCTGGAGCAAATTAGGTTGGTTGAAAAAGCTCGATAATTTTGCCGCAGATTATGATGTGGACGATATTCTGCCATCCATTAAAAATGGCTTGTCCTATCAAGACGAGTTATATGCCGCCCCCTTCTATGGCGAAAGCTCGATGGTGATGTATCGCAAAGACTTAATGCAAAAAGCCGGTTTAGAGATGCCTAATACCCCTAGCTGGCAGTTTATTAAACAAGCGGCAGCGGCCATGACCGATAAAGAGGCCGGCGTGTACGGGATCTGTTTACGCGGTAAGGCTGGTTGGGGTGAGAATGTCGCGCTCATCACGGCCATGGCTAACTCGTTTGGCGCACGCTGGTTTGACGAAAAATGGCAGCCACAATTTAACACTAAAGCTTGGCAAGATACGCTGAATTACTATGTTGAAGTGATGAATCAATATGGACCACCAGGTGCTTCAGCCAACGGCTTTAACGAAAACCTCGCATTATTTCAAACCGGTAAATGCGGTATCTGGATCGACGCCACTGTTGCTGGCGCCTTTGTGACCAACCCAGCCGATTCAAACATCGCCGATCAAGTGGGTTTTGCCATGGCACCTGATAATGGCCTAGGTAAACGAGGCAACTGGTTATGGGCTTGGACGCTGGCGATCCCATCAAGCAGTAAAAAATCAGATGCGGCCATGACCTTTATCAGCTGGGCAACATCGAAAGGTTATACCGAATTAGTGGCCAGTAAAAAAGGCTGGAAAAATGTTCCGCCAGGCACGCGTGCTTCTCTGTATGCGAATGCAGACTACTTAGCCGCAGCACCTTTTGCGCAAATCACCCTCGATGCCATTCGCTCTGCCGATCCGGTTAACCCCAGCGTGTTGCCGGTACCTTATGTCGGCATACAATTTGTAGCCATTCCAGAGTTTCAAGGCATTGGTACGGCGGTCGGTCAGCAATTTGCTGCCGCGCTAACGGGTCAAATGTCGGTTGAGCAAGCGTTACTGAATGCTCAGCGCACCACGGAACGCACCATGCGTAAAGCACGCTATCCGAAATAAGCCATGTCATCCCGTGAGGTAAGACCGTGTGCTTACCTCTCAAACATATATTTTTAGAGGTTTTCCTTATGGCTACGATACAGTCCAGAACACTGGCTCGATTCATGCTGTTTCCATCCGTGGTGCTATTGCTAGGATGGATGATTGTGCCACTTTGCATGACGTTGTATTTCTCATTTTTAGATTACAACCTGCTGATGCCTGGCAATGAAGCTTTTATTGGTTTTTTAAACTACGAATTCTTTCTGACTGATCCGGCGTTTATTGAATCTTTCTTTAATACTCTACTGCTTGTCGGTGGCGTGCTAACCATTACCATCGGGGGCGGCATTGGCTTAGCCATTTTACTGGACCAAGCCATTTGGGGCCGTAACTATGTACGCATTATGGTGCTTGCGCCATTTTTCGTGATGCCGACGGTATCAGCGCTGGTTTGGAAGAACATGTTTATGAACCCGGTAAATGGCTTATTTGCCCACCTTGCCGCGTTCTTTGGCACTGAGCCAATCGACTTTTTCGCACACTACCCACTACTTTCAATTATTGTGATCGTCTCTTGGCAATGGCTGCCGTTTGCTGCCTTGCTATTACTAACCGCTATTCAGTCTTTAGATCGCGAGCAATTAGAAGCAGCAGACCTAGATGGCGCAGGGCCCATCAGCAAGTTTTTCTATATTGTATTACCGCACTTATCACGGGCAATCACTGCCGTGATCCTGATTGAAACCATTTTCTTACTGTCGATCTTCGCTGAAATTTTGGTGACCACCAGTGGCGGCCCAGGCTATGCCTCAACCAATATTACTTATCTGATCTACACCCAATCACTACTGCAATTTGATGTCGGGGGTGGCTCGGCAGGGGGCATTATCGCGGTCATTATCGCCAATATTGTGGCTATTTTCTTAATGCGCCTTATTGGCAAGAATTTGGAGGGCTAATCGATGTCAACAAACGCGAGCTTCCGCTCAAAAGTCTTTTATACCGCTCTAGCCTGGTTAATCAGCGGCCTGATATTCTTCCCGATCTTGTGGACGTTTATCACCAGCTTTAAAACTGAGGCTGAAGCCATTTCGGCAACCCCTAGCCTATTTATGTTTGAATGGACGCTGCAAAACTACAGCGATGTATTGGCCCGTTCACCTTACTTTGATCACTTTATTAACTCAGTGGTCATTGCCTTAGGCTCAAGTGTCGTCGGTTTATTGATTGCCATCCCCGCCGCCTGGTCAATGGCATTTGTGCCAACCAAGCGTACCAAAAATCTGTTGATGTGGATGTTATCTACCAAGATGCTGCCACCAGTAGGCGTGTTGATCCCAATCTATCTGTTATTTCGGGATTTTTCCCTACTGGATACCAAGCTCGGTTTAGTGATCGTGATGACGCTCATTAACCTGCCGATTATGGTCTGGATGCTATACACCTACTTTCGCGAGATCCCACATGAAATCCTTGAAGCGGCCCGGATGGATGGTGCCAGCATTACCGAAGAAATCTTTCATGTATTGCTACCCATCGCTTTACCCGGCATAGCCTCAACCTTGCTGTTAAATGTCATTTTGGCTTGGAACGAAGCCTTTTGGACACTGATTTTATCGGCTGCCAACGCAGCACCGCTGACGGCATTTATTGCCAGCTACTCCAGCCCGGAAGGCCTGTTCTACGCGAAATTATCCGCAGCCTCCGTGATGGCCATCGTGCCTATTTTAATCTTGGGTTGGTTCAGTCAAAAACAATTAGTGCGTGGATTAAGTTTCGGCGCAGTGAAATAAGGAATTCGTATCATGGGTAGCATTACATTAAAACAAGTAACGAAAAATTTCGGTGACGTAAACGTGATCCGTCCATTAGATTTAGCCATCCGCGATGGTGAATTTATTGTGTTTGTTGGGCCATCAGGTTGCGGCAAGTCGACGTTATTACGGATGATCGCCGGTTTAGAAGACACCAGCAGCGGCATCATTGAAATCGATGGGCAAGACGCTACACAATTAGCCCCTGCCAAACGCGGCCTGGCCATGGTATTTCAATCTTATGCCTTGTATCCGCATATGAGTGTGCGCAATAACATTGCCTTTCCCTTAAAACGCGCCAAAGTGCCGGCTGCCGAGATCGCTCAAAAAATTGATGCTGCAGCCAAAATGCTGAATTTAACTGATTATTTAGATCGTAAACCCGGTCAACTGTCGGGTGGCCAACGGCAACGCGTAGCAATTGGCCGCGCTATTGTTCGCCAGCCGTCAGCCTTCTTATTTGATGAGCCATTATCGAATCTTGATGCATCATTGCGGGTCAATATGCGGCTTGAAATCACCGAACTACACAAAAGCTTGGGTACGACCATGGTTTATGTAACACACGACCAAGTTGAAGCCATGACCATGGCGGATCGCATTGCGGTATTTAATGGCGGTGTTATTGAACAAGTCGGCACGCCTTTAGAGCTGTATAAGCAGCCGGTCAACAAATTTGTTGCTGGTTTTATCGGCTCACCCAAAATGAATTTCATTGAGGTCGAGGCTCAAGCTAATCAGCTTACACGTACGCTGGGTGTGCGCCCAGAGCACTTCAAGATTAACGAAGACGCAGGCATGTGGACAGGTAAAGTAGGTGTGATTGAGCATCTTGGTTCAGAAAGCTTTCTACATGTCCATGTTGACGGCATAGGTACCTTGACCGTGAAAGCGGACGGTGACAGCCCTATCCGCTCAGGCGATCAAATCAGACTGAGCGCAGCAGACGATAAAATCCATAAATTTGATGCCGCCGGGAACAGCTTAAATGCGACACCCGTTGCCGCGTCTCAAGTATAACGAGCACCATTCCATGCCAATGAAATTAAATTATCAAACGCTGGCCAGTTTGCCGGCAAATTTAACCAAACCTTTATATCATCGCGAACAGCTTAGTGGCGGCATTGTGCACATCGGTGTCGGCAATTTTCATCGTGCCCATCAAGCCATCTACTTGCATCGCTTATTTAATCTGGGTAAGTCGCATGACTGGGCCATTATTGGCGCCGGGACTAAATCCTTTGATACCATTATGCGTGAAAAGCTAAAGCAACAAGACTATTTAACCACGGTCGTTGATTTAGATGCGAAAGGACTCAGCGCCCAGATTTGCGGCTCGATGATAGATTTTATTGAAAATGACACAGCGAAGTTAATTAGCAAATTAAGCGAGGACAGCACGCGCATTGTCTCTTTGACCATTACTGAAGGCGGTTATTATATTAACAGTAAAGGCGGTTTTGATCTGGCACACCCGGATATCCTGCACGATATCAGTAACCACAGCCAACCAAAAACCGTATTTGGCATGATGTTAGCGGCATTACAGCACAGACGGGAACATAGCATCGCTGCCTTTACCGTGATGTCATGCGACAATATTCCGCATAACGGTGATGTTACTAAACGCATCATGCTGGAAATGGCTAAACGCATCGATACTCATTTTGCTCACTGGTTGGAAGCGCAGGTCACTTTTCCTAATTCCATGGTGGACTGCATTACCCCTGCCACCTCAGAAGCGGAAAAAACACGCTTGATTAATCTGTTCGGCGTAGAAGATCTCGCCCCGGTATTTTGCGAACCGTTTCGGCAGTGGGTACTAGAAGATAACTTTTGCAATGGCCGCCCAGCGCTAGAAGAGGTTGGGGTTGAGTTTGTTGCTGATGTGGCACCGTTTGAACTGATGAAACTGCGCATTTTAAATGGTGGCCATGCCGCTATTGCCTATCCGGCGGCTTTGCTAGGGGTGAATATCGTGTCTGATGTGATGACAGAATCGCACATCACCGCCTATTTGAAAAAACTGACCACAGAAGAAATCATTCCTAGTTTAGCTGCAGTGCCAGGTGTGAATTTTGCTGAATACGCTGAGTTAATTGTATCCAGATTTGCCAATCCAGAAGTTCGTGATACGGTACCGCGTTTATGCCAAGATGCCTCAAACCGGTTACCGAAGTTTATCTTCCCTATTATCCGCGATAATTTAGCAGCAGGTCGCAGCGTGAAGGGCCTAGCGCTTGTCGTTGCACTTTGGTGTCGACTTTGCGCGATGAACAGCTCGGCAGAACAGGGCTTAGGCTTTGATTTATATGATGAGCACGCACCGCGTTTGGCTGAGCTTTCATTACAAGCGAAAGACAATCCGGTAGTATTTCTACAGATGCATGATATATTTGGCGAAATAGGTACCAATGCCGTTTTTGTTGACCACTTTTCTGCTTGGCTGAGCAAGCTGTGGCATGACGGTGTGGCAAAAACACTGGCTGATTACTATCAAGCATAATGAACCCAACGCTATGACTAACCGACTTCGCCCTTTGCAAAATAATTCCATCGAGTTAATTATTTTCGATTGCGATGGCGTGTTAGTCGATAGCGAGGATCTCAGCAAACAACAATTATTAAGCATGCTAACAACCTTAGGTGCCGATGTGTCGCCTAGCTATTTTGATCAGCATTTTTTAGGTCATAGTTATCAACATGTGCAGGCTAAAGTTCAGCAAGATTTTGGCGTATTGCTGTCGGCTGACTTTCAGCAACAGTACCATGTGGCCTTGATGGATCTCTTTGCCGCCAAACTTCAAGCCACCTTAGGTTTAACAACCTTGTTAGACCAACTTAATTTACCCAGTTGCGTGGCAACCAGCAGTACCCCAGAACGTGTCGCCCATGCCTTGGATGTGACGCAGCTAGCAAGCTACTTTAACGGTCGGGTCTTTACTGCTGCAGAAGTGCCACGTGGTAAACCCGCACCCGATTTGTTTTTACATGCTGCGGCTCGTTTGGGTTACTTGCCCGAGAACTGTTTGGTGATTGAAGATTCACCGGCCGGGATTAGCGCCGCTATCGCTGCGCAAATGCAAGTGATCCAGTATCGAGGCGCCAGCCATTTAAAACATAAACCTTATGACCTAAGTAACGACCTACCCGCAACACATTGCATTTCGCACTGGCAGCAACTTACTATTCTGCTACCAAAACTGATATCCACTGACAAACACTAGAGGTTACCGTGGCTAAGCTATCCAACGCTGAGATTAGAAAACTCGATGATGCCGCAAGGGCGGGCTGGCTTTATTATGTCGCCGGCAACACCCAAGATGAAATTGCCAAAAAGCTGAATATCTCGCGTCAATCGGCACAAAGAATGGTGGCGTTGTCGGTAAGCGAAGGCTTAATAAAAGTTCGGCTCGATCATCCCATAGCCAAATGCATGGATTTGAGCGAAAAACTGAAAAGTCGCTTTAATCTGATCACCTGTGAAGTGGTACCCAGTGATCTGGATGACACGAGCTCCCCCCTTGGTTTAGCGCAAGCTGGCGCTAATGAAATTGAACGTCACCTTCGCCACACAGAGCCACAAGTATTAGCCATGGGTACGGGCCGAGTACTTAGAGCCTGCGTTGACGAGCTAACGGCGATGGACTGTGAGCAGCACAAAGTTGTCGCGCTATTGGGTAATATGGCCTCAGATGGCTCAGCATCACCTTATGATGTCGTGGTAAGGATGGCCGAGCATATCAATGCAAAACACTATCCGATGCCGTTACCTGTGCTACCTAGAAGCAAGCAAGAAAAAGAACAACTGCATTCGCAGCGCAATGTGGCCAGCAATCTGGCCTTAGCCGCTAACGCGGATGTGACCTTTGTCGGCGTGGGCAATTTAGGGCTGCACTCGCCATTATTTCTTGATGGTTTTGTCACCCACGAAGAGCTGAAAGAATTAGAAGAAAAAGGTGCAGTCGGCGAGATTATTAGTTGGGTATTTGATCGCAACGGTCAGTTAATTGATTGTGCCGTCAACGATAGAGTGGCCAGTACGCCATTGAAAGTCAATGCTGATAAGCCGGTTATCGCCATTGCTGCGGGTGAAGATAAAGTGTTGTCACTGTTAGGTGCTTTGCGTTCAACCATGATCAACGGGTTGATCACCAACGAGTATACTGCGGAACGTTTGCTAAGTAGCGACTAACCGCTTTGCCAATCAAGGTGATGCCATCACCGCCATTCACCGTGTTACACGTGCTGATGTTCATTACCCAGCAAGCACTGCCTGATGCAGGCTTGCGAGGTTAGGCCTACTTACTTTTTAACAATAAAAGTACCGGCTTCTACTTCAGCCAAGGTAGGTAATGCAGCCATTGCACCAATAGTGGCACAGACTAAACCACTCACTTTACCGGCAAAAGCCACGAAATCGGCAATTTGCTCACGATAAAAATGTTCGCCAGCCGCCGTTTGCGACATCTTAAACAATACCGCACCAATAAAAGAGTCACCCGCCCCTGTGGTGTCGATGGCGGTTATTACATAAGCTGGCACTAAAGTCTGCTGCCCCAGATGTGAAATTAAACAGCCTTTAGGGCCCAGAGTAACCAGTACAATCTTCACGCCTAAATCATGAAAGTACTGACAGCCTTTTTGCATATCGGTTTCATTACTTAACAATACTAATTCGTCATCGCTTACTTTAACGATATCGGCCAGCGCAAAATAGTGCTCGCACTTAGCTTTAAATTCTTCTTCACGGTTTTGCCACAGGCCAATTCTAAAATTGGGATCGAAACAAATGATATTACCTTTGCGTTTAGCGGCAGTAGCCAAACGTAAATAACTGGCGCTAAGTTCGCCACCCAGTAAAGCCGTGGCTGAACCTAAATGTACAATGGCATCATCGGTTAATTGCTCAATTGCTGCATCGCTCAGGCACAGTTGCTCATCGGCACCGCGGTTAAACGCAAATTCACGCTCGCCGTTATCCGCTAATGACACAAAAGCAAAAGTGGTCGACATCGGTAACGTCGACACAAAATCCGTGTTCACATGATAGGCTTTAATTTCTTCAGTTAAATACTGACCATAAGGGTCGTTACCCACGGCCGCTACCAACGAAACATCCGCACCTAATTTACCAATACAGGCCGCCACATTCGCCGGCGCACCACCTGATTTTTTCACGTAATTTACGCCGTTAACTAAGCCTGCGTTCGTATCTGTACAAACAAAGTCAATTAACATTTCGCCGATGCACACAACTTTCATTTACGCTTCCTTTTTACTAGGTTATTTACTGGATGCTTCGTTACAATACAATTTAAACATCAATAAGTTAGAGTTTTAGCTCGACTTTAGCCTACTGCGCCACAAGGGGTTTATTATAACAGAAGCCGTACAAAATTACGGCGAAAAACAGCATAAATATAATAGCGTTCAGCATTTTGAGTGGGGTGTAAAAAGAGCCAATAACCGTGATGTTTTAAGCAAAACCTCAGCTTAAAACATCTGCATTTAGGACTAAATGGACAGGCTAAATGGGCTAAAAACACAAGAAAACAAAACCTATTTAGGGCAATACAATGGTTTTCATACGAATAATTAGCGGCTAAATGGAAAACCAATATCAAGCGAGATATAAATTTAAATCATTAAAATGCGACTTAAAGCAGTGAATTTACCAATAAAAAAACCCGTAAAGCAGCGCTTTACGGGTTTTTAACACATCGAAAAAAGATGCTTGGGCAGATTACATCATGCCGCCCATGCCACCCATGCCGCCCATATCAGGCATTGCAGGCGCATCATCTTTTGGTAATTCAGTTACCATGGCTTCGGTGGTGATCATCAGTGAACCTACAGAAGCAGCAAACTGCAGTGCAGAACGCGTTACTTTAGTTGGGTCAAGGATACCCATTTCTAACATGTCGCCATAAACATCCGTCGCGGCATTGTAACCGTAGTTACCTGTGCCTTCTTTCACTTTGTTTACAACCACTGACGGCTCTTCACCAGCGTTAGAAACGATTTGACGCAGTGGTGCTTCCATTGCGCGTAGCGCAATTTTGATACCGTGCGTTTGATCTTCGTTTGCACCCGTCATGCCCACTAAAGAAGCAGCAACACGAACTAAAGCTACACCACCGCCAGGCACTACGCCTTCTTCTACTGCTGCGCGAGTTGCATGCAGCGCATCTTCAACACGGTGCTTCTTCTCTTTCATTTCGATTTCAGTCGCCGCACCGACTTTGATTACCGCTACACCGCCAGCAAGTTTCGCCAGACGCTCTTGCAGTTTCTCTTTATCGTAGTCAGAAGTGGCTTCTTCGATTTGCTGACGAATTTGCTTCACACGACCATCGATAGCCGCTTGATCACCGGCACCATCAATAATAGTGGTGTTATCTTTCGTGATAACCACGCGCTTAGCAGTACCTAAATCTTCCAGCGTGGCTTTTTCTAATTCCATGCCGATTTCTTCAGAAATCACAGTACCGCCAGTCAGTGTGGCAATGTCTTGTAACATTGCTTTACGACGATCGCCGAAACCTGGGGCTTTAACCGCAGAGATTTTCACGATGCCGCGCATGTTATTTACCACTAAAGTCGCTAAGGCTTCGCCTTCAACGTCTTCTGCAATAATTAACAATGGCTTGCCTGATTTTGCTACACCTTCTAATACCGGTAGTAATTCACGGATATTCGAAATTTTCTTATCAACCGCTAAGATGTAAGGGTTATCCAGTTCAACCTGGCCGGCTTCTTGGTTGTTGATGAAGTAAGGAGACAGGTAACCACGGTCGAATTGCATACCTTCAACCACGTCTAACTCGTTGTTCAGGCCTTGACCTTCTTCAACGGTGATCACGCCTTCTTTGCCTACTTTGTCCATGGCTTCGGCAATAATGTTACCGATTTCTTCGTCAGAGTTAGCAGAAATAGTACCTACTTGCGCAATCGCTTTGCTGTCGGCACAAGGCTGAGAAAGTTTTTTCAGCTCTTCAACGGCAGCAATAACCGCTTTGTCGATACCGCGCTTTAAATCCATTGGATTCATGCCAGCAGCAACGGCTTTAACACCTTCGTTGATGATGTTTTGCGCTAGTACCGTTGCGGTAGTGGTACCGTCACCGGCTTCGTCATTGGCTTTAGACGCGACTTCTTTCACCATCTGTGCGCCCATATTCTCGAACTTGTCTTCTAGCTCGATTTCTTTGGCAACAGAAACACCGTCTTTAGTGATAACAGGTGAACCGAATGACTTATCTAAAATAACATTACGGCCTTTTGGGCCTAAGGTAACGCGTACCGCGTTAGCCAGAATATTTACGCCTTTCAGCATTTTATTGCGAGCTTCGTCGCCAAAACGTACGTCTTTTGCAGCCATGTTGTATATCCTCAAATGCGATTAATAATTGATCAGTGAAGTGTGAAAATTAATCCAGAATGACACCTAAGATGTTGTCTTCTTTGGTGATAACATATTCCTGACCATCAATTTTTTCTGTGCGCTCTACATAAGCACCGAACAATACTTTGTCGCCAACTTTTACTTCTAGTGGCTTAACGTTACCGTTATCTAAGATACGACCATTGCCAACTGCAACGACTTCACCACGGGTAGATTTTTCGGCAGAAGCCCCGGTCAGCACGATGCCGCCAGCTGATTTGCTTTCAGCTTCGGTACGTTTGATGATGACACGATCATGTAATGGACGAATATTCATGCTCTATCTCCTAAAGCGAGTTTTATGTTTAACAAGGGTGTTAAATTGTGTGTTCGCTATATGGGGCGCTGAGGAAAAAATTCCAAGGGCTGTTGTAAAAAAACCTGCATTTTTTTAAGGTCGCTTTCGCTTATAATCACTTTTCATTGTGCTTCAGATTGGGAACCGACGATGACGCCCTATTTATTGATTCTCTGTAATTGCCCTGATGACAGCAGCGCACAGCGCATCACCGAAAGCTTACTGTCCCAGCAGTTAGTCGCTTGTATCAATCGATTGCCGGATATTCGTTCCAGTTACCGCTGGCAAGGCCAAATTGAGCACAGTGTGGAAATACAATTGCAGTTAAAAGCACCAGCCGTTAACTTTACCGCAATAGAACAAGCCATCTTGGCCATTCACCCGTACACTGTGCCAGAAATTATTGCTTTACCGCTGACTCGGCTGCATGCACCCTACGGTCAATGGATAAATGAGGTAACCCTAGGTGATCATTAAACGTTTTTATTTGCTGCTTTTAAGCTTGGTTCTCACCCTAGCCTTAACGGGCTTTGCCCAAGCACAACAAAGCAATGCACTAGCGAACAACAATTCGGTATTAAATAGCCTACTGCAAGCGCAGCCGCAATTTCTGCCAGTTGAACAAGCCTTTGTGTTGGATTACCGGCAACAAGATGGCGCTTTATTACTGAATTGGACTATCGCTGATGGCTACTACATGTATCGCGATAAATTTAAACTCGGCGGCGTAGCCGTCAGTTTTTCTCACCCCACCTACCCTGCTAGCATGACCATTGAAGACGAGTTCTTTGGCAAAACCGAGGTGTATTACCATCAATTGCAATTAAAGATCCCGTTAAGCGATATTGATGAAGACGCTATTTTTCGTGTTCAGTATATGGGCTGTGCTGAAGCCGGTTTTTGTTACCCGCCGAAAAGCGTTGACATTCCATTATTGCAACTGACAGACGGCACAGCACTACCCAGTACAGTAGATATTGATACCGACACGTCTTCAAACGCGATATCGAGTCAATATGGCTTAATGGATAAGCTTAATCAGGGTTCTTTATTGGCAAGCTTGGGAGTATTTTTTCTATTAGGTTTGGGTTTATCTTTTACACCTTGTGTCTTTCCGATGTATCCCATTTTAAGCGGTATCATCGTTGGACAAGGGAAACAACTTTCGACTCGTCGTGCATTTGGTTTATCCATGTCTTATGTGCAAGGCATGGCGCTTACTTACTCTGCTCTTGGTTTGGTGGTCGCCAGCCTGGGTGTAAAGTTTCAAGCTTGGCTGCAACATCCCAGTGTTCTTATTGTTGCCTCCGTCATCTTTGTCGTTTTAGCCCTAGCAATGTTTGGTGTATTTAATTTTCAATTACCATCCAGTTGGCAGGCGAAAATCTCAGGGCTTAGCAATAAACAACAGGGCGGCTCGTTAAAAGGCGCTTTTGTCATGGGCGCGTTATCAGGCTTAATTGCTTCGCCTTGTACCACTGCACCGCTATCAGCCGCGCTATTGTATGTGGCACAAAGTGGCGACTTAGTTATTGGAGCCTTAACCCTGTATATCCTGAGTTTAGGGATGGGGCTGCCTTTACTGCTGCTCGGCACATCCGGTGGCCGTTTACTACCCAAAGCGGGCAATTGGATGAATGCGGTAAAAAACATCTTTGGTTTCTTGTTATTGGCTGTACCTTTGATTTTGTTAGAAAGATTTTTGCCTTACAGCACCATCTTATTAATGGGTACTGGCTTAACGCTAGTATTGGTGGTGTATTTATATCGGCTGTTATTTACGCTGCAAAACCCAAGTGGCAAAGCGATATTAGCCGTCATAGCACAATTGCTGTTACTTGGTGCTTTTTGGCTTAACTTAAACCACTGGCGTCCAGCATCAACACTGGCAGCGCCTAGCCCGCAAAGCAGCGAGCAAGCTGGTTTCAACGTTAATGCACTGGGCTTTATTGAAATAGAAACTGCTGAAGATCTGGCCGAACAATTAAAACTGGCGGCTGCGGCGGGGCAATACACCATGGTCGATCTGTATGCGGAATGGTGTGTCGCCTGTAAAGAATTTGAGCAACTGACCTTCCCCAAACCAGAAGTGACGGCCTTAACGTCGCAAATGCGCTTGATTAAAATTGATGTTACCCGTATGTCACGCGCCGACGCAGCATTATTGGATAGCTATCAAGTACTCGGTTTACCCACCTTGTTGTTCTTTGCTCCTGATGGCACGGAACTAACCCAAAGCCGTGTTACGGGCTTTCAAGCTGCTGCGCCTTTTGCCGCGCATTTAAATAGCATCATCAATTAAAGTCTTTCGGCGAACGATAAAGTTCGCCGAAGCTGGCAAAACTGACGTTGCGGGCATCGCTCGCAACAGACATCCAGACAGCCACTGGCTGATAAGACCAGTATTTTGCTGCCATTTGCTGCGATTTCACTATAATAAGGCAGGTAACTGCCAGTTGGCTCTCGACAACCAGACCGGTTTCGCCCTAAAGTGCTGCATTAACTTCAGCAAACAAGGCGTTTGTTGGTGGTAGCAGCATTTTATAAGTGGATAGGGAAAGATGGCAGCAACTTTGCGCATATTACTGTTAAATGGCCCAAATTTAAATATGTTGGGCGTTCGTGAGCCGGCCACCTATGGTGCTGCCAGCTTAGCGGATATTGTTAGCGCATTGCAGCAACAAGCCGCTTCCTTAGATGTGCAATTACAAGCCCTGCAATCTAATGCTGAGCATGAATTAATCAACGCCATCCACCAAAGCTATCAACAGCAAGATTTTATTATTATTAACCCAGGTGCTTATACCCATACCAGCATTGCACTGCGCGATGCGTTGTTAGCGGTTGCGATCCCTTTTATCGAAGTACACTTATCTAATGTACATGCGCGGGAAAGTTTTCGGCATCACTCTTATTTATCCGATATTGCCCGAGGCGTGATCTGCGGCCTCGGCGCTAAAGGCTATCATTACGCTTTAGACGCGGCAGTATCTTATTTACACTCACATAATCAAACCTAACTCAATCAGGCGAAAGACATGGATATTAGAAAAATTAAAAAATTAATTGAATTGCTGGAAGAGTCTGGCATTTCTGAATTAGAAATTACTGAAGGCGAAGAATCGGTACGCATCAGTCGCCATGGCCCCGCACAACATTATGCGCCACAACCTATGCATTATGCGCCAGCGCCAATGCAGGCGCCTGCACCTGCGCCAGCGGCACCTGCGGCAGCCGCAGCGGAAGCAAAACCGGTAGTCACGGGTCATGTTATGAAATCACCGATGGTGGGTTCTTTCTATCGTGCTGCATCGCCAACGTCGAAAAATTTCGTGGAAGTGGGTCAAGCCGTTAAAGTGGGTGACACCTTATGTATTGTTGAAGCCATGAAGATGATGAACCAAATCCAAGCCGATAAAGCGGGTGTGGTAAAAGAAATCTTGGTTGAAAACGGCGAGCCGGTTGAATTTGACCAGCCAATTTTTATTATCGAATAACATTAAGGCTGACTAATGTTAGAAAAAGTCCTGATAGCCAACCGAGGCGAAATTGCCCTACGCATTTTGCGTGCGTGCAAAGAGCTCGGTATCAAAACGGTAGCAGTACACTCTACTGTTGACCGTAATTTAAAACACGTGTTGTTAGCTGACGAAACCATTTGTATTGGCCCAGCACCTTCACCGCAAAGCTACTTAAATATACCCGCATTAATTGCGGCTGCTGAAGTGACTAATGCGCAAGCGATCCACCCAGGCTATGGTTTCTTGGCTGAACGCGCCGATTTTGCGCAACAAGTTGAAGAAAGCGGCTTAGTGTTTATCGGCCCACACCCGGATTCTATCCGCCTAATGGGTGACAAAGTGTCAGCCATTGAAGCGATGAAAAAAGCCGGCGTGCCATGCGTGCCGGGCTCTGATGGTGCGGTTGGCGATGATGCTGCTGTTAACATGAAGATTGCAAAGCGCATCGGGTATCCGATTATCGTTAAAGCGGCTGGCGGCGGCGGTGGTCGTGGTATGCGAGTGGTGCGTACTGAAGAAGAATTAGTCAGCTCTATCGAGATGACGAAAGCCGAAGCGAAAGCCGCTTTTGGTAATGACATGGTGTATATGGAGAAATTCCTGGAAAACCCACGTCATATCGAAATTCAAGTTTTAGCTGATGGCCAAGGTAACGCCATCCACTTAGGTGAGCGTGACTGTTCAATGCAGCGTCGCCACCAAAAAGTGGTAGAAGAAGCGCCAGCACCGGGTATTACCCCAGAACTGCGTGCCTTTATCGGTGGTCGTTGTGTCGATGCCTGTAAAGTGATGAATTACCGTGGCGCCGGTACTTTTGAGTTCTTATTTGAAAATGGTGAGTTCTTCTTTATCGAGATGAACACCCGTATTCAAGTAGAGCACCCGGTTACCGAAATGATTAGCGGTGTCGACTTAATTAAAGAGCAACTGCGTGTTGCCTCGGGTATGCCGTTGACCATCAAGCAAGAAGACATCGTTATCCGTGGCCATGCCATTGAGTGTCGGATCAATGCTGAAGATCCAGTGAGCTTTATCCCATCACCGGGTAAGATCACACGTTTCCATCCACCGGGTGGTAATGGTATTCGCTGGGACTCGCACATCTATGCTGATTACACGGTGCCACCAAACTATGATTCGATGGTCGGTAAGTTAATCACCTACGGTGAGACCCGTGATATCGCTCTGGCGCGGATGCGCAATGCCTTAGACGAGTTATTAGTGGAAGGTATCAAAACCAACATCCCACTGCATAAAGACATTATGCGCGATGCCGGTTTCTGTAAAGGCGGTACCAATATCCATTATTTGGAAAAGAAATTGGGTATTAAATAACAGCGTTTTACTCACGTGAAACTGAAAAGGGCCTGCGGGCCCTTTTTCTTTTGGCATTCATTGGATCTCTGCTGGTTGCAGGCGCTATAATAAGCGCCTTTTTTCGCTTGTAGAGAACCGCTATGCCTTGGATCCAATTACGCGTCACGACCACTGAAAAGAAAGCCGAACAGGTCAGCGACATGCTAATGAGCTGGGGGGCGCAGGCGGTCACCTTTCTGGATGCGCAAGACACACCGATCTACGAGCCGATGCCAGGTGAAGTGATTTATTGGGCCAATACCGTGGTGATGGGGCTATTCGATGCCGAACACCCGATGCAAAAAGTGATTGCGCAGCTTGAAAGCACTGCATTATTTAAAGAAGGCGTCAGCTACAAGCTAGAACAGTTAGAAGATAAAGACTGGGAACGCGAATGGATGGATAACTTTCATCCGATCAAGTTTGGCGAGCGGCTATGGGTATGCCCAAGCTGGCGCCCTATCCCCGATCCGACAGCCGTGAATGTGATGCTAGATCCCGGCCTGGCGTTTGGCACCGGCACCCACCCAACGACCGCATTGTGTATGCAATGGCTCGACGCACACATTAGCCATGGCCAAACCGTGGTCGACTTTGGTTGCGGCTCAGGTATTTTAGGTATTGCAGCGTTAAAACTGGGTGCCAGCCGTGTTATTGGCGTGGATATCGACCCACAAGCCATTATGGCCTCACGTGCCAACGCGGAACGTAACGATGTGCTAAATCAAATAGAATTGTACTTACCTAAAGATCAGCCACAACTTCAAGCCGATGTGGTGGTGGCCAACATCTTAGCCGGCCCCTTAGCTGAACTATCCAGCATTATTAGTGCCTATGTAAAGCCGGGGGGCTTATTGGCGCTCTCGGGTATTCTGCAAAGCCAAGCGCAAAGTGTGATCGATTCCTATGCCGCTGAGTTTACTTTTGATCCCATTGCCGAACAGGAAGAATGGGTACGTTTAAGCGCCAGAAAAAACGCCTAATTCAGCGTCTATTCAGTCAGGCTTTTGAGTTTTGGGTTGGTGATAAAAACAACAACAACACAATTATCTTTTTATCGACATCAGCACTGGCGCTAACATAAGCTTGAGAAAACACGGCTTTTCAGCCTTTTAGGGAATGTCAATCCCTGAAAGGTCAAAAAAAAGCAGGTTTTGTTTAAATAATAACCTTTGCTTTAGTGACAAAAATCCGTAAACTTAGCGCCCCTTGGAGGTAGAGCCTTGGATTCAGTGGTGCGCATAGGTCCATATCAGTTAGCGAATAAGGTAGTTTGTGCTCCGATGGCTGGAGTAACCGATCACACTTTTCGTGAGCTTTGTCGGCGTTTCGGTGCAGCTTTAGCTGTGTCAGAAATGCTGTCGAGCAATCCGCTGGTCTGGCAGAGTGAAAAATCACAGAATCGCATGGGACATCGTCAGGAGTCTGGGATCCGTTCGGTGCAAATTGCCGGCAGTGATCCTGAACAAATGGCGGCAGCAGCCCGTTACAATGTCGAGATTGGCGCACATATTATCGACATTAATATGGGATGCCCTGCCAAGAAGGTAAATAAAAAACTGGCGGGTTCTGCTTTATTGCAGTATCCCGAGTTGGTTGAACAGATTATCCAAGCGGTGGTTAACGCCGTTGACGTCCCTGTAACGTTAAAAATTCGTACAGGTTGGGATCCGGATAATCGCAATGGCGTGCAAATTGCGCGTATTGCTGAAGATAATGGCATACAGGCACTCGCGGTACATGGCCGTACCAAAGCTTGTATGTATAAAGGAGAAGCTGAGTACGACACCATTGCCGCAATTAAGCAGCAGGTATCGATACCAGTAATGGCGAATGGTGATATTACCACCCCGGAAAAAGCACGTTTTGTGCTGGACTACACCGGAGCTGACGCCGTAATGATTGGCCGAGCAGCTCAAGGACGACCATGGATTTTTCGGGAAGTAGTACATTATTTGGCAACAGGACAGAAATTAGCCGCACCTTCAGTTTTAGAAGTGCAGCAAATCCTGTTGGAGCATGTGCAAGGCTTACACCAATTGTATGGTGAACACGCCGGTGCCCGTATCGCCCGCAAACATGTGGGGTGGTATTTGGCAGAGCATGATCCTCAAGGACTTTTTCGCAGTGAATTCAATGGCATTGAGCTGGCGTTAACGCAGCTTGATGCATTAAATGACTATTTTCATAAACTAGCAGCCACCTAACGTAAAAGAGAAAAAGCAATGTTTAATTCGAACGTTACTTCGCCATTTATTACTAACGCCCACGTACAAACTCAGGAAAAGCCACAGGCTTTATCTAACGCCGCGCAAAAAGCCGTTGCTAACTATCTGCAACAGTTAAACGGCCAAGATGTTAACGACCTGTACGAGCTGGTTTTATCTGAATTAGAACGCCCGCTACTGGAAGAAGTGATGAAATATACCCGCGGCAATCAAACACGCGCCGCTAACTTAATGGGTATCAACCGCGGTACGCTGCGTAAGAAACTTAAACAATACGGCATGTCGTAATGCCCCGCAGGGTTCGGCCCTGCTACCAAGCACCTTCGGGTGCTTTTTTATTAGCTGGATCAGAGTAAAACTTCGCTGCTAAGCTCTGTTCCAGCCCGGCTTACGCCATGTCACTCTTTCTTTTAGCTACAACGAGATAATCCTGATGAGCACACTTCGTCCTGTCCGCCGCGCCCTTTTGAGCGTATCTGATAAAACCGGTATTGTTGAATTCGCCAAGGCACTCAGCGCCATGCAAGTAGAGATTTTATCTACCGGTGGCACAGCTAAATTATTAGCCGAGCAAGGTATTGCCGTAATTGAAGTTTCTGATTACACCGGCCACCCTGAAATTATGGATGGTCGTGTTAAAACGCTACACCCGAAAATTCATGGTGGTATTTTAGCGCGCCGAGGCATCGATGAAGCCGTGATGACGGCAAATAACATCGGCCCTATCGATTTAGTTGTCGTGAACCTTTACCCATTCGCTAACACCGTAGCCAAAGCGGATTGCTCATTGGCTGATGCAATTGAGAATATCGATATCGGTGGCCCAACAATGGTGCGTGCTGCCGCTAAAAACCATCAAGACGTGACAATTATTGTTAATGCTCACGATTACGCGATGGTACTGGCTGAAATGCAAGCACATAACGGTGCCACCACTCATGCTACGCGCTTTAGTTTAGCTATCAGCGCCTTTGAACATACCGCACAATATGATGGCATGATCGCCAATTACTTCGGCGCCATGTTACCGGCTTATGACACGCCCACCGCGCCGGCGAGCAAGTTCCCTCGCACCTTTAATAGCCAATTCGTGAAAAAACAAGATTTACGTTACGGCGAAAACAGCCATCAAACGGCGGCGTTTTACGTACAAGCCGGCGCCAATGAAGCATCGGTTGCCAGCGCAACACAATTACAAGGTAAGGCCCTGTCTTACAACAATATTGCCGATACCGATGCCGCTTTAGAGTGTGTAAAAGAATTTGCCGAACCGGCCTGTGTGATCGTCAAGCACGCCAACCCTTGTGGTGTGGCTATTGGTGAAAACATTCTGGCGGCTTATAACCGCGCTTATGCAACCGATCCTACCTCAGCGTTTGGCGGCATTATCGCCTTTAACCGCGAGTTAGATGACACCACGGCAAAAGAAATCGTTAGCCGTCAATTTGTGGAAGTGATTATTGCCCCTAGCGCCACCGCTGCTGCGGTCGCGGTTGTCGCCACTAAGCCGAATGTACGCTTATTAGTGTGTGGCGAATTTGCTGCCGCCAGTGCTGCCGTGGATATCAAGCAAGTCAACGGTGGTATCTTATTGCAAGACCGCGATCAAGCCACTGTAACAGCGGCTGATTTAAAGGTAGTGAGTCAGCGCCAGCCCACCGAACAAGAGTTAAAAGATTTATTGTTCTGCTGGAAAGTCGCCAAGTTTGTGAAATCGAATGCCATTGTTTATGTGAAAGACAGCATGACCATTGGCGTCGGCGCCGGCCAAATGAGCCGCGTGTACAGCGCAAAAATCGCTGGTATCAAAGCCGCGGACGAAAGCTTAGAAGTCAAAGGCTCTGTCATGGCCTCTGATGCTTTCTTCCCGTTCCGCGACGGTATTGATGCTGCCGCTGCTGCGGGTATTACTGCGGTGATCCAGCCAGGTGGTTCAATGCGCGATGCCGAAGTAATCGCTGCCGCAGATGAGCACGGTATGGCGATGGTGTTTACCGGTGTACGCCATTTCCGTCACTAAACATCTGCTTTAACTGTAAAAAGGCCGCGTAGCGGCCTTTTCTATTCCAAAGTCACGATCAGTTTCCATCCAGCGTAAAATCACCTGATAAAATGGGCTTTAAATCATCCGTCGCGCGGTTGTAAACATAGACCCAAGCAGTAACCGCTGCACCATTTTGTAGGGTGACGGGTTGTTTAAGTCGCAGATATTCAGTGGGGCTAGCAAAACCAGGGTCGCACTCTTCATAGGCATCCAGCTCTGTGAGTAAATTTGCAGCTTTCGCTAGCTGATAAACTTCACCGACAACCTGCCAAGCGGGGTCGTTACTTGGCACGGCACCGGGGTAATAATCGACCAAATACAGCTTAGCCTGCAAACCACCCAGCCCGACAAGGCTGGCATATTGCTGCAGTAACTGATAGCAACGATTGCCAGCTGCCCGGCGCGGGGCATGTTGGCGAAGCGTGCCATAGACAAATAAATATTCTGACATGAACAAAGTCCGGATTAATAGTCGCCTGCCATTTTACATAAATTCAGTCTGAACTCCCCCTTCCTGCACAAAACGATACCTCATTGCACCGCAAACAAGCCAACTTAATACTGTTGTGTGGTAAATCCGCTAACCCATTGGCTGAAAAACGTACTTTTTGGTGGTTTTGCTAAAACCGACTATGCTCTTAATTGTTAATTTATTGATTTAAAGCAAGAAAAAATATGGTCTCATTTTTGCCTCTACATCCCCAACTGTGACCCGGTTACAGACAATACACACTGCATAACAATAACAAGGAGTAATTATGTTAAAACAACTATGGCTAGCCAGCGTATTGTGCTGCACCAGTGGCGCTGTAATGGCAACAACGACTTTACCGAATACAACAGCGATAAGCGGTTACGCCGATCAATTACTGTTACAACAACCAATAGATAGCAAGGGTCCGGGCGTTGCGGTATTGGTTGCTCGGGGTGACGAGGTGTTATTTCATAAGGCATATGGCCAGGCTAATATCGAACTTGCCGTGCCATTAAGTTCAGAACATAAATTCCGGATCGGCTCTGTGACCAAACAGTTTGCGGCGGCGGCCCTGTTAAAGCTGATTGACGAAGGCAAAGCATCACTGAGTGACCCACTTAACAAATACTTGCCAGATTATCCAAATGCAAAAAATATTACGCTATTGCACTTGCTAAATCATACCTCTGGCGTGAAAAGCTATACCGGTATTCCCGGCTATATGCATAATAATATTCGCAGGGAATTAACCACCGCAGAGCTGATTGACGAGTTTAAAGACTTAACAGTCGATTTTGCTCCAGGTGCAGACTTCAGATACAACAATTCCGGTTATGTGCTGCTGGGGGCTGTTATTGAAACCATTAGCGGAAAAAGCTGGCATCAGTATATTAACGATGCGTTACTGCAACCCAATCAGATCAGTAATATTCGTTATCCTGGCGAGCAAACTATTATTCCGGGGATGGCCAGTGGCTACAGCTTGCGTCCAAGACAAGATGTTACGCAAGCGGCTTTATTAAGCATGACCCAACCCCATGCCGCTGGTGCCCTGGTAGCAGATGCGCATGCGCTGTGGCAGTGGAACCGCCTGTTGCATGGCGGCAAGCTTCTAACAGCAGCCAGCTACCAGCAAATGATTACACCAACCGGTGCTGCAGCAGAGAATGATGGCAATTATGGCTTTGGTATTTTCAGGGGGACGTTACGGGGTATGGAGGAACTTCAGCATGGCGGTGGCATCAATGGTTTTGTCTCGATGTTGATTTACGTACCTCAAGCCAAAATAACCGTGGTGATGCTTCGAAACAGTGATGGCCCCGGACCAGATCTTAGCTATTTAGGTCGAAAAATTGCTGCATATGCCAGCGGTAATCCCTACCCGGAATACCCGTCAGTTAGCCTCTCTGAAGCCCAATTGCGTGAAGTGAGCGGGGTTTATAGCAAAGCTGAGGACAGTCGCACACTGGAGATTCAAAACGGCAAGTTATTCTCGACCCGCGCAGGCAGTCGCCCCTTCGAACTAATCGCGCAGGGAAACGACAGTTTTGGCTTTACAGATAGCGTAACCCGTTTGGTGATCCAACGAAACAAAGAGGGCAACCCAATCGGTCTTAACATGTTTTATGACGGTGACGGAGCAGAGGAATTCTGGCAAAGAACCGGTGATGTTGCGACAAGAGCCGATATCAGCCTGACGCCACAACAACAGCAAGCGCTGATTGGTAACTATGCGTCCGAACAGTTGCAACTGAAAATTTTCTCAGATGATGCTAACGGACTAGTGGTGCAAGTCGCGGGACAACCGGCACTGGCTTTAAAAGCCGCAAGCGCACGTAGCTTGTACCTTACTGTCGTGGACGCCACACTCGAGTTTGAGCCTGCTACCGGTCAGGCAAAACAGCTAACCCTTACTCAGGGGCCGGGACGCTTTGTGCTTACCCGCCAATAGCCTGCCAACAGATCGTCGACTACTATTTTGAACACGCCACTGCTGATCAGCAGTGGCGTTAACCCAACTTAGCCCCATTGGGCACCGGGCTGTCTACTGATACCAGCACGATAGCACCATCTTCTCTGGCAAAACCGGTAACCAGACACTCTGACTGCATAGGGCCGATTTGCTTAGCTGGAAAATTTACCACTGCCATGACCTGCTTACCCAATAATTGCTCTTTACTATATAAGCTGGTGATCTGGGCACTGGATTTTTTGATACCAATGTCGCTGCCAAAATCTAATTGCAGTTTATAGGCGGGTTTTCGGGCCTCAGGAAAATCGTCTACAGCGATAATGGTGCCTACCCGAAGTTCTACTTTGGCAAAGTCTTGCCAGCTGATGGTTTCCATTACACCCTCTGCGTTAAGCTGCTATGCTAAGAAAATTAAAGTAAACCGGAGAACGCTATGGCGCAATGGTTAAATGCGACGGTATCGGAAACAATTCACTGGACCGGAAATTTATTCAGCATAAAAGCTAAGACCGGGCCACTACCTTTTATTGCCGGTCAGTTTGTCAGACTGGCCATTGATGGCCCTGAAGGAAGGATTCAGCGCGCTTATTCACTGGTTAACCCACCTGACAGCGAATATCAGGAGTTTTTAGTCAGCACCGTTGCCGATGGCTTGTTATCGCCGTTATTACAGCAATTAACGCCTGGCGATACGCTGGGAATTAGTCAGCCGGCTACTGGTTTTTTTATTCTGGATGAAGTACCTGACGGCGACAACTTGTGGCTGATTGCCACTGGCACCGGCATAGGCCCCTATTTATCGATGCTAGCCACCGCTGAACCTTATCAGCGCTTCGCCCATATTATTCTAGTACACAGTGTCAGCAACGCAGCCGATTTAACCTATAAAGACCTGATAGCCAGCTTTGTGGCAAAGTATCCCGAACAGTTACACTATCAGCCGATCGTTACCCGGGAAACCTACCCTGGTGCCCTGCAAGATCGGATACCCAAATTAATAAACAGCCAGCAGTTACAACAACAGTGCGGTCAGTTGCTAAACCCAAAATCACAGGTAATGCTTTGTGGTAACCCACAAATGATTACCGACACTAAAGCCTTATTGGAAGGCATGGGTTTAACCAAAAACCTGCGGCGTAACCCCGGCAATATTACAGTTGAGCAGTATTGGAAATAATGTTGTCTTGGCTTTGATAACGTTTTGAGCGTAACGCCGTTAAAAAATGCCGGCCAAAGAACGTAATATACCGTTATGCAAAGAGGGTTCGGCTTCTTCCCACGTTAAATTGGCTTTATTGGCAAAGCCTAGCAACTTCACCTGATATTTACGCCGATCGGTATGTTGCTCCCACAACAATTCTAACTGGCCACTGTCCCCTTGCCATAAGCGCTGTTCGCTTTGTTCCAGCACAGGCTCATCGCTGTCTGGGGTAATCCGCTCGGCAATTTGAATATCGGCTAATAAGGTAAAGTATTTATCTTTCACCAACTGATTACCGACATATTCCGCGCCAACAATTACCGCAACCACGGCTAAAGCACGTACCACATCTTTGGTATCAAGATCAGTAGAAAAGCCGGCATCGGCATAAACTACACCTGGGCCAGACGCGCGACGGCGCGTTGCCGGCGTGTTATTGGCAACAACACTGCTACCAGGGCGCATAAACTCGGCAATTTGTTGCTCACTCATGCCGTATTGTTCACGTAACACTTGCTGCGGCGGTTGGTTTAATACGGTACGAATATTGACCTGCAACCAATACTGCGCAGCACTAGGTGAATTAACTAACTGATAACCGCGCGCCGAAAGTAACGAGGCCACATCACGCATTAACGGCCGTTGATACTCCGCCGCCGTTTGTCGAATGTCTAAAAATACCGTGCGCAGCTCAGTTTCCACCGGATCTAAATAAATGGTTTCGCTCATGCGCATTTGCACATCAAGCTTGCCCTTACTCACTGAGGTATGCAGCGCGCCGCAGCCGGATAACAGCAGTAAACCACTTAAGATCGCGCCTTTGCACAGCAACGACATTTAGAATAGCCCAGCTAAAGCACGCGCGACGCCATCGGTTAACGGCTGTGCCGCCGCTTCCCATTTTAGGTTTGCTTGATTAGCTGAACTGACAATGCGTGTTTGATATTTACGCATATTGGTTTGCTGAGAATAACTTGACCGAGTACTGCCACTATCACCTTGCAACAACGTATGCTCAGAACGTTCTTGTACTTGACCAGAAAATCTCTCCATAATTTGAATATCGGTGATCACGCTGTAATAAACATCTTGTACCATGGCATCCACTACCGTACCGACTACGGCACCCGCCACCGCTGCACCTGCCGTACCGCCAACAGACCCCCCTGTTGAACGATGGATCACCGCACCCGTTACTGCACCACCAACCGCACCGGGGCCGGCAGCAAGCGCTCCTTGACTATCACGAGCATTGCTACGACCAACTTGTAACACATTTGCCTGTAACCAGTAGTGGGCTTTTGAGGGGCTATCAATGACTTGATAACCGCGACTGCGCAGCGTCAAGATCACCTCTTCGCGCACATTAAATTCAGGCTTGTCAGAGGTATTACGAATATCAACATAGACCGTGCGTAATTCAGGATCAACTGGCTCAAGAAAGATACTTGAGCTCATTTTAGTTTGCACATCTAACTGTCGTTTAGCCACACTGGTATGCAGTGCGCCACAGGCAGTTAAACTGAGTAAAGCCGCTACAGCAAGCAATCGAGTCAGTAGGTTCATCAAGATATCCCAAAGGTTTTAGACAAGCATAAGCTTATTCTGCGGTTACTGGCTGAATATTATCTGAACAACCCCAGCAATTTATCACGTTTTTAACCTTTTACTGCAACAGACAAATTAAGAAACACCGAGGCAAATGCTTTACTTTTTTCAAGCAGCCGCTACAATATGCGCCGCTCTTTTGATTGTTCTTTATACAGCTCTTTTTAAAATAAGGTAATCGCTATGCATCCGATGTTAAACATCGCCATTCGTGCTGCCCGTACCGCGGGTAATATTATTGCACGAGCTTGTGGCCAGCTCGACATGGTTGAAAAACTGCAGAAAGGCAGCAACGACTTTGTTACCAACGTTGACCGCGAAGCTGAACAAGCTATTGTTGCGGTGTTAAAAAAATCTTTTCCAACCCATGGTATTGTCGGTGAAGAACATGGCGATTACGGTAACAACGACAGTGAATTCCAGTGGATTATTGATCCGTTGGATGGCACAACCAACTTCATCAAAGGCATTCCACACTTTGCCGTTTCTATTGCCTTAAAACATCAAGGTAAACTAGACCAAGCCGTTATTTTCGATCCGCTACGTGGTGAATTGTTCACGGCGTCTCGCGGTCGTGGTGCACAATTAAACGGTACGCGTATTCGGGTAAATAACCTGCCAGATATGCAAGGCAGTATTTTAGCCACCGGTTTTCCTTTTAAAGCCAAACACCATTTAGACAGCTACAGCAAAATCTTCAACGCGTTTTTTGCCGACTGCGCCGACATGCGCCGTACCGGTTCTGCCGCCTTAGATTTAGCTTATGTCGCTGCCGGTCGTTTTGACGGTTTCTGGGAAATTGGCTTAAAGCCTTGGGATATCGCCGCAGGTGAACTGATCATCCGCGAAGCCGGTGGTATGGTCTGTGATTTTGCTGGTGGCAATAACCACATGAAAAGCGGCAACATTGTTGCAGCCAGCCCAAAAGTATTGCAAGCTATGGTGAAAGGCATGCGGCCACACCTGTCAGAAACGTTAGCAAAATAAGTTATACGGCCAGCGCTGTGCGGCCATCGCCACAGCGCTAATCTTAGCGGGTAATCTATCCGCTGATGGTTGCACTGCTCACAGGCCTGCTCACAGCCTGACTAAGCTGGACGCTTTAGCGTCCTTCTCTCAGCCAGTAAAAGGTTAAGCATGCAAGAAATCATTAGTACTATCGCCTCGATAAAATCGTGGTCAGAGGCCAATCCTCACCTTGCCATGTGGTTAGGCATCGCGATTCTATTATCACTTTCTTGGCTAGCCAATTTTCTGGTTAAGCATATTCTGCTGCGAAGCGTTTTCAGTTTATTAGGTTTAAAGAAAAGTCAGTGTGAGCAACGCGGCTTAGATTTTCGTTTTGTTAATCGGCTTTCCAATGTGGTACCTGCGCTGGTTATTTCGACCTTAGTCAATCGCGTACCGCTATTACCCGAACTGCTGGTGCAGGTTACCATTAACGTGACTAACGCCTTTATTGTGCTGACTATCGCTATTGCGCTAAGTAATCTGTTAACGCTAATTAACTCTTTATACGCCCGACGCGAAGATGCACGCAGTAAGCCGATTAAAGGCTATATCCAACTACTTAAAATTGTGATTTACGCGGTCGCGGTGATTTTGATGATTGCCTCGCTGTTCGACCGCTCGCCTTTGATTTTACTGTCTGGCCTGGGTGCGATGGCCGCGGTACTGATGCTGATTTTCCAAGACACCATCTTATCGTTAGTGGCCAGTGTGCAAATCTCCTCTAACGACGTGATCCGCGTGGGTGACTGGGTTGAAATGCCACAACTGCATGCCGATGGTAATGTTATTGATATCGCCCTACACACGGTAAAAATACAAAACTGGGATAAAACCATCACGACTATCCCCACCCGCCGCTTTATGACCGATCCGTTTAAAAACTGGCGTGGCATGCAAGACTCTGGCGGCCGACGCATTAAACGTAGCTTAATGCTCGATCAACAAAGTGTGCACTTTTTATCAGAAGAGCAAATCAAAAAGCTCAGTCGTTTTCGGTTATTAACTCAATATATTAGCGATAAACAGGCTGATATTGCGGCGTGGAATGCTGAACTGAAAGAGCAAGGCCGCGAGCCGGTGAATACTCGGCGCATTACTAATTTAGGCACCTTCCGCGCCTATGTTACGCAGTATCTAAAAAGTCATCCGCATGTGCATCAAGACATGACCATGATGACGCGGCAATTAGCACCCACCCCAGAAGGCTTGCCACTGGAGATCTATTGTTTTACTAATACCATTGCTTGGGTTGCCTATGAAGGGATCCAATCGGATATTTTCGATCATCTGTTCGCGATCTTGCCCGAGTTTGGATTAAGTGTGTACCAGCACCCTAGTGGCAAAGACTTACAAATGTTACGTCTGACATCAGGCCAAGCCACCTCGGCAGCGTCACAGCAAATTACCGAGTAACGCTAAAACAGGCCATGGCGACAGTGCAGGCTGCGCCATGGCAGGCGTTCAAGGCTTAATCATAAAGGCTTAATCAGCGGTAACTGACGCTCTTGCCATTCACGAAACCCACCCGCCAAGCTGAACACCTGTTGATAGCCCATCTGCTGCAGGGTTAACGCTGCTAAAGCCGAGCGGTAACCGCCACCACAATACAGCACGATTTTTTGTTTTTTATCGGCAACCGTCTGCTCGATATCACGCTCAATAATCCCTTTGCCCAGATGCATCGCTTCAGGAAAGTGTCCCTGTTGCCATTCGTGATCTTCTCGAATATCTAACAATACATAAGGCTGTTCGTGAGCTAAAAGCTCATCGATGCTGATTTCTTTGATCTGTTGTTTGGCGGCTTCAACCAGTGCGATAAAGCCTGCAGCATGTTGCTTACTCATATTTTACCCATAAAAAATGCCAGTCACAGTCTGGCATTTTTAACACAGTTTTCGCTAAATTACATTAACGGCTCGGTACCTTCACCTTCTTTCTCAGGTGGGGGTGGCGGTAACATATCATCGCGGTTTAAGCCTAGCTGAACCGCAATACCACTGGCCACAAAGATAGAAGAGTAAGTACCAATGGCGATACCAAATAACAGTGCAGTGGCAAAGTTATGGATCAAAGCGCCCCCCATGTAAAACAACACAACCAATACAATAATCGTGGTTAATGACGTAACAACCGTACGGTTTAGCGTTGAGGTTACTGCGTCATTGACGGTTTCTTCTGGCGTGCTATCACGTAATTTGCGGAAACTCTCCCGGATCCGGTCAAACACCACGATAGTATCGTTAATTGAGTAACCAATCAGCGCTAGGATCGCCGCCAGTACCGTCAGGTCGAACTCAAGTTGTAACAAGGAGAAAAGACCCAGGGTAATAATGACATCGTGTCCTAACGCTAATACGGCGCCTAATGACAAGCGCCACTCAAAACGCATCCCCACGTACAACAAGATACCAATTAACGCCGTCAGCATGGCTAAGCCACCCTGCTCTTTTAATTCGTCACCCACCGAAGGGCCAACAAATTCAATACGACGCATTTCAATCGGCGTAGCAGAGGTTTCGGATAACGCCGCCATAATCTCATTCGAGATCCGGCTTTGCTCTACCCCTTCTCTTGGTGCAATACGTATCGCGACATCTTGGCTTGAGCCAAAATATTGCACTACCGCATCGGCATAACCGCGTTCGGCTAAAATGGCACGCACTTGGGTCAGATCAGCGTTTTGGGTGTAACCCACTTCGATAACCGTACCGCCGGTAAAATCCAGCCCCCAATTGATGCCTTTTGTGAACAGCAAGCCAAACGAGCTTAGCAGTAACACGATAGACAGCATCAGCGCTGGCATCTTAAAGCGCATGAAATTGAGAGGTTCGTTAAAACTAAATATTCTCACACCAAGCTCCTTACATCGGTAACGACTGTACGCGACGGCCGCCCCAGAATAAATTAACCAGCAAGCGGGTACCCACTACTGAAGTAAAGATCGAGGTTAAAATACCGATAGCTAAAGTGATGGCAAAGCCTTTCACTGGGCCAGTACCAATTCCAAACAGGATCAACGCCACTAATAATGTGGTGATATTCGAGTCAGCGATTGTCGCAAAAGCACGGTCATAGCCTTGATGGATCGCTTGTTGAATCGAGCGGCCTTCGGCAATTTCTTCACGGATCCGTTCAAATATCAGCACGTTAGCATCAACGGCCATACCGACAGTTAACACAATACCCGCCATACCCGGTAAAGTTAGGGTGGCACCGGGGATCATCGACATAAAGCCAATAATTAACACCAAGTTAGCGACCAACGCCAAGTTAGCGATTAAACCGAACACACGGTAGTAGATCACCATAAAGATCAATACCACCACCATACCCCACATAATGGCTGTCATACCTAGATCGATATTTTCCTGACCGAGGCTTGGCCCTATGGTGCGTTCTTCGATGATTTGCGTAGGCGCAATCAGGGCACCGGCACGCAATAACAAGGCTAAGTTTTGCGCTTCAGCAGGGTTACCAATACCGGTAATGCGGAAACTGCGACCCAAACGCGCTTGAATGGTCGCGGCATTGATCACTTCTTCCTGCTTAATCAGTACTGGCGTGCCATCGGCTTGTAATTGCTCACCCGGTTTATATTCAATAAACACGGTAGCCATACGCCGACCAATCGCTTCACGAGTGGCATTCGATAATAAATTACCACCTTGCGCATCCAATGAAATATTCACCTGTGGCTGGCTGTATTCATCGTAACTTGAGCTGGCATTGGTGATGTGTTCACCGGTCAGCATCACGCGGTTTTCCAGTAAGAAAGGTTGGCCACTGCGGTCATAATACAAACCTGAACCAGGTGGTAAACGACCATTCAAGGCCGCACCTAAGTCACCTTGCTCGTCAACTAAACGAAACTCGAGTGTTGCCGTTGCGCCCAAAATCTCTTTAGCTTGCGCCGGATCTTGTACGCCAGGTAATTGCACGATAATACGATCAGCACCTTGACGTTGCACCAGCGGCTCGGCCACCCCAATTTCATTCACCCGATTACGGATAATGGTGATGTTCTGCTCTAACGCATATTCACGAATTTCGCGCAGACGATTTTCGCTTAAGGTCACTTGTAGGCTAAATTCAGCAGGGCCGTCAGTAAACACTAACTCACGGTCCAGTTTGCCTAATGCCGAGCGAGCCGCTTGCACATCTTCAGCTGAGCGCAATTGCAGTTGCACCATGCCGCGATCTACATCTGCAGAAACCGAACGGTAGCGCACTTTAGCTTCACGTAAGTCGGCACGGAACGCACCCACCATGTCATTGATGTTTTTATCAATGGCCGCTTTCATGTCTACTGCCATTAAAAAATGCACACCACCACGTAAATCTAAGCCTAACTTCATTGGTGTTGCACCAATGCCAGCAAGCCAATCGGGGGTGGTGGGCACTAAATTTAATGCAGTAACATAGTTAACAGTACCCAATAAATTAATGGCAATTTGCCGCGCTCGCAGCTGATCTTCAGCAGATTGAAAGCGCGCTAACAGCTGACCATTTTCCAGTGTTACCGATTTTGGCGTAACACCTTCACTGATAAAGCCTTGCTCCAACTGTTGGCGAGTGCTTTCTAACACCACGCCCCCACGGGTTGCATTAATATTCAGCGCCGGATCTTCCGGATATAAATTTGGCATTGCGTAAACTAATGCCAGTAGCAGTACCCCGATAACGACCAGGTACCGCCAGAGCGGATTTTGGTTTAACACGAATACATCCTTTCGTTAGCAGTGCCGCTTATAACGACTTTAAAGTACCCTTAGGTAATACCGCACTGATAGCGGATTTTTGTACTGTAACTTCAGTACTGTCATTTAATGCCACAACGACAAAGTCTTTATCTTCAGCAATTTTAGTAATGCGACCGACAATACCGCCTTGCGTCAGCACTTCATCACCTTTACCTAAAGCCGACATCAGGTTGCGATGTTCTTTTACACGCTTGGCTTGTGGGCGGTAGATTAAAAAGTAAAAAATCAAACCAAACGCCAACAACATAATAATTAAATCCCAACCACCACCTTGTGGTGCGGCAGCGGTATCGGCATAGGCTTGGTTAATGAATAAACTCATGGTTGTCCCCTTAATGTTAAAATCAGTTATTCTGTTAATTCTGCGTCCAGCGATGGTACTGGCATACTTCTTTTTGCGTAAAATTCTGCTACAAAAGCAGACAAGTTACCAGCGGCAATAGCTGCGCGCAATCCCTGCATCAGCTTCTGATAATGATGCAGGTTGTGAATGGTGTTTAAACGCGCGCCTAAAATCTCGTTGCAGCGATCTAAATGATGTAAATAGGCCCGAGAATAATTTTTACACGTGTAACAATCACAGTCTTTATCTAACGGCGCGGTATCGGTTTTATGCTTGGCGTTGCGGATTTTAATCACGCCATCACTGACAAACAAATGGCCATTACGGGCATTGCGTGTCGGCATGACGCAATCGAACATATCCACACCACGGCGTACCGCTTCAACTAAGTCTTCTGGTTTGCCTACACCCATTAAATAACGCGGCTTGTTCGCCGGCATTTTATCGGTGGTGTGATTCAAAATATTAATCATATCGGCTTTGGGTTCACCTACCGATAAGCCGCCAATGGCATAGCCGTCAAAACCAATTTCTTCTAACCCGGCTAGTGAAATGTCACGCAAATGCGGATACATGCCACCTTGGATAATACCAAATAACGCTGACGGGTTATCGCCATGCGTATCTTTTGAACGTTTCGCCCAGCGCAGCGATAATTCCATGGACTTACGAGCTTGTGGCTCGGTCGCCGGATAAGGCGTACATTCATCAAAGATCATCACGATATCTGAACCCAGATCGCGCTGCACTTCCATTGAGCGTTCTGGCGTTAACATGATGCGTTCGCCATTTAGCGGCGAGCGAAACTTAACGCCTTCTTCGGTGATTTTGCGCAGTTCGCCAAGGCTAAACACCTGAAAACCGCCTGAGTCGGTTAAGATAGGTTTATGCCAATGCATAAAATCATGCAGGTCACCGTGTAACTTAATAATGTCAGTGCCCGGACGCAGCATTAAGTGAAAGGTGTTACCTAAGCAAATTTGCGCACCGGTGGCATCTAACTCTTCTGGTGTCATGCCTTTTACCGTGCCGTAGGTCCCCACGGGCATAAAGGCAGGGGTATCCACCACACCACGATCAAAAATAAGTTGACCACGACGGGCTTTACCGTCAGTAGCAAGTAATTCAAATTTCAAAATTTACCTCTTCTGGCCGGAAAAACAGTCCGGCTCGTCATTATTAGCGTTTTGCCGCAATATGGCCGCGCGCAATCGGCGGCCATTATAGCAGTATTCAGCCAGCGCCTTAACTAATAAACATCGCATCGCCATAGGAATAGAAGCGATATTGCTCTGCAATAGCCGTTTTATATGCCTGTAATACATGTTGTTGGCTACTAAAGGCGGACACCAGCATAATCAGTGTCGATTCGGGTAAATGAAAGTTGGTGATCAATGCATCAATGACTTGAAAGCGATAACCCGGGTAAATAAAAATTTGGGTATCGCCACTGTAAGGTTGCAGCTGACCGCCATGCTGTGCCGCAGCGGATTCAAGCGAGCGCACTGAGGTGGTGCCTACGGCTACTACCCGATTGCCGCGCGCTTTACATGCTGCAACGGCCTCCACCACCTCTTGCTCCACTTCAATGTATTCAGCATGCATTTTATGCTCTAACACCGAATCAACGCGTACCGGCTGAAAAGTACCGGCGCCAACATGCAAAGTCACATAAGCAAATTGCACGCCTTTGGCCGCTAATTGATCTAACAAGGGCTGATCAAAGTGTAAACCTGCTGTAGGTGCAGCCACGGCACCGGGTTTCTTGTTATACACGGTTTGATAACGGGCTTTATCTTCTTCGGTATCAGGACGGGCAATGTAAGGGGGTAACGGCATATGTCCTAGCCTGTCTAGCATGGCAAATACCGGCTCATCACCCAGTAACTCTAATTCAAATAAGGTATCGTGCCGTTGGCGCATCAGCACTTTAGCCGAGTTCTCTAACAGTAATTCTGTGCCGGGTTTTGGCGCTTTACTGGCACGAATATGCGCTAAGAAACGCTGTGAGTCCAAGACGCGCTCGACCAACACTTCAACCTGGCCGCCAGAGGCTTTTTGACCAAACAAACGGGCGGGGATCACGCGTGTGTTGTTAAACACTAACAAATCGCCAGGGTTGAGCAAATCAAGCAGTTCTTTGAAGATATGATGGCGCAGTTCACCCGTTTGGCGCTGCATGGCCAGTAAACGACTGGCTGAGCGCTCAGCCTGAGGTTGACTGGCAATTAGGTGTTCAGGTAACTCAAAACTAAAATCTTTCACTAACATAGCGTTGTCCTTGGCTTTACCGGCCAAATCCGGCGGCGCTATGTTAGCAAATTTATCAAGGGCTTGTTGACATTTGATGGTTGTTTTTGCAGCTGAGTGGCTGGTATTTATACAAGGCAGAGCTTGTGCCGTGTAGTTATTCTACATAAACAAGCGACCCGTTTGTATGGAGCAAACGGGAACAGCTCTGCTGGCCGAAGGCGAAATATAGGATATATTTCGTATAACGCAGTAGAAATGCCAGCCACACGCTGCCCGAAGGGTTCGTCTGGCGATGCTTTGCTCTTTGTGGCCTACATGGATGTAGGTCAGGGGCGAGAGCAGGACGCGGTAGCTTCTCTCGTCGTTTATTTAGAATAACAAACCGGGTACCGCGTACTGCACTCCTCGTTTCGCGATCAAAACACCGCCAAACGAACAAAATCTAAACAGCAAACGTCAACAAGCCCTTGTCCGGCACTTTTTTAAGAGCACTTCACCGATTAACGCGGCCATTTGCTGATAACTACGCGCTTTACTTGACGTTGGACGCCAGGCGACACCGATATCCCGATATGCCTGCCCAGCAGAAGCCGGTTGACTGATTAACTCGGTGCCCTCTAGAACACCACTGTTAATCGCCATCTGCGGCATAAAGGTCACCCCCAGTTTGTTATTCACCATTTGCGTAAGGGTATGTAAGCTGGTGGCAAAAAACGGATTTACCTTACGGCTGTCTTCTAATTCACAGGCTTTTACCGCATGGCCCGTTAAACAATGCTCGCGCTCTAACAAGAAGATACTTTCATCTGGCCATTGGTTAATATCTTGATTAAAACCCCGATCTTGCCAATCTTTATGCAGTACTAAATTAAACGCATCTTGTTGCAGTACTTCAGTGTGCAATACGCCCGTTTCATAGGGTAGCGCCAGCAACACCATATCTAGGCGGCCTTCACTTAACGCATGCAACGAGTTATCTGAGGTGTCTTCGCGCAATAATAATTGCAACTCGGGAAAACGCTCACGGCACAGTGTCATAACTTCACCCAGCACAAAGGGCGCAATAGTCGGGATACAACCCAACCGAAAAGGCCCTGTCATCGGTTTACCCTGAGATTTAGCAAAATCGGTCAGCTCTTCGCATTGCTCAATAATTTGGCGTGCCAGCCTGACAACATCTTCACCTAGGGCGGTGAAAATAAAGGTTTTATGGTCACGCTCTAATAATTGCGTTTCCATGGTCTCTTCTAAACTGGCAATGGCCGCGCTGAGTGTCGATTGCCCAACATAGCAAGCATCGGCAGCACGGCCAAAGTGCTGATGCTCATGCAAGGCGAGTAAATACTGTAATTGTTTAATACTGGGCAGACGTTTCATGCTGAACCTTTCGCTACAATCGAATTGGTAGAACTTACCTTTTTTAATCGATTTAAGCAATTAGCAACAGTGGCATGATAGAAGAAATACAAGGTGCAGGCAGACAAGACAGGCTTATCAGCGGCGACAGCCCTGCTGTCGCCGCTGCAACTAAAGCTTAACTGAAAATCGCTTTTAAGATGTAGAAGAACACAATGGCTAAACCTGCGCCGACTGGTAAGGTAATAACCCAAGAAATAAAGATATTACGCACGACCCCCAGGTTTAAGGCCGCAATACCCCGTGCTAAACCCACGCCGAGTACAGCGCCTACCAGGGTTTGCGTGGTAGAGATCGGTAAGCCAGCACCCGAAGCAATAACCACGGTAGAAGCAGCAGACAGCTCTGCCGCGAAACCACGGCTGGGTGTTAAATGCGTAATCGCCGTACCGATTGTTTTAATGACCCGGGCACCTAAGGTTGCTAAACCAATCACGATACCGATGGCACCTAAAGGCAACACCCAAACGGCTAACGTTGCTTTAGCGGCAATTTCACCGCCAGAGGTCACCACACTCACTACCGCCGCTACTGGGCCGATAGCATTCGCCACATCGTTCGAGCCGTGTGCAAAGGCCATACAACATGCGGTGGTAATCATTAAAATACCGAAAATACGCTCAACGTTATTAAATTGCATGTGTCTGTCGGCTTCAGGATCAATCTTGATACGAGAGATCGCAATTTTACCAATCACCGCCACAAGTAATCCCACCGCAATCGAGATGTAGAAACCATTTGCGGTAGAGATATCTAAGCCAACGTGTTTTAAACCTTTTTGTACGGTGACTAACGTCATCATTAAACCGGCAAAAAACATATAAAAGGGTACATAGCGCTTCGCATTCGCCAGTGGATTATCCGTATCAAAAATTAACCGCTGCGCGCTCATAAAAATAATATAAGCCAGCACGCCAGCCAGCATAGGCGTGACTACCCAACTGCCTACGATACCGCCAACTTTACTCCACTGCACCGCTTCGCTTCCCGCTGCGACCACGGCAAAACCGATAATGGCGCCAATGATCGAGTGAGTCGTTGAAACCGGCCAGCCAAAGTAAGACGCCGCTAGCAACCAGGTACCGGCAGCTAATAACGAGGCAATCATGCCAAACACCATAAATTCAGGTGTATCAACAAAGAAACTGGAGTCAATAATGCCGGAGCGAATAGTCGAGGTAACTGACCCCCCCGCAAGGTAGGCGCCAGCAAATTCAAAAATAGCAGCGATGATAATAGCTTGCTTGATTGTCAGGGCTTTGGAGCCAACCGAGGTGCCCATGGCATTTGCCACGTCGTTCGCACCGACACCGTAAGCCATAAAAAAGCCAAATACCGCGGCCAAAATAATCAGGATCAGGCCGTAAGATTCTAAAATTGCCATAAAAAATTACCTATTAGGTTAGCGGGCTAGCATAATTTCAAGACGGGAACCAACACGTAAGGCGACATCTGCTAAATCGCCCAACCATTCCAGTGTGCGATATAAAAACATCACATCGACTGGGTTAAGATCCTTCTCGGCTAGCCGCAACTTCTTACGTAATTTAATTTGCATTTCATCGGTATCGTGCTCGATAGCATCCAATTGCTCGACCATCTTAATCACTAGATTAACTTCACGGCCACGAAAGCCCGTTTCCAGCAATTCATCTAGTTCATTAATTACCTGAGATGCCATCTCGGTGGCATCGATACAACGCTGCACATAAGCAGTAAATTCAGTTTGAATTGTTTCAGGAATTTCTAATTCACGACCCAACACACGGCCAGAAATATCTTTTGCTTTGTTAGCAATTTTATCTTGCTGTGATACCAATTCTAAAATATCGGTACGGTCAACGGGTAAAAACAAACCGCGCGGTAAGTTAATCCGAATTTCGCGTTTTAAGCGATCGGCATCTTTTTCAAATGCAACGATGCTTTTACGCACTTCCGCTGCCTGGGTCCAATCTTTTTGATAAACCGCCGCAAAGAATGGCAGTAATTGCTCACTGGCCTGGTGTACTTTGCGAATATGCTCTTCAATCGGCTTTATTGGCGATTTGGCAAATACGGACAAAAAAGTATTAGCGGGCATAGAGGGCCTCATTGATGTTAAGTGACTGTAGTCGGCGGACATTGTAACCGCAATGCCAAAGTAATAAAAATGAAATGTCGTTTGCAAAAAAATGCCCCGGCTAGAAAACCAGCAGAGGCAAGGCATAACATTTGGCTAAGAGCTAGTCGCCACGAACTTCCTGCTCGAGCTTTTCGTGGCTGGCATGTCTAACCACTTTACCTTTAACAAAGAAAATAATGTATTCCGACAAGTTCTTACAGCGATCGCCAATGCGTTCTAACGAACGAGCCGACCACAGCACGTTCATCACTTTAGGAATAGAACGCGGATCTTCAATCATGTAAGTCATTAATTGCCGCGTAATCGCTTCGTATTCACGATCCACTTTTTTATCTTCTTTATGCACGGTTAACGCTGCTTCAACGTCCATTCGAGCAAAAGCATCTAACACATCGTGCAACATTTGCGCGACATGTCGCCCCAGATTGTCCAGGTTTACCAGCAAGTCTTGTTGATCACTGTTAAAAGACTCCAGCGCTACTTTGGCAATGCGCCGTGTTTCATCACCGATCCGCTCTAAATCGTTAATGCTTTTTAATATCGCCATTATTAAGCGCAGATCGCTGGCAGCAGGCTGACGCTTGGCAATCACTCGGGTACATTCTTTATCTATCTGTAATTCCCAGTCATTGACCTTCAGATCATTGGCAATCACCTGCTGTGCCAATTCACTATCGCTATTGGCAATGGCGGCTAAGGCATCATAAAGTTGCCGCTCAATTAGGCCGCCCATCGACATCACATGATTTCTAATTTGTTCCAATTCTTCGTTGAACTGGCTGGAAATATGCTTCGATAAATTTAATTTATCCATCCTGTTAGTCTCCGTGGTCCTATTCTGGCTTAGCCATAGCAATTCGGTTAACCGAACCGCCCAGTAATATAATCTTCTGTTTGCGGCTGGCGTGGATCGGTAAAGATCTTGTTGGTGGCATCAAACTCAACCAACTGCCCTAAATTCATAAACGCAGTAAAATCCGATACCCGCGCAGCCTGCTGCATATTGTGTGTCACGATAACGATGGTGTATTGCTGCTTTAACTCATATAGCAATTCTTCAATTTTTAGGGTTGAAATCGGATCCAACGCTGAAGCCGGTTCATCCAATAACAACACCTCAGGCTCAATGGCAATAGCGCGGGCAATCACTAGCCGCTGCTGTTGACCACCCGATAAGGTCAACGCATTGTCATATAAACGATCTTTCACTTCATGCCAAAGTGCGGCTTTTTGTAAGGCCGCGGCGATTAACTCGTCTAACTGCCTAGCACTGTTAATCCCCTGCAAGCGCAAGCCAAAAGCGACATTTTCATACACCGACAATGGAAACGGATTGGGTTTTTGAAACACAATGCCAACCCGTCGACGTAACTCGGCTAAATCGACACCCGCTTGATAAATATTCAATTCATCTAGCAACACCTGCCCTTCGGTGTTGGCATCATCGAGCAGTTCATTCATGCGATTGAAGCTTCGCAATAACGTTGATTTGCCACAACCGGATGGCCCAATCAGCGCCGTGACACGATTAGCCGGAATGTCTAAACTGATCTGATCCAGCACTGTTTTACCGGCCAAACTGACCGACAGGTTTTGTGCTGACATTTTCGTACTGACATCCGTTAATGCGGCCATTGTAATCCTCATTTATGACACTTTTATGAAACTAAGACGTATTTTTAAGCACCCTGACTGCGTGTCTTTGCCCGATAGTAACGGCGTAAGCGCATCGCTAATAAATTCAGGCTACCAATTAATAACAGCAACACCAGAGCAATAGCGTACACCCGAGGCTCAGCTGCGTCGGCATTCGAGCTTTGCAAGCCAACATCATAAATTTGCAAACCCAAGCTCATAATTTGCTGATCAAGCTGCACAAACGGCCATTCGCTCCGCAGTGGTAATACCGGTGCGTATTTCACCACCCCAACAAAAATTAACGGAGCAACCTCGCCGGCGGCACGTGACATCGCCAGCACCACCCCCGTGATCATGGCAGGAATAGCAACCGGTAAAATAAGCTTACGTAATACTTCTGCTTTGGTCGCACCTAAGGCATAACCGCCTAAGCGCAAACTTTGGGGTATGCGTGCCAGCCCCTCTTCTGTGGCGACAATCACCACGGGTAAGGTTAATAATGCTAGGGTCAGGGATACCCATAGCAAGCCGGGGGTGCCAAAGGTCGCTTGTGGAAGTTGTTCCGCGTAAAACAACTGATCAATACTGCCACCCAACACATAAACAAAAAAGCCTAAGGCAAACACGCCAAATACCACAGAGGGCACCCCGGCAAGGTTATGCACACTGAGTCGCACCAAACGCACTAAGCGGCCATCTTTGGCATATTCATGTAAATAAATACCCGCCATAATACCAATGGGCGCAACTAACAAAGCCATTAATAATACCGATAATACCGTACCCATAATGGCCGGTAAGATCCCGCCCGCGCTGTTTGCTTGCCGAGGTTCAGTACTCAAAAACTGCCACCACTGCGCAGCAAACAGTTGCAACTTGCCCCATAACGACAACTGATTGGGTGAGATCACCCGTTCAATATCGCTGCGCAGAAAGGTTCTGCTGCTGTTATCGCTTAAGCGTAATTGCAGTTCAGTCGCGTTCTCTTGCATCACGACACCATAAAACTCGCCTTGGCTAAAATGCCGCAGCAAACTTAGCTGCGCCGGCGTTTGCCAATCGCGGCTCAAATGCTGCCAATACCAACGAAACGCCGTTTGACCCGCCGTTTGGCCTTGTTTGATTAACACACGCTGTGCCTGGCTGTGACTCGGTAGGCCCGCAGCAGCAAGTTGCTCAGCATTAACTTGCTGGCGAGACACCACCTCACCAAACACTTGCTGCATTTGGCCTGAGATGGGGTATTGAAACTGCACGACTTCAGCTGGCCAAAATAACCGTAAACCACGGCTTAAAATTAACAAGCACAATAAGAAAAACGTGAGTAGCGTTAAAGCGGTGGCTAATGCCGAAAAGAAATAGAGTCGCCGCCCGGGCTGCCGATTCGCGCTCATTATTCCAACCTCTGTAAATTACGGCGTAAACGTTGGCGCACTAAGTCAGCTAAGGTATTCGCAGCAAAGGTGAAAACAAACAACAGAATAGCCACTAAAAACAACACGCGATAATGGCTGCTGTCGACCGCGGCTTCGGGGAGTTCGATGGTCAGCGTGGCCGTTAAACTGCGCAGCCCCTCGAACAGATTAAAATTGGTGATGGGGTTATTGCCGGTCGCCATCAAAATAATCATCGTTTCACCAATAGCACGGCTTAGCCCCAACATCACGGCCGCTAAAAACCCGGGCATCGCCACCGGTAACATAATTCGCCGTACAATTTGCCATTGATCGGCCCCCAGCGCATAGGCACCGGCCGTCAGTTGTTGCGGAATTTGTGCTAAAGCATCGTAGCTTACTGTATAAATGACCGGTAGCACGGCAAAGCCCATCGCCAGACCAATCACTAAAGCATTACGCTGCTGATAATCAACGCCTTGTTGATCTAACCAAAAGCGTAGGCTGTCATCAAACAGTAAGCTTTCAAACCAAGAGCCTAAACCCAACGCCACCCAGGCACCGACAAGCAATATCGCACTCATCAGTATTAACATGGCACCACTGCTATTTAAACGCTGCCAACGGCGGGGTAAATAATGCCAATAATAGGCCAGCGCCCAAACAGCCGCCGGCACTAACAGTAAATACAGTAATAAAGAGAGCAAATGTTGCTCTAAAGCAGGGGCCAGCCAAATAGCCGCTAAAAAGCCAATAATGACGGTAGGAAATAACGCCATCAGTTCAATCATGCTACTTAAGCGGCTTCGAACCGGCTCTTGCAAAAAGCACACACTGAAAATGGCGGCCAAGACGGCTAAGGGTACCGCCACCAATAACGCATAAAAAGCCGCTTTTAGAGTACCGACGGTTAAGGGCACTAAAGAGTATTTACCTTGATAAAGCTCATAACCCCCACCGCTTTGCCAAACATATTCGGGTTGTTGCCAACTTTCGTACCAGACTTTTTGCCACAGCGTACGCCATGAAATTTCGGGATGCCGATTGTTAATGGCTAAAAAGCCTTCGGCCTGCTGCGCGTTGAGCAGCCACAAACCGTCATTATTAGGGGTAAAACGTAATTCGGTCACGCCTTTCTGCGCCAAGGAGAGCGTTGCATACTGTGCCTGCCAAATAGGCGAACTTAACGCACTATAAAACACACTGAGGCCACCTTTAGCATCTAATACTGCAAAGCCACGGCGGCCTCGTTCGGCAGCAATAGCGACAATGGATGCAGCTTGCTGGCTAAATGGTTTAACCCAACTCAAGCGAAGTTGCCCCGCCGCATCGGCAATCAAATACCATTGTTTTAATTGGCCACTGCTATCGCCGGTAATTAAGCTTTGTTGGCCTGCTAACCAAGTGGCGGCGGTTAACTGCACTGTGCGATCTGTAAGAGATAAACGCTGCTGACAGCCTTGTGACAATGCCGCACGCAGCAACACACAGGCTTCGCCATCGCGTTTAGCGAGTATAATGACGCGCTTTAACCCATCAATTAACTGAAAGTCAGCAGTAAAACCCGCTTTTGCAGCAGCCATAGCAAAATCGTCATCGGCTATACTGGGTAGTATTAATGCCGGTGGCGGCGTGCTAGCAGCATGCGGCTGTAACTGAGCCGATACCGGTTTAAACAGTGGCAGCACTTCTAGCAACAAATAAACAAAAATGGCCAATAACGTGGCGATCACACTCACCCCAGCCAAGGTGATTAACGCATGCCAGCCACGGTCCAACCAACGCCGATGGCGACTACGTCGCTGACGTTGCTGCGCATTCGGTAAATGACTGCCTGTAGGCTTTTCTGCGTTAGGCGTCATAAGCCTAAATCCTCAAACACTTGCTGTCTTAAAGGTAACGGGATCGGCACTAAGCCATCACTTTCTAACAGCTGCTGCCCCGCTGCGGATAAAATAAAGCGGAAAAATTCACGCTCGGCTGCAGCTAACGGCTGATTAGGGGCTTTATTAACATAAATATAGAGTAACCGAGCCAACGGGTAAGCCCCTGATAAAGCATTCTCCGGACTGGGCATAATGGCCGCTTGTTCTGAACCTTGACTGATCGCCAACATTTTCACGCCAGCAATTTGCTGCCCCACCCCAGAGTAACCTAGGCCGTTCTCACTTAAACTTACCGACCTAACTACAGCAGCAGCGCCCGCTAACTGCGCGACTTTTTGCTGAAAATCGTCGTTACAAAGCGCCTTTTGCCGAAAAAAAGCATAAGTCCCTGACGCCGGATTACGACCATAGGCAGCAATAGATCGTTGCTGCCATCGCCCCGCTAAACCCAAATCGCCCCAACGCGTGATCGCCGGATGCAGCGCACAACGCCGATTTTGCGAAAAAATCGCTTCAAGCTGCGCCATACTGATTTGTTGTAATGGGTTATCTTGATGTACATAAATTGCCAGCATATCCAGTGCAACAGGCACAGCATAGGCTTCATAGCCAAAACGACGGCGAAAACGATCTTGTTCAGCCGTTAACATAACGCGGCTCATCGGCCCAAGATTGGCGGTGCCTTCAACCAAAGCAACAGGGGCGGTAGCCGAACCACTACTTTGTATTTGAATATTTAATTGCGGATGTTTCAGCACAAACTCGCGCCGCCAAACCATCATCATATTATGCAAGGTGTCAGAGCCAGTGCTGGATAAGGTGCCAGTTAAGCTTGCGGTTTGGCTAACATTATTCGGTCGAGTTTCAGTGCTGCACACAAAGGGTGTGGTCACTAATAACAGCACACTACAGAGGTGGCTTAAGCGCATGCGCAAGGTATCCATTGCTATCGAACCTAGTACAGATGAGTTGCAATCTTAACGCGCCTAAGCAGCAACCCCAAATAAAAATTTAGTATTTACTTTAAAACCATTTGCTTGCAGCTACACTCTATAGCAAGTATTCAACAGATTTTACCATGGGGGTGTTGACCTTACCGTGGCAAATCTTGTTTACTGCGCTGCTTAATTACATATTACAGCATTAATCGGGCGTTAAGCAGCGGCTATAAATACTTGCCCAAACCGGACCTAATGAGGAATAACAGAATGAAGCAGTTAGTACTTACCGTGATCGGTAAAGATAAAGCCGGTTTAGTTGAGCAACTCGCAAAAGTCATCAACGATAATCAAGGTAACTGGATGGCCAGTAACCTAAGCCATTTAGCCGGTTACTTTGCCGGTATAGTGCAAATTGAAGTGGCAGAGCCAGATCTCGCGCAATTAACCGCAAGTTTGCAGCAACTGACGGATCTGGATATTCGTGTGCAGCACGGCGAACACACTGAACTCGATAAAAATCAGCAAATTCGTTTTGTGATCACCGGTAACGACAGGCCTGGCATTGTACGGGAATTATCGGCTATTTTAAGCCATAAAGGCGCCAATATTATTGCCTTTGAAAGCAATAAACAAAGCGCACCGAATTGGGGCGTACCGCTATTTCATGCTGAAGCGACCGTGCAACTGCCTGCTGGCTTGCATCGGGATGATGTCACCGAAGCACTGGAAGGGATTGCTACCGATATCGTCGTCGATTTGGAATAATCCGTTATTTTCACGATGCCGTGCGGATGTCATCGTGCTGTCATTAAACTGACATAGTGTGCTTTGCAGGAAGTAAGCAGGAGCAAAACCCAATGGAACAAACCATCCTCCCAGCGAAAACGGAAGATTATCCGCTTTATGCACGAGAGTTAAGCTGGCTGGCATTTAACGGCCGGGTGTTGCAAGAAGCCGCCGACACCCGAAACCCACCGATTGAGCGTTTACGCTTTTTAGGTATTTACTCTAATAACCTCGACGAATTTTTTCGGGTGCGTGTGGCCGATGTAAAACGGCGCATCCTCTTAAAAAAATACCAAACGTGGGAACACGAAGACGCAGAGCAATTGCTGAGCGAAATTCAAAATCGGGTGTTAGATCTGGGTAAACAATTCAACAAAATCTACTTAGATATTCAGCTAGAACTGCGCAAACACAATATCGAGTTAATCGATGACAGCAAGCTCACCGAATTACAGTCTGGCTGGGTGCGTAGCTATTTTAATAGCGAAGTGAAAAAACACATTTCACCGATTATTCTCTCTAGTGCTGATGCCTCTTTAAGTAAGATTTTAGAAGATAACACCACCTACTTATTGGTTGAAATGACCGGTCAGAACAAGCCTGAATACGCCATCGTGCAAGTGCCTACCGCTGAAGTATCACGCTTTACTGAATTACCCTTACATCTCAATACTCGGAAAAAGAACGGCCATTATCGCCGGCAAATTTTGTTATTAGACGATATCATCAATCATTGTATTGCCGATTTATTTCAAGGCTTTTTTGAGTTTGAGCACATCTGCGCTTTTTCACTGAAACTGACCCGCGATGCCGAATACAATATCAGTGACACCCTTGATCAAAGCCTGATTGATAAAATGTCCAAGGGGATCCGGCAACGCTTAAAGTCTGAGCCCACTCGTTTGGTGTATGACGCAGCCATGCCAGAGCAAATGCTTAAAGTGCTGACCAAACAATTAGGCACAAGCTCCGCGGATGCGTTGATTGCTGGTAGCCGTTACCGCAATTTTAAAGATTTTATTGGTTTTCCCAATCTAGGCCATCAAAGCATGGAGTTCCCGCCGCTACCGCCGCTACCCAGCGTCGATTTTGAGCAGCACCCCACTACCTTTGATGCCATTAAAAATGGCGATATTTTGCTGTACTACCCCTACCACAGCTTTGGTTATTTTACCGAGTGGGTACGACAGGCCTCGTTTGACCCCAAGGTAAGCCATATTAAAATCACTATGTACCGAGTAGCCAAGCATTCTCGGGTGATCCACTCGCTGTTAGATGCAGTGCGTAACGGCAAAAAAGTCACAGTGGTGGTGGAATTAAAAGCCCGCTTTGATGAAGAAAATAATATCAACTGGGCGCGGCGCATGACCGAATCGGGTATTGAAGTGATTTTTGGGCAAACCACGCTGAAGATCCACTCCAAGATCTGTTTAATTACCCGCCAAGAAAAAGGCAAAGCCGTGCGCTATGGTCATATCGGCACCGGTAATTTTAATGAGAAAACGGCCCGTATCTATACCGATATGAGCTTATTTACCTGTCATCCGGAAATTACTGCGGAAATTGAACAGGTCTTCGAGTTTATTCAATATTCGTATCGCCCGTTCCACTTTAAACATCTTATTGTGTCACCCACGTGGAGTCGCCCCAAGCTGATGTTGCTGATCCAACGCGAGATTGATTTCGCCATCAGTGGTCGCAAATCCGAGATCTTTCTTAAAGCCAATAACTTGGTCGATGAAGAAATTGTGCAATTACTGTATCGCGCCAGCCAAGCCGGTGTGAAAATTCGCATGATTATTCGGGGTATGTGTTCATTAGTGCCGGGCGTACCCGGTATGAGCCAGAATATCAAGATCATCAGTATTTTAGATCGGTTTTTAGAGCATGCCCGCGTGTATGTGTTTCATAACGGCGGGGATACCGATGTCTATATTTCCTCAGCCGACTGGATGACCCGCAATATTGATCAGCGCGTTGAAGTGGGCGTGCCACTGTTTGATGCTAAAATTAAACAAACCGTTATCGCCACGTTAGATATGCAATGGCGTGATAACGTCAAAGCCCGCACTATTGACGCAAAACAAACCAACACCTATGTTAAACGCGGTAACAAGCGTAATATTCGTTCGCAACAGAATATCTATGACATGTTTGCGGCACAGGCCCAACAGCTAATCCAACAGGTTGATTCCGAGCATTGACAACAACAACTGAACAAGAACAAGGCCAAGCGCCCTATATAGCCGCCGTCGATTTAGGCTCTAACAGTTTTCATATGGTTATTGCCCGTATTGTAAAAGGTGACATCCAATTACTGCATCGCGAAAAGCAAAAGGTGCAATTGGCTGAAGGCTTAAGTGATGATTTGGTGCTAAGTGAAGATGCAATTGAGCGCGGTTTAAATGTGCTGCGCCAATTTGCGGATACGCTGCAACCTTTTGCCCCGCAATCGGTGCGCGTGATTGCAACTTACACACTACGCCGCGCGAAAAACTCTGCCACATTTTTACGTCGTGCCAAAACCTTGTTCCCGTTCCCGATTGAAGTCATTTCAGGGCAAGAAGAAGCGCGTTTTATCTACCAAGGGGTGGCACATTTTGAACACTTTAGTGGCCGTCGCTTAGTGATTGATATTGGTGGTGGCAGTACCGAGTTTGCCTTAGGTGAAGCCGAACAACCGCTGCGTTTAAGTAGCCGCAATATGGGCTGCGTCAGTTACGGTAAAACTTTATTCCCGCAAGGTAAAATTAGCAGCCGCCGTTTTAATCGCGCCATTGTGCAAGCCGAGCAAGAACTCGAACCTATCGTTAACAGTTTTCGCACCGTGGGTTGGCAACAAGCGGTGGGTACTTCGGGTTCGGTCAAAACCATTCGCGATATCGTGGTTGGCTTTGGCTGGAGTACAAATGCGCTAGAGTTATCGCACTTACTGCAACTGCGTGATTACCTGTTAAAGTTTGAAAACTGCCAAGACTTGGATTTACCCGGTTTAACCGATGATCGCAAACTGCTGTTATGCTCTGCGCTGAGTATTTTGATTGCGGCTTTTCAGATGTTACATATTGAACAACTGGTTTACGTTGATGCAGCCCTACGCGAAGGGGTGCTCTATGAAATGAGCGATCGGATGCAGCATTTAGATATACGTGAACAAACCATGCAAAGCCTAGTGCAGCGCTACGACATCGATCAGGCGCAAGCACAGCGCGTTCGCAGCACCGTTTTAACCTTGGTAGCACAGGTAAAAGACAGTTGGCAACTGAATGAAGAAGATGCGCTGTTACTCAGCTTTGCCGCAACCGTAGCAGAGATTGGTTTGCACATTAACTCGTCAGGGGTACAAAAACACTCTGCCTACATTTTGCAAAACGCCAACTTGCCCGGTTTTAACCAAGAACAGCAGAATTTATTAGCCTGTTTAGTGCGCTTTCATCGTCGAAAAATCCGCGCTGACGAACTGCCTTACTTTAGCTTATTTGAATTATCAAAAGTGATTAACTTATTAATTATCTTGCGCTTAGCCGTATTACTGAATCAAAAACGCCGAGATGATTTTCTACCGACTTTAGTGGTTGAGGCCGGGGCGCAAAGCATAAAATTAGATTTACCATTGTCTTGGTTGCAGCCACAAAACGTGTTGGCCGCTGATTTACTACAAGAACAAAAAATCTTAAAGAAAATCGCCTTTAAATTAGATATCCCAAGTTTAACAGAGTTATCGAACCAATTACTGGTAGAGAGCAGCAGCTAATGTGTCGTTGCCCATGGTTAGATATCAGTAAGCCTGATTATGTGGCCTACCATGATACTGAATGGGGCGTGCCGCTGTTTGATGATACAAAACTGTTTGAATTTTTAACGCTAGAAGCAGCGCAAGCGGGTTTAAGTTGGTACACCATACTTAAAAAACGTGATAATTATCGCCAAGCCTTTGCGGATTTTGATGCGGCAAAGGTAGCGGCGTTTGATGAGACACAGGTTCAAGCCTTGCTACAAAATGCCGGTATTATTCGCAACCAATTAAAAATTCGCGCCACGATTAACAATGCCGCTCGGTTTTTAGAAGTGCAACGCGAGTTCGGCAGCTTTAGTGCTTACCAGTGGGCCTTTGTTGGCCATCAACCCATCGTTAATGAACCACGGCAATTAGCTGACTATGCAGCACGTAGCGCCGAATCAGACGCCTTTAGTGCTGATTTAAAACGCCGCGGCTTTAAGTTTATTGGTTCGACTATCATCTATGCGCATATGCAAGCCTGTGGCATGGTAAATGACCATAGTGCGACCTGTTTTCGGCGCCAGCAAATTATTGACCGCTACCCGCAGCTTTCATTTACTTCTGATTCGTAAATATCAAATAGATCATTACAAACACACTTCTCGCAGTGGTAAGGTTGCCGCACCAATAGACACGGGATTGTGGTCAATACCTGACACCACTATCTGTGGTAAAGGGCGTTTAGCGCCTCGACGAAATTGAGCATAGACATCAATTCTCGAAATGACTTTTTGCGCTAAGCTTTTAGGAATATGGCCGCCAATAATAATGGCTTCAGCATCCAACAGTGCCGAACAGCAGGTTGCGACTAAATCAAACGAATCTTGTACTTTGAATAGCCATTCTTCAACACCTGGCCAATCGACATCAAAATCTTCATTCAATTTATAAATTGAGGGAATATTGACCCCATGCTTCTTCAGGATCCGTTTTAACAGCTCTAGATTGGGGTGAGCATATAATTTGGGCGGCAACATATCGCCCAGTTCACCAGCATTACCATAAGTGCCTCTAAGCACTTCTGAATTATTGACGATGCCACCACCAAAAGCGGAAGAGACAAATAAATAAACAAAGTTTTTGTATTGCCTACCGATACCCGCAACACCTTCACCTGCTGCCGCCCCCGTAGCATCATTCACTAACCACGTTGGCAACTGAAAATGCTTTGAAACAATCTGCACAATATCAATTTGAGCCCATTCCTCTAGGGTATGGTGGGTGTTCATTTTTCCATCCATCGAACTAAAGAAACCCGATATCCCCACGCCCATACCCAATACGCGATCGGGATCAATCGCAAAACGCGTGCTGATTTGCTTAATAAGTTGCTCGGCCGTTTTAAGCACTGAGGGGATGCTCATATCAGACATTTCAACTAACTCGCTGTGAATCACATTCCCGGCGAAATCCATCACAGCGACACTGATCGCATCAAATAATATTGAAAGGCCAAGAGTATAAGCAAAAGCCGGGTTGACTTTAATCCCGGCTCCTGGCTTGCCTTTTGGATTAGGTAATAGCTCAGCGGTTTGTAATAACACACCGCTTTGCATTAATGATTTCAGTAACCTAGAAACGGTTTGTTGAGGGATTTTCGTCATCGTCACCAATTGGCTTTGTGTGACACACTTTTCCCAAAACACGGCCCTGATAATTTCTCGCTCAATATCCTGAAACAGCTTTTGGCCTTTACCAAGGGTAAAACCTGGACGTAATAACTGACTGTTAAATATCGACATCATCGTTTATGGCTCTGGTAACTTTCTGCTGCAGATTACGTTAATAGAACAGAAAGAACAACACCTTCTGCGGCTGACTATTCGATCATAATTACCCGAAAATCGTTCACATTAGTATTAGTTGGCCCCGTAATAATCAGGTCTCCTATTGTATGAAAAAAATGATAACTGTTATGCGCGTTCAACTCAGTTTGCAGGTCAAGCTTCGCTGCAGCGGCTCGTTGTAATGTTTGCGCATCGATAAAGGCACCCGCAACATCTTGACTGCCATCAACCCCATCAGTATCACAGGCTAACGCACTGATCCCAGGTGCGGCGTTTAAGGCTTGCGCCAAAGCCAATAAATATTCTTGGTTGGGCCCCCCATGTCCCGCTTCTCCCGATACGGTTACCGTTAGCTCACCACCCGAAAATAACAACACACGCTCTGCACGCTGTTGATAGCCCAACGCCAATGTTGCATGTTGCTTGGCAACACTGCTTGCTTCACCTTGTAAATCATAGCCTAGCACTTCACATCGCCAACCAGCTTGTTGAGCCTTTGCTATGGCAGCATCAATCGCTGTTTGGGCATTCGCCACTATGCTGTAATGTGCAGCAGATGCTGAATTGTCGCTGTCTGAAACGTCTGGCTGCTTTAAAAATGCGGCAACTTCAGGTAACACAGGCCAATGGTATTTTTCTAAAATTGCTAAAGCATCCGCTTTTGACTTACCATCACTAATCGTAGGACCAGAAGCAATATCGGCAGGATTGTCGCCTACGACATCAGAAATGATCAATGATAGGTGCGGTGCAACGGCCGCCTTAGCTAGCTTACCGCCTTTAATTTGAGAAAGTTGTTTTCGAACGGTATTAATTTCAGCCACGTTGGCACCACTGCGTAACAAAAATCGATTGAGTTGCTGTTTTTGCGTAAATGATACCGCTTCAACCGGCAAAGACATCAATGACGAACCACCGCCCGAAATTAAAAATAAGATCGGGATATGTGGCGGATTGTCTTTGACCAACTGCAACAACGTTTTTGCCGCGAGCAAACTATTCTCATCTGGGGTTGGATGGCTGGCGGTTAATACGCGGATCCGCCCCGTATCACCCACCTGCTCATAACCATAACGAGTAACAACAGCGCCAAAGCAAGCATCACCAAAATATTGGTGTACCACTGCCGCCATCTCAGCCGCTGCTTTACCCGCCCCTATCACACAAACACCATGTTTCGCTTCTACCTGATGTAAATATCGAGGCAAACATGCCGCTGGTTTACACGCTGACACCGCTTCCGAAAACAATTGCTGTAGGAATGGCTTGGTATTTTCCATGATGAAGCCCTTTAAAATAAGTAAGGAATAGTTAAGCAAATGCCAACCATAATGGCGAACATGCCTAACAGAACAATGAGATCACGGCGAGTTAGAATCGACTGTTCAACAAGGCCTGTTGTGGGTTCAAGAGATCGCTGCTCGCTATTAACGTTAAAAAGTTGACTAGTGAACATGGCCACCACCACCGCCACGCTAAAACCAATAAAGTTCCACCAAAACCAAAACACATTAGGTAGCAATAACAACACCAATAAATTACACAATACACCGGCAACCAAACCGAGATTGACATGCAAAGCACGACTTTTCTTGTGTAATACTGCTAATAAAAACACAGCTAAGATCGGCCCATAAAATAAAGAGCCCACTTTATTAATTGCTTCAATCACTGTTGGAGCAATATTACCGGCATACAATGAAAACAGCAGTGTGACACCCCCCCAAGCCAATCCTAAATACTTAGCCAATGACAAGTAACGTTCTTGATCGAGTTCTTTGTTCGCGATTCGGCAATAGTCTTCTAAACTGACTGCGGCCAAAGAGTTAATAGCGGAGCTCAGTGATGACATCGCCGCGGCTAAAATTGCGACCACTAGCAAACCAATTAAGCCATGAGGTAAATAATTAAGAATGAAAACAGGCATCATCCAATCTGGATTATCTGCCGGAATTTGCGCGAGGAAACTGGCGTCACTGAGCGCTAACGTGCCCACAATTAAGCCCGAGAAACAATACAGTAAAGTAATAGGGAAACGGATCACACCATTTGCCAGCACCATATAACGCAAATGTTCTGGATTCTTTGCCGCTAATGCTCGCTGTGCCTGAGTTTGATCACAACCATAATAAGAGGCATACAACACTACACCGCCAAAAATCATCGGTAAAAAACCAAAGCCATCGCCACTTAAACCGTAAGAATCAAATTTAATTGCTTGTAAACGACTTGGATCGACTTGCTCAACAAAGGCATCAATACCACCTAGATAGTACAAACCAAAACCGATGCAAGCTATGGTACCTGCGACAATAATGACCATCTGGATTGCGTCACCGTAGACCACGGCTTTCATCCCACCTTGCAGTGAATATAACACCGTAATCACCCCCGTCAGCACCACAGCTTGCCAAGCGGCTATGCCCATAGTACCTTGCAAAATAATCGACACGGCATAAATCATAATGCCGGTTGCAAATGCACGGCTAAACTGAAATACAATGCTAATTAGCACGCGGGTAGAACGGCCGAAGCGTAGCTCCAGGAAATCATAAATACTGACTACACCGCTGCGATATAAAGCGGGTAACACAGTGGCGAGAATCACGATCATGGCCAGTGGCACACCCAGTTCATAAGACAACCACTGTAATCCACCGCCTTCCCGTAATCCCACAAAAGCGGGGGCAGAAACAAAACTGATTGCCGACAACTGCGTCGCCATCACAGATAGCGATAGCGGCTTCCAACCTAATGTTTTCCCGCCTAAAAAATACTCACTTTTACTGTTTTGTGAGCGCAACATAAAGCCTAAAACCAACAAGGCTGATAAGTACAACACGATAATTGAAAAGTCTAAGATATTCATAATATTACTTATGCCGCCAGCACAGTAAGGCGCTTCACTTGAATGCCTTAATATTAGAAGTCAGTAGGCCATATTCGTCACGTTGTCACGATAAAGCATGGCCACTGGTTTATGACACTTGGATTTGCTGATTAGAAATCGTACTTCAGGCGTAATGTGACTCGTCTTGGTAAAATCGGACGGCCAACAAAGAAGGGATTATCCGAGCTTTGATTGTTACCCAGTCGCGGTGATCCTTCCGTAACACCATCTGAATCAAATAAGTTAAATACTCCCACACTTAATCGAATCTTCTGATCATTCGATAACGCCCAACTATGGCCGACATCTACTCTGAACAGATGAAATGCGTCTAATTGCACAGAGTTTGCATCATTAGCATAATTATCACCGGTGTAACTATGATAAAAAGACGCATCCCAATTATCCGCTTGATAACTCACGGCGGTATTCAACATCAGCTTGGGCTTACGCCGTAATTCGTTACCGATAATAGTTGGATCAGAGTCATATTGAGTAAACTCATGATCGGTATAAGTTAAATTAGCATCAACAGACCAACTATCAGTTAATTTATAACGGCCGGTCAATTCAACACCGGTGGCTTTAGTTGACTGTAATACAGGCAACTCTAACACCCCACCTTGACCATCATTGACAAAATCAACGCTGCGGCGATCTTTCAGATCGGTTCGGAACAAGGCCACGCTACCAATAAAGTCATTATTGAAAAACTTAATACCTAATTCAGCTTGTTCAATCACTTCCCCTTCATATTTAGCTGGCTTGCCTAGGCTGCTAAATTGAATACCACGAATTTCAGGGAAGAAAAAACCACGCGAAGCATTTGCATAAACATTGAGTTGATCTGTTAAACGATATAACGCCGCCGCAGATACCGCAAAATCTGAGGTGGACACTTCACCATAGGTGATTTTTCCATTACCCGTGGTATTCACTCTTAGGTTTGGAGCGAGTAAGGGATTGTCGCTGAGTTGTACTACTTGGCTACCTTCACGATTAATGGTGCCATCAATGGTTTCCCAACGAATACCTAAGTCAAGAATCCATTTGTCACTTTCCATTTGGTCAGCAATATATACCGCACGCCGTGTCGCGTTTATAGTTTGATTAGTATAGGAAATACCTGGGCCGCTGACGCCGTTTTGGGTATAGCTCATCAAGGTACCAGCACTACCACTTTGGCTGCCATCGACATCGGTATAACGGACATCGACTAAACGAGGCACATTGTTAAATTCGCCCAGATAGGTCGTAATCACACTATCATCATCGGCTTCAGAATGAGAAAAGAAGGAACCTAAGGTTATATTGTGACTAAAATCGCCAATAAACAGACTTTTTACTAAATTTAGCTCAGTAGAAAGATCTTCTGCGGGTCGGTCACGATCTAAAATACGGTTGGCAAACAATAAATAATCAGCGGGTAATACCTGACCGGAGTCGACAAAGGTAAAACTGGCATTGGCAGGTAAGCCTAAACCCCGATTGGCTAAAAATTGTGACTGTGTTTCAGGGACATTGACAATACCATCGCCATCAAGAAACAAATTAAATTGGTGCTGATACTTTGCATATTTACCACGCATATTAAACGCAAGGTCTGTTGTTAACTCTTTATCAAATGCAAAGGAAACCGAACTCCCTTTGGTCACGGCACCTTCGCTAATTGGCGATTCGTAACGACCATCTGCCGTCATGTAAGACATACTAGACGCATAAGCCGTTTGTAGCGATTCCACTTCTTTACCATCGTTGCCTACAAGCCGTGATAAATTCTGGCCATCCAGTGGGATCGGTAAATAAAATTGTGCCTGATCATCAATATATTGGCCATATATCGTAAAAGAGCCAGAACCATCAGTGAAAGCTTTATGAATATTGCCTCGTAACTGCGTGCCTTTAGTTGGTAAGCCGGTGTCGAGTGGGCCATCATCATAGCGATAAAAACCTGATAGGGCATAAGATAAACCATCATTGTTTAACGGGCCACTGGTCGCGAAATCAAGACGGGTACGCCCTTGATCGGCCATTTCAAGTTGCACACTACTTTGTGCTACATCGCCACCCACTTTAGAAATATAGTTAATAACCCCAGCTACCGAACCCGCACCAAATAAATTTGATACGCCACCTCGAACAAACTCTACCCGCTCAATACCCAAATCATTTCGATAATAGACATCAAAGGCAGATGAATTCAAACCAAAGGTACTAAAGCTTGGCGAGCCATCATACATCAAAGGCGTAAATTGAAATTGACCAGACGATGGTAAACCGCGCACTTGTAAGTTTGTCGCAACTTCGCCACCTCCACCTTCTACTTTAATGCCAGGTATATAGCGTAAAACATCTGCTTGGCTACTTGATGTAAGCTTGCCAAGCTCAAATTCGCCAATAGCCGATACCGATTGCGGTGTGTCGGACATAATACGTCCACGGCTAGTACCAGAAATGATAATTCGCTCCACTTCAGGCTGATTTTTTGCTTTTTCAATGGTTGTCCCGTCTTCAACAGCGAAGGCGTTTGGTACCAAACACAAGGAAATAATAGATGCGATTGTTGTTTTCTTCACAGCGGTTTCTCCATCCTGTTATTAAAATTATGGTGTCATTCTCGACATGCGGAATAACTTTGTTGTTGTAACCTGTCATGGGCTGAGTAAAGCACAAAAAAAAACCGTTTACAACCCATTTTGGGTGATATACCATTCAATTATTAGCCGATAAACTTAAAGGAACACCCATAATGACTAATAGTAATTGGACGGCAAGCACATCACCACAACAACAAAACTTGCGAGCATTAGCCGAAAAGACATTAATAAATAATGATTTAGGCGGTTATACCGTACCGACGCATGGCCTATATCCTTTTCAATGGAATTGGGATTCTGCTATTACAGCCTTAGGTTGGATGCAATTTGATGAACAACGAGCTTGGCAAGAATTAGAAATATTGTTTTCCGGGCAATGGCCTGATGGCATGGTGCCGCACATTTTATTTCATAAAGATTCTGACAGTTATTTTCCAGGCCCCGTAGTTTGGGGGGCAGACAAACCCATCAAAAGCACGTCTATTTCGCAACCCCCCGTGGTAGGAAGCGTGATGAAAATCATGCTTGAACAAGCCAAAGACCCGCATTTTGCGCGAGAAAAAGCGACGACATTATTCAATAAATTAGTCGATTACCATCTATGGTGGTATCAGCAACGTGACCCGGAAGAAACCGGCTTGGTGGTGACTTATCACCCATGGGAATCAGGCATGGATAATAGCCCGGCTTGGGATGATGCTTTACAGGCAGTGCCATGCGTCACCTGGTCTTATGAGCGGCGCGATACTAAACACGTTGATTCCGCGCAGCGCCCACATAAAAGCGAATATGACCGTTTCTTGTATTTGGTAGACTTTTTCAAACAGCATCAATTTGATAGCAAACGCATCTTTGCACAATGTCCGTACAAGATGAATGATATTGGCATCATCGCGATTTTGCATCGCGCCAGCAAAGATTTACTCATTATGAGTGAAATGCTGCAAATGCAAGACGAGCGCACTGAGTATATTGCCAAGCGAATGGAAGTCACGCAACAAGCCATCAGTGCTTTGTGGTGTGAGAAAGACCACTATTTTTATAGCCGCAATGTGTTGACCAATCAGCTTGTCGCAGTAAAAACCTCGGCTGGCTTACTCAGCTTATATGCGGGTTTCGCCTCTGCAACACAAAAAACCAGCTTAAACAAAACCAGCATTGAATGGCTACAAGCTAGTCAATTCAGCCTGGCCTCAACGCACCCAAGCGCAAGCTGCTACGAACCACAACGCTACTGGCGTGGACCGATTTGGCTGCATATTAACTGGATGATTGCCTTAGGTTTAGAAGAGTCGGGATATCAAGATACCGCCAAATCGATTCAAAACGATAGCCGAGAGCTGATAAAACTCGCTGGTTTTTATGAATACTTTAATCCAGAAACGGGTGCCGGTTGTGGTGGTAAAGATTTCTCTTGGACCGCAGCAATCGCGATGCATTGGTTACTGTAAATAGCGAAAAGTAACTTAAGACTTGTTTTCGTGGCAGCCGCTTTGCTGCTGCCTTGCTTCACACATTGTGTACTCGCCCCTTAGGAGCTTGTTATGAGACCGACTTTTCCTAATTTTAATAGTAAGGCCTTTCTAACCCAGCATATCGCAGATACGCTGGCTTTTTATGAGCCCAACATTGATGCTCCCCATGGTGGTTTCTATCAAAACTTTGCTGATGACGGCAGCGTATTTGACAAAGAAAGCCGACATCTCGTCAGTTCAACCCGCTTTGTGTTCAACTATGCACGCGCCTTTTTACTGTTTAAAGACGAAAAATACCTACAAAGAGTAAAGTCAGGTATCGAATTTCTACGTAACGCTCATTTTAATCCTAAAACGCGGGGGTATGCTTGGTTACTGAAAGTCGACGAAGCAGGACATATTCAAATCCTTGATGATACTAATCATTGTTATGGCTTTGCCTTTGTTATGTTGGCTTATAGCTGGGCGTTCAGAGCTGGCGTGCTAGCCGCAAAAGAGTACTTAGCCGAAACGTTTGCCTGCATGGAACAACACTTCTGGGATACAAAGGCCAGTTTATATAAAGATCAATTTAATGCGGACTTTAGTGTTTGCGATCCTTACCGTGGTCAAAATGCCAACATGCACAGTTGTGAAGCGCTTATCGCCGCGTTTGAAGCGACCAAGGAAAACCATTATCTCGATCGGGCATTGTTATTAGCTGACACCATGGTCAACCGCCAAGCATCCATGATGAATGGCCTGATTTGGGAGCACTATGATACCAATTGGAACGTCGATCTTAATTACAATAAAGACGACCCAAAACATTTATTCCGCCCGTGGGGGTTTCAACCCGGTCATCAAACGGAATGGGCAAAATTGCTGTTATTTATAGCACGGCATCGCCCAGCCGATTGGTTGCTAGCGAAAGCAGAAATACTCTTTAATCAAAGCATAGACATTGCTTGGGATAAACAACATGGCGGCTGTTTTTATGGTTTTGCGCCTGATCACAGCATTTGCGATGATGACAAATATTTCTGGGTTCAAGCTGAAAGTCTCTGTTGTGCCGCTTATCTGTTTAACGCTTCAGGTAACCCAACATATCAAAACTGGTACCAAGAATTATGGCGTTATAGCTGGCAACATATGATTGACCATAAATATGGGGCTTGGTTTAGGATCTTAACCGCAGACAACCAAAAAGTTGATGATAAAAAAAGCCCGCTTGGCAAAACGGACTACCACACTATGGGGGCTTGTTTCGATATTTTACAACTGGGTAGCATTTAGCCCGTGTGCTTGAAATAAAGGGTGTAAAGCCCTCGACAGTGGCCTTAGTCATCTTAACATCGCCTAAAACACAAAACGTGCTATTTCGTTAAAAAATTAGGACGTTTTGTCACTGCCGGTGTATTCAGCACTAACTCTGGCGGCAGTGCAAAAGAAAAAGTACTGCCTTCACCCGGCTCTGAAAAAATCATTAGCTGGCTATTATGACGTGACAGCACATGTTTAACGATGGCTAAACCTAAACCGGTGCCCCCGGTATGACGAGCACGCGCCTGATCTACGCGGTAAAAGCGTTCGGTCAGTCGTTTCACATGATTAGCCGCAATACCTTCGCCATTGTCCGTCACCGTAAACAGGGCTTTTTGATGTTCGCGCTGCCAGCTGATATGGATCTCCCCCTTGGCAGGGGTGTATTTTATCGCATTCGTCACTAAGTTAGAAAAAGCACTCCGCAGCTCTTCTGCTACCCCGGTCACTTTTAGACTGTCATCAATGGTAAAGTGTAATTGATGTTGTTTTTCTCGGTTTAAGGTTTCGGCTTCGTGTTCAATTAAATGCAGCATGGCGGGTACATCCACCTCTAATTCAAACTGCACTCTTGCCGCCGCCTCAATCCGCGATAAGGTTAATAACTGCTGCACTAAACTGTCCATGCGTCGCGTTTGTTCTAGCATGACAGTATGGGCTTTAGGCCAGATCGCCGGTGGCGGTTGGCAATCGGCATCCATCATTTCTAAATAGCCTTGCAGCACCGTCAATGGCGTACGTAACTCATGCGATACATTGGCAACAAAGTCTTTGCGAATTTGCTCTAACTGCTTTAATTGGCTGATATCGCGGACGATCAGCAGAAATTGCGCCTTACCGTAAGGCATCATTTTACATTCAAGCACCAGATTAGATGAGGTAGGCGACAAGACTTCTAACGGCTGTTGAAAGCGTTGTTCTTTCAGGTATTGATGAAACTCAGGCGAGCGAATTAAATTATCAATACGCTGCCCTTCATCACTTGGCCAACGTAAACCAACCAATATTTGCGCCAGCTTGTTACACCAAATGATACTCCAGTCTTCACTTAGCACCACCACCGCCTCAGGCAGGGCTTCAGCGCCATCTCGAAAACGCCTGACTAAAGTCCGTAATTCTTTGCGTTTGCGCCGCTCGCGCCGCTGCTGAAAGTAAATGCCGTCGAAGATTTGTTGCCAGCTACCATCGCCGGCCGGAGGGGTGAGTTTACGATCGCGCCACAACCATTTATCTAATAAAAAGATATGTTTATAGTGCCAAGCCAGTTGAAACACACTCACTATAAACAAAGCCAGTAAAATATCACCAAAGATCCAACCGACAAAAGCTGCCAAACCATACTGCAGCAAGGCTTTGCTCAGCAGTGTCTTTTTAGACAGCAATAAACGCATGGGCGCTTACTTAGCCGAAAAGCGGTAGCCAGATCCGCGCACTGTTTGCACTAACCTGTCATGACCGTTAAAGGCGATAGCTTTACGTAATCGACGAATATGCACATCCACAGTGCGATCCTCAACATACACATTAGTGCCCCAAACATGATCCAGTAATTGTTCGCGGCTGTAAACGCGCTCAGGGTGTGTCATAAAAAAATGCAATAAACGAAACTCAGTTGGCCCCATATCTAAAGGCTGTTCGGCTGAGGTGACGCGATGCGATACCGGATCCAGCTTTAACCCCTGCACTTCAATCACATCATCTAAACTGGTGGGTGCAACCCGACGGATCACCGCTTTAATGCGTGCCATCAACTCTTTGGGTGAAAATGGCTTAGTGACATAGTCATCCGCACCCACTTCTAAACCTCGAATTTTATCTTCTTCTTCACCGCGTGCCGTTAACATAATGATCGGGATAGTACGGGTGATCTCATGCTGCTTCATTTTCTTGGCAAACTGAATGCCACTGCCACCTGGCAACATCCAATCGAGTAAGACGAGATCGGGATAAGGTTCAACCAACATCTCTACCGCACTGTTGAAATCAACGGCAGTAGCGGCTTGGTAGCCATTTTGCTCTAGTACAAAACACAACATATCTCGGATTGGAGCTTCATCTTCTACAACGAGAATTTTACGCGACGACATTTATTCACCTGTGTAATGGTTATTTACCTAAGTGCCAGTATCCAATCAAAATATGACATTTTTATGAAATATAGCATCCTTTGTGTTGTTGCTCATTAACTCACTGTTTTTCTTCCTCAGCAGCCGGCCCATTTTTGGCGTTTTATGCAGCATACTTTATGACAGTTAAGTGAATTATTTATGTCATACCGCCCTGCAGGCCTTGTCAGTACTCATTGTTCCAATTTCAGTTACATAACCAGCCTAGTCTGTAATAAAAGCGTCATAGCCGCAAGCTAAGTTAGCCGCACATTCATTCTTATTGCTCACTCATCAAAATAGATACGGAGAAATCGTCATGGCTTTAGGCAAATTATTAAAACTGAGCGCTATCACATCTGCCCTCATCCTCGCAGGATGTGGTGGCGACTTAGTGGTGAATACCAATGCAGGTGACAACGCGTCAGTTGGCGGTGGCGGCACGACACCCCCAGTGACCAGTAGCTGCCCGGCCTTTGCCACGCAAGGGAGCAGTTTAGCCGGTGTCAGTGCCACCGTGTGTGAAATCAGCGGCACCCTCACCAGCGATGTGCGCTTAACCGCAGATATTGTTTGGTCATTAAGTGGCAAAGTTACCGTGGGCAACGATAATAGCAACAGTGCCACCTTAACCATTGAACCTGGCACGCATGTTTTTGGTAAAAGCGGCGCCGATTATTTAGTGGTCGCTCGAGGTTCAAAAATTCAAGCCATCGGTACAGCAGCGGCGCCCATCATTATGACCTCGGTAAACGATATGTTGGGACTGTCTGATGAAGAATCGGCTGCTGAATGGGGTGGTTTAGTCTTACTCGGTAAAGCGCCAACGAATAAATGTGATCAAGCCAACTTAGCTAGCTGTCAGGTTGAAGCAGAAGGGGAAGCCGGCCCCTATGGCGGTAACGACCCAGAAGATAACAGCGGTGCACTGCGCTATGTGCAAGTACGTTATGCCGGTTTTGAAGTGATCCCCGATAATGAACTGAACGGCATTACCTTTGCGGGTGTGGGGCGCGGCACCACCGTCGAATACATTCAAGTTCATAACAATTTAGATGATGGCGTGGAGTTTTTTGGCGGTACTGTCGATGCCAAATATGTGGTGCTAACCGGTAACCGCGATGACTCTTTAGACTGGGCTGATGGTTGGCAAGGTCGTATGCAGCATGTGCTGATCCGCCATAACCCGAATGATACCAAGGCCAACCGGGGCATCGAGGCAGATAATCAATCTGGCAACTTCACAGCCACACCGGTTTCAAAGCCGCAAATTGCTAACCTGACCATCATCGGGAACAACTTTGATGGCGAAGATGATTCTGAAGGTATCTTACTACGCGCCGGAACCGCAGCTGAGTTATACAATGTTATCGTTACCGGCCCAAGTGGTATGGGCGAATGTTTTGAAATTAACTCCGACGAAACCATCACCAACGCGGGTAATGGCGAAATCGTCTTCCGTAATTCTATTCTTGATTGTGCCGAGCCATTTAAAAACTCGGTTGATGCCAGCGGCAACGTCACCTTAAACGCTGAAACCTGGTTTCGTGCTCAGCCTGGCAATATGGTAACGGACGCATTGTTAGGCGGCTATATTCCTGCACCTAACTCACCTGCCCTAGGTAATGGCTACAACGTGGCGAATAACGTTGACCCTTGGTTTGATAACGTCAATTACATTGGTGCTTTTGATGGCATGAATGATTGGACAACCGGTTGGACAATTGGCTTACACCCCGATGATGACTTGGCAGCCTGCCCAGCAGGGACCACTGCAGTCAACAGCTTAACGGGTCGTTTAAATTGCCAATTGTCTGGCGATATTACGGCAAATGTTACGCTTGCAGCCGGTGCGGATTATGTATTAAACGGCCGAGTGCGCGTTGGACAAGATAATCAAAACAACGCCACGCTAACCATTCAACCTGGTGTCACCTTATACGGTAAGTCTGGTGCTGACTTCTTAGTGGTCAGTCGTGGTTCAAAAATCAATGCCAATGGCACCGCGGCAAACCCTATCGTTATGACGTCAGTGCAAGATGTGATTGGCTCACCTACAGCAGCAGGCCAATGGGGTGGCTTAGTCTTACTGGGTAATGCACCTAGCAACAAATGTGATCAATCTAACCTGGCCAATTGCCAAGTCGCTGCAGAAGGTGATGCGGGCAACTACGGCGGTGCTAACTGGGAAGACAACAGCGGCGTGTTGAATTATGTGGTGGTGAAACATGCCGGCTTTGAGGTTATCCCCGATAACGAATTAAACGGCATTACTTTCGCCGGCGTGGGTTCAGGTACCCAATGTAGCAATATCCAAGTGCACCAAAACGTGGATGACGGTGTCGAGTTCTTCGGTGGCGCGGTTAGCTGTAAGAATGTGGTGTTAACCGCGAACGGCGATGACTCAGTAGATTGGGCCGACGGCTGGCGCGGTAATATGCAGTTTGTCATTGTAAAACATGCTGCAGATGGCGCTAAAGCGAACCGTGGTATCGAAGCGGATAACCAATCAGGTAATTTCGGCGCCTTGCCCATATCAAACCCGGTTATTGCCAACCTAACCATTATCGGTAACACCTTTGACGGTGATGATGATTCTGAAGGTGTATTGCTACGCGCTGGCACTAATGCGCAATTAGCTAACTTTGTGATTACTGGCCCGATAGGCATGGGTGAATGTTTAGAAATTGAATCCAATGAGTCGCGCGCGTTAGCCGCTGCCGGTTCCTTAACGCTCACCCATAGCGTTATTGCTTGCCCTACTGAAGCGACCAAAGGCACCGTCGATGCTAACACCACGACAGAGCAATGGTTCTTAAATCAGCCTGGCAATAGCTTCGCGGCTAATCAAGCTGCGGTGTTGGACGGTATTTTCACTATCGACACTACCACACCTAAAGATATGACAGCCGTTAGCAGCTTCTTTGAAGCCGTTGACTTTATTGGTGCCGTTAAATCCGGTAACGACTGGACCGCAGGTTGGTCTGTTGGCTTAGACGACTAACTCCCTTGCAGCACAACCCAAATGACGCGGTTGTGCTGCTCTTTTTAGGCCATCTCATGGCCATCGCCAGTAACGTTTAAAAAGCTGATAGGACAATGTTCAGATGAGCAGCAGACAAAAACTAAATTTAAGTCGGGTAGGTCTAGGTGTATTGCTGGCCATCAGCACCACCACTGCCCCGCTATCTTTCCAAGCCATGGCTGAAGATAACAGCTCGGCTGCACCCACTGCAGAAGCCGATTATGAACGGATCTCCGTATCAGGTCGCCTGATGAGCTCCGCCGCTGCCGCCGCAGCTGAACGGCGAGAGCAGCCGTATGTAGCAGAATTACTGGGTATGGAGCAAATTTCGCGCGCAGGCGATAGCAATGCGGCCACCGCGCTGCGTCGTGTTACCGGTTTAACACTGGTTAAAGACAAGTTTATTTATGTTCGCGGTTTAGGCGAACGGTACTCTAGCACGCTGTTAAACGGCGCTATGGTACCCAGCCCAGATCCAACCCGTAATGTGATCCCGCTGGATATGTTTCCGGCCGGCATTATCGAAAGTTTAGTGGTACAAAAGGCTTACTCCCCGGAACTACCGGCCGCTTTTGGTGGCGGTAATGTCAATATTAGAACCGCAGCCATCCCCTTACAAACCACCTTTAACCTGGCAATCGGTACAGGCTATAACAGCTTAAATAGTGCTGATGGTTTTAGCTATCACGGTGGCGCTGATGATTGGCGCGGTAAAGATGACGGCACTCGCGCCATCTCTACCGAACTCGCCGCAGCGCAAAGCCAATTTGGTGTACTAACACCCATCAATATCGCGGAAGCCTTAGGCGGTATCAACGCGTCAAACCTTGCTCAAGCGCAAACGATTGTGCGTGAACTGGGAACCGCCTTTAACCGTGATATCGATATCAGCCGCACCTCAGTTAAACCTGACTTTGATGGCAGTGCCTCCTTTGGTAGTCGGTTTGATCTGGCAAAAAATGTCGTGTTTGGTGTGATGACAGGCTTTAGCTACGATCGTGCGACCCAAAATATTGAAGAACAAGAGCGTTATTACTCAATTTCAGGGGAGGCTTTAACACCGCTTAATCGTTACGATGACATTCGTGGCACGGAGCATCAGATCAAAATGTCAGGCATGCTTAATTTTGGGTTAGAACTCGGCGTCGATCATCGTTTAGAAACCTCAACGATTTATCTGCGCGATACTAAAGATGAAATTAAGATCAAAAACGGTGACAGTATCGAAACCATCAACGAAACCAACCGTTTTAACACCGACACCAGCCTAACATACGAAGAACGCAGCATGTTAAGCAACCAACTGCGTGGCAAGCACAATCTTCCGTCTCTGTGGGATTTGGCTATCGATTGGCAATACACCGATGCCAAAGCACGTCGTTATGCCCCAGGCCAAGTTGAATACCGTTATTTGAATGAAACTCAAGCCGACGGCTCTGTTTTTGCGTTCTTACGGCGTAACCAAAATGCCGTAACCTACAGCTTTGGCGATATGCAAGACAACACGGAAAATCTCAGTTGGAACCTTAAGTTACCACTAACCATGGGTAAAGCCGACCTGTCGCTAGCAGCAGGTTACAGCTATTTTGAACGTAACCGCGATGCCCAAACCGATCGCTTTAACTTTGATACCGTGGGTTTTAGCCTACAACAGTTATCGGGCAGCTTTGCTGAGATCTTTTCTGACAACAGTATATTAGATGCGAGCAATGGCTTTAAGATATCAAATGTGACCACTCAAGCTGATGATTACTTAGCCGCGCAAATGATCGATGCCGGTTATGCAGCTTTAGAAGTGAATTATGACTACCTGTTTCGTTTAAACCTTGGTGTGCGCTACGAAGATTTTAAGCAAGTCTCGTTACCGTTAACCGCTGATGGCCAAATTAGCGGCAATGTCACCGACTCGGTGTTAATCGAAGATGGCTTTTACCCTGCGTTATCGTTGACGTGGTTTGTCAATGACCAGTTGCAAGCACGTTTTGGTTACAGCAAAACGGTGGTTCGACCCGACCTGCGTGAGGTAACACCGGTGTTGTATGTGGATCCCCTCACTGACTTTAAAGTTACAGGTTTTGCCGGTTTACGCAGTACTGACATTAACAGTGCCGATGTGCGTTTAGAGTGGTATTACGATACCAGTAACTACAGTGTTGGCGTATTTTATAAAGATCTTGCGAACCCGATTGAGGCCATTGAATTATCTGGCTCTGACGGTAATTTGCTGATGTCATTTCGTAACGCCGAAAGCGGCACCCTATATGGCGTGGAAGCCGAGTTTTTACAGCAGCTCGATATGTTTAACGGTGAGTTTGGCCAATTTGCTGATAACTTTTTCTTAGCAGGTAACCTCACGGTCAGTGAATCAGAAATCAGCATTCAGCGCTTCCCTGGAGCAAATTTAACCCATCTAGAGCGAAGCTTAAGTGGTCACTCGAAGTATGTGGCTAATTTACAACTCGGTTTCGATGCGGATAACAATAAACACAATGCCACGCTAACCTATAATGTTTTCGGTAAGCGTATTGCATTTGCTGGGGTAAATGGCAAAGACGATGCTTTTGAGCAGCCGTTTAACTCGCTGGATTTTACCTACAGCTACACGCCTCTGAGCAACCTGAGTGTCAAACTGGGCCTGAAAAACCTGCTGAATGAAAACGTCGAAATTTTGCAACAAGGTGAGATTTTACAAAAGCGCACCGAAGGGCAAAGCTATTCGTTGAGCTTTTCTTACCAATATTAAGCGATAAAACAAAAGCCCCTATTCTACCAAGGGAGCCCGAACAGGGGCAGACCAACACAGAATAAGGGCTTTTTCATCATCGTCAGCACAGCGTGATGGTCTGTCATGTCGTGCAAGTAGTCCCCAATGACAAACTATGTTTATTACCTATTAGGGTTGTGGGGTGTTTTCATCTACTTTTACGCGCTTTTTCGGTGGATTTAACCAGACAACATGACCTAAGTGCGGGCTAGTACGCGTTAATGCCGTCGCATCTTCTAGCTGCTGCTCGTCTATTTCATAGACATACTGTGAGGTTGTGTTAGTGGAGCATCCGGATAGTAACGATAAGGCAAAAGCAGTCATAACGATGGGAAGATATTTTTTCATTGGCTAGACCTCTGTTGTTAACCTGAGTTCACTATAAACAGCGCCGCCGAACTTGTCTAACACAGCAATATGACAATCTGATGAAGCCTGAAAATTATAAACAATTGAAAAATAAAGCTATTTTAAAATAGTGATTTTCGGTGTGACACTATTAAGACGCTTTAAGTGCGGTGGGTTATAAATAACAGCATTGATAAAAGAATTTGGTTTAAAAACGGGGAAAGAGGGCAATAAAAAAGCCGGTTTAAAACCGGCTTTTTCAGGATTAAGCTTAAAACTTATGTTTAATACCTACCGCTAAATAATCACGATCAGGTGAATTCACATCAAAATTAAAGCTGCTATACCAAGCATACAGCGTGGTGTTTTTACCGGCTTTGTAATCGGCACCCACACTGATAGCATCATCGTCTTCTAAAGTTTGATACTGTGCTTTCAGTTCAGTTTTACCCACTGGATAGGCGGCGCTAACTAACCAGCCATCTTGCTCTACACCCGTGGTAATATTCTCTTGTGAATGGAACATCGCGCCCAGTTTAAAATCAGCCGCTTTCACTTGCGTTTGTAAACGCAGCGTATCATAACCCGCCACTTCTGAGTCCATTGATATGGCAGCATAATAGGCGCTGTCTTTCAGGTTTTCATCACCGTAATAGACCGAGGCCGAGTAGGCATCTTCCGCATCTGCTGCATCTTCCATCACGTAGGTTAATTGCATACCAAAATCATTAAATTTTGGCGTGTAGTACGTCACTGAATTACTGGCTCGTACTTCACCGCGCCAAAGCGCTTTTACGTCAGCTTCGTAATCACTGAATAAGTCAATTTTACCTTGCGCATCTTTTTGCGCCGTATCATGGCGCCCTAAACGCACTTCACCAAAGTTACCTTTTAAACCAACATATTGATTTCGAGAGGTAATGTTCTCGCTACCGCTAACATCCGCCAGATCAACCGCCCATTCCACTTGATAAACTAAAGTCAGGCCACCGTCTAATGCAAAATCACCTTTCAAACCAAATCGTGAGCTGTTGCTTTTCAGTTCAGAGAAACGCCCTTCCCCTTCATCACTGGATTGTGCTGAAACATTCAGTTGACCATAAACGGTAAGTGGCTCAGCGTAAGCGACAGTGCTAACGGCGGAACCTAAAACTAATGCTACTGCAATTGATGATTTTTTCATGTTATCTACCCGAGTTAATTAGGTTTCATGTAGCTAATGCTCACAACCATAGTATTGATGACGAGGTGCATAATAAGAATTTTTTATGACAAACAAATGACAGTATAACATTTATATCGCGTTTATTTAGATTAGCCTGGACTGACCATAACAATGTGTATTGATAGACGAACATGGCGGTGGGGATAACACAGGCGCAGTCCAGCAATGGGTTCAGCAAACAAGAAAGGCGCTTTCGCGCCTTTATTTTTTTGCCAAAAATCTAAGCTTAACCGTAACGGCCTGTAATATAGTCTTCGGTTTTTTTCTGTTTCGGGTTGGTAAACACATCGTTGGTGCCACCAATTTCAATTAAGTTACCTAAATGGAAAAACGCCGTGCGATCAGACACCCGGGCAGCTTGCTGCATATTGTGCGTCACAATCACAATGGTAAAGTTTTGCTTTAATTCATCGATTAACTCTTCAATAATCGATGTGGCTATTGGATCAAGCGCCGAACAGGGCTCATCCATTAAAATCACTTCTGGGCTAACCGCGATGGTACGCGCAATACACAAACGCTGCTGCTGACCACCCGATAAACCGGTACCCGGTTGATGCAAGCGATCTTTTACTTCTTCCCATAAACCGGCACGACGCAAACTAGATTCCACAATATCATCTAAATCAGATTTTTTACTGGCTAAACCATGCAACTTAGGGCCATAGGCAATATTGTCATAAATCGATTTCGGAAAAGGATTCGGTTTTTGAAACACCATGCCCACCTGAGCACGCAGTTGCACCACATCTAACGCCGGATCGTAAATGTTGTAGCCATCTAAAGCGATTTCACCCGACACTCTACAAATATCGATGGTGTCGTTCATCCTATTTAAACAACGTAAAAACGTTGATTTACCACAACCTGACGGGCCGATAAAAGCAATCACTTCGTTTTCAACGATATCCATATCAATGCCATGGATTGCCTGATTATCGCCATAAAACACTTTGACATCTCGCGCGGTCATTTTGATTTTTTCGGCGTTATTTAACATGGTTACTTCACTCATAGTTTAATCCTGTTCGCTCAATTTATAGGCCGTGCATCATGGTTTACCAGCGCACTTCATAGCGCTTGCGTAACCAAATAGCCAAACTGTTCAGAGATAACATCATCACCAATAACACAATGATGGCGGCCGAGGTTCTCGCCTCAAAGAAATTCCGTAATTCGTTGCCTTGCCACAGGTAAATTTGCACCGGTAAGGCCGTTGCTTGATCCATGGCACTACCTGGCACCGATGCCACAAAGGATTTCATGCCAATCAACAATAAGGGGGCCGTTTCACCTAAGGCTTGTGCTACACCGATAATCGAACCGGTCAAAATACCTGGAATGGCTAGCGGCAACACATGATGAAACACCGCCTGCGTTTTAGACGCGCCTAAACCTAAGGCCGCTTGGCGGATCGACGGAGGAATGGCTTTTAAGGTCGAACGCGTGGCAATAATCACTGTGGGTAATGTCATCAGTGTTAGCACTAAGCCCCCAACCACCGGTGCGGACATCGGCAAATTAAACCAACCGATAAAAATAGAGGCCCCTAATAAACCAAACACAATAGAGGGCACAGCGGCCAAATTGTTAATATTCACTTCGACCAAATCGGTCAGGCGATTTTTCGGCGCAAATTCTTCTAAGTAAATCGCCGCGGCAACCCCCATCGGAATGGCTAATACGATAACCACCAGCATCATATACAATGACCCCATAAAGGCGCCGGCTAAACCCGCCGAGGCCAGAGAACTGCGCGAATCGGGGTTCATAAACAAGGCAAAACTAAAGCGGTTACTGATCACGCCTTGCTGTTTTAAAGCATCAACCCATTCGCGTACCTTGGCACTGAGTTGTTGTTGCTCGTCAGGTAAACTGCGATCAATATTGCCTTTTAACCAAACATCGATATTGGCATCTGTGAGCAAGTGTAAGGTTTTGGTTTGACCAATAATCGAAGGGTCAGCAATCACCAAATCACGCAACGCGAACCGCTCACCGGAGGTCACGATACGTTGTAATTCACGCCGATGTTGCTGAGCATCAGGGATCACTTGCTGTAATGCCGGGAAAATAAGCCGATTAAAGTTTACTAAACCCACTTCTGAACGCCACGCCAAATCACGCTGCCGAAACTCGTTCTCCGTTTCTCCTGCTTGCGGTTGCGGCTGTTCGCTGATCTTGACTATGGCAGGATCAAAGTAAATATCCAAGGTAATACTGTGCTGCCAAAACGCCGGTAGCCCTTTGGCAAAAATATTCACAAACAGTAAGATCACCAATAAGATACTGGCCGATACCGCCAATAAACCTGCGGTTCTAAATAACTTTTCTTGGCGATGGCGTTTTTTTAACGAGCGCACCACTTGTTGCTGTACTTTGCTGTAAGCCTTGTTCGCGCTGGTTACGGTGTTAAGTTCAGTCGTCATTTGGGATCACTCGTATTGTTCACGGTATTTACGCACAATCACCAATGCTACGATATTCAGCAGCAAGGTAATGGCAAACAGGGTTAAACCTAATGCGAAAGCCACCAAAGATTGCGGGCTAGCAAAGTCGTTATCACCCGTTAATTGATTAACAATGGTTACGGTAACGGTCGAGACGGCTTCAAACGGGTTAGCGGTTAAGCTTGGGCTGTTACCTGCGGCAAGCACCACAATCATTGTTTCGCCAATCGCCCGGCTCACCGCCAATAACACGGCCCCGACAATGCCGGGTAACGCCGCCGGTAACACGACTTGCCGAATGGTTTCAGACTTTGTTGCCCCCAAGCCTAAAGAGCCATCACGTAAGGATTTTGGTACCTGAGTTAAAATGTCGTCGGATAACGATGAAATAAACGGGATAATCATAATGCCCATCACCACCCCGGCCGTGAGTGCTGAAGTCGCACGAATCGTCATACCGATGCTTTGCCCGAACTCAGCGAAAAAAGGGCCAACCGTCACCAGCGCAAAGAAGCCATAGACAATCGTAGGAATACCGGCCAACACTTCGATAATCGGTTTAACGGTATTGCGTACCCGCTGTGGTGCGTATTCGGCTAGATATATCGCCACCATCAAACCCAGTGGAATGGCCACCAACATGGCAATCAAAGCCACCAATAAGGTGCCCGCTAACAAAGGGAGTAAACCAAAGCTCCCTTGGCTTCCGGTTAACGACCCTTCGGCTAAACCAACGGTAGAAAAACGCGGATTCCAGGTAGTGCCAAAGAAAAAGTCTGCCGGGCTAATAAACGAAAAGAATTTTAAGGTTTCGCCCACCATCGATAACACAATACCCACTGTGGTTAAAATGGCGACGGTTGAGCAAAGCAATAACACGGCCATCAAGGCTTTTTCAACTTGATGACGCGCACGTAATGACGGTTGGATCTTTTTAAAACTGAGCAATAAACCTAGCGATGCCAAAATAAACATTAACGCAGTTAACATTAAGGCGCTTTTCTGCTGCAATGCCGACAGATAACTCGCTGCAGCCACTTCCCAATCAGCCGCTTCGGCAACCACCCCAAAATTATTGGCTAAATTACTAATACGACGCATTAATACCGCAGCTTGTTCGCTATCGGTTAACAGTTCTGCAGGCACCGTCGCTAATGTCAGCGTTTGCAGCACACCGGGCGCCAGCCAATTCCACAATAATAGCAACAGAAATGGCGGTAACACCGCCCATAAGCCGACCATCATGCCGTAATGATGTGGCCGAGAATGCATACTGGCACTGTTCTGACCGCCCGCCATGCGCCGGCTGCGAGTCATGCCAAATTGATAGGCAATCGCCATGAAGATCAGCAGTACAAAAATTAAAGACAGATTATTCATCAAAGCTCCGCTTTCGCACAGAGGACAATTTAGTGGGGGCAGGATAACGCGCTAAAGTTGCAGTTTTATGACAGTCACAGCAAACAACCCTGTTGTTTAGCACAAACTAAAAAAAACCACCTTTACAAGTCTGCTGATCAGTTAGCGGTGAGGCTTAACTGACCTGCATTAATCTTGCAGGTGGTTTTTTTAGAATACTGAAATTACAGTGACTTTTTACTACGAATGGCCGCTAAGATTTCAGCACGCTCGTCATCCGCTAATGGGATCAGACCGGCAAATTCTAGCGGGCTGGCTTCACCCGAGGCCGCATCCGATACAAAGTATTCAGCAAATTGCTGTAAACCAGGGATCACGCCGATATGCTCGCCTTTCACATAGAAAAACAATGGCCGTGACACTGGATAGGCGCCTGAAATAATGTTCTCAACAGTAGGAACCACACCATCAACAGTGGCCACTTTAATGCGGTCACGATTCGACTCATAGAAACTTAAACCAAATACGCCCACGGCGTCTTTTTGTGCTTGTAAACGCGCTAAGGTTTCAGTGTAGTCACCCGCAATTTCAACTACGGCGCCGTCAGTACGCATGGCTAAACAAAATTCACCCTGCTGATCCTTTGACATGGTTTTGATTTCAGGCAAAGACTTACACCCTTCTAAAACCACTTTTTCTTCGTACACTTCGCGCGTACCATGGTTAGAACCGGGGATGGCTAACAAGATGCTTTGATCAGGCAATGACTTATCAATTTGCGACCAACGCGTGTAAGGATTCGCCACCATTTTGCCGTTTTGTGGCACTTGCGCGGCTTGCGCGAGAAACACATGCTCAGGTTTTAAAGCAAAGGTTCCGGCATCCACTCGTGAGGCAAATACAATACCGTCGTAGCCTATTTTCACTTCAATAATGTGTTTAACGCCATTGGCTTTACACGCCTCCACTTCCGCAGGGCGAATTTGCCGCGATGAGTTAGCCACATCAATAGTATTGGTACCCACGCCTTGGCAGAACTGGCGTAAACCACCTGAAGAACCGCCTGAACCCACAACAGGTGTCTTGAACTGAGCAAAGTTATTGCCAAATTCTTCTGCCGCAATAGATGAGAATGGCAGCACGGTAGACGAGCCAGCAATTTGAATGGTGTCACGGGTACTTTGTGCAGTTGCCGCAAAACTGATACTTAAAGCAGTGATTAAAGCCAGCTTAGAAAATGTTTTGATTTGCATAAATTCATTCCTCGATTGCAGAAGGTTATCTCAACCCCTGTAGTCTGCCTGTGTAATATTGCATTAATGTGACAAGCAAGAATTTGTTTATTTTACTAGGTGTTCATTGCACCTGCGCAAAGGTTATTGAATGCGAAATTGCCGCCAACCGGCACTCAGTTGCTCCGCAACGGCCGAAAGTTGCTCACTCGCCTCAGCTGATTGTGCGGCACCATCATGCAGTTGCTGACTTGCCGCATGCAGCAAACTAATTCCGCTGACAAAGCGCGTAGTCACCGCCTGTTGACCCGAACTCGATAAAGCAATTTGTTGGTTAAACTGGGCTAGCCTGCTGACTTCTGCCGCAATATCCCGAAACACAGCTTCAGTGTTACGTGCTTGCAAAACACTACACTCTGCCTGCTCTGCGGCTTGATCAATGGCGGCAACCGCGTGATCGGCCTGTTGTTGCAACGTATTAATCATCTCGCGGATTGATTCAGTCGCCGCCTTAGTATTGCCTGACAACGTTCGCACTTCATCAGCCACCACCGAAAACCCTCGCCCTGCTTCACCGGCACGTGCCGCTTCAATCGCTGCATTTAACGCCAGTAAATTTGTTTGCTCTGAAATACTGCCAATCACTTCCAAGACACTGGAAATTTTGCCCGCATCGCCTTGTAAACTGCGCATCAAATCGCGCGATTGCAACATAGTTTTCTCAAGAAGCTCAGAGCTTTGCATACTTAGTAACGCATCAGCACTGCCTTGTTGGCAAAGGTGTTGTGCACGGGTCGCACTGTCGGTTGCCGCTGCAGTTTGACTGACCACTTGATTTAGTGCGGCACTCATCTCTGCCACCGCCAAGGCCAGCTGATCGGCTTGATGAGCCTGCTGCCCTGCCCCCGTATTGACTTGCTCACTAATGGTTTGTGCTTGGCCGGCTTGTTGACTGAGCGCCGAAGAACTCGCTCCCAATTGTTGTAGTAGAACCGCAAAACGACCAAGCATTTGATTTAACGCTCTGGCCGCCTCTGCAATTTCATCATGGCCTGCCTCATCAGCTCTTAAGGTGAGATCAGCCTGCTGTGATAATTGCAATAACATGTCACGCAACCGTTGCAGCGGTTGATTAACCGCAACACGGGTACGCCAAATTAACGCTAACACCAATAGCAATAAAGCTGCACCGCCATATAAATACCCCTGTAGCATGGCTAAGGTTAATTGCTCAGCCTGATCGCGTACTTCGGCAGCGGTGGCAATTTGCTGCTCCACAAACTGCTCTGCTTGCACCGTAAACGGCGCAATGTGTTGTGACACTTCGTAAGTAATGGTCGATTCATTAAGAATTTTAACTAGCAAGGCATCTGAACCAGCAAACGCTATCCATTGCTGATAATGCTGGATCGCCTTTGCAAAAGCGGTGTCTAATTGTTCAAGTAACACCGCATCCTCTGCGGTTTTGGCTATACGTTGATCGATAAACTGCTGCCAATGCTGTTCGGCCTCTAGCAGTAATTGTTTAACCTGCTGCTGAGTCTGCTCAGCGCTAATCCAGCCCGTTCGATACTGTTGTAACAAACTTAAACCTTGTTGCTGCAAAAGTTTTTGCGGTGTCATCACATGCGTTAAAATCACCAAATGCTGGGCATATAATTGATGAAATAAACGGTCTTTGGCTGTAGCTGCCCAAAAGCTGGCTAATAACACCACCACTAATAATATGCAGGGGATCAGCCCAAGTAGCACAACACGTTTAGCAATGGTCAGTTTAAGTCGCATGACACACCTGTCTTCATCCTAAAAAAGGATACCTTAACAAGCGGATATGGCTGTTTTATGACAGGATAATAAAGGGGTAAAGCAGCAAACGAAATGAATGAAAGACTCACGAAAAGGAGTATAACAACGGCTCAACCAGCCGCAAAATAACCCAAGTTTAAACACTCTGGTTTAAACTCAGGTTGAGGTGGAGGCAACGTTAAGCTTTTTTAACCCAAGCAGAGCACCAGCCTTCAGAGGCCACTAATTTACCTGGGAAAATAGCACATGGCCGCCATTCTTCACCATCAGCACCTTGCACTAAGCTACAGTTTGCACATTTCTGATCGGCTTTCTCAGACTTGTGCGTGTATTTCATTGCGGCCGCTAACGGATCATCTAACTTTACCGGCTCGGCAGCAAAAGCTCTTAAGCTAACGCCACCCACGGTCATACCAATCACTGCACCGGCAGAGATCTTGAAAAAATTGCGACGATTAATATTATTCATGATGTTTCTCCTGCATTGTTGCTTATTATAATACTGATGAATGCGCGTTGTGGATTTGATAAGCATCAAGTTTCCACTGAGTTGTGCCACGCCATCTCTGGTTTAACTATTGCCATGCTAAACCCAGTGTAGATGATTTCGTATTTATTACCGCATAAATTTTTGCTTTGCAGCCCACACCGCCATCAAACCTCGTTTTTACCGCTTTGGTCGCTTTTTCAATAGTGATCAAAAAGGCATGCTAGCCAGCCCCACCCTGTCTGCGTTATTGTTGTTGTAAGCTGTAATAGGAAGCAAAAGACTTCAGGAAAACCACACCATGCAAAACTCTGCTGTTCTGTTTAACAATGATGCTGTGTTATTTGGCGTCATTACGGTCATTCTGGGGGTGGTATTTTATACCAGCCACAGCAGTCACCGTTATTGCCAAGCGTTTTATCGTTTTGTTCCCGCCTTGTTACTTTGCTATTTTTTACCGTCACTGTTAAATACTTTTGGGTTAATCGATGCAGAAGGCTCGTCGATTTATCATGTCGCTTCACGTTACTTACTCCCCGCTAGCTTGGTGCTGTTTACATTAAGCGTCGACTTTAAAGCGATTTTAGGGCTAGGGCCTAAAGCCTTAATTATGTTTTTAACGGGTACCTTGGGCATTATGATCGGTGGGCCCATCGCGTTATTAATTGTTGGTAGCCTTGCGCCTGATGCCCTGGGTGGCGATATTTGGCGTGGCATGACCACCATTGCCGGTAGCTGGATTGGTGGTGGCGCCAATCAAACCGCGATGAAAGAAGTGTTTGAAGTGGATAACACGATTTTTTCGGTGATGATCACCGTTGACGTGATCATGGCGAATATTTGGATGGCGGTGTTATTAATTTGGGCCAGTCGCGCTGAGAGTTTTGATAAGAAAACCGGAGCGGACACCAGCGCCATTCGCGAGTTAAAACAACGTATCGAACACTATCAAGCGCAGCATGCACGGATACCGCAACTGCATGATTTGATGTTGATTATTGCGGTAGGTTTTGGTGCCACAGCCATAGCGCATTTTGCTGCCGATGGTATTGCGCCTTGGATAGCCAAAGAAGCGCCACAATTAGCCATGTACAGTCTGACCAGTACCTTTTTCTGGTTGGTGGTGGTAGCCACGACGCTGGGGTTATTATTATCTAACACCAAACTCAGAAAACTGGAAGCCGTAGGCGCATCTAAAATGGCCTCAGTGTTTTTATATATACTGGTGGCCAGTATTGGTATGCAAATGGATATCCGCGCTATTTTAGATTACCCCATTATGTTTGTGGTTGGCGTAGTGTGGATGGCCATTCATGCCGGTTTACTGGTCATTGTGGCAAAGTGGATTAAAGCGCCATTGTTTTATCTGGCTGTGGGCAGCCAAGCGAATGTCGGGGGTGCGGCCTCGGCCCCCATTGTCGCAGCGGCCTTTCACCCGTCACTCGCGCCGGTTGGGGTATTATTAGCGGTACTCGGTTATGGTGTCGGCACTTATGGTGCTTATCTGTGTGGGCTTATGCTGCAGTTTGCTGCGCCTTAAGGGCGCTTTCTACACATAAAAAAGCCAGCTTTCGCTGGCTTTTTTATTACGGCTCTACCGATTAATCGGCTTTACGATTTGCACGCTTACGGTCGTTTTCCGTTAAATGACGCTTACGGATCCGGATTGACTTTGGCGTCACTTCAACTAATTCATCGTCGTCAATAAACTCTAACGCTTGCTCTAAAGCATAACGAATAGGTGGTACTAAGTTGATCGCTTCGTCAGTACCTGAAGCACGTACGTTAGTTAACTGCTTGCCTTTTAAACAGTTAACAGTCAGATCGTTGCTACGGCTATGAATACCGATAACCTGACCTTCATACACTTCTTCAGCATGACCAATAAACATACGGCCGCGCTCTTGCAAAGAGAAAATCGCATAACCAGCGGCTTTACCCATCGCATTGGAGATCATCACGCCGTTCATACGTTGACCGATAGAACCGCCTTTATGCGGGCCATAATGGTCAAAGCTGTGGTACATCAAACCGGTACCAGAAGTAATCGTCATAAATTCCGTACGGAAACCGATTAAACCACGACTTGGCATTAGGAAGTCCATACGGTTACGACCTTTACCATCGGGTTGCATGTTGGTCATTTCGGCTTTACGTTCGCCCATCTTTTCCATGATGGTACCTTGATGCTGTTCTTCACAGTCAATGGTCACGTTTTCCATCGGTTCCATTTTCACGCCGTCTATGGTTTTCATAATCACTTCTGGCCGAGACACCGCTAACTCAAAACCTTCACGACGCATGTTTTCAATTAACACACCTAAGTGTAATTCACCACGGCCTGACACTTTGAATTTGTCACCGTCTTCGGTTTCTTCAACGCGTAAAGCGACGTTGTGTTTCAGTTCGTTTTGTAAACGCTCTAAAATCTGACGTGAAGTAACAAACTTACCCTCTTTACCGGCGAAAGGTGAAGTGTTGACTTGGAAAGTCATGGTAACGGTGGGCTCATCAACTTGTAACGCCGGTAAAGGTTCAACCTTAGTGGTGCTACAAATGGTGTCAGAAATTTTTAATTCGCCTAAGCCAGTAAAGGCAACAATATCACCTGCCTGCGCTTCTTGTGTTTCGATACGCTCTAAACCTAAGTAACCGAATACTTGGCCTACTTTGCCGTTACGCTTGGTCCCGTCAGCACCAACGATCGTCACTTGCTGGTTCGGTTTTAATGAACCACGCTTGATACGGCCGATACCGATAATGCCTAAGTAGCTAGAGTAATCTAACTGAGAAACCTGTAATTGGGTTTCGCCATTTAATTCAACGGCTGGAGGGGCAACGTACTTAACGATAGCTTCAAATAAATCTGTGATGTCGTCTTTTTTCACGTCGGCTTCTAATGAAGCCCAGCCATTCAGGCCTGACGCATAAACAATTGGGAAATCTAATTGGTCATCAGAGGCGCCTAAGTTATCGAATAAATCGAAAACTTGGTCGATAACCCAATCTACACGAGCACCTGGCTTATCAACTTTATTGATAACAACGATAGGCTTTAAACCATGAGCAAAGGCTTTTTGTGTTACGAAACGCGTTTGTGGCATGGGGCCTTCAACCGCATCAACTAACAACAATACCGAGTCAGCCATTGATAAAACACGTTCTACTTCACCACCGAAATCAGCGTGTCCTGGTGTATCCAGAATATTGATATGGTAACCGTTCCAACGTACAGAAGTGTTTTTAGCCAGGATAGTAATACCCCGCTCTGACTCCTGCGCGTTTGAATCCATCATCCGTTCTTGTAACTTAGCACGGGCATCGAAGGTTCCGGATTGTTGCAACAGCTTATCAACCATGGTTGTTTTACCGTGGTCGACGTGGGCAATAATAGCGATGTTACGTAATTTATCTAAATATGAAGCGGTAACGCTCATGAATATGTATCCTCTGTGGCACTAGATGACCATAATGACCACCAGGCAAACGCATTTTAAACTTAAGGGCGCGTATTCTACTCTTTATTTGTCTGAAAGAAAAATTCCATGCGCGCTTTTACTGATTTTTTTTCAGGCGGTTAATTTTCCGCTACACTGAAAGCCAGCCCGCGAAGCACCAACTTGATGCAACAAAGCACCACCTTGGTGCAAAGTTATCATTTGGCTGTGCTGATTTTTTTAAATAGTTAATAGATACATAAACTTAGTATGTTGGCATATATCTGGCATTTAACAGGGCAACATACAATACAACTGCTCAAATTGGTTCACTTGGAGGACTGCATGTCTGTAGAAAACGTTCTGAAACTTATCAAAGAAAACGATGTAAAGTTTATCGATCTGCGCTTTACCGATACCAAAGGTAAAGAGCAACACGTCAGTGTACCGGTTAGCCAAATTTCTGAAGAGACATTTGAAGACGGTAAAATGTTTGACGGCTCTTCTATTACCGGTTGGAAAGGCATCAACGATTCAGACATGATTTTAATGCCAGACGCTTCTAGCGCTGTATTAGATCCCTTCTTTGAAGAAACCACGTTAAACATCACTTGTGACGTTATCGAACCTAGCACTATGCAAGGTTATGATCGTGACCCACGTTCAATCGCTCAGCGCGCTGAAGAGTATTTAAAATCAACTGGTATCGCGGATACCGTGTTGTTTGGCCCTGAACCAGAATTCTTTATGTTTGACGACGTGCGTTTCCACACCGACATGTCAGGTTCATTCTTCAAACTGAACTCTACTGAAGCCGCGTGGAACTCAGGCACGAGTTATGAAGAAGGTAACAAAGGTCACCGTCCGGGTGTGAAAGGCGGTTATTTCCCGTTACCACCAGTAGATTCAGGCCATGATATTCGTAGTGCTATGTGTATGGTGCTTGAAGAGATGGGCCAAGTTGTTGAAGCGCATCACCACGAAGTGGCAACTGCGGGTCAAAACGAAATCGCAACGCGTTTCAATACATTGACTAAAAAAGCAGATGAAGTTCAACAGCTTAAGTATGTAATTCACAACGTAGCACATATGTACGGCAAAACAGTTACCTTTATGCCTAAGCCATTAGTTGGTGATAACGGTTCTGGTATGCACTGTCACCAGTCTCTAGCGAAAGATGGCGTTAACCTGTTCGCAGGTGACAAATACGCTGGCTTGTCTGAAATCGCACTTTATTACATCGGCGGTATCATTAAGCACGCTAAAGCCATCAATGCGTTCACTAACCCGTCTACTAACTCTTACAAGCGTTTAGTGCCACATTTCGAAGCGCCTGTGATGTTAGCGTACTCAGCGCGTAACCGTTCTGCGTCAATCCGTATCCCTCTGGTACCTAGTGCAAAAGCACGTCGTATCGAGTGTCGTTTCCCGGATCCAGCAGCTAACCCATACTTAGCCTTCACTGCACAATTGATGGCCGGTTTAGACGGTATTCAAAACAAGATCCATCCTGGCGATTCAATGGATAAAGATCTGTATGACTTACCAGCAGAAGAAGCAGCCAACATCCCACAAGTGGCGACCTCTTTAGATGAAGCGTTAAACGAATTAGACAAAAACCGCGCGATCTTCACTAAGGGCGGCGTTATGTCTGACGAAATGATTGATGCTTATATTGGTATCAAGCGTGCAGAAGCCCGCAAAGTCGCAATGGCTGTGCACCCGCTTGAATTTGAATTGTATTACAGCGTGTAATATCAGTTAATTAAGCTTTATCTGTGCATTAAAAGCTCACTTCGGTGAGCTTTTTTTTGTAGAATATTTAAGTATTTCAGGCTAAAGTTAAAAGAAGCGTCAGGAAGACGGAACTTAGGAATAAAGCATTAATGAAATTACTTTGGCTATCACTGACACTATTACTCGTCGCCAGCTCAACCTTGGCGCAAGAAAAGAAGATCTTTGTCGGTCGTGATGCCAATGGTGTTTTGGTTTTTTCAGATAGCCCGTTACCCGGCTCAGAAGAAGTCAGTTTGCAGAGCCGGCCGAATATCATGGAAGCAACCGACACACGCTTACCTGAAAAAAAGCCTCCCGCGCCTGAGCCCTACACTGTCTCAATTACCCAACCTGAAAATGAAGCCACCGTTCGCGACAACACCGGCTCAGTTTATATCTCCGGCCGTATCAGTCCCCGTTTTCAGCGTGGCTTTCGCGTTAGGCTATTATTCGATGGTAAAGCGCATGGCGAGCCACAGAACAGTGCGGTATTTGTGTTGCGTGATGTTGATCGCGGAGAACACAATGTACAAATCGAACTTCTAGACCAAAACGGCAAGCTAATTGCAACAAGTCCTCTTACCATCTTCTATATGCATAGAACTCGTATAAATTAACCAAATTAGTGCATTGTCAGTGAAATTCAGGTTGTTCTGAGTTAAGCTTCACTTCCATAGCACCAAATTGGTGCAATAGGTAAGTTTATGACTCAGGACTCGTTTGCGATATCACTGGTTGATCAGCTCACTACCGCGGTAATGGTGTTAGATGAAACGCTCAGCGTGTGTTATTTTAATACCGCCAGCTGTGCCGTTTTAGGCCTTGGCGAAAAAAAGCTTAAGCAACAGTTCTTTCCCGGTTTATTTCAACACATCGATTTAAAAGCCAATCATTTGTATAACGCGATGCAAAGCAAACAAGCTTTTAGCGTCAGTGACGTACAGGCAGTATTAATTGATGGTCGTCATTTATTATTAGATATCTCAGTTACTATTATTGAGCAACAGCCGATATATTTGCTGCTAGAGCTGCGCCAAGTTGATCATCAACGTAAGATCAGTATGGAAAGCTTGCAACAACACCAGCATCTGGCCGCGCGTGAATTGATCCGAGGTTTAGCCCATGAAATTAAAAACCCTTTAGGCGGTTTACGGGGTGCTGCGCAGTTGCTAGAAGAGTCATTGGATGATGAGCAAAAAGAATACACCCAACTGATTATCGCCCAAGCGGATCGTCTTCGTAATTTAGTCGACCGTTTGCTCGGTCCTTATCGGCCCCCAAGTTTACAGCAAAGTAATTTGCACCAGGTTGCCGAACAAGTTCTTAAACTGGCGAACATGGATAACCCGCAGCAAATTTATTTTCAACGTGATTACGATCCCAGTATTCCGGATTTTATGTTCGATCCTGAATTGTTAGAACAAGCCTTATTAAATATCGTACGAAATGCACAACAAGCACTCGTCGATGGCGGCCAAATCACGCTACAAAGCCGTATCTTGCATCAGCACACCCTGCACGGTAAGCGTTATAAGCTGGTTGCCTGCATTAAAGTTATCGATAACGGCCCGGGTATACCCGTGGCCATTCGCGACACACTGTTTTATCCAATGGTCAGCGGCAAAGCGGGTGGCACAGGCTTAGGCTTATCCATTGCGCAAACGCTGATCCATCAACAACGCGGTTGGATTGACTGTGAAAGCTGGCCGGGACATACCGGTTTTATGATTTATTTACCTATTTCAGACTGTGAGGATGATGTATGAATCAATTTGTCTGGATAATTGATGACGATAATTCTATTCGTTGGGTCTTAGAAAAAGCCCTAGCCCGCACCGATATCCAATGTGAAAGCTTTGCCTCAGCCGATTTAATGCTGCAACGCTTAGAGTATGAACAACCGGCGGTCGTTGTATCGGATATTCGGATGCCCGGTACAGATGGCATGGCGTTACTTAGCAAGTTGCAAGAACTTAGCCCGGATTTACCCGTGATAATTATGACGGCGCATTCTGACCTAGACAGCGCAGTCAACGCCTTTAAACGAGGTGCTTTTGAATACTTGCCTAAGCCCTTTGATGTTAACGATGCCGTCGCTCTGATCAGTCGCGCTTTAGAGCACAGCAAAAATCAATTAGCCAAACAGCAACCGCTGCCACCGGCACTCAACCCAGAGATTATTGGTGAAGCGCCTGCCATGCAGGAAGTGTTTCGTGCTATTGGTCGCTTAGCTCGCTCCAGTATCAGTGTACTGATTAATGGGCAGTCGGGTACCGGTAAAGAATTGGTTGCGCGCGCCTTACATAAACACAGCCCCCGCTCAGAAAAACCCTTTATTGCCTTGAATATGGCTGCGATCCCAAAAGATCTGATTGAATCAGAGCTATTTGGTCATGAAAAAGGCGCGTTTACCGGGGCCAATACGCAACGGAAAGGGCGTTTTGAACAAGCCGATAGCGGTACCTTATTTCTGGATGAAATTGGCGATATGCCGCTTGATGTGCAAACACGTCTATTACGGGTATTAGCCGATGGCCAATTTTACCGGGTCGGCGGTCATCAGGCTGTCGGGGTAGATGTCCGTATTATTGCTGCCACCCATCAAAATTTAGAATTGCTGGCCCAAGAAGGTAAGTTTCGTGAGGATTTATTCCATCGCTTAAACGTGATCCGCGTGCATTTACCTACCCTAAAAGAGCGCCGCCAGGATATTGCTAAGCTGGCACGCCACTTTTTGCAGCAAGCCGCAACGGAACTTAATGTTGAAGCGAAAACGCTGAGTAAAGAAGCGGAATTATTTCTGACCGATTTAGATTGGCCAGGTAACGTGCGGCAATTAGAAAACACCTGTCGTTGGCTCACCGTGATGGCCAGTGGCAAACATATTGTGGTGGCCGATATGCCGCCAGAATTAACTCAAAGCGGCAAAAACAGTTATAACTCGGTTACCGACGCAGTTCATGGTGATTGGCAAAGCTTGCTCGCGCAATGGGTGACGGAACGCTTAGCCGCAGGAGAAGAAAATATCTTGGCCGAAGCAGGCCCAGCTTTTGAGAAGATTGTGTTAAAGCAGGCGCTGCATCATACGCATGGTCATAAACAAGAAGCCGCGCGCAAATTAGGCTGGGGTCGAAATACGCTAACGCGCAAATTAAAAGAGCTGGGCGTCGAATAGACGCCCAGCTGATGATTTAAGCAGAACGTGCTTTAAGCTGAGCGTTCTGCTTTGGCACGACGGCCCTCATGTTTACCTTCACCATCGCGGCCTTCACCTTTAGTGCGGCGTTCTTCACGTTGGTTTTTCAATTGCTCACGTTGCGCAACGGTTAAGATCTGGTTGATTTGATGACGTAATTGCAGTGCATGCAACTGACGTTCTTCATGCTTAGCTCGACGCTTTTCTAGCAACAGTTTTGCCGTTGTTTCATCAAACTGTGGCGCGTCCATCAGTGCTTGCCAAGCTTGCTTGTCGGCCGCTCGCTCTGCGGCATCGCCCTGATTAGCCCGATGTTCGGCTAAGACAGCCGCAACGGCTTGCTTTTGTTCAGCAGACAAATCTAAGCTGGCTAACTGGCGCTTTAGCATGGCACCCGGTGCCATTTGTTGGCGCTTTTGTTGTTGCTGTTTATGTTGATGCGGTGCTTTTTCTGCTGAGTCTGGTGCTGCAGCCATGCTTGCAGTAGAAAAGGCGACTAGGGTGCTCAGGGTAAGTAATAAGGTTTTCGCTTTCATCATTTGCTCTCCGCTTAGTTGACTATTACAGCTTAACTCAGCCAATGCAAAGCAACGCAAAGGACAGGTAAAGATTCTGTAAAGAGCCTGACAGTCTGAAAGTGACCACGTAAACTGACCTAAAGCAACAGGAGGAGTAGCATGCCAAAGATCTTGATGATTGATGACGACACTGAACTGTGTCAATTAGTGGCGGAATATCTCGCACTAGATGGGTTAAGTTTCGAAGCAGTACACGATGGCCAAGCTGGGCTTGAACGTATTCAAACTGCTGCAGCCGATCTGATTTTATTAGATGTTATGCTACCCACTTTAGATGGCTTATCGGTATTAAAAGCATTACGGGCCGGCCCTTATTGCCCCGTGTTAATGCTAACCGCCCGGGGAGATGACATCGACCGGATTCTGGGTTTAGAACTCGGTGCTGATGATTATTTGGCCAAACCGTTCAATCCACGAGAATTGGTCGCCCGCATTAAGGCCATCTTACGCCGAGTTGAATTACTGCAACAAGAGCCGAGTCATGCAGTAAGCCTTTTACATATTAATGATTTGAGTTTAAACACACAAAATCGCCAAGTATTGTGCGCAGAACATCCGGTGAGCCTCACTGCCACCGAGTTTCAGTTACTGGAAATGCTGATGCGCAAAGCAGGCGAAGTGATTTCTAAAGAAGAGTTGAGCAAAGTGGTGCTCGGTCGCCGATTACAAATGTATGATCGCAGTTTAGATATGCACATTAGTAATATTCGAAAAAAACTGGCGCAATTTAGTCCAAACGAAAAAATTCAAACCCTGCGGGGCAGTGGTTATTTATTCTTAAGTGATGGTCACTGATGAAATTACACTGGCTTAACCCGGTTAACTCGCTAGCCGGTCGCATCTTTATCTGGTTTTGGTTAGTGCTGATCCTGACGGTATCAAGCACCTTATTTTTAAGTCGACAATTACTTGAAGATACCAAAATTCATCGCTTACCCAATAACATTGTCACGCAATTACAACAGCAGGTGAAACAATTTCATCGCGCCGAGTCGGTCGACAAGCTGCTCCGTTACTTACAGCGGCAACAAGATCCACGCTGGGTCGTCGTTGATTTAGCGCAAAATCAGGTATTAACACCCGATGCCTTACCTCGTAACTTTGATCAAAACTGGTTGTTTGAATTAAACCAGCTTAATCGGCCACGGCTGTTGCGGCATAATAATATGCATCTAGCGGGGCCTTTTATGCTAGAAATCGGCGAACAAACCCTGGCCCTTTACCAACAGCGTAATATGCCGAGTCAACCTTGGTGGAGCCTGCGCGGTTTATCCGAACCCATTCTGGTGCTGCTACTGCTCTTAACCTCGGCGGCAGCCAGCTTTATCTTAGCCATTTCCATTTCTAAGCCATTACGTGAACTGGTGCAACAAAATCTGTTGTTCGCTTCCGGTAAGTTGGATAGCCGAGTGCCACGTTTAGCAAAACGTAAAGATGAACTAGGCCAACTTGGCCGCAGTTTTAATACCATGGCCGAGCGGATCAGCGCCTTATTGCATAATCAGCAACGCTTGATGCGGGATATATCACATGAATTACGCTCACCTTTAGCGCGCGCGCAGTTGGTATTGGGTTTAACCGAACGCCAGCAAGATCTGCAACAATTACCGCGTTTAAAAAATGAATTAGAGCGGCTCGATATGATGCTTGACGAATTATTAACCTACAGTCGCTTAGACGCAGGGCAATACCAACTGGATATCCATGCCTGTGATTTGGTCGCGTTAACCGAAGATGTGCTGCATTTAAATCAAGTCGATGCCGATGCTAAACAGCAACAATTACGCTTTGTTGGCCCAGAGCAACTGTGGCTGCAAGCCGATAGCCGCCTGTTAGGCCGTGCCATTGAAAATATTTTACGGAATGCGCTTAAATACAGCCCCGAGCAAAGCACTATTGAATGCAGCATAAGTACGCAGGCTAGCAGCGTAACCTTAAATATTCGCGATCATGGTCCAGGGATCCCAGCAGAGCAGCTCGACAAAATCTTTTTACCGTTTTATCGGATCAGTGATAGCCGCACCAGCACCACCGGCGGTACGGGTTTAGGTTTAGCCATCGTGGCACAAATTATTCGCCAGCACCAAGGTGAGGTTGTGGCTAGCCTGCCCTCTGGTGCGGGCTTGCAAGTCAGTGTTACACTGCCGCTAACGCAACAACCGCCCACAGCGAAAACGGACGAACACGAAACAACCTAATGGCAGACGTTACTTTTAACCCGATCCAGCCGCTTGCCACTGAACAGCAGTTAGCCAAACACTGGCCAGACACCTTATTGCCGTTTTGGCGACAAATGCAACACGGCCAATTTGCTGGGGTGGCCGGTGTGCCGATACATTATAGCTATCATTTAACTCCCGGTGCGCACACGGCGTGGGTGATCAGTAGTGGCCGCATTGAAACGGCAATTAAATACAGCGAATTAATGCTCGAATTAACGACTGCCGGTTATAGCGTGTTTATTTTAGATCATCGCGGACAGGGGCGTTCCGGTCGCATGTTACCCGACTCACAACTGGGCTATGTTGCAGATTTTGCAGATTATCAGCACGATCTGGAAAGCTTTTTACGGCAAGTGGTCAAACCGGCGGCCCATCAAAAACATGTATTGCTAGCCCATTCAATGGGCGCAGCTATTGCCGCAGGCTTAATTACTCAGCCACCTTGGCAAGAATGGCAGTCGTTTTTCTGCGCCGCGATCCTTTGCTCGCCGATGTTCGGTATTTATACTGGCAAGGTACCTTCTAACGTAGCTGAACCGCTCGCCCAGCTTTATTGCCAGTTACGGCGCTGGTGGCAGCCTAATGCGCCGCGTTATTTTCCGATGCAGTTAGCTTACAAAGATAAAGCCTTTGCCAATAATGAATTAACTCATAGCCAAGCACGCTATCAAGCTTTACGTCATTGTTATCAAACCGAGCCGCAACTGCAACTGGGTGGCGTAACATGCGCTTGGTTACATCAAGCTATTCTGGCGATGAAACGCTTACGCCGCAGCGCGCAACACTGCCAAACACCGGTCTTGTTGTTACAAGCCGGCGCCGATCAAGTGGTGGCTAACCGCGCGCAACAGGCTTGGTTTAAGCAATTACCCACAGCGCTACCACATAGCTTTAAGATAATTGAAGGTGCCAAGCACGAGCTTTTAATGGAGCAAGACAACTTACGCCAACAAGCCTTGGCTCACATCAATCAGTTTTTACAACAGCTGCCCACTCACGCGAACAACGCGCTGAAATAAGGCTTAAACCCCCGCCAGAAAATCATGCTGTCGCCACGCTTCGTAGCTGACAATCGCGACACTATTGGCCAAATTTAAGCTGCGCGCACCCGCCTGCATGGGAATACGAATTTTCTGCTCGCTGGGTAATTGATCGCGTACTGCATCAGGTAACCCGCTGGTTTCAGAGCCAAACAACAACACGTCATCTGGCTGATATTGCACTTGATGGTAAAAGCGCGTGCCTTTAGTGGTGACTGCATAAATACGTCGCCCCTGCATCGCCTCAGCAAATTGCTGATAATTGGCATAGCGCGTAACACGGGTTAAGTCGTGATAATCTAAACCGGCGCGGCGTAGTTTTTTCTCTTCAAAATCAAAGCCCATCGGTTCAATGATATGCAATTGACAGCCATTATTCGCCACTAAACGAATAATATTGCCCGTATTCGGTGCAATCCGCGGTTCAAACAATGCCACATGAAACATTACTAATTAATCCTTGTTGTCTTTGTAGTACAAAGGTACTATCGTGAGTTGACCACGCAATGCGTACTGCTAGAAATCCAACTGTTATTTTTAGTTTACACACTGTACCCGCTGAGCAAAAAGCTCTATAGTTAAAGTTGGTCAGAAATTAACCTAGGAAAGTTTCGCAATGACCCACCTTAAAAGCACGTTTTGCTTAGCGTTATTTAGTATCAGTTTGCCTGCTGCAGCGGCAAACCAGCCTTTTATGGAAGGCGCCTTTTTGCTCTTTACCTTGACGATCTGTCTGCTGGTAGTGGCCTTGATCTTAACCATGCGCAGCTTGGCGATAAAAAGCCATAAGCTCAAGCAATTTCGCACCAGTTTTAGTGATCTGCTCAGTGAAACTTCAGGTGTTATTGCTGTATTGGATAAAAACTTGGTGCTGCGTAATGGTAGCGGCACGCTAAAGCGTTTATTAAAAGCCGATGACAGCGCAACCATTTCTGCTCCGCTTAATTTATATGCCGATCCGGATGGCAAAACATTACTGGATAACGACATTAAACTGGCTTTACGCACAAATGGAAAGTGGCAAGGCGAAGCCTGGCTATTAAATGAGCGGCAACGCGAAGCCTTTGAGCTCAGCATTCACAGTGTGCAGCCAGATAACGTGCGTAATACAACTTACCTTATGTATGGCCAAAACATCAGCGAACTGCGCAAAGAAAATCAATTACAGTTGCAGCAACAAACCCGTGATAGTTTGACCTTATTGCCCAATAACAAAGTGTTTGATGAATTACTGAAAATGGTATTACAAAGCTGTGATGCCCATTATCCTTCAGCCGCAGTCATTTTTATTCATTTAACACCCAGCTATGGCAGCGAGCACAACGAAGCCAAATTACAGCAACAACTCCCCGAAATTGCGGCCAAGCTACAACAGGTGCTGCCACGTAAACTGCTGTTAGCTCGCTATAAAACCGATGGCTTTGTGGTATTAGTACCGCCCCATCTGTGTAACCACAACAGCAGCATTTATTTAAACCAGCTAGCACACAAAATTCTAGCCGGCATTAATCAGCCTGGCAGCGATGATGGCAAGGCTATAGAGATTATTGCCCACTTAGGTATCAGTATCAGCCCGAACGACGGTATCGATGCCGAAAGCCTCTTGAACAGTGCTGAAAAAGCGGCGCATAAAGCTTCGCAACAAGGCCAAAACAATCTGTGCTTTGCCGATAGCGGCAGCCAAGAGCAAGCCCCAGATTATTTAGCCATGGAAACAGAATTATATCGCAGTGCTGCCCAAGGTGAATTTGAGTTGTATTATCAACCTAAGTTCAGCATTAGCAGTAATCGGATTATTGGTTACGAAGCCCTGCTACGCTGGCCTAGCCCACGTCGCGGCATGTTACCGCCACCAACCTTTATGCCCTTGGTAGAAGAAACAGGCCTCATTATTAGTTTGGATCGCCTGGTGTTCCGTAAAGCCTGTCAGCAAGTGAAATACTGGCAACAAACCGGTTTAATGCGTGGCCGTTTAGCACTGAACATTTCTAACCAACAATTTGAGCAAGCTGACTTCTTGCGCTTTATGCAAAATACCTTGCAAGATGCCGAGGTTAGCGCCAGTTTATTTGAATTAGAATTACCGGAGACGATTTTTACTCAACCCACGGTGTGGTTGCGTGAGCGGATGCATAGCTTGGATAAGATGGGCTTTCGTTTAATTTTAGATAACTTTGGTGAAGGGGTGTCCTCTTTAACCCAGTTACGGCAACATCCGTTGCATGGTGTGAAATTATCGCCTACGCTCACCAAGTATATTGAACAGCAAGAACAGCAACGAAATATCTGCGCAACGTTAATCCGCTTAGCCAATTACTTGACTCTGGATGTTACCGCGACCAATATCGAAACAGAGATGCAGGCGTATTTACTGCATGTGATGGGCTGTGATAATCAGCAAGGCCACCGCTTTAGTAAAGCCGTGCCCGCTGATGAAATTGGTCAATTATTGCTAAAAGAAAATAACCTGCTGAACAACACGAACCTGGCTAGTGGCTAGTTTCGTCTTTGCGCTCGCGGCCTAACAAGTGTTGGGCTGCTAAGCGCGCATCCTTACCTTCATACAACACCTTGTAAACTTGCTCTGTAATGGGCATTTCCACGCCCATACGTGCAGCTAAGTTAAACACTTCTTTGGTATTGCGGTAACCTTCAACCACTTGGCCGATGCTCTCAATGGCTTCAGCGACGGACTTACCCTCGCCTAACAATAAGCCGAAACGCCGATTACGTGATTGATTGTCGGTGCAGGTTAAGACTAAATCGCCTAACCCGGCCATACCCATAAAGGTATCTTTTTGCGCTCCCATAGCACAGCCTAAACGACACATCTCGGCTAAACCACGGGTGATCAGTGCAGTGCGCGCATTGGCACCAAAGCCAATGCCATCGGCCATACCTGCGCCAATGGCGATAACATTTTTTACCGCACCGCCCAACTGCACGCCAATAAAATCGGGGTTGGTATAAACGCGAAACGTTTTCGCGCAGTGCAGTAAATCAGACAATTCTTGAATAAAAACAGGATCGCTGGAAGATAACGAAATAGCAGTAGGCAAACCTGCGGCCATCTCTTTAGCAAAGGTGGGGCCGGATAACACCGCTAAGGCAATTTGTTCACCCAAGATATCGCGGGCGACATCTTGTAATAAACGCCCAGTATCAGGCTCTAAGCCTTTTGTGGCCCAAGCCACTCGGGATTTTGCAGTGAGTAATGGCTTAATTTGCTGAAGCGTAGCGGCAAAAGCATGACTAGGTACGACCATCAAAATATCATTGCTCGTTTGCACGGCAGCCGTTAAATCAGCGGTCACTTGCAAAGTTTTCGGTAAGGCAATGCCAGGCAGATATTTTTGGTTTTCACCCTGTTGCTGCATTAAAGCCATTTCGGCAGCGTTACGACCCCACAAGGTAATGGGGTTGCCGTTACGCGCCAAACAAATAGCCAGCGCGGTGCCGTAAGACCCCGCGCCAATAACGGTAATAGCAGAAGGCTGCAACATTACGCGTTCAGTTGTGGTGATTCAGCCTGACGTTGCTGCAAATATTGCGCAAATAAGGCATCAAAATTCACTGGCGCTAAGTTTAACTGTGGGAAAGTACCACGGTTAACTAAGTTTGAAACCGCTTCACGGGCATAAGGGAACAGAATGTTCGGGCAGAATGACGCCAACATGTGAGCCATTTGCGCTTCTTCCATTTCACCAATAGAGAAGATACCCGCCTGTTGCACTTCGCATAAGAAAGCTGTTTCATCACCGACAGTGGTGGTTACTGTTAAAGATAAAATAACTTGATAGACGTTATCTTCAATTTTGTCGCTGCGGGTATCCAGATCTAACTTAACTTCTGGTTTCCATTCTTTACGGAAAATAGCAGGTGCGTTTGGTGCTTCAAATGAAACATCCTTAACAAAAATACGCTGAATGGCAAATTGTAGACCCTGTGCAGTTTGATCTGCTGCAACGCCGTTTGCTTGTTGTTCGGCCATGATAAATCCTATGTTAATGTTATGCTTGTAGTAATGAGTCGAGTTTGCCAGCTGATTCCAGCGCAAACATATCGTCGCAACCGCCAATGTGCTGATTGGCAATAAAAATTTGTGGTACGGTACTGCGTCCACCGGCGCGTTCGATCATTTCAGCTCGACGCTCGGTTTCAACATCAATTCTGACTTCTTGATACGCAACTTTCTTCTCGCGTAATAACATGATAGCCCGAACACAATAAGGACAATACGCCTTAGTGTAAATAGTCACTTCTGCCATTATTACCTCTTCGATTTCACTACGGGTAAGCTAGCGCCTGTCCAAGCACTCATACCACCTTGTAGCGTAGAGACTTTGGTAAAGCCTTGCTTAGCCAGAGCTGATGCCGCTCGATTTGCGGTCATGCCGGTTTGACATACTACAATAATGGGCGCATCTTTTTGCTTTTCAAGGCCTGCCAGCTGTTGCTTATCAATTTGTGCCTGCGTTAGGTGCTTAGCATCGGTAATATGACCTTTAGCAAACTCAGCTTCTGTGCGGATATCGACTACCACGGCATTTTCACGGTTTACCGCTAAAGTCAGTTGGGTTGGCGACACCGGCTTAATGGCAGAGAGCAACGAACTGATCCAGCTGCCCACAATTAACACCACCAATAATGCCCAAACGCCGCTCAGCAGCGGATGATTGCTGATAAATTCGATAACTTGATCCATAACGTCAATATTCTTCTCGTTGAAAACAAAACAGCGCTGAGTATACCGATTTTACATAAAATCCACAGCTAAAAATCGGCCTAAAAGCACTCAGCAAGCGTTAGAAAACGAATGATCACTGGAGAATTAACAAAAAATCGGTAAGATAATGGCTCATCCTCATTACCTGCTATCTTGTTCATGGAGTTTGTATGCACCCAGCTAAAAAGCCTTTAGTTTTATTAATTCTCGACGGTTGGGGTTATCGCGAACAAACCGACAACAACGCCATTGCTCAAGCTAATACCCCGGTAATGGACAAACTGTGGCAAGACTACCCTCACAGTTTAATTTCGGGCTCGGGTTTAGATGTTGGTTTGCCCGATGGGCAAATGGGCAACTCTGAAGTGGGCCACGTTAATTTAGGCTCAGGCCGCATTGTGTATCAAGACTTTACCCGTATTACCAAAGCCATTGCCGAGGGTGATTTCTTTGAAAACCCGACTTTAGTAACAGCGGTGCAAAAAGCCGTGGCCGCAGATAAAGCGGTGCATATTATGGGGCTGTTATCACCCGGTGGCGTGCACAGCCACGAAGAACACCTACTGGCCATGGTAAAGTTGGCTGAACAGCAAGGCGCCAGCCGCATTTATTTACATGCGTTTTTAGATGGTCGCGATACCCCTCCTCGCAGTGCTGAGGCTTCCATTAAGGTGTTTGAAGAACACTTTGCCGCTTCAGGTAAAGGACAAATTGCTTCAATTATTGGTCGTTACTATGCCATGGACCGCGACAAGCGCTGGGACCGTGTGCAACAAGCCTATGACCTACTGACCCAAGGCAAAGGTATTTATCAATATAATAGTGCCTCTGCAGCACTTGCCGCCGCTTATCAGCGCGATGAGAACGATGAATTTGTGAAAGCCTCTGCCATTCGCACCGGCGATCAACAAACCATTAGTATGCAAGACGGCGATGCCCTCATTTTTATGAATTTCCGCGCCGATCGGGCTAGACAATTTAGCCACGCCTTTGTGGATGCCAACTTCGATGGTTTTGTGCGCCAGCATCAGCCTAAACTCAGCAGCTTTGTCATGCTGACCGAATATGCTGCCGATATTCCCGCGCCGGTCGCTTATCCACCAGAAAGCCTTAATAATGTGTTGGGCGAATGGTTAGCCAAGCATCAAAAAACCCAGTTGCGTATTTCTGAAACGGAAAAATATGCGCACGTGACTTTCTTCTTTAGCGGAGGACGTGAAGACCTGTTTGACGGCGAAGAGCGGATTTTAATTCCATCGCCACAGGTCGCGACTTACGATCTGCAGCCAGAAATGAACTCAACCGAGTTAACCGACAAACTGGTCGCGGCCATTCACAGCGGTCAGTTTGATGCGATCATTTGTAATTATCCGAATGGCGATATGGTTGGCCATACCGGTATTATGAGTGCCGCAATTAAAGCCGTTGAAGCCGTTGATAGCTGTATTGGCAGAGTGGTTGCCGCCTTGCAAGAAGTTGGTGGCGAATGCTTAATTACCGCAGATCATGGTAATGCTGAAATGATGCAAGATCCGCAGTCTGGTCAAGCTCATACCGCCCATACCAGCGGTCCAGTGCCGTTGATTTATGTGGGGCGTCAGGCCAAGGTTATCGAAGGCGGTGTACTCAGTGATATTGCACCGACCATGCTGCATCTGATGGGTATGCCAAAACCAGATGAGATGACCGGCAAAGTATTGATGCAAGTTAACTAAATGCCACCATCGCACAGCAAGACACCCTTTATCACTTGGCAGCTTGGGCTGCTGGTGTTTTGCTGTGTGTTTTTCAGCGTGGCGCAGGCGCAACAAAAACCGCAAGCCGAGCGTGAATTACAGCAACTGCAAAATCAAATTAAGCGTACCGAACAGCAAGTAAAACAACAGCAACGCCAATTGCAACAAGCTGAGCAAAAACTGCAACAAGCAGACAAAGCCCTGGCGGAGGCTTCAGGCAAAGTTCGGCAAACCAGCCAACGTAAACAACAGCTTGAACAAGAAAGCGCTAAGCTAGAACAACAACAAGCTAAATTGCAGCAACAATTAAATGAACAACAAACGCTACTGGCCGCCCAATTAAAAAGTGCTTACAGTATGGGGCAGCATGATTATTCTCGTTTGCTGTTGAATCAACAAGATACCGGCAAATTAGAACGCGTACTGACTTACTATCAGTATTTTAACCAAGCGCGCATTCGGCAATTAGCCAAGATCAATCAAACAGCGCAAGATTTGGCGCACATTATGGCTAAACTCGATGAGCAGCAGCGATTATTAGCGCGCGAATTAAGCGCCTTAGAAGAGCAGCAACAACAGTTTCAAAGTGCACGTAGCAGCCAACAAGATTCGGTTCAGCAATTACAAGCCTTACTGAAGCAACAAGGCAATCAGCTTAGCTACCTACGCCAAAATGAAAGCAGCCTGCAAAATACGATCAACGAATTACGCCGCCTTGCTGATCTCAACAAAGATATGAGCGGCCTCAGCAGTGGTAAAGGTCGTTTTCCATGGCCCTTAAAAGGTCAATTGTTGCAACGTTTTGGGCAAAATCGGCAAGGGGGTATGCCCTCTCGTGGCATCCTGATCCGCGGTATTAATGGCAGTAATGTGCAAGCTATCGCCGATGGCCGTGTGATTTATGCGGATTGGTTAAAAGGCTATGGCTGGGTTATCGTATTAGATCATGGCGCGGGGTTTATGTCGTTATACGGCCATAATCAAAACCTGTTAAAACAACCAGGAGCGCAGGTAACGAGTGGTGAAGCGATTGCATTGGTCGGCGCCAGTGGTGGCCAAGCCGACGCGGGGTTATATTTTGAGATCCGCGAAAAAGGGGAAGCGGTTAATCCCTTAAGCTGGCTTTCTCGCCAATAAATAACTGTTTAAAATCATCTTTAACGCTTACTATTCGCCATAATTTGTTTAAGTGTTAAAGCTGTCGGAGTCCCGGCATTAAAAAGGAAAGTGTTGTCGTGCGTTTGAGTTTGTTGCTGTCTGCTTTTTTACTTTGTGTGAGCTCGGTTACCGCAGCAGCACCCCGCATTGCCATTATCATAGATGATATTGGCTATCAACGTAACGATCTGAAAATGGTCGAATTACCCTATCCGTTAACTTACGCCGTATTACCGCATACCCCCTATGGCAAACAAGCGGCCGAACAAGCCTTTATGTTACAAAAAGACGTGATGCTGCATATGCCGATGGAAGCCACTAATCGTAACAGTTTAGGCCCCGGTGCCTTAACGCAAGAGATGACGAAACAGCAAGTGCAACTGACGCTGCAACAAGCGCTGGCCGACATTCCTTATGCGATTGGTATCAATAACCATATGGGTAGCCTGTTTACTGCCTTAGAGCAACCCATGGCGTGGACCATGGAATATTTGCAACAACGTCAGCTATTTTTTATTGATAGCCTTACCACACCGCAGAGCACCGCACGCCGTTATGCGAAACAATACAACGTGACCATTTTATCGCGGCATGTCTTTTTGGATAACGAGCAAAACCAACAAGCGCTAGAAAAGCAATTTAAGCAATTGCTGCAAATTGCCCGGCGCCATGAAACCGCTATTGCTATCGGCCACCCCTACCCTGAGACTTATCGTTTTTTACAACAACGCTTACCGCAGCTACAAGCAGAAGGTATCGAATTAGTCGGGATCTCCGCACTGTTACCTGAAAGTCATCAAGTGATCGCTGCTGGCTTTACCGAGCCCGCCAGTTATAGCCCTGAAGAATAAACTAAAGCCCCCTTACGCGCCCTGCTATCAAGGCTAAAGGCGTCAATGGGCTGCAATAGCGCCCTTAACCCAGCTTAACGCCAACGCGCAGCCAGAATGGCCTGTTGCGGCTTAAACGTGTTGATCAAACAAGATAGTATTACCATCGGGATCGGTTACGGCAAAACTGCCTGGACCACGTTCATTTTTCAACTGCTGTTGACTAAGCTCGATGCCTTGCGCCGTTAATTGCTCAGCAATTTGACGCACATCCGTAAAACTGGGCAACGCTTGGGCATGTTGATCCCACCCCGGATTAAAGGTCAAGATGTTGTGATCAAACATACCTTGAAACAGCCCTATATTGGTGTCGCCATTTTTCATAATAAGAAAACGGTGCGCCAGCTGACCGGCATACACCGTAAAACCTAACTTTTCATAAAATGCTTGTGATACCGCTAAATCTTTTACCGCTAAACTGATTGAAAAACAGCCGATACTCATAAAAAGGCTCCATTAAAAAAAAAGCCTAAGCAATGGCTTAGGCTTGGTAAAATAAGCTTAGCAGATCGCCATTATAACGACCGGTAAAACATCACCGCGATCACCAAGGGGCAAACAAATTTCACATACCAGGGCCAAATGCGCCAGAACCAACTGTATTCCGCATTGGCATCGGCGGTTTTTAAGTCTTGTAAAATGTCATTACGATGCCAGATCCAGCCAGCAAAAATACACAGCATTAAACCGAGTAGTGGCTGGCTGTAACGCGTAGTTAGGGTAATCACGAAGCCAAACAAACTGTCAAAGTTCAGCAAAATAGTCGCGCTAGCAACAAAAATAATCGCCGCGACCAACCATACCGCTTTCTTACGAGCCACTTTTTGGTGTTCAACCACATAAGATACCGGTACTTCTAACATTGAAATAGACGACGTTAGGGCCGCAATCGACATTAATAAGAAGAACGTTAGGCCAACGAACAACCCGACCAAGCCCATCGTGTTAAACAGTGACGGTAACACGGTAAAAATTAAGGTATCTTCAGCAAGCAACTGACCGCTTTCATTGAAAATTTCGACACCGTTATTAAGTGCTACATACATAGCAGGAATAATCACTAAGCCGGCCAGTACCGCAACACCGATATCAATTAAGGATACGGCCGCCCCTAAGCGCGGTAAGTTTTCACTATGACTCACGTAAGAGCCATAAATCAGCATAGTACCCACCCCTAACGACATAGAGAAAAAGGCTTGGCCCATCGCGCTGATCAGTAAATTAGGATTAAGCACTTCGGCAAAGTCAGGCAACAGATACACTTTTAAACCATCCATTGCGCCGTCTTGCGTCATAACATAAGCAAACAACAACAACATAATGACGAACAAGGTTGGCATTAAGCGAACTGACCAACGTTCGATACCATCTACCACGCCGCCGCTGACAATACCCACGGTTAGCAACATAAAGAACGCACAAAATAACAGGTTGCGCTCTAACGAAAAGGTGACCAGCCAGTTAGCCAAGTCAGTTAAACCAGCAATATTAGCGACGGCTTCCAGCGCATAGGAAAACATCCAGCCACCGACAATGCCATAAAACGCCAAAATCAGTGATACCGTGATCAGACCCATCACCCCGACTGCTCGGCCAGAAATACCCCGCGACACCTGACCTAAGGCATCGACCACATTCGACTTGGTGGCACGGCCAATTAATAACTCTGCCATCAATACTGGGTATGCCAATAAAAACGCTAAGAGCAGGTACATTAAAACGAATGCGGCGCCGCCATTACTGGCTACCTGCGATGGGAAGCCCCAAATATTTCCCAAACCAACAGCTGAACCTGACGCTGCCAGCACAAAACCGATCCTCGATGAGAACTCTCCGCGTATAGCCATAAAACAACCTTTTTTATAATTATGTAATTAACCTGAACCTGAGTTGTGGTGGGTCGCGCTTTGCGCCGACCGGGTGTTAAGTTGCCACACCCTGCAATAAAACTATTTTTTCTGTGTTTATTTTTTGCTGTTTGAATATATCGCATAACGCCAGCGCGTTCTATGGATTGTTCAAGCACAATGTCAGTATTACGCTGATTTTCGTCGCTACTGCGACGACTTACCCCAAGCACCGCCATCGCAAGACAACAGCGATGAAGTTATGGCCTGAAATAAGGTTATTCAGGGAGAATAGTTTGTATTAAAAGCGGTTATTGGCCTGTTTGCAGCTGGTTAGTCAGCAGCATTATTCCGTTTGTTACAGCAAAACTACCTAACAAAGATTTCACTGTTGGTGAAATACTTTCTTTATTGTCGCCAAAAGAAAGGATCAAAAAATGCGACCAAATTTCGCTCGAAAGCTCGCCTGACCACAAACGTTGTCCAAGGCGAAAACATCACTCGCGGGGCTCAGCAACGCCGCACTCAAACACCTGTTTTATTATGCTTGAGTAATAAAAAACCTCACATAAAGTGAGGTTCCAATCGGTAATCATCGATTAAATTATTAAGCTTAAAATGTATGCTCAGACGCGACTACGACGACGCATTAAACCCAACCCAAACAAAGCCGCACCGAAAATGGCTATTGTACTAGGCTCTGGCACAGCGTTAGCGTTTACAGAAAAATTAGCTAAGCGAAAGTCACCGTCAATAATACCATTACCGCCACCAGAGGCGACATCAATAGCACGTAATACTCCAGCAAAACCTAAGCCGCCAAACCAATCTGCATTCTCTGTGATATTGAAGGTAGCACCATCAGTGAAAAGCGTTCCAGTAATATCTAGTGTACCTGAACCAGCTGGGTCCACAAAAGCTGGAAGACCCAAGGCTGTCATTGCTGCATTAACTTGCGCAAACAAAGAAGCAGACATTTCGCCGTTATAGCTGGTGCTAAAACTGAGCCCAGGAAAGCCAGGTCCGTCATTTTGTCCCAGTACGCCAGCGTTAAAGTTAAACTCATATGTAGGGATGAGTAAACCACCGAAAGCTAGAAAACCACTAAAAATGTCGAAAGGATTATTTAGGCCACCTGTCAATGTGCCACCAGGACCCGCATGACCACTGAACGAACCACTACCTTGAACGCTTACAGTGTAATTTCCTGCTGCTATATTATTAGCCTTTACTGTACCTGCTAGATCACGATAATTAATCGTATAAGTGCTAGGTGATGAATCTAAGAATCCAGTAATTGACACATAGCCTGTTAGGCTATCAGTCGACATAATTACTGTAGAATGCGCTGCGGCGCTAGCAACGACTAAAGTGGCTGTCGCCAAAAAGCGGGTTACTGATTTCATTTATTACTCCCTAATATCATTGAAAAATAGTGAACATTATTTATTGTGAGCACCGAAACCTCTTAAGCAATAACCAAGCCAAAAATAATAAACAATACAAACCAATAACTTAAGCCTAAGCCCGTACCGATTTTATTATAAACTGTAAAATTTACTGACATTAAAAATCACGCTAATTTCATAAAATGGCAATAACAAAAAGCTAAAATCAGTGCCCCCACGGTAGGTGTTCCGGGAGAAATTACGCCTAGAAAACAAACGATTCAATGTGTGGTGTCTCATTAGAATTTAATGTTCAAGATGGCGTCGTCTTCATTTTCATTATTGGGGACCATAAGATTTAAAGGCAGAAGCGGCAGCTTTAATTGTTGATCAATATACTGTCAATGGTGTCAACGCAAAGTGCAGCCATTGCGGGCATCCGCATTTTGAGACTGCAGAAGCACAATTGAATACCGCGGGCTTAACATTTATAAATTTAGATTGGGCAAATAGAAGCGCATCAATGCTTGTTTGTAAAAAATGTACATTTATTATGTGGTTTTTAGAGGAACCCAGAAGGGTTGTCAGCTGATGCTTACAACAAGCGCCTTAAACAAAATGGCCTGCGGTCGCTTGGCTAGCAACAATTGGCATGGCTATGTTTTTAAAAGGAAAGGTGATTTGAAAAAAATAGATAACATTTTAAAAATAGGCATAGTTTTGGCTACTTTTGTTTTCATTAACGGTTGCGTCGCTCACCTTAATAAAGACACGCTCACCTCATCGGAATTAGTGAAAAAGCATGCAAAAATGGCAATAGCAGCTTGCGGCCAAGGTAATGTTAAAACAGTTTCTACTGAAGGCTACGAATGTCACATCTAGCAAGGTGCTCTCGTCGACGCTTGATCGGTTAGAACGCCGTTCCGCTGTGATCTCGCCGCATCTGACTTTGCTGTTACGTATTATGATAAACGTCTTATCGATAAGCTTTGCTTTAACTCCACAAGCTGCTCTGTATTTGACGTGGAGTAATTATATTCACACTGTATGATGTGTTAATCGATTGCTATCAAAACTTTTTACCGGATGTCAGTAGAGTAATGTTTATGAATACCGCGCATGGCAATTATTCACTGTCGGTCAATGGACATGTTATTTTCTGTGATTACTCTCAAGGGTTTAACATCGAAGGGGTGAGAAAACTTACCCATGATCTTCTTGTATTGGTATCAAGCATGGATGAATGGGTACTTTTCCAAAACCCTGATGAGTCTGCAGGTATTGTCCATAATGCTATCGTTGAAATGATGTCAAGTTACGTAAAACTGCAAAACGCAGGCTGTAAGGCAGTGGCAATTGTTGAAAACAGTATTTTTGTAAATGCAGGGATCCGATATCACCCTAAAGAATTAACGATGCCCATTCGAATTGATAAAGATGGCAAAATGCTGCTGGCATGGTTAGAGACCGAACTAAAAAAGCCACGTGAATGATCTGAAAATACTGAAAAACGTTTTTAAATTGGTCATTAAATCCACTCATCATATTTTGCTGTTAACTCCGCTTTTAAAGATAGGGTCTTTGCAAAACACCCGCTAATTATTCGCCCAATTACGTTGCAAGCCAAGCTTGGTTGATTACAACAAATTGGCAATACAACAGGTGGGGTGTTTAAATCAATGTCACTGCTCTCGTTGATTCTTACAACTATCATGCTCCTTGACCGCACCTGTTAACTGGTGCTATTAATAGCTAATCATTTTCATTGGGTAATCAGTATGCAAGTTAAATTTTCTGAAGATGTCATTCCGCTATCAGATCTTAAAATCAATCCCGGAAAGGTAGTTGGTCGAGCACAGGAGACACATCGCCCAATCCTGCTTACTAGCCGTGGACGAGGTGTAGCTGTTGTACAGGGTCTCGAAGATTATGAAAAAACTGCCGAAGAGTTGCAATTTGTAAAGGCGGTAGCGCACGGACTTATGGATGTTCGACAAGGCAACACAGTATCGTTAGAAGATGCCAAAAAATTATTAGGTATCAAATAAATGGAATTACGGATCGCACAGTCTGCTCTTGAAGACTTACACACTATTCAGGTGTATTACAAAGAGCAAAGTGTGCCACATATCGGTAATGATTTCGTAACTGCTATTCTGGAACAGTGCGAAATGCTTAAACTCCACCCAGATGCTGGCAGAATTGTTCCAGAATTCAACCTCAAACATATTCGTGAATTGATTCACCTGCCATTTCGGGTTGTTTACCTTAGGCAGGTGAAAGAGGTGGTGCTTATTCGAGTCTGGCGAAGTGAAAGACAGCTCGCATTACCAGATAACGAAACATGACCCAATTATAAATCGTCTAGCCCCCTTCACTTCACTGCGATACTGAAACTTGATCCACATATTGCCATAAATTGAGCAATAGATATCAGCTTTACGTCAGAACATCATTTACTTATCACGCTTTGCCGCTGTTAATCCCATTACGTTGCAAGCCGTGCAAGTTTGTACGACCAAGGTGTTAAGACGAGGGGTATTTGAGTGAGAAGCGGTAGCGACGAGCGAGTTACCTCGTCGCCTTGGGCGGGCAAAATTGAACGGGCTTTCGCCGCAACGTAGGGTCGCATTTTCTTTGGATACTTTCTTTTGGCGAAACAAAAGCAAGTTACTCGCCAACGGCGAAAAGGCTTAATAATGAACCAGATAATTAATTAATAAAAACCCGCGCATCACTCAGTGATTATCGCGGGTTTTTATTGTTTAGCGCTGCTTAGCAGCACAAAAAACTTAACTAACTAAAGCTTGATGCAGTTTTTTCATAGCGTTTTTCTCTAGCTGGCGAACTCGCTCAGCAGACACTTGATAACGCTCAGCTAACTCTTGCAGAGTGAGTTTTTGATTGTCTAACCAACGTGCGCGCACGATATCTTGGCTGCGATCATCAAGAGTGCGCATAGCCGCCTGTAAACGATCGACTGCGGCAGTATCCCACTGTTCATCGGCTACTTGCTCGGCCAGATCAGAACTTTTATCTTGCAGATAATACACCGGTGCCGTGTAGCTGCTATCATCATCTTCATCGGGGGCATCAAACGGCATATCGTAGTTACTCATACGAGATTCCATTTCACGCACTTCGTGCTCGGCTACCCCTAGCGACTCAGCAACGTTTTTTACTTCGTCTTGGTTAAACCAACCCAGATGCTTTTTCGATTTGCGCAGGTTAAAGAATAATTTACGCTGGGCTTTAGTGGTGGCAATTTTCACAATGCGCCAGTTTTTCAGCACATACTCATGAATTTCGGCTTTAATCCAGTGCACAGCAAAAGACACTAAGCGTACGCCTACTGCAGGGTCAAAACGCTTTACGGCTTTCATCAGGCCAATATTGCCTTCTTGAATTAAATCACTAACCGGTAAGCCATAACCTGAGTAGCTACGCGCAATGTGCACTACAAAGCGTAGGTGAGACATAATAAGTTGACGGGCAGCTTCTAAATCGCCGTCTTCATGAAGACGCTCTGCCAGATGGCGCTCTTGCTCAGCCGTTAGCATTGGAATCGAGCTAACTGAGTGAGTGTAAGCTTCCAGACTACCGCTGGCTGCTACAGAAAGTGGCATATAAGCTGATTGTGTCATGGTTTTGCACATCCTTAAAACAAACGATGGAGAGATATTAGCACTCTTTACGGGAGAGTGCTAATCCTAGATCAGCTTTTTTAAGATCTGCTTTTTATAACTAAGAACTTTTTAAGCACTTTTAGTACTATGGGCCGGATGGCTCAATCGCCCGAATATGTCGACGTACCGAAAGGTAAGAACCGCCAACACCTAAGGATACCGCCAGTAAAATAACACCGCAAAATTCGTATAGATTCATCGCCTGTAATTGAAAGTCGCTTTGATAAAGACTGGTGATATCACTGATGGCCCCCCGTAAACCCCAAAGCAAGGTTTCAGACACCAAAAACGCTAATAAGCCCCCCAGCACACCAAACCAAAAACCCGTATATAAGAAAGGGCGCTGAATAAAACTGTCTGTTGCGCCGACCAATTTCATCACTTCAATTTCAGCCTGTTTGCTGATAATCGATAAACGAATAGTATTACTCACAATAAACAGTACGGCGCTGAGTAATAATAATGCGATGGCAATGACGGCTTGCTGCATCAAGCGCACCACCGCTTCTAAGCGGGTTAGCCATTCCAAATCCAGTTTAGCGAACTCAACGATGCGCTCAGCCGCTAATTGTTGCATTAATGCCCGCGCTGCCGCAGGCTCGGTGTTCGCGGGCATAACCACTAACACATCTGGCAACGGATTTTCTGTCAGGTAATTCAGGGCTTCACCAAAGCTAGACGCGGCTTGAAATTCAGCCATCGCATCGGCTTTATTGATATGCCGAACCGCGGTGATCTGTGGATCGGCTTTTAAAATAGTTTGCAGGCTTTGAATTTGCGCCGCCGATGCGTCTTCTCGAATAAATAAATTAATCTCGGCAGCTTTAGCAAAGCTATTACTGATTTGCTGGGCGTTCTTGACCAATAAGTGCAACGTAACCGGTAAGGTTAAACTGAGCCCCAGCACAATAATGGTTAAAAACGAGGCCGCAGGCGTGCGCCATAACTCACCTAAGCTACTTAAAGCTTGGCGGATATGATGCACAAAAAACATCAGAAAACGGCGCACCAAGCCAATACGGTTAGCCTTCGCCCCCGTGGCGCGGCCAGTAAACAAAATACTCATACTTGATCCCTCGACGGGATCAGATCATCGTTGATCATGCGCCCTTGCTTTAAGGTCAAAGTACGATAACGCATTCGCGCAATCAGCCCCAAATCGTGGGTTGCTACCAGTACAGACACACCAACCTGATTAAAGGCTTCAAATACTTGCATAATATCGCGTGATAATTCGGGATCAAGGTTACCGGTAGGCTCATCTGCTAATAACAGCGGCGGTTTATTCACTACTGCCCGTGCAATGCCGACACGTTGTTGCTCACCGCCTGATAAGGTTTCAGGCAAACAACGTTGCTTATCTAACAGCCCTACTTTATCGAGGGCGGCATGCACGCGTTTAACCATCTCTTTGCCTGTAAAGCCTTCAATGACTAAGGGTAAGGCGACATTATCAAAAACCGTGTGATTCATTAATAAGCGGTGGTTCTGGAAAATAATCCCCACATCACGGCGAACATAAGGAACTTGACTGCGCTTTAAACGGCTTAAATCAATATTATTGATCATCACCCGCCCAGTGCTGGGGCGTTCGATCATGCTAATCAGCTTTAAAATGGTACTTTTACCCGCACCAGAATGGCCGGTTAAAAACACCATTTCGCCTTTGGCGATGCGGAAATTGATACGCTCAAGCGCCACAAAACCGCCGGGATAACTTTTGCTGACATGATCAAACTGCAACATGCGGTTTAGTCCTTATTAAATAACGCCCGGATAAAATCTTTAGCAGCAAACTGCCGCAAGTCGTCGATGGCTTCGCCCACACCGATAAAACGGATTGGCACTTTAAACTGATCCGCAATTGCGAAAATCACCCCGCCTTTGGCTGTGCCGTCTAGCTTGGTTAAACTAATGCCCGTTAGCGGCACAGCCTCATTAAATAACTTGGCTTGGCTTAGCGCATTTTGGCCGGTGCCGGCATCTAACGTTAGCATCACTTCATGTGGTGCCTGCACGTCAATTTTTTGCAGCACGCGCACAATTTTCTTCAACTCTTCCATTAAGTGCGCTTTGTTTTGTAAACGCCCTGCGGTATCAGCGATTAAAATATCCACTTTACGCGCTTTAGCCGCTTGATAAGCATCAAAAATAACAGAGGCACTATCGGCACCGGTATGCTGTGCAATAACCGGGATCTTGTTACGCTCTCCCCACACTTGCAATTGCTCTACCGCAGCCGCGCGAAAGGTATCACCAGCGGCTAACATCACGCTCTTACCTTGCTGTTTAAATTGCTGCGCCATTTTACCGATAGTGGTGGTTTTACCCACACCGTTAACACCAACCATTAAAATCACAAAGGGGCCACTGCTGTTTTCTGGGACTAAAGGCTGTTCCACATCTTGTAATAACGTTGCCATATCCAGTTGCAGTTTATCAAATAATAAACCGGCATCTTTTAATGCTTTGCGATCGGCATGCGTGGTGAGTTGTTTAATCAGCTTTTGTGTCGTGTCCATGCCCACATCAGCCAGCAATAGCTGCGTTTCTAATTCTTCGTACAGCTCGTCATCGATTTTCTTACCGACAAATAACCCCGCTAAACCGGCGCCGAGGTTTTGGCTGGTTTTTGCTAAGCCTTGTTTTAAGCGTGTGAAAAAGCCCGGTTTTTTCTGTGGCTGTGCGGCAGCCATGGGCTCTGCATTGTTTTCAGCACTGACGGTCGGCAAAGCTTGCTCGACTAGCGGGCGAGTCGGCTCTGCTGCCGCTTGATTTGCCGTGTTTTCACTGCGCGTCTCGTTATGAGCCGTTGCATGTACCACGGCAGTAGCGGCCGTGACGACCGCAGGCTCAGCGCTAACCGCTACGTCAGGTGAAACTGCAGCATGCTGGCTTGAAGTCTCCACCTCGGCTTGAGGTTTCGTGGCGGCTTGCTCAACCTCGGCAGATTTTACAGGAGCGGCTTCGACAGGCGTTGGCTCTACAACGCTCTCTGCTGGTTTTAACGCCGCCGTCACAACAGTGGGTTCTGACGGTACTTGCACATCAGATGCTGGAGTGGCATCCGTTACGGCAGGCTCTGCAGCAGCCGTCTCTGGTGCGTTATCGGCGTTAGGCTGGGTGGGCGTTAACAAAGGCTCAGCAGCAGGTTCAACTGCCGCAGGCGTTGCATCGTTTTTGGTGGTATCAGCCGCAGGGGCATCGGCCGGTGGGTTATTTTTCTTACCAAAACCTAACCAGGAGAAGAGTTTATTTTGTTTTGTCATATGCTTTTGTGTCAGAGTCGGAAAACTAGGATAAAATTGGCTTTATACTAACACCTTTATCAGCAAGGCAAAATGCAATAGATGAAACAACTGAAAACGCACGCGGCCAAGGCAGCTCAACCTGGCTTTGTCAGAATTATCAGTGGCAAATGGCGCGGTAAAAAGCTGCCGGTAGCCGATGCTCTCGGTTTGCGCCCAACCACCGATCGAGTAAAAGAAACGCTATTTAATTGGTTGATGCACGATACTGCACAAAGCACCGTGCTAGATTGTTTCGCTGGCAGTGGCAGTTTAGGCTTAGAAGCCTTATCGCGGCATGCGGCCTTTGTAACCTTAGTTGAAAAGGCGCCCAACTTGGCTAAACAATTACAGCAGCATTTACGCCAACTCGACGCCAGCAACGCTGAGGTGTTAAATCAAGATTGTTTATTGTGGTTACAACGCCCGGCGCTACGCCAATATAATTTAGTTTTGATTGACCCACCCTTTCGTCAGAATTTAGCGCAGCCATGCTGTGCAGCATTAGAACAACAAGGTTGGTTGGCTGAAAATGCGCTGATTTATCTGGAAACAGAAAAGGAACTGACATTAGAAAGCATACCGGCGAATTGGCGCTTATTAAAAGAGAATATCGCCGGTCAGTTAGCGTATCGCTTATGGTTAAGAGGCTGATGACGGGTTTTGGGGCAATTCCATTGCTAGGTTGGTTAGCCCCTGCTCTTTTACCCAGGCCTTAAGGCTTTGCATTTGCTCACGACCTATCACGGTCATCGGTGTTACTAACGCGATAAGCTCAGCTAAACACTCCATTTCGTAGCACATTAGCGGATCTTCACGCACAATCTTCTTCAACTCGGCTTCGGTAGTAATATCTTCATCAACCGTGTTGTATTCAATTAAACGCGCCACTGTCGCTTGCGAAATTTTAGCGACATTGAGAAACTCTGCGGCATCTAGCTGACAAATACCATTTAACATCATATCTAACGCCGTGGCGCAATCAACCGCCGGATAAACACCGAACATATCAAAATGATTCACTTCTGGCGTCACCAACTCTAGCTCTTCCGCTAAACGCTCAAAGTTAATTTTAACTTTTTTTACCGTTAACCATTCCCAGCACAGATCTAAAATATTGCGTAACAACTTGCTGTCACCAAACTCGCTTACTTCAGCGAACAACTGATAGTTCGGTAACATTCTTTCCATTAACGTCGCAGCAATCGCGGCTTGTTGATATAACGATAATTCGCGCATTAATTGAAAGTTATTCGCTTTTTGATTCATAAAGATCCTGCTAAGGGTACTGACAAAGACAGCGTGGTTAAGTGAGTTGTCGATTATAGCCTAATGTTAGCGATCGATGTTGCAAGCATCGGCGAGAAAATTCGACTATTTACACTGACCGCATGTTGGCCTCGAAATATTTTTGCACCATGCCTTACGCCAAGGTCGGCGCAGTGTATGATAACTATGGCTCAGTATTATGGCGCAATTGGCTATAATAGGAACCTTTAAGTAGTTTTAACAGTCATACCCTGTGCAGATAATGCCAGATCCAGTCGATGCTAAGTGCTGATCGCACTTGGGCATTTTGCAGTAAAATACTTTGTATCAGTAACGGTAAGCAGGTGTTTATGAACAGACAATCTTTTTCAACCATGTGGCGTACTTTAGTAACAGCGGGCAGTTTGCTGCTCCTTAGTGCCTGCGCGACTGGCCCTACCGTACGCTCAGATCAAGCCCCCGATGCCAACCTGGCTAATTACCAAACCTTTGGCTTTATGACCGAGTTAGCCACTGACCGGGGCGGTTATACTTCGCTGGTGACACAACATCTGAAAGCCGCGGTCACAGCTGAAATGACCGCACGCGGTTATCGCTTTTCTGAAGAAAGCCCGCAGTTATTAGTCAATTTTAATTCGAACGTGGAGCAACGCACTGATATTCGCACCACCACTTCTGCCGCGCTTGCGCCTTATAGCTATTACCACTACCGTCGTGGTTTTTACAGCCCGTTTCCTTACTATCAAAAAGAAGTAGAAACCGTGCGTTACAAAATTGGCACCGTCAATATCGACGTGGTTGATGCGGCACGTAAGCAATTGGTGTGGGAAGGGGTTGCTGAAGGCGTGTTAAAAAGACAAGATTTAGAAGAGCCACGCCAAGCAATGGCTCAGGTTGTTGCCAATATTTTCGACAAGTTTCCACAACCGCGCCGCTAAGCGGCGCGCTAGCGGCTTTAGCTGTTACTGGCCAGTTCAGCAACCTGCTGTTTAAGGTTACTGCAACTGGCTTGCGGATTTAGCTGTTGAATAGACAAGGTTAATTCCGCCACCTTAATCCCAAACTTATGCATTGTTGTGCGGTTAATCAGGTTTTGTTGATCCACCAAGTACAACCAATCTTTCACCGTAACATCTAATTCATCACCGTTATACGGAATACGCAATACATACTGCCAATACAAGCTATTACCGGCCAACTGGCCATTTGCTGCACCCACGACATCCCCTGCAGAACCGGTTATGCGACCATCGGCAAATTGCGTTAACTGCCAATGCCGCTGCTCAACTCGGCCATCGCTAAAATAAAAGACTTCATATAAGTCACCTTTATCACCCTGCCACTCACCGCACAAGTCTGCAGTAAAGCGTAATGTTTGCTTACCGCGCCAATCGTGCAGTACCCCATAAGCCTTGCCACTGCCTAAGAAAAATTCTTTTAACGAAAGTTTGGGTGTTTCGGCTTGATACTGCTGCACCGACTGACTACAACCGGCCAGCAATAACGCCGCCGCCATGATACAAATACGCATATCGGATCTCCTGATAAACCTTGCTTAAGCATACGCCAATAACTACCGTCTGGCTCAGTACTATGGCAAACTAGCGCCCCGTTACTCTTGCCAAGAAGACTCTTCATGTTCAGCATTGACCCTGCGCAATTTGCCCCCTTATTGGACAAATTTAACCAACAGGGATGGGTATTAGCACCTCACTTTGTACCTGCGGCTTTAAATCAGGCGCTATTAGCGGATTTGCAGCAACAACAGTTGCAGCAGGCGGGCGTAGGACGACAGCAAGCACATAGCATCAACGCAGACATTCGGCGTGATAAAACGGCGTGGTTTGATGGGCAAAGCGCTGCGCAACAACAGTACCTGCAATTAATGCAAGCCCTACAACAGGCGTTTAATCGGGCATTTTTTTTAGGGTTATTTGATTTTGAGTGTCACTATGCGCGTTATAGCCAAGGCGACTTTTATCACAAACACCTTGATGCATTCAGCGGCCGCTCTAACCGGGTGCTGACCACCGTAAGCTATTTGAATACGGTCAGCCAAGGTGGCGAGCTACAACTGTTTAGCGAAGAGGATCAACTCCTCAGTAGTATTGTGCCAACGGCGGGCAGTTTAATTTTGTTCGAAAGCGAGCGTTTCCCGCATCAAGTCTTACCGGCCGTAGACGAACGATACAGTATTGCCGGTTGGTTTAGACGCAATAATAGCCTGCAAGGACACATTGATCCGCCCAATTAACGTTTAAGGTTGTGCTTCTGCGGCCAGCAAACGAACGGTACTACCTTTACCTAGGTTTTGTGCAGCAAACCAACCTTGCGGCATTTCTAATGCCGCAATAATTGCAATCTCAGAGGGTACCGGCGTTTCATCAAATGGCTGCAGCTGACGAATATGGTGGATGGTCCAATCTGCGGTAATAAAGGCAACATCCAACGGCATGCTGGTGTTGCGCATCCATAAACTGATTGCTTGTGGCTCGGTATAAAGCAGTAACATACCGGGTTCGGCCTGTTGTTGAAACATTAAACCCTGGGCGCGCAACGCAGGGGTATTAGCCAACTGCACCGGTACTGTTACCGAGTCTAATTGCAAACGCGCAGCGGGAAAAGTCAGCAGCGTCGTCTGCGTTATCGCGGCACAACTGGTTAATAACAAACAGAAACTCAGTAACCATGCTTTCATGCAAATCACCCCTGGCTTTGTTGAGCAAAGCTCACAAAGAGCCCAATAAAAATAATTAAACCCACATAGTGGTTATGTAAAAAGGCTTTAAAAGCACCTTGCCTGCTGTTATACGCTAACCAGTGCTGGTAAGCAAAAGCCGGTAGCGTAGCAACAATAGCCAGATAATACGGCCAACCTAATAATAACTGCCAGCCAATCCAGCTTAATAAGCTTAAGAAGATCAGCTGCAGCAAGGCAATAATCGGTAACGCGAAGGCACCAAACAAAATCGCCGTAGATTTTACGCCAATCTGTAAATCGTCTGGCCGATCGACCAGCGCATAGTAAGTATCATAAGCCACTGTCCAACATAAATTGGCTAAATACAACGCCCAAGCATAACCGGGGATCTCACCCTGATAGGCCATAAATGCCATCGGAATCCCCCAACTGTAAGCCGCACCTAAAACCACTTGCGGTAAATGAGTGTAGCGCTTCATAAAGGGGTAACAACTGGCCAGCAGCACGGCCACTAATGCCAATAACTGGGTGGCACTATTGAGAAACAGCAATAAGCTAGCTGCCAGCACCAGCAGTAGCACAAACAATTGCAACGCTTCCGGGGCGGTGACCGCGCCAGTTGCAAGCGGTCGGTTTTTCGTGCGTTCTACCTGACCATCGACTTTACGATCAGCGTAATCATTAATCACGCAACCGGCTGAGCGCATTAAAATCACCCCCAGTGTAAAAACCAGCCACATGCTAAAAGACGGTATACCTTCGGCAGCGAGCCACAGCGCCCACCATGTTGGCCATAGCAGCAAATAAATACCAATAGGTTTATCTAGTCGCATTAACTGGCTATAAAAAGCCCGCTGCTGCCAACGTAACTGCCAACTCATAAATTTAGTACCCCGGGCAAAAAGACTTCTGCAACTAATAACGGTTGCTCTGCTACTGAAAACACCGAGCGTCGCGCCCAAAAATGCCCCGGTGCCACGCCAGCAAAGCCCTTAGTTAAGGCTAATTGTGCGACTTCAATAGCGCTTCTGCTGACATCATCAAATTGAAATAGCAACTCGCCCAGCGGCTGTTCGCCTAGCGCAACTAAGGCTTGGATTCGCTGCATACTTTGCTTTGGCAACCAGCTTTGAGCATAAACGACAGGTTGTTCATTACACCACATTAACACTTCTCGGCATACACACTGCTGCACTGGCTTTGGAAAACTCGCTTGTAGAAAATGCGGCAGTACAGCCGCAGTCTCGGCAATAACTTGTAAGCGAAAAGACGTGCTGTGCGCTTTTAATCTGGCGGTTAAGGAACCCGACTCTAACAGCCAAGGCGCTAAAGATGTGGGTAAAGGCGACGTGACCGCATGCTGCCAAGCCTCTTCTAATGATAAAACAACACTCATCGTTTTCTGCTATCAAGCCCTTAAAAAAAGTTGCCGCATCATAGCAACTGCTTAAATTTTTTTCAGCTCAAATTGCCCGTGCACTAGGTGATTTCAGGATCTGCTGATATTATTAAAACACGTTATCTCTTTACGGTTACGGAACTTCTGCCTTTGAAATCAATTCTGCAAGGTCTATGCTTCGCCCTGTTGCTGTCTGGTACTGCAGCGGCGCAACAAACCACTACCGAAGTGGTTTATTACGGTTTTGAGCCGGATATCGTGACGAATTTTGTCTCGGAAAATCGCCGCAGTTTAGGCTATGTGCGAGTCTCCATTGAGTTGATGCTGCCAAATAAAGAAATGCTCTCTGTTATCGAGTATCACGAGCCGATGATCCTAGACACCATTATTGGTATTTTAAGCAAACAGCCTGAACAAAAAATCAAATCAATTACTGGTCGTGAAGAAATCCGTTTAGAAATTTTTGAACAGTTAAAAGTGGTATTGAAACGGGAAACCGGCCAAACCATGGTGCAAGATATTTTATTTACGAAGTATCTTTACCAATAAGCCCGCTTTACACGGGCTGTTTTGAATGACGCAATACAGCCCAAATTAGGCCACACGCCAATCCGCCTAAATGTGCCCAATTGGCCATATTAACCCATAGCACATCCATAAATCCAAAGGCTAACCACAGCACCATAAACGCCGCTAAACCATCGGTCACCGGGTAATGGTGTTTTCCGGCTAACTTATCACTCAGCCAACAATAGCCAAACAGCGCATACACCACGCCCGATAAGCCACCAAAATCAGGGCCAACTAACGCCAACTGCAAACCATTTGATAATAATGCACTGCTCAAGGTTAATTGAATAAGCAACGCACTGCCCGCTCGCTGTTCAATTTTTTGCCCAAGCAAAAACCACCAGCACAAATTAAACACGATGTGCGTGAGCGAAAAGTGCAGCAGTATTGGTGTTATCCAACGCCAAATTTGCGCCGGCTCTGTTAACATCAGAGCGCTATTGGCCGCTTGAAAACTGAGTTGTTGCCATAAATATATGAGGCATACCAGCAGCACTATGAGTGAGGTAACAGGAGATTGCAGTAACTGTGACCAACGCAGACTGGGCCGCTTACCGCTTGTTGCTATGGTTCGGCTTTGTTGCCAAGCGGCGGCTTGATAACGGGCGTGCTCGGGTTCAGTCAAAAACTGCTTTAATAACGGCTCAATTTGGCTCAGTTGCTCGGCCGGTGCGGCTAAGGTGGTTGTTTGCCCTTCCTGCGCCAGCTCTACCTGCAAACCTTTGCTGGTGCAATAGTCTGCAAATAAACGCGCAGGAATTGCCGACTCAAACGCGACAAACTTATGCATTGTCATCAGTGACAACCGGATATTCGGCACGCCAAGCTGCAACGCCACCGTCCATGCTGTACACCTCTTCATAGCCTTGTTGTGCTAAATATTGCGCGGCACCTTGGCTAGAATTGCCGTGATAACACACCACAACTACGGGCTGCTCAAACGGAAACTGCTGCATAAATTGCACAATACTGCCATTCGTTAAGTGATAAGCGCCTTCGATATGACCGGCAGCAAAACTGTTTTCATCCCGAATATCCGCAATAATGGCTTGCTGCGTGATCAGCTGTTGAGTTTCGGCCACCGAGATACGTTTAAAATCGCTCATTTTCACCTCATTCAGAAAAGGCCTTATCATAGCGCAGCGCTTAGTGAATAGCAGCCTTGATAACAAACTTTACACGCATTAACCGAAGAACTGCTGGACAATCAGTTAAACCTTCGTTAACAATAAACCAAATATATTGTTGGAGTAGGCTATGGCACCCCTTATCATTTTAGCGCTGATCGCGGCTCTGGTGTTTTACATCATCAGCATCTTTAATCAGCTGGTAAAACTCAGAAATCGTTTTCAAAACGCCTTCGCACAAATCGAAGTGCAGCTGAAACGTCGTTACGATTTAATCCCGAATTTAGTCGAAACCGCGAAAGGCTACATGAAACATGAGCGCGAGACGCTTGAAGCGGTGATTGCAGCGAGAAATACCGCGTTAGCGGGGCTGAAAGTGGCCGCCAATAATCCGGGCGATGCCGGAGCAATTGGCCAACTGGCAGTTGCTGAAGGGGCATTACAAAGCTCAATGGCGCGCTTTAGTATGGTGATGGAAGCTTACCCTGACTTAAAAGCCAGCGAGAATATGCAGCAATTATCAGAAGAGCTGACCAGCACAGAAAACCGTATCGCTTTTGCCAGACAAGCGTTTAATGACGCGGTAACAGACTACAACAGCTACAAGCAAAGCTTTCCGCCGATGTTTTTCGCAGCCAGTTTTGGCCATAGCAAAGATGCGGTGTTATTAGAGTTTGCTGATAGCGCAGCCATTCAAGCGGCACCGAAAGTTAGCTTTTAAATAATGGCAACAAACTTTTTTCAGCAGCAAGATTTAGCACGTCGCAATACCCGTCTGTTGGTGGTGATCTTTGGCATGGCGGTGTTGTCGCTGATTGTGCTGACTAACTTGCTGGTGATGATTAGCCTGGGCTTTGTGCAAGACGTACAAAGCAGCTTTATGCTGCCATGGGAAGTGATAACGAGTATCAGTTTAGTGGTCATTGCCGTGGTTGGTTTAGCCATTATGGCTAAGTGGCAGCGGCTAAAACAAGGTGGCCGCACTATTGCCGAGGCGCTCGGTGGTGAACGGGTAAACCCTGATACCGCCAATAGCGCAGAGCGCCGTTTACTGAATGTGGTAGAAGAAATGGCCCTGGCGGCTAATTTGCCTGTTCCGCCCGTTTATTTGCTGCCTGAAAGCGGTATCAATGCCTTTGCCGCCGGTTACAGCCAGTCTGACGCGGTGATTGGTATCACCCAAGGTAGCTTGCAACAACTAAGCCGAGACGAATTACAAGGCGTTATCGCGCATGAATTTAGTCATATTTTAAATGGTGATATGCGGATGAATATCCGCTTGATTGCCATTTTAAATGGCATCTTGTTTATTGGTCATATTGGCTATTATTTATTGCGCTCTGGTCGCGGTAGCAGCGCACTGATGAGTAGCCGAAAACGCAATAAGAATGCCGGTGGCTTATTACTGTTCGGCATTGGCTTAGTGGTTATCGGCTATCTAGGTTCATTTTTTGGTAATTTAATTAAGGCCGCGGTAAGCAGACAACGCGAATATTTAGCAGATGCTTCCGCGGTTCAATTTAGCCGGAACCCTTTGGGTATCAGTGGCGCCTTGAAACGGATTGGCGGCTATCAAGCAGGCTCAAAAATTAACCACCCGAACGCGGATGAAATGAGCCATCTTTTTTTTGGCGAAGCACTGAGTCGCTGGACCAGTATCTTTGCCACTCATCCGCCTTTAGCAAAACGTATCCAACGCTTAGATCCCACTTGGAATGGTCGTTTCGCGGCAGCAACGAGCACAAAAAAAACCAGTGCAGAACAAACCACGAGCGACTCGCCGGCATTATCTGCGCGTCAGAGCATGCTCGCTGCCCTGCCGTTGCTATTAAGCCAAAGTAGTCATCAGCTATTACCCGCTAAAGCCATTGTCTGTGCCATGTTACTGACCCCAGAGCAATTTGCTACACAATTAGCTATGATTAAAAACCAAGGCTCACCGACCCTTTTACAACAAGTGGATCAACTAGCCGATGAGGTAAGCCGTTTACCACTGGCGCAACAGGTGCAATTATTGCAACTGACGATCCCCACCCTGAAACAACTTAGCGCCAGCGAATTTCAACAAATTTCAGCGCTGTTGCAACAATTAACCGCCAACAACTCCAGCTTACAAGCTTGGCTATGTTTAAATTTTATTCAGCATACTGTCGCCAGTCAGTTCAGCGCTAAAGACGTCCATCATCGCGCGCATTCGCACAGTTTGGCGCAGTTACAGCCCCAATTAACACTCTTATTCAGCGCACTAGCCGACTGCGCTGGGCCTGAGCAAACCGAACCCGCGTGGCAAGCCGCTTGGCAGCAACTGGCTTTGCCCAATGTGCCTGCAAAACCCGTCACCGACTACCAGGCACTAACGGCTGCCTTACCTATGCTGATCGACGCTGCACCCAAAGTTAAACAACAACTGTGGCAAGCCGTGCTTGTTACTATTGCTGCCGATAAACATTTCAGTGACGCAGAACAAGCGATGACTAACTTACTGGCAATGCTCTTAGAAATGCCCGTCCCCTTAACAGCAGATTTTAGTTAGGTGTTGATTTTCAGACAGGGCTTTAGCACAAGCGCAGGCTAAGGTACAATGTGCGCTTTGTTGAATTGTCTGGAAGGTGCCATGTCTGATAATCGCTTATTCTTGTTGTACGATGCCTCGTTCGACGAAATGGATGCAGAAGGCTGCCCAGGATTTGGCTATGTTTTATTATTTTCTGCCGACGATGTAGAACAATTTCAACCGGGTGAAAACCCCGAGTGTGCTGCAGTGTCTATGCTATTTACGGATCATGCTGATGGCAGTATCAGCGGCGATTTATTAGGCTGGGCACATGTTGATGCCGCTATTTTTCAGGAATACCCGTTAGGTCAATTCTTAGTATTAATGGAACAAGCGGCTCAAGTAGCGATTAATGCTTATCGTCAGGTCGGTCAGGTACCCGATAAACTGGTTGCAGTGAATTTACCGGATGACGAATTATTGCAATTTGATGTGCAGTTTAACGATTTGCAACTCACAGAGCAGCAAACTGAACAACAACTGGCGCAGCAATTGATGCTTGGTCGCCCTTACCTCGATTCATAACAACGGCATTAAACCGTCTAAACAGGCACGCGGAGTAGCGGCATGGTACAAGCAATCAATATGGGCTTAATTGAGCAAGCCTTACAAGGTTTTACCATTCCGCCGCAGCCGCAAATTTTGCAGCATATTCAAAAACAACTCAGCAGTCAGGATCCCGATCTGAATCGTATTGCAGCCTTAATTGCACTGGATATCGGTACTGCGGGTTTTACTTTAAAAGTGGTCAATTCTGCCTTTTTTGGGCTGAAAAATAAAATCACCTCGATAGAGCAGGCCTGCCGCTACCTGGGCTTAAACCGTGTGATCATGTTGGCGCGCAGTGTGTTATTACGCTTTACCTTGGAAGAAGGGCGCCAAGATGCTTTTAATCAAAAGCTCTGGAATAACGCCTTGCACACTGCCAATATTGCCATGACACTCGCCAAACAATTGAATTTTAGCCAACTCGTCCAAGATGATTGCTATTCACTGGGCTTGTTTCGCAATGCCGGCATGGCCTTAATTAGCCAACAGCGCAATGACTATGCCGCCATCATGCAGCAAGGCCTGCAACAGCAACAACACTATAGTGAAATTGAAGAGCCACGTTTTCATACCAGCCACGAAGTATTAGGCTATTTAATTGCCGAATCTTGGGGCTTGTCTGACATGTTGTGTAATGTAATTGCTTATCACCATAGCACACCTCTAATCCTGGCGACCGAAAACTCAGAAGAGCAGCAACGCTTTGCCCTGTTAAAAATTGCGGAATACTTTAGTGGTGAAAGCCGACAATTGTTCGCTGTTCATCAAGATCCTGAGTGGCAAAGCCAGCAAAGCGCCATCCTCGATGTATTGGAGCTAGAACCACTGCAGTTACCTGAACTGGCCGAGCTGCTGCATCGCCAAGATTTACACACTATTTATAGCGTTTGATATGGCGCACAAGAAATGTCATTTACCTGAAAAAATCTGCCCCGTCTGCCAACGCAGTTTTAGTTGGCGGAAAAAATGGCAACAGCACTGGGACGAAGTGCGTTATTGCTCAGAGCGCTGCCGACGTCAACGCAGCAACGATAAAGTATCCCCCTAATATGCGAATTATCTTGGCACCGATGGAAGGTGTGGTCGATCACTTGATGCGCGAGATGCTCACGGCCATTGGTGGTTATGATTTATGCGTTACCGAGTTTGTCCGTGTTGTCGATCAAAAACTGCCTGCCCGGGTCTTTACGCGGCTTTGCCCTGAGTTATTACAAGGCGGTAAAACCCTCGCCGGCACACCTGTACGCGTACAGTTATTAGGCCAAGAGCCCGACTGGTTAGCCGAAAACGCCGTGCGTGCCGTTGAGTTAGGTTCGCCAGGTGTCGATTTAAACTTTGGTTGCCCTGCTAAAACGGTGAATAAAAGCCGTGGCGGTGCGGTACTGTTGCGTGATACCGAGCAGTTGTATCGTATTGTCAAAGCAGTACGTACTGCGGTACCGGCTGAATTTCCGGTGACAGCTAAAATTCGATTAGGTTATGAAGATACCCGCTTAGCCATTGCTAATGCCTGCGCCATCGCCGAGGCGGGTGCTAGCAGTTTAGCCATTCATGCTCGCACTAAATCGGATGGCTATCGCCCACCCGCTTATTGGCCTTGGATCGCGAAAATTAAACAACAGGTCGCTATCCCATTAGTCGCCAATGGTGAGATCTGGAATGCCGAACAGGCTTTGTTATGCCAAGAGCAAAGCCAATGCCAAGATATTATGCTCGGCCGTGGTGCCTTAGCGATGCCGAATTTAGCTCAGCATATTCGACTAAAACAGCCACCATTACCCTGGCCTGAGGTACTCACGCTATTAATGCGCTATTCGGAATTTGAGATGTCGGGCGAGAAAGGTAAGTATTACGCCAACCGCGTAAAACAGTGGTTTAGCTATTTAAAACTGCAGTATCCACAAGCCAGTGAGTTGTTTCAGCAATTACGTGTGCTAACTCGAAGCGCCGATATTTTAGCGTTGCTTCAGCAACAACTTGAGCTACCAAATAACCAGCATGCCTAAGGCATGCACGCCATATTTAACAGCAAAGATTGGCATGAATCTTCACCTGATAACTCCTACGAGTACAATATAAAAGCGAACCTAAGTTTAATGCCGATCAGTTTAGTGTTTAGCATCACGCGATTTGCTCACCTCAACACGCCATGAATCATCCTTGAGACTCGATGATGAAGTTCATTCCTAAGCTTCACCCTTGCGGGTCAGCAGAGCTGCTCGCATTCGTTCTCGATGAATTTGTCCGGCCATCCATGGCCGTCAACGGTTGATTTAGAGCAAACAGGTCATGCTTAACTAACGTGGATTAAACCTAAGTTCGCCTTTTGTTAAGTTAAGCCTATCTTAGCGCGCTATGGTGATCACTGGCGAAATCCACGTTTCCCAATGCGCTGGATTATTTTTATCACCCAGTGCTTTCAGTACTTTAATTTGTATTACGTAGTCGCCATTGGGCACTTCTTTGGTTTTACCTTTACCGCCATTGCTATGGATACGACTACCATCCCAGCTAAATGAATAAAAACCGGTTGTAGTACTGTTGCGTGGTAAATAATCACTGACGTTGGTTTTATGGAAAACCGGATGAACAGGCTGCATTGACGCTGCATGCAGGATATTCATTTCCATATAACGGGCATGGTGATCAAAGTGCAGCAAGAACCAAGGCACATCATCACCTTGCATAGTGTAGCTGCAGGCAGCCGCACAATTACTAAAGAAGCCACCACCTAATTTTGCTAACCACGGAAAACCGTTGCCAGTTGGCGTTAAAACTTGAATACCTTGGTAATCACCGACAAAACCAGCGAAAGGCACGCGGTATACTTGCCCCGCCTGTTCAGGCGTAAACACAATATAACCCCCATATTGGCCATTTACCGGGCCAGTTGCTGGATTGATAGTCGCATCAACTGTGGCACTACTGTTCGCTGGTACTGTTAGATTATTGCTACTAAAGGTCACACTGGCATCACTACCAAAAAACGTAGGGGTAATAACACCACCAGTAGATAAGGCATTCACTGCTGACAATTGATAGGTTACCGCAACATCCGCTTGGTTATGCACCGTTAAGCGTTGGATAAACGCTCCAGCCTCCCCTTCACCGGTAGCAATTTTACCCGGTGTGATATAAGTAGTAGCATTGATGCTGTCATCAATATCAACCATACCGGCACCTTGGCGATGCACATGGTCTAGAATACCTGTATTGGGATTAAGAGACCAAACTTTAGGATCAGCACTATTTTGTAACACAGTACGTACCGCCTTAGCCGATAACGCAGGCTTAGCTTCTAATAAAAGCGCGGCTGCACCAGCAACATGCGGTGATGACATTGAAGTGCCACCCAAGGTTGCAAAACCGCCTCTTTCTAAAGGATAAGTTGAATAAATCACGCCGCCTGGCGCACCTATATCCGGCTTAAGGGCTAAGTCAGGAGACAGACCATAAGAACTGAAACTAGAAATCAAGCCGCCTGTGGCTAGTGGCGTTTTAATACTACGATTAGTCCAAGTTAGCACAGGGCTTGCTTGCGCTAACACATAAGCACCATCAGTCCCGGAAATACTGACTACCGGAATGGAGCCATTGCCAATAACCGCACCCAAAGTACCGCTAAAACTGGCAGCGGCATTGTTATAGATCACCACAGCAGTAGCACCGGCATTAATGGCATTAGCCGCTTTCTCACCAAAACCACAAACGCCTCGCACGGCAAGCGCAACTTTACCTGCCGGACTTGCCAGCAACGCATCGGTGTTACAAGCACGGCCAATAGCGACCATATCCGCAGAACCTAACTTGGGTACTGGACCACTAAACGTGAACGTGTTGTACGCGATATCCCGACCATTAACTTGTAGTAGTGGTGTTGACGTGGCGGCGTTGTCATAGGAGGCCACACCAATTACATGCTCACCTAAACCTGGCGCGCCAGCAGAATATAAACCACTCGCGCCACTATTACCGATGGATGCCACAACAACCATGCCTTTTTCGACTAAGCGATCTGCAGCTTGCGCGGTAGGATATTGCGGCCATTGAAAGGATGAACCAATACTCATATTCAGAATATGCATACCATCGGCATAGGCTCTTTCCATTGCTTCGATCATGATGTCGGCGGTGGTGCTGCCATTACAGCCAAATACCCGATAAGCACCAAAAGTCACATCGGGTGCCACGCCAACCACAGTGCCATTCGCACCGACAATACCGGCGACATGAGTACCATGGCCACCACAATCATCAGGATTATTATCCGGTGTTGCCACAGGGTTATACAAAGCACTGGTTGAATCAGCATTAAAGGCATCACCGACAAAGTCATAACCATAAGCTACGCGTGCTGAAGGAAACGAAGTGCTACCATTTACGCCATTACCACCAAAGTCCGGGTGATCAATATCGATACCCGTATCCATAATAGCGACTTTTATGCCAGAGCCTTTTAAGCCAAAAAGGTTTTGTGCCACATCAGCACCGGTCATTCCGAGCGCGTTAGCCATATCAGCCGCAGAACCACCGTGGTCGACATCAACATTTGGCGCTTGAATTAACTCAACGGGGTAAATGGCTTTAACACCAGGGATCTGCATTAATTTGGCACGCTCAGACGAACTGATTTGTACTGAGAAGCCATTAAATAGTGTTGTAAAACTCCGTCTTTCGTTAAAGTTTACTTCGGCTTCTTTTGCCGCTTTTCGAAAGTTATCTTGTGCTGCTTTGACATTATTTTTAGAATTTCCATCAGCTACTGGCTTATCTGATAACTCGATAAACCAGAGATTACCGCCTTCAGCGGCATTTTCAGGTAATTGTTGAGCGAATATTGATGGTGCACTAAAGGCCAGCAGGCAAGCTGCTGCAAGGTGGAAGCTTGTGGCAATTTTATTTTTTTTTGAAGACATGGATAACGACTCCTTGTATTGCTCTTAACATCGCTTTAACAGTACATCATTTTCTCTGGGGCGACCGTATTACTGATCAGAAAAACGGATTCAGCGCAAACGAGCAGCATAAAATGAGCCAAGTCGTAATCATGAGCTGCAAGAGAATAAAATCGCATTAACTTAGAAAAAGTCGCACAGCAAACTTTATGAAGTGTAAAAAAAGCTGACGGATTTACATAAAATTAGCCTCAAATTCAATTGCTATAAAACACAGTTAAATATGAAACAAAAGTAAACTTTGTAAAATGAAGAAAAGCGGTGCGAGGCGATTTCAAGCAAAATTGATAAGAATATGAGGTTGTGTAAAAAGCAGCAAAACGCCATTTTAGCAGACGTTTATTACCAAAAAAGAGCGCCGAAGCGCTCTATTCTAATGGGTTAAGACCAGTTTAAGATCACTTTGCCCGATTGGCCTGAGCACATAATCTCAAAGCCTTCTTGGTAGTTTTCCATCGGCATTTCATGAGTGATAATCGGGCTTAAATCTAAGCCTGATTGAATTAAGCTGGCCATTTTGTACCAGGTCTCAAACATCTCACGGCCATAAACGCCTTTAATCACTAAACCTTTAAAAATAACCTTATTCCAGTCAATCGCCATTGAGCTGGGTGGAATACCCAGCATGGCAATTTTGCCGCCGTGGTTCATGGTATCAAGCATGCTGCTAAATGCAGACGGCACACCTGACATTTCTAAACCGACGTCAAAGCCTTCGGTCATGCCCAGTTCGCGCATCACTTCTTTCAAGTTTTCTTTACTGACATCAACGGCACGGGTTGCGCCCATTTTTTTAGCGAGTTCCAAGCGATAAGGGTTTACATCGGTCACCACCACATGGCGTGCACCGACGTGCCGTGCTACGGCAGCCGCCATAATACCAATAGGGCCAGCACCGGTGATTAACACATCCTCACCCACTAAATCGAATGACAATGCGGTATGCACCGCATTACCGAACGGATCGAAGATTGCCGCGATGTTGTCTGGAATATTGTCGGCGAGTTTAAAAGCGTTATAAGCAGGGATCACTAAATACTCGGCAAAAGAGCCGGTACGGTTAACGCCCACGCCTATGGTATTTCGACATAAATGCACGCGACCCGCACGACAGTTACGGCAATACCCGCAGGTGATATGACCTTCGCCCGATACGCGATCGCCTATGCTAAAGCCACGAACTTCTGAGCCCATGCCTTCAATCACCCCCACATACTCATGACCAACGACCATACCATGAGGAATGGTGTTTTGCGCCCACTCATCCCATTTGAAGATATGCACATCGGTGCCGCAAATAGCGGTTTTCTTGATGCGAATTAACACATCGTTCGGGCCCACTTCTGGTTTTTCAACTTCCGTTTGCCAAATACCTGGTTCTGCTTTTAACTTTGCTAATGCTTTCATTACTACGCCCCGCCTTATGCGATCACGCCCATGTCTTTACCAATTCGGATAAAGGCCGAAATGGCTTTATCTAATTGCGCTTTTGTGTGTGCTGCTGAAATTTGTGTGCGGATCCGCGCTTGGCCTTTGGGCACCACGGGAAAGGAGAAACCCACCACATAGATCCCCTCTGCCAACATGCGTTTTGCCATTTCGGCCGCGACCTTGGCATCCCCTAACATCACCGGAATAATGGCATGATCTTTACCAGCCAGCGTAAAACCTGCCGCCGTCATTTGCTCACGGAAATAATTAGCGTTTTGCCATAGCTGCGCGCGTAATTCATCACCTTGCGCCAGCATGTCTAATACTTTAATCGACGCGGTAACAATAGAGGGCGCTAAAGAGTTCGAGAACAAATAAGGCCGTGAACGTTGCCGTAACCAATCAATAATAGCTTTTTTACCCGAGGTATAGCCGCCTGAGGCGCCACCTAAGGCTTTACCTAAAGTGCCGGTAATAATGTCAACGCGATCCATTACTTCACAATATTCGTGAGTGCCGCGACCGTTTTTACCGACAAAACCGACCGCATGACTGTCATCTACCATGACCATGGCATTATATTTGTCGGCCAGATCACATACTGATTTCAGATCGGCAATCACGCCATCCATCGAAAAGACACCATCAGTGGCGATGAGCTTAAAACGCGCACCGTCGGCGTCGGCTTGTTTTAATTGCGCTTCTAATTCGGCCATATTGTTATTGGCATAACGATAGCGTTTCGCTTTACACAACCTCACGCCATCAATGATAGAAGCATGATTCAGTGCATCAGAAATGACCGCGTCTTCAGCACCTAAAATCGTTTCAAACAAACCACCGTTGGCATCAAAGCAAGAAGAATACAAAATGGTATCTTCGGTACCGAGAAACTCGCTCACTTTGGCTTCCAAGGTTTTATGAATATCTTGCGTACCACAGATAAAGCGCACCGATGCCACACCAAAACCATGGCTTTGCAAACCGGCCGCGGCGGCAGCAATCAGATCAGGATGATTGGCCAACCCTAAATAGTTATTCGCACAGAAATTGAGTACCTGTTGTGAGCCAACCGTCACATCGGCTTGCTGTTGTGATGTGATGATACGTTCTGCTTTGTACAGACCTTCTGCTTTCACCTCTTCGAGTTGTTGTTCTAGATGGTGCAGAAAAGCGCCATTGCGCATAAAGCCTCCTCTGGCAATATTGGGCAGGAATTAAGCTGTTGAACTCGCTATTGTAAAGATTTAGTGCAGTGACTGCAGCGTTCAACGTGAAGCAGCCCGACGGCAGCGCCGCCAAGCTGTAAAGAAAAACCTACAAATCGGCAGCAAATTCATCGCTACCGGCTAAATCGGTATAATGTTGCTGCAGCTTCCGAAAATCGGGTAAGGCTTCTGCCGTGGCATAAGGCTTAAACAATAACAGTACTTTTAGTACGCCACGATATAAATTAGCCTTATTGACTGCCGCTAACGGTGCTTGGGTTTTTAAATAGCTGATCCAAAAACTCACCAGCAACTTGATATTATGCGCCACGTCGCGGATATCATTGGGCTCGATAGCAATCACCTTAGCGTCATTTAAGCCCTTAATCACCGCCATGACCCGTGCTAACACGTTTTGTTGTACGTGCAAATAATCTTGCTGTAACGCGGGATCGCGCGCCAGAATATCCGGCAAATTGGCATAAAAAAACTGGAAACGCCACATTAACTCAAACACCGCATCAAGATAGTCGGTTAGTAAATCCAGTGCCTGTTCAGGCTGCGCAGGGGGTTTGATCCGTGTATCGAGTAATTTGGCATATTCGCGAAAGATCTGCCGCACAATATCTTCTTTATTTCTAAAGTGATAATACAAATTACCCGGGCTTATGCCCAGGTGTGCAGCGATATGGTTAGTGGTAACTTGACGTTCGCCTACTTCGTTAAATAAGGCAATACTGGCCTGTAAAATGCGGTCTTTGGTTCTTAACTTCTTTTCCATTACGTCGTGCGGGCTTCTGTTAATCAGCAAGTATTTTGTTATAGTAACGCCAAACTGAATGTAATTACCAGCCGCGCTGTTGCGTACGCTGGCCGAGGACCACCCATTGATGAAAATCCGCGCTATCTATCCTGGCACTTTTGACCCTCTGACCAATGGCCATGCTGATTTGGTTTTGCGTGCTGCCCGCCTCTTTGATAGCGTCGTCGTGGCAGTGGCGTCTAACCCAAGTAAACAACCGTTATTCACCTTAGAAGAGCGCGTAGAACTGGCTCGAGCGGCATTTAAAGATTGCCCCAATGTCAGTGTCATTGGCTTTTCCGGCTTGCTCGCCAAGTTTGGCCAAGAACAACAAGCGCAGGTATTGATCCGCGGTGTGCGTGCAGTCGCTGATTTTGAATACGAGTTTCAGTTAGCCAGTATGAATCGGTCGTTAAACCCCGAATTAGACAGCATCTTTATGACGCCCTCTGAGAAAAATACCTTTATCTCATCCACCTTGGTCAAAGAAGTCTGTCGTCATGGTGGTGATGTGTCGAGCTTTGTCCCCGATCATGTCAGAATTGCGCTGCAAGCACGTTTAGCCCAAGTGGCTGCAACAGCTCAGAGCGCTGGCTAAATAACTTACATACCGCTCAAAAAAAGGGGCTCAGTAAACTGCGCCCCTTTTTTATTGCACTGGCGGTCACTGCAACAGTAACCGCTTAGCTATGGCATTATTCTGTTTTTGCAGCAGCGGCAGCCGCATCACGTGCGGCTAACTTTTGCACTAATTTTTGCGTATGCTGAAGTGACATCAGGTGAGCATAAATTGCAGTCAAGTAACCTAACTTACGTAATTCAAGGAAGGTTTCATCGCTTAACTCATTCAACGCTTTGTCATCAATCATGTTGATACCGTTGATATTACGCTTTTCTTCATTGATGGTAACAGTAAGCACTTGCTCTTTAATTAAGCCTAATTCTTGCATTTTTAGCGTGAAGTTATGAGTGATCTGGCTAAAATCAACAAAATCAGCCATTTGCTGCTTACGTGCAACTAAGTATTCACTTTCTGTGCCGTCTTCATTAAATAAGGCAAAACCTTCAGTGTCGTTCACACGCTCAGACGATTCGTCGATAGCCACGATTAAACGATCACTACCTGGCTGATCTTGTACTAGCACTAAAGGGTAATTACGAGCAACACGAGGAACGTACATACCGTCCCACTTGCCATCTTTGATCACCAGGTTTTGCTGTGCTGATAAACCTAATAACACCACTGGCTGGAAATTTTCACCCGATTGATCTTTAACAAAAACGATAGGGAATTCAGCACCCGCAACCACAAACTCATGCACTACAACCGGTAACATATGCTCATTAGCAATGTGTTGAAAAAGATTTTGCGTGTTGATCTTGGTTTTGGCGTGGCCTTCTTTGTGTAACGCCACTACTTTATTTTCTGCCATATACTACTCTGCTCTCTAAAATTTTAAATTAAGTATGTTGTGTTGGTTCGCTGCAGCATCTCACTCATTAACCTGGCTATGGAACGGTCGGCCCGCAGTAAGGCGGAACAAGCCAGGCGCTATACAGACTGCTGCTTAGCTGCCTGAGCCATGTTATATCACAGCTTTCAAGCAGCAGTAAGCCTGATTACCAATTACTGTGTGAATTCGTAATAGGTCGGGGCATTTGGCCCCACGGGCATGCCCAATAAGAACACCCAGCTATAGAATAAGATGACCCAGCCCACGAAAAACACCATGGTATAAGGCAGCATGGTGGCAATCAGCGTACCGATCCCCATGTTCTTTTTATAACGGGAGGCCACCGCCAAAATAAGCCCAAAATAGCTCATCATTGGCGTAATGAGGTTAGTGACCGAATCACCAATACGGTACGCCGCTTGAATCACCTCTGGTGAGTAACCGACAATCATTAACATCGGCACAAAAATGGGTGCGAAAATCGCCCACTGTGCAGAAGCCGAGCCCAAAGACAAATTGACAAAAGCACACATTGCAATAAAAAACACAAAGAGTTCTGGCCCGGTTAAACCAATGTTTTGTAACAAGGTGGCGCCTTTTACCGCAAATATCGCCCCTAAATTTGACCAGCCAAAAAACGCGACAAACTGCGCCGCAAAAAACACCAGCACGATATAAAGCCCCATCGAGCTCATGCTTTTAGCCATGGCATCAATCACATCACGATCGCTTTTCATGGTGCCAACAATGCGACCATAAACGTAACCCGGAATACCAAAAGTAATAAAGATAAAAACAACGATGCCTTTAAGAAACGGTGAGTTATCTACCAAGCCGGTTTCGGGATGCCTTAACACACCATTCTCTGGCACGATACTGAGCGCCAGCAAAATGCCTAAGAATAAAAACGTTAAACCCGCCGCTTTTAAACCGCGTTTTTCTTGAGGCGTCAGTGCATCGAGTTTTTGCTCACCCAAATCGACCGAGGCTTCATTCGGGTTATATTTGCCCAGTTTCGGCTCAACGATTTTTTCTGTGACTAAAGCACCGAGCGTAGCAATAACAAAGGTACTGACAATCATAAAGTACCAGTTAGCTTCGGGGCCAACGACATAGTTTGGATCAATTAAATTCGCCGCTGAAGTGGTAAAGCCTGCCAGTAAGGGATCGACCGTACCAATAAATAAATTGGCACTGTAACCGCCAGAAACACCAGCAAAAGCCGCGGCTAAACCGGCTAACGGATGACGGCCTAACGAGTAAAAAATTAAGGCAGCCATTGGAATGAGCACCACATAACCCAGCTCTGAGGCGGTATTAGAAATGATACCGGCAAACACAACCGTGACCGTGACCATGCGTTTTGATGCATTCATCACCAATCCCCGCATCGCCGCAGAAATTAAGCCGGAGTGCTCCGCCACACTGACACCCAGCAAGGCCACTAACACCACGCCTAAAGGCGCGAAACTGGTAAAGTTAGTCACTAAATTTGAAATAATCCGCTGTAAGCCATCAACCGTCATCAGGCTTACCACCTGAATGGTGCCGTCGGCTGCGCGGCCAGAGGTACCCTCTGGTCTTGGATCAATCGCGCTAAAATCAAAGTAAGCAGCGATACCACTGCCAAAAACCACGGCAATAGCAAAACAAGCAAATAAAGTTACAGGGTGTGGGAGCAGATTACCTAAAAATTCTACAGTATCGAGAAATCGGGTAAACCAGCCACGTTTTTCCGCAACGCCGTTTGGCGTTTTGCTGGAATTCGTCATCAATCGGATCCTCTTGGTCAAAGGTGGTGCAATAAGGCATTGCTATTGCAAACCAGACGGTTTTTTATTTTATTAAGCGCCAAGGCTGGTTTGCCTTGCTGGCGGCTCAAGTACCGTTCTGGTGAATTGTAAAAGCGCTAAATCTATCACAGGAAATCAGTAGCGCAAAGCTGCAAACCTTTTACTGCCTCACTGTCATCGCTTAAAGCCGCTCACTGGCGAACCTTTATTGTGGCCATTTCGCTGCAGATTGACGCTGGGGTTAAGCCCAATAAATAGGATTTCAATATCCTAAACTGTATTGGTTAGCCAGACACATGGCACACATAGCACTAAAGTACCGTTGTAGTAAGAGGCCAGCTTTCTTAGCATGCTAAGTATTATTTATAGGAGAGTTATTATGCGTGTAGTCGTTACTGGAGCCACCGGCGGCATTGGTTTTGCCGTTGCCGAAGCCTTTGCTAAAGCAGGTCATGCTGTGGTGTTGGCCGATTTAAATGCTGAATTACTGAAGAGCAAAACGGCAGAGCTCACCGCTGCCGGATATATCGCCGACGCCTTTGTATTAGATGTAACCAATGACGAGCAAATTGCCGCTTGTGCCGCACAATTTCCAGCAGATATTTTAATTAATAATGCAGGTATTCAGCATGTTGCTCGCTTAGAAGACTTTCCACCAGAGAAATGGGCATTATTATTAGATGTGATGCTAACCGGCCCCGCCATGTTAACGCGGGCCATGTTGCCGCATATGCAGCAACAAAACTTTGGCCGAGTGATCAACATTGGCTCTATCCACGCGTTAGTGGCATCGCCGTTTAAATCGGCCTATGTAGCAGCCAAGCATGGTTTACTGGGCTTTAGTAAAGTGATCGCACTGGAAAACGCAGATAAGAACTTTACCATCAACACCATTTGCCCGGCTTATGTCAAAACGCCATTGGTAGAAAAACAAATTAGTGCCCAAGCTAAAGAGCATAACTTAACCGAGCAGCAGGTCATTGAACAAATTATGCTAGCGCCGATGCCACAAAAAGCTTTTATTGACGTCAGTGAAATTGCTGAAACCGCCTTATTTTTGTGCCAACCGGCCGCCAAACACATTACGGCGCAAACCTTGGTATTGGATGGTGGCTGGACTGCACGCTAGCTGAACCCGTAAAACTCAGGCACAATCAGGATATTATGTATTGACGAGCTCTGCCTCTGCAATGATTCAAAATGGTAGCGGAATCGGTTTAGCCACCCTTGCCGCCATATCACTGCTGTATTTGTTGGTGCTATATTGCGTTGGCCTGTTCGGCCGGCGTATTACCGCACAGCATCCGCTTGCGCCCTGGGTGTTTAGTTTAGCCTTATCCATATATTGCACATCCTGGGCTTTTTATGGCGTTACCGCTCAAGCCGTGGTGAATGGCTGGTGGCTGCCCCCCACCTATATTGGCTCTTTTATCCTGTTTTGGTTTGGCTTTAAATTGCTCGCCCGCGTCGCTGTTGCCTGCCGACGCTATCGTATCACCTCTATTGCTGACTTTATTGCCACCCGCTTTGGCCATTCGCGGCTGTTAGCGGTGATGATCACGTTAATTTTATTGATGACGGTGATCCCCTATATCACGCTGCAACTGCACGCCGTTGCGACCAGTATTAACACCCTAGTGAAAGTGGAAACCGGAGAGCATTGGTATACCGATACCGGGCTTTATGTGTGTTTATGGATGGCAGTGTTTGCGCTGCTGTTTGCCGGTAAAAGCGCTCGCGCCCACCAGCCCAACCCCGGTTTAATGACCGCCATTGCCTTTGAATCGCTAGTTAAACTGTTTGCGTTGTTAGCCATTGCGATATTTGTAGCATGGGGCATCTTTGACGGCGTAGGTAACATCTTTGAATTAGCCGCCGACAGTAACGCTGTACAGCAAATTCAACGTCAGCGCTTGCCTACTTACACCTATTGGATCCATGTATTACTGGGTTTTGCGGCTACCCTTTGTTTGCCTTGGTTATTCCATGTCAGCTTTGTCGAAAACCAAAAGTTGAGCCATTTGCGCAACGCGCGCTGGGTTTTTCCGCTGTACTTATTATTGATGGGCGCCTTTAGCCTACCCTTAGGTTTAGCCGGTATTATGTTACTGGGTGAAAACGCCAATCTCGACTTAGTGATTCTACAACTGCCGCTCGCGGCTAATCGCACCGATATTGCCTTGCTGGCATATATTGGCGGTTTCTCGGCGGCCACCAGTATGGTTGTGATCGCCACCGTTGTACTAGGGATTTTGATCACCAACGAATTGTTAGTGCCGTTATTGTTTCGTCGAAACAACCTAGCCAATGATCAACAAAAACTGATTAAAGTGGCGACTGTAAGACGTTTAGCCATGATCGTGGTACTCACGCTCGGTTTTATTTATTACCGTTTTATTGGCACTGGCACCGGTTTAGCGCAGCTCGGCTTAATGGCATTTGCTTTAGTAGCACAGTTAGCACCTTCGCTAATTATGGGGCTGTTCTCACGTCAAATAAATCGGCGAGGTGCTATAACAGGTTTGGGCAGTGGCGCCTTAATTTGGGCTTATGTATTGCTGTTCCCTGAACTCGTGCGGGCCGGCATTATCAGCAGTCAAATACCTTTAACTGGGCCTTTTGGCGTAAGTTGGTTAGCCCCACAACATTTATTTGGCTGGCAAGGTGATAGTATTACCCTGGGGGTATTACTCAGTTTAAGCGTTAACTGTTTAATGACCCTCCTGGTGAGCCAATTAACCAATACCGGTATTAGTGAATGGCTACAAAGCGGCCGCTTTTTGCGCAGTAGCCGTGAAGCCCCAGCTAGACCATTACAACAACTGACCATTCAAGAGTGTTACTTATTAGTTCGCCGTTTCGCAGGGGAACGCGAAGCCCAGCGCCTGTTACAACGCAACACCAAAGACAACCAAAGCGAATTGCAGCGCTTAGCGCCGATTAATGTGATTCAAGCCACTGAGCGCAGCCTGGCGGCCGTATTAGGCGGCGCCTCGATGCGTTTAATTATGGATGCCAGTGGTCGACATGGCCGTTTGCCGATGGAAACCGTGGAACGCTTTGTCGACGAAGCCAGCCAAGTTTTTCGCTTTAATCAGAATTTATTGCTCTCCACTATTGATAACATCAGCCAAGGTATCGCCGTAGTCGATGCCGATCAACGTGTTATTGCTTGGAATCAGCGCTATATTGAGATGTTTGATTACCCACCGGCGATGGTCGAAGTAGGTCGCCCCGTTGCTGAGTTAATCCGCTTTAATATGCAACGCGGTTTAATTGATAGCGCCGATATTGAAAGCGAAGTGGCTAAACGTATTGGCTTTTTACGCCAAGGTAGCCAATATCGGGTGCAGCGCGAACAGCAAGATGGCCGTGTATTAGAAATACAAGGTAACCCCTTACCGGGCGGCGGTTTTGTGACCACCTATACCGACATCAGTTCTTTTATTGCCGTGCAGCAACAATTAGAACAGAGTAATCAGCTACTAGAACAACGTGTAGTCGAGCGCACCAGTGCCTTGCAACAGTTAAACGCCCAGCTACAACACACTCAGCAACAGCTTGAAATAAGCACCCAAGCCAAAACCCGTTTTTTTGCTGCCGCTGGGCACGATTTAATGCAGCCTTTTAATGCGGCAGCCTTGTTTGCCAGCTTATTGCGCCAAAAAGTGACGGAACCCGAATTAAAACAATTAAGTGAAAACCTCAGCCATTCCCTCAATTCCGCCGAAGAATTACTGACGGCTATCCTCGACTTAACCAAACTCGATTCAGGGGTGATTAAAGCCCGTCATCAACCGGTGAGTGTGCAAATATTGTTAGAAGACATTGCCCGTGATGCCACCATTTTAGCCGAGAAAAAGGGCTTACAATTTAAGCTGCATAGCACAAAATTAGTAGTGAACACTGATCGCAAACTGTTAAAACGTGTCCTACAGAATTTACTGGCGAACGCCATCCGTTATACCCCAGCAGGAAAAATTGTTTTAGGTGTGAAACGCCGCGGCGAGCAACTACAAATTTGTGTATTGGATACCGGTGTTGGTATTGCGCTGGCTGATCAGCAGCGTATTTTTGAAGAGTTTCAACAAGGTAGCCAACCCGATCAAAAAGGCTTAGGGTTAGGCTTAGCGATTTCTCACCGGATCAGCGCTATTTTAAATCACACCTTAACGGTGCAATCGGTGGAAGGACGCGGCAGTTGTTTTAGCCTGTTATTACCACGCGCCCACCTGGTACCGGCACCGCTTGAGAGCACTGCAAAAATTAGCGATATTAGCGCCAGCTTTGCCGGCAAAACGGTTTTATTGTTAGATAACGAACCACAGTTACGCACCGCAGTGGCTGAATTATTACGCAGTTGGCAAATTAATGTGATGGCGGTGGGCCAGCCAACTGAAGCAGTACAGGCATTACAGCAAGGTTTTTTACCCGATGCCTTACTATTTGATTATCACTTGGATAACGGTGCTATTGGCATTGATGTAGCAAAAGAGTTGGCTGCGCGCTTTGCCATAACAGCACCGGTGATTATTCACTCTGCCGATCACAATGAGCAAATTCGTGAAACAGCATTATCAGCGGATTACTATTTTTTACTAAAACCATTAAAACCGGCCGCACTAAAAAAACTGTTTGGCCGGTTATGGCGTTAACGTACGTCACTTTTAAGTAAGGGCACTTCGCCGAGTCACTAGCAATACTAGCATTGAAGCAAACAGCCACAGTGTTGTAGGCTCAGGTACCGCAACCCGACACGCTCCCTGACCTACGCTTACACAAGCCTCACCAGCGGTAAGTTGTAAACTTTCACCAACTCGCCCAACCACATTAAAACCCAATAATGGATCTGCCACATCAAAACTGAGCAGAGTTACTCCATCGGTTAACGCAGTAAAGTTAACCGAAAAAAGCTTTAATGGCCCCACTTGAAAAGCGGCTAACTCATCATCGGTTAAAAATGACACCATAAGACTTTTAATACTGAAGGGTTCAAAGTTAAAATCATAAAACGCTTCACTCGGATCAAATGTAAAGTTAGCCAATTCAAATATTAGCTCATCGGCTCGTAAAATATTGCTATCAAACAGTAAATTGATATCCCAGCCAGAAACAATATTGGGAGCAAACAAGTTCGCCCAAACGTCGATGGATAAGGTGTCCCCCACTGCGACATGCTGCTGCACCGGTGTAATGTAGATCAGTGCGGCTTTTGCTGGCATAGTCGTAAGCGCAAGTAATAACAACAAGCTCGCTAAAAATCTTTTCATAATCATGTTCCTTTTTTATGTTGTCAATTACGTTAAGGCGCTATTGCACAGCGAGGCAAACTGCATTTCAAGGCGCACAAACGAGTATCATTTACCGTGATAACACCATCATTGTTCTGATCTCTAACATCGCCAGCTAACACAAATTGGCCAATAGCCGCACGCACTAAACCAACGTCAACAGAGTCAGTAGCTTGATTGCCATTGACATCACATGCGCTGACTAATGGGCTTATCGTTAGATCGAACAATATGGGCGAGCCTCGTTGCTCATTGCCATTCAGGCGAGCTTGCACTTGCATAAAACGCCCGCTGTTAGATAACGCGGCACCTTTTGTGGCGACTTGATAAGGCAGAGCCGTTAAACCTGCAACACTGTCAGCACTGCGATAGGCAACTTGCACGGAAGTCTCTTCGGGTAAAAACTCATTCCAGTTAATACTGCCCCAGGCCATACCTGCACTCCCGCCGTCATATACGACAGTCCATGTACCTGTTGGTGATGTAACATTTCGCGCTACTAACCCCGTTGCATCGCTGTAGGTGTAAGGCATATTACCCACCGCAAAAACGCCAAGCGGTGCGCCAGTTGTACCACTGTATTTTTGTACTCTGCCGGCACTGGTAAACCCAATTTGCAGCACATCATTATTGGCATCCACTTGAATACCGACCGAAAAGCTACCTCCCGCCTGCAGAGGTGCTTGCCACTGCAATGTGCCATCTGCTGCCACTTTTCTAATCGAAGTTGAACCAGCGATAATATTCCCGCCACCATCCACCACAATACCTAAGGTACTTACTGCCATATTTGGAATAGCGCTATGCGTATTGGTTGTTGGATCGAATTGCCGATTTCCACTTCCCAAGTACACCTTGCCATTACCCAGCGCTATACCGTAATTACTCATCCCACCGAAAGAGGACACCGTATAAGGCCCAGCGTTGCTTTGCGTATTGGTGATTTTACCTAAGGTGCTACCTAAGGATGCGCTCCATAAGGTACCACTGGCATCGATTAAACAACCATAAGGTGTCCATGAACCTGCATTGGGCTGCCCATCAGTTGGCGTTGTTGACACGGGCCCAAAAATGGTGGAACCATCGGCAGCACTGACTTTGTAATAAGCGCGATCATTATATAAACCTACCCACAAATTACCGTCAGTCCCGATACACATTGCACGACCTAATGTACCCGTGGGTCGCAGTGGTGCAGCGTTACCATCCGGTACACGTTTTGCCCAAGCAATACGCTCATCCTGAATTTCATTTTCATCAATAATGCCATTGCCGTTCAAATCCGCCATAGGTAGCATTTCGGAATCATCAATAATCCCGTCATTATTGGTATCTACTGACGTTTCCATCCTGCCATTACCATTGCGGTCAATAAAACCTTCTGCCAAAATTTTCAGGACGACACCAGCACTCATCGTTCCTTGACTAAAATGGCGATTTAAAACATAGGCATTTCCGTTAATATCAACTGATGTGCGTGAGGGTGCAGCACCAGAGTAAGCCGATCCTAAATGTCCAAAATGTCCAGCCTGCCCTGCCGGTCCAAACCAAGTACGGTAACGCGCCACTTCAACGTTTAACACCGTATCAAATTTCGAGACGGTGTCTTCACCCGCGTTAGCAATCCAAGCAACTGGAAAAGTTGTTCCTACCGTATTTAGCTGCAACTGGTCACCATTAGGTGCATCAAAGTTAACGCCATCTAAAGTCCCCGATGCAAAATCTGCATCCAAGGTATAGATTTTTGGCGCAGCCAAAACTGCTGAACTAAAACTGCAAGCAATAACGAGCAATAGGCTTGGATTTAATAATTGATTACCACGATTACGTTGAGTTTTCATCTTAAAGACCTCCCTTTGTAACCGACACCGCAGTTTGCAATTGAATTACTGCTACAGGCTGAGGCACCTGGTCCATATCATGTGATTGGTTTCTGCTAATTCGAACTGAATGTTGCATCGTCAAATCATAAAAAAATATTTGCGTCGTGCCCGTCCGTAAGCTGCTATAAACAACTTGCTGCCCATCTGCGGTCCAGTGTGGATTAAAGTCTTCGTGAGGGTGCTGGCTCAAGTTTTTTACAGCAGAGCCGTCTGCATTCATAACAAAAATATCCATCCTTGTTAAGCCGGGATCATCCCTGCTACTAGCAAAAACTAGCTGCTGACTATCCGGTGACCAGCGAGGAGTTTCATAAGCAGCGGGTTTATCCGCAGTTAAATTAAGCGTTTCTCCCGTTTGTAAATCAAATCGCATGATTGCCAAATGCCCGCGCATATCGGCAACATAAGCAATATAGCGACTATCCTTTGATATAGAGGGATGGGCTTTATTACGGTTTGATGCGTTCTGACTAATATTTCTGAGGTTACTTCCATCTTTATTTACTATCCATACGTCAGTTTTCCCCTCAGTATTGCTTCCCAAAAAAACCAGCTGCTGTCCATCATCACTCCATACTGGTGCATCAGGTCCTTTTTCCTGATCATTATCAGCTACAACCGACATCTGCCGTTTTGGCAGATACCAAATATGCAACTGCATCCCGGCTTTGCTGTTGTCACGTGCCAAATAAGCAACATTTTTGCTATCAGCCGACCATGATGGCGCAGTTTGCCATAACGAGTTCTGATTTAAACGCCGCAAGTTATTACCATCAGCATCAATCAAATAAATCGAGGATAAACCGTTGCGTACCGAGCTAAACGCTAACGTCTTACCATCATTTGACCATGCAGGTTGAGTATTAATTGAATCGCCTTGCGTCAGTGCATGCTCATGCTGGCCTTCACGAACATAAATGTGCGCATTGCCATCTCGTATTGAAACAAACGCCAACGGTGGCTCACTGGAAGCAAGCGACAACTGACTACTCAATAGCAAAAATGCCATGGCGCAGTTAATAAGTGAAATAGTCATCTGTCACTCTCCCGCTTTATGGACATTGACCACTAAAGTTGCAACCACATTATTCTGACTATCAAGCACGCTAAGATGGTGCGCACCAACATAGCTTGTAATAAGCTGATACTGCAGGCTGCCATCGTTACCAGCGGTAACAACTTCATTGCTTCGCTTGTTGTTAACGACAGTTTCTAAGGTATAACTGGCTCCTGGGCTAAACAGAGTTCCATTCAGAACTACAGTATCACCAGCAATAGCCTGCGATGGCCCCGACAACGACAACGCGGTATCAGCCAAGCTTGTTGATGAACACAGTAGTAAGGTTACAAATATCGACGATTTTAAAAATGTGTTAGAAGGGATAATTTCCATTGCTAGCTTCTCCTTTATAAATTAGGTAGAAACCCGCATCACGGCTTAATATGCAAGGTACAACAAAATTAGTTATTGCATAGCTTAAGCCAACTTTAGTTAGGCTTGTTTTAATTGATTAATTTAAAATGAGCGTGATGATACTGCTGTGCAAGTGTAAAGAATGCTGACACTAATACAGTCAAAACTTAATTAATTAAACGTCAAAGCTGAATCCAAACGTTATGTGCACATAAGACATAGCAAGTGTATTCTTACATTCCCGACGTAACTTTTTTGTAAACTTAGCGCGGTTATTTCTATTTCAGTCTTTGCCGCTATAAAATTTTTGCTACTCATTAAACGTCACCTCCCTAACAAACCAGCCAATCGACTTTTTATAATTAATCAGAATTAAAAACTTCGTTTTTTATAAAAAATTATTCTGTTGATTTGCTTTACGACTTTCAAGCCATAACCTATCTTAAAAATCACTTTTAATTAACATTAAAATGACAAATGAGCCAGCAGCCTTTATTTAGACAAGCCGCACTGAAACAGCAAGCGCAACGCTTAGAGGGAGAGGTGGTGATCGCCCAACCGCTGAGTAGTACTGTGCTGACAGTCAGTTTATTACTGCTGGTTAGCGGTATTGTCACTTTTTTAGCTCAGGCTGACTTTAATCGTAAAGCCACCGTCAATGGCTATTTGCAGCCAGATATGGGTATCGCCAAGGTGCATGCCGCACGTGCAGGAGTGATCAGTGAGCTTTATGTTGCAGATGGCGCTATGGTCAGCCAAGGTCAACCGCTACTGTTAGTTAATGTACCGGACTATTTAGCCGAAGGCAGTAGCTTAGTCGGTAGCTTAAGCTTGAGCTTACAACAACAGCAACAATTACTCACCGCTCGGCGCGAACAGCTAGTACTGCACTATCAACAGCAGCAACAAGAATTGCAAAGCCGCTTGGGTTATCAGCAAGCATTATTAACCGAGCAGCAACACCAAACCGCCCTGGTTGCCAATCGGCTGCAACTGCAACAACAACGCTTAGATAAGCTGAGTAGCTTGCAAGCAAAAGGCGCCATTAGCGAGCTGGATTGGCAAGTACAACAAGAAAACTTGCTGTTATTAAAACAACAAGTCACTGAACAGCAGTTAACGCGGCAAAGTCAGCTCGCCGCACTGTCACAACTTGAGGGTCAGTTGCAGCGTTTGCCTACGGAGCAACAGCAGCAACTCGCTTTATTAGAGGCAGAATTTTCGCGACTGCAGCAGCAACAATTAGAGCTACAAGCGCGTAATCAATTGCTGATCACTGCCCCAGTCAGCGGCCGAGTCACCAATTTAGTCGCCGAGCTAGGTAAATATACCCACAGTCATTTACCACTTTTAACTATCTTACCGGAGCAAGCACAGCTCCAAGCTATTTTGCTGGTGCCCACCCGAGCTTTTGGGTTTGTTAGCCCAGGCCAGCGCACTCGCTTACGCTTTGACGCCTTTCCTTATCAGCGTTTTGGTTTATATGAGGGCGAAGTGTTAACAACCGGTGAGGCGATTTTGTTACCTAATGAAGTGGAAATGCCGATTGCTATTCAAGAGCCCGTCTACCGCGTTGCGGTAGCACTGGACTCGCAAGAGATCCGCGCTTACGGCAGCAGCGTCCCGCTGCAATCGGGCATGCTGCTAAGCGCAGATATCGTGCTTGAGCAACGCAGCTTATTAAGCTGGTTGCTAGAGCCGATTTTCAGCCTGAAAGGGCGTCTTTAACCTTAACTGTAATCGTCTCTAGGAGAGATATTATGCAAGAACTTACATTTGAGCAAGTTGAAGAAGTGAGTGGTGGTTTTGTCGCATTATACTGGATTGCTAAGGGTAGCTACATAGCTGGTAAAGCAGCTGTGAGTTATGCAACTCGGCATTATGTTACAACCGCAGTGGGTATTGGTGTAGCTGTTGAATTAGCGAGCGATTGATTATGAATAATTTATCGAAGAGTAGTGCCTCAACCAAAATGATAGAACTTCATGAAAATGAACTTACTTCAGTTTCTGGAGGCCATCCTGCTGTAATCGTTGTTGTTACAGCATACGGTGGTTATGAATTTGGTCGAGAAGTAGGAAAAGGTATTAAGAAAGCTTGGAGTTGGGTTAAAGATAAGCTTTCTGAAGAGGAACCATAGTTAATTATTGATTAGGGCATCAGCGAAGTCTGTTTCACTGATGCCCCGTTGAGGTGAAATATGGATGAACCAAATTATTTGATTATATTCTTTGGCATTATTGTTTTTTACTTCTTTAAGTTGAAAAAATTAAAGAAGTATATGTCTGCCCCTAATGTTCTTTTATATTCAACATTAAAGTTGATAGTGCTGGTTGTTATGACTATGGCTTGTATGTTATTTGCTCACAATATCATCGATGCAAATAACAAAATAGTCTTAGGTTTTGGCGGGGTTGCATTCATAATAACACTAGTTGTAATTACGATTTATGAAGACAAAAAAATTGGTGTTATCGATGACATAATTCAAAAAGCAAAAGACGATTTTTATAAATAACCTTAATAAAATACTTATTTTTTCTAACCATCATAGTCAAAATTATAAAAGCTCATGATCTAGTATTCATAATACTTATGATTACTAACTTACTTACACAACAACTACTGCTAGCTAAAATAGCTATACGCTGAATTTAGCCCTGTTTAAAGTTCGGGAGTAAAAATATGAAGCCTTTCTTACCTATGATCGCTTTAGTTGTTTTTTTCCTCTTATTCGGCATATTTAATATATTTGATCGCTGGCAAACCGGTGAGAGCATTAGAAGAATCGATTACGCTATACTCATGGTCATGCCAATTGGTATTGCCTACTGTTGCTTGATTTTTCTTATCATAAAGCTGTCCCTTCCCGCTAAATCTCAGCCTAAACAATGATCTACCAATCCGAAGCCGCTGAATGCGGGCTCGCCTGTATGGCGATGATTGCTAATCACCATGGCCATCAGCTGGATCTCACCACGCTGCGTAACCGCTATAGTGTGTCATTTAAAGGCGCGAATTTACAGCAACTGATGGTGCTGGCTAATCAGTTGGGGCTGGCAGGTCGCGCACTTAAATTGGAACTAGAAGACCTCGCTAAGTTAAAAACGCCCTGCATTTTGCATTGGGAAATGAACCACTTTGTGGTGCTGCGTAAAGTGCATCGAAACGGTATTAGTATTTTCGATCCGGCTATGGGGGAACGGCGATTGTCATTGAAAGAAGTTGATAAAGCCTTCACCGGTATTGCGCTGGAGCTCACGCCCACCACAGAATTTAGCCAGGTTGATGAACGGGTAAAACTCAAACTAACCGCCTTTTGGCAAAAAGCTGCTGGCTTATGGCCTTCATTATCTAGACTTTTTATCTTGTCATTATTGTTACAGCTATTTTTACTGGCATCCCCTTACTACACCCAGCTAGTGGTGGATGAAGTATTGATTAGCCATGATAAGCCATTGCTCATTGTGCTCGCTTTGGGTTTTGGCTTGTTGGTGTTAATTCAAGTCGTTACCCAAACGCTGCGTGGCTGGGTGGTGCTGCACTTAGGCTCGGTGTTAAGCGTACAAATGGCCACCAATTTAATGCGTCATCTACTGCACTTACCGCTGAGCTATTTTGATAAACGCCATATGGGCGATGTGGTTTCGCGTTTTGGCTCATTACATGCGGTGCGAGAGTTATTTACCAACAGCTTAGTAGAAGGTGTTATCGACGGCATTATGGCCTTAGCTGTGCTAATTATGATGTATTTATACAGCCCCAAACTGGCATTGGTAGTGGTGATTGCTGTTATGCTTTATGCCGCTATCCGCTTTCTACTGTATCGTCCACTGCATCAACTTACAGAAACCAGCATTATGGCCAGTGCCAAAGAACAAACAAACTTTATGGAATCGGTACGCGGCATGCAAAGCATCAAATTGTTTGGCCAACAATCGCAGCGGCTGAATGTCTGGCAAAACCGCTATGCCGATGCGATTAATCAAAATTATCGTTTAGGGAAATGGCAACTTGGCTGGCAAAGCACCAATCACCTGTTATTTGGCGTTGAAAATGTGCTTGTGGTCTATCTTGCCGCCTTAACCGTGATGAGCGGCGACATGACCGTTGGGATGCTATTTGCTTTTATCGCGTATAAAAGTCAGTTTACCAACCGCACGGCAGCGCTGATTGATAAATTGATTGAAATAAAAATGACGCGTTTACATCTCGACCGTTTAGCCGATATTGCCTTAACCGAACAAGAACGAGAGGGCCTGACTAACCCTTACCGAACCATCAGCGGCAATCTAACGCTTACCGATCTGCAGTTTCGCTATGCCAGTAATGAACCCTGGCTGTTTAACCAGTTAAACTTAACCGTTGAGGCGGGTGCCAATATTGCTATTATTGGCCCTTCTGGCACGGGCAAAACCACGTTAATGAAATTGATGCTGGGGTTATTAACGGCCGAGAGCGGTAAAGTTTTGGTCGATGGCATTGAAATAACACAGTTAGGCTTGCGCCATTACCGCAGTCAAATCGCCGCGGTGATGCAAGACGATCAACTGTTATCCGGTAGTTTGGCAGAAAATATCAGCTTTTTTGACCCAGAACTCAACATGCAGCAGGTGCATGAGGCGGCCCAATTGGCTGGGATCCATCACGATATCAGTGCCATGCCGATGGGCTATAACAGTTTGGTGGGAGATATGGGCAGTTCCCTGTCGGGTGGCCAAAAACAACGTGTTTTGCTGGCCAGAGCACTGTATCGTAAACCGAAGATTTTGTTTATGGATGAGGCGACCAGCCATTTAGACGTACAATTAGAACACTATGTCAATCAGGCTATTAAGCAACTTAATATGACGCGTATTATTATCGCGCATCGGCCAGAGACCATATTGAATGCCGCACAGATCTATTTATTACAAAACGGTCAGTTACAAGAAATCACCCAGCAATACAAAGCACAGTATCAGTTGGCGGCTGAGCCTCACTAACAATACGCGAATGTATTAATCATACTGTTCTGGCAGTTTCAACTTTTCAAATAAAATACCGGCTAAGGTGCGGTTATTAACGTTAAGCTTGCGCAAAATCGCTGACACATGCTGCTTGATCGTGGTTTCCTGCACATTCATTTCATAGGCAATTTGCTTATTTAACAAACCATCGGCAATCATTTTTAACACCCGAAACTGCTGTGGGGTGAGTTGTTCTAGCCGCTGCGCAAAGTCATGATCAATTAAAGCCCGGGCGTTTTTAACATCATCTGCCAATGCGGGTGGCAGCCAAGTATCGCCACTGGCGACGGCATCGATGGCCTCTGACAATAATTCTAGCGGTGCTGATTTTGGAATATACGCGGCAGCACCTAGCGCCAGCGCTTGCTTAATAATAACCGGATCTTCTTCTGCCGACACCATGATCACCGGCACATCGGGATATTCTGTACGCAGTGCGGTAAGGCCCGTAAAACCGTCCGAGCCCGGCATTTTTAAGTCGAGGAAAATAAAGTGAGTATCAGGATGTTGACGGAGTAAGGGCCAAACTTGCTGCATGGTTTGTGCCTGCAACAACAAGGCATCTTTACCTAAAATCGCCGCGCAAGCTTGCGACAGTGCAACGCGGAACAAGGGGTGGTCATCAGCAATAATAGCAATCATAACAATACTTCAGGACAATTTTGCCCATAATGAACCGGGGCTTTCGCCCCGGCAAGGTTTTTCGAGATTAGAAACGGTAACCGACTGACAAACTTACCGTCCGTGGGTCAATGTAATAACCGGTAATGGTTTGCTCACCCGCTAACAACGCAAAATTGTAACCAGCAATACGCGCCTGCTTATCACCTAAGTTTTTGCCCTGTAGCGACACATCCCAGTAACCGTCTTTTGAGTACCAGTTTACACCTGCATTGATCAAGGTATAGCCGCCGTAATCGAGTACAGAGGGTACTTCAAAAATTTGCGTCGCGCCGCGATAAGCTAAGTTAGCATTAAACACTAAGCTACCAAAATCGGTTTCTACGGTGTAACGGCTCGCTAAGGTTGCCGTTAATTCCGGCGTATTAGCAAATCCCCAAACATTAGATACATCAACCACCGCTTGCGATACTGGATCAAAGAACTCTACTTTGTTAAACGACGCATCGATGTAACCGACAATCGCGGTTATTTCCAAATCACGTGTCGCCGCGAACAAGGCTTCAACCTCAGCACCGTTAATATCTGCGCTGGCCGCATTTAATACTTGAGATGCAACGTTATTACCTACCGCACGTTGCACGGTAACTTGCATATCTTCATAAGAAGAATGGAAAACCGCCGCATTCAAACGTAAACGCTGATTTAACCATTCGCTCTTAATACCCAACTCATAGGTATCAACCGTTTCTTCTTGGTACGGGTCGGTCGCGTTAGGGTTTACAATTTCAACCGCACGCATATCAAAACCACCTGACTTAAAGCCGTCTGTGTAGCTCACGTAATACATTAAATCATTGCTGTACTGGTACTCTGCACCTACACGTGGTGAGAAATGGCTAAAACTTTCACTCCCGCTAAAATCTGTTTGCACTTGTAATAGGGTATTTGGCGCAGCAGGATCACGTGGCCCTTTGTAGCCTAGGTACAATCTGCGGTCTAAGGTGGCATCTTTGTCATCTTTGGTATAACGACCACCCGCAGTTAACGATAACTTGTCAGTTAACTCGTAAGTACCTTGAGCGTAGGCAGCAATACTGTCGGTGTCTACGCAACCGCCGTTTTCAACAGTTACACCGGCACCGGCCACAATAACAGTACCGAAGGCCCCGCAAGCTTCACCGGTGTAATAGTATAAGCCCGACGCCATTTTAAACTTATCGCCACTAAATAATAACTGCAGCTCTTGAGAGGTTTGCTCATCTTCATAAAAAGCCGGTACATCTAATGACTGTAAAGGGGTAGAGTCAAAATCGATATTGGTATCGGTAACACCTTTACGTCTGGCGGTCACCGATTTCACCGTCCAGTTATCGTTAAGATCCCACGTTAAGGTTAACGATTGACCTTCCGTATCCACTTTGTTGTCGGCTGGCATACTAGAATAAGAGTCGTATACGCTGTCAGTTAATGGCTGATTAGGAACCAATAAACTTTGCGTTAAACGATAGCCCCCTTTTGAATTTGATTTATCGACAGTTTTATCAGCACTGAAGCGCACGCTAAAATTGTCTGCGGCATTCCACTGCACACTCACACGGCCAGATTGCACATCTTTGTCATAGTTATCAGCACCGGTATTTAAATAAGTACCAAAACCATCGCGGTTAAAGCTAGCAATAGCACCACTGACAAATAAGTTATCCGTTAAACCTACTTGGCCCGATAATTTAAAATCTTGCTGATTATCAGTACCGATGGTGCCGCGCACAGCAAATGCCGTATCACCAGTTAACTCTCTGGTGACATACTTAACCGCACCACCGATAGTGTTACGACCGTACAAGGTGCCCTGCGGACCACGTAGTACTTCGATCCGCTCGACATCATAAACATCTAACGCTGCACCTTGCGGGCGCGCCATGTAAACGTCATCAATATAAATACCTACGCCAGGTTCAAAACCCCATAACGGATCTTGCTGACCAATACCACGAATATAAGCCGTTAAAGTACTGTTAGTACCGCGTGATACTTGCAAAGTGGTGTTCGGTGAATATTGCTGTACCGACGTAATATTATCGATACCACGCTGAGCTAATTCTTCTTCACCAATTGACGTTACCGCCACGGGTACCGTTTGTAAGTTTTCTACTGTGCGTCGAGCAGTCACTTCAATCCGTTCTAATTTTACTTCATCATCATTGCTGTTGCTTTCTTGAGCGAAAGCAGGCGCCATTAAACAGCTGCTTACGGCTAATGCCAAGAGGCTGGGTTGAAAGAAGCGCGGGTAGATCGTTGAAGCTTGCTCAATCTTATTATTCTTGGCCATGGGGCTCTCCTGTTGATTGCAGATGTTGCTGTCTATTTGGAATTATAGATTTGTAAGTTGTTATCCATAGAGTAGCCCTGATCGCAGAAATATTAACCTGTACCTTAGTACTATGGTGAGGCAGAGCAGACTGTATCAGACTAAGAAAAAATAAAAACAAGGATTACTCCATGTTAAGTCTGTTCGGATTATTACTGGGTTTAGGTTTACTCATCGTGTTAACGATGCGCGGCTTCAACCTCTTCATTACCGCCCCACTCTGTGCGCTGTTGGTGGCGTTAACAAACGGTATCCCCTTTTGGCAGCTAAACGATAAGCTCGATTTTGTGCATGGTTATATGGCAGGTTTCTCTAGCTTTGTCGCGGCCTGGTTCCTGATGTTTTTACTCGGTTCCTTATTTGGTAAGTTGATGGAACACAGTGGTGCGGCCGATGCGGTCGCCTTGGCGATTGTCAAACGACTAGGCCATACCCGCGCGGTGTTAGCCATTGTGTTAGCGTGTGCCGTATTAACCTATGGTGGTGTCAGTTTATTTGTCGTGGCTTTTTCTGCTTACCCCATGGCGGTGAGCTTGTTTAAAGGGGCCAATTTACCACGGCGCTTTATTCCAGCCACGCTAGCCCTAGGCTCTGTGACCTTTACCATGACATCAGCAGGCTCTCCAGAAATTCAAAACTGGATCCCAATCCCTTATCTTGGCACTACCCCTTACGCGGGGTGGCAAGTCAGCATCATGGTAGCGGTTTTCATGGCGGTTGGCGGCTATTTAGCGCTGATGTGGATGATAAAAAAAGCACAAGCAAAGGGTGAGCAATTTGTCAGTCGCGCCAGCGATCCGACGGTTACCGATAAACCGTTACCGCATTGGCTGACGGGGTTAATTCCTTTGTTAGTGGTGTTAGTGACCTCGTTTTTATTACACGACAGTTTACAGCAAGCAGCCTTAATTATTGCCCTAACCGGTGGTGTCGTCAGTTTGTATTTATTAACGTTCCGTTTTATTCACAACCCTGGCGCAGCCACCAATGAAGGGGTGCTCGGTGCGTTACTCGCTATCGGTAATACCGCTGCCGTTGTCGGTTTTGGCGGTGTTGCTAAGTTAACGCCCGCTTTTAATCAAGTGGTTGAATATATGACGCATTTACCTGGCCCAGAGTTAATTGGTGCTGCGGTCGCGGTCAGTGCCATTGCGGGGTTAACCGGCTCGGCCTCGGGAGGTCAAGTTATTGCGTTACCTGAAATTGCGCCGACTTATTTAGATCGCGGTGTCGATGCCGAACAACTACACCGTGTCGTGGCGATCTCATCCGGCGCACTCGACTCACTGCCGCATAATGGCTATGTCGTTACGACTATCCGTGCTATCTGTGGCGAGTCACATCAAAATGCTTACTGGCCGGTCGCCGTGGTTAGCGTATTGATGCCGGTACTCGGTGTGATATTAGCCATTACCTTGTTTCAATGGTTTTAAGGAAAACAGTTATGCGTTCTATTTATTCTTTGCTACTAGCCAGCTTATTACTGTTAAGTAGCTGCAGTTCAGCTGAGCCATTACTCGTTACTAAACAAGCGTTTAGCATTGATAACTTTAAAACCGATAATGGCCAAATTATTCATCCGGTAAAAGTAGGTTGGGAAGCCTATGGCAAGCTTAACGCTGATAAGTCTAATGTGATTCTTATTACACATTTTTTTTCTGGCACGTCGCATGCTGCCGGTAAATATCATGCTGATGACGCCGCACCAGGTTATTGGGATGCCATTATCGGCCCTGGCAAAGCCATTGATACGAATAAGTTTTATGTAATAAGCGTCGACACCCTCGTCAATGCTAATGTGTATGATCCTAACGTTATTACCACGGGGCCTGCAACCATCAACCCTGCCACCGGCAAGCCCTGGGGATTAAGCTTTCCCGTTGTCACCGTCGGTGATTTTGTCGAAGTACAGCGCCATTTATTAGATAGCCTCGGTATTAAAAAACTGCATGCGGTAATTGGTGCATCAATGGGCTCTTTTCAAGCGATTGAATGGGCGGTGCGCTACCCTGAGCGGGTTGAACGCTTATTGCCGGTGATTGGCACGGCTTACATTGATGCCTGGGCTGCGGTGCGCTTAGAGCGCTGGGCTTACCCAATTAAACACGATCCCGCTTGGAATAAGGGTGATTATTATGAACAAGGTCAGCCCCGTGCCGGTTTAGCCACTGCCGTAGCTTACATTACCCAAGACGCGCTTTATCCAAGCAGTTTTAATGCGCGTTTTCCTGCTCCTGCTACAGATCGCGCGCCGCACAATGATATTTTGGCGCCTTTTTCAGCTTGGCAACAGTTGATGGAACAAGCCGCCACGCGTGCCAGTGTGCAAGATGCCAATCATATTCTTTACCTAATTCGAGCATCGCAGTTATTTCGCGCCGGTATGGGCGATAACTGGCAAGCGGCATTAGCCAAAGTGACGGCGAAAACGCTGTTTTTACCGGCGACAGGTGATCAACTACTGCTGGCTGAAATGTCGAAACAAAGCGTTGCGGTAATGAACCAAGACAATGCTGCTTATGCTGAAATTCCCGGTGAATTTGGTCATTTAGATGGCGTGCTGAATATTAGCGCTGTTGCTGACAAGATCGCGGCATTTTTACGTTAAGCCAACCTTTTCCCTGGAGGCGCGGCTAGTAAAGCGCGCCTTTTTTCTTTTCTCGCGCTCTGCTAAACTCAATTAAAATAACACTGTGTTTACAGGGATGAGCCCACTTGTGAGTCACCTTTTCGGCAAAATCTCACGCTACGCTTTCTTAATGAACAGCCTGCTGTTCTGTTCAAGCCTTTTTGCTAACGCTTTAGCTCATAACCCGATCATTTTCGCTAGCAGCGAATATCCGCCACATTATGGTACTGATCTTGTCAAGCAAGGTGTGGTTATTGAGATTGTTCGGCGCGCTTTTGCCAGACAACAACTCAATATTGAAGTGGCATTCATGCCTTTTGCCCGCGCGGTGCATGATACCGAACAGGGTTTGTATGCTGGGGTGATTGCCATTTGGTATACCGAAGCGCGTGCCGAGACATGGCTGTATTCCCAGCCAATTTATGCCAATCACATTGTTTTATTTAAACGCAAAGCGGATTTTAGAGTAAAACAAAATCTTGACACCGTGCTAGCAGGAAATGGCACCTTGGGGTTCGTTACCGGTTATCTGCAACATCCTTTACTGCACCAAAGTAACTTGAGTAAAGTCAGTGTGGCTTCAGAAGAGCAACTGTTTAAAATGCTGGCGATGCAACGCGTGGACTACGTCCCCGCAGATTTACAAAGTGGCTTATATTTTATCTCGAGATTACCGGTTGAATTACGGCAATCGGCTATAGATTGGCTGGTGCCAGCATTAGAAATCAACCCCATGCACCTAGCCTTTCCAAAACATCACCCTGATAGCGAATATTTAAAACAGCAATTTGATCTGGGCTTACAGGCCTTAAAAGACAGTGGCGAGTTTGCTGAATTACTGCATCAGCTTTTACCTGAGCCAAGCAAGTAACTCAGCCCGGCTTTTAAGTTAGCCGTGGAAACAACACCAAGTGATCAAGATCAAGACGAATGCCAATATGCTCGCCAATAGCATGATTATGATGACTTAGCGCTAAACAATAGACTTGCTCGCTGCCCGCTAACGCCAAGGTATACAGGATGTGCGAACCGCGAAAAGCTTTTTCCAACACAGTAGCTTGGATTGGGCTGTCGTCATCATGCACAATGTCATCCGGCCGGATCAGGACATCGACTAAATCATCGGTCTGTACGTCCGTTAAATAACGTTGCCGAAAAACACCTAAACAGGTTTCAACTTGTTGCGCATCTAACATCTTGCCTGGCAACATCACGCCCCGACCAACAAAGTCAGCCACAAACCGATTAACAGGTCGATGATACAACTCATAAGGGGTCGACCACTGCTGTAACTGGCCTTGTTGCATCACCCCAATCATATCTGCCATTGCAAAGGCTTCAAACTGATCGTGCGTCACTAATACCGCAGTGATATGCAATTGCTTTAAGATTTTACGTATATCCCGCGCTAACACTTCGCGAAACTCGGTATCTAAACTAGAGAACGGCTCATCCAGTAATAACACCTTGGGCTCAGGAGCAAGGGCTCGGGCCAATGCCACCCGCTGTTGTTGACCGCCGGATAGTTGATGAATATACCGTTTGCCCAGATCGGGCAAACCCACGAGTTGTAATAAACGGCTGACTTTCTCTGCTTTTTGCGCTTTATTAAAATCCTTTAAGCCAAAGGCAATGTTATCGGCAACGGTTAAATGAGGAAATAACGCAAAATCTTGAAACACCATGCCTACTTTGCGTAATTCAGGCGCCAACTGAGATGTACTATTACTCACCTGTTGACCTTGCAAGCGGATCACACCCGAGGCCGGCGCTTCAAAACCGGCAATTGCGCGTAAAATAGTGGTTTTACCACAACCAGAAGGGCCCACTAAACAGCCAATTTGGCCTTGGGCTAAAGTCAATGAAATGTCATTGACCACTTTATGAGGGCCATAAGCGACAGCCAGTTGCTCTAATGCCAACATTATTTGTTTCCTCGCATACGTTGCTCAGTAGAACGCGCTAAAATAATCACAGGTAACAGCCCCACCAATACAATAGCCAGCGCAGGTAAGGCCGCTTCGGCTAAGCGCTCATCAGAAGCTAATTCATGCGCTCTCACCGCTAAGGTATTAAAATTAAAAGGCCGTAATAACAGGGTTGCGGGCAATTCTTTGAGTACATCAACAAACACCAGCAACAACGCCGTTAACACGCTACTGCGTAACAACGGTACATGTACGCGCCGCAGCACCTGCCAAGGCCCTAAACCTAAAGAACGCGCGGCATTATCCATATTAGGCTTTATTCGCGCTAAACCGGCTTCAATACCATGTAATGACACTGCCAAAAAACGCACACTGTAAGCTAATAGCAGCGCAAAAATAGTACCGGAAAACAGTAAACCGGTGCGGACACCAAACCATTGCTCAGCAAGTAAATCGATCCGTTGATCAAACCATGCCAAGGGTATCATCACGCCAATGGCAATGACCGTGCCAGGAACCGCATAGCCTAACGCGGCTAATTGTACCGGGAATCGTACTAAAGGATCGTCGCGTAAACGTCGTGCATAAGCAAACAGCAACGCCAACAGCACCGACAACAAAGCCGCCGCCGCGGCCAAAGAAAAACTATTCCAAACTAATTGCCAAAAAGCACTATCCAAGGTGCGCTGCCAATTGCCAAGCGCCCAACTGGCTAACTGCCATGCCGGTAACAGAAAACCCAATAATACTGGCAGAGTGCACAACAACAGAAATAAACATTGCCGAGCAAAGCTCACTTGGCGTAAAGCCGCAGCACTGTGTTTTTGACCTTGATGATAATAACGCACTTTGCGCCGTGACCATTTCTCTAACAACAATAAAAACAGCACAAAACTGGTTAACAGCGCGGCGAGTTGCGCGGCGGCTAACGCATTGCCCATCCCAAACCAGGTTCGAAAAATCCCCGTGGTAAAGGTAGGTACACCAAAATATTGCACTGTGCCATAGTCGGCAAAGGCTTCCATCATCGCTAATGCCATCCCGGTTAAAATCGCCGGGCGCGCCAAAGGTAACGCGACTTGCCAAAAATGCTGGCGCGGCGTTAAACCTAAGGTGCGGCTCGCCTCAGATAACGACGCCGACTGCTCAGAAAAAGCATTACGTGCCAACATATAAACATAAGGATATAACACTAATGACAGCATCAATACCGCCCCACCCAACGAGCGGATCTCAGGAAACCAATAATCACCGTAAGACCAATCGAAAGTGTGACGTAATTGCTGCTGCACAGGGCCAGCAAAGTCGAGCATGCCGGTATAAGTGTAAGCGATGATATAAGCGGGAACCGCTAAGGGTAATAACAATAACCAGTCGAGATAACGTCGGCCAATAAATTGATATTGGCTAATCAGCCATGCGGCGCCGGTGCCAATCGTTAAGGCACCTAAACCGGTGCCGCCAGCTAACAACAGCGAATTGAGAACATAATCAGGCAGCACGGTTTGGCGCAAATGCTGCCAAACCGCTGTTTGCCAAGAGAATAAACTGGCGAATACCATCATTACCGGCAGCGCCAACAACAAGGCGGGCAGTAATACTGCCCAGCGCCAACGATTAAACAGCGGTATTCTGAACAACGATGTCGGCTCCTACTACGACGGGTAGTTTAACGCCAGCCAGCGCGGTCCATCACCCGGATCGCTTCAGCATTAAACTCGCCTAACTGTTCTAACGGTAACTCATCGGCTTTGAAGCGACCAAATTGCTCTAACACTTTGCTGATGTTTACGTCACTACGAACAGGGTATTCATTATTGACGTCAGCATACCAGTGCTGCGCGTCTGGCTCTACCATATATTCTAGCAATTTCAGCGCATTCGCTTTATTAGGAGCAAAAGCGGCTACACCGGCGCCTGAAATATTAATATGTACGCCATTATCTTGCTGATTAGGCCAGAAAATACGCATTTTTGCTGCCGCCGCTTGTTCAGCGGGATCGGTCAGCATACCGGCTAAGTAGTAAGTGTTGGCTAAAGCGATATCGCATACACCCGCTGCTGCGGCTTTAATTTGATCACGATCGCCACCCTGTGGTGGACGTGCAAAATTGGCCACTAACCCTTTAGCCCATTGCTCGGCTACCGCAGCGCCATCATGCGCAATAATAGAAGCAACATGAGATTGGTTATAGATATTATTTGAAGAACGCACGCAAATTTTACCTTTCCACTTCGGATCGGCGAGATCTTCCATAGTTGATAATTGTGCCGGATCTACCTTTCCCTCAACATACATAATGGGCCGAGCTCGAACGGTTAAGCCATACCAAACACCGGCAGGATCACGCAAAGTGCTAGGAATAACGCTCGCTAATTTGTCTGAGGTAACACCTTGCAATACTCCCTGCTCTTTCGCTCGGGTTAAACGGCCCACATCGGTCGTCAGGAGTAAATCAGCTGGGCTATTGCGGCCTTCACTGCGCATACGCGTGATCAATTCATCGGCATTACCCGTAATTAAATTAACCTTAATACCCGTTTGTACGGTAAAGGTATCGAGTAAAGGTTTGATCAGTTCTTCTTGCCGCGCAGAGTACACATTGACTTCATCGGCATAGGCCGCAGCAGTATGGAATAAACAAGAAGTAAGACCGGCAGCAACTAACAGGGTGACAGAATTGAATTTCATTACAGCTCCACGAGATGATGATGCTAAGGCGTATATCTAAACACAAATAATAACAATTCGCAATAAGTGCGTATTGGTTTAATGCTAATTTCACCGCGAAAACACTTAGCTACAAGGCTAAAGCGCTCCAATAAAATAGCCCTGTCATGACAGGGCTATAACGAAGAATGCACCACTGAGCTTGCTCGCTTACCGAAACTAACTCTTTTGTAACCGATTGTTGTGTTGCTGAAAATCAGGCACTGAACGCTGATAATCTTGCTGGTAAAGACTGGAATGTACAATAAAGTCTGCTGTGGCGACATTACAAGCCACCGGAATATTCCATACTACCGCTAAACGAATTAACGCTTTAACATCAGGATCATGCGGCTGTGATGACAATGGATCCCAAAAAAATATCAGCCAATCAATTTGTTGTTCCGCAATTAAAGCACCGATTTGTTGATCGCCACCCAGCGGACCACTGGCCATACAACGTACCGGTTGTTGTAACTTTTCACTGATCAGCTTTCCGGTGGTACCGGTTGCAATAAGTTGTTTGTCGGCAAAAAAAGACTGATGTTTTTCGATCCATTCGAGTAACGCAGCTTTTTTACCGTCATGTGCTACCAATGCGATTGTTTTCATGATTATTCTCCAGTGCTTAGCGTTTAAGCATACTTAGTTTAGGACAAACAGGCAAAAAAAAGCCCCGACAAGCGGGGCAAAACAACCAAGGTCCACGTATAACATCATTATTGGTCTGGTATTAACTGCAACACTGCTGCAGGTTAATCACCACTAACCACTTCATTCAGGTAGACGAATTAATTCGCCTCAACAATTCGTTTCATTGCCGTCATATAACCGCGTAACTTCTTACCAACAACTTCTACCGGGTGTTGGCGAATGGCTTCATTGACAGCGATAAGTTTTAAGTTATCCACGCCATTTTGGCTGCTGCTTAAACCTTTACCAATCAGTTCACTGCTCATGGCGTTTACTTTGTCGCGTAACAATGGAATAGCAGCGTGCGCAAACAAGTAATTACCATATTCAGCGGTATCTGAAATGACCACGTTCATTTCGTATAAACGCTTACGCGCAATGGTATTAGCGATCAGCGGCGTCTCATGTAAAGACTCGTAGTAAGCCGATTCAGCGATAATCCCCGCATCAACCATCGTTTCGAAGGCCAATTCTACGCCGGCTTTTACCATGGCAACCAGTAAGATGCCGCGGTCAAAAAATTCTTGTTCAGCGATTTTTTCATCCGACACCGGTGCTTGTTCAAAACCGCTGTCTAAGGTTTGTTCACGCCAAGTCAGTAAATTTTTGTCATCATTATGCCAATCGGCCATCATGGTGCGTGAAAACTCACCGCTGATGATATCGTCCATATGTTTTTCAAATAATGGCCGTAATGTCAGTTTTAACTCTTCTGCTAAATCAAAGGCTTTTAACTTCGCCGGATTGCTCAAACGGTCCATCATGTTGGTGATGCCGCCGTGTTTCAGCGCTTCCGTTACGGTTTCCCAGCCAAATTGAATTAATTTTGCTGCGTAGCCGCTATCCATGCCATCTGCCACCATCTTGTCGAACGCTAAGATGGCACCTGTTTGTAACATGCCGCATAGGATGGTTTGTTCACCCATTAAGTCTGATTTAACTTCCGCAACGAATGACGATTCCAACACACCAGCACGATCTCCACCGGTAGCAGAAGCGTAAGCCTTAGCAATTTCTAAACCTTGGCCTTTAGGATCATTCTCTGGATGCACGGCAATTAAAGTAGGTACACCAAAGCCACGTTTGTATTCTTCACGAACTTCGGTACCAGGGCACTTAGGCGCAACCATCACTACGGTGATATCCGGACGAATTTGCTTACCTTCTTCAACAATATTAAAGCCATGTGAATAAGCTAAGGTTGCACCTTGCTTCATCAGTGGCATTACCGCATCAACCACGCTGCTGTGCTGCTTGTCTGGTGTTAAGTTTAAAACTAAATCCGCTGCTGGAATTAATTCTTGATAAGTGCCTACTTTAAAGCCATTGCTGCTGGCTTTTTGAAAGGAGGCGCGCTTTTCAGCAATCGCTTCAGCACGCAAAGCATAACTAATGTTTAAGCCAGAATCGCGCATGTTTAAGCCTTGGTTTAGGCCTTGCGCACCGCAACCTACGATAACAATGTTCCAGTCTTTGATTAAAGCGCATCCGTTAGCAAACTCGGCTTTGTCCATAAAACGACAACGGCCTAATTGACTTAATTGCTGACGTAAATTTAAGGTATTAAAGTAGTTACTCATAATGTTCTCGGAATTCTTAGTCTGTCTCAGCCACGCTGAGCAGTAGCAGTATGCTGCGGCCTTATTGCCCTGTACTGCTTTAATGAACACAGTTTAACTACAGACTTATATTGCGTGAAGTGATATATTTTCAATTCTGTATTTCATTAATTGCAATAGAGGCATTATGGACCTGCGCAGTGCTCAGCTTTTTTTACATTTAGCATCTAGCCTAAACTTTGCTAAAACCAGCGAGCAAATGTTTGTTAGCCCATCAACATTAACTCGCGTGATCCAACGTTTAGAGGATGAACTTGATACCTGTTTATTTGAACGAGACAAACGCTCAGTTCACTTAACGGCTGCCGGTGAGCGAGTGCAACGCTTTGTCCGCGTGTGGTTGGATGAATGGCATCAATTACAACTAGACTTGCAACTGGCGAGTGCAGAATTAAGCGGCACTATCCGGATTTTTTGTACAGTGACAGCCAGTTACAGTCACCTGCCTGCTTTACTCGATAAGTTTCGCTTGCAATGCCCTAAAGCTGAAATCCAATTAACCACCGGCGATGCCGCCTCGGCCATAGAGCGGATCCGTGCAGATGAAGCTGATGTGGCAATAGCTGCTTATCCTGAGTCCTTTCCTGCTAATTTATTTTTTCAGAGTATTGCGAGTATCCCTGTTTACTTAATTGCACCGGTGATCCCATGTAAAGTCAATGATTTGCTTAATCAACAACCCATTGCTTGGAACAGTGTGCCGATGATTTTGCCTGAGCATGGCCCTGCCCGCAGCCGTTTTAACCAATGGTTACTAGATAAAGGCATCAGCCCGAATATTATTGCCAAGGTAGATGGACATGAAGCGATGGTATCGATGGTGGCACTAGGCAGTGGTATTACTATTGTGCCTGAGCCCGTATTTCAGCATAGCCCAGTACGGGATCGCGTAAGAATTTTAGAAACAAATTATGCTTACAAAGCATTGGATTTAGGGGTTTGTATGCTGCAGAAGCGACGGCTAGAGCCGTTAATTGCTGCATTTTGGCAGCTAGCACTGAAAAAGTGAGTGGAGATTTCAGGTGGTTTAGCCACCTGAAATACCGTTTAACCGCTTATTACTTAATAACTTTAAGATGACTCCCCCGACCAGGCTTTGGTGGCTCTGGGGGTGGTTCATCATCTAATGATTCTGGCAAGAAATCCTGCTCATCTTCATCGTCTTCTTCTAAGGTAAATACCGTACCTGCACCGTTTTCACGGGCATAAATCGCCAGTACCGCTTTTACCGGTACCGACAAAGCAAAGGGTTGCCCACCAAAGCGTGCATTAAAAGTGACAAAGTCATTACCCAGTTGCAAATTACCCACCGCTGACGGCAGTACATTCAAGACAATTTGACCATTTTGCACAAATTGTTGTGGCACACGCACATCTGGATAGTTGGCATCTACCACCAAATAAGGTGTGCATTTGTTATCAATTATCCAGTCGTAAAACGCCCGTAACAAATAAGGGCGATTTGGTGTCATTTTTTGCATTACAGCTTAAGTCCCTTGCGGATCTCACGCTCTGCCTCAGTTAATGAAGCTTGGAAAGCGTCGCGTTCAAATATACGGGTCATATAGGTTTTTAATTGCTTACTACCTGTGCCGTTTAATTCAATACCTAGTAAAGGTAAACGCCATAATAAGGCCGCCATGTAACAATCGACTAAACCAAATTCTTCACTCATAAAAAACGGCGCTTCGCTAAATAAAGGCGCAATCGACAATAAGCCTTCTTTAAGTTCTTGTCTGGCAATAGCGGCATCTTCGTGATCGTTTAATACCTTGTCAGCTAAGCTATACCAATCATTTTTAATGCGATACATCATCAGGCGAGCCTGACCCCGAGCGACCGGATAAACGGGCATCAATGGCGGGTGAGGAAAACGCTCATCCAAGTATTCCATAATGATGTCAGCTTGATAAAGCGCAAGTTCACGATCTAATAAAGTGGGCAGACTACCGTATGGATTCACTTCATACAGGTCTTCTGGCACGTTGTCTGGTGTTACCTGAAGGATATCAACAGTAACTCCTTTTTCTGCTAGCACGATACGGACCTGATGGCTGAACATATCGTCAACTGCTGAAAACAGTGTCATCACAGGGCGTTTATTGGCAATGATCGCCATGTATTCCTCCGGTTAATTTAGAAACAGCAAAGGGGCACTAAGGCCCCTGAGTACAGCTTAATGTATAACTGATAAATTATTCGACATCTTTCCAATATTCTTTTTTCAGGAAATATGCCAGAACAAAGAAAATCAGTAGGAATATCATAACTTTAATGCCTAAGGCATGTGATTCAAGCTTGCTAGGTTCGCCAGAATAGACCAAGTAGTTGACTAAATCACCTACCGCACGATCGTATTCTTCGGTACTTAATTCACCCGAGCCATCAGTACGAATACCAACATACACTTCTGTTGGTTGACCATCGACTAAACGTGTCTCATAAGCACGGTAAGGAACACCTTGTAACTCTTGCAGCACATGAGGCATACCCACTAATGGGAATACTTTGTTATTTACACCAAATGGGCGGCTTTCATCAACGTAGAAAGTGCGAAGATAAGTGTAAACCCAATCAGCACCACGCACTCGAGCCACGTTGGTTAAGTCAGGTGGCAATACACCAAAAGAAGTTTGCGCATAATCAGCCGGCATAGAGTTGGTAATATGATCACCTAACTTTTCACCGGTAAACATTAAATGTTCCATACCTAAATCTTCAGGGATCCCTAAATCTTTAAAGGTACGAGAATAACGCTGATACTGCATTTGATGGCAGCCTAAGCAGTAATTCTGGAACAACTTGGCGCCATTTTGTAATGAAGCCTGATCACGCAGATCAACAGGTGCTTTATCAAGCGGAATGCTTGGCCCGGCAGCGATTGCCAGCGATGAAGCTAACAAGGCGACCGCAGAAAGTAACGTTCTCATCATTATGTTAACCTCACTGGCAATGGCTTAGTTTTCTCATTTTTACTGTATAACCACAGCAAGCCGAAGAAGGCAAAATAGGTGAATGAGAAAAATTGTGAAAATAAGGTGTAAGTTGGTGTTGCGGGTAATACACCCAACACACCTAAAGCAACAAAGCTGATACAGAACACCACTAGATTCCAGCGATGTAACTCACAACGGTAACGCACTGAACGTACGGTGCCACGGTCAATCCACGGTAATAATGCTAACGCAATAATCGCAGCAAACATCGCTACTGCCCCCAGCAATGGGTCTGGAATAGCCCGTAAAATGGCATAGAACGGTGTGAAGTACCAAACCGGTGCAATATGGTCAGGTGTCTTCATCGGGTTTGCCACTTCAAAATTCGGCTTCTCTAAGAAGTAACCACCGCCTTCTGGCGCAAAGAAAATAACAAAAGCAAAAATCAGTAAGAAACCGGCCACGCCCACTAAATCTTTTACCGTGTAGTATGGGTGGAACGGGATAGCATCAACGATAATTTTCTTACCACCACGAGTGAAATATTGGTGAAAGGTAAATTTCTTATCCGCTGCAGTTTGCTCAACGCTACCATCGTTATCGCGTTTAATGTCGATACCATCTGGGTTGTTCGAACCCACTTCGTGTAAAGCCATGATGTGTAAAAACACTAAGATGACTAAAACTAAAGGTAAGGCGATAACATGTAAGGCGAAGAAACGGTTTAAGGTTGCACCTGAGATAACGTAGTCACCACGGATCCACAAAGTTAAATCATCACCGACAAACGGGATAACCCCGAAAATAGAGATAATAACTTGCGCACCCCAATATGACATTTGACCCCATGGCAGCATATAACCCATGAAGGCTTCTGCCATCAGCACTAAGAAAATCAGCATACCGAAAATCCACAGTAATTCCCGTGGCTTCTGATAAGAACCGTACATCATGCCACGAAGCATGTGCAGATAAACCACCACAAAGAACGCTGAGGCGCCAGTAGAGTGCATATAACGTAACAACCAGCCGTATTCCACATCACGCATGATGTATTCAACAGAGGCGAAGGCACCTTCGGCAGAAGGAACGTAGTTCATCGTCAACCAAACACCCGTCAGGATCTGGTTAACGAGGACTAAAATGGCAAGCGAACCAAAAAAGTACCAGAAGTTAAAATTCTTTGGCGCTGGATATTGCACTACGTGCAAATTCATCTTATCCATAAAGGGTAAGCGATATTCAATCCAGCTCATCATATTTTTAAACATTAGACAGTCCCCTCGTCTTCACCAATTAATATGGTGTTGTCGTCAACGTACATGTACGGAGGAATTACCAAGTTAGCGGGTGCAGGTACGCCTTGGAAAACACGACCGGCCATATCAAATTTAGAACCATGACATGGGCAGAAGAAACCTGAGCGAATGCCTTCAGTTTGTGCGGCAAAGTCATCTGGCAAGTAGGTAGGAGAACAGCCTAAGTGCGTACAAATACCGACAGCAACAAGGATCTCAGGCTTGATTGAACGATGACGATTCTGAGCGTAAGCAGGTTGTTGTTCAACCTCTGAACCCGGATCGCGTAAACGGTCTTCAGTTTCAGCTAGCTGAGCTAACATTTGCTCGGTACGTTTGACGATCCAAACAGGTTTGCCACGCCATTCAACACGAATCAGCTGACCAGGTTCGAGTTTGCTAATGTCTGCACTTACTGCAGCACCAGCTTGTTTCGCCCTCTCACTCGGATTCCAGGACGCAATAAAGGGCACAGCAACTCCTATGGCACCGACGCCCCCTACTACAGAGGTCGCAATGGTAAGGAAGCGGCGGCGACCATGATCTACAGGCGCATTGCTCATCCACTCATCTCCACATTAAACACTTAAACGATTAAAATTTAAGCGGCTGAAATTCAGCAATTATTATAAGTACACAAATATGTTCGATCATAATGAAAAGCCTTGCTTTACACAAGGATTAAGGCGAACTGAATGGCTAATATCTTAGTCTTAGTCATGCTTTAACAGTAATCCTTAGCATACAGTTGTGCAGCAAAAGCAGTAAAACAGGGGTAATTAACTTTATTTTTCGCGTTAGTTTAAATCTTAGCCAGCCTGGCTGCCAATAACTAAGATTGCAGACATAAAAAAACCCGGTAAAAACCGGGCTTTTCGACATACCAGCGAATTAACGCTTTGAGTACTGTGGACGCTTACGTGCTTTACGCAGACCGACCTTCTTACGTTCAACTTTACGAGCATCACGCGTTACAAAGCCTGCTTTACGCAGTGCTGGACGCAGTGACTCGTCGAACTCCATCAGTGCACGGGTAATACCGTGACGGATAGCACCGGCTTGACCGCTGATACCACCACCTTTAACAGTGATGTATAAGTCGAATTTCTCGACCATATCAACCAGTTCTAACGGCTGTTTAACTACCATACAGGCAGTTTCACGGCCGAAGTACTCGGTCAGAGCGCGCTGGTTGATAACGATGTTACCTGAACCAGCTTTTAAGAAGACGCGGGCCGTTGAGCTTTTACGACGACCAGTTCCGTAGTATTGATTCTGTGCCATGTTATGCTCCGATTAAATATCTAAAATTTGCGGTTGCTGAGCCGAATGTTGATGCTCTGCGCCAGCGTAAACTTTTAACTTACGGAACATAGCGCGACCTAATGGGCCTTTTGGCAACATGCCTTTGATAGCAGTTTCCAAAACCATTTCTGGTTTCTTAGCAATCAATTTCTCGAAACTGATTTCCTTGATACCACCTGGGAAACCTGTGTGCGAGTAATATGTTTTTGCCTTAGCTTTATTACCAGTTACCACGACTTTCTCAGCATTAACAACGATGATGTAATCACCGGTATCAACGTGTGGCGTATATTCTGGCTTATGCTTACCACGTAAACGCGATGCGATTTCAGTTGCGATACGACCTAAAGTTTTGCCGTTTGCATCAACAACGTACCAGTCGCGGGTTACGCTTTCTGGTTTTGCAGTAAAAGTTTTCATCTAAACCTATTCCAAAAATAACTTAAGTTACACCTGACACTGTGCAGGGCTGATGCAGCAATGTCGTTATCGCACCCCTTCGAATGCAAGAACCGCCGGGCTAACGGCAGTATGAGGCTGTAACGTCGGCCGGGCGCGGATTATATATTAAACAATCTTAAAAATCAGCATTCATTTGCAAAAAAATTAACGGTTCAACACATTTAAGGTAAATGCTCACTGGCCAGATAATCGTGTGACTGCATTTCCTGCAAACGACTTAAGCAGCGCTTAAATTCAAAGCTGAGTAAACCGCCCTGATAAAGCTGCTCTAACGGCACTGTCGCAGAGATAATCAGCTTTACGTGCCGCTCATAAAACTCATCAACCAATGCTAAAAAGCGCCGAGCGACATCGTCATTTTGTTGCCCCATCGCCGTTACACCCGACAATAATACCGTATGATACAGCCGGCTTAACTCGATGTAATCGTATTGACTGCGCGCCGTTTCGCATAACTCCTTAAAGCTAAACCACACGATACCATCGGCTTCGGCCCGCGTGGTTAATAAGCGGTTGGCGACTTCAATTTTTACCGCTTGCTGACGAGGCTCAACCGATAACGCATGAAAATACTGCTGTAAATTAATGTCAGCTTGCTCATCTAGCGGATAATGATAAATCTCGGCCATTTCTAAAGTGCGTAAACGATAATCAATGCCACTGTCGACATTGACAATTTTGGTGTAGCGCTTGATAAGTTCAATTGCAGGTAAAAAGCGTGCTCGCTGCAAACCATTGCGATATAAACCGTCTGGCTCGATATTTGACGTGGCCACTAAAGTAATGCCACGCGCAAACAAGGCTTGCATTAAGGTGCCTAGAATCATCGCATCGGTAATATCTGAAACAAAGAATTCATCAAAGCAAATAATATCGGTTTCCGCTTTGAAACGATCTGCAACCTTTTCGAGCGGATCGCTCACCCCTTTTAATGACTTTAATTCATCATGCACTCGGTGCATAAAGCGATGAAAATGCACACGCATTTTGCGTTGTGTCGGTAAACATTCAAAGAACGTATCGACCAAATAGGTCTTACCTCGGCCCACGCCTCCCCAGAAATACAAACCGAGTAAAGGGCTATCGCTCTGCGTTTTTCCGGTCACTTTTTGCCAAAAACTCTGTTTTGCCGGCGGGCGACTGATAAAATCATCAAACAATCGCTGTAGTTGCTTAACCGCATTTTCTTGAGCAGCATCAAGATGAAAATCAGGGCGTAACAGATCTTGTTGATATTTTTCTAGTGGCGTCATGGTCTTTAACTTGAAAGTAGCGAAACGAAACCTTAAATATGAGGCATAATAGTAACATGCCTTACCACCTTGTATAAGAAGTTAGGGTACACTAAGTAAAGTATTTCATCGTTAGGAGTAAGCATGGACTATACATCGGTTTTAATTGGGCTGGTTGTCGGTTTATTAATTGGTGCGGCCATCAGCCGGATCATTAGCCTGAAACAATTTGGCCAACACAAGCTGCAACAAGAATTAGACGAAAGCCGCAAACAACTGACGCAGTATCGCAAAGATGTCTCAGAACATCTGGAGACAACCAATCAGTTAATGAGCCAGCTGCAGGATAATTATTCACGCATTGCGCGTCATGTGCAGCAATCGAAAATGCAACTGGTTGAGCAGCCGACCAGCCCAAGCGATGAAGTGAATTATTTTGCTGCGGATACCACATTACATATTAAACAATCGTTACATCAACTGAATGAGCGTCGCAGAGAACACTCAGAAATTGGTGAGCAACCGCGTGATTACTCTGGTCAAGCCAGCGGCTTGATTAAAGAGCGGCCAAGTAAAGGCGAATAGAAAACTTTTACCGTTAGTGCGCGACTGCTCAGAACTTTTTTGGGGTGCGATGCTCTTAGTGACACTGTCATATAAGGAGACATTACGCGATGAACCAGAAATTTTCTTTGCTTAGCGCGGCCGTGTTAGCAGCCATGTTGTTGGCTCCTGCATCCCCAGCACACGCCAGCTTACCGTTTTTCGGAAAAGAAGAGCAGCAAATGCCTTCGCTGGCGCCGATGCTTGAACAAGCCACACCCGCTGTCGTCTATGTTTCTGTTGCGGGTAGCCGTGAAGTACGCCAGCGTATGCCTGAAGCTTTTCAATACTTTTTCGGCCAGCGCGGCCAAGGTGAAATGCGCCGTGAACAACCTTTCCGTGGTTTGGGTTCAGGTGTCATTATTGATGCCAAAAAAGGCTATATCGTCACCAATAACCATGTTGTGCAAGATGCTTCTGAAATTCAAATTCGCTTAAAAGATGGCCGTACCTTTACTGCAAAAAAACTGGGTTCCGATCCAGAAAGCGACATCGCTTTATTGCAAATTGAAGCCGATAACCTGGTTGAGTTACCTCTAGCAGATTCTGACAAACTGCGGGTGGGTGATTATGCCATTGCCATTGGTAACCCCTTTGGTTTAGAACAAACCGTCACCTCTGGCATTATTAGCTCACTCAGCCGCAGTGGCTTAAATGAAGGCTTTGAAGATTTTATCCAAACTGATGCCGCCATTAACAGCGGTAACTCGGGTGGCGCTTTAGTGAACTTACGTGGCGAACTGATCGGCATTAACACGGCTATTTTAGGGCCTAATGGCGGTAATGTCGGCATAGGCTTTGCTATCCCCGCCAATATGATGAAAAACTTGGTTGAGCAAATTGTGGAATTTGGTGAAATTCGCCGTGGTAGCTTGGGTATTCGCGGTAATGATGTTAATTCTGAGTTGACCAAAGCCTTAAACCTGAATGTCAGTCGCGGCGCCTTTGTCGGCGAAGTGCTGCCAGACAGCGCCGCAGCGAAAAGTGGTTTGAAATCAGGTGATGTGATTGTCAGTATGAACGGCAATCGTATTCACAGCTTCAATGAATTACGTGCCAAGGTCGCCACGCTGGGTTCAGGCCGAGAAGCCATTTTAGGCGTACTGCGTGACGGTAAAGAACGCGACATTAAAGTCGTACTGCAAGAGACCACCAGTGGCCAGGTTGCGGCGACACAATTACACCCCATGCTACAAGGTGCAACCTTAAATAATGCTGACAAAGGCGTGGAAGTCAGTAGCGTGGAAGCGGAATCACCCGCGGCACAAATTGGCTTACGCCAAGGCGATATTATTACTGGGGTTAACCGTCAACGCGTGAACAACCTTGCCGAATTACGTCGGTTACTAGAAAAACGCGATGGTGGCGTTGCCGCGCTGTATATCCAACGTGGTAATGATCAACTGTATATCCTGATCCGCTAAGCGCTTAATTTAGGCAGGTGGTAGCTGAACGCTACTGCCTGTGCTAAAAAAATGCTATGCTAAACTTATTCATCTTTAGGCAGAAGCGACATTGTGCGCAACCTTTTGTTATTTATTTTAAAAAGTAGCGCATACGGCTTAGCGCTCGCCTTTATTCTTATCTTGTTTTTCCCCAACATCGCTCGGGTTGACTTGTCTTTATGGCAAGCACCTCGTGCCGAGCAAAATACCGCGCCGGTTTCTTATAACCATGCGGTACGACGTGCTGCGCCAGCGGTGGTAAATGTCTATACACGCAGTCGAATTGTCGATCCCCGCTCATTACAACCTCGCACCATCGAACGGCAAGAGTTAGGTTCAGGTGTCATTATGTCGGCGCAAGGCTATATTCTGACTAATTATCATGTGGTGTATGGTGCCGATCATATTGAAGTGGCTTTGCAAGACGGTCGCTGGCTAGAAGCCGTGTTAATCGGTCAAGATGAAGTGTCTGATTTAGCCGTGCTTTATGTACAAGCCGACAACTTACCGGTGATCCCGCAAGATCCTAACATCGAACCACAAGTTGGCGATTTGGTATTAGCTATCGGTAACCCACTTAATTTAGGCCAAACCATCACGCAAGGCATTATCAGTGCTAATGGCAACCATGGGTTAAGCTCTCGGGGCTATCCTGACTTTATGCGAATGGATGCCGCCATTAACAAAGGCAATTCTGGCGGTGCACTGGTAAACAGTAATGGCACCTTGGTTGGCATTAATGCTGCGGCATTCCAAGTACAAAATCAGGATATCCAAGGTATTTTCTTCGCCGTGCCCTATCAACTCGCCCGTATTATTATGGAAAAGCTCATTAAGCATGGTCGCGTTACACGCAGCTATTTGGGCGTTGCAGGTCAAGCTGTCATCAACGCTGCGGGTGATCCTTTATTTTCATCTGGCCAAGCGCTGTATGGTTTGCGCTTAAGTGAAGTTACCAGTAATGGCCCTGCGGCAATGGCTGGCTTACAAGCCAATGACATTATTTTGGAAATTGCCGGACAACAATTTCAAGATATGCGGCATGCGTTAAACTTTATCGCTGAAACGCCCCCCGATACCGAGTTACAAATCACCATCGACCGTAACGGTCAGCGTATGGTGATCCCAACCATCGTTAGGGAACAGCCGCGCCGCTAAATGCGCACATAAGATGCATCAGCTGATTTAATCAGTTTTAAGCAATAAAAAAAACCGCATTTCTGCGGTTTTTTTATTTACAAGCAAAGGTTTAACCGTTTACTCGCTCAATGTGCGCACCTAAACCTTGTAGTTTATGTTCGATATGCTCATAACCACGGTCGATATGGTAAATGCGATCCACCACTGTGGTGCCTTTAGCCACTAAACCCGCAATCACTAAGCTTGCCGAAGCACGTAAGTCGGTTGCCATTACCTGAGCTGCAGTTAACGATGGGCTGTGCTGACAAACTGCTGTATTTCCTTCTAAGCGGATTTTCGCGCCCATACGTTGTAATTCAGGTACATGCATAAAGCGATTTTCGAAAATCGTTTCAGTGACAACACCAACACCTTCAGCTACCACGTTTAACACCGTAAACTGGGCTTGCATATCTGTTGGAAAGCCTGGGTGAGGCACCGTTTTAACATCTACCGACGTTAACTTTCTTCCGGTCATGTTTAAACGGATCCAATCAGCACCCGTTGTCACTTCAGCACCGGCTTCACGTAATTTCTCTAGCACAACTTCTAGATCGCTTGGTGCTGCTTTTAAACAGGTAATATCGCCACCGGTTACCGCCGCTGCCACTAAAAAGGTGCCTGTTTCAATACGATCTGGCAGAACACGATGCTCCCCCCCCTGTAACGCAGGCATGCCGTCAATCACTAAGGTGTCTGTACCGGCACCGCTAATTTTCGCACCTAGGGTATTCAGATAATTTGCTAAATCAACAATTTCTGGTTCACGAGCAGCGTTTTCAATGACCGTACGACCATCGGCTAAGGTCGCCGCCATCATCAAGTTCTCGGTGCCTGTCACACTGACCATATCCATCACTAAGTGCGCGCCTTTTAAGCGTTTAGCCTGCGCTTTGATGTAGCCGTTTTCAACCGTGATCTCTGCGCCCATTTTACGCAAACCGTCGATATGTAAATTGACGGGTCTAGCACCGATAGCACAGCCACCAGGCAAAGAAACCTCAGCTTGACCAAAGCGTGCCAATAAAGGGCCCAGCGCTAAAATAGAGGCACGCATGGTTTTCACCAAGTCGTACGGAGCAAATTGATTACTAATTTGGCTGGCATCAACAATTACGACATCCGCATCACACTCAACCTTGGCGCCAAATAGCTGCAACAGCTTAAATGTCGTTTCGATGTCTTTGAGTTTAGGTACATTGCGAATGGTGGTTGGTTGCTCAGCTAATAAGCTTGCAAACAGAATAGGCAGGGCGGCATTTTTTGCGCCCGATATCACGACTTCACCTTGTAGTGGGCCGTTGGCAGTAACTAAAAACTGTTGCATAGCGGATCTCAGAGCGGAGGGTTTAAAAGTTTATCTCTGCGCCACTGCTGTGGCGTAAAGGCCTTAATACTTACTGCATGCATACTGCCATCAGCAATCGCTGCCATTAACGGGCTGTAGACAAGCTGCTGTTGTTTAACACGGCTTAAGCCGTCAAAACAATCACCTACGGCAGTGACTGCGTAATGTGAGCCGTCAGCTTTAACATAAACTTCTGCTAGTTGCAGTTGTTCTTTTAACAGTTGCTCTATCTGAGCAATTTCCATAACTACACCTTAATTGGTTATAGGCAAAATGTCGGTCACCGCACTTACCTTAGCAAGTGAAAGTAGCTGTGCCGGCACCTTGATAATTTCAATTTGTATCTTAAAGGTCTTGGCGCGTGCAATCTGCTGGATCAGCCAAGCTAATCCTGCCGAGTCTACATTGGTTAACGCCGAGAAATCAAAGATTACCTTACCCTGCAACTTATTTAACAACGTGAAGGGTGAATGCATCATTAACGTATCGCGATCGAGTTCACCACTAAAAAACAGCGTTTGATCGGTTTGGCTGATTGCTAATGCCACCTGTTACTCCGAAGTGCTTGCACTATCATCGTCGGCTAACTTAACCGGCTCTTTAGATTTTTCTTTCAGCAACTCAGTCACACTGGCCAAACCTTGCTGTCTGATCAAGTTATTTAATTCGGCGCGTTTGCTATCGAGTAACGAAATACCTTCGGCGATTAAATCGATCACCAACCACGTTTCCGCATTGCGTGGACGGCGCAATTTAAAATCAATAACGATGTCAGGTTTGCCAGGATCCATCACCCGAGTACGAATAGTGATAATACTTTGATTACCAATCACTTTGGATGGCTCAATCATCACTTTTTGTTCTTTGTAATAGGTTAAAGCGCCAGCGTAAGAACCAATCATATATTGTTCAAAGGCTTTCACAAAATCATCAAAGGCTTTTGGATCTTTACGAATATCTACGGTACGGCCAACAACGATCGCCGCAGCATAACGGCTATCAATATAAGGTAATAATTCTTCTTGCACTATCACCCGCAAATGTTCTAAATCTTGGTTAATGATCGGCTGATCTGTTTTCACCCGATTAAAGGTTTTGTCTGCAACCACTTCGATCATTTTGTAAGGATCGGTATAAGTTTCGGTTGCTAGCGCAGGCAAGACTAAACCTGCAGTTAATAGCAAGGACACACTCACCTTTTGCAAAAAAGCTCTCATTAATTCCCCCGGTTGAATAAAAACTGTCCAATTAACTCTTCGAGCACGATAGCTGAACGCGTGTCTTCTATGGTATCACCGTTACCTAGCATCAATACGGTGTCATCGACAAACCCTGGTAACAAGCCAACATATTGTTCACCTAATAAGCCTGAGGTTAAAATCGCTACTGAACTCGTTTCAGGAAAGTTACTGTACTCAGCGTTAATTTCTAACTTAACCACTGGCGTGTAACTGACGCGATCTAATTCAATTGAGCCAACACGGCCAACAATTACGCCACCCACCTTAATGGGTGAACGCACTTTTAAACCGCCAATATTGTCAAACTTGGCATACAAGGTGTAAGTTTGCGAAGCACCACCAAAACCGGTGTCAGCTACTTTTAAGGCCAACATTAAAAAGGCCGCACAAGCCAAGACAATAAAGCCGCCAACTAAAATTTCAATTTTACGCGTGGTCATTTTTTATCCACCAAACATTAATGCAGTTAATATAAAATCAAAGCCTAAAACAGCCAATGATGCCGTGACTACCGTTTGAGTGGTGGCACGGCTAATACCTTCCGAGGTCGGGATGGCATCAAAACCTTTGTGTAATGCAATCCAGATCACCACGAGTGCAAACACTGCACTTTTTATTACACCATTTAACACATCCTGATACAGGTCAACGTTAGCTTGCATAGCAGACCAATAGCTACCTGCATCGACACCTAGCCATTCTACACCAACTAAATGGCCACCTAATATGCCCACAGCATTAAATATCAATGCCAGTAATGGCATGGCAACCACCCCCGCCCAAAAGCGTGGAGCGATAATACGACGCAGCGGATCAACTGCCATCATTTCCATACCGGATAATTGCTCAGTCGCTTTCATTAAGCCAATTTCTGCGGTAAGCGCGCTACCGGCACGACCTGCAAATAACAGCGCGGTGACTACCGGGCCTAACTCGCGCAGCAAACTTAGCGAGACTAACGGGCCTAACATGCCCTCTGCGCCAAACTTGACTAAAACGTTATAACCTTGCAGTGACAGCACCATGCCGATAAACAAACCGGATACAAGGATAATCATCAACGACAACACGCCAATGACATACAATTGTTTGATAAACAACGGGAAGCCTTTACGGAAATCGGGCTTACCCACTATGGCACCAAATAACATGATGCCTGCACGACCAAAACCACTGATGGTACTCAGCGTTTGATGGCCTATTTTTTGTAATCTATTTGCGATCACTTGCCGAGCTCCATTAATTCATCTTCATAAGCTGCAGCTTTATAATGAAAGGGCACTGCCCCGTCTGCATCGCCATTTAAAAATTGCTGCACTAATGGCGATGGATCGGCACGTAATTGCTCTGGCGTACCTTGGCCAATCACGGTTTTATCTGCCACAACATAAACGTAATCGGCGATACTCATGACTTCTTTTACATCATGCGACACCACGATAGACGTTAAACCCAAGGCATTATTCAGTTCGCGGATCAGCCGCACAATAACCCCCATTGAAATAGGGTCTTGCCCAGCAAAAGGCTCATCGTACATGATTAACTCAGGATCTAAAGCGATTGCCCGAGCTAATGCAGCACGTCTTGCCATACCACCGGATAATTCAGCCGGCATCAAATCACGTGCACCGCGTAAACCTACGGCCTCCAGCTTCATTAATACAATTAATCGAATTAACGACTCTGATAAACGGGTGTGTTCACGAAGTGGAAACGCCACGTTGTCAAATACCGATAGCTCGGTAAATAAGGCACCGCTTTGAAACAGCATGCTCATCTTTTTACGGGCTTGATATAAAGCTGAACGTGACAATTTAGGGATATTTACGCCATCAAACAGAATATTGCCGCTGTCTGGGATCAATTGACCACCAATGAGTTTTAACAGCGTTGTTTTACCAATGCCGCTAGGCCCCATAATGGCGGTAACTTTTCCCCTGACAAACTGCATAGACATATCGCGGTAGATCACTCGTTCTCCGCGTGAAAAGCTCAGGTTTTGGATATCGACCAACACATCAGACAACGTTATTTCTCCAGTTCTCTTTGCAACCAGTCAGCTCTCGTTAAACGGGCAATCTTGCTAAGGGCGCGCATGTTATATACATTCATAACAGTTTACAATATGAGCAAAGTGGCAAAGTGTGCTTATTGTAAACGCTATGAGAGAGTAAGTCGTGGCAATAATTCGAAACGATCAGCAGGTATTTTCGAATAATGCTTGGCGTAGGTGTTTTTACCGAGGTTTTTTTGCATTTAGCAGCAAGAAACGGGAAAATACCCTTTTTAACTGTTAAGCAGACAACGGACACCATGATATCACCTTTGTTATTAGCCATTATCTTCGTTATCGTCGGACTCGTATTGCTGATTTGGAGTGCTGACCGTTTCGTATTCGGCGCGTCATCTGTTGCCCGCAATAGCGGTGTTTCGCCAATGATTATCGGATTAACGATTGTTGCGATGGGTTCATCCGCGCCAGAAATGTTGGTCTCGGCAACAGCCGCAGCACAAGGACGACTCGACACCTCGGTTGGTAACGCTTTAGGTTCCAATATCACAAACATCTTAATGGTCATTGGGGTTATTGCCCTATTCAAACCGATAACGGTTGCCTCATTAACGTTGAAGCGCGAATTTCCGTTAATGCTGTTTTTCACCTTTGTTGGATACTATTTTTTATCAGACCATAACTTAACGCGGGCTGAAGGTATTATCTTGCTTATCGCTTTTTTCAGCTTTATCAGTTTGTTGGTGTACTGGGGTAAGCATGCCAGCCCAACCGATCCGCTTATCAGCGAAATTGAATCAGAAATTCCACCACCAACCTCTACCCTAAAAGCGGTGTTTTGGGTTATCGCCGGCTTAGTGTTGTTATTAGCCAGTTCACAGCTATTGGTTCAGGGTGCAGTCACCATTGCGCGTTATGCTGGAATGAGCGATTTAATCATCGGCTTAACGATTATTGCTATCGGTACCAGTTTGCCCGAACTCGCCGCTAGCGTCATAGGTGTACTAAAAGGCGAAGATGATCTGGCGCTGGGCAATATTATCGGCTCGAACATTTTTAACATTTTAGCCGTGTTAGGCTTAGGCGCCGTGATTGGGCCTTCAACACTCGATGTTAATGCCGGTACGCGGGATAGCTACGTGATGATCGCGGCGGCCTTTGCACTGTTACTCATGTCAATACGTATCGGCAAGCAACAACGTATCAATCGATTAGAAGGTGGCTTGCTTTTAAGCGGCTTTATTGGCTACCAATATTTGTTATTCACTCATTTGGCGTAAACTTGGTTATGACCACAAAGACTTTCCGTGAACAGGCTTTAGCGGTATTACGCATCGAAGCCGAAGCCGTTCGACAACTCGAACAGTATCTTGATGATGATTTTGAGCGCGCTTGTCAGCTGGTACTCGATAATAAAGGTAAAGTTATCGTCAGCGGTATTGGTAAATCTGGCCATATTGCCAACAAAATCGCGGCAACCCTCGCCTCTACCGGCTCTCCGGCTTTTTTTGTGCATCCAGGCGAAGCGAGCCATGGTGATCTTGGTATGTTGTCAAAAGACGATATCGTTATCGCCATCTCCAATTCAGGTGAAACAGCAGAATTACTGACCATAGTGCCAATTATCAAACGCATGGGTATTCCACTGATCGCCATGACCGGGAAAGCGGATTCTACGTTAGCGCGCTTGGCCGATATTCATTTATGTGTCGGTGTTCCACAAGAAGCGTGCCCACTTGGCTTAGCGCCCACCGCCAGCACCACGGCGACACTGGCGATGGGTGATGCCCTGGCTGTTGCAGTATTAGATATCAGAGGCTTTTCAGCCGATGATTTTGCGTTATCACATCCCGGTGGCAGCCTTGGTCGCAAATTATTGTTGCGCTTAGAAGATTTAATGCATAAAGAGAATTTAGTGCCTATCGTACCGCAAGAGGCCAGCATTAAAGATGCCTTATTAGAGATTTCACGCAAAGGGCTTGGCATGACCACCGTGGTCGATACACAAGGTCGCTTGGCTGGGCTTTTTACAGACGGTGATTTACGGCGCATTCTTGATCAACGTATTGATATTCACAGCACCTCCATAGCCAAGGTGATGACGGTCAATTGCATTACGGTAAAAGCAGAAATGCTCGCCGCCGAAGCGTTGAATATTATGCAGCAACGAAAAATTAATGGCCTGATCATTGTTAACGAGCAGCGCGAGCCAATCGGCGCCATGAATATGCACGACTTACTGCGAGCAGGAGTAATGTAACATGGACTTATATCGCCAGTTGTACCAAGCTATCAGTGATACTAACGCCAGCCGCGCGGCTGATATTAAATTACTTATCTGTGATGTCGATGGCGTATTTTCGGATGGGCGCATTTACTTAGGCAATCAAGGTGAAGAGCTAAAAGCCTTTCATACCCGGGATGGGTATGGCATTAAAGCACTGCGCCAAGCGGGCATAGAAGTGGCCGTGATAACAGGGCGACAATCGGCCATTGTGGAGCAGCGTATGAAATCGCTAACCGTGCCCTATATTTATCAAGGGCAAGAAAATAAAACGGCCGCGTTTCAAGCGCTGCTCGCTGAACTGCAATTAGATGCCAGCCAAGTCGCTTACATCGGTGATGATTTGGCCGATTGGCAAGTCATGCAACATTGTGGCTTAGCCGTCGCGGTAAAAGATGCACATCCTTATTTGCAAAAGCACGCCCATTTAGCAACGTCATTACCTGGCGGCTTTGGTGCAGTGCGCGAATTATGCGATCTGTTACTGATTGCGCAACAGCGATTTTTACAATTTGATGGCAGCAGCTCATGAGAAAGTTTTTTGTGCTCATCGTCATGTTACTCGTGATAGTCGCGGGCTACCTGTGGTTGAATCCCAACGTTGAGCAAGTGGATCTGCAAGTGGATCGAGAATTTCAACCGGATTACATTGCTGAAAATGTTACCTTGCGCATCTACGACAATGAGGGCTATATTGCCGATCATGTGCAGGCACTGAAATTAGAGCATTTTGAACAGCTCGGCTTTACGCAGTTTGATCAACCGCGCTATACCCTGTTTAATAAAGCGCATCAGCCTGCTTGGGAAATCAGTAGCTTACAAGGTGTCTGGTTTCCTGAAGATAAGATTATTTTGGAAAACCAGGTGGTTTTGCAAAACAAACAAACCATCGGTTTAGTGGAACGCGTTGAAACGGCCTCATTACAACTGATGTTACCTGAAAAAAGTATTCATACGCATGAAATCGTTCAGATCACCGGCGCCGGTTTTTTCATTAAAGGGCAAGGTATGCATGTCGATTTAACAAAAGAAACCATGCAATTGCAAAAGCATTTAGAGACGGTATATTTCAATGAAAATTAACAGTTTAGTGATTGTTCTGGCCTTTTTTTCTGCCGTCAGTTTGGCCGCCGAACCGGATCATAAACAGCCTATTTCGGTCGATGCAGATAAAACCTTAGCCTCATTAATTGACAGTATTGCCAGTTATGCCGACAACGTTGAAGTACGTCAGGGATCCATGCTGATCAAAGCAGACAAACTTGAAGTCGACGCCAGTGCCGGTAAAGGCAAAGAGGTGTTTATCACTACCGGCTCACCGGCGACCTATTCACAAACTTTGCAAGGTGATCGTCCTGTAACCGCTCAAGCGAATGAGATCCGATTTGACCGTGCCAGCCGCATTTTAACCTTATCGGGTAATGCCGAAGTGATGCAAAGCGGTAGCTTAGTGCGCGGTGCCGTGATCCGTTACAACATTGAATTACAACAATTAAGTGCTGAAGGTGAGCAAAATCGTCGCGTTACCACGATTTTCACCCCAGAAAACAAGGACACTCCATGAAGTTAGTGGTCTCGCACCTCGCCAAAAGCTATAAAAGCCGGCAGGTGGTGAAAGATGTCAGCTTAGAAGTCAATGCAGGGCAAATCGTCGGTTTATTGGGCCCTAACGGTGCAGGTAAAACAACAACCTTTTACATGATTGTTGGCTTAGTTCCCTCGGATAAAGGCACCATTACCCTCAACGAGCAAGATATTACTTTTGCTCCTATCCACCAACGTGCCCGCGCCGGCATTGGATATTTACCGCAAGAAAGCTCGATTTTCCGTAAATTGACCGTGCATGAAAACTTATTGGCCATTTTGCAAACCCGCAAAGATTTAAGCACGCAACGCCGCGCTGAAATTGCCGATGATTTATTAGAAGAATTTCATATCGGTCATATCCGCAACAGTTTAGGGATGGCGTTATCTGGTGGCGAGCGTCGTCGGGTGGAGATCGCGCGGGCGTTAGCCGCTGATCCCGCTTTTATTTTATTAGACGAACCGTTCGCTGGGGTTGACCCAATTTCAGTACTTGATATCAAAAAAATCATTCAACACCTCGCCCAACGTGGCATTGGTGTTCTCATTACTGACCATAATGTACGTGAAACGTTAGATGTTTGTGAAATCGCTTATATTGTCAGTCATGGCGAACTGATTGCAGCGGGCTCTCCGCAAGATGTTCTCGCAAATCAGCAGGTGCGTGATGTATACCTAGGTGAGCAATTCAGGCTATAGTAAAGAAGATAGAACGCAACTGCGCATTCAGGAGAGAATTACAGGTACATGAAGCCCTCTTTGCAACTCCGCCTAGGACAACAGCTTACCATGACGCCACAACTGCAACAGGCGATACGCCTATTACAGTTGTCTACCATTGAGCTACAGCAAGAAATACAGGAAGCGTTAGACGCGAACCCGTTACTCGAAGGCGACGATGATTTCGAACGCCAGCCAGATGAGGTTGATCACAGCCTTGGCAATATCAATCGCGATACCCTTGACGATCCTCGCAACAAAAACTCAGAGCAAAAAGACGCAGCCGATCGCGATACCAGCGATGATCTGAATCAACAAAACATTCAAGAAGATTTACCGCTAGATAATAACTGGGATGACTTAGTCAGTGCCGCTCCAGTTAGCAGTGGCAACCTGCCTGATGACGATATGGTGTATCAGGGGGAAACCAGCGATACCCTGCAAGATTATTTACGTTGGCAAATGCAACTCACGCCCTTTTCTGAAATCGACCGGGCTATTGCTGAAATCATTATTGAAGCCATCGATGACAATGGTTTTTTAAGTATCAGCTGCGAAGAAATACTCGACTCACTGCAATCTAACGAAGTCGAGGCCGACGAAGTTGAAGCCGTGATTAAACGCATTCAATTATTTGATCCGGTCGGGGTCGGTGCCCGTTCGGTGCAAGAGTGTTTACTGGTGCAGTTACGACAGTTTGAGCCAACGACACCCTATTTAAATGATGCAAAACTCATTATTAGCAACTATACCGAATTTTTAGCGAATAGAGACTTTCGTTCTTTGATGCGCGTGACTAAACTCAAAGAAGAAGAGTTAAAGGAAGTCATGCAGTTGATCCACAGTTTAAATCCACGGCCGGGTGCTGATGTGATTAAACAAGAGCAACAGTATGTTATTCCTGATGTCACGGTGACAAAAGTAAAAGGTCGCTGGCAAGTCGAATTAAACGCTGATGCTATGCCCAAAATACGGATCAATCAGCAATATGCGGCGATGAGCAAAACCGCTAAAAATACCGCTGATACGCAATTTATTCGCTCGCACTTGCAAGAAGCTAAATGGTTTTTAAAGAGCTTAGAAAGCCGAAACGATACTTTGCTTAAAGTAGCCAATTGCATTGTGCAGCAACAACAAGCCTTTTTTGAGCATGGTGAAGAAGCCATGAAACCAATGGTGTTGAATGATGTTGCAGAAATGGTCGGTATGCATGAGTCGACGATCTCACGCGTCACCACCCATAAATATATGCATACACCGCGTGGAATTTTTGAACTTAAATTCTTTTTCTCCAGTCATGTTAGTACAGAGAGTGGTGGTGAATGTTCTTCCACTGCCATTCGCGCCTTTATAAAAAAATTGGTGGCGGCAGAAAATCCGGCAAAACCGCTCAGTGACAGTAAAATGGCGGAGATTTTGTTAGAACAAGGGATAAACGTGGCTAGGCGAACTATCGCTAAATACCGCGAATCGTTGTTTATTCCGCCGTCAAATCAACGAAAGACCCTGCTGTAAGTGTCTTAACTAAAAGGAAGAGTCTATGCAAATCAATTTAACAGGCCGTCACGTCGAAATTACCGAAGCCTTAAAAGATTATGTCGAGAATAAATTTGCTAAGCTAGAGCGTCATTTCGAGAACATTAATAATGTACATGTCATCCTAAACGTGGAAAAATTGCAGCAGATTGCCGAAGCTAAAATCCATCTCACCGGTGGTGAAGTGTTTGCGGTGTCTGAGAACGAAAACATGTATGCTGCGATTGACCAGTTAATAGACAAACTCGATCGGCAGGTCATTAAACACAAAGAAAAACTGTCACGACACTAAGACATTATTATGAATTTAAACGCGATGTTAGCGGAGAACTGCACGAAAAGTGCAGTTCTATTTAACAGTAAAAAACGTATCCTCGAATATATCGCCGAACTGGCTCACCAGCAGCTTCCCGAACTATCCGAATACACCATTCTTGAAGCCTTAATGACCCGTGAAAAACTCGGCTCAACCGGCATCGGTGGCGGCATCGCCATTCCTCACGGCAAACTTGACTGCGTAACCCAACCGATGTTGGTGTTTGTGGTCAGTAAAGACCCTATCGCGTTTGATGCGATAGATAATCAAGCTGTCGATATTTTTTGCGCTATTTTAATACCCACGGAGCAATGCCAAACGCACCTAAGTACGTTATCCGGTATTGCCAAACTGTTAAGTCAGAAAGATTTAACCAAAAAAATCCGCCATGTCGAGTCAGATGAACAACTGTATCAGCTACTCCTCGACTATAGCCAAAAAACAGGTGAGTCATGAAACTACTCGTCGTCAGTGGCCGCTCAGGCTCTGGCAAATCGGTTGCTCTGAGAGTCATGGAAGATCTCGGCTATTACTGCGTCGACAATCTCCCGGTTAATTTATTACCGACCCTGGCAACTGCAGTAATGGGCCAATATGAACGCGTTGCCGTGAGTATTGATGTGCGTAACTTACCGGGCGATCCCGATGAGTTATCAGACATTTTGTCGTATCTGCCTCGCAAGCTGGAACTGACGATTTTATATTTGGATGCGGATCACACCACGCTAATTAAGCGCTTTAGCGAAACGCGTCGCTTGCATCCGCTATCCCATCAAGCGATGTCGCTCGATGAAGCCATTTCGCGTGAACAACAGTTATTAGATCCTATCTCTAGCCGCGCCGATTTATATATCGATACCACTGAGCTGAATGTGCATCAGTTGGCCGAGCAATTACGTGAGCGGATATTAGGCCAAAAGACCGGCCGTTTAGTGATACTCTTTGAATCCTTTGGTTTTAAATATGGTATTCCAAAGGATGCCGATTTTGTGTTCGATGCGCGGTTTTTACCCAACCCACATTGGGAGCCGGATTTGAAACCGCTCACTGGTATAGATCAGCCTGTTAAAGATTACCTCGCTTCACAAGACGTGGTGGCAAAATACACGTGGCAGATCAATACCTTTATCGCCAGCTGGCTACCTCATCTCGAGCGTAACAATCGCAGCTACTTAACGATAGCGATTGGTTGCACAGGTGGCCAGCATCGTTCTGTGTATATCGCACAAAGCCTAGCCGAAACCTACCGCAGCCAACGCGAAGATGTACAAATTCGCCATCGGGAATTAGTCAGACATCATGGCCGATAAGTTAGCTGCAACAGTCACGATTATTAATGCCCTAGGCCTACACGCACGTGCCGCCACCAAGCTAGTGCAGTTAAGCCAGCAATTTGATGCCAAAGTAGAATTAGTGCAAGAAGATGGTAAAACAGCAGATGCCGGCAGCGTACTGGCCTTGCTAATGATGGCCAGTAGTAAAGGTAAAACCTTGACAGTGACTACCGAAGGCCCTGACGCCGCTGAGGCGTTAGAGGCGATTACTCTATTAATTAATACCGGTTTTGGTGAATAGCGTAAAGCTTGCGCTTTACGCTATTGTTAGGTTGTTTAAGGTAAATTCGATTTAATATGCGAGCGGCTGCTGTTTTGTAACTGCCCTCGCTTCAATTCTTGCTCGCCTGTGGTACGCGCAATCGCCTCAGTGCGATGATGCAGCGCGGCTTTAATAAGCATATGTGCACTGATTGGCGCGGTGATCAATAAGAAAATAGTAATCAACAATTCATGCACGCTGATCTCACCGGGTGTCGCACTAAAAAATAACATCGAACCTAACAAAATACCGCCCATGCCCAAGGTGGTTGCCTTTGTTGGCCCATGTAAGCGCATAAAAAAATCGGGCATCCGCGTTAAACCAATCGAGCCAATTAACACAAAGCTGCCACCGAGTAATAAAAAGAAGGCAATTGCCCATTCTATCCAATTTTGCATACTGTCTCCTATTCGATGATATCGCCACGTAATAAAAACTTACACACGGCCACCGTACTGACAAAACCTAACATGGCAATTAATAACGCGGCTTCAAAATACAATGAGGTGCCCATCAGCAAGCCATATAAGATGATCAGGGCGATGCTATTGATATACATGGTATCGAGCGCTAGGATGCGATCTGGCAAGCTTGGGCCACGTACTAAACGCCATAGGTTAAGTATCAAAGCCAAACTGATCATACCAAAGACTAAAAAGATAACATTCTCTAACATTGAAAGATCTCCTTTAGCGGGGCTTCATAGCGCGATTTGATCGAAGCAATCAGCTCTGCTTCGTCTTCTAAATTCAGCACATGAATTAACAACCAACGCTGTTTTACTTCTTCACCTTCTGCCAGCATTTCTTTAGTCGGGTAAATATCCGCGCTTACCGTGCCAGGGGTCATCGACACGGTACTGGCTAAAATGGTGATAGGCAGTTCATGCTGTAAATCCAGCGGCACACGCACAAAAGCGGGTTTTAACCGTTTAGTCGGCCCTAAAATTAATATCGCGACCTGTGCATTTGCGGTAACAATATCCATCAAAACCATAAGAATATAACGTAGCGCCAAAATGGGGCGTTCAATCAACGGCTGAGGATCTCGGAACTTGGCACTGATCCAAGGGATTAATAACGCCAACACGAAACCAAAAAACAGATGCACTGGCGCGACACTTTGATTGAGTAGTAACCATACTAAAAACAACAAGACGCTGCGATACGGTGTTGGCAACCAGCTGTAACGAGGTTGTAATCTCATTGAGCACCTCCAGACACGCTAGATTCAAGTAAAATCGTGGAAATTGTTTGTGACACATCTTCAAGCTGCACCGCTGCCGCCACACTTAACTCGGTTAAAGGCCCGGCAAACACCACCAGCATTGGGCTAGCTAACAGCAACAATGACACGGCAAAAACCTGCAGCGGTAAGGCTTTATCACCGCCCGACTCTGAACCGGTAACGCGCCAAAACAAAATACTGCCAGCTCGTGATAAGCCAATTAACACCATTAGGCTGCTCACCAGCACCACTGACCATAACAGGGCTTGCTGCAGTGGTGTAACGGCCGCTTGCAGGATCATCAGCTTTCCGATAAAGCCCGATAACGGCGGTAAGCCCGCTACCGTTACCGCAGCAGCAAAGAACAGGCTACCCAGCAATACCGGTTGAGCTACACGGCGCCCAGACACTAAGCGATCACCGGCTTTACCTCGTTGATTAGCAATCATGTCGGCCAATAAAAATAAGGCACCGGTCACTAAGGTGGAATGTACGGTGTAATACAACACCGCAGCGGTAGCGGCCGTATTCTGCATAGCGACTAAACAGACTAAAGTGCCCACCGATACGATAACCAAATTGGCCACCACCTTGCGAAAATCCAAGCTGCCCATCACCCCAATGGCCCCCAGCACAATGGTTGCTAAGCCAAAGGGCCATAACCAATTCATGCCTAAACCGGCTAAAGGCCCTGCAGACTCACCAAAAATCGTGGTGTACACGCGGAGCAAGGCATAGACACCGATTTTCGTCATCACCGCAAATAATGCGGCTACTGGCGGCGAAGCTGCAGCGTAGGTGTCGGGTAACCAAAATTGTAATGGCAAGATCGCTGCTTTTAGCGAGAAAACGATCAACAGCAATAAGCCACCGGCTTTGACTAACAACACATCTTCTGGTGGTAAGGTTGAGACTTTTAAAGCCATGTCGGCGATATTAAGGGTACCTAAAGCACCGTATAAAATCGCCAGCGAAAACAAGAATACCGCCGAACCGGTTAGGTTCAACACCACATAATGCACGGCCGCTTTGGTTTTGTTTTTACCACCCGCGTGAATTAACAGGCCATAAGAGGCAATCAGCAACACTTCGAAAAACACGAACAGGTTAAATAAGTCGCCGGTTAAAAAGGCGCCATTGATCCCCATAATTTGGAAGTGAAACAGCGGATGAAAAAACGAACCGCGCACATCCTCGCCAGCCGCACCGTAACAAATCGCCGCCAGGGCTAAAAAGGTGGTTAAACAGACCATCACCACACTGAGGGTATCGGCAACAAGAATAATACCGAACGGCGGCTGCCAATCCCCTAAGGCATAAAAGGTTAAGCCATTTTGCTGAGTTTCCCACAGCAGAAAGCATGAAATGATCAGTTGAATTGCCGTGGCAATAATACTGACTAAGCGGCGCCGATTGGGTACATAGTGCACCGGCGGCAGCATAATGATAATGGCGGTTAAGATGGGCAATAAAATGGGAGCAATAATCAAATGACTCATGCGCCGTTCTCCTTACGACGACCGTCGCTATCAGGCAATTTACCATCGACATGGTCATTACCAAGATCTGAGCGCGCGCGAATGGCTAAAATAACTAAGAACGCCGTCATAGCAAAGCCAATAACAATAGCGGTGAGCACCAAGGCTTGAGGGAGCGGATCAGCATAGTTTTCAGACATCCCCAATACCGCAGCACCTTGTAAGTTAAGCCGACCGGATGAGAATAAAAATAAGTTCACGGCATAAGACAACATGGTTAACCCCATGGCTACCGGAAAGGTTCGGCCACGTAACATCAGAAAGACGCCACAGGCAGTCAGAAAACCAATGCAACAGGCTAACAAGGTTTCCACTAGATCGTCTCCTTATGCACCGGACGGTGCAAGGTCGTCATTTTACCTAAACTCGATAAAATCAGCAGTGTCGCGCCGACCACGGTTAGGTATACCCCTAAATCAAATGCAATCGCACTGGCCAGTTCTAACTCACCTAGGATAGGCAGATGGAAATAATCAAACCATGACGTTAAGAACGGTCGACCAAAAGCAAAGCTTGCCACACCCGTAACGAGGGCGATCAATAAGCCGATTGCTATAACACGTTGATATTCAATATCCATCCGTGATTTTACCCAATCCACACCGTGAGCAATGTATTGTAGGATCAATGCCACTGAGGTAATTAAGCCTGCAATAAAGCCCCCACCGGGTAAGTTATGACCACGGAAGAAAATATACACCGACACCATTAATGCCAATGGCAGCAAACTTTGTGACACCGTCGCTAATAACAACGGATGGCGCTCGCGACTCCAAGGCCGTCCATCACCATCACTACTGGGTTTAAACAATGGAATACGTGTTAACAATTTGAAGATACCCAAGGCAGCAATACCCAATACGGCAATTTCACCGAAGGTATCAAAACCACGGAAATCCACTAAGATCACGTTAACCACGTTGGTACCGCCACCACCGGTTTTGGCATTCGCTAAGAAGAAATCAGAAATAGAGGTAAAGGGCCGCGTCATCACCGCATATGCCCAACTGCCAATCACAATACCCACTAGACCCGCCAAGCTGATATCACGGATCACACGAGAGGGTTCAGACTGACTCGGTGTTTTATGCGGCAAGAAAAATAAGGCTAACATCAACAAAATTACCGTGACAACTTCAACCGACAGCTGTGTTAGCGCGAGATCGGGAGCGGAGAAACGGGTAAAAGCAATCGATACCATCAGCCCCACGACCGAAATCATCAACAGCGCCACCACGCGTTTACGATGCCAAATCACTGTGGCCAAAGCACTGATCAGCAGTAATGCGGCACCTGTGGCGTTTACCGCATCAATCGGTAATTCTTCACGACCACCGGCAAGTACCGACACATCCAACAACGGCAAGCCAGCCAGTACAACCACTGCTGACAATAAAAACACCATGTAACGCTGTAAAGAGCCATTATCGAGCCATTCATAAAAATACCGACAATAACGATTTACGGTTTTAATGGCCAATTCAAAACTGTTCAGTGCATCTAAACCTGGCAAGCTATTTTGAAAATCAAATAAGCGTTTCCGATAACTGTAAATCAATAAACCGCCGCTAATCGCTACCACACTCATAAACAATGGCAAATTGACACCGTGCCACAGCGCCAAGCTATAAGCAGGCACTTCTCCGCCTAACACTGCGCCCGCTGCTGATTGCAACAAGGCCCCCACTGCCCAAACCGGAAACAGGCCAATAACAATACACAGCACCACTAAAATTTCGACCGGCAAACGCATAAGATGCGGCGGTTCATGCGGTGTTTTTGTTAAGCCCCGTGGCTCACCATTGAAAAATACATCGTGAATTAATCTTAACGAGTAGGCGACAGAGAATACCGCAGCAATCGTTGCTAACAATGGAATAAGCCAAGACAGTGCCCCGAGTAAATGCTGATCCAGAGTTTCGGCTAAGAACATTTCTTTAGATAAGAAACCATTCAGTAACGGAATACCGGCCATCGACGCGGCCGCTATCATCACTAAAGTACCAGTGATCGGCATGTAGGCCCACAAACCATTAAGTTTTCGCATATCACGCGAGCCGGTTTCATGGTCAATAATGCCTGCCGCCATAAACAAAGAGGCTTTGAAGGTAGCATGGTTAATGATATGAAAAATCGCGACCACCGCCGCTAACTCTGTTCCCATCCCTAGTAGTAGGGTGATTAAGCCTAAATGGCTGATGGTGGAATAAGCTAATAAGCCTTTTAAATCATGTTTAAATAACGCCAAATACGCGCCAACTAACAAGGTGGCTAAACCGGTTAAACTGACCAAGATAATCCACAAGTCAGAACCGGCCAACGCCGGATAAAACCGCGCCATTAAGAAAATACCGGCTTTTACCATAGTGGCAGAGTGTAAGTAGGCACTCACTGGCGTAGGAGCTGCCATGGCATTGGGTAACCAGAAATGAAATGGGAATTGCGCTGATTTGGTAAAACAGCCCAACAAAAACAGCACTAATAAAATAGGATACCAGCTGTGCGCTAGCAAAATGTCAGCACTAGCTAAAATCACATCGAGATCATAGCTGCCAACAATACGGCCAATTAATAACAGCGCCGCTAATAAACAAAGACCACCGGCACCCGTAATGGTTAACGCCATCCTGGCGCCGCGCCGCGCTTCCGATTTATGCCACCAAAAGCTGATCAGCAAAAAGGAGCTGATACTGGTGAGCTCCCAAAACAACCAAAGCTGTAGCACATTGTTGGATAACACAATACCCAGCATCGCGGTCATAAAGAACATCAAAAAAGTGTAGAAACGCGGCATCGAATCAGCTGCAGAGAGATAAAAGCGCGCATAGAGGATAATCAGCAAGCCAATACCTAAGATCAGCAAGCTAAATAAATAGGCTAAGCCATCGAGTCGCAAAGCAACATCCAGGCCCAGTACCGGCACCCAAGCCAATGAAAAACGCAGTGTTTCACCGGCGAAGACCGCAGAGGTTTGGCTTAACAATAAAATAAAAGCCAAAGCTGGAGGTAACGCCGTTAACAGCGCACAGGCACTACGCGACCATTTTGCTGTCAGCATGGGTAAGCTAATACCACACAGCGGTAACAGTAGGATCCACAACAAAGTCATAAGGTTTTTGCTTCCTCGTTAACGTTCACAGACCTGACACTCCTCACTGCTGCATTCATTAGACCATTGAAATACTGCTGATGTTAATCAGCCATTTATCACGTGTAATACGTTTGGCAGATGATTTGCTCGAGCAACAGAGGTAGGCAGAAAAACAAATTGTCAGGAAAACTGCGAATATTTATACCTGCATCACATCAAAATGTCTATTAAAGTCGGTTGCCAATGCCGTCTAATCCCTATAAATACAGGGGTTATAGCGTTTTTGCTGCTTGGTAACATCAACTTAAACGGCCTTTTTATCCGGCGTATTTTAGAGCCAATAGCCCTAGTTGGGATAACGTGTAGCGGCTTAACAACCGCTTGTTGCCCACTACCCCATGGCAATATTTGCTATTCCTGACTATATTTTGACTATCTGCGGCAGCAAATACATGTAGCCGCTCCTGTTTGAATAAGAGATCAGCATGGCCATAATGACTGTCAACGAGGTTGCTCACTTTTTAGATATTACCCCTATTCGGGTAGAACGCTTAGCCAGAGAACATCTATTGGTACCCTGTGATAAGGCGAATGACGGCAAACCCTTGTTTGCCGAAGAGGATGTGCAACGCTATAAAGTGTTAGCAGAACGTTTAGGCGGGCTTTAACGCTAACAACTGCGCGAGCTTATTTTGCCAACGGAGTGCGGCGTCCTTATCGGGGCTGGCTTGATACCATAACCAACAAAAACCGCTGTATAACCGCTTAGCTAGGTGTAAACGTTCGGCTAAGCTGTGCCGACAATCGCGCGCCGTTTGACTATGGCTAAAATGCCTTGCGCTAAGATACGCTTGCAGTAATTGTGTTTCTTCAGCCTGGTTTAACTGATAGTTCAAGCAAATCGCTGCTAAATCAAAGCTACTGTCGGTTAGCTGCGCATATTCAAAATCTAATAACCAAATCTGCTGTTTCGCCCACAGCACATTGCCCTGATGCAAGTCCATGTGGCATAACACCCGATCAAACGGCAAGCTTTGCATCTGCTCAGCACTGTGTAACAAGGCGGAAAATAAGGTGGCTGCCGGCTCTAAACTGGCCAACTGGCTATTATCCATCAGCTGACGTAAGTACTGACTCACCTGCAAAACAGGGGTTTGTATGGTTAATGAGTGTAATTTAGCCACGACTACAGCTAACTGTGTTAAACGCTCGGTGTTTAGCGCTAAAGGTATGCCGTCGCTAATGTAATCGCTGATCAGTAATTGTTGATGATTGTTTAAAGCTAAAGGTGCCGGCGCAAGACCAATTGCGGCGGCGGCATGCTGACAACGTAATTCTTGCTGTCGGCAGACGCCTAGCGTATCTAGCGGGTAACGGCGTAAGACATATTCGCCGCGCTCGGTTTTGATGTAATAATTCAGATTACTTTCACCTGAAGCCAGTGGCCGCACGATTAAAGGCGGATGGCCACTGAAGAACTCAAGATGTTCGCAAAAACGGCTTATAGCCGCGCTGGATCCAACGTCGATGTTTGCTGCAGTTGATAATGACTGCGCCATGCAAAATACCCAACTAAGGCAATGATGGTATACAGCATAAACAAGGCTGTTAGAAAATAAAGGTGTTTTTGTGCATAAACATAAATTGATACCGCATCTATCACCACCCAATATAACCAATTAGACACTAATTTCTGCGCCACTAACCACGTTGCTACCAAGCTAAATGCCGTTGTTTGTGCATCTAACCAAGCAAAATCAGCGTGAGTGTAATGCTCCATAAAATAGCCTAAAACCAAGCCTGCGATTGCCGTACCGCTAACCAGCATAAGGTGCCATTGCCAGGGGCGCTCGAACACCGGCGCCTGACCTTTGCCATGTTGCTGTTGGTATTGCTGCCAGCGGCGCCAACCATATAACGCCATACCGGCGTAATACAATTGCAACAACGCATCCGACAACAAGGCAGAATCCCACATCACATGGCTAAATAACAAGGTGCTGAGTAAGGCGGCAGGCCAACACCACAGGCTTTGTTTTAACGCTAAAAACACATAAGCCAACGCCAATAATGTCGCAATCAGTTCAATACTGTGCAGTAATTGCCAATCACTGATCACCTTACTCAGCAGTTCATTCATGGCCGTAAATCACCTGGAATAAATTTACACACAAACACCAACTTACCATAAGTTTGCATCGACCATTTCATGCATTTCTGCAAGGCCTGCATCACCGTATCGTAATCGCCAAAAATTTGGGTACTCATGGTATTGGTGATGATGTGCAAATCGGCTTGATCTGCTAACAAATCGATAAAGGCTTGGATCGGCGCTTTATAATCTTTTGCTAACGGATATTTACTGATTTCTACTGATAGTTTCATTATGCTTTCCTTAAAAACTGTAACTGGCGGTCACACCAAAACGACGTGGCTCAGCAAATTGTTCGTAAACCTTAGGAGCATATTCGTCACGGGGATCGTTGCCAAAGTAAAAACCTCTGACACCGGTTTCCTCATCAAAGGCATTACGCAACCATGCCGCGATTTGCCACTGTGCTACCTGATAATTCAAGCGTAAATTAACTTGTTCGCTGGCGGCAGCTTCGGCATTATGACCGTCAGAATAATAGAAACTGCTGCGCCCTTGCACTCCGGCTTGCAGTGACCATTGCTCGTTTAAAAACCAATCCGCACCGATGCTGAAGTTCACTCGCGGGGCATGTGCTTGGTCACGGCCCGTTAAATCCAAGCCACCATCGGTGACATACTGGCCCAGTTTAGAACGTAAATAACCGACATTAACGAACAACTGCAACGCCGCATGCGCTTGGAAACGGTTTTCCATTTCAATACCGTAGTTACGACCACTGGCGGCATTATCAATAAAGCCGGCAAACTCAGGGCCTAAATCGGGGTTAATCCAACCTTTTACCTGCATATCGTTACGCCACATATAAAATGCCGCAACTCGAGTCAGTAAACGCTGATCTAAACTGCTCCCTTTGACACCCAACTCCGCATTAACCACGGTTTCAGGTGCAAAACTGGCTTTCGTCGCTAACAGGGCGAAATCGCCGTCATCGGCTTTGGCTAAGGCTTCACCGTTGATACCACCCACTTTATAACCACGCGACACTAAACCATAAATCATCGCTTGCGAGTTAACTTGATAATTTAAACTGATCTTGGCTCCCCACATGGTGGCATCTGGCGTTAGGCTGATACCGGCAACATCTTGATAATCATCGCTATACTGCTCGACGCGCCCGCCCACGACCATGCTAAGCTGCTCAGTTAGCGCCGAAGTGGTCTCAGCATAAACCGACAGATTATTTCGCTGTAATTGACTGTCAAATAAGCGCATTTCGCTCTCTGCGCGACGAATGCGATTTAATGTCAAATCACGACTGCTAGCATACACGCCTAATACCCAGTCAGTATTATGCCAAAGTTGTGCGGCGGGTTTAGAGACTAAACGATAATCTAAAGACGATTGCTCACGTGAACGTAAATAGCGATCTTGGTAAGAATATTCCCACGGATGAATACCGCGATAACTCCAGTCTTCATCAAAGCCGTAATCAGATTGCGCATTTAAATAGCTAATTTGCCCTTGCAGATCGACAGCCGCAAACTCTTGGTAGGCAAAGGTGAGTGCTAAAGCCTTACTACGCAGATTATCTTCACCCGGCTCATCTGATAAAGTGACACGATTTTGATCAAGTGAAAACGCATCGTAGCCATTTTGCTGGTCAATCAGATGGGCAATCAAGCCCAGCTGCAGGTGCTCAGAAGGTAACCAACTTAATTTAAAACGACCCGTAAATTCATCAATGTTGTTGGTGTCGTCGCGCTGTAAAAAAGCATTGTCAATAAAACCATCAGACAGCGCTTGGTCCAGCGTTAAGCTAAAGGCAACTTGCTCACTTAAGGGGGCACTGTAATAACCCGACAACTGCTGGCTATGATAATTTGCGACAGTGGCGCTGAGTTGCCCTTCTGGGCTAAATACGGGGTTTTTACTGGTGAAATTCAACATACCCGCCAGCGCATTAGTACCAAAGCGCGTAGCCTCAGGCCCACGGAATACTTCTAACTGTTCCGGATGAGCGACACTGCTGATGCCCAAACCCGCATAGTCAATGCCATCAATTAGGATACCGACCGAAGGGTTAACCACATCGATAAATTCACTGCGCTCGCCAATACCCCGAATTTGAATAAAACGCCCACGCGAAGCACCGGCGGCAAAGTTCACGTTAGCAAATTGTTTTAACACATCATCAAGATGCTGTGCCGATTGACGCTGCATCTCTTGCTCAGACAAAATGACAACACTACCCGCCAGTTGTTGGATGTTTTGCTGACGAAAGTCGCCTTGCACGGTCACGCGCTCAATTTGTTGCTCAGTCGCATGCAAGTTAAACGCAGACAATAAAGCGATAGATAAAACAGAATAGCGAAAAAACATAGGTGATCGGCTCCGGTAAACAACACGTTGAGGATCACACTGTTCAGATTTAACGGTATTACGACTAACACACCTTGCTAAGCAAGTGGTAAATAGCGAAACACGTTCTGATGGGGAGTTAGCACCATCCCTCCGCCGGTATGATCCGGATCAGGTTCTAAGGGTTTGCCTTACGGCATCTCAGCGCATTCAAACCGAAGTTTGAAGGTTGCACCCCTTGGTTGCTTGCGTAGTCTATGTGGTTTTAAAGAAAAAAACAACGCGCCTAAGCGATATTTGTCAACGACGTGTTTAGGTGATGTGACAGGCTGACCAGCACAGGGCATCATCGCTTTTCAGGTTTCATGCTGCTTACGCTTACTGACAGTCGTGGTTTAAAATCGCGGTTTAAAGCTGCTGTAACTGTCTAACCGTGTTGGCAAACGGCTACTTAGCGCCACTGGCCATTATCATGCAAATTAGCCTGTAACTGTGCAATCAACGTATCTGACGGGATCGGTCTTGAAAATAAGTAGCCTTGGCCAATATCACACTGATGCTGTGTTAAGGTTTTGCATTGCGCCTGCGTTTCAACCCCTTCGGCGACAACTTCTAAACCTAATTTGCGCACCATGGCGATAGTCGAGGTAATAATATCGAAGTCTGCTTGGTTATCTAACATGCCAAACACAAAACTTTTATCAATTTTTATGGTATCCACGGGCATCTGCCGTAAGTAACTTAACGATGAATAACCGGTGCCAAAATCGTCAATCGCTAAGCGGAAACCACGACTTTTTAAGCGCTGCATACTCTTGATCGTTTCATTGATGTTGTTGGCCAGCATACTTTCTGTCAGTTCTAATTCGAATAGCGCAGCTGACAGTTGATGTTGCTGCAATAACGCATCGAGAAACGCCGGCAATTTGGCATCGTTAAGTTGTGCCGCGGAGAGGTTAATGGCCATAGTCGTGTCCGTAAAACCTGCCGCTTGCAGTTGCACCATAATACGGAAACTTTGCTCGATCACCCAATAACCTACGGGGATCATCAGATGCGCATACTCTAATACTGCGATAAATTCGTCAGGTGATACCATGCCGCGCGCGGGGCTATGCCAACGCAATAACGCTTCTAAGCCTTGTAGTTTGCGATTAGCCAGGTTAATTTTGGGTTGTAAATGCAGCGCAAACTGCTGCTGGGCTAACGCTAGCTTTAAGTCGCTTTCTAATGCTAAACGATTTTGGAAATCATCAAACATTTGCTGACTATAAAAGTGCAAACTATTGCCGCCCTTCCCTTTGGCCTGATACATGGCTAAATCAGCTTGCCGCACTAAATCATCAGGTTTCAGCTGAGCATTACGCGTACTGCTGATACCAATACTGATATTTAATTGATACTCTTCATCGCCCAGTGACATGGGCTGACGAAACGCTGCGATTAAGCGATTGGCCAATGCCGTTAAGGCATCGATATCCGCCACTTCTGTCACCACAATAAATTCATCACCACCAAAGCGGCAGATAATATCGGTTTTATCTAGCGATGCCCGCAGCCGATTACTCGCTTCAATCAGTAACTGATCGCCTTGCTCGTGACCACGAATATCATTAACTCGTTTAAATTGGTCCATGTCTAAAAACAGTAACCCTAATAAGGCACTGCTCTCGGTTAACGCGGCGATACTTTTCTTCAGTTGATATTGCAACATATTACGATTGGCTAAACCGGTTAGCCGATCGTACATCGCCATATTTTCTAGCTCACGAGTCTGGGTATTGATGTTGTCTTGCAGTTGCTCTAATTTACGACTTAACGTTTGACCGGCATCATAGAGTTGATCAACTTCATCGCTCATGGTACCGGCAGATTTAGGTAAAGCATCGCGAAAAGCCCGATATTTATTTTCCGCTAACATCGGTAGCGCATGACAGATCAGCAATAAGCGACTGGTTAAGCGCCGCGTTAACAAGTTGGTCAGCCAAGCAAATAACACAAAGCAAAGCGTGGCCAAGGCAATCAATTGCCATTTGAAGGCATTATTTGCCGCTTGGTAAGAGCTAATGTTCTCTAGCAATAAAATCGCAAAATGCTGCTGCTGTTGTTGAACCAAGGGAATGTGATAAATAAAGTAGGGTATCTCAGCTAAGCTGAACTGGGCGCCATTACTGTTTTGCCAGCTGGCTAACTCCACCTGATCTAATGCAGGCAAATTGCCTGTGGCAGATAAGATGGTCATGCCTGCCGCATCTAAACGCACAATCGCCACTTCACTTTGCAAGGCTTGCCCCAAAGCAATAACCACATCAGCCAGCGTTTGACTTGAAACCAGTACGGCTATGTTACCGTCTTGATCGGATACCGGTAGGCTCACCACATTACTGCAATGCGCCGCACAGTAAATCCGTGATTGCGGCCGCTGCTCCTGCTGCGTTTGCGTCACCATACTGGCTAATTCAGTCGGGAAGATACTGCTGGCAAAGGCCGCTTGCGAGCTATCCTCGGTAAACACCCAAAGCGCTTCAATATTCAAATAAAGACTAAGCACGTCGTAGCGTTGCTGCAATGCTTGAGTAAACACGGTGAAACCTGATTGCTGTTGCAGGCCGGTCAGCTCGGCAAAGCTTTCAAACCAAGCTTGTTGCTGATTTTGCAGCAGCAATTGATATTGGGTAAAGTGCTGCTCAACTTGCTGCCGCTTTAACGTTTGCTGCTCGGTGAAGCTGTCACCTAAACGCTGCAAGGATAAACTGGTCACCAACACGATTAGCACCAGCATCAGCGCCAGTGTTAACAGTAAAATCTTCGTAGGTAGGCTAAAAAATCGCATTTAAAACCAGTACATCAGTTGTAACGCCCATACCTGCCAATAGCGATCTTGATTGCGCTCTAGATCAGGGACCAAACTGGGTGATAAACGACCGGTACCGTCCACCCAGTGATGTTCAGCTTGCAACCGAAAGCGACTGCCTAGCTCATAGCTGGCACCCAACATTAGGCTATGTTGATAACCAAAATAGGAGGGTATACCCAGCTGTCCTAACTGACTGCCTCGTTTATCGTCTTTGTTAAGCGCCAACATATCAACACTGACTAATGCCGTCAGTTTAGGATCAAAGCGATAGCGCCCCAGTAAATAGCCGCCAATACCGATTTGAGCGCGTTCAAAACCTGGCGCGTAAAAACCGTCTATGCTCATGCGTTCTTGAAATAACTCCGATGAAAGATCCCATTTTTCGGCTTGATAACGCCAGTTTAAAATAACTCTTTGTACGGTAACGTCACCGTCAGCAAAAAAATCGAAGTTGGCCTGTTTATAAGAGAACTGTGAATCAAGAAGGGAGATACCATAACTGGCTTGGCTACCAATGCCCTGCCAAAACATACTGGCTTGATGAACATATTTTTGTTCTGAACTGCCTTGTATATCTGGGCTTAGCAAAGTACGGGCTTGATCAGTGGTAATCTTGGTAGAACCAATACTCCAATTATATTCCAACTCACCTTGGCCTAATTGTTTATAGCCTTTAAGCGCCAAACCATCGCTCGCCACAGCAATATCACGAAACGCATCGTAATAAACCGACTGCGGTAAAATAATACTGGGCCGTGTAAAGGGCACATCACGGGTACTGGAAAAAAGCCAATGCTGATTTTTATAGCGGCCAAGAAACACATTAAGTTGATGATCAAAATTATCTATCGCACTAAAGTCTAAAAATAAATAATCTAAGCGTGCGCCTTCTGGGTAGCGATTACCACCATTTAAGTACACTACTTGCCCCGATAATTTTAAGCGTGGATACAAATCTAACTTTGCATTGAGTCCCAGCTCGGTAAGCGCCAGCGACACATCACCCTCATTATTAATCGCATTACTCTTTGCGGCTTGGGCAATACCTTGCGCAACAAAACCATGAATTTCTAAAGGCTCTGCCTGTGCCACCGCGCCAGCGAAGCACAGCGGCATTAACCAGTAAAATCGGTTGTTATTTTTCATTAATCGTCACCACTCTCAGATTGGATGAAAGGGTATCTGTGGGAAGATAACCGATGGCACCTGGTGTTGTTTCTAGCAATATGAGCAGTTCTGCCGCGGTATCCACTTGCATTGGAAAACTGCCAATGCCGGAATAACGTTGCCGAGACCAAATTGCATCTAATTGATAAGGAAACATTTTTAATTTATCGCGGCTAAACCGCTGATGATGTGGATGGTCAGATTGCAAGACAAAAACCTGAATAGCTTGTCCATCTGTCCAGCGAGTCTGACGCATGGTAAAGATGGCTCGTAATTGCGCAGTGCTCAGCGTTGTCTCGCTCACCGATGAATGCACAACAACTTCTACTGCTTGCACGGAGCAAGCAAGTAGCAGTAAGCAACATAGTGAACGTAAAAAAGTCATTAGATACCTGTAAACCAGCTGTCGGGAAACCGATACTCTGTTCAGTCGGTGTTACATTACCGACACATATGCAGATAAAATATTGAAATTAAAGCGTTTGCGCAATAGTACATTTGGGTTGTTACAGCGCAAAAAAATATTTATAAGCCCAGATACCAGGTGGCGATCGAGAAATAAACCACCACCCCCGTGACATCCGCAATAGAAGTAATCAGCGGTCCACTGGCTGTCGCCGGATCTAAATTAAAGCGGCTTAACAAAAACGGGAGTGACAAACCAATCAAGCTACCGGCCATCACCACCAGCATCATGGTACAAGAGACGACTATCGCGATATCGGCACCCCCACGCCAAAGCCCTAAACCCAGAACAGCGGCAGACATGGTGAGACCCAGCAGCCCGGCAACCAAGCATTCTTTACCGAGTAAATAGCCCCAATCGCGCAGTTTGATTTCACCCGTAGCTAGCGCTCGCACCATCAATGTGCCGGCTTGCGCGCCAGCATTACCGCTACTGGCAATCAATAAGGGCAAGAAAAACAACAAGGCGATATAGCGGGCGATCGTTTCTTCAAAATAAGCGATACCGGCACCAGAAAAAATATTGCCAAACACCAATACCACCAACCAGAATACCCGTTTTCTGTACAGTAAACCGATACCCGCATTTTTCACGTTTCCGTCTAATTTGCCGATGGTGGCTGTTTTGTGAAAGTCTTCCGTCGCCTCTTCTGCGGCGACGTCCATCGCATCATCGTAAGTCACAATACCGACCATCTGATGCTCGCTATTGACGATAGGCAGTGCTAATAAATCGTACTTAGCAATCAAACTGGCTATCTCTTCTTGCGGCAATTCAACACTGGCAAAAATCGGATCCGTATTCATCAAATCATCAACCCGCATACTCACGGGTGCCAAAATTAAATCGCGTAAACTCACCACGCCAATAAGCTTTCTGGCTTCATCAACCACATAAGAAGAGTAAATGGTTTCTTTATCGGGTGCTTCTAATCGCAGCACTTCAATGGCTTCACGTACCGTCAGTTCAGGTGGCAACAAAGCATAATCTGAGGTCATAATGGCGCCAGCAGAACCCTCTTCATGCGCAGATAAACGTAACAAATCTTCACGTTCGGCTTGGGCTAAGGCCGGTAATAAGGTATCGCGTTGCTCGTCAGATAATTGATTAAATAAATCGGCACGTTCGTCCGAAGACATTTGTCTGATAATCGGTGAGAGTTTGCGCCGACTCACGCTGATAGCTAAACTAACCTGCACTTCAGCAGGCAAATAACCAAACACCTCAGCTTGTTCTGCACGGGGCAATACAGTTAATAAACTCCACAATTCTGTGGCAGAAAATTCAGTTAGGGCTGCAGCATAATCAGCTGGATGCACATCTTCGAGTTGTTCACGTAACAAAGGCAGCGTATCGTGTTGCAACGCATTACGCAGAGTTTTGATAAGAACAGGTAAATCCATAACAGCCTCTTATCAGCAGCACGTTTTTTTCAGAGACTGCTGGGCAGTATGCTGAATCATGCAGGGTAAATGGAGTGTCGATACTAAGCAATTTGAGCTAAGTGCCAATGAAATGGCCAAATGCCACACGAATGATTAAGACATTGCCAATAAAACAATAAATAATGCTATTTTATGAGTTAAGTTAGCTTAACTCAACCTGAGCGTTGAAAGTTTTACAGTAGCAACGTTTTTTAAACCGAGCCACTGAAAAGGAAAATATTGATGAGTCACTCTGCAGCAAGCGCTACTACGCCCCAATGGTGGCAACCACAAACGATGGCGTTAGATGAATGCTGGCATTTTACCATCGGCCCCGTTAGCTTATATTTCAAACGCTGTTTGCAAGAATGGTTATTTGGTTTTGAGCGCAGTACGCAGCCAGAACAAGCTTATCGCGTGCTTAGCCAATCTGCGGCCTGCTTACCCGAAGCCCTGAACTCGCAGCGTTTTATGTTTCGCCATAGCCCCGGTCAATTTAAATTAACGCCGCATTTGCTCGAGCGCGCCGTGGTGATCAAAACGCATCAGCCGGTGAGCATTCCCGCAGGCGAACAAAGCGTATTCTATATTAGCTCACCGGTTAGTATCGAAATTAGTCTGCAAGAGCCTAACGTAGTGCTCATGGAATTACCGTTACAACGTTTATCCGATACGTGGTTTGGTGACTCTACCCAGCAAGGAGAGTTATGTTTTGCTGACAAAACACATGCCAGGCATAGCCTCGATGATATTCCCACACGGCCGCACCGTGCCGTGACCGCAGTGACAATCGAAAACCGCTCTGATCGTATGCTAACCATTGACAAGTTAAGCATCCCGCTGCCATTTCTCGCCTTGTATGGCCATCGTGATGGCAGCTTGTGGACCGATCCACTGTTGTTACAGCACGAGAGTGTCGGGCAACTTACTCGCTTTAAAATTGGCAAAACCTTGCCGCTGGGTTTAACCAGTGCAGACTTGCTCGCCTCACCACGGCAGCATCCCGATAAAAACAGCCTAGTGCGCGCCTTTACCGGCATTTTCAGTCAATAAGGAGTCACGCATGCTGGAAACGTTAATACAATTTTTTCAATCCGAAACCGTGTTGAATGGCCTACAGGCTTTACTGCTTATCGTGGTAGGTTTGTTGTTAGCTCGCTACGCCTCGCAAGCGGCAGAAAAGCTCATTAGCCATAATTTCTCTCGACATCATGCTGCGCTGTTTCGTCGCGTACTTTATTGGTTAGTGCTCGCCTTGTTTGCCGCCTCAGCACTGCATCAACTAGGGTTTTCATTAGGGGTACTGCTGGGCGCAGCTGGCGTATTATCCGTTGCCATTGGCTTTGCCTCACAAACTTCCGCCTCTAATTTAATTAGCGGTTTGTTTTTAATCGGCGAACAACCCTTTCAAATTGGCGACACCATTAAAGTGGGTGCCACTGTGGGTGAAGTGCTGTCTATTGATTTACTCTCGGTTAAATTACGCACCTTCGATAACCTGTTTGTACGGATCCCCAATGAAAGCCTGATTAAATCTGAAGTGATTAATATGACACGCTTTCCTATTCGACGCTTCGACTTACAACTGGGTGTGGCTTATAAAGAAAACATGGCGCAAGTTCGAAAAATACTGTTTGAGGTCGCCGACAAAAACCCGCTAAGTTTAGATGAACCTGCCCCCACGTTTTTGTTTGTGGGCTTTGGTGATTCGGCACTGAATATTCAGTTTTCTGTTTGGAGTACGACACCTAATTTTCGAGAGCTACGTAATAGCCTGCAAGAAGAAATTAAGCTGGCTTTCGATGCCAATGGTATTGAAATTCCGTTTCCACATCGAACGCTTTACACGGGAAGTGAAACCGCACCTTTCCCGGTGCGGATCGTTCCCGAGCAAACAACAACCTCGCCCAATAATCCTGAGGGTCACCGTAAAAACTAACGAACTTCAGCAATGCGTGTTGGCATTTCTGGCAAAAACACGCATAGTTAAGTAGAGTTTTTTCATTCCATTAGGCTACAAGGAGTCAACGCATGTGGCGTAGTTTATGCCTGTTGTCATTGCCGTTTTACAGCTTTACCTTGCTAGCCAATTGCAACGATGAGTTTGATCTAGAACACCTTGCTGCACAAAAGCCGCAGATTAGCGCTATTCATTTCGAACAAAACAACGTGTTTGATTTGACCGAACCTGGGGTGTTTTGGCTTCATCGCTTTGCAAATGCCAGCCATCGTATCAGCCTTGAAGGTACAATTCGTGATGATCTGTTGTTTAATGATCACGCACCGTTAAACCTAGCCGATTTGGCGGAGACCGAACGTCTGTTAAGAAGCCGGCGCTACATCCGCGACGCTCGCGTTTCGGTTAGCCGCTATTGTCCCTCAGACAACACCGTTGAAGTCATGGTAAGAACTTGGGACAACTGGTCCTTGTTACCCAAAATTGATTTTTCTAGTGAAGGGGGTGAAACCGAGTACTCACTTGGCATTGCTGAAGATAACCTGCTCGGTTATGGCAATCAAATTCACTTAGATTACAGTAAAGACAGCGAACGTAGTGGCTACTTAGTTAGCTTCGGCAGCCCCAACATTTTTGGTACGCACTGGAACACCTTTTTAAGTTACGCCAATAATTCTGATGGCGAAAATTATCGTTTTAATGTGCAGCGGCCTTTTTATCGCTTAGATTCACAGTGGTCTCTTAACTTCGATCTGCTTAAAAATAAAGAACTCGTTACCGATTATCAATTAGATGAGCGGGTTAATGAGTACAATCGCACTCGGCAACAATTCGAAAGCGCTGTTGGTTTCAAACTGGTTGAACGCGGTCGCAGCATTCAGCGCTTTATTGTTGGTATGACCTTAGAAGACGTCGCCTTTAATGATACCGAGGGTACGGTATTAGCGTTACCTGACGAGCGTAATCTTTCAGCGTTATGGCTGGAGTATCAAATTTTAGAAGATGACTTTTATAAGCTTTACAATATCAATCAATTTAACCGCGTTGAAGATATTAATGCCGGTTGGCAATTACAACTGCGCCTTGGCTATTTACAATCATGGTTAGGCGCCGACAATTCTGGCTTGCAGCTCACTGCACATGCTGAAAAAGCGTGGCAACTGCAAGAGCATACTTGGTTATTTGGTCAGTTGAATTATCGCCGATTAAATTGGCAAGATCAGACACAGCAACTGCTGCATTTCTCTTGGCAATTAAACCATCAACTGAATGAATACAATAGCGTCGTCGCCAGTATCTCTGCAGAACGTGGCAGCAATTTATTTGCCGATGAACGCCTATATTTAGGCGGTGATACCGGATTGCGCGCTTTCCCACTGTATTATCAAAGCGGCGATAAACGGGTGATCGCCACAGCTGAATACCGGCGTTACACCGATTGGAATCTATGGCGGATCTTTGATGTCGGTTTTGCTGCCTTTACCGATATAGGCCGCAGCTGGGGCGATTCCGAACAATTTAAAGACTTAATGGCCCAACCCGATATCGATGACAAAGTGCTATTCGGCGTCGGTGTCGGTGTTCGCTTACTCTCTAGCCATTCTAGCCGTGGCACTATGGTGCATTTAGATCTGACCCGCCCATTTAGTGATAACCCAGATATTAACAACTGGCAGTGGCGTGCTACCGCAAAACGGCGTTTTTAAGATCGCATATACCTTTATGCAAACTTATTGAGTCGCTTTACACTTTACGGCCATCATTGCCATCGGCTTGTCGCCATGCAAAGCGCTTTTCACTGTTTAGCTGCGTAACTTGTCGCCGAATGTTTTTAGACTAGTTTTGAGTGACCCCGCTAGTAGTCAATGAGGGGTATGCAACTCGATAAAAATCTTAACAAGCATCCCGCTCTGGTGGGAGTCGTTTCGGGAGACCCTGTATGCTGAGCTGGGCGATCCGGCCGTAGATGGTGAAAGACTGCGGCGCATCTCACCGGTTTTTCATGGTAATAAAGTCAAAAAACCGGTATTAGTAGTGCAAGGCGCAAATGATCCGCGGGTATTGCAAGTTAACAGCGATGAAATGGTCACCGCAATTCGCGAAAATGGGGTGCCAGTAGAGTATGTGCTGTTTCCTGATGAAGGGCATGGTTTCTTGAAAAAAGCTAACCGGATCACCGCACAAAACGCGTATTTGAATTTTTTAAGGCAGTATTGAAAACTCGTGAATGTAACTTCTAACAAGGCAAGCTTACCACGCAACCTAGGGCTTTTCGGCCTTTGGTTGCTGGTGATTAATGGTTTTATTGGCGCCGGTATTTTTGGCTTACCGGGTGGCGCGGCTAAATTAGCGGGCGAATATAGCCCCTATATTTATCTGCTCTGTGCCTTACTCATTTTACCCATCTTATTGTCCATGGCTGAGCTGTCGAGTTATTTTCGCGGCAGCGGTGGCCCCGTGCGCTATGGCACGGCCGCCTTTGGGCCTTTTATCGGTTTTCAGGCCGGCTGGTTATATTATATTGCGCGCTTGGTTTCTTTTGCTGCCAATACCGTGCTACTGGTCGACAGCATCAGTTATTTTTGGCCCGCGGCCAGCAATACCCTACAACGTACCTTGCTCCTTACTGCCATTGTGGGCAGCTTAACACTGATTAATGTGCTCGGCTCGGTGCGCGCCATGCGCTCCTTGGCGTTGCTAACAGTACTCAAATTTGCTGTGTTATTACTGCTGGTGGTTACCGGGATAAGCTACTTTGGTGCACAACTGTTACCCGAAGCGGATGCCACGACGTTGTTTAATAATCACTACGATATTGGCGCTGCCGTGTTGTTATTAATTTATGCTTTTGTGGGATTTGAATCGGTGGTGGTACCCGCTGGAGAGGCCAAAAACCCCGCCAAAGATATGCCCCGCGCCTTATTGTTGGGCTTAGGCCTCGTGACGCTGTTATATATTGCGATTCAGTTAGTGAGCGTAGCCGCCGTACCGAACATTGCTGATTCTAGCAACCCGTTACTGGATGTCGCCGCGACTTTATTCGGGCCCGTCGGTGCCATGATGTTAATGCTAGGCGTGGTCGCCTCCGTCGCCGCGAACTTATTGGGCTCTATTTTTTCAACACCGCGCGCCAGCTTCGCCTTAGCCGAAGACGGCAGCTTGCCAAACTGGTTTGCAAAAGTACAGCCGCGCTTTTTAACCCCAGCGAATTCGATTGTCTTTTTTGGGATCTTAGCGCTGATATTAACGCTTTATGGGTCATTTTTATGGCTGGCCGCTGCAACAGTAGTTTCACGCTTGTTGCTTTATGGCCTAACCTGCGCCGCCGTGCCAGTATTACGGCCCAAACTGGCCGCCAGCGACAGCTTTATTTTACCCTTTGGTTACGCCATACCACTACTGGGTATCGCGGCCTGCGTTTGGCTGGCGTTTCAGGTTAGCCTGTCATCGGTATTAGCCACCAGCGCTTTTGTGTTATTAGGCACGGCCTTGTACTTTTTGGCACGTTGGCAGGCAAAATAATGGCTAATGGCTTTAGTTTAAGGCTTTAGAGCAAACTTCAGATGATTCGGTATTCAGATAGGGCCGTTTAACGTTGACAGTGCTGACAAAACACCGTGCTACGCTGACCTAAACGGATTTCTTGTAGCGGCTCACCACAGCTAAAGCAGGGCTTGCCGCCACGCCCATACACTAACAACGCCTGCTTAAAATACCCTGGCTTGCCGTCTACTTGGCTAAAATCACGCAAGGTGGTACCGCCTTGCACTATGGCGGCCGCCAGCGTTTCTTTTACTACGGTTGTTAATAACTGCAATTTCTCTGCATTGACTTGATTGGCTGGAGCTTGCGGTGCAATGCCTGCTTTAAACAGCGCTTCGTTGGCATAGATATTCCCTACGCCTACCACCACCTTGTTATCCATCAGCACCAATTTAATGGCGGCAGAACGTTTAGCACAGTGGCTGATCAGGGTTTGCGCGGTGAAGTCTGCCGTCAACGGCTCAGGCCCTAACGCGGCGAGTAAAGGATGGATGCTACCATGGGCTTGCCACAGTACCGCACCAAAACGACGCGTGTCGTTTAAGCGCAAACATTGGCCACTGCCCAGCACAAAATCGATGTGATCATGTTTCGCTGGCGCGACGCTGTTCGATACCACTTTTAAATGGCCAGACATGCCTAAATGCAAGATCACACTACCGCTTGGCAGTTCCAGCAATAAATATTTAGCACGCCGACTGACAGATAAGATCGGCTGCTGCTGGATCTCAACTACTTCATCCGGGATCCACCAGCGTAATTGCCGTTGTCGAGCAACGACCTTGGTAATCACTTGCTGCTGTAAATGCGGGCTAATACCCAACCGAGATACTTCTACTTCTGGTAATTCAGGCACAGCCTACTCCAAGGTAAATAACAAACGCGCTTGGGCGGGCGCTAACAAATACAACTGGGTACGCCCCACTTGCTGCACTAAGTAACCGCTAGGTTGCTGATACAATAACCAGATCTGAGGTTCAAACTGCCCTACTAATTGCACACTGGCTTGAGCAATCGGTACCCAACTAGCACCTGCCGTTTCATTACTTGCTACGAGTTGCGTAGTTTGCCAAGCCGCAGCCATCTCAGTAGCAGACACCGTGCTCGGTTGATGAGGTTGCCATTGCCATTGCCCTGCCGCTTGTACTAAACGTTTTGAGCCAATAGAAACACTCAGCAGCTGGCTAGAGTCAGGGAGCAAACTTACACGTTCAGCGCGGCCAAAATAGGTATTGCCTGACCAGTCATACAAGCTAAACATCAGCAGCAGTACAACAAAAATCAGTACATTGTTCCAATTACGACGAGACAATTTCAACATGATGATGTGTTTTAAAGAAAAGACAGCAGAATAGTAACGCAGGGGCAGTATAAAAAGCAAAAACCCGGCGAAAGCCGGGTTCTTGTAAATTCGATTATTTGATTTTCGCTTCTTTGAAAATCACGTGCTTGCGCACTTTAGGATCGAATTTTTTGATTTCCATTTTTTCTGGCATGGTACGCTTGTTCTTCGTAGTAGTGTAGAAGAAACCAGTACCTGCAGAAGAAACTAAACGGATTTTATCGCGCATTTGTTAATTCCTTATACCTTGTGACCGTTGGCACGAACGTCAACTAGGACGGCATCGATACCTTTCTTGTCAATAATACGCATACCACGAGTGGTTGTACGTAAAGTAACAAAACGGTTTTCACTTTCAACCCAGAAACGGTGCGTTTGCAGGTTAGGCAGGAAACGGCGCTTTGTCGCGTTGTTGGCGTGCGAACGACGGTTACCAACCATCGGACCTTTGCCAGTTACTTGGCATACTCTAGACATGTCAATATTTCTCCAAAATTACGTCAGCTCGAGCTATCTTTCACCCTTCTGGCCTTGAAGGTTGCCCCGAAAATGGATGAGGGCGCACTTTATACACGAAAGCGCAATCAAACTCAAGACAATTTAGCCATGAGCTAGAACGCCTTGTTGTGCCAAGTCCTCATTTACAACCAGCCACGCTCAGCAAAAGAGACGACTTCTGCATCGCCAACCACAAAGTGATCCAAGACTCTGATATCAACCAAAGCCATGGCTTGTGTTAGGCGCTCCGTTATTGCTCTATCGGCGCGGCTTGGCTCGGCCACCCCAGAAGGATGATTATGAGCCAGAATAACGGCCGCGGCATTATGCCGTAAAGCGTGTTGAACCACAATACGCGGATAGACTGGGCTGGCATCAATTGTGCCTTGAAATAAGGGTTCAGCACAAATCATACGATGTTGATTATCAAGATAAAGCACCATAAATATCTCGCGTTGCTCTTGTGACAACAAAGAACTCAAATATTTTCGTACTAATGCCGGCTCGGTAAATACCGTTTCGCGCTGCAATTGTTGTTGTAAAAAACGCCGACTCAGCTCCAATACCGCTTGTAATTGCACGTATTTCGCTTCGCCTAGGCCTCTTGCTTGGCAGAACTCGGTTTTACTGGCGCCAAGCAACGCTCGTAAACTGCCAAATTGCTGCAACAACTGCCGAGCTAAACCCACGGCATCAGTGCCTGCAATACCGGTACGCAAAAAGATCGCGAGCAATTCCGCATCCGATAAGGCCTGCGTACCCAGTTGCAACATTTTTTCACGCGGCCGCTCTGAAAGCGGCCAATCAGTAATCGCCATAACTCGCTCCTTTTCTCGCTGCTGAACGGATGCTGAATTTCGGTTTCCATGCTATCTTATGCCAATCTAATTCTGGCTAGGGTGCTTCTGCTATGCAGCAAAGCCTTGCTTCTAAACGTATTTTACTTGGTATCAGCGGCGGTATTGCCGCTTACAAAAGTGCTGACTTAGTGCGGCGTTTAACGGAACGCGGCGCCGATGTGCGGGTGATCTTAACCGATGCTGCCCAGCATTTTATTACGCCCTTAACGCTACAAGCCCTTTCCGGAAACCCGGTAAGTCATAGCCTCCTCGACCCGTCAGCGGAAGCGGCGATGGGCCATATTGAGCTGGCAAAATGGGCTGATTTAATTATCGTAGCCCCAGCCAGTGCCGATGTGATTGCCCGCTTAGCGCATGGCTTAGCAAATGACTTATTAACCACTTGCGTGTTAGCAAGTGACGCTATCGTGGCTGTGGCACCGGCGATGAATCAGCAAATGTATAAAAATATAGCTACACAAAAAAATATAGCAACATTAAAAGAACATAAATTTCACATTTTTGGGCCGGGTTCGGGTGTGCAGGCCTGTGGTGATGTGGGTGCGGGCCGCATGTTAGAGCCGCTAGACATTGTCAGTTTAGTTGAGCCGCTCCTCAATCCTAAGCAGGTTTTAGCCGGCTTAACTTTCACCATTACCGCAGGGCCTACCCGCGAAGCAATTGATCCAGTGCGTTATATCAGTAATCACAGCTCTGGCAAAATGGGCTATGCCCTTGCTGAAGCGGCGGTAAAAGCAGGCGCTAAGGTCACCTTAATCAGTGGTCCTGTGCAATTGCCTGCACCCGCCGGCGTGCAAATGATTCAGGTTGAAAGTGCTGAGCAAATGCATCAAGCCGCACTCACTGCCGCCGCGCAATCTGCCATTTTTATTGGCTGTGCGGCGGTGGCAGATTATCGGATGAGCGAGATCGCCAGCGATAAGCTGAAAAAAGGCAGTGAGCGTGAGCTACATCTCACCTTAGTGAAAAACCCCGATATTATTGCTGCCGTTGCCAGCATGAGCAAAAACCGACCCTTTACTGTCGGTTTTGCCGCCGAAACACGCAATGTGCTCGATTATGCCCGGCAAAAATTGCTGAATAAAAAACTGGATATGATCTGCGCCAACGATGTTTCTAAACCTAATAGCGGCTTTAACAGCAATCAAAACGCCATTACGCTGATTTGGCCCTTAGGCGAATTAGATTTACCTGTACAACCCAAACAACAATTAGCAGAGCAGTTAATCGCCCTGATCAGTCAACATTATCACGCATTAGAAAAGAAGCCATGATGAAAAAAGCTATTGACCTAAAAATCCTCGACCCGCGTATTGGCAACGAGTTTCCTTTACCCGCTTATGCTACTCCTGGCTCTGCCGGTTTAGATCTGCGGGCTTGTGTCGAGCAAACGTTAACACTGGCCCCAGGTGAAACCGCACTGATCCCTACGGGTATTGCCATTCATATTGGCGATGCACAATTATGTGCAACCATTTTACCGCGCTCGGGTTTAGGCCATAAACACGGTATCGTTCTTGGTAACTTAGTCGGGCTGATTGATTCTGATTATCAAGGCCCGTTAATGGTCTCGATGTGGAACCGAGGCCAACAAAGCTTTAGCATTGAACCCGGCGATCGTATTGCGCAGTTGGTGTTTATGCCGGTAGTGCAAACAGAATTTAACGTGGTTGAGTTATTTGATAGCTCAGAACGAGGTGAAGGCGGCTTTGGCCACTCGGGTAAACATTAAGGATCGTCCAGCTCGCATGACAACACCAAAACGCGCTAATCGTAAAGAAGATATATTGCAAGCTCTTGCCGCCATGCTGCAGAGTAACAGTAATGGTCAACGGATCACGACCGCGGCGCTAGCAGAAAAAGTCGGCGTATCGGAAGCCGCACTTTATCGGCATTTTCCAAGTAAAGCCCGCATGTATGAAGGCTTAATTGAGTTTATCGAAGACACCTTGCTTTCAACGGTAAACGCGATTAGCGATGAGCACAAAGATACCCGCACGCGCATCAGTTTAATGTTGCAGTTAGTGTTAGTTTTTGCCGAACGTAACCCCGGCTTTTGCCGAATTTTAACCGGCGATGCCTTACAAGGTGAGCAAGAGCGGCTTTTAGAACGAGTGGCTGCCTTGTTTGAAAAGTTAGAAGCACAATTTCGCCAATGCTTGCGTGAGCGCAAATTGCGCGAAGGCAAAGGGTTTAGTATTGACGAAGCAGAACTCGCCAATTTATTGCTAGCCACCGTCGAAGGTAAAATTAACCAGTTTGTCCGCTCGGGCTTTAAACGCTTGCCAACACAGTGCTGGAGTAATCAATGGGCGTTGCTTGAGCAAAGTGTGTTTCAATAACCGAATAAAAAAGGCACCGCGGTGCCTTGTTGTAACGTTAACCGGTCACTCAACCAGTGTATTAATTCGTAAAGCTTAATTGGAGCAAAACGTTATGCTTGCGCGCTAACGTGAGCCTGAGCGCGTTGCAACGGCCAACGGTTAATGACAAGCTATCACCTGAGCAAGTCGGCAGTTTAAAGCAGCGTAAACCACTCCCACAACGCCGCTCCCCACACTAAACCAACAATTACTAAGCTGGTAAACACCGCCGCTGAAGCGAGATCTTTTGCCCGACCTGACAATTCATGCCGCTCTAAGCCAACACGGTCGGTTAATGCTTCAATAGCGGAATTAAGCAATTCAACCACTAACACTAAACACCATACGCCAACAAGCAAGGCAAATTGACTGACCGATTGCGCTAACATCGCGGCTAAGGGCACAGACAGCAAGGTTAACAGCGTTTCTTGACGAAAAGCGGATTCGTGCCGCCAGCCAGCAGCAAAGCCCTGCATAGAGCATTTAGCGGCTTTTAACACCCTAGCTAACCCAACGCCATTTGGCTTTATCATAGTGCGTTCCTAACTGTGCTTAACAGGCTGTCTTTTTATTTGGATAGCGAGCTTAGGTATTAAATCTTAAGCACAGATTAATTTACACCATACTCTGCACGATAAGCTTGTACCGCGGCCAAATGCTCAGCTAATTCCGGTTTATCCATTAAATAATGGATCAGATCCGGCAAGCTGATAATCGACACCACCTTAGTCGCAAAATCACGCTCAACTTCTTGAATCGCTGATAACTCACCTTGGCCACGCTCTTGCCGATCCAACGCAATTAACACGCCGGTTAGCGTGGCGCCTTGTGCTTGGATCAGTTGCATCGATTCACGAATAGCCGTACCCGCGGTAATCACATCATCCACCAACATGATGCGACCTTGCAGAGGTGCACCGACTAAATTGCCGCCCTCGCCATGGGTTTTCGCTTCTTTGCGATTAAAACAATAAGGCACATCGCGATCATAGTGATCCGCTAAGGCTACCGCGGTAGTGGTCGCAATTGGGATGCCTTTATACGCTGGGCCAAATAGCACATCGAAATCTAAGCCGCTATCTTGTAAAGCCGCAGCATAAAAGCGACCTAACTTTGCTAAATCAGAGCCGGTATTAAACAAGCCTGCATTAAAAAAATACGGGCTGGTGCGGCCAGACTTTAAGGTAAAGCTGCCAAACTTTAACACTTGGCGCGCTAAGGCAAACTCAATAAACTCACGCTGGAATGCTTTCATACAAACCTCTTAGGCCAATACACGTTTTTGTTCGGCGACGATATCTAGAATGGCGTTATGGCCAAGGCCTAACATCTGTTGCATTTCCTCAAAACTAAAGGGCGCCTCTTCTGCGGTGCCTTGAATTTCAATGATTTGGCCTGTTTCGGTCATCACTAAATTCATATCGGTTTCTGCCGCAGAATCTTCAGCATAATCTAAATCGGCCACCGGCGTGCCTTTGTAAATACCCACCGACACCGCCGCAACCATGAATTTTAACGGGTTCACTTTTAACACGCCTTTGTTGCGTAAATAGCTCAACGCATCCACCAGTGCCACACAAGCACCCGTGATCGATGCCGTACGCGTACCACCATCTGCCTGAATCACATCACAATCGATGGTAATGGTGTTTTCACCCAGTAAGCTTAAATCTACAGCGGAGCGCAATGCCCGGCCAATCAAGCGCTGAATTTCCATGGTGCGACCGCCTTGCTTACCCCGTGCCGCTTCACGATCATTACGAGTATGCGTCGCGCGAGGCAACATGCCGTACTCCGCCGTGATCCAGCCTTTACCTTGGCCTTTTAAAAAACGTGGCACACCTTCCACTACGCTGGCAGTACAAATCACTTTGGTATTGCCGAACTCAACCAACACCGAACCTTCGGCGTGAGCGGTAAAATTACGGGTAAATGAAAGAGGACGGATTTGACTGGCGGTTCTGCCACTTGGACGCATAAAGCTTCTCCTGACTAAAAATGTAAGGGCTATTATAAGAGCTTAGGCCGCTAAGGGCTATCTCTAGCCCAAATCAATCACGTTTTAGTCAGGTTACAACCCCATTAGGCATGATTAACACCCCACTTTAACCTATGCCCTTGCGCCGATGGCGACAGGGTAAGCTCCTGCTGATATTGGCCATTTAACCTGAAACTCAGGTATACTCGGTCATATTCTTGCTGTTTGGAACAAATCAATGATTCATAGTATGACCGCCTTCGCCCGTCACGAAACCAAAGCCAGTTGGGGTACTGCCCAGTGGGAAATTCGCTCTGTTAATCAGCGCTATTTGGAATCGTACTTTCGTTTACCCGAGCAATTCCGTGGCCTCGAAAGTTTATTGCGTGACAAACTGCGTAACAGCCTGCAACGCGGCAAAATAGAAGTGAATTTACGTTTTCATGCTAACCAAGCTGCAGGAGAACTGACGCTAAACGACGTTTTTGCCGAGCAGTTGTTACAAAAAGCGCAGCAATTACTGCAAAAAGCCCCGCAAGCTCAACTTAATATTGCTGATATTCTGCGCTGGCCCGGTGTCATGGAAACACCAACAGAAGACTTAGACGCCTTGCAAGGCGAACTGCTCGCCGGTTTTGATGCCGCGCTGCTAGATTTCTTAGCCGGCCGTGGCCGTGAAGGCGCTGCCATTGAAGATATGATCCAGCAGCGCCTTACGGCCATCGGCGAGCGCGTCGCCTTTGTACGGGAACATTTACCGCAAGCCATGCAATGGCAACGCGACCGCATCACCCATCGCTTAAATGAAATTAAAGCCGACTTAGATCAAAACCGCCTCGAGCAGGAAATGGCCTTTTTAGCCTCAAAATCCGACGTGGCCGAAGAATTAGATCGCCTAGATGCCCACATTAAAGAAACCCGCCACACCCTAAAAAAAGGCGGTGCCTGCGGCCGCCGCTTAGATTTTATGATGCAAGAGTTTAACCGCGAAGCGAATACGCTGTCATCTAAAGCTATTAGCACTGAGATTACCAATGCTGCGGTAGAGTTAAAAGTGCTAATCGAACAGATGCGGGAGCAAATTCAGAATATTGAATAACATTGCGCTATCGCACAATTAAATAGCAGGTTCAATCAGGGACCTGCTATTGCAAGATCACATACCTGGTACTTCTGCCCCCTGAAGCGGTTTTCACCAAACACTACATTTCTACCAGCTGCGCCAAATGCCAATTGGTGGTTGCAGGACTCACCAGGTTTAAGTGAACACGCCAGCTAATCTACTCACACAGTGAGGCGAATAGCGAGGCTAATCAGCTCATCAAACGCACTAAGAAAATTCTACGTATCGTTCGATAAAGTCAGAGCCCCATATCAAACCTAGTTTTGGGCGAACCATTACCGAGTAACTCCGATGCCATCGCACTGACTTCGGCCTGCACATAAGCCCAATACTCCGGGTTATCCACCGTACGTTCCTTGATCTGACTTGGTATAAAACGGCTCATCTCCGTATTAAAATCAGCACGTACTTCATCATCTTGCTGTAACTTTTTGATCTGCAGCTCGAGCGCGGTTCTAAAGTCGTCTTTATGTTTATGTCTTGCCGCTAATTTTTTTTCTACCAGTTCTTTTGATAGCGCTACGCCTCGTTGTTTGATCCAAACGATATCCCAGATATCTCGCGGTTTAATTCTTCTGGCCCGATAAGCGACGGCAATAAATTTATCTGCCAACGTTTCTTGCAATGATTGCACCGGCACCAAAATCCCCTCGGTGGGTACCACGATATTGTAATGGTTTAACAAGGGCCTTTTTTCAATGTCGAATGACGGAATAGCGCAGACATCAATATGCATTTTTTGCTGGGGCAAATCCGGACGGTTCGCTTCTTTTACGATACTGATTTTCCAGGAAACCGTATCTCCCTGATTGTCTGCTGCAGGTTTGTTTACCCATACCTCAGTTTCATATTTGTTCTGAATATAGTTTTGAATGTCGGCTTCAAGACCATCGAAATCAGCCGGCTTGAAATTATGACCACCGTTAAAATCGAGATCCTCTGATAGGCGTGCACTGTTGTAACACATACGCAAAGAAGTCCCGCCAATAAAGGTCAGACTTTGCATCGCACCTTGCTTGATCAAGACTGCCATAATGTCGTGGTGCAGGATCTCCTTCTCAATAACAGGGGTAATAGCGGCATAGTCTGGATTCGCTTGCACAATTTGACCAAGCTGTTGTTTTATCATCCTGATCCTCTCTCTATTCATGCTCCAGCATATGCAGATTGCGCTGACAGTATTTCAGGTCGGTCAGCGCTTGTTCGGTATTGGCGCGATACATTTTAATGTCAGGGTCAAAATACAGATTAGCGACAAGCTGCTCGACAGGCCTTTTGGTGTGGGTGAACTCAATCACGCCATAAGGCGTGGCAAAGGTGCCGCTTCTACCTTTTGTCATCACGGTAACCCTGTCCATCATCACTTGCGAAATCTCGCCAGTATGGCTTAGCTGACTTTCCAGGCTGATATAACTCAGTTCATCGCTACGCAATTTTTTGATGATTTTATAAATTGCTGTTTCAGGCTCTGGCGGCGTTAGCACACTTTCGTATAACCCTTGGGCCAATCTCCTAAGCTGACCTTTTTTTACCCGGTCGGCCAGAAATTTCGTAAAGGCGGGTGTGTATAGCTCACCTAACATAAAAGCCAACTCTGCAGCGCTATGAATGCCGCCGCCAGCCTTTACCGCGTTAGCAAAAACGAGCAATAATTTGTCAGATTTTGACATAGGTACACACTAAATAACCAAATATGTAATAAAGTGTAGACATGAACGGAAAGATCGTCAATCGAGCGGTGCACAAAAACACACCTTAAAAGTAATAAACTGTAAACCCAATAGCCAATCTAACTCACTATAAGCTTGAGCAACTGTTCGGCGACAATTAAGATGACCGCCAAAGATAGACGACGAACAACAGTTGTTGCCAATCCACGCGAAGCTAACTACCGAAGAAGCGGCGGCGCTACTGAATGTATCACGGCACTTTACCTACCAGATTGTCTAATTGCTGGCGCGTTAAGTGCGGATTGTCTTGCAGCAATAACATAATCGGCTTAAGCGTTTTTAAGCCAGCAATATTTACTGGGGAATATACAGAGGCGTTTACAGGGGGCTTTCTTACTAAGGCTTGAACCAAAGTTTTTGCCATAGCGATCAACATAAGCAACAGAAAAATGGTGGGTAAAGTCGCGGGTAAAATAACAAAAACACCAGCCATTTAAAAATCAAACCACTGATTTAAAAAGCAAATAAATTTATAATCTACAAGTAGATCCAGAACATCAAATAATGTGTAGCCAGCTTGTAGCGATAAGCAAGCTCAAAAATCAGGGTCATCGTTTTCACCGCTTGGGTATTTAGCTTGTAAATACGCTAAGCGGGCTTCTGCAGAAGCAAATGCGGTGCAATTGATAAATTCCATGTCATCGCTTTCTTCTTCCAGTAAAAAAGCCATCGTGCTTTCGTCAACTACCACTAAGAATTGCGTATCGGTGTCAAAGGTATAAACCGTGCCGCCTTCAAAGCGCTTAAATACCGTCATTTTGGCAAAGTCATCTTCCGTGAAAACCACTGCAGCACTCTCTTGCTCGCTCATGCTCATTCCTTAATTTTATTGTTGAACCACTCATAACAACACGACAAGCGCCTTAACATCAACAACATTTAATCGATACTAAAAAATCTCATTCTCGACACAACAGTGACTTTAAAGTAGGCCGTTTTTTGGTCGCAGTTAGTAATTTTAACAAAGAAAGGCTAGTATATTTGCCTAGAAAAGTAGGGAGTAATTTTGAAACGGACAGTATTTTTATCAAATAAATGGCGAGTCTTACTTGTCTTATGTGCGATTGTTGCGGCGCTGTACTTCGCTGATCGGGCATCACCTTTAGCACGCGGCAAAGCTGCCGACAGCCTGACGCAGCCGTTAATCAGCCAAGATCCTGAGCTTGGTGCGCATTACCAACAACAGATAAAACCGCTGCTGGAATCTCGCTGCGTGGTTTGTCATGCCTGTTACGACTCCCCTTGCCAACTGAACATGAGCGCACCGCAAGGTTTTGCGCGCGGCGCGCACAAAGAAAAAGTGTACGATGGCACACGTTTATTAGCCGCAACACCGAACCGGCTGCATCTTGATGCCGCCACCACGCAAGAATGGCGCGCACGCGGCTTTTTTTCAGTACTGGAAAACCAACAAGGCGATGCGCCGATCACCACCGGTTTAATCGCGAAAATGCTGCAATTAAAACAAGCACATCCGCTACCAGACGCTAATGCGATGACAGAACAATTTGATTTAAGCCTCAATCGTCAACAGCAATGTCCAACAGATAGCGAATTTGCTAGTTATGCCAAGGCGCAGCCTTATGCCGGAATGCCTTATGCATTACCGGGTTTAAATGCACAAGAACATAGCCTTTTAACCAACTGGCTTAGCGCCGGCGCTTATTTTCCAGCGGATGCGCCATTACCGGCCGCACACCAAGCCGCGGTGCAGCAACTTGAGCAATGGCTCAATACTGATGATTTAAAAACTCGGTTAAGTGCTCGCTATATTTACGAGCATTTATTTACGTCTCATTTGTATTTCAGCGCACTGCATGATGACAACGAACGGCCGCAATTCTTTCGACTTTTGCGCTCAAAAACACCGCCAGGCCAAGCGATTGAGGTGATTGCCGGGCGCCGTCCTTATGATGATCCAGCAGTTGAGCGCGTTTATTATCGGCTACAAGCCGTGCGAGACACTATTGTCAATAAAACACATCAACCTTATGACATCAATGACAACTTGCTACAAAAATGGCAACGCTGGTTTAAAGGTGCCGACTATCAAGTGAGTGCGTTACCCGGCTATGCTCCCGAGGTCGCCGCCAACCCACTGACCGCTTTTAAAGAACTGCCAGTGAACGCGCGCTATCGCTTTATGTTAGAGCGTGCTGAAAATACCATTATGGGCTACATCAAAGGCCCGGTTTGCCGAGGCCAGGTGGCGCTTAATGTCATTAACGATCGGTTTTGGGTATATTTTATTAAACCCGAACTCGCTGAAAGTGCCGCCGTAAATGCTTTTTATCTCTCGCAACAAGATAATTTGCGCTTACCGGCCGAAGAAGAAAGTACCACCTTTGCGGTGAGCTGGGTCGGCTTTGCTGCCCGACAAGGCGATTATTTGCAAGCGCGTAGCGCTTTTTTAAATGAGCATTTACAGCAAAGTGCCTACCTAACCCCTGACGTGTTGTGGGATGGCGATGGCCAAAATCAAAATGCTAGCCTCACTGTTTTTCGGCATTTTGACAATGCCACTGTGGTAAAAGGGTTACTGGGCGAACCCCCTAAAACCGCTTGGGTTATTGATTATGCGCTGCTTGAACGCATCCACTATTTGCTCGTTGCCGGGTTCGACGTTTATGGTAACTACGGTCATCAACTGATGACACGGCTGTATATGGATTTTCTGCGAATGGAGGGTGAATCGAATTTCTTAGCCTTTTTACCCGAGGCCAGCCGCCGCCAAGAATTTGCAGATTGGTATCAGCAAGCAGGTCCGGAACTGACCGAGTTTATTAAAGGTGACATTAACCCGTTTTCACAACCCAGTGGCATCACGTTTCAAACGCCCGATCACAAAGCAGAACTGTATCAATTATTCGCAGAGCAATTGCACGCTGTGCAACCGCAGCGTTATCAATTAAGCGATAGCCAATTAAACAACAACAGCTTAAACCTGCTCTCTCAATTAGGGCAGCTACAAGGCACCAGTGCGACACTATTGCCTGAGCTTACCATTATTATGCTGGAACCTGCCGATGGCCGTGCCGCAGAATTATTTACGTTGATCCGTAATAGCGCCCACTTTAATGTTAGCAGCCTATTAAAAGAAGAAGAAAACCGTCATCCGGCCGCAGATACCACCACCTTAGTCAGCGGTATTTTAGGCAGTTACCCCGATGCATTTTGGAAAATATCCGAAGCACAGCTGCCTAAAGTTGTAGCACAAGTGCAGCAAATGCAAACTGAGCAACAGTATCGGCAATTACTGAACGACATTGGCATTGGTCGGCACCATCCGCACTTTTGGCAGTTTAGTGACAAACTTAACCAGCTGTTTCAACAGCGCTATCCCATTGACGGCAGCTGGCTAGATTACAATCGGTTAGAACATCGGCCATTGCAACAAGCCCAGGCCGATTAGCGCTAAGCGAAATCGCCAATTTGCTTTTGGTCAGACCAGTGGTAAGCTAGGCCAAATCAAACAATTTTGAGTTTTAGATATGGCAACCTCACTACGCAAAGCCAATTGGTTTTTAAAGTTATTCGCTTGGCGCTACATTCCGCTAATTGGTTTTTGTTCACCGAAAATTGTCCGCATGGATGAAAAAACGGTAGAAATCACCATGCCGCATGCTTGGCGCACTAAAAATCATTTAGGCAGTGTTTATTTTGGTGCTTTGGCCATCGGCGCCGATTTAGCCGGGGCTTTTTCTGTGTTTAGTAAAGCCAAAGACCGCGGCGTTAATGCCAACTTTGCCTTTAAAGATGTACAAGGCCAATTTTTAAAACGCCCTGAAGCGCAGGTGCATTTTACCAGCCATGATGGCGATGTGATTGATCAGATGATTGATGAGTCTTTAGCCAGCGGCGAGCGCATCAATAAGCCCGTTTCAGTGGTGGTGACCTGCCCCAGCTTACATGGCACTGAGCCAATGGCCACCTTCACGTTAACCTTGTCGATCAAGGCCAAAGCTAAAAGAAGCGCAAAAGCCTAAGCCGCGACAATTGCACGCAGCGACGACAGGCAGTAAACTTGCTTGCCTATCCTCGTTGCGCCTAAAGGTAACCACTTTGACTGAACACAACATGCAGCAACTTAGCGGCAATCTGTTTATCATTTCTGCCCCCAGTGGCACCGGTAAATCCAGTTTGATCCAAGCCTTATTACAGCGCCATGCTGATATGCAATTAAGTGTCTCGCATACCACCCGAGCCCCACGTGCCGGTGAGCAAAATGGCGTGCATTATCATTATACGACGGTCGACGATTTTAAAGCACGCATTGAAAATAATGAGTTTTTAGAATGGGCCGAAGTCTTTGGTAATTATTACGGTACGTCTCGCGCAGCAATCGAGCGGCAATTAGCGCAAGGCATTGATGTGTTTTTAGACATCGACTGGCAGGGCGCAAGGCAAATTCGCGAACAAGCAGCGGGCACTATTGGTATTTTTATCTTACCGCCAAGCTTAACTGAACTGCAACAACGCCTAACAAATCGCGCAACTGACAGTGCCGAAGTGATTGCCGGGCGTATGGCAAAAGCCCAAAACGAAATGTCGCATGCCGACGAATATGACTATTTAATTATCAACGATGACTTTGCTGCTACGCTGCATCAACTTGAACAAATTGTGCTTTGCCAGCGTCACCGCTTCGCCTCTGCACAACAACGGCAACAGCCATTACTCGATCAATTGTTGGCGAAACCGATAAAATAGCGTATATTATGCGGTCTTGTAACATCCCTGATTAACCCTGAATATTTCCGGAGTGCTGAATGGCTCGCGTAACCGTTGAAGATGCTGTAGATAAAATTGGTAACCGTTTTGATTTAATTCTGGTTGCAGCACGCCGTGCTCGTCAGTTGGCCGTTGAAGGCAAAGAGCCATTCGTTGAACTTGAAAACGACAAACCCACGGTAGTGGCGTTGCGTGAAATCGAACAAGGTTTCATTACGAGCAGCATCTTGGATGCGCAAGAGCGTCGTGATCAATTACAACAAGAAGCCTCTGAAATGGCGGCTGTCGCGGCCATTATTGGTTCAGATCAGTAAAAATTCCCGTCTAATCGATGCCAGCGGCACTTTAGCCGTTGGCATTCGTTAAATTTAATCGTATATTCTAAACTTTCATCAGCTTTTAACGCTGTAGTTATGCTGTATTAGTTTGGAGCGCTTGTGTATCTATTTGAAGGTCTGAAAAATCAGATAAGTGCCTATCTGCCACAAGAGCAGGTAAATCTGGTACAACAGGCCTATGTGGTTGCCAGAGACGCGCACGCACCGCAATTTCGTTCAAGCGGTGAGCCTTACATTACCCACCCTGTTGCCGTAACTAGCATCTTAGCGGACATGCGACTCGACCATGAAACACTGATGGCCGCCTTGTTGCACGACGTGATCGAAGACACCCCAGTTAGCAAAGAAGATTTAAGCCGCTTGTTTGGTGCTACCGTTGCCGAACTGGTGCAAGGTGTCAGTAAGCTCGACAAAGTTAAATTTAAAGACTTTAAAGAGTTCGAAACCACGAACCTGCAAAAAATGTTTATGGCAATGACCCAAGACATTCGGGTTATTTTGATTAAACTGGCCGACCGTACTCATAATATGCGAACGCTCGGAGCACTGCGGCCCGAAAAGCGCCGCCGGATCGCCAAAGAAACCCTCGAGTTGTATGCGCCTATCGCCAACCGCTTGGGTATTCACAATATCAAAAATGAATTAGAAGACTGGGGCTTCCAAGCGCTTTATCCCATGCGTTATCGGGCGCTCAGTACAGCGGTAAAACAGGCCCGTGGCAATCGGCGTGAACTGTTAGAAAAAGTGCAGCACGATATCCGGCACCGTATCGAGCAAGCCGGCATCAGCGCCGATGTCAGCGGCCGCGAAAAGCATTTGTATAGCATCTATCGCAAGATGAAAAACAAAGAGCTGATGTTCAACGATGTAATGGATATTTACGCCTTTCGCGTGGTGGTAGACAACATCGATAGTTGCTATCGCACACTGGGCATTATGCATAACTTGTTTAAGCCTATTGAAAGCCGCTTTAAAGACTATATCGCCATTCCAAAACAAAACGGTTATCAATCGTTGCATACTTCGTTAATTGGCCCGCATGGTATTCCTGTTGAAATTCAAATGCGTACTCGCGAAATGGATGAAATGGCCGACAAAGGTATCGCCGCACACTGGATGTACAAAACCAACGGTGAGTTGCCGCGCGAATCGACAGCGCAGATCCGAGCGCAGCGTTGGATGCAAAGCTTACTTGAACTGCAACAATCTGCTGGTAACAGCTACGAATTTGTCGAAAACGTTAAATCTGAGCTCTATCCTGACGAACTTTACGTGTTTACCCCTAAAGGTCGCATTGTGGAATTGCCAATTGGCGCTACTGCGGTCGATTTTGCTTATGCTGTGCATACGGATATCGGTAATCGCTGCGTAGGGGCTAAAGTTGATCGGCGGCCTTACTCCCTCAGTAAACCGCTTGAAACCGGCCAAACCGTCGAAATTATGACCAGCTCGGGCGGTAAACCTAACGCCAATTGGTTGAATTACGTGGTGACTAGCCGCGCCATCTTGGGCATTCGTAACTACCTGAAAAAACAGCAACAAAATGAAGCCATTTCGTTGGGTAAACGCTTGCTAACCTCTGCCTTGGGTAGTGTTAAATTAGATGACATTGCCGCAGATCGTATCGAGCAAGTCTTAGCTAATGTGAATCAACAATCCTTAGATGCGCTCTATACTGAAATCGGTCTGGGCAACCAATTACCTATCGCTATTGCAAGGCGCTTACTGGGTGAATTTGAAAGCCAAGAGCCGCAAAGCAAAACCCCGCAGCTACCGAAGGGCAATGCCTTTATTGTTGGCTCTGAAGGCATGTTGATTACCTTTGCCAAGTGTTGTCGACCGATACCGGGTGATCCTATTGTGGCGAATGCCACACCGGGTAAAGGTTTAAACGTGCATCGTGCGGATTGTCGAAATATCAAAGGCTGGGAGCGTGAACCGGCGAAGTTCTTCCCGGTACGTTGGGATAACACCTCAGAGAAGCAATTCTTATGTGATATCCGCGTCTTTATTATTAATCGCCAAGGGGTGCTAGCGAAGTTGACTTCACTCATTGCTGCGCAAGACTCCAATATTCAAGATCTGTCGACCGACGATCGGGATACCGGCGAATACGTCATTAAAATAACCCTGTCGGTGCGCGATAGGGTCCATCTTGCTAACGTTATGCGCAAAATTCGTGTGCTGCCTGACGTGCAAAAAGTGTATAAAAGGAAATAGTTTTCATGTCTAAAGTGATTATTCGCACTGATGCGGCGCCAGCCGCTATTGGTACTTACAGCCAAGCGGTAAAAATTGGCACCACAGTGTATTTATCCGGCCAGATCCCACTCGTGCCGGCCACCATGCAGTTTGTTTCAGATGATTTTGCCGAGCAAACACACCAAGTATTTAAAAACTTAGCCGCGGTATGTGAAGCCGCCGGCGGTAGTTTAAATGACATGGTTAAAGTGAATATTTTCTTAATTGATCTTAGCCAGTTTGCTGTGGTTAACCAAATTATGAGCCAATACTTTGCCGAACCCTACCCTGCTCGTGCAGCGGTACAAGTCAGTGCTTTACCACGCGGCGCTCAAATTGAAATTGACGGCGTGATGGAAGTACCGTCTACCCACTAGGCCTGTATCTTGAGCCCAACGCGTTTAGATAATATTGCCATCGCCGTGATCAAAGGCGTTGGCAGCAAAGTAGCGGAACGGCTCGCCAAGCTGGCTATTTTTAGTGTGCAGGACCTGCTGTTTCACCTGCCGCTACGCTATGAAGATCGCACTCGCCTTTATCCCATCGCCGATTTGCAACCGCTGATCCATGCCACCGTGCAAGGTGAAGTGTTAAGTAGCGAAGTGCAATTTGGGAAAAGACGCAGCTGGTTGGTGACGCTACAAGATGGTAGCGGCCGCATCACGCTGCGTTTTTTTCATTTTTCTGCCGCGCAAAAAAATGCAGTCGAAAAAGGCAGCCAACTTCGCTGTTTTGGCGAGGTAAAACGCGGTCATCGCGGCTTAGAAATGCTACACCCGGAATATAAGGTCATAAACCCGCAGCATGCCGAGCAGCAGGTGGCTGAAACCCTAACGCCGGTTTATCCAACAACCGAAGGGCTGAAACAAGCTACGTGGCGTAATCTTACCGATGCCGCCCTCGAGTATTTAGAACGCTACGCGCCAGCAGAATACTTACCGGCACATTTATTGAAACAGCCTTGGTCGCTAGCTGATGCGCTGCGTTATATTCATCGCCCGCCGCCAGATGCCGCCCTCACTTTGCTTGAAGAGGGCAAACACCCCGCGCAGCAACGACTTATTTTAGAAGAGCTGATTGCCCAGCAACTCAGCATGTATAAACTGCGCAGCCAAGCACAACAGCAACAAGCCGTGGTATTAACTACGCCAGAGCCTTTACTGGCACAATTTTTAGCCGCCTTGCCTTTTAGCCCAACCGGCGCACAGCAGCGGGTGGTGGCCCAAATTCAACAAGATCTTGCCAAACCGCTGCCCATGCTGCGTTTAGTGCAAGGTGATGTTGGCTCAGGTAAAACGCTGGTGGCCGCCCTTGCGGCACTGACCGCTATCGGTAATGGCTATCAGGTGGCATTAATGGCCCCGACTGAATTGCTCGCCGAGCAACATGCCGTTAATTTTCAACGCTGGTTTGCGCCACTGGGCATCGAATTAGCCTGGCTGGCCGGTAAAACCAAAGGTAAAGCTCGGCAAAGTGCCTTAGATGCCATCGGCAGTGGCCAAGCCCAGATGGTAATTGGTACCCATGCGCTGTTTCAGCAGCATGTCGAATTTAGTCGTCTCGCGTTAATCATTATTGATGAACAACACCGTTTTGGGGTGCACCAACGCCTAGCGCTACGTGAAAAAGGCGGCATTGTTGCTCACTACCCGCATCAATTAGTAATGACGGCAACGCCGATCCCCAGAACCTTGGCCATGACCGCTTATGCCGATCTCGACACCTCTATTATTGATGAGTTGCCACCGGGCCGCACGCCCGTCACCACGGTGGCCATCCCGGATAGTCGCCGCGACGAAGTCATGGCGCGCGTCCGTCAAGTGGTTACCGAGCAAAAGCGCCAAGCCTATTGGGTGTGTACACTCATTGAAGAATCTGAAGTGCTGCAATGCCAAGCCGCAGAAGATACCGCCAGTTTATTGCAAGCCGCCTTACCTGAATTAAAAATTGGTTTGGTACATGGCCGCTTAAAAAGCGCGGAAAAACAACAACTGATGCAGCAATTTAGCCGTGGCGAGTTAGATTTATTAGTGGCAACAACCGTTATCGAAGTTGGGGTTGATGTGCCCAATGCCAGCTTAATGATTATTGAAAACCCTGAACGGCTGGGTTTAGCGCAATTACACCAGTTACGTGGCCGTGTCGGTCGTGGCAGCGCAGTATCACATTGCGTATTGCTGTATCACGCGCCCTTGTCTCGCACCGCACAATCGCGCTTAGCCGTACTACGCGAAAGTAATGACGGCTTTGTTATCGCGCAGCGCGATTTAGAAATTCGTGGCCCGGGTGAATTACTCGGTACCCGACAAACCGGTTTAATGCAGTTTAAAATTGCCGATCTGACCCGAGATAGCGCCTTACTGCCGCAAGCCGGCGCCATTGCCGCGCGGCTATGGCAAGATTCACGTGAAGATAGCTTACAATTAATTAAACGCTGGCTGGCCAATAGCGAAATCTATGGCAATGCTTAACGCGCTGCAAACTCAATAAAACCCTATAACACTAAGCCGGAGTTGGTATGTCACAACCTAACCCTTTGCAACTGAGCCCTTTGCAAATTCGTCAGCAATGCCGCAGTGGCGCTTTTAGCCGCAACACCTCTGGGTTGGCGCCTGGTTTTGTGCAAGCCAATATGGCGATTATTCCCGCCGCTTATGCGGCTGATTTTTTGCAGTTTTGTCATTTCAATCCGAAACCTTGCCCCTTACTGGGCATGGCGGCAACGCCCGGCGCCATTGACATGCCGCAGTTAGCTGCCAATTTAGATATTCGCAGCGACTTACCACGTTATCGGCTATTTCGACACGGCGAATTTACCGAAGAAGTTACCGACTTAGGTGCAGTATGGCGCGATGATTTAGTCACTTTTTTAATCGGTTGCTCGTTTTCATTTGAAGAAGCGCTACTGGCCGATGGCTTGGAAATTCGTAATATTACCGAGCAGAAAAATGTCCCCATGTACAAAACCAATATTCCTTGCCAAAGTGCTGGGGTGTTTAGCAGTAATATGGTGGTCAGTATGCGGCCAATGCAGCCTGCCGCAGCGATCCGAGCCATTCAAATTTGCTCGCGCTTTCCACAAGTACATGGTGCCCCTGTGCATTTTGGCGATCCAGCCCGGATCGGAATTCAGAATATCAATCAGCCTGATTACGGTGATGCGGTAAGCATTAAAGAAGGCGAAGTGCCGGTATTCTGGGCGTGTGGCGTAACGCCACAATTAGCCATAGCGCAAGCGAAACTGGATTTTTGTATCAGTCATGCCCCAGGCCATATGCTGATCACAGACTTACCCAACAGCAAATTAGCCGTACTTTAAACGGCTGAGTGGCTTGGCTTAGCGCCGAAAGGTTTTAACGGTAATGGCACCCCGCCCTGAGTTTTTGGCTTGATACAGTGCCTTATCAGCCAGTAGCAGTAAATCGTCACTGGCGCCTTGCTCGCTAACCGCCACACCAATACTGATGGTATGAGACTGGCCATGCAAAGTGGCCAAATATTGCTGTTGAATGCGCTCGCTAATTTGCAGCGCATCTAGCCTTTTACAGGTCGGCAAAACCAACATAAATTCATCGCCACCCAAACGCGCCGCAAAATCATAATCGCGGATATTCAAGGTCAAGATGTTCGCCAGTGCTTTTAATGCATCATCACCGGCCTGATGGCCAAAGTTATCATTCAGTTGTTTAAAGTTATCAAAATCTAGCGCCATAACGCTGATATCAGAATCCGTTGATTCCTGCTCAATACAACTTTGCCATAAATCAGCAAAACCACGTCGATTTAATAAACCGGTCAGCGGATCTTGCTCGGATAACATGCGCAGTGATTCTTTATCTTGAAAGGCTTGTTTTAAATGGCGACGCGAAGTTTGTAAGCGCCGCTGTAATTTAGTTAAACGCTGCCATTGCGAAACCTGCCACGACACCGCTTCGGCAATTAATTGGATCTGCTCGTACTGTTCGTTATCAAGCTCGGTTTCGTTCACGCTAGTACCACACAAGCTGCCAATCAACCGATTGTTATATTGCACCGGTAAGGCAAAAAACGTATTCATGCCCGATTTGGCCCCAATACTGTCAGGGTACCTTTTAGCCACGCGACTTTGGATCCAGCCTTCATCATTAAAAATCAATCGGCACATCGAGTCATGCCAATCGAGTTCATCACCGGCGACGATATTAATTTCGCCATCGCCCGACACCGCCACCACTTGCTGACGGCCCGCCACCGGATCGATATAGGAAACAAAAGCGGTTTCTAAACGCGAAATCCTATTCACCAGTTGGATTAAAGGTAACAAAGCCTTTTGCAAGGTTCTGAGCCGACTTTCCAATTCACTACTTTCCATAAAAAAATCCGTCGTTCCTGAAAATGGACACTGCTACTCTTTAGTAAAGCACAGGCTAAGCCAAAGCTGCAGCAAAATAACGAATATTCTCGCTAGGTTGATGCTTTTTAATCAAAAGCTGTCTTTTATGCCGCAAAACCACAGCATAGCACCACGGCAGAATAGTTTATTCTTAACAAATTAAAGCCTGAATATTTTATTATTTGCGCGGTTAGGCAACTGGACATTATATAGCGACTCACGCACACTATGGCAGTTTAGAAAGACGTTAGCGGAGCCGTTATGACAGTACAACAGATCTCGTCAACTGCAGCAGACATGCCTCGAGCCCCCCTGTTACTTAACTGCGATCTCGGCGAAAGTTTTGGTAGCTGGCAAATGGGGCGTGATCACGACGCCATGCCACATATCGATCTTGCCAATATCGCCTGTGGTTTTCATGCCGGCGATGCTAATGTTATGGCACAAACCCTCAGCCTAGCCAAACAACACAAGGTGACCATCGGGGCCCACCCCAGCTATCCCGACTTACAAGGTTTTGGCCGGCGCAGTATGCACTGTTCAGCAGCTGAAATTCGCCATTTGTTACATTATCAAATAGCCGCACTCGATGGCATGGCGCAATGCCAAGGTATGAGCGTTAGCTACGTAAAACCACATGGCGCTTTATATAACGATATGATGAGCCAGCCTGCGGTATGGCAAGCGGTACTAGAAGCTATTGCCAGCTATCATAAACCCCTAAAATTAATGATTTTAGCCACTGCCGACGCCGCTTTACTAAAACAGCAAGCCGCAACAGCCGGTGTGTCTTTATTATTCGAAGCCTTTGCTGATCGCCGTTATACCGACCAAGGCAAGCTAACGCCTCGCGCTCAAGCCGGCGCGGTGTTACATGGCGCAGAAGTGCTCGAGCAAGTCGACCAATTACTCAAAAGCGGCACCGTGACCACCGACACCGGCCGTACCCTCGCCTTGCAAGCCGATACACTGTGCGTACACGGTGATAACCTTGAGGGCATTGCGCAATTACAACAGATCCGAATGCGAGTAAATGCATGTCAGAGATAAATCTTAACCGCTCAGATCTGTTGGTGGGCGGCTTATCCGCTGCAGATTATCATTTACAAATTGCCGGTGAAAATGCGTATATATTGTATTTAACTACGCAGCAAATTAGCCCTGGCGCAGCGCTGCATATTCAAACCGCTATGCAGCTATTACAGCCGTTAGTCGGCTCGGTATTAGTGGAGTTATTACCCTCTTATGCCTCATTACTGATTACCTTTAATCCGCTGCAACATAGTCACTTAACGCTGCGGCCTTTATTGGTTAAGGCTTTAGCCAAACCTGCAGCAAAATTAGCGACCAGTACAGCCAAATGCGTAGAATTGCCCGTGTGGTATAGCGAACAAGACGATTTAGATTTAGTACGGGTGGCCAAAGCCACTGGCTTATCGGTTGCAGAAGTGATTGCACTGCATAGCCAGTGCAGTTATCAGGTATATGCCATTGGCTTTGCACCGGGTTTTGCTTATTTAGGTGAACTCCCGGCCGCATTAGCGTTACCACGCTTAAGCACACCGCGCGCCAAAGTACCGGCCGGTGCAGTCGCCATTGCCGATCGCCAAACTGCGGTGTACCCTGCCGCTTCGCCTGGTGGCTGGCATTTGTTAGGGCTTTGCCCGGTGCCGATGTTTAACGCCAAACAACAACCAGCGATGCCGATGGCCGTGGGCGATCAGGTTAATTTTGTGCCGATCACCGCACGCGAATATAGCTTGTTAGGCGGTCTAGTATGACGAGCATGACGGTACTGCGCATTATCAGCCCTGGGGTGTTAAGTTTAATACAAGACCAAGGCCGCTTTGCCATGGGGGCGCTGGGTTTAACTCAAGGCGGCCCACTCGATTTACATAGCTTTCGCTGGGCCAATGCGTTAGTGGCCAACCCTGTTAACAGCACACTGATTGAACACAGTGTCGGCGGCTTAACATTACAAGCCGTTGCAAACTGCGTGATCGCGGTCACGGGTGCAGAGTTAGCTTTAACCTTAAACGGCAAGGCGGTGCAGTGCTGGCAGGCATTAGCGCTTAAAGCCGGTGACGAAATTGCACTGGGCATGTGCAGTCGTGGCTTACGGGCTTACATTGCGGTTGCGGGCGGTATTGCCGCCCCCGCTCAGTTTGGCAGTAGCGCCACCGTTATGCGCGAGGGTATTGGCGGCTTGCAGCAAAACGGTCAAAAGCTTACCGCAGGGGCTGAGCTCGCTTTAGCAACCAAAGCAAACAGCCATATCAACACCAGTAAAGCGCCGGTTGCCGCCGCCATTCGTCAACGCACCTTACCTGGCGCCACTCCCCTGCAACTGCGCTTAATTGAAGGCTATCAAGCCGCGTTATTTAGCGCCACCGCGCGGGCGCAGTTTTATTTACATACTTATCAAGTCAGCCCACAGTTTGATCGCATGGGCTACAAGTTAAGCGGCCCAGCCATTCGTTGCAGTACCAGCCAGTTGTTATCAGAGGGGATCAGCTATGGCGCCGTGCAAATTCCACCCGATGGCCAACCGATAGTGCTGTTAAACGATCGGCAAACCTTAGGCGGCTATCCGAAAATAGGCAATGTACTATCTCTTGATTGTTGGGCTCTGGCACAGGCCAGTAGCGGTACACAGCTTAATTTCAGCCCAATCACCGCCGCCGATGCACATAATGCTACTCATTTAGCTGCCGCTAGATTACAACGCGAATATCAACACTATGGCATTAGCCCGACTGTTTTGGACACCCTATGACACACGCTGCGCCCAATACCGCCTCAAGCCAACCCATGCTGAACTTAAAGCAATTAAGCCAACAGCTCGAAAACTGCTTGGTGGAGCGCAATTTGCGCGGTATGCAACTGTTACAACCGCATTTACGCCCCGGTTATTTGCTGCGTGCCGCGCGTTTGTTTAACTTACCCGCTGGCAGTACGGTATTAATTGGCACCGGCTTTCCGGTATTAGAAACCTTTGAAACCGATGGCCCGGTCGGCGCCATTGCCCTGTATCAATGCGCACTGCACATGCAGTTAAAGCCGATCATTGTTTGTGGTGATCCGCTGTTTAGCGTATTAAGCCAGCGTTACCAGTGTTTTGCACTGCGGGTCAATCAATATCAACAGTTAGCACAAATTGCCACAGAGGCCTTAGCCGAATTAAAACCAGCCTTGGTGCTGGCTATCGAGCGCCCCGGTTTTAGTGCCAATGGCCGCTATATGAATATGCGGGGTGAAGATATTTCGGAGCGCTGCGCCAGCTTTGATTATTTTTTAGAGCAGGCCGCTTGCCCCACCTTGGCGATTGGCGATGGTGGCAATGAAATTGGCATGGGTAATTTAGCCGCCGTTTTGGGCCAATTAAATATCACACCCAGTGTTACCGAATGCGATGAACTGGTGATTGCCGATGTTTCCAACTGGGCCGCCTGGGGCATTATTGCCATGGTGTCGGTATTACGCGGCGAAAATTTACTGCAACAAACCAACCTACTGGAACTACTACAATACCTTGTTGCTAACGGCTGTATTGATGGCGTTACCCGCGCCAATACCTTAACAGAAGATGGTTTACCTTATAGCGAGGGTGCAGCCCTGATTGCCCGCTTGCAGCAATGGGTAAAAGATGCGTTAAACCCCGTTGCTACGCCAACCCTTTAATTTTTTAACTGACACGAGATATCCATGAGCACAGTCTATTTAAACGGTCATTTTATACCTGCCAGCGAAGCGAAAATATCGCCAATGGATCGCGGCTTTTTATTTGGCGACGGTATTTACGAAGTGATCCCGTCATACCACGGCCGTTTTGTTGGGTTTGCACCGCATATCACGCGCCTGCACAATGGTTTAGCCGAGCTGAGTATTCAACATGGTATGCAAGCCGCAGAGTGGGCCGACATTTGCCAGCAATTACTGACGCTTAATCAACCCAGTATGGGCGATAACCTCGCGGTGTATATTCAGGTCAGTCGTGGCACTGATAGTAAGCGCAACCATGCCTTCCCAACCGATATCCGCCCAACGATCTTTGCTTATGCTTTTGCCATTGCGGCAGAGCCCATCGCCGATAAGCAACACGCCACCACCTATCATGCGGTGACCGGTAACGATTTACGCTGGCAGCGTTGCCATATTAAATCGACCTCGCTGCTTGGTAACGTCTTGCACTACCAACAAGGTAAAGAGCAAGGCGCGCAAGAAATGTTATTGTTCGACCGTGAAGGCTTTTTAACCGAAGGCGCCGCCGTCAATGTGTTTGTAATTAAAAATGCTGAAATCGCTACCCCGCCGCTCTCTAATAAATTGCTACCCGGCGTTACACGCTTGCTGCTATTACAGATTTTACGCCAGCATAGTCAGCTAAAGGTGGTTGAGCGCGACATCAGTTATGCCGAAGTATTGGCCGCCGATGAGATCTGGTTAACCAGCTCCAGCAAAGAGATTGCCCCCGTCACGCTGTTGAATAATCAACCAGTCGGTAACGGCCAAGTGGGTGACATTTGGCTACAAGCACAAAAGTTATTTAGCCAATATAAATACAGCATATAGTACTTTTATACTATTTATTTCTGCCGCTTTATTGCGCAAAACAGCCATAAAGCTGTTATAGAGCAATAAATTAGCAATTTTTTAATTAGATTAAAAAATAGTGCTTGCGAAATGTGAAAAACCGTCCAGAATAAGTATTAGCCCAAGCGGCTAACAAAACTCAGGAGATGTACAAATGATTAATTTACAACGTGCAAAACAACAAGGTTTTACCTTAATTGAATTAATGATCGTAGTAGCGATCATCGGTATTTTGGCGGCAGTTGCTTTGCCTGCTTATCAGAACTATACACAACGCAGCTCAAACGGTGCTTGTTTAGCTGAAGCCAGAGCATACATGGGCAGCGCGGTTGCTGACTTAGCAATTGGCGGTGAAGATTCAGAGGCAAGTGACTTTAACTTAACTAATGTTGCCTGCACTGATCTTGATGCGCTGCCGACTTATGAGCAACACATCGCTGGCGATGAAATCACTTTTACTCCAGTTGCGAGAGGTGCAGCTGGTGAGTTAAGAGCTACAACATGTAATGTTGGTACTGGTTCTTGTGCATTAGATGCTGAAGCACCTGCTGCTGGTGGTTAAAAACGACCTTCGTAAGACCTTCGGACCTTCGGGGTCAGATACCTAACAACAAACCCGCCTCGCGCGGGTTTGTTTTTGCGACTTTCGGAGTCAGACCAGCAATAACCTTCGGGGTCACCCATTAGCCCCTCGGTGTCAATAGCATAAGCGAACCCGCGCACGCCAATGCGCGTATCTTTTTTATTCCTTGTAAACCAATAACCTTCGCATTTTAGTGCTCGTTGGTGGTTATGCGTGTATCGCACCCGTCACCCATCAGGATCAAGGCTCTGGACTCACTGCGTCCTGCCCCTGGCTACTTGTCGCCCCAGAAAACCCTCTGCTCTCCCGCCTGTCCAAGTGATGCAGCTTTGCTGCGACAGAATCATGGTTTTAAACCAACCCCTTGATGGCTCAGGCAGCAGGCGATGTTACAGATACCGAATACAGAAAACGCGGCGCCCTTATAACTTGTCGCCGTTGATATTGGTGTTGATAAGATGGCGTGCGATTAATCACGCCCCCTAAATTATCACGCTAACCAATGATCTTTTAAGTTAACCAAAAAGCAACGATACCAATACCGAACCTCAGTGGTAATGTCATTTTTTCAAAAAAAAACCTGTTTAGTTATTAACCACTCTTGACGACTGCAAATTTTAGAGGTAAAACGTTTAAGATAACTTTAACGTAGCATATCAACTCGAAGAAACAACCAAGTTTATGTTTGAAAGCGCTTAGCTGACTTTGCTGTTATTGGTTAAAACTAGCAAAATTGACTTAGTCTGCTACTATAAATCAAAGAATGCTGCAAAAGCACACTTGATAATGAAATTATACAAACGCTATTTTTCGCCTTTTATCTGAAACGATTTAGATGGAGTCAAAAAGTAGGCTGAAGCACCGTATGATAATAATATTTATTCAAGACCGACAAGGGAGACACCAGATGAAAACAACACCAAATCGCCGTTCTTATTTGGCGCTGGCTATTAGCTTAGCCTTAACGGCTAATGCTGTGCAGGCGCAACAAGACAACACCGAGACTGAAACCGCAAATGCTGAACAAGCTGCTGAACCCACCGGTTTGGGCTTTGAACGTATTATCGTTACCGGTTCTGTCTCACGTAATCAAACCGTGATGCAATCTAGCGTGTCAGTGAGTGCTTTGACACTAGAAGATATTGATGCGAGTGCGCCAAGATCAACTGCCGAAATCTTCCGTATGCTGCCCGGTGTACGCAGTGAATCAACCGGTGGTGAAGGTAACGCTAACATCGCTGTTCGTGGTTTACCAGTGGCCGCAGGCGGTGCTAAATTTTTAACCTTACAAGAAGATGGCTTACCGGTAGTACAGTTTGGTGATATTGCCTTTGGTAACGCCGATATCTTTGTGCGTGCCGATGCTACCCTCTCGCGGTTAGAAGTGATCCGTGGTGGCTCAGCCAGTACGCTAGCCAGTAATTCACCTGGCGGTGTTATTAACTTTTTAAGTAAAACAGGCGCCGATAATGGCGGCAGTATCGCCATGACGACCGGTTTAAATTACGACCAATTCCGTACTGACTTTGAGTACGGTGGCGATATTAATACGGATACCCGCTTCCATTTGGGCGGTTTTGTCCGTCAAGGCGAAGGCATTCGTGATCCTGGTTATCAAGGTGAACGGGGTTATCAGTTAAAAGCCAATATCACTAAAGAATTTGATACGGGCTATGTACGGCTTTATGCCAAACACTTAAATGACCGTGTTGCCAGCTATATGCCGATGCCAATGCGTGCCGATGGTAGCTCAGTAGCGGGCTACGATTCGCAACAAGATACCCTACAATCCGTGTATTTAACCGAAACCGTGCGCTTAAATGGTGCTAATCAGATCTCGCGCGGTGATATTCGTAACGGGATGAATCCTGAAGTAAATAGCTTCGGGGTGGAAGCCGTTTTTGATTTAGATGATAATTGGACGCTGGATAACCGCTTCCGTATTAGCAGTGTTAGCGGCAATTTTATCACGCCATTCCCAGCCGAAGTGGATAATAGCCAAAGTATTGCCGACAGTATTGCGGGGCCAGGTGCGGTTGTTCGTTATGCGGTAGGACCTCAAGCTGGCGAGCGTTATGATGCCAGTGCCAATGCGATGCGTATTCATACCTTTGATGTTGAGATCAACGATTTCGGTTCAATGGTTAACGACTTAAAACTGTCCCGAAGCATTGGTGAAGTGGATGTGACTTTAGGCTATTACATCGCCGATCAGTCTATTGATATGTCTTGGCTGTGGAATTCCTATTTTATGGCCTTAAAAGGCGATAACGCAGAACTGCTGGATGTTACCGCTGCAAATGGCACAGCGTTTTCTGAAAAGGGTTTATTAGCTTATGGTGTGCCATTTTGGGGTAATTGCTGTCAACGGAATTACAACACCGATTACAGCATCAAAGCACCTTATGCCTCTGCAAGCTGGGGCTTTGGCGATTGGTCGTTTGAAGCCAGTGTTCGCCGCGATATGGGTGATGCGACAGGCACCTATGCGGGTGCTGTGCAAAGTAGCCGTGATATGAATGGCGATGGCGTCATTAGCCAAGTTGAGCAAAGTGTGTCAGGTATCGACTTAGCTAACCCGCAGTTAGTGAATTATGACTGGAGTTACAATTCTTACTCGGTAGGTGCTAACTATCAATACAGTAGAGACTGGGCAGTATTTGGTCGCATCAGTAAGGGTGGCCGTGCTAATGCCGACCGTTTACTCTTTGGCAAAGTTAATGCAGATGGCTCAGTAGCAGCACAAGATGCGGTAGACCAAGTAAAACAGTACGAGTTTGGTAGCAAGAGCCGTCATGGTAATTTAAACCTGTTCGCCACTGTGTTTTTTGCTGAAACCGATGAGCAAAACTTTGAAGCCACGACCCAGCAGTTTTTTGACCGCGTATATGAAGCCAAAGGTGTTGAGTTAGAGAGTAGCTATCGGATTGGTGATTTCGATTTCCGCGGTTCGGTGACTTGGACGGATGCGGAGATCAGCCAAGATGCACTTAATCCAGGTGTGGTAGGTAATACGCCACGTCGTCAAGCCGATTTTATCTATAACTTATTAGCACGTTATACGATGGATAACGCACAAGTCGGTATCACTTTAGTCGGAACGACCGGTGCTTATGCGCAAGATAACAATGATCTGAAGTTTGATGCTTATACGCAGCTGAACGCCTTTGCTAACTATGAGCTAGCTCAGAACTTAACACTGTCAGTCAATGTAAATAACCTATTTGATACTGTGGGTATTACTGAAGCGGAACAAGGCAGTGTACCGGCAAACGGCATTATTACGGCCAGAACCATTAACGGTCGCACGGCTTCGTTAGGTATACGCTATCAATTCTAAGTGAGTTGTGCGCTTTTCTAACTGGCATTGTGAAAAGAGATATGTAAAGCTGCATTAACGTGCAGCTTTTTCGTTTTAGACAATCGGATCTGCGGCGGTAGCACAAGTTTATAAGCAGTTTAAGGATAGTACAGTATGGCAAAAATTACATTGAAATCACTGGCTAAGCACCTAGGCGTGTCCGTGGCAACGGTTTCAAATGCCTTTAATCGGCCTGACCAACTGTCTACTGATTTGCGCAGCCATATCTTGGCCGAAAGTGAAAAGCTCGGTTTTAACGGCCCGAATGCCACGGCGCGCAGCTTGCGCACCGGCCGCTCAGATATGATTGCCATCTTACTCGCCGACTCGCTCGATTATGCCATTAGCGATCCGGTGGCGAGCCAATTGATTAAAGGTATTGCCGAAGTATTACAGCAACAGGGTAAAGATATGTTGTTGCTCTCTGGCAGCAAAGCGGTGCACAGCACGGCCGAAGCCATGCCTGATGGCTTTATTATTTATGGCCGCTCGAAAAGCCCAGAGCAACTCGACCGTGTACTAGCCAGTGGTAAGCCGATGATCACCGTCGACTGTAACCTCCCCGAGGTGGGTTCTGTCAATATCGATAATTACCGTTATGCCTATGACATTGCAGAGTATGCCTTGCAGCAACAAGCCGGTAAGGTCGCAGTACTTGGCTTACGTTTACTCGATTCAGACCGTGTCTGTCGGATGCAACCGAACGAGCTATATCATGAAGAAGAATCTATCGCGCGGCGGCGCCTTGATGGTTATTTAGCGGCGATGCAAGCGCAAAACCGAGCCTTGCCCGCCGAACAAGTGTGGCATATCCCCGTTAATACTCATCATTATGCCGAAATCGCCGCACGTGAAGCCCTTACCCAATATCCTAGACCGCAGTTATTACTCTGTATGAGTGATCGCATTGCCTTAGGGGCCATCGCTGTCGCGCGCCAACTTGGCTTACGCATTCCAGAAGATCTGCGCATTGTCGGTTTTGATGGCATTGAAGAAGCCGAGCGTGCCTACCCTGCGCTAACCACGATTGCCCAGCATAGTGATGAGAAAGGCCGCACGGCCGCCCGTTTGTTACTGAGCGGCCAACAGCAACAACATGTTTTGCTTGATTGTGAGTTGCGTTTACGCGACAGTTGCTAAGGTGCCTGACTTACCGACTATCCTCTTGTGTTAATCTAACAGCATTTTGTTTAAATATCGTGCAGAAGCCTTGCAACTTAATCGTTTAAGGTGTAATTTTAAGATAATTAAAAACAGGCGACGACATGTACTCAGTACAGCGATCACCTGATAAAAATAACGTTAGCCTCAGGCTGATCTTAACAAGGTAGAAACATGCAAAACTCTCAACCGCACGCTGCTGTCGTGGTGGATAACCACACCCATAATCAGGTTAAATGGATGACCTGCCTAATGTTTTTTGTGTTCGCTATGACCACAGATGCCGTTGGCGTTATTATTCCAGAAGTGGTGGCTCAGTTTAATCTAACACTGACGCAAGCCGCCGCCTTTCATTATGTACCGATGATCTTTATTGGTTTATCTGGGTTATTCCTAGGGCAACTGGCCGATCGCTTGGGCCGCAAAAAGATTATCTTATTTGGTTTATTTATTTATACGTTGGCCTGTGTTGCCTTTGCGTTTGGCCAAAGCTTTAACTTTTATTTGTTACTACTGGGCCTGTGCGGTTTAAGTATCGGTTTATTTAAAACCGGTGCCTTGGCGCTAATTGGTGATATCAGTAACAATGCGCAAGGTCATACCCGTTTAATGAATCGGGTAGAAGGTTTCTTTGGCCTCGGTGCCATTGCTGGCCCCGCTTTAGTGGCATTGCTACTGAGTTATGACCTCGCTTGGGAGCAGCTTTACTTGTTAGCTGGCTTTATTTGCGCGGTATTACTGCTGATTGCTTGGCGCATGGATTACCCCGGTTATGTCACGCAAGCGCAAAGCTCGATTTGGGATTGTTTAGCTTTAGTTAAAAACCGCTACGCGCTGGGCTTTTCGCTAGCAATCGCCTGTTATGTGGCAACCGAAGTGGCGATCTTTGTTTGGCTGCCGACCTTACTGCAACAATATGATGGCCAATGGACCACCATGGCAGCACATGCCATCACGGTATTTTTTATTTTACGCACGCTGGGCCGCTTTTTAGCTGAATGGCTGTTAACCCGTTTTTGTTGGACGAGTTTATTGGCTTGGTTTAGTACCGTGATCGCAGCCTGTTTCATCGTCAGTATGTGGCAAGGTATTGCGTGGGCACTGTGGCTCATGCCGCTGTCGGGGCTCTTTATGTCGATGATGTATCCCACCTTAAACTCCAAAGGCATTAGCTGCTTTCCGCGCAATCAACATGGCGCTGCCGCAGGCTTAATTTTGGCTTTTACTGCTTTAGCCGCTGCTTTAGGGCCTTTGTTAATGGGTATTGTTGGCGATATGTTTGGTGATGTGCGCTATGGCTTCTATCTGGCCACCGGCTTTGCCGTGCTGCTGTGTATCGGTTTGTGGTGGAACTTCTTGTTTAACCCGGCAGAGCAGCAACTGCAAAAAGCCACACATTAGTTTAATACAATTCAGTTAAGCGAACCGCGTGGTGCTGAATACCCAACTGATTAATATTACACAGTAGCTCTGAACGTTTTCTCTGTAGTTTGCCCCGCTTGCGGGGCTTTTTTTGTCAAAATTGAATCCATACTCGGCTGAAATTAAAACGGCTTAGAAGACTAAGCCGTAAATGAATAACCGCCTTTAACTCACCGTTGCGCTTAACCAGAGCACTTGGTAAGGCGCCAAATGTAAGCTGCGGCCATGCAATAACTCACCGCTTAACTCTTCGCGCCATTGACTACCCGGAGCCCCCACAAAGACTTGCGGCTCTTCACTAAAATTGACCACACATAACATGCTTTGTTGATCCAATTGCCGCCGATAAGCGAACAAATGCGGATTACCGCTATGTAATATCTCGGTTTGCCCTGCGCCTAATACCGGTAAGCGGCTACGGGTGCGAATAAGCTGTTGCAGCTGAGCATAGATTTTACCTGAGAGACTGTCAGGGTTGTGGGCCTCAGCTAACTGTTGCTCGCTAACAGCAACGCGGTTGACCCAGCGACTATCGTCGCGTTTGTGCGGATCATCCTGATAAGCATAATCATTGAGTAAACCCAGCTCGTCGCCCATATAAAGTAACGGCAAGCCGCCAATACTGAGAATAATACTGTTCAGCAAATAAATACGCGCTAGCGCAAAGTGTAAATGCGTGGTGTTACCACTTTGCACAGCTTGCTCGACACCCGTTAACGACGCCAGCATGCCAGCTACCCGGCAATCACCGGTCACTGGGTTTTGTTGAAATGGCACGCCCGTGGCAAAGCTGCCAGCAAACTGCCCAGTATAGAATTGATTTAAAAATTGCCGATGATGCTCAGGGTTAATGCCTAGCTGCCAGGCGATTTGATCATCAAAAGTCCAGCCAATATCGTCATGGCAGCGAATATAGTTAACCCAACTGCACTGTGGATCAATCGCAAAACGTCGTTGCAATGACTCGGTTAACAAGCGTGTTTTACGGGTCGCTAAGCTATTCCATAGTAAGGCCATTAACAGTGGGTTATAAGATAACTGGCACTCTTGCGGCGCAATGTACTTCACCACTTCATCTGGATGCACTATGGCTTCTGATTTAAATTGTAAAGCCGGCGCTGCTATCGCTGCCACCGCATTAAAAGCACGGATCAAGGTATGCGCTTTTGGCAGGTTTTCACAAGACGTGCCGGCTTCTTTCCAAACAAAGGCTAAGGCATCCAGCCGCAGCACTGCGGCACCCTGATTGGCCAAAAACAACATTTCTTCAGCCATGGCATTAAACACTTCCGGGTTGGCGTAGTTTAAATCCCATTGGAAGCTGTTAAAGGTGGTCCACACCCAACGCTCGGCATGGGGCTCAAAGGTAAAGCAACCGCGACGAATTTCTGGGAAGATTTCTCGTAGCCAGGGCGCATACTGATCGCGTTCTTGCTCGTCGAAAAAAAAGTAATAATCTTGGAATTGCTGCTCACCGGCTTTGGCTTTTTCGGCCCAACGGTGCTCATCCGACGTATGATTAAATACAAAATCGAGCACAGGCCTAATCCCTGCGCTGTGCAATTTTTGCATCAGCTTAGCCAGTTGCGGCATTGAGCCAAGATGCGGCATGGTCTTGCGATAATCGGATACCGCATAACCGCCATCGCTGTTTGGCTCGGGGGCTTTAAACAGCGGCATCAAATGCAAGTAATTGATACCGGTTTGCTGAAGGTAAGGAATACGCTGCTCTAGGCCTTTAAAATCGCCCGCAAATAAATCGACATAACAAGCAGAGCCCAGCGCTGTTGGCGCTTTATGCCACTGCTGCGGATCCTCATCTTCTTGCAGCAAGAAATCCGGTCGCTGTGCCAACGCTTTGGCTAACACCTTTAGTAATTGTTCTAAATGGTAATGGCAATCGTAACGCTCACCATACAGCTGTAAATACAATGGCAGCAACTGCGGTAATAGCTGCTGTAAACGCGCTTCGAGTATAGGCCAACGACTTTTCGCACTGGCTTTAAGTGTCGAACTATAACGTTTAAGAATTGTTGCACATTCAAGTTGTAACTGGCTTGCGTTTTCGAGTAATGCTGTCGCTGTTTTTTGCATGGCGATCTACCTTTGTCTTCTTGTCTTAACCTTGTATATTTGCTTTTATCTTCGGATAATTCAAGTAAAAGCTAAAAAATAAGCAATTTTATTACCGACTTTACGACAGCAAACCATAGCGACCATAAAACACATCTTAATCAATTAAGTTTTATTTTTTTACAAGCGTACTAAAAAGGATATCCGCATACAGATCTGATGTTCACTCATCACCGAAAATGAGCTTGAGTAACGTGAAAGCGGGCTTAGAAAAACACGAGGTTGTTTCAAGCCTACCCGGTAACAAACGGGCAGGCCCTTGCGACGGGCTTAACCCATTAACATTTCAATATCGGCATCAACATCTGGCATGGCTAAAATATGCTTATAAACGTCGTCTAATTGCAGATGGAGAGCATGCGCCAATTTTGCAGGGAATAACTCAAATTGTTCTTTTTGAATATCCTGCTCATGCTCAATTAAATAACGGCTTAATACCAATAATGACGCATAAGGATCTAAGGTGCCGCTCTTCGCGGGTGTATATTGATGTTGAATGGCTTGGGCAATCTCTTCTGGAAAATGCCAATGCCGTGCCAGTTCGGCACCGGCTTGGGTAAAATCAAAACCTAAATGTTTCATCTCAATTTCGCGACGGCGATTACCGGCAGCCACTTCTTGATCAATTAACACCGCCGTTTCCGGTTTAACGATGTGGATTAAATACTCCCCTACACCGTGCAATAAACCGCACGTGTAGGCCACATCGGCATCCGCTTTAATCAGTTTGGCTAAATACTTTGCCCGATTCGCCATCCGAAACGAATAGCGCCAGTAAGCAGGTAAATCGAAACCGGGGATAGCTTTAAAACTGCCGGCTAAACCCACCGATAATACTAGGGTACGCAGGGTGCTGGTGCCAAGCACTAACACGGCATCTTTGACGGAGCCAATTTTACGATGACCGCCATATTTGGCTGAGTTGGCCAAACGCAATACCTTAGCGGTTAAGGCTTGGTCACTGTTTAAAATAGTGGCTATCTGTTCACTGCTCACGGTATCACTTTGAAAACTGGCGATGAGGTCTTGTAACACTTTCGGAATTGACGGCAGGCTAGTGGCTTTTTCTATTAGTTCGCGCATAACAACATAATTCCCATAACGATTAAATGGTCTTAAGTTTCAGCATAGAGCATTTTTGCCTTGATTAGCTATTGCTTTACTGAACTTTTCTGCATTTATTTAGCAATACGCTCCTGCCGAACAGCCTTGCTGGTAAAACAAGCAATAACGCCTACACTTATTAAGTCAATTTAATCTAAGGAGTTTTGCTATGCGCAGTGTTCCTATGTTTTTTTATCCCATTACGCTTATATGCACTAGCCTGCTGCTCACAGGTTGTAAACCGAATACGCCAGCCGCCCCGGCTATGAATCCGATAGCAGAAGTTGCGGTTATCACCGAACCGCTGAAACCCGACGCTTGTCTGTTAAAAGTTGGCTTTGATGCTTGGGAGCCCTACCATTATTTAGGGCAAGCCGCACAACCACAGGGCTTAGATATCGACATTTTGCAAGCGCTGACCAGCGAGCTCAACTGTGAGTTACAACTGGTGCCGGGTGACTGGGCGAATTTATTAAGCCAACTACAGGCTGGTGAACTCGATGTATTACCCGGTGCCTCAAAGAATGCTGAACGTGAAAGTTATGCTTGGTTTTCTGATGCCTATCGACAAGAACAATTTGTGTTACTGACCAGAACCGAGGTGGAGATGGATTATGCCGATTTTCCAGCACTCATCGAGGCAGGCCATACTATCGGTGTCGTTAGTGGTTATTATTATGGTGACTTAATCAATCAATTGTATGGCGAAAAACCGCAAGCCTTTGTAAACGCCCAGATCAGCGAACTCAATTTAGCGCGCTTACAAGATGAAGAGATCAGCGGTGCCTTAGAAGATAGCTTTGTCGCTGCCGCGATTATTCGCCGTAAGGGGTTGAGCCAACAAATACAGCCACACACACTAAGCTTGGCGCCATCTGAGGTGTACTTTATGCTCAGTAAAAAAAGTGTCTCAGAATCACAACTAGCCGAGATTAATCAAGCTATTAGCGCCTTGCAGCAAAATGGTAGCTTGGCTGAATTAATCAGTCGCTATCAGCAATAAGCCGTTTAGCTACTCTGGCTTAAAAAAGCGGCCTAGTAAATGCCGCCGAATAAAAGCGCACTGTTGCTGTGATTCTAACTAGTGAGCTGACTGCCGAGTAAGGTTAACTTGGCAGTATTTTCATAAACAGAACTGACAATGTCATACCGTGCTGCGCTTAGGCTGTGCGAATAAATAAACAATTTGACTATCTGCCGGATAATTGACAGTAAATCTTGAATAGTTAAAGGATACTGGCATACTCTTAACTAATTGTTTAACTTCAAGCTACCGGAGTAAACGGCCACTATGGCGGTGACGAGTAATTCCACCCTGCTCAAGAAATTGATCCAGCAGAGCATAATTGATGGCGATAAAGTAACGAAACTGATTACCGAAAAGGGTAAGCAGTATCGTACTTTGCCTGAACTATTAATCACCGAAAAACTGTTAGATTCGGCTAAGCTGGCGGAAGTGGCGAATAGCGTCAGCCAGCATATTATGCTGGATCTGGACTTCTTTGATGTGAGCTCTATCCCTGAAGACCTACGCAATGAAAAACTCACCCGCAAAAACGATATGCTGCCGTTGGCAAAACGCGGCCGGACTATGTACTTGGCGGTGGTTGATCCGACCAATATGGCGGCGATTGAAGATTTCGAGTTTAACGCTGGCTTAAATGCCGAAATCGTGATTGTGCAGTACGACAAATTAACCAAGCTAATTGAACGCTTATTTGAAAACGCTTATGCCAGCTTAGGCTCAGGTGATGGCGAGTGGGATCTGACGGCCATGGGCGTGGTTGAAGAAGAAACCGACGATGCGCCTGCCGTACAAAGCGATAAAGAAGATCAGCCGATCATTACCTTTATCAACAAGATTTTATTAGATGCTATTCGTAAAGGCGCCTCAGATTTACACTTTGAGCCCTATGAAAAAATGTTTCGGATCCGCTTTCGGATTGATGGCATTTTAACTGAGGTGGCCAGCCCACCGGTCGCACTGTCCACACGGTTATGTGCTCGTTTAAAGGTCATGTCACGGCTGGATATCGCCGAAAAGCGCGTACCGCAAGATGGCCGCATTAAACTGAAACTCTCCGCAAAAAAATCTATCGATTTTCGGGTCAGCACCCTGCCAACCTTGTATGGCGAAAAAATCGTAATGCGGATCCTCGACTCTGATAGCGCCATGCTCGGTATCGATATCTTGGGTTATGAGGACGCACAAAAACAACTGTATTTAAATGCCTTAGCCCAGCCACAAGGCATGATCTTAGTAACCGGCCCTACCGGTAGCGGTAAAACCGTTTCGCTGTATACCGGCTTAGCGATTCTGAATACCGAAGAAACCAATATTTCTACTGCGGAAGATCCGGTCGAAATTAACTTACCCGGCATTAACCAAGTACAGGTGAATGCCCGAGCTGGTTTAACTTTTGCTACCGCTCTACGCGCCTTTTTACGGCAAGATCCTGATGTGGTGATGGTGGGTGAAATTCGAGATTTAGAAACGGCCGAAATCGCCATTAAAGCGGCGCAAACTGGTCACTTAGTGTTATCGACATTACACACCAACTCAGCCCCGGAAACACTAACACGGTTACTGAATATGGGCGTACCGGCTTATAACGTTGCCAGTTCGGTTTCGTTGATTATTGCCCAGCGCTTAGCTCGGCGGCTTTGCCCAAAATGCAAAGTGCAAGAAGAGATTCCGCAGGCCGAATTACTGCGCCAAGGTTATGAAGAGGATGAAGTGCATAACATCAAAATCTTTAAACCGGTTGGCTGTGAGCATTGCACCAACGGCTATAAGGGCCGCGTGGGTATTTATGAAGTGATGCCGATCAGCCCGAAAATGGCGGATATTATTATGCAAAACGGTAACTCCATTGATATCGCTAACCAGGCAAAACTGGATGGTATTAATAACTTGCGCCGCTCCGGTTTATTAAAAGCAGCCGCGGGTGTCACCAGCCTGGCAGAAGTTAATCGCGTAACCAAAGGCTAACGGCTTACTGACTTAGCATTAGATAGATTAAAGCGACAATCAATTTGAAATAGCATGAATAGAGCGGGCAAAAGGATAATCACAGATGGCGCAGGAACAAAAATTTAAAATAAAAGAACTGCACACCTTCACTTACAAAGGCGTAAACCGCAAAGGTGATCGCAAAACCGGTGAAATTAAAGCCACCAGCGTTGCCGAAGCTAAAGCCCTTGTGCGCCAACAGGGCATCACTCCTTCTGCGGTGAAAAAGAAACCTAAGTCGCTATTTGGTGGTGAGAAAAAAATCACTGCGGCCGATATTTCTATTGTCACCCGCCAGATTGCTACTATGCTGGGCGCTGGCGTACCCTTGGTGCAATCGATCGATCTCATCGCTAATGGTGCAGATAACAAAAGCCTGCGTATTTTAATGCAAAAAATTTCAGTAAAAATTCAAGCCGGTTTACCGCTTTCAGAGACGCTGCGCGAACACCCGAAGTATTTTGATGAGCTGTATTGTGATTTAGTGAAATCCGGCGAGCAATCGGGTGCCTTAGATCGGATTTTTGATCGCATTGCCATTTATAAAGAAAAAGCTGAAGCACTGAAATCAAAAATTAAAAAAGCCATGTTTTACCCCATTGCCGTATTAGTCATTGCACTTATTGTCACTTCAATCTTACTTATTTTTGTCGTTCCACAATTTGCTGCAATCTTTGGAAGTTTTGGTGCCGAATTGCCGGCTTTCACTCTATTTGTATTGGGCATTTCAGAATTTATGCAGTCCTACTGGTGGGTAGTACTGGGCGTGATTATGCTCACGGGTTATTTTGTTGGTAAAGCTTATAAAAACAACCTTAAGTTTCGCACCGCATCGGATGCATTTATTTTAAAAGCCCCGGTGATTGGCAATATTTTGAACAAAGCGGCGGTAGCACGTTTTGCTCGTACCCTATCCACCACTTTTGCAGCCGGTGTGCCATTGATTGAGGCTTTAGAGTCGGCTGCAGGGGCCTCAGGTAATGAGATTTACCGCAATGCCATATTAGAGGTACGCGATGAAGTTTCTTCCGGTAATCAAATGCACTCATCGATGAAACAAACTGATCGCTTCCCAGAGATGGTGATTCAGATGGTCTCCATCGGTGAAGAATCGGGTGCCTTGGATAGTATGCTATCAAAGGTCGCCAATATTTATGAACAAGAAGTCGATGATGCGGTAGACGGCCTTACTGCCTTGCTAGAGCCAATGATTATGGCAGTGCTGGGTGTAGTTATTGGTGGTTTGATTATTGCGATGTATTTACCGATCTTCCAATTGGGCGAGATTGTCGGATGAGTGAGTTAAGTTTAGTTTTTACCACTTATCCATGGCTGTTTTTAAGCCTAGTGGCGTTATTTAGCTTAGTGATTGGCAGCTTTTTAAATGTGCTGATCTATCGGCTACCGATAATGATGGAGCGCGAATGGCAGGCGGAATTTCAAGAATATTTTCAGCCTAACCAGCAACATAAAGCGGCAACCCCTTTTAACTTAGCCGTACCGCGTTCAGCTTGCCCAAAGTGCCAACAACCGATTGCCGCTTACGATAATATCCCGCTGTTAAGTTGGCTATGCTTAAAAGGACGTTGCCGGCAGTGTAAAACCACCATTAGTGCACGTTATCCTGCGGTAGAGTTGTTAACAGCCGTACTATCTACCTTGGTCGCTTGGCAATATGGCCCGACTCTGACCAGTGCAGTACTGATTTTTTTAACCTGGGGCTTAGTGGCGCTGAGCTTTATTGATATTGATAAAATGCTGCTGCCGGATCAGCTGACCTTACCGCTGCTCTGGTTGATGTTGTTATTTAGCATAACTAGCAGTGCCATAGTTAATCCAGAACAAGCCTTGCTTGGTGCCGCAGCCGGTTATTTAAGCCTGTGGTCGGTGTACTGGGCTTTTAAGTTACTGACCGGCAAAGAAGGTATGGGTTATGGTGATTTTAAACTGTTAGCGATTTTTGGTGCGTTGCTAGGCTGGCAGCAATTACCTCTGATTATTTTACTGTCGTCTGTAGTTGGTGCGGTGATTGGTGTGACTTTGCTCAGCATTCAAGGTAAAGATAAAGCGACCCCTATCCCCTTTGGCCCCTATATTGCCGCAGCAGGCTGGATTGCCATGCTCTGGGGTGAGCAAATGACGGGCGCCTATCTGCGTTATCTCGGCCTATGAAGCAGCCTGCTGCAATATCATCACTGCTGATTGGCCTGACCGGCGGCATAGGGAGCGGTAAAAGCACGGTAGCAGAACATTTTAAAGCGCTGGGCGCTCACTATGTTGATGCTGATATCGTAGCACGCGAAGTGGTCATGCCGGGCAGCTCTTGTTTAGCGGCCATCGTGCAACACTTTGGCCAAGGTATGTTGTTAGCCGATGGTCAGTTGGATCGCGCAGCATTACGCAAGAAAATCTTTGCCGATAGCGCCGCCAAACGCTGGTTAGAACAATTACTCCACCCGGCGATCCGCAGCGAGTTACTTAGTCAACTGGCGGCCAGCACGACACCTTACACACTACTGGTGGCGCCCTTATTACTTGAGAACGGTTTAGATAAATGGGTGTCTCGGGTGTTGGTTGTGGATGTGAGCGAACAAACCCAGTTAGCCCGCACGACCACGCGCGATAATAACAGTGAAAGCCAGGTTCGTGCCATTATGGCAGCACAAATCGACAGAGCCGCTCGCTTAGCCGCTGCGGATGATGTTATCAATAACAATGGCACGGCCGCAGAGTTGTTGCCGCAAATTAGCCGCTTACATCAAGCGTATCTTGCAATGAGCCAAAAAATAGGTGAAAAACCGCAGTGACGACTGCCGAATTAATTTACGAACATCCGCTTAACGAAAAAATCCGCACCTACTTACGGGTTGAGCACTTATTTACCCAACTCAATAGCCTGGCCGACCTAGAAAATGAAGCACAGCAGCTCAGTTATTTTAGCGCCTTATTTACGCTAATTGATGTGTTAGATCGGCATGATATCCGCCCCGATTTACTGAAAGATATAGAACGCTGTGAAAATCAATTAGTGCAATGGTCACGCCATCCATCGGTGTCTGATAAAAAGCTGCAAGTGATGCTGCAACAAGCGCTGCGTTTACAAAGCGACTTATTGCGCAGTGGCAAATTAAGTAGCCCGCTCAAAGACGATGTGTTTTTAGCGCCGCTGCGCCAACGGTTTGGCTTACCCGGTGGTTGCTGTTACTTTGATATGCCACAGCTACAATACTGGCTAGCCTTACCGCAAGCAGAACGACAACAGCAGCGCGCAGAATGGCATAACGCCTTGCAACAAACGGAGCAAGCCATTCAATTTGTACTCAGCTTTGTGCGTGAACGTGGCCATTTTCAAACGATCAGCAGTGATAACGGTTTTTACCAACAAAATGCTGAACAGTTTGAACTGCTGCGCATTAAATATCAGCAGTCGGGTGGCTCCTTTCCTACGGTGAGCGGTAATCGTTATCGCTATGCCATCCGCTTTATGCAATTAACCGAGCAAGCCGGCCGCAGTGTGTGTGCTGAAGCGGTAAGTTTTCAATTGGCATGCTGTTAGCACTGACAAGTCTTCTGTTTTAATACAACTGATATTGCAAGCTTTTACTTGCCGCCATCATTTTTAATCTGGCCTGTAGATAAGTTCTCTGGCTGTGCCTAACGCATACAGAGCTGATCTGTTACAATCCACACATGTTTATTGTTGCTGCCATAGATCTCGCAGCAGCAGCCGTTAGAGGAGCCCTGCATGACCACTACAATTCAATGTCCTACCTGTAAAACGCCGGTTATTTGGCAAGCCGAATCCGTATTTCGCCCTTTTTGTAGCGAGCGCTGTAAGTTAATCGACTTAGGTGATTGGGCCGCAGAAAATCATCGTATTCCCGATAAAATGCCGATTGATGCAGCGTTATCAGAAGCGTATTTAGCAGAATTAGAGCAAGACATGATAGCGCAGGATAATCAGTTTTTTAAAAATACAGATTAATGCTAGGGCTTGTTGACGTTTGATGGTTGTTTTTGCAGCTGAGTGGCTGGTATTTATACAAGGCAGAGCTTGTGCCGTGTAGTTATTCTACATAAACAAGCGACCCGTTTGTATGGAGCAAACGGGAACAGCTCTGCTGACCGAAGGCGAAATATAGGATATATTTCGTATAACGCAGTAGAAATGCCAGCCACACGCTGCAAAAATGCGCTTAACTCAGTTCACAGTTAATCATTAGCTTAGCTGTGAGTGTTGAGTGTTAAGTGTTGAGTGTTGAGTTTTGAGTTTTGAGTTTTGAGTTTTGAGTTTTGAGTTTTAAGTTTTGAGTTTTGAGTTTTGAGTTTTGAGTTTTGAGATATTAGAGAAAGTGTTGTTGCAGATGTTCAACAATTGGCTGATTAGCATCGGGCAATGTAATAGTATCAAGCTCACTGATAGCAAACCACTTTACTGCTTGCCCTTCTAAGCCTTGCGGCTCACCACTAAACTCAGTAACCAAACGAATATCCAAAAACACTTCACGCTCTGGATATTGATAACGCAATTGCAGCAAAGGGGAACTGGCCTGCACTGTAATACCAATTTCTTCGGCTAATTCGCGAACCAAGGCGTACTCTGTTAACTCACCTTGTTCCAGCTTACCGCCTGGAAACTCCCATTTCCCCCCTTGATGCTGTGATGCTTTGCGCAACGCAAGCAACACCTGCTGTTGACGCACAATCACGCCAACAGCCACATGCAACACCGCTTTAGCTAAGTTGGCCATGACAGTGCTTGTATTTTTTACCTGAACCACAAGGACAGGCGTCATTACGCCCTACTTTAGCACCGTCACGCATCACTGGGGCAGCGTTTTGCATACCTTCTGGTAAATCACTAGCTAACTGCTCGGCATCCGCATGTTGATAGTTATGCGGTACGTTGTCAGCTTGACGACGTTGCTCTTCAACTGCTTCAACATCTTCTGCCGCTTTCACTTGCACGCGACTAAGAATACCAATCACATCCAGTTTCAGTGCTTCCAACATGTTGGTGAATAACTCAAAAGATTCGCGCTTATATTCTTGCTTCGGATTCTTCTGCGCATAACCACGTAGGTTGATCGCTTGACGCAAGTGATCCATCGCCGCCAAATGCTCTTTCCAGTGCGTATCTAAGCTTTGTAACATAATGGCTTTTTCGAACTGACGTAGCACTTGTGGGCCGACCATCTGTTCTTTTGAATTGTAAGACGCGCTCACTTCTTCTTGAATACGCTCACGTAGCTTCTCTTCAAACAGCTTTTTGTCATCCGCTAACCATTGGCTAATCGGCAATGCCACGCCAAAGTCGGCTTGCAGACGCTGCTCTAAACCAGGGATATCCCACATTTCGTCCATAGACTGTGGCGGGATATAGTCATTAATCATGCTGTTAACAACGTCATCACGAATGGCATGAATGGTTTCACTAATATCGTCGGCATCTAACAAGTCATTACGTTGCTCATACACCACTTTACGTTGGTCATTGGCTACGTCATCAAACTCAAGTAACTGCTTACGAATATCAAAGTTACGCGCTTCCACTTTACGTTGTGCGTTTTCAATGGCACGACTGACCCAAGGGTGCTCGATAGCTTCACCTGGCGCCATACCAATACGGCGCATCATCGCCGCCATCCGATCTGAGGCGAAAATCCGCATCAAGGCATCTTCTAGCGATAAGTAAAAACGGGAAATACCTGGGTCACCTTGACGACCGGCACGACCACGTAACTGGTTATCAATACGACGCGATTCGTGACGCTCAGTACCAATGATATGCAAACCACCGGCTGCAATCACGGCATCATGGCGTTTCTGCCATTCTGCTTTCGCTGCCGCAACCACTTCGGCATCCGCATCGGCACCTAAGGCTTGTAATTCACTCTGCCAGCTACCGCCTAAGACGATATCGGTACCACGACCCGCCATGTTAGTGGCGATAGTGACCGTGCCTGGGCGACCGGCATCAGCAATAATTTGTGCTTCGTTAGCGTGAAACTTAGCGTTTAATACTTGGTGGGTAATTTTGGCTTTGTTCAGTAACGTTGATAAGTATTCTGAGCTTTCAATTGACGCCGTACCTACCAGCACAGGGCGGCCAGTATCGCGAGCGGTTTTCACATCTTCGATAATGGCGTTGTATTTATCTTCAGCCGTTAAATACACTAAATCGGCCAAATCTTGGCGTACCATCGGCTTGTTGGTTGGTACCACTATGGTTTCTAAACCATAGATTTGTTGGAACTCAAACGCTTCGGTATCTGCAGTACCGGTCATACCGCCTAATTTGTCATATAAGCGGAAGTAATTTTGGAAAGTAATAGACGCCAGCGTTTGGTTTTCGTTTTGAATGCGCACGCCTTCTTTGGCTTCTACCGCTTGGTGTAAGCCTTCAGACCAACGACGACCTTCCATTGTTCGGCCCGTGTGCTCATCGACAATAACGATATCGCCATCTTTTACAACGTAATCAACATCGCGTTTAAACAACTGATGCGCACGTAAGGCGGCATACACATGGTGTAGTAGCGTAATATTTGCAGCAGAGAATAAGGTGTCATGCTCACCAATCATGCCGCGCTCTCGCAACATGTTTTCGACTTGAATTTGACCCGCTTCCGTTAAGTACACCTGACGGGCTTTTTCATCCACGGTAAAGTGGCCATCACCGTGTTTATCTTCTTCGTCTTCTTTTTCTTGGCGCACTAACTCGGGCACTAGCACGTTAATCTTTTTATACAGCTCAGAGCTGTCTTCGGCGGGACCGGAGATAATCAGTGGTGTCCGCGCTTCATCGATCAGGATTGAATCCACCTCGTCGATAATGGCAAAGGCCAGATCGCGCTGCACACGTTCTTGTGGCGAGAACGCCATGTTGTCTCGTAGATAGTCGAAACCGAATTCATTATTGGTGCCGTAAGTGATATCGGCGGCATAGGCTTTCTGCTTTTCTGGGTGTGCCATGCCGGGCACGTTAACACCCACAGTTAAGCCTAAGAAGGTAAACAACGGCTCGTTAGTTTGCGCATCACGCTTTGCCAGATAATCGTTAACGGTAATAACATGTACCGACTTGCCACTCAGAGCATTTAGGTAAGCAGGCAAAGTCGCTGTTAAGGTTTTACCTTCACCGGTACGCATTTCCGAGATTTTACCTTGATGCAGCACCATACCACCGACCAGTTGCACATCAAAGTGACGCATGTCAAACACGCGCTTACTGGCTTCGCGCACGGTGGCGAAGGCTTCAGGCAGAATGTCGTCTAAGGTCGCGCCGTCTTGTACGCGCTGTTTAAATTCGCTGGTTTTCGTTTTTAATTGTTCATCACTCAGCTTTTCGTATTCCGCTTCCAGCGCGTTGATTTGCTGTACCTGTTTTTTTAATTTTTTTAAGAAACGGTCATTACGGCTACCAATTAATTTGGCAAAAAATTTTCCAAACATTATCCAGATACCATTTTAAGTTAAAGCTGCAATGCAGCCCTGGCCATGCCAGTATTATCGTCAGTGTGAGGTCTGGCTTAATGCTCAGACATGGGCCGAAGTTAACAGGATATGGTGATGGTTTATCCTGCTTTCAAGGGCAGTGGCTACTGCTACTGCCGCAGCCTAAAAACTGTTACACTTTGTGCGTTGTTTTACTATTTCAAACAGGCTGCTGCAAATGAAACGTTATAGCCATAAACCAGAAGATTTAACTAAACTTTTTAGTCATAGCACTCTGGCTGGCGTGCAACAGCAGTTTCAATTAATCGGTAAACTTAATGCAGAATTGTGTCAGATCCTGCAATTAACACAGCTCACCTCTTGTCAGGTCGCAACCATTAAAGAGGGGCGAGCGATTATTTTATGTAGTTCGGCAGCCTGGGCTACGCGACTAAAAATGCAACGCGACGCCATTCTAGACAATTTCCGCAAAAAAATCTTGCCTGAATTAGCAGGGATTGATATCGAAGTGTCACCTGTAGGCCAAACAAAGCCATTACACGTGCAAGAGCAACCGGCAAAACCCTATTGTGCAACCTTAAGTCATGATACCCGCTTACAGTTACAACAGGCCGCTGCGCAAACCGATGGCCCAGTGCAACAAGCCTTACAGCGCTTATTGCGCAATATGCCTGATAACACACCGCGCTAACGGCAAGGCTTAAAACCGCTTAAGTGAGATCCCATGCTAAATTGCAGACGAAAAAAAAGCCGCTTAGCGGCTTTTTCTTAGGCAAGTTGCGGTGCCAAAAAGGATATCGGCATTTCTGCCTTATCTTCAAAGGTCACAAATTCCCAGTTTTCTTGCTTGGCTAGTACCGCTGATAACAGTTGGTTATTTAAACCATGACCTGTTTTATACGAACGGAACTCACCTAAAATACTGTGACCAGCCATGTAAAGATCGCCGATGGCATCTAACATCTTGTGCTTAATAAACTCATCGTCATAACGCAGGCCATCTTGGTTTAACACACGGAACTCATCGAGCACCACGGCGTTATCCATGCTGCCACCCAGCGCTAAATTGTTAGCACGTAAAAATTCAACTTCGTGCAGGAAGCCGAAAGTACGCGCACGGCTGATTTCTTTAATAAAGCTGGCGGCTGAAAACTCCATCACCACGTGTTGCGTGGTTTCTGAAATGATCGGGTGATTAAAGTTAATGGCAAAATCTAACTTAAAGCCATTGTAGGGCTTAAATTCTGCCCATTTATCACCGTCTTCTACCCGGACCGTTTGTTTAATGCGAATAAACTTCTTCGCTAAACGCTGCTCGGCAATACCCGCTTCTAATAACAAATAGACAAATGGGTTGGCGCTGCCGTCCATAATAGGGATTTCTGCTGAGTCAACATCAATAACTAAGTTATCAATGCCCAGGCCAGCAATCGCGGCCATTAAATGCTCAGTGGTGGATAACCGCACACCCTGTTCGTTAATCAAACAGGTACACATTACAGTATCGCCCACTAACGAAGGGGTGATTTTGAAATCGACTACCGGAGACAGGTCTACACGCCGGAATACAATGCCGGTATTGTCAGGTGCAGGTCGGAGAGTAAGCGTAACCTTTTCACCTTTGTGTAAACCCACACCGACAGAGCTAACAGTCTGTTGAATGGTACGTTGTTTAATCATAAGTTTTTCCTGCTCAATTAGTAAGCAATCATAAACGGGCGCGCAGCATAGCACATCACTAATAGTATGCCAATTATTAGCTTAACAGCGGATGAATCTCATCTGCTTGACTATGTCTACTTTACGCTGTCGAAAGCGACAGCGATTAATCAGCCTGTTTTCTTAAAAACGCTGGGATATCGAAAATATCGATGCCGCCTTTTGCTTCAGCCTGTGGCTTAGTTTGTGGCAACTCTTCACGTTGTGCCGCAACCGCAGGAGCCGGTTGACGCACAGCATTACCGTGTTGGACATAACTTGTAGTAACAGGTTCAGCGCGATGCGTTGGTACTAAGCTGATATCTGGGCGACGATCCGCACCGATACCGGTTGCCACCACAGTAACGCGTAATTCGTCATGCATTTCTGGGTCAATAACAGCACCCACTACCACGGTCGCATTTTCTGAAGCGAAAGCTTTGACGGCATTACCGACAATTTCAAACTCTTCAATGCTGATATCTAAACCGGCGGTAATGTTCACTAAAATACCTTTCGCACCCGATAAATCGATATCTTCTAACAGTGGGCTAGAAATCGCTTGTTCAGCGGCTTCTTCAGCACGGTCAGGACCACTGGCGCGGCCAGTACCCATCATGGCAGTGCCCATTTCCGACATCACAGTACGTACGTCGGCGAAGTCAACGTTGATCAAACCTGGACGCGTAATAAGTTCAGCAATGCCCTGCACGGCACCGAGTAACACGTTATTAGCAGCTTTAAAAGCATCCAGTAAGCTAGTGCCTTTACCTAATACTTTTAATAATTTATCGTTAGGAATAGTAATTAACGAGTCAACATGTTTGCTTAACTCTAAAATACCTTCATCAGCATAAGCAGTACGCTTTTTACCTTCGAAGGGGAAAGGTTTCGTCACAACCGCAACCGTCAGAATACCTAACTCACGCGCCACTTCCGCAACGATGGGTGCAGCACCTGTACCCGTACCACCGCCCATACCGGCTGCGATAAAGATCATATCCGCGCCTTGTAGGGTTTTCTTGATGGTTTCACGATCTTCTTCTGCCGAACGACGACCAATTTCTGGATTCGCACCCGCACCCAAACCTTTGGTTACGCTGGCACCCAGTTGTAAGGTGACATTGGCAGAAGAATTACGTAGTGCTTGGGCATCGGTATTCGCCGCCACAAACTCTACGCCTTCAATATTGCTAGCAACCATATATTCCACGGCGTTACCACCGCCACCACCAACACCAATAACTTTAATGACCGCTTCTTGGTTGTGGTTTTCCATTAACTCAAACATAGCTCTCTCTCCGTTTTTTACGCTTACTTAAAACTGACCATTGAACCAGCTGCTAATTTTTTTAAAAAAGCTGCTGACTGAATCACGGCTTTGACTGGCTGCCTTGTTCTGGCTGCGCACGTCCTTGCCATAGAGTAACAAGCCAATGACGCTGGCGTAGGCCGGGTCATTAACATATTCTTTTAAACCGGTAATGTGCATCGGATAACCGACCCGCACCGGCATTTGGAAAATATCTTCGGCAAATTCGACCGCGCCTTCCATCTTGGCGGTACCCCCAGTTAACACTAAACCGGCAGCAATTTGCTCTTCTAAACCACTGGAGCGAATTTCTTCTTGCACCAGTTCAAATAATTCTTGGTAACGCGGTTCAACCACTTCCGCTAGGGTATGACGCGACATAGACCGCGCGGCTCGCCCCCCGACACTGGGTACTTCGATGCTTTCTTCTTTACCCACCATGCTGCGCAGCGCGCAAGCATACTGCACTTTGATCTCTTCCGCATGACTAATTGGTGTACGGAAAATTTTCGCGATATCACTGGTTACCTGATTGCCCGCTACCGGGATGACTGCCGTGTGGCGTAAGGCGCCATTAGTGAAGATCGAAATATCGATAGTGCCACCGCCGATATCGACCACGCAGACCCCTAACTCTTTTTCGTCGTCGGTTAACACGGCATAACTTGATGCCAGCGACGAGAAAATAAGCTGATCAACATGTAAGCCACAACGCTCGACACACTTCTCAATATTCTTCGCCATATCGTTCGCACAAGTAATAATGTGTGCCCGCGCTTCCATCCGAACGCCTGACATACCTACTGGGCTTTTAATGCCCTCTTGCATGTCGACCGAGAACTCTTGAGGTAAGACATGCAACATGCGACGCTCGGCGGAAATGGGTACCGATTTCGCTGCATGGATCACATTGGCCACGTCCTCGTTGGTCACTTCGGTATCGTTAATCGGCACCATGCCACTTTCGTTTTGGCAACGAATATGCTTACCGGTAATACCTAAATACACTGACGATACTTGGCAATCCGCCATTAACTCGGCTTCATTGATCGCGCGCTGTACTGCCTGCACCACCAAGTTCAAGTCGTTGACGCCGCCTTTATCCATGCCACGCGATACATGGGTGCCAACACCCACGATGCTCAGCTGATTGTCTGCGGTAATTTCGCCCACAACCGCCTTAATCTGGGCAGTACCGATATCCAAGCCTACAATCAAATCCCGCTCTAATGACTTTGTCATGTTTTTCTCTTTGTCTCTGTTGCACCATAGCGCACGGCAATACCCGTGTCATAACGTAAATCTACTTCCACCATGGCGGCGTTTATCTTGTGTTGCTGCATGGTGGGATACAACTCAACAAACCGCTGAAGCCGCTTTAATGATTCTTCCCTGCCCAGTTGCAGCTGTAAGCCATCGGCTAATTCTAGGCGCCAAGCAAAACGCTCGGTTAACCAAATTTGCCGCACACTAAACTCATGTAACTGCAGCAATTGCTGCATATTAGTAAACATGTTCAGGGCATCCTGCGCTGAGCCTGCTGGCCCATGCAATAGGGGTAGCGAAGTGGTCAGCTGTTCGAGTGGGGCATCAAACACCACCCCTTTGTTGTTGATCAGCTGCTCTGAATTCCACACCGCGACCGGTTGCTGCTCTGTCACCACCACCACCAAGGTATCAGGCCATTGTTTGCGCACGGCGACCTGATAAACCCAGTGTTGTTGTTGCAGGAACTGCTGCACCTGATCCACGTTCACTCTAAAAAAGTTACCGACATATTCCTGTTGAATGCGTTGCTGTAACGCTTTGGCATCCAAATGCTGAAAATTGCCATACAACTTCACTTGTGAAATCGGTACACTTTGTTGATCTTGTACCCATTGCACTAACTTCACCGTTAAATAACCTAAAAACACTAACGAGCAGCCAAAAAACACCAGCCCCGCGATAAAAGCGGCTCGGCTAGGTGTAGCTGGCACGGTCGCAGTGTTCGTCATACTAGCGGCGCGCCGACTCAGCTTGCGTTAAAATCGCCAGCACTAACTGTTGAAAACTGTAACCGGCGGCTTTCGCTGCCATGGGCACTAACGACTTTTCTGTCATGCCCGGTACAGTATTCACTTCTAATAAATAAAATTGACCTTGCTGGTCCAGCATTAAATCAACCCGGCCCCAACCTGAAGCGCCCACGGCTTGAAAAGCCGCTAAAGCGGTTTTTTGCATTGCTTGTGTCAGCTCTGCCGTTAATGGCGCAGGGCATAAATATTCGGTGCTATTGGCCTGATACTTCGCTTCGTAATCATAAAAGGAGCGTGGTGTGCGCATCTCAACAATCGGCAATACCGCACCATTTAAGATGGCGATAGTAAATTCACGCCCTTCAATCCAGCGCTCGACTAAGACTTCTTCGTCATATTGATGGGCTGTTGCAATAGCTTGCGCTAACTCTTCAGCCGTGACTGCCACGCTCATGCCAATGCTTGAGCCTTCATTGGCAGGCTTAACCATCACTTTGCCACCGAGTTGCGCTAGCATGGCGGCGTAATCTTCTGTGCCTGGCCTGGCTACAGCAAAAGCCGCCGTTGGTAATCCTTGGGCTTGAAACAACCATTTACAGCGAATTTTATCCATCGCTAAGGCAGAACCCAGCACACCGCTACCGGTATAAGGCAGGCCGCGCTGCTCTAAAGCGCCTTGCATTACGCCGTCTTCGCCGCCGCGCCCGTGTAACACAATAAACACTTTATCAGCGTCTAGGCTGCTTAAATCTTCTTGTTGTGGGTCAAATGCAAAGGCATTAACGCCAGCGTCTAATAATGACGCTAACACCGCTTTGCCAGAACGTAACGACACTTCACGCTCAGCTGAAGAACCGCCAAACATCACCGCTACTTTTGCGTTTTGGCTCATAACGCAGCTCCCTTAGTCGCTTTTAATTGTTCGATATTTAATCCCAAAGCACTCAGTTGTTTTACTAAGGTGCCGATATTGCCCGCGCCCTGCGTTAACACCACATCCCCGTCTTGCAGCACATCGGCTAAACACGCGGCTAAATCGCTTGGCTGCGCCACATAGATGGGTTCTAACTGGCCACGCGCTCGAATAGAACGCGCTAAACTACGGCTATCGGCCCCGGCAATTGGCGCCTCGCCTGCAGCGTACACTTCCAATAATAATAAGGTGTCCACTTCAGACAGTACTCGAGCAAAATCATCATACAGATCACGGGTACGGGTATAACGATGTGGCTGATAACACATCACCAAACGTCGTTCTGGCCAAGCATTGCGCACCGCCGCAACGGTAGCGGCAACTTCTGTTGGGTGATGACCGTAATCATCGAGCAAGATGGCTTTGCCACGACCGGTGTCAAATTCACCATACTGTTGAAAACGCCGACCAATGCCTTCAAATTTACTTAATGCTGCTAAAATTGCCGGTTCCGCTATGCCTTCGTCTTGCGCTAAGGCAAAAGCGGCGGTGGCATTTAACGCATTGTGCTTGCCTGGCAAATTTAGGATCACTTGCCGGGTTTGACCTTGAGCATCACGAATACTGAACTGCGTGCGTGTGCCAGACTGCTGAAAATCGCTGATTTGAAAATCGGCATCTTCACTAAAACCATAGGTCAGCACCGTGCGGCCAATACGCGGGATCAAATCACGTAATACGGGGTCATCTAAACAAATCACCGCCATGCCATAAAACGGCAGGTTATGTAAAAACTCTAAATAGGTGGCTTTTAGCTTTTCAAAGTCACCTTGATAGGTGTCCATATGATCCGCTTCAATATTGGTGATCACCGTTGCCATCGGTTGCAAATGTAAAAACGAAGCATCGCTTTCATCGGCTTCGGCAATTAAATAACGGCCCGCCCCTAAGCGCGCATTGGAACCGGCAGAATTTAACAAGCCGCCAATCACGAAAGTGGGATCGGCACCGGCTTCAGCAAAAATTGAGGCGAGTAAGCTGGTCGTCGTGGTTTTGCCATGCGTACCTGCAATAGCAATACCATGGCGAAAACGCATTAATTCACCAAGCATTTCGGCACGGCGTACCACAGGAATGCGCAACTCGCGTGCGGCTTGCACTTCAGCATTGTCGTTTTTAATGGCGCTAGAAACGACTACGACACTGGCACCTTGAATATTTTCAGCACTGTGGCTAAAGAATAATTCTGCACCAAGGCTGCGCAATCTGTCGGTAACGGTGTTCGGTGCGATATCCGAGCCGGAAACCTTATAGCCTTCATTGACTAATACTTCGGCAATACCGCCCATGCCGGCACCACCAATGCCAACAAAGTGAATGCGTTCAACCCGGCGCATCGCCAGTTTTTTCTGTTGTGGCGTGGTAATCATACTGCTTGTCCTGTTACTTGCCGACATACTGCTACTACTGCGGCAGTCGCATTGTCTCGTGCCTGCTGCCTGGCATTTTGCGCAAACTGCTGCAGCACACTTTTATCTGTTAAACACGGCGCCAATAATGGCACTATGCCTGTTTTGATGAGTTCCGACTGCGGTAATAACCAGCCCGCGTCAGCACCGGTTAAACTGCGGGCATTGGCGGTTTGGTGATCATCAATCGCGCTGGGCAGCGGTACAAAGATTGCGGCGACACCAACGGCGGCCACTTCGCTGACGGTCAAGGCACCGGCACGACAAATCACCACATCAGCCCAACGATAAGCCGCTAACATACTGTCGATAAAGGCACTGACCTGCACCGACACACCCTTTGCTTGTAATGGCTGGTAAGCGGCTTGCACTTGCGCCAGCATCGCTTCGCCCGTTTGATGCCAAATCGCGATCTCACCTTGTGCGGCCAGCGTGCTAAATTGCTCGGGTAACTGCTCGTTTAAGGCTTTCGCGCCTAAACTGCCGCCGACCACTAAAATGTTGAGCGGCTGCTCACTGGTACGCGGTTGGCGACAAGCAATCAGTTCAGCCCGCACCGGATTGCCCACCACCTGTTGTTTAGCTGAATTGGCAAACGCTGCCGGAAAAGCCACTAACACCTGCTTGGCTAAACGCGCTAGCAATTTATTGGTGCTACCGGCAACGGCATTTTGTTCATGGATCAATAAAGGCACACCGGCTAACCAGGCAGCCACGCCACCGGGGCCACTGGCATAACCACCAAAGCCAATCACTAAGCTCGGTTTTACCTGCTTAACCACTTGCCGCGCCTGTCGGATCGCCCGCCACACCATCAGCGGCGCATGCACAATGCTGCGCCAGCCTTTACCACGTAAACCCGCCACTTGGATGGCATGAAATGCCCAGCCAAAACTCGGTACTAAACGCGCTTCCATCCGATCTGCAGTGCCAAGCCAAGCAATCTCCCAGCCTTCAGCATGCAATGCTTTTGCTACTGCCTGTGCTGGAAAAATGTGGCCACCGGTGCCACCGGCCATAATCAACGCTAGCGGTTTAGTCATGCTTACCCCCGCTAACGGCCTGCTTGCCTTGCATCCGTACTTCAAAGTCAATGCGCAGCAATAAAGCCGCGGCCATTAACATGATAATTAAGCTACTGCCGCCGTAACTGACAAAAGGTAAGGTCATACCCTTGGTCGGTAACATACCGCTGGCCATACCGGCGTTTACGGCGGTTTGAAAACCAATCCAAATGGCTAAGGCATAGGCTAAGAAACCGTGGAAACTCATGCCTTTTTGTAAGGCACGATTACCCATCATCAGCGCACGAAAAACGAGTAAGAACAACAAACTTAATAACGCCGCCACCCCTAGAAAACCGGTTTCTTCGCCAATAACGGCAATAATAAAGTCGGTGTGCGCCTCGGGCAGATATTCTAATTTTTGAATACTGTTACCCAAACCTTGGCCAAACCAACCACCGCGACCAAAAGCCATTAACGACTGGGTTAACTGATAACCACTGCCAAAGGGATCAGCCCAAGGATCAAGGAAGGCCGTGACCCGACGCCAGCGGTATTCGCTGTAAAAAATCAGTACACCCACTGCGGCAATCCCAGTGAGAATTAACGCAATAAACTGCCACAGCCGAGCACCGGCTAAAAACAGCAACACCACCGCAGTGGCGAACATCACGATCACGGTGCCTAAGTCAGGCTGCATTAACAGCAACACTGCAAAAATAAATAGCATGATTAATGGCTTAAGAAAGCCCATTAAGTTTTCACGTACTTCTTCATGCCGCCGCACCAAATAACTGGCTAAATACACAAAGAAATACAATTTAGCCGGTTCAGCCGCCTGAATGTTGATGGGGCCTAACGCTAACCAACGGGTTGAACCGTTGACGTTTTTACCAAACAATAGCACGGCCACCAGTAACGCTAAGGCGGCAAATAACAGCTGCATATTGTAGTTATGCCAAAAGCTGATAGGTAAACGCATCACGACCAAGGTCGCGCCTAAACCAATGAACATATACACTAAATGGCGCAGCGTGAAATGCAGCGGATTGTCAAATAAACGTTCAGCCACCGGAATAGAGGCACTGGTTACCATCACTAAACCCAGTGTCAGGATTAACAACAGTACGGTTAAAAACATACTGTCGTAATTACCCTGATCTTTACTCTGCCACCAAGCATCAAAGCGAGGTAACGGATTAAAACGACCACCCAGTAAAGCTGCTTTAATCATTTCAGCTCCTTTACTGCTTTGGCAAACTGCTCGCCGCGATCGGCATAGCTTTTAAACATATCTAAGCTGGCACAAGCCGGTGATAACAACACCATATCGCCTGCTTTAGCTAACGCCGCTGCGGCGCTGACCGCTTGCTGTAATGTTTTGACTTGTACGCTGTCGGCTTTTAACGCGGCAATCGCTGGGCCATCTTGGCCTAAGGTAATCAAATGCTGCACATCTTGCTGCAATACGGTTTGTAACTCTTGCACATCAGCGCCTTTGGCGTCGCCGCCAGCAATCAAAATCAGCTTGCCTTGAATGCCAGGGCGTAAACCCGCTAAGGCGGCTAAAGTCGCGCCAATATTGGTCGCTTTTGAATCATTCACCCAGCGCACGCCATTAAGCTCGGTCACCAACTCACAACGATGCGCTAAACCGCTAAAAGTACGTAAAGTGGCCGCTAAGGCTGCACGAGAAGCCCCCGCCGCTAAGGCTAAAGCCGCAGCCGCTAGCGCATTAAACTGGTTATGCTCGCCAAACAGGCTCATCTCAGCGACGGGCAATAACGGCTCACCCTCTACTAACAACCAAGGCGCTTGCTGATGCTGCACAATGCCGTAACCACTGGCGTTGGGTTTTAAACTCAGTGCCAAGCTAGCGTGCGACTGAGCGGGTTGCGTCATGCGGTCATCCGCATTGTAAATGGCTAATTGGCTATGCCGATGAATACGCTGTTTGGCTGCCGCGTACTCGGCAATGGTGTTATACCGATCCAGATGGTCAGCGCTGATGTTTAAATTCACACTGGCGACGACCTTTAAGCTATCGGTGGTTTCTAATTGAAAGCTGGATAGCTCCAACACAAACACTTCAGCATCACTGTGGTTGATCGCTTCTAATACCGGTAAACCGATATTGCCGGCCGCAACTGCTTTGATACCGCTTTGCTGCAACATGGCCGTAGCCAACATGGTCACGGTCGACTTGCCATTAGAACCGGTGATCGCCAAGACCGGTTTGCGGTTGAAATGCGCAAACAGCTCAACATCACCAATAATCTTAGCGCCTTGTAACCGAGCAAAACGCAAGGCCGGATGCTTCACCGACAAACCCGGGCTGACGATAATCAGTTCCATCTGCGCCAGTCTATTGGCGTCTAACTCACCTAAGTAGATACCATCGACTTTCTCAACCGGAATCTGCTCTAGGCCAGCGGGTTGTTTGCGGGTATCCATCAATACCGGCTTGATCCCTTGCGCAAGCAAAAAGCGTACGGTCGCCAGGCCAGAAAGACCGAGCCCCACTACTGCAATTCGTTTTGCTGTTAGGATACTTTGCATGCTGTTATCTCAGTTTCAGGGTGGCGAGGCCAACCAGCACAAAAATGATGGATAAGATCCAGAAACGCACAATAACGCGCGGCTCTGGCCAGCCCTTTAATTCGTAATGATGATGAATAGGTGCCATACGGAAAATGCGTTGTTTACGCAGTTTGTAAGAGCCAACCTGCAGGATCACCGACAGGGTTTCCATGACGAAAATTCCGCCCATGATAAACAGCACGATCTCTTGGCGCACCAAAATGGCGATCACACCTAGCACCGCACCTAATGCCAACGAGCCGACATCGCCCATGAACACCAAAGCCGGATAGGTGTTAAACCATAAGAAACCTAAACCTGCACCAATTAGCGCGGCACAAAACACCACTAACTCACCGGCATAGGGTAAATAAGGAATATTTAAATAACTGGCAAAATTAACGTTACCGCTGGCATAAGCAATGATAGCAAAAGCCCCCGCCACCATAATGGTCGGCACTATCGCCAAACCATCTAAGCCGTCAGTTAGGTTAACGGCATTACTGGTGCCGACAATGACGAAGTAACTGAGGGCAATAAATAATAAACCCAGTTGCGGCATCACATCTTTAATAAAGGGCACGAGCAGTGCCGTTTCAGCTGGCCGCTCTGCGGTGCTATACAAGAAAATGGCGGTAATAAGGGCGAATACGGATTGCCATAGGTATTTCCAGCGCGCGATTAAACCACGGGGATCTTTTCGGATCACCTTACGGTAATCATCGATAAAGCCGATAGCCCCAAAGCTAACGAGTACAAATATCACCACCCAAACGTATTTGTTGGCTAAATTAGCCCACAGCAGCGTAGAGATTAACACTGAACCGAGGATCAAAATGCCGCCCATTGTAGGCGTGCCTTTTTTCGAAAAATGACTCTCTGGGCCATCATTGCGAACCACTTGCCCAATTTGCATGCGCTGCAGCGCCGCAATCAGCTTAGGCCCTAAATAAAGGCTTAATAATAACGAGGTTAACACGCCTAAAATGGCGCGAAATGTCAGATAACTAAAGACATTAAAGCCGGTGTAATATTGTGTTAGATATTCTGCTAACCAGACTAACATGCTGGGATCTCCTGCTGACAACGTTCTAGCAAGTCTTGTACTACTAATTCCATCTTCGCACTGCGCGAACCTTTAACCAGCAGTGTCACTGCCGTTTCGGCTGCAATAATGGGCAGCAATTGCGTAATTAGCGTTTGCCGTTGGCTGAAATGTGCTCCTTGCTGTTTGAACACATCACTGGCGCTCTGTGATAACACACCGACAGTGAACAACAGATTAATCCCAGCCGCTTTGGCATATTCACCGATTTCTTCGTGGTATAAACGCGCATTGGTGCCAAGCTCACCCATGTCTCCGAGGATCAACCCCCGAAAGCCACTGTAACTGGCCAATAAGTCAATGGCGGCTTTTACCGACTCGACATTGGCGTTGTAGGTGTCATCGATAATTTTTAGCGTTGAGCTAACCTGGATCAGATTAGTGCGCCCTTTCACAGCACGCATTTTTGCTAAACCTTGCTGTACCTGCTGCGCACTGATACCAATGGCAATAGCAGCTGCCGCGGCGGCAAGCGCGTTAGCCACATTATGACGCCCTGGCACCGTTAAACTTATTGGCAGCTGCTCTGTTGGCGTGTGCAACGTAAAATGCGCACAGCCAAGGCTGTCTAATTGCACTGCTGAAGCATAAAAATCGGCTTGTGGCTTATCTACGCTAAAGGTCAGGCAGGGTAAATGTGCCACCTGGGTGAGCCAGAAATCACTGTAATCACTGTCTAAAGAGATGACCGCCGTGCCTGATGCGGGAATACCCTGATAAATTTCTGCTTTAGCGCGAGCAACACCGGCAATATCGCCAAAGCCTTCTAAATGTGATGCGGCAGCATTAGTAATGAGCGCCACATCGGGTTTCACCAAAGCCGTGGTATACGCAATTTCGCCATGATGATTGGCGCCCAGCTCCATCACCGCGTAGCGATGTGCTGCCGTTAAACGTAATAAGGTGAGTGGCACACCGATGTCATTATTGAAATTACCCGAGGTTGCTAACACCTCGGCTTGCTCACTTAAAATAGCCGCTAGCATTTCTTTTACCGTGGTTTTACCGGCACTGCCCGTCACGGCGATGGTTTTAGGAGCTAAGCGTGCTTTTAATGCCGCAGCAAACTGGCCTAAGGCTATACGCCCGTCGGGGACTAAAATATAAGGCACATCCACCGGTGGTACTTCACTACAAATTAACGCCACCGCACCTTTACTGACGACATCAGTTAAAAAGTGATTGGCATCAAAGTTCGCCCCTTTTAAAGCAATAAATAACGCGGCACCGCTTAATGTTCGACTATCCGTGCTCACTGCATCGATTTGCACATCAGCACCCTGCCAGGTGGTGCCCAGCATTTGGGCTATCTCTGATAATTTAAGCGTGATCATGATGCCATCTCCGCCACCAATTGTTGAACATAGGCTCTTTCATCGTAATGCAGTACTTGGTTACCCATGATTTGTTCTGTTTCATGGCCTTTACCCGCCACCAAAATAATGTCGCCCTGTTGCGCTTCGGCAATGGCTAACTTGATGGCGGAGCGTCGATCGGGCTCGATGGTGTAGTTGCTTTGCGGATGCATACCCGCCGCAATATCTTGCAAAATCTGTAAGGGATCTTCGCTACGTGGGTTATCCGACGTGAGAATAATATGATCGGCTAATTGTTCTGCCAGCTGCCCCATGATGGGCCGCTTACCTTTGTCACGATCACCACCACAGCCAAATACCGCCCATAGATGATTATCACAATGCTGACGCAAGGCCCGTAATGTTTGATCCAAGGCATCAGGTGTGTGAGCGTAATCGACCACTACTGTCGCACCGGTTTTTAGGCTGTACTGTTCCATGCGCCCAGCCACCGGTTGCAATAAAGCCGCTACCGCAATCAAGTCAGACAGGGAATGGCCCAAGGCGTGTAAACACTTCACGGCGGCCAGCGCGTTTTGCACATTAAATTCACCCAGCAACGGCAAATTTAACTCGTAGTTTTTAGCGGCATACTTCAACTGACAATAAGTCCCGTGGGCTTTTGGGCTCAAACGTTGGTAGCTCAGTGCCTGCACATCCGATTTACAATCAATACTGGCACCATAAGCATGCACGGGGATCTGCATTTGCTCGGCGTAATGACGACCGGTTTCATCCGATAAATTCACAATGGCCAGCATACTTTGCTCAGGTTTGAACAATAGCGCTTTTGCCGCAGCATAAGCGGGCATACTGCCGTGGTAATCTAAATGATCACGACTTAAATTGGTAAACACTGCCGCCGCAAAATGCAAACCGGCCACGCGCTTTTGAACTAACGCATGCGAGGACACTTCCATGGCCACTAAACGCACACCTTTACTGACCATTTCCGCCAGGATGCGCTGAATATCGACAAAGTGCGGCGTGGTGTTTTTTAAGGGCGTAAGCTGTTGCCAGTTGCCATAACCTAGGGTGCCAATCACCGCGCTCTTAACACCAAGCTCGCCAGCAAGCTGAGCAATAAAGCTACTTACAGACGATTTGCCATTAGTGCCGGTAACGCCAATTAATGTCAGTTGCTGTTGTGGCTGGCCATAAAAGTCAGCCGCCAATTTCGGTAACACCGTATTCAGCCGTGGTATGGCCAACACCCGACTATCGCTCGAATGGGTGTTTTCCGTCAGTACTAAGGCGGCGCCTTGAGCCAAGGCTTTATCAATAAATAAACTGCCATCTGTGGTTGTGCCGGGTAAAGCAATAAACACATCGCCAGGCATCACGTCGCGGCTATCAATGCGTAAGTGCTGCAACTCTAAAGACGGCACTTCACTGAGGTAATTCGCTAACCAACGTTGACTATTAACCGGCATTTTGACCTCCACGAACCGCGGTGATCCTTGGGCGGCTCTGTCCATCTGGTGGCAAATTAAGCAGCTGCATCGCTGCTCCCATAATATTGGCAAACACCGGGGCAGCAATCTCGCCACCATGGTAAAAATCACCGGCAGGTTCGTTAATCACCACCACACAGGCTAATCGCGGTTGGCTGATTGGGCCGACACCGGCAAAAGAAGCGATATAATCATCACCGTAGCCGCCGGCGACGGCTTTACGAGCCGTACCTGTTTTGCCGCCTACGCGATAACCGGGCACCTGTGCACGTGTTGCCGTGCCACCAGGACCAATATTCGCTTCCATCATTTCCAGCATAGCCAGCGCAAACTCTTCTTTTAATACCCGCTCGCCCAACTCTGGTTCCGTTTGTTTAATGATACTTAGTGGCCGATTAATACCGCCATTGGCCATGGTGGCGTAAGCGCGTGCCAGTTGCACAGCGGTAACCGATAAACCATAACCGTAAGAAAAGGTAGCGCGTTCAAAGTCAGACCAACGCTGGCGGAAACTAAAAATACCGGTGCTTTCACCAATAATGGAAGCGCCCGAATCTTGGCCTAACCCCATATTGTGATACAAACCAATCACATGTTGATGCGGCACTTCTAACACTAAGCGCGCTACCCCCATGTTGCTCGATTTTTGAATAATACCGGTGAGATCTAAGCGATTGTAATTAGAGGGATCGCGCACCCAACTGCCACCAATGCGCATAAAACCAGGGCTAACATCCACTACCGTATCTAAATTGGCCGAGCCAAACTCTAAAGCGCTTAAGACCGCTAACGGCTTCATAGTAGAACCCGGTTCAAAGGTGTCGGTAATGGCCCGATTACGAAAGCGATGGATGGGCGTATTACGGCGGTTATTCGGGTTAAACGAGGGGCTATTCACCATGGCTAAAATTTCGCCGGTTTGCACGTCGATCACCACTGCCGAACCAGACGCAGCACCATTGGATAACACCGCTTTTTTCAATTCACGATAAGCTACCGCTTGAATACGTTGATCGATGCTCAGCACCACGGTGGCCGACTCGGTCGCTTGCTCGCGCTCTAATACTTCGATTTCACGGCCTTTGGCGTCTTTACGATAGACCTTGCGACCCGCTGTACCAGTGAGTAAATCATTAAAACGTTTTTCAACACCTTCTACGCCAACGTCATCGACATTGGTAAAACCGATTAACTGCGCGGCAACTTCGCCAGCAGGATAATAACGACGCGATTCTTGGCGGAAATGAATACCGGGCACGCGCAGCTTGCGCACATAATCGACCACTGCTGGATTAACTTGGCGCTGTAAATAAACAAAACGCCGCTGCGGGTTATCACCGATGCGGCTAAGAAGTTGCTGCGGGCTCAGTTGCAGAATTTCTGCTAGCGCATGCCAACGCCGCTCATCCCCCGGCGCGTTGCGCTCCAGTACTTCTTTAGGATCTGCCCAAATGGCTTCTACCGGTACACTAACAGCCAATGCTTCGCCATGCCGATCGAGGATCATGCCGCGCATCACTTTGTCAGATTCCACGCGTAAACTGCGCAAGTCACCCTGAGTAACCAGCATATCCGGCTCAAGCACTTGTAACCAAGCGGCCCGCGCAACCAAGGCTACAAACACCGCGCTAATACTGACCAGCACAAAAGCAAAACGCCAGCCGAGTACGGCGGGCTGCGTTCTGGTTTTTGCTTGGGCCTTGCTTACCGGGCGTTTCATTGTAATTTCACCGTAATATCACGATCGCCCGTGGGGCGCTGCATATTCAGTTGTCGCCGCGCAATCTCTTCTACACGACTGTGTTCGGCTAACGCACGTTGCTCTAACAGCAAATTGCGCCATTCGGTATCGAGCTGATCACGCTGTTGATAATTTAAGTCCTGCTGGATCGTTAATTGCCGGTTTAAATGCGACATTTGCACGACGGCCAAGGCAGACAGCAAACACGCCAACAACAACGCGATAACTAACTTACGTTGTTGCAGTTCCTGGGCAATGATTTTGATCAGCTGGACTTGTTTCATAGCGCCTGCCTCTCTGCGATACGCAACACCGCACTTCGTGAGCGCGGATTTGCAGCCAGCTCGGCGGCAGAAGGCATAATCGCTTTACCTATTAAGCGCAGCGGGATCGCCTTATATAACTGAGCATCCGTTAACGGTAAGCCACGCGGCACCGGTTCAGGTTTGGAATGGCGACGCATAAATTGTTTTACTAGACGATCTTCTAACGAATGAAAGCTGATCACACAAAGCCGGCCACCAGGCTTTAGCGCTGCCATTGCGCCCTGTAACGCTAAATTCACCTGCTCCAATTCACTGTTAACGTAAATACGAATGGCTTGAAAACTGCGGGTCGCAGGGTGTTTTTTCTCTTTTGGGCTTTTCGGCAGCACATTGCTAATTAAATTAGCCAGCTCACTGGTGCGTGTTAGGGGTTGCTCAGCACGGTGGGCAACGATGGCATTAGCAATACGCCAAGCCGATTTCTCTTCACCGTATTCCCGCAGCACAAAAGTAATGTCTTCGACATCGGCATGGGCTAACCACTGAGCTGCAGATAAGCCATTTGTAGGGTCCATCCGCATATCCAGCGGACCATCGCGCATAAAACTAAAACCACGTTCAGCTTCGTCTAATTGTGGGGAAGACACGCCAAGGTCAAGTAAAATGCCATCGATTTTGCCGAAAATGTTTTGTTGTTCGGCGATGTTTGCCAGGGCGGCGAAGGGGCTATGGGTGATGTGAAAACGCGCATCGGCGAGCAGTGGGGCTGCAGCGGCAATGGCGGAAGGATCGCGATCAATAGCGAATAAGCGGCCATTAGGCCCTAACGCTTGTATTATTTCTCTACTGTGACCGCCACGGCCGAAAGTGCCATCTAAATAGATGCCATCAGCCTTGATTGCCAGGCCTGCTAACGTTTCCGCTAACAGTACCGAGATATGTGGACTTGTGGTCATTTACAGTACAAAATCCTGTAATCGTTCTGATAACTCCACAGTACCGGCTTCTGCTTGCTCCAGCTCAATATCCGCTGCAAGCCGCTCTTGCCAGGCTGCTTCATCCCAGATTTCAAATTTATTTAATTGGCCCACCAAACGGATGTTTTTCGTTAATCCAGCGTGTTGCCGCAATGAAGCTGGCAACAAAATACGGCTGCTTTTATCCATATCACAGTCGGTGGCATTACCCAGTAATAACCGCTGTAAACGGCGTTCCTGAGGATTTAAGCTTGAGAGAGATTTCAGTTTTTCTTCTATTTCTTCCCACTCAGCTAGCGGAAATAGCAACAAACAGGGATCGTGCAAATCGATGGTGCAAATCATTTGGCCCTGAAATTCAGACATAAGGCGTTCACGGTAACGCGCTGGAAGCGCTAACCGGCCCTTTTCGTCTAATGTCAGTGTAAATGATCCACGAAACATCTTAGTTTGCCCGCCTTAAGAGTTTGCGTTGCTCGAGTAAAGTATCAGAGACGACAAAAAGGGGTGTCAGCTACCACTATCACCACAAATTTACCAAAATGATCCACAATTACCCACATATCCCCACAACGAGACAGTTTAGGGTGCCGCTTCCGCTGCTGTCAAGGTAAAAACACCGGCAAAGATCGAATAAGATCGAGCTAAAATAAGCGCTCTAGCGAAGTGGATGATTTTGGTAGGAAATTCCTTTTGCGCAGAGTGAAGCAGCGTGCTTGCTATTGTGGAATAATTTATTCAATATAAATTAACATTAGCTATCACCCCTGGCAGCGTCTTTGCCGGTGTTTAAGGGCAATAACCATGCTAAGTCTGTTGAAAATTCAAGGAATGTTGGACCAGTTGTCCGTTAGCGAGCGGAAACTCGCTGACTTTATTTTAGATAATTCGCATTTAATGCGTGATTATTCATCACAACAATTGGCAGACGCCGTTGGCATTAGCCAGTCGAGCGTGGTGAAATTTTGTCAAAAATTAGGCTACAAAGGCTATCCCGATTTAAAACTGGCCATCACCGAAGCCGTCGTGACCGCATCAACCCTACAACGTGAACAACAAGACGTAAATACAGCACTCGGTAGCGTAGCGCAGCTCGCCGAACAATTGCAGTTAGGGCTGACACAAAGCTTTCGTAATCTGCTGAGTATTAATAGCGAAAAAACCTTAAAACAAGCCGCTCGGTTATTAGATAAAGCCGATTGCATTTTATTAGCGGGTTGCGGCCACTCCGCCGTTGTCGCCGCCGATATGCAATGCCGCTTACTTGAACTGGGCAAACTGGGCTTGTATCACAGCGATCCGGCATTAAGTTTACAACTGGCACGCACCCTCACGCCTAATAGCGTGCTACTGTTGATTTCAGACAGTGGCCAAAATGCGGATATTTTGCGGTTGGAAGTGTTTGCCAGACAGCGCAAACTTAAGATTATCTCGTTAACGCGTTATCAAACCAGTGCGCAAAGCGCCGGGGCGGATTTGCAATTATTCACGCTGGGCAGTGAAACCGACGAGCAGCTGCAACAGTTGATTACACAACAAGCGCAGCAGCACCTCTGTCATTTATTGTATTTAATGCTGTGTCAGCAGCCCGCTAACCGACAACAGCTAGCGGACCATAACCAAGTCATGGGTTTACTGGAAAAGCATTAACTGCTCAGCATCTGTAGACCCTGAATATCCGTGATGCCCAAGCCTGGGGCATCACCAATAATAATATCCGCTTCATTAAAGGTAACACTGCTGGTGACCGGGTTAAAGGCACACAGTGACGGCCCATCTAAGTCAATCTTGGTAATCACATCGGCTTTCGCTACGGCCACATGCACCGCTGCTGCAACGCTAATGCTCGATTCCAGCATACAGCCAATCATACATTGCATATCATAAAACGAGCAGATATCAGCGATCTTGATGGCATTAGAAATACCGCCCGTTTTCATCAGCTTAATATTGATAATATCGGCTGCACGCATTTTGATCAGTTCAATCACTTCGCGTGGCCCAAAACCGCTTTCATCGGCCATTACCGGCGTATGTACGCGCTCGGTAATATACTTTAGGCCTTCCAGATCATAGTATTTCACCGGCTGTTCAATTAGCTCTAGCCGCACACCGGCATCTTCTAACTTATGCAGGGCATACACCGCTTCTTTCGCGGTCCAGCCTTGGTTAGCATCTAAGCGGATCAACGCCTTACCTGCCACAGCGTTATAAATCGCTTTTACCCGCTCGATATCGACCCCTATATCTTTGCCGACTTTCACTTTCAGCGTTTCAAAACCTCGGGCAACAGCATCTAAGGAATCGGCCACCATTTTATCGATGTAATCGACACTGATGGTAATGTCCGTCGTCAGTTTAGGTACGCCGCCACCCAGTAACTTGTATAACGGCGTTTTATATTGCTGGGCAAATAAGTCATACACGGCCATTTCCACTGCCGCCTTCGCACTGTAGTTTTTCATAATACAGTTTTGAATAATGCGGATCAGATGGTTTAAATCACTGATGTCTTGCCCAATCAATTTGGGCTTCATCACCGTGCGGATCGCCCCGATTATCGAATCATGAATATCACCCGTGATCACGGCCGTGGCCGGAGCTTCACCATAACCACGATGCCCCGTATCAGTCTCAATAATGACAATCACATCTTCAATTTCATTCACCGTGCGCAACGCGGTTTTAAAAGGTGTCTTTAATGGCACCTTCAGCATACCCAAACGGATATCGGTAATTTTCATAATAACCTCAGTTAACGCAACGATTTAATAGCATAAATACGATCCAGATAGCTCTGCTCAGCATTGAGATATAGCGGTGCCAAGGGCGTGACGGATACACTGTTTAAGGTGCCACGATAAAATTCGCCAGCGGCATTAACATAAGCCAGATCAAATACCGCATGGATCACAAAGGGTTCGCCCGCACTTTCACCTAAGTACAACATGACATGACCAGGACGATAAATAAAATCGCCTATTTGCGCCCGCTTAATCGCCTGTAGCTTAGTGTTATGACTGCTTTGTTCAGTAAAACGCACATTTTGACCAAATTCGCCATAGCCTTGCTGACCTGAGTTACGCGGCATCAGCAAGCCAAAACTGCGGAAAATATCCACCAAAAAACCGGTACAGTCGACGCCGTTATAGTCGTAACCCCAACCATAGCGCTGACCTAAGTATTTAAAAGCTTGCCGCACAATATGCTCGGTGCTGTAAGGCAAGTATCCAATATGCACATCTTGATTGCGCGCCAGCAACGCCGGCACTAACTGTAACTGCCCTACGGCGTTACGTGTGGGTAACTGCACAATATAGCTGGCATGCGGATTTTGACCATAGAGGTTATGCCCCACTGCAGCGGCGGATAATAGCGGCAAGCGGGTGCCCATATCCAGCTGTAATTCCGAGATCTGCGGTTGATTTGGTACATAATTACTAAAAGCACGCGCGCCGGTGACCACTAAAAAAGGCGCTTGCTCGGCATAAGCAAGCACCTGTTGTCGAGGCGCCAGCGCCAGCGCCTCTGTCGCCACCCAACCGCTATAGTGATAGTTTTGCACTAAAGACCAGTGACCGTCGGCGCTTTGATGTAACACCGCCACCGGCTCACCAACAAACAAGGCGGTTTCTTGTAAGCGATTTAAATCTAACGACATGCTGTCGTTAAAAACCCGCAGCGTGGTTGGCATGGCTAACAAAGCACTGCGTTTCGTTACCAAGGCAAATTGTGTGCGGGTGTTTTCCGCAACACCGACACGATTCACTTGTTGCTGGATGGGCGCCCAATCGCTTTCTTGCAGCGGTTTGCCATCGGCAAAAAAACGCGGTGACGGCGGTATTGCACTTACCTGTTCGATCACCTTGAGCAGCTCGGCCCGACTAAACTGCAGCGGAATCTCCGCTATCGGAGTCATTTCAGCTTGCTGAGCAAAGGTTTGGGCATTTCGCTGCACAATTTGACTGGGGGTAAGTAACAATTCAGCGGCATTCGGCTGCTTAGCTAACCAATATTCTGGCGACAAATGCTCGACTTTTAATAGGGGAATATCTGACGTGAAATGTTCTGTCGCAGCACTGCTTAAGCCACTCATCAGCAGCAACAAGCCGCCCGCGAAAGCATATCTTAAAGCTAAAAAACCACGCATTTGCTCGACTCTCGGTCATCAAGGAATGAAATATTCCAAATATTATTAATTTTTAGCATAAATTATTTTCAAAACCAACAAAAGATTGCTATGTTAAATTTGTGCAGAAATCAAACATCCCTGCACAGCGCCGCAAGGCTTAAGCAGCGCAACGTTATAAAAAACTATAAAGGGTGTAACATCCAGGAGAGATTGCAATGAAGTTGAACAGGCTTATTCAGTCTATTGCCCTTGCCGGCTTTAGCTCGACGGTCGTCATGGCGCAAGATACTGTAACCCCGGAAGCCGATGATGCAAAAGTTGAACGCATCAGAGTTACCGGCTCGAATATCAAAAGAACCAATATTGAAGGTTCATTACCTCTCACGGTATTCAGTAAGGCAGACATTGATGCTCAAGGCATCACCTCTGCTGAACAATTACTGATGCAACTGAACATTGCCGGTAACTCCTCAGATAACCTCGCCAGTAACGGCGGTATTGTTTCTGAAGAACAACGCGGTAATAACGGTGTTTCAGGAGCTAACTTACGGGGTCAAGGCGCAGATGCCACCCTAGTATTGTTAAACGGGCGCCGCGTTGCCACACACGGCTTAAAAGGCCGCGCAGTGGATTTAAACTCAATCCCCTTTGCTGCCTTAGAGCGCGTTGAAGTGCTTCGGGATGGCGCTTCTGCCATGTACGGTACTGATGCAATTGGCGGTGTCATTAACTTTATTACCAAGAAAGATTACACCGGTGGTGAAGCTTCTGCCTTCATGGATGTGACGGAAGCCGGTGGTGGTAACATTTACCGCACCAACCTATTATTAGGTGCAGGTGATATTAATAAAGATGGTTGGAACCTGTTTGGTACCCTGTCTTTTAAACGAAATGCCACGTTAGAAGGCTCAGATCGCGATTTTTCTAACACCTTCCAACCTAATCGCGGCTTATCACCGGATACACGCGGTACCCCTTTTGCTACCGTGTTTAACCGTGGTGCTACCCAGCCCAACTTAATTGGCACCGGTTTAGTCGATCCACGTGATGGCCAATCAGTCATTGCGGTAAACATTTTAGATTTACCGGGTGCGGCGGGCTGTGAAAGTGGCGGCGATATGATGGGCCCTTACGATCAAAAGTTATGGAGCTCGGAATCTTCACGTTATGCCTGTGCTTGGGACTATCCTGCGGCAGCACGTATTCAACAGCCACAAGAAAGTACAGACTTTATCAGCCGTGCCTCGTTTAAACTGAACGAGAATCACAGTGCTTATTTAGAATTGGTTGCTTCCAAAGTCGATGTCAGTAAGGCCTTTGAACCGAACCAAATTTCCCCCGGCACCACCTTTGGTCCTGCCACTTGGTATCCTAGCACCGGTGCGTCTTACAACACCATTTACAATGCTTTAGCCAATTACTTTGGCGCATCACAGCTAAATTATGGCCAACCCATAGCTTATCGCTGGCGTTGTATGGCCTGTGGTGGTCGTGAAATTGATACTGAAACTAATTCTTATCGTTTGATGGCGGCATTTGAAGGTATTATTCCTGGTATTGAGTGGGACTACACCGCAGGTTTATCACGCGCATCAAGTGAGTCAGAATCTGTCCTTGGCGGTGGATACCATTACACCGCTGAACTGCAACAAGTATTAGGCAGCGGTTTAATTAACCCCTTCTTATTACCTGGTCAAAGCCAGTCTGCCGCGGGTATCGCAGCATTAGAGGCCGCCTCCGCCACCGGTGTTAAATTGTATGGCGGCGAGTCATTAATGACGCAATTAGATGCCACCATCAGTGGCGGTTTTGGTTTTGACTTACCTGGCGGTGAATTACAAGCGGCGTTCGGTGTCGATTTACGCCGTGAAGAGTTTAAATTTAATGGTGATGAACGCGCCGAGATGCGGCCAATTTTTAACGCGCCATTCGATAATGCCAACGTGTTAGATAAAGTCAGCCGGGATATTCAGGCGGTCTTTGCTGAATTCTATCTACCGATTTTCGATAGTTTAGATGTCAGCTTATCGGGTCGTTATGACAAATATGACGGTTTTGGTAGTACAACTAACCCGAAAGTGAGCTTTACTTGGCGGCCAGTAGAGGGCTTCTTAGTGCGCGGTGCTTATAGCACGGGCTTTAAAGTCCCCACTTTTAACCAGCTGTTTAACGGCGTCACTGAATCGCAATACACTGGTCTTGATTTAGCCGATCCTGCCACCTGTGCTAGCGGTATCGCCAGTGAAACAGTGGCCGGTTGTGCTTCTATTCGCCCGGTAGAGATTTTCGGTGGTAAAGAAGATCTGCAACCTGAAGAATCAGAGCAGAAGAGCATCGGTTTTGTGGCCGCGCCTTATGACAATTTTAACTTCAGTGTCGACTGGTGGGAAATTGAACGTACCGACACGATCCGCTCCGCGCCTCGTGATGTGCTGATTGCAAACTACGCGCAATTCCAAGCTAACTGGATCCGTGATAGTAGCGGTCAAGTGATCGCCATCGACCGTCGTTATATCAACTCAGGCGGCACCCTAACCCGTGGTATCGAAATTGACGCTAATTTAAGCGGCGAGTTTGCCGACGGTAATTGGCGCTTAAATATGAACGGTAGCTATATCGACAGCTTCAAAACCAAAGGCTTAGATTCGCTGCCTTACAGCGATAACTTAGTGGGTGAATATGTTCGTTATTACAACCTGCCGATCAAGTGGAAACATACGCTGAACCTAAGCTATGTGAAAGGCGATTGGAGCCATACGTTAAGCCAGTTATTCCGCGATGGTTACAAGGATGAATTACCGGTTAGCGTGCGTAATGGCAGCTACATTCCAGATGATTGGAACCCAGAAGTCAGCAGCTATACCACCTATAACTATAGTTTGAGCTATAGCGGCTTCGACAATGTCAGCTTTACCTTTGGCATTAAAAACATCTTTGATCGCGATCCACCTTTTACTGCACACCAAAACGACTTTGCAGCCGGTGCAGCATGGGAACCGCGTATTGCCGATCCACGTGGCCGTTCCTTTACCTTACTGCTTGATTACAAGTTTATGTAAGGTGAGTTAACTCCGCCGCAATAAAAAACCGCACGTTGTTTTAGCAACGTGCGGTTTTCTTTATTAGGGGAGTCGGTCATTAAGCCGGGTTTTGTGCTCTGTTGCCAGAGTAGCAATCATTCCTCTAGGACTTAGGTCACCCTAAGCCTCAAGCAATCTACCCGCCCTCAACGCGGGCCGCGCCATAGAGGGCCTATTTGATCTTGCTCCGGGTGGAGTTTACCGTGCCACGAACTGTTGCCAGTCGCGCGGTGCGCTCTTACCGCACCCTTTCACCCTTACCTGATCTCAGGCTTTCCGAAGAAAGACTGAGCCATCGGCGGTTTGCTCTCTGTTGCACTAGTCGTAGGCTCGCGCCTCCCAGGCGTTACCTGGCACCCTGCCCTGTGGAGCCCGGACTTTCCTCCCCTTGCTTGCGCAAGCAGCGATTGCCTTGACCCACTCCGCTGACCATTATACGCAAAAGCCGCGCCGACAACAGCATATTTGCCTGTTGCAACACAAATGCTCGCATTAAGAGCCATCATTCGATGGCAAAGCCGCCATGGCCAACTATAGTTAACCCGATAACGTCCCCTCAACAGCGACTCCCAGCCTTATTCGCTACCTTAGTTCGATAAGGAGCCAACATGTTTATTATTACCAATCGGCGCGTGAATGCAGGCAAAACCACCGTAAAAACTGCCTTTGGCGACAAACCCGCAGAAGGCCCCAATGAATTACGTTTAGCTGAAGCCAGCCGCGTGAATGGAAAATGGCACATCAATGTCTTTCCGGATCGAGTGAATGCCGCTGGCCAAGCAGTTAGCGCCAAAAAAGCCCAAGATCAAGACAGCATGTTCGCCAGTGAGTACGTTGCCAAGCAATTGGTCAGTAAACTGAAAACCTACACCCCCTCGCGCCACCTCATGTTGTATGTGCATGGCTTTAATAACGATTTAGCCTCGGTGCTCGATCGCGCAGAGCAGCTTGAGCAAAACTATAATTTGGAAGTGGTGATTTTTAGCTGGCCCGCGAATGGTGGCGGTGTACAAGGTGTTTTAAGTTATAAAAGCGACAAACGCGATGCGCTGGCCTCAGTAGGCGCACTTAACCGGGTGCTCGAGCGTTTACAAAGTATTGTGCAGCAACTGCATGCTGATTATGTCGAACAATTAGAACAAACAACCGAGGCAAAATTTGGTGATGACGCTGAAAAGTGGGATCGCTATTTTACGGCCGCGGCCGCTGCGCGCTGCCCCTTTACCATTAATTTGATGCTACACAGTATGGGCAATTATCTGTACAAACATTTGTTAAGCTCCAGCGTTTATGCCGGTGATCAGTTAATTTTCGATAATATTGTGATGGTGGCCGCAGATGCGAACAACGCGGGGCACGCTGACTGGGTAGATAATATTCAGTGTCGCAATCGCTTGTATATCACGTTGAATGAACATGATAGTGCGCTACGGGCATCGCGCATGAAAATGGGTGAGAAACAAAGAGCCCGTTTAGGGCATTACCTACGCTGCTTAGAATCTAAAACCGCCACCTATATTAATTTTACTGGGCAGGCCCATGTCGGCACTTCGCATGCATACTTTGAAGGTAAGCCACTGGAGAATTCGCAAGTGCGCAGTTTTTTTCAGTTAGCCTTCAACGGCCAGACTGCCGAAGACAGCCTGACCTTTGACGCAGCACGCAACCTCTACTACTTTTGAGCCGCGTTTAATGAGGGCTTTTCAGCCCTAGGGCAAATTGATATAACACATTTTTCTTTTCGTTATGAATTTGTGCAGTTAACGCAGCGGCTTGCTTCAGCGGTAACTCCGCTAACAGGAGTTGCAGCGTACGCTGCGCTTCTGCGCTGATCTCTGAAGCCGGCTTTTCGGCTTCAGCGGCAATCATTAACACCATTTCACCTTGGCAGCGCTGCGGATCTTCGCGCAACCAATGCTGAATTTGCGCGGCGTTGCCATAGGCAAAATGCTCGAAGGTTTTGGTCAGCTCTTTCGCTAACACCAATTGCCGCTCAGCACCCAGTACTGCGGCAACATCATCTAAAGTATCTAAAATACGCCGGGCCGTATCGTAACAAATAATGGTGCCAGCATTGGCTGGAACATCGGCTAATTGCTTTTGCCGTTGGCTCGATTTGGCGGCTAAAAAGCCAATAAATTGAAATTTATCGGTCGGTAAACCGGCAGCACACAAGGCGGTAATCAAAGCACAAGGACCAGGAACCGGCACTACGGGTACACCGGCTTCACGGCATAAACGCACTAGGCTGTAACCGGGGTCACTGATCAACGGCGTGCCGGCATCAGAAATTAACGCAACATCTTCACCAGCAAGGCATTTTTCAATAATGCTGGCGGCGCGTTGTTTTTCATTGTGATCATGTAAAGCCAGCAATCGATTGCTGATACCAAGGTGTTGTAATAACTTGCCGCTGTGCCGAGTATCTTCAGCTGCGATACAGCTAACCTGCTGTAAGGTAGCTATCGCCCGCTGGCTAATATCAGCCAGATTGCCTATCGGCGTGGCCACAACATAAAGAGAACCGCTTTGTTTGGTCATATTTCGCTAATTATTTGAGCTTAACGGGTTGTGTCAGTAAGATAACACCACGAAAACTCTATGGTACTGTGCATTGTGAAAACCAGCAAATTTAAGCCGCTATTTATTTTAACCTTGGCCGCCTTAGTCAGCAGCTGTGCGCAAACCATTCCGCAGCAAAGTAGCACGACTGAGCGCGAGCTGATCACCGAGCTAGCCAAAGACGAAACCCGCGAACCGGCAACGCTTTCGGCTGAGCAATTGTTAGCTCAAGCCGCAACTTATCAAGGCGAAGCGCAACAAATTCGCTTATTAAAAGCCGCCGAAGCCGCCTTGTTAGAGCAAAACAGCGAGTTAGCCTTAGCCATTACCGATACCTTACGCCAAAGTGACAGTGCGCTGATCCGCCAGCGTAATCAGGTGCTGTTGTTACAAGCTTATCTGCAACATAACGAGCTGGCGTTAGCCGAACAACTGATTGAGCAAACTAACCGCACTCAACTCGCACCGAGCGATCAAGCCGCCTTTTTATGGTCCAGTGCCAAACTGTATCAACAGCAACAGCGCGCTTACGCTGCGGCCCGCAGTTTATTGCAATTAGATGAGATGCTCGGCAACAACCCTACGCTACTAAACAGCTATGCTGAATTACATGAACAGTTATGGCCGCAGCTCAGTGCCTTAAGTCATAGCGAACTGACCAACTTACAAGTGGGTGCGGGCCAGCGCGCGCGCGGTTGGCTCAATTTATTAGAAGTGGTACGCAATAAGCTGGGCAACCCCGAGCAATTAAACAATGCGCTAACCGAATGGCAACAACGTTATCCGCAGTTACCGAGCTTGTCGCAATTACCAAAGGCTTTACAACAGCAATTGGCCCTAACGCCTTATCAACCACAGCGTATCGCCGTATTATTGCCGCTTAGTGGTCAATTTCAGCAACATGCAAAAGCGATTCAATATGGCTTACTGGCCGCTACCAGCGCGGATAACAGCTTACCCCGTGAACTGCTGTTTATTGATAGTCAGCAATCGGTTACCGACATTCAACAGCAATTAGCAGCGAAGCAAATCGACTTTGTGATTGGCCCTCTGTTAAAAGATCAGGTAGAACAAGTCAGTAAACAAGCCGATTGGACTTACCCAACCTTATTTTTAAACAGCCGTGACAGTCAATTACCGGCGCAACCTGACCGTTTTTACTTTGCTTTAAATTTGGAAGATGAAGCGGCGCAGATGGTGCAATTGTTTGCGCAAAAAAATTATAAGCGGCCTGTGATCATCAGCTCACGTAATGCCATTAGTCAGCGTATGCAGCAACACTTTACCCGACAATGGCAAGCACTGGGCCATGAGGCACCCGAGAGCTACCAATTTGAAGCCAAAGCTGAATTAGAAGCTTTAATTACTCGGTTATTAGAAACAGATAGCAGCCGCGAGCGTATTCGGCTGATCTCCGGTTTAATTCCTGGCAGTGTGGAAAGCGAAGCGCATAGCCGCTTAGATATTGATGCTATTTATTTACTTGCCGATCCGGTGCAAACCAGAATGTTTAAACCCTTTGTCGATGTCTCGGTGATGCAAACCGCGCCAAAGCTGCCTATTTACGCCAGTTCTCGCAGCTACAGCGCCGGCGGTGATGCTAATGATTTACGCGATCTAAACGGCCTCACGTTTACCGAAACGCCTTGGTTGTTAAACGAACAGCACAGTCAAAAGGTTCGGCAGCAATACCTGGCATTGTTTAGTGAGCAGGATGAAACCCTGCAGCGATTATTCGCAATGGGCTATGACGCCTATCACATTATTGGCAGCCTAAAGCAACAGCAACAATTACCCAGTTTAAGCCATCCCGGTTTTACTGGCCGACTGACCGTCAACACCGATGGCAGTATTAGCCGGCAATTAAGCTGGGGCAGTTACCGCAGCAACCGTTTGGTTGCGGTGCAAGAGCCGTAAGCCCGCATGAACGAGCTTGGTCAGCAATATGAAGCCTTGGCGCTGCAATTTTTGCAGCAACAAGGCCTAAGCTTGGTGCAACAGAATTTTAGCTGTAAGCTCGGTGAAATTGATTTAATTATGCGCCAAGGCCCTTACTGGGTGTTCGTTGAGGTAAAATATCGGGCGAGCACAGCGTTTGGTGGGGCATTAGCCGCCATTACGCCCGCCAAACGACAAAAAGTGTTAAAAGCCGTACAGTATTATCAACAGCAGCATCGACTTAGCCAACAGCCTTGTCGCATAGATGTGGTAGCCATTGAAGGCCAAGCGCCCTATCAGTATAACTGGCTGCAAAATGCCTTTAGTTAACAGGACCCCGGATGCAAGAACATATCAGACACCTGTTTAGTGAAAATATCCAAACCATGATCGCCACCAGCGAAGCGTTAGCCGGCCCAATTGAAAGCGGCGCGCTAATGATAGTGCAAACGCTGATTAATGGCGGTAAGGTGATTTGTTGTGGCGAAGGGGCCAGCGCTAATTTAGCCAGCCATTTTGCCCAACTGTTATTGGATCAATTTGAAACCGAGCGCCCGTGTTTACCCGCATTTGCTTTACAAGCGGATCACTCTAGCCTGCAACCGGCTAACCAACAAAATCATGATTACTTAGCGAGGCAAGTGAAAGCGTTAGGCCAAGCTGCGGATATTTTAGTGGTGATTTCACTTAATGGTGCAGAACAAAGTCTGATCCGTGCAACCGAAGCGGCACTGACCAACGATATGAAAGTGATTGCCCTCACGGTAGATAACAGCAGTGATTTATCCGGGTTATTAAATCAACAAGATGTTGAATTAAAAGTGCCGGCACACCGTCCGGCACGGGTGATTGAATGTTACACCTTTTTACTACACTGCCTTTGTGAATTGATCGATATGACGCTGTTTCCACAGCAAGGAGAGTTTTAATATGATGAAATTAGCCAGTGTTTTAGCTGCTATTCTATTGCTACAAGGTTGTGCTGCAGCCGTGGTGGCCGGTGGCGCAACCGCGGTGACCGCCGCTAATGATCGCCGCACTTTAGGTTCGCAAATTGATGATAACGGTATAGTGCTAAAAGCGCGCCGAGCATTAGGTGATAACGACATCACCGCTAAAGGCAGTAATCTGAATGTGACGAGCTACAATGGTGTGATTTTGCTCACCGGCCAAGCCAAGAGCGAGCAAGTTCGCGAGCAAGCACAACGTTTAGTGCAAGATATAGCCAGCGTAAAAATGGTGCATAACCAAATTCGCCTTGGCAACAATACCTCACTGACCACCCGCACCCGCGATAGCTGGATTGGCACTAAAGTAAAAAGTAAGTTATTAGCCGATGATGATGTCAGTGGTTTAAACATCAAAGTGGTTACCGAAAACGCTGAAGTGTTTTTAATGGGGCTAGTAGGTGGGCCTGAAGCAGATAAAGCAGTTGATATTGCTCGTAATGTCGAAGGTGTGGTTCGGGTTATTAAAGCCTTTGAAAGCCCGTAATAAGCGGAATTAATCACACGCCACCGCTTATTTACGTGATAAGCGATGGCGTTTGCTTTAACCCCTTAGCACTGCTGCAGGGCTTTTAATACCTTAGAATGAAACTCTCGGTGTTTTAAGATCAATACCACCACCACAGTTGCTCCCATAAACAAACTGCTATCAATAAACCAGGTAAGTGCCGCTAGCGAAAAATAGATGGCGCGCAAACCATAGTTAAACGAGTGGTTGGCTTGATCAATCACCTTGGCCGTGCGGCTGGTATACAAATCTTGTTCTTCTGTCGCCATCTCGCGACCATCTGGCGCTGCACCAATTAATACCCCACAAAAACCGTATTGGCGTAATGACCAGGTAAATTGGAAAAAGGCGAACACATAAATCAACGCTAACAACAAAATCTTAATTTGAATTTGTGTTTCGGTTTGCGCGCTCCACGGGATCAACCCGCTCAGCATAGTGTTTAAGCGTTCACTCGATGTCAGCACCGTTAGCAAACCGGCCATAATTAACAAACAACTTGAAGCAAAAAAGGTCACGTTGCGCTCAAGGGTAGAAATCAGCCCGACATCCGCCATCTTATTGTCACGCCGTAACATCTGCTGCATCCAATGGTTTCGCTTCCGGCGCAGCTCAAATGACAAACAACTCACCACTTTCGCGCGGCGTTTCGCGTAGAGGGTGTAGCCTCCCCAAGCTAAACTAAACCAAACTAAGGCGATAATATCTAATAAGCTCAGCACTTGACGCTCCTACCTGTTTTAACTTTGTGCATAATATAACGAAAGCGCAGTGTGCCTTAAGACTGTTTTATTACGACTTATGCGTAAACAAACTTTGCAACTACCCCACCAGATAAGTACCGGTACCCAACGCGATATGAATACCCAGCTCGTTATGCAATTCCATACGACAAACTGCCACTTTATTGCCCGCACGGATCACTCTGGCGCTAGCAATAAACACGTTGCCACGGCCCGGCCTTAAGTAATCGGTGCGAATATCAATAGTACTCATTTTACCGAAACGTTCGTGCAACTGCTCTGGCGCAACTTGCTGCACGCGACCTAAGGCACTGGATACGGCCATCAGCCCCCCCGCCACATCCAGTACCGAAGCAATCACGCCGCCATGCAAAATTTGCTGTAGCGGGTTGCCAATAAGTTGCTCTGCCCAATTAAAGCGCACTTCAGCCACTTCCTCATCAAAGCGGGTTACGGTTAAACCGATAAGTTTATTAAAGGGCATTTCATTGAAAACGCCAGCAATGTAAGGCACCAGTTGTTCAGGAGTCATGTCATCGTCTTATTTTTATGGATTTTTGTCAGTGTACTGCCTCTGTTGTTCACTGCAAAGCCTGCTGGGGTATAACTTTGTGGCATTTCTGCTTACAATACGCCTCTTTTTTACCGGAGATCGACACCGCGTGCTTGAGCAAATGCTACCCGCCCTAAAACAAACCTTTGGTTATGACACCTGGCGTGAAGGTCAGGCTGAAATTATTGGTGCGGCGATGCAACAACGTGATTGCTTTGTATTACTGCCAACCGGTGGTGGTAAATCACTTTGTTATCAATTACCTGCTCTACACCTACCTAAAGTGACGTTAGTCGTTTCGCCGTTAATGTCTCTGATGAAAGATCAGGTTGATGCGTTAAAAGCCAATGGTATTGCGGCCGAGTTTATCAATAGCAGTTTAAGCCGCGACGCCGTGCAAGAGGTCTTTACGCAGCTGTACGACGGCCGTTTGAAATTATTGTATGTCGCCCCCGAACGCTTGTTGCAACCCAATTTCATTGCTCGTTTACAAGAAGTAGGGGTGAGCTTATTTGCTATTGACGAAGCGCACTGTATTTCGCAGTGGGGCCATGATTTCCGCCCTGACTACATGGCTTTAGCCCAATTAAAACAGCGTTTTCCTGATACTCCGGTGATGGCCTTAACCGCCACCGCTGATCCCGGCACTCAGCAAGATATCTTGCAACAACTCGATCTAAACAACCCACTGATTTATCGCGGCAGTTTTGATCGCCCGAATATTCGTTACACGGTACAAGAGAAGTTTCGGCCATTAGAACAACTGCTGGCTTATCTGAAACAACAAGAGAATAACAGCGGCATTATTTACTGCAGTTCGCGGCGAAAAGTAGATGAACTCACCGCGCAATTAGCCGAGCGGGGCTTTCGCGTGGCCGCTTATCATGCAGGTTATGACGCAACCCAACGTGACCAGGTACAAGACGCCTTTAAACGTGATGATATCAGTATTATTGTGGCTACCGTGGCCTTTGGCATGGGTGTTAATAAACCGAATATTCGCTTTGTGGTGCATTTTGAACTCCCCCGCACTATTGAAGCTTATTACCAAGAAACGGGGCGCGCAGGACGAGATGGCGTGGCGGCAGAAGCACTGCTGTTATTTGATCCGGCTGATATCGCCAGAATGAAACGCTGGTTAGAAGCCGAAGACAACCCGCAACGCGCAGAAGTGGCGTGGCAGCGCTTTCAATCAATGGCCGCTTTTGCCGAAGCGCAAACCTGCCGCCGACTGGTGTTATTAAATTACTTTGGCGAAGCACGGCAACAACCCTGTGGCAACTGTGATATTTGCTTAAACCCGCCACAGCAATTTGATGGCACCCAAACTGCGCAACAGGCGTTGTCTTGTGTTTATCGGGTAGGCCAAAACTATGGCCTGCACCATGTGATTGAAGTGCTACGTGGCAGTCAAAATCATAAAATTCAGGAACTTGGGCACGACAAACTCTCTACCTGGGGCCTAGGTAAACAACTCAGCCATGATTATTGGTTAAGTATTTTTCGACAACTCATTCACTTTGGCTTGTTACAGCAAGATATTACTCAGCATTCGGTATTACGTTTATTGCCCGCGGCACGCCCAGTGCTGCGAGGTGAACACCCACTGCAACTGGCGGTGCCTCGCCTTCAAGCTAGCAGTAAAACGCCGGCGAAGCTTGGCCAACAAAAACATGACAAGGTATTATTTGCTCGCCTGCGAACACTGCGCAAAGCCATCGCAGAGCGCGATGACGTACCGCCTTTTGTGGTATTTAGCGACGCAACGCTGATTGATATGTGCCACAAACTGCCCACCGATAACGCCGCCATGCTGGCGGTATCAGGGGTGGGTTTTACGAAGCTAAGTCGTTACGGCAAAGAATTTATGACCGAAATTGGGGATTATCTGGCTGATAGCCGTAACCCTCTGCTAGAGTAGTAAGCACATATCCTATTTTTTAACCTGAGGTTCACAGTTTGTCACGTTTTCTGACCTTAGCCCGCATCGCCTTGTTATGCTTAAGCCTATGTAGCAGCGTTCATGCTGCCGGCACCTTGGATATTATTCAGCAACAACCGCATCGGTTAACCGAGCTACAGTATCAAATCACCGATGTGTCACTGTCGGCCAATGAACTGGTCGCCGACCCCGCGTTGTTCCATAACTTTTCCGCGCTAACTCCCCAACAAAATACCCTTAGGATCACCGCGCAACAAGCCGTTTGGCTGTTAGCCAAAATTAAAAACCCGTACCCTGAACCATGGGATGCGGTGCTGAGCTATCATTTTCTCGCCGTCGACAAAGTCAGTTTTTATAAAGTCGCAACCGATATCCCTAGCGTGCAATTTCTGGGGCGTAGCGGTAGCGCATTTCCATTTAGTGAGCGGCCTTTACCGCTCTACAGCTTTTCACAACCGCTGCGCTTTGACATTGCAGAGCAAGTCAGTGTGTTAATTAAGCTAGAAGATGCCGCCATGATAGGTACCGAATTAAGCATTTCTTCGCTTGCATCGCTGCTCGAAGCAAGCCATCAGCAGTTACAATATGACAGTATGATTAATGGCGCCCTGCTGTTACTGGCCTTACTAGCACTGTGCCGGGGTGTACAGCAACATCAACCGGCACTGTATGCCTTAGCGGGGTTTTATCTGGCCTTTTTATTAGTGCTAAGTACGCTTAATGGCCAAGCCTTTAGTCGCTTATGGCCATTACATCCGGAAATGAACGCGGTATTTATTTACATTAGTGTTGGGGCGAGCTTAGCTTGCTTAAGCTTGTTTGCCCGTTTTAGTTTACTGCGGCAAAGTTCAGGCTATGGTTTATGGCTGAATAGCGGCAGTTTCTTGCTGGCCTTGTTGCTATTATTTAGCCCGTTATTTGCCTCGGGCCCCATGAAGCTTAAACTCTTGTTTATCTGTATGACCTTAGTGTTAAGTATCACGTTGTTGCAGGCATTATTTATTAGTTTGACCACGCAGATCCGCTACACGCCACGGTTTTCCTTACTTGCTGTTGCGGCTACCTTGCAGTTATTACTACTGCAACTTAACTACATGGCCAATTTCGTGCAGTGGCTAAACACTAGCTTATTGTTTGTTTTGGCCATCTCCACTTTTTTATTACTGCATATTCCCAAAGCACGATTACAGTTTGCCCGACGTGATCTTTGACTATATTTTCAACTACCTCTTGCAGACAGAGGCCATAGCACCCTAGAATGGCGCCGCGGCAAATCGCCGTTTCTATCGACTATTCTTTAGTTATTTCGTTCGGAGTCTTAAATGCAACGACTGCGTGAGTTATCGCGTCGTGTTGAGGCTGTGTATGGCGAAATGGCGGACACATTTTCCAGTTATCAGCAAGACAGCGGTTTAAGCTGTCGTAGTAGCTGTGGTGAGTGCTGCACTCAACCCACTATTGAAGCGACCGTGCTAGAAATGTTACCGCTGGCATTACACCTGTTTGATCAGGGTAAAGCCGAGCAAACACTGACACAACTCGAAGAGTTACCAGAAGTTTCTGGTTGCTTTTTTTACCAGCGGCTATCGTTTGATGGCAAGCAAGGGCAATGCACTGTATATCAGCAGCGGCCTAGTATTTGCCGCGTTTTTGGTGCGGCAGGATACCGTGACAAAATGGGCAAAACCTCACTTTCGGTATGTAAAACGATCAAAAGTGATAAAGCAGAAAAGTACCAACAACACCTGATTATGCTGACTGAGCATCCGCCACCGATGATGATGTCAGCCAAAGAGCAGGTCAACGAGCTAGATTATGAATTGGGTAATAAGCATTATCCGATCAATCAGGCCTTGTTATTGGCGCTAGAAAAAGTGCTATTTAAATCCTATTACAGTAGTTTTAGTACTGATTTACAAATAGCCTAATGCCCTAATGCAGACCTGACAAAGCTTTGTGCTGTGTCGGGTCTGACGTTTAAAACCCCGCTAGAACAATCTTACCCATGGCTTTACCGCTTTCTAATAGGGCATGCGCTTTACGTAAGTTAGCCGCGTTGATGGTGCCAAACTGCTGCTGCAATGTGCTTTTGACTTGGCCTTGTTCAATCAGCTTGGCGAGATCGGTTAATATCTGATGTTGTACCTGCATATCGGCAGTAGCAAATAACGACCGGGTAAACATAAACTCCCAATGCAGAGAAATACTTTTTTGCTTCAACGGCATAATATCCAAACCACCGACCGGATCGTCAATCAATGCGAGCTTGCCCTGTGGTGCTAGCGCCTTTACTAATTCAGCATAATGCGCATCAGTGTGAGTTAAACTCGCCACATGGCTGACGGCATCAATACCCAGCGCCTGCAACTGCGCTAACAACGGCTTACTGTGATCAATTACATAGTGCGCGCCCATCTCTCGCACCCAGGCTTGCGTTTCTGCTCTGGAAGCCGTCGCGACAATCGTTACCGTGGTTAATTGCCGCGCCAGTTGCAACAATACTGAACCGACACCACCGGCAGCCCCAACCACCAGTAACACCGGTTTCGGATGCTTTAAGCTAGGCGTAGCAATATCTAGGCGGTCAAACAACATTTCCCAGGCCGTTAGTGCCGTTAAGGGTAAAGCTGCCGCTTCTGCATAACTGAGGTTCGCCGGCATTTTGCCGACAATACGTTCATCCACCAGCTGAAATTCTGCATTTGAGCCTGAGCGCTGCAGTGCACCGGCGTAATAAACTTTATCGCCCGGCACAAAATGCTGCACTTTTTCGCCAACAGCAACAACCTCACCCGCTGCGTCCCAGCCTAAAATTTTATATTCGCCGGCTGGCGGTGTGACACGTTGCCGAATTTTTGTATCAACCGGATTAACCGAGATCGCAGCGATCTTCACCAACACATCATGGCCGCTGGCCACCGGTTGCGGTACTTCAATATCCAATAATGCTGCCGCATCGCTAATTGCTAGTGAGTGTTGATAGCCAATCGCTTTCATATATCCCTCTGCTTTATATCAAATTGAGTAACTGAAATCAGTGTGCCAAGCTTAAGCGACAAAGCGCCACCTGCCGTTGCAGCATACCAAGCTGTGCCCGCAAATAATTCAGCCGTAAGGTTAAATCGGCGCTGTGTGGGCGAATGCCTATTTTTAAACCCAGCACCGCTAAATTAACCCCTTGGCAAGCTTGTAAGGTGTCTGCCACTGCTTGCTCGGTTAACCAAGAACCCGGCTCACCAAACGCCACTAATTCATTCGTTTGTGCCGGCTGATGGCTGTCTCGCCAAGCGCCATATTCGGTGGCTTGATCAGAAATACCCGAGAACATCACGCCCGCGAGCAAGCCCTGGGCTTTGGCTGCGACGATATGCTGTAAGGCGCCGTCGGGCTGCCGAGTTTCTAACACTGAACGGCCCCAGTTAATCACAACACCTAGCGGAAGCTCTGGCGCTTGGGTGGCATTCAGTTCAGATAACACGCTTAACTCATCGGTTAAACTTAAAAACCCTTTAGACGGCGCATGGCTGTCGATTAAGGCATCACAATGCTCTACCAGCAAACGCGCACCGTGCCAATCCCAACTTAACAAGGTTTGCATCGATGTTTTAAACGCCGCGGCCGAACCAGCACAGTTATGCCGTGCCGGCGCGCTATGGAGCATAATAGCAGTCACGGCTTGCCGTTTCAGATGGGTATTCAACTTAGCAATGGCATGATTCGCTTGGCGCATAAAGGCAATCGCGGCTTCGCGCCCGGCTTCATCCGTAGATGCCAAGCCAAATGTAGGTAAGGTGGCTAAAGCGTTCATCACGCCAGGAATAGTGGTAAAAACAAAATCCCACTTAGTATCAATATGCTGCAAAAACCACTGATCATCCTGCGCATGCAAACTGCCTAAAAAAGGGTGCTCTAAGCCACGAACCGATTCTAAGCTTTTTAACTGTTGATAATAAGCAGCTTCAAGTTGGGGATCCCAACCCGATACATTAGGAGAGGCGGCATAAGCCCCTAAATAAAACGACATGGCTTGAAACCTGTGTAAGAAAAAAATCTATCATACCGTGTCTTGTTAAAAAACGGCAGCCCCAGCCTAGCGGTAAAGCCTAGCGATTGTGCTGCTGCGCTAAAGTGATTACACTCGATACTCGCATCTGTGGTGTTTATAACCTGATTAGGAATCTTTATGACGTTTTTTCGCCGAACCTTACTCCTTAGCTCCGCTTTCTTAATGATCAGCGCCTGTTCACCTGAGCCAAGCAGTAATACTCCGACAACGGCCGTGGAACAAGCGGCTCCTGCTGCCCCCAGTCGCGTGTTTACCGAAGGTAGCCACTACACTGTTTTAGCCAACCCGGTACTTGAAGCCGCGCATCAGCGCTACATTACTGAATACTTTTGGCTTGGTTGCCCGCATTGTCAAAACTTTGAACCGACCTTACGCAATTATCTGCAAGCCAATCCGGATGTGGTGTTGGTACGCAAGCACCCCGCCCTAGGTGAGCGTTGGGCTTTTGATGCGAGTGTGTTTTATGCTTTGCAACAAAGCGGCAATGAGCAGTTAGTTGAACCATTGTTTGAACTGTATCGGCAAACACGGGAACAACAAAACACCATGCCCGATACCAAAGCGATTAATGCGTTTATGGAGCAGCATGGGCTCGATCCAAAGCAATTAACTGAACTGGCGCAATCGCCAGCCGTACGCCAAGCGATGGAGCAAGCCAACCGCGAAATGCTCGATAACCGCATTCAAGGCGTACCCAGTGTGGTGGTTAAAGGTAAGTATCTGGTGAATGGTGATTTACCGGAAGATGTGAAAACCGCTGAAGATTATTATGAGCTGTTAAATTACCTGCAAAACAAACCCTAAATGTGCAGCGGGCCAGCCTTAACTCTCTGGCCCGCTTAACGTAAACACCAAATGTTTGCGCATATCTTTTAGCACTACGCCCTTTTTCAACAATAAGCCACTGAGCTTTTTTTGCCACGGCAATAACACTGCCTGCGCCGCATCTAACGCCGCCTGCTCTACAAATTGCAAACGCACTAATAGCGAGCTGGGGAACACATTGTATTCCATGCTAAACCAACATTGTTGCACACCGGCTAATTGCTGCATGGCTTGCTGTTCCAGCGTGGTGACAACGTCCATGACTAACGCTTGTTGTTTCTTTTGCACACTCGACAGCTTTTTCATGGTTAAACCTAATCCTTTTTGTATATTGAGCCGCGATTCAGCCGCTGCGCCATGCTTATTGCATTTGACAACAGGTTAAGCTCCCGATCTTTGCACAAAGTGCATCAGACCGCAAAGACAACCCGCCATGCTACGCTTGGTGGCGGCAGATAAGCCTGTTAAAGAGTATTTTTTCGGCAGCGCTATCGTGAAATGGCAGGATGGTAGTCATCACATTGTCGCTGTTGTCGAGAGACTTTCTTTTGCGTCGCCAAAAGAAAGTATGCAACGAAAATGCGATCCCACTTCCGCTCGAAAGCGCTCTGAGGGGAATAAAATCCAAAGCGGTATTTGTTTTGCTGAAAAGCATCTTTGTATCTGAAGCGGAATTTTATCAAAGTTAAGATTTACCTCACTTTGAGCAATCAGGAATCACATGCATAATAACTCAATCTGTTTTCCAATAACCTGAGTTTATGCCTGATATTTTATCGATACGCAGCTACAGTACCAAACCTGTTGATCATTCACATGACTATTATCAGCTGGTACTTCCGTTACGGGGAAGTATTGCGATTAAAGTGGGAAACTTTAACGGCAAAGTAGCGGTTGGCGAATGTGTGATCGTTAGGAAGCATGAAAATCATCTTTTTACAGCGCCCCCTGAAGCGCGGTTTGTTGTTGCTGATATGAGCTGCCTCCCAGTAAAAATTGATTCTTTTGACGGAGTGGTATTTGCGATTAATAAAACGCTGTCGTGCTATTTGCTGTTCATTGAAGAGCAATTACAGCAACAGTTAAACTTACAACTTGAACAATCTATGTTTCATACTTTTTATTTGTTGCTGTCTGAACAAACGTTGATGCCGAAGCTGGATGCTCGTATCGCTAACGCAATTCACTTTATACAAATGCATGTTCAACAAGTGCTTAGCATAGAGCAACTAGCGCAAGTGGCGTGTTTAAGCAGTACTCAGTTTAAAGTTTTATTTAAAAAGTACACCGGCATGACGGTGATGAACTTCGTCAGTAAAGTGCGTATGGAGAAAGCGCAAGCTTTGCTACGACATACTGATTATCCAATTAATATTATTGGCGAAAAAGTTGGCTACCCAGAACAGGCTGCATTTAGCCGCAAATTTTCAAAACACTTTGGCCTTCCTCCAACACGATTTAAATCATAACTTCCGTCTTCATCGATATAAAAACCGTCCTTTTGGTAAAAAGCTAATTGTATTCCCCTTGTAATATACACCTAAGTCATTATTAGTGTTATGGGGTAAAAGTGGCAATGGCAAGTGCGCGTTTTCACAGTGTTCTAGCGGTAATAGTGGCGAGTTTTTTGTGGGGAACTACCGGAACCGTTGCTCATTTTTCTCCCGATATTAGCCCATTAGCGATTGGCGCTTTTGCCATGGGCGGAGGCGGCGTACTTCTTTGTATTTTAGCGAGAAAAGAGCTAGATAAGAATTTACCTTTAATGAGAAAAATGCCAATTGTGCTTATCGGCGGTGGTTTGTGCGTGGCCTTGTACCCATTAGCCTTTTATACTGCAATGCGCTGGTCAGGTGTTGCCATTGGCACTGTCGTATCAATTGCAAGCGCACCACTTTTCTCTGCAATATTAGAGCGTCTTTTTTGCAAAAAGAATGTATCGGCGAGATGGTGCGTCAGTTTTGTCATTGGCGCAAGCGGCGTTGTATTGCTTAGTATGGGAAAGTCAGCTGATGGCTACTTACCGATTGATGTTAGCTTGCAGCGGCTAGGTATTATGCTTGGTTTGGTAGCAGGCTTAACGTATGCAGCCTACTCTTTGCTGGTAAAGCATATGATCAACAAAGGAGTAAGCTCAACATCTTCAATGGCGGGGATATTTGGTATTGCGGCTACATTGCTTCTACCGTCCCTATTTTTTACCGGTGAAAACTTGTTCCGCACGCCTGAAAATACTTTGGTTGTACTATATATGGCATTCGTGCCGATGTTTTTAGGTTATTTATTGTTCGGGTTTGGGCTTAAGTCAGTTGAAGTAAGTTCAGCTACTCTAATTACCTTGATTGAACCGCTCGTTGCAACGCTTTTAGCCGTTTGGATTGTAGGAGAGGTATTTACGTTTAAAGGTTGGCTGGGAATGCTGTTGGTTTGTGTATGTATTGTTATTCAGTCTGTAAACTTTAGAACTGCAGTGCGCAGTGAGTATTGAAATAAAATGTTCATCTGACTTCAATAGTGGCGAATTCAGGAATGTTATTGCGATTGCTATCACGGGTAAATTTTTATTCAGTAAAGCTCAGCGACCGCAATTCGCTTATATTGTAAATCGCCTGTACGCTAAAAACGGAAATGTTTAGGGGGCGAGACTAAGCATTCATACACTAGACATTGAACGTCTTAGGCAGGTTGTGCTGGTGTTTATTAGCCTATCGAATTGAGATCGGCTGATTCTCGTGAAACTAACAAGATACTTTCAAGTGTTTAGCTAGAAAACTATGGCTACTCATTGCGGCTTGGTATTTTTCATTATGCCTTTCCGCTAGTGTTTTTCCGAACGTGTAGCCTAGGCAAACGACAACGATAAAAATAACGACAGTTCTGTATTTTTTAATATCATGCCACATCAAAATAATCGGCATTAACGCGATAGCCCAAACACCGAAAAAAATAAAAAATGTGATCATTAAAATGATGTGCTCTAGAGCAAGTTTTTCCATAAATTTTTTCATAATTCAATTCCCTGCAAATCACGAACGAAAAGCTTTTCGGCTACAATTGCATCCACTTGTATTCATTTTAGTTCAGACACTTAACATTATAAGCACTTACAAGTTTTCTGCGAATTCAGGTAAGACTCCCCCCTGATTTTTCAATATAGTTCGTTTTTAACTTTTACTCTTATACAAGTATGTTTAACGTCATTTGGGATCAGACGCTAAACATTCATTTTGCTAACACTGCTATGCTTTGAAACCCATTACGTTGCAAGCCGAGCAAGTCGGCTCGCTTTAAGGGGAATAAAATCCAAAACAGCCTGCGCTTAGCTGCATATTACGTTTTTTACTTCAAAGTTTTTGGTCATCATTTCAGCAACTCAGACTAAGTGGCTCGTCAGTATTTTCACCTGCGGTGAGAGCTTGGCTAAACATTTACCACTGTTAAGAACAGGCAATAATATATGGGAAAGCATGAAATGAGATGAAAGTTCAGTTGTACGCATAATGAATGTCTGAGAATATTGCATTGGTTATTTAGAAAAGGATTTCACATGAAAAAGTTGCTACTGTTGTTGCTGGTGTTGGCTGGTATCTACCATTTTCAAGGTAGTGATATCAGTAAAGGCTTTGATGACGGTTTTAACAATGCTGTAGCAGAACAAAACGCCTACCCGCAATCGCATCAGTCTGCACAGGAGCGAGAGCTACAAAAAACATTACAACGGATCCGTAGTAATGGCCCTTTTCCATATGATCGCGATGGCATAACCTTTCAAAACAGAGAGCGCCTGTTGCCGTCTAAACCAAGTGGTTACTACCGGGAATATACGGTTGATACCCCAGGCCTTTCACACCGTGGTCCGCGGCGAGTTGTAACAGGTGGCAATCCACCGATAGTATATTATTACACCGAAGATCATTATCGCTCTTTTCGAACTATTTCTGGTGCTCAATGATGGAGCAAGCTTATAACCGTGGTGTTTCACTGCAGTATGCTACTGCCCCGACTAATGCTATTTGTCTTGCTCAAGACGACATCCTTAACCAACAAACAATCTTAGCCAACTTGCAGCGCTATTTTCAGTTTCCTGATTACTTCGGCGAAAATTTTGACGCCGCTTATGATCTGTTGCTGGATGTTGTTGATACCCTTACTACGCCCACCGTTTGGTGTTTTTGCACCGGCAGCCAGCCAACCATTGATAACGATGCGCTGGCTATCTGGCAGCAATTAATGCAAGACTTGATACACTATGCTGACAGCAAAGGGGTAAAGTTGCAGGTAGAGTTATTTATTGAGCCTTAAAGAACGTTACGAGTCAGATCCAATAGTTACCCTTGTCGCACTGAATTGCGGTAACAACCGGCATTTTTGTCGTTCTGGAGACTCTTCACAGTCAGCGCGCATCAGTTCAATACAGTGCTCTGGTGTAATGGTATAAATCATCATTTTGTCGTAAGCTTCGGCAAAAGCTTCGGGATCAGATACCGAGAGTCTGTGGGATCAGTCACTAGCATTAATTTTGCTAACACTGCTATGCTTTTAAACCCATTACGTTGCAAGCCGAGCAAGTTTGCACGACCAAGGTTTTAAGACGAGGGGTGTTTGAGGGAGGGGCGGTAGCGCCGAGCGAGTTACCTCGTCGCCTTGGGCGGGCAAAATTGAACGGGCTTTCGCCGCAACGTGGGTCGCCTTTTCTTTGCGAGACTTTCTTTTGGCGATGCAAAAGAAAGTCTCTCACCGCAAGGTGAAAGCTTGGCTAGAAACTCAACGCAAAGTGAAGGTTTGGTTCAGCACGCTGACAAAAAGTGTCACTTAACAATACTGCCCTGCCACCCAACCACTACTCCACGCCCATTGAAAATTATAGCACCCTAGCCAACCTAGCTTCGGGATCAGATACCGAGAGTCTGTGGGATCAGTCACTAGCATTAATTTTGCTAACACTGCTATGCTTTTAAACCCATTACGTTGCAAGCCGAGCAAGTTTGCATGACCAAGGTTTTAAGACGAGGGGTGTTTGAGTGAGGGGCGGTAGCGCCGAGCGAGTTACCTCGTCGCCTTGGGCGGGCAAAATTGATCGGGCTTTCGCCGCAACGTGGGTCGCCTTTTCTTTGCGAGACTTTCTTTTGGCGATACAAAAGAAAGTCTCTCACCGCAAGGTGACAGCTTGGCTAGAAACTAAGCAAGGTGACAGCTTGGCTAAACGCTTACCACTGGGTGGTTATGCTATAGATAACCGAACCGCAACAAACAAGTAAATAAAAACAGTTAACGCGTAGTCGCATATCAAAATCAGTTAAGCGCTACGATGAAAAGTGTCACTTAACAATACTGCCCGGCTACCCAACCACTACTCCACGCCCATTGAAAATTATAGCCCCCTAGCCAACCAGTAACATCGACTACTTCGCCGATAAAATACAAACCAGGTTGCTTTTTCGCTTCCATGGTTTTAGAGGATAACTCGTTGGTGTCAACGCCACCAAGAGTGACTTCGGCGGTGCGATACCCTTCGGTGCCATTGGGTTTAAACACATATTGCGTTAATAACTCATCGAGGCGGGCAATGCTTTTGGCGTTCAGGGCTTTTAATGGCTGGTTTTGAAACAACTGTAACTCCAGCAGCTTATCCACTAAGCGCTTGGGAATTAAGCGCGCTAAGCTGGTTTTTAACTCTTGCGCCGGATGTTGTTGTTGCTGCTCGGTTAAAAATACCGTGACATCTTGGCCGGCAGCTAAATTAACACGAAGCTCGTCACCGGGTTGCCAGTAGTTAGAAATTTGCAAAATAGCCGGGCCGCTTAAACCGCGGTGAGTAAATAGCATATCTTCGGGAAACTGAGTGTCATTAGCCTCAGCCGTAACCGGAAGCGCCACACCACTTATTTCTTCAAACACCGCTTTATCGCTGGGTTGCCACGTTAATGGCACTAAGCCCGCACGCACCGGCAACACCTTTAAACCAAACTGCTCTGCTAGCTGAAAACCAAAGGCGGTAGCACCTAGGTTCGGCAAGCTTAAGCCGCCACTGGCGATCACTAAACTGTGGCATTGCCGCACGCCTTGCGCTGTGGTGAGTTGATACTGGCCATCCACAAAACTGACCTGTTGAATATCTTGTTGTAAGCCGATTTGCACGCCTGCTTTGTCGCACTCTTGCTGCAGCATCTCGACGATGTCTTTGGCGCTGTTGTCACAAAACAACTGGCCTAGGGTTTTCTCATGGTAAGCAATACCATATTGCTGCACCAGCGCGATAAAATCCCACTGGGTATAACGGCTGAGCGCCGATTTACAAAAGTGCGGATTTTGCGATAAAAAGTTAGCGGGGCTGGCATACATATTGGTGAAATTACATCGGCCGCCACCCGACATAATAATTTTGCGACCGATGCGCTTACCATTATCCAGCACGAGGGTTTTTCGGCCGCGTTTCGCGGCTTCGATGGCACAAAATAACCCGGCGGCACCGGCGCCAATCACGATCACATCCCACTGCTGCATCTTATGCCTGACCTTTACTGTTTAGCTGTTGCTGATAACCTTGCACCACGTCATCCCACGTGGCGGCTTGCCAATGAAATACCGGCAATTTACCTAATTCTTTATTAAATGAGCGCAATAACCGCGCTAAGTTTTGCTCTGTCCACGGGCCTGTTGAGCGGCGCTGGCATTTATCAAAATCAATTAACCACACCGTGCCGCTGCCATCTAACATGATATTGCGACAGTTCAGATCCGAATGATACACGCCCACTTGATGCATCCGAGCAATCGCCTTACCCACCGCTTGCCATTCGACCTGCGTCAGTGGCCTTTGCTGTAAAATGGCCGCCAAGTCTTTGCTATCGGGGATCAGTTCAATGAGTAAATCAGCGCGGTATATTAAGCCGCTGCGCTGATAACGCGCGGCCACCGGCTTGGGTACCGACAGCCCTTGCTCGCGCATCCAAGCTAACAGCTGGTATTCTTGCATGGCGCGACTATTGCCCACTGATTGCAACCAAAATTGATCATGCAACAACTTACCGACTAAGCCACCACGATAATAATGACGCAACACCAGCTTATGCTGCTGATGTTGCACAAAGTACGCAATATTACGACCACTTGAACTGCCAATCACCGCGTCTTGTTGCTGCCACCACTGGCTATCAAATTGTGCGGCGCTAAGCGTTGAAAAAAACTCGGGATCAAACCAGAAGGTTTCATGCCCTTGCTGGTGAACATGATGCGGCATGCTTGCTCCTATCAGCTGTGCAATGGCTTGCAGCGTGCGTGAAGTTGCACCTTGTTGCTGCAAGAAAAATACCTGTGCTCGCTGGCCTTGCGTTTGTCGCAAGGCACTGTCAGCAAGCAACCTTTGGCTATCGGCTAACAAGGCGGTAGCGTCTGACACGATACTGACCGCCGAGCGTTGTTGTAGCTGGCGGTAGGCTTCTTTAAAATTAAACACATGTGGCCCGCTTTGCACGGCTTTGGCAAAGCTGATGGCTTCCAACGGGTTGTGACCGCCGCGCGGAATTAAACTACCGCCGATAAACACTAAATCAGCTAATTGATACCAACTGAGCAACTCCCCCATAGAGTCGCCGAGCGCCACCTCAACATTGGCTTCGGGCAAACGGTCGCTGCTGCGCCGCCACAAGCTTAACCCCGAACTCGTGACTAAGTCGGCAACCTTGTCAAAACGTTCCAGATGCCGTGGCACTAGCATCAACAGTAAATTTGGAAATTGCTGTTTTAAGGCGGGATAAAGCGCCAGCAACTGTTCATCTTCACCCGCATGCGTGCTACCGGCCACCCACACTAAGCGTTTCGCCAATACCGGCGCAAAACGTTCAACTAAGGCTTGTTGTGTAGTTGGCAAGGCCAACTCAAACTTTAAATTACCTGCCACCTGCAGCTCATTACGGTAACCTAAGGCCCGAAAGCGAGCGGCAGTAGCGCGGTTTTGGCACAACAACAGGCTAATATCCGCTAACAAACTTTGGCTAACTTTATGAAAACGCCGATAGCCTTTAGCCGACTTAGCCGATAACCGCGCATTCACCACCACCACGGGGATGTTCGCATAACGACAACCTGCTAGAAGATTTGGCCACAGTTCCGTTTCAACAATCACCACTAAGCGCGGTTGCAAGTGTCGTAAAAAACGCCCCACTGCGCCAACATAATCAAAGGGTAAGTAACAATGCTGCACACTATCACCAAACCGCTCAACTATAGTGGCGCTGCCGGTTGGCGTGGTGCAGGTTACCGTAATAGGTTGTGTGGGATAACGTTGTTGCAACTGGCGGATCAGTGGAGTGGCGGCAATCACCTCACCAACCGACACCGCATGCACCACAATACCGTGAGGTTTTAGCTTTAAGGCAGCCAGTTGCCAGCTAAACCGCTCAGTTAAGCGCTGCCGATAAGCAGGATCTTTGCGCGAACGCCAAAGCAAATAAAGTAATAGCGGCAACAGCAGCAAATACAGTAGTAGCGAGTAGATCAGCCTAAACAAATCAACAACCCTTTTATAAAGCCCTTCATGGCGCTAAAGTCACTGCCCGCGGTGTGTCGTCAGCCTTAGGTGGCCTGACCTAAACGCCGTTAACGGCAACCTTTGCAACGGCTTTTGCCAAAACGGCAAATAGTATACCATGCAGTTATCTAGTCCGCTGCGCTTGCGCGCCTTCCTTGTTGATGAGCCGTTATGAAAATTGTCCATATTATTCTCACCCACAGTTTTGCCGGTAGCGAGCGTTATGCGGTCGAGCTGGCCAACTTACAGGCCGAACAAGACCATGACGTCACCCTGATTTTGCATCAACGCGGCGCTGAGCAGCGGGCTAATGCCATTGCCCATCGGGTTTCGTCTAAGGTTAACCTTAAACTGGTTAGTGGCATGAAGTTTCTTGCGATCTTTCGCGCGAAACGCTTGCTGAAACAGTTAAAACCCGATGTGGCACACGCCCACCTCAGTGCTGCCTGTCGCGTATTACAAGGTGTGCCCGGCTTGTGTCTGCGTGTGGCCACTTTACACATTCATTATAAAAAACAACAGCATGCTAAGCTTGATGCCTTAATCGCTATCGCCCCTTGGCAAATGGCGGCTATTCCTCTGCCGCTGCGTGAGCGCACGGTGCAACTCGATAACTGGTCAGCCGCCAAAAGCGTGCCGATGGATGCGCGGGAACGCTTGCGCCAAGAGCATGCGATTGGCCCTGATGATCTCGTGATTGGTACTTTGGGTCGAGTAGAGCAAAGCAAAGGCCAAGAGACCTTATTACAAGCCTTTAGCCTCGCGAATATCCCTAATAGCCGCTTAGTGATTGTGGGTGAGGGCAAACATTGGCAGCAAATACGAGATAAAGCGCCAAGTACTGTGATTATGCCAGGCTTTAGTAGCGAACCTCAGCAATGGCTCGCTTGCTTTGATCTGTTTGTCAGCACCGCCCGCAGTGAACCTTTTGGTTTAGTCTTTTTAGAAGCGATGCATGCTGGTTTACCCATTGTTGCCACCGCCTCAGAAGGCGCAAAATATTTACAACCGCTGTTTGCTACCGAATTAGTGCCGATTGATGATGCTGAAACCTTGGCACAGCGCATCAAAGAGCAGCTTACGCATTTGCAGCGCCGTCAATATCCGATGCAGCGGTTTGAACCGGCGGCTAAAGCCGCTGAAGTGTTAGCTTTTTATCAGCAACAATTGGCCCTACAAAACACAGCGAAAAGCCAGGTTTGACTCTGTGGAATATCACTAAACCGCAATGACGTTGCAGCACGCCAGGTTACCAGGCTAGTTTGATAACCGCGTACTGCCACGGCTATTCGGCCATTTACGGGCACGCAACAACGCCTTAGGGCCGTAAGTTTTCAGGTTATGCCATAAATTGGCAATAATAAATTCCAGCCGTCGCCAATAAAACACTGATCGCTTGACCTGATCATTTTGCTTACCGGCTATGGTGCTATCAAAACCCAGATCCGGTTTAAAGATCAGCGGCCACAAGCCCATCGCCTGAAAACCTAATTGCCAACTATATTGCATGGCAACATCTACCGGCCGCCCAAAAGGCACTTCTCGCTCTAACAACAATTTAGCGCCAGCCAAGCTCACCGCTTGTGCCACAGCCGAGATCGGATTCTTCTGAAAATGCACCAACTGAAAAGGCGCACCGGGGGAACTGGCAATGATTTTTTGTTGTTTATTTGGCATGGCCAGCTTTAATAAATGCCAGGGGGTTGGAACGGCCGCAATAGCCGACAATAAAGCGGGTAAATCGCCATCTACCAGAAAGTCATCTTCGAGGATCAAGGCAAAATCGAGCTGCTGAGCCACAATTTGCTGCCAGCAACGAATATGGCTAATAAAAGCGCCCTTTTCACCGGCTTTTAGCGTTTTATAATGTAAGCGTTGGTTGGCGCTGGCAGAATAATATTGCGCAATGTCGGCTGCCGACATCGCTCGACCATCGGCCGCGTCAATGCGTTCTACAGGCAGATCAGGCCATTGCGCGAGCTGCGCTAAAGCTTGCTGGTAGCGCTCGGGTGAGCGCGCCAGATTGATAATGAAAATTTTATAGCGCATTAGCGAAACTTACTGCCACATATCCTTAACCCACTGCACCGGCAGCACGCGCCGATACCACTTGCCACTGATACCTGCGACGGCATCCGGCGGATTAGGTTTACCATGGAAAGCAACAATTTTCGCCCCTTTCGGGATCACGGCTGGCTTAAACCAGTTCATAATGCCTTTTGGCAAACAGTGCCGTTTAAAGCTTACGCACCAGCCTTCAGGCCAGTATTGTAATTTGTTTTGTGCGGCTAAGTTTTGCGTAACGAATTCTTGTTCGTTGCGTACTTTGGCTAATTCGCGCTCTTTATGATTTTTCAGTAAATCAATTAAGTCGCTGTGAGCACCAATTTCATAACGGTATACCGAGGTATTACCGGTGGCATCGGTTTTATCCCACTCTTTAATCACGAAGAATTCGCCTTTCGGCTGGAAGAAGCAATCGATGTTGTCGACAATGACCACATCTAAATCGATAAACAACGTTGGCCCCGTTAAGTCATATAACGGATCAGCAAAGCTGGTGACTTTTAACCAACCATGGCCAAAACTCCATGGCTGACGTTCATCAAAATCTTTAAAACCCACAGCCGGAATATCTTTTACTTCAATATGGCTGTCGATACCAACGGCGTCGTCGGTTAAGCAAATAAAGCGAAACGGCAAGGTCAGATTACGACTCACCATCGAATGCAGCTTATTGACGTAATCAGGGCCATACTTTTTGCCCCACTTAATACACAGTACATTTACTGTTGTCATAAATTCCTCAGATCCACTCTGTCTACATGCGCAGTTAGCAAGCTACTATGCTTACGGAATAAGGTCAAATACCTCACTACGCTCTCATACTGCCTATAATAACCGTTAAGCGACCTTGCTGCGCTGCTTTTTCTAAACGGTACTGGCATAAAGGTAATGAATTGGCGGGAAATCGCGCAGGTGTAACTGACTCGCCCTACTCAACCGCAGTTTTAACCTCTTCAAAAGCAAAACGCGCAGCTCAATGGCTACGCGTTTTACGCTGAGACTTATAGTGCAGCGAGCACCGTTTCCGCTTTACTGACTTCAAAGCTCTTTGGTGGTTCAACATTAAGCAGGCTTACTACGCCGTCATCGACGATCATTGCGTAACGCTCTGAACGAACACCGCCAAAATCACCGGTCTCCATGGTTAAACCTATCGCTTTATGGAAACTGGCACCGCCATCAGCTAAAAAGGTAATTTCTTCTGCATTTTGGCTGTCGGCCCAGGCTTTCATCACAAATGCATCGTTTACGGCAATACAAACGATAGTATCAACGCCCTTCGCTTTAATTTGATCCGCCAGTGCAATATAGCCAGGCAAATGTGCCGCAGAGCAGGTTGGCGTAAAGGCGCCAGGTACGGCGAACAACACCACTTTTTTACCAGCAAACACATCGCTGGTCGTTGGGCTTTGCATACCTTCTGCCGTTAATTGAGCAAAAGTCACTTCGGGTAATTTATCGCCTACTTTAATCATTGTTATATCCTTAGGTTATGGCTTGTTTAATATAAACATCAAAACGGTTATTTTTACCTTTTACCACCAGTTGCGGCTCGCGCTGCGCCAGCACTTGTGCATAGCCCGGGCGTTTTACCACAACACGGTACTTCGCCAAGGCCAACGCCGGTTCTAACAGGGCATCCGCATCGGTATCACTGCCTACCACATCATGAAAGGCACGCATTTCTTTTTTCACTAACGCAGATTTTTCACGCGGTGGAAACATCGGATCAAGATAGACAACATCGGCCGTGGGCAAGCAGGTTAACGCTTGTAGCGCTGGAGCAAAATGTAGCTGCATTCTACTGGCCAACTCGGCCGTGCTGGCATGCGCAGCAGCGCGCTGCAGGCCATCGTATAATAGTGCAGCAACCAGCGGGTTGCGCTCAACTAAGGTAACATGTGCGCCGACATTCGCCAGCACTAAGGCATCACGGCCCAAGCCGGCAGTGGCATCAATAATCTGCAAATCGCGCTTTTTATGCAGGCCACAAGCTTTGGCGATGCCTTCGCTTTTGGCGCCACCATGTTGACGGCGATAAGTCGCCGCTGCACTGGCAAAATCGACCACGATATCACCCTGTTTCGGCATGTCGGTGTGTCGAAGCACTAACTGCTGCTCAACCCAACGTAGATGCCAGCCCGTCGCGCTATCGCTTAAGGTTAAACCAAAACGTTGCGTTAACTCGGCCGACAACTCAGCGGGCAAGTCAGCAATAAGTAACACCGCTCTCATTGCTGCATACCGGCATAATTTTCACCGACACTGTAAGACACGATTTGACTGATTTCTTGTAAACTCAGGCCACTTTGTTGCTGCCAATCGTTAAATTGTTGTTGGATCTGCTGTTGGCTGCGTTTACTGCTAATGCCCCCATCAAACACGCCATAAGCTTTTAAATAAGCTTCAACATCTTGGGTTAATAAAAAGGTGTCTTTACCCAAGGTGCGCAAAGCGTAAGGCCCGGTATTGCCGCCTAAGCGTGCGCCGTGTTTTTTTAAATAATTCCACAGCCCAATAATGTCATCGCTTGGCCAATCAGCCACAAAGCGCGCAAAGCTGCCGTGTTGCTGCTGCACGTGATAAATCATCAATGCATTATCACGAATAGTAAAAACCTTATTTAAGTTGCGAATAATCCGCGGATCTTGCGCTCTTTTTTCCAGCATTTCGTCACTTAGCAACAGCATTTTTTCGATATCAAAGTCGAAAAACAGCTCACAAAATGCGGGCCATTTTTGCCGTACTACGCGCCAAACAAAACCGGATTGAAAGACTTTTTTACTAAACTCGGCTAAAAACACACTGTCGGGCAATTCCGCGATAGCTTTGTTCGACAAGGGTTTACCCACTAACGCCGCCAGGGCTGCTGCGCCGCCCTTACGCTCTTTTGCACGTTGCAGAATGTCACTAAATTTTTCTACCTGACGCACTCAGCATCCCCTTTACCGCAGCGAAGAGTTAATCTTTGCTGCTTACTGCGTAAGCTCTTTTACCAACTCACATTGGCCATTATTTAATTGTACTTGGGGTTTCATCACCACCGAGCAGTCAGACATCATGCCCTTGCGCATATTTTCAGCTTCGACCGCTTGATTATAGGCACTAATTTTTTTCAGCAAGGCGCCTTCATCACGCCCTTTGGTCGATACCGCGATATACTCTGCCGGCCCACCACAAGGTTTATGCCCCAACCCTAACACTAAGCACTGCTGCACATTATCGGCGCTTTTGTCGCGTGTTAGTTTTAATACTTCAGCGCGTAATTGCCCGACATCAGCCAGTGCCACACTTTGTTGCTGTTGATGTGCACGCACGGCTTTAACCGGATCGGTTTGCGGGTCAATTTGCTCAACTAAAGGCGCCGGTGCAACGCGATCAACACTGGAAGGTTGCTGACACGCTAACAGCGGTAAACAACCGAAAAGCAATACGAGTTTTTTGGCATGCAACATAATATTTTCCTTTTTCAGTAAGCCAGCCTTAGCTGGCAATCCCCATATGTCGCAATAAGGCTTCGTTAGAAGGCTCGCGGCCTCGGAAACCTTTAAACAACTCCATGGGTTCGGCACTGCCACCGCGCTCTAAAATCCATTGCAAAAAGTCTTGCCCGGTAGCGGCATTAAATACCCCTTCTTCTTCGAAGCGGCTAAAGGCATCAGCGGATAATACTTCTGCCCATAAGTAACTATAGTAGCCTGCCGCGTAACCACCGGCAAAAATATGACCAAAGCTATGTTGGAAGCGATTAAAGCGTGGCGGCATAATCACCGACACCTCGGCGCGCACTTCATCCAGCAACTGCTGCACACGGCCACCCTCGGTTGGGTTGAACTCGGCATGCAAGCGCATATCAAACAAGGCGAACTCTAATTGTCGAATCAAAAACAACGCCGATTGGAAATTTTTCGCGGCCAACACTTTGTTTAATAGATTTTCTGGTAGCGGCTCACCCGTTTCATAATGGCCGGAGATCAGCGCTAACGCTTCTGGTGTCCAGCACCAGTTCTCTAAAAACTGACTGGGTAACTCTACTGCATCCCAAGCGACACCATTAATACCCGCCACGGCAGCTGCATCAACTTGGGTTAACATATGATGTAAACCATGACCAAACTCGTGGAATAAAGTAATCACTTCGTCATGCGTAAACAGCGCAGGCTTGCCACCTACGGGTTTATTAAAGTTACAGGTTAAATAGGCCACCGGGGTTTGTAACTGACCGTTGGGTAAAACACGTCGGCCTTGGCAATCATCCATCCAGGCGCCACCGCGTTTTTTACTGCGGGCATACAGATCAAGATAGAAACTGCCACGCAACGAGCCATCGGCGGCAAACACATCATAAAACTGGACATCAGCATGCCACACATCCACGCCAGCACGCGGTTTCACTGTAATGCCAAACAATTTCTGTAATACGGCGAACAAACCCGGTACCACTTTTGTGGCTGGGAAATAAGGGCGTAACAACTCATCAGAAACGGCATAACGCGCTTCTTTCAGCTTGTCGGCGTAGTAGGTGATATCCCAAGCATGCAACTCAGCCACGCCAAATTGCTCTTTGGCGAATTGGGTTAACTCGGCTAAATCGCGCTGCGCTTGTGGTTTAGCGCGACCCGCTAAATCCGTTAAAAAATCTAACACTTGCTGTGGCGACTCTGCCATTTTGGTCGCCAACGACTCATCGGCGGCATTAGCAAAATCCAGTAGTTGCGCTAACTCATGTTTTAGCGCCAGGGTTTCTTCAATTATAGCTGTGTTATCAAACTGGCCCGCGGTTGGGCCTTGCTCTGAGGCTCGCGTGCAATAAGCGCTGTATAACTCTTGGCGCAGTGCCTGATCGTCAGCGTAAGTCATTACGGCGATATAACTAGGAAACTCAAGGGTGAACACCCAACCGGTTAATTCACGTTGCTCCGCTTCTTCGGCCGCTGCCAATTTAGCATCTGCCGGTAAGCCCGCTAATTGAGCCTCATCAGTAACGTGCTTGAACCACGCCTGAGTGGCATCTAAGGTATTGTTAGCAAAGCTTGAGCTTAAATCAGATAAACGGCTTTGAATTTCGCCATAACGCTGTTTCTTCGCTGCCGGTAAGCCAATGCCTGATAATTTAAAATCACGCAGGGCGTTGGTGATGACTTTTTGCTGGGCCGCCGTTAACTGTGCGAACTCAGCACTGTCGTGTAACTGCTGATATTTTTGATATAAGCCCTCATGCTGGCCTAACCAGGTACTAAATTCTGACAACAGCGGCAAACAACTTTCATAGGCTTCACGCAGCTCTGGGCTATTGGCTACAGAATTGAGATGCGACACTGGCGACCACAATTTGCCCAGCCGATCGCTGTCTTGCTCTAATTCAGTAATGAGGCTGTGCCAACTCACATCCGCCGCAGCCACCACACGTTCAACCGCAGCGCGCGCGCTGGCAATGGCATGCTCAACGGCAGGCTTTATATGCTCGGGTTGAATGGCGGAAAATGGCGGTAAGTCAGTGAAGGTTAACAAGGGGTTAGCTTGAACGGCGGCAACAGATGCAGTTGTCATAAGAGCAGTTCCTTTAAATAAGCGAGATGTATGCTATGTTGGGGTTTTGGCTCGGGTTGTCAAGGCGTTAACCGCAAATTGCCGGCATTGGCTTGTAATCTGTGGCTTAACCCCTTATATCTGTCAGCAATAATTTTTACATTATAGGTTCAGTTATGTCTCGTCATTATGATTTTCTCGCCATTGGTGCCGGTAGCGGCGGTATTGCTTCAGCCAATCGCGCCGCTATGCGTGGCGCAAAAGCCGCCGTAATTGAAGCAAAAGCGGTGGGGGGCACCTGCGTTAATGTCGGCTGTGTGCCAAAAAAAGTCATGTGGTTCGGGGCACATATTGCAGAAGCCATTAAATACAGTGCAAGTTATGGCTTTGATTTAAAGCAACAAGGCTTTGATTGGGCCACCTTAGTGAAAAATCGCGAAGCTTATATTGAGCGTATTCACGGCGGCTATCAGCGCGGTTTTAGCAGTAATGGGGTTGACTATATCCAAGGTTTCGCCCGTTTTATTGATAAAAATACGGTTGAAGTAAACGGTGAGCAGATCACGGCCGACCATATCACTATTGCGGTTGGCGGTCGTCCAACCCAACCGCAGATCCCGGGTGCCGAACTGGGTATTGATTCTGATGGTTTTTTTGCCTTAACCACTCAGCCTAAAAAAGCGGTCGTGGTAGGTGCGGGTTATATCGCGGTGGAAATTGCAGGTGTATTACATGCACTGGGTACAGAAACGCATTTATTAGTGCGTGGCGATCGGCCGTTACGCAGCTTTGATACTGACATTACTGATGCCTTACTCAGCCGCATGGCCCAAGACAAATTACCATTGCATACGCATTGCAATGTAAAAAGTGTGGAAAAACAATCTGATGGCTTATTAAGCCTGACGCTGGAAAAAGGTCAAACCATTAAAGATGTTGACTGCCTAATTTGGGCCATTGGCCGTGAGCCGACCACCGATGCCATTAATTTAGCTGCGGCCGGTGTTCAGACAGATCAACATGGTTTTATTCGTACCGATAAATACCAGAACACCAATGTCCCTGGTATTTATGCGGTGGGCGATGTCACAGGCGAAGCGCAACTTACGCCAGTGGCCGTTAAAGCAGGCCGCTTGTTAGCCGAAAGGCTCTTTAACCCTGCCTTGCCTGATGCACATATGGATTTCTCGTTAATACCTACCGTGGTATTCAGTCATCCGCCGATTGGTACTATTGGTTTATCCGAAGCCGATGCGATAGCCATTTATGGTAAAGAACAGCTGAAAATCTATCGTTCTGGTTTTGCCGCCATGTACAACGCCATTACCCCGCACCGTGCACTCAGTAGCTTTAAACTGATTTGCTTGGGTGCTGAAGAAAAAATCATTGGTTTACATGGTATTGGCGAAGGCATGGATGAAATTTTACAAGGCTTTGCTGTCGCCATAAAAATGGGGGCAACTAAAGCAGACTTTGACGCCACCGTCGCGCTACACCCGACCAGTGCCGAAGAATTTGTTACTCTTAAAAACTAGTGCTGGAAAACGTAAACTATAAAATTGACACCTCTGGAAAACCGACTAGATTCATGATTAGTGTCTTGCTAATCATGGAGCTGGTATGGTCTTTATCATTGACTCTGATGACTTCGAAGTCCCAATACCGCATATCTCAAAAAATCTGAATAGAAATATAAAGCTAAGTGGTTTTCCAACATTTTATTCAGCTTCTGGCGAATATCTGCAACCAGTAAATCTTTGGCTCAACTTCTTGGTAAACGTAAGGAAAGCCAAAAACATCAATTCAAACGTAAGAGCACTAAAGCGATATTGGAACTTTCTAGAGAATTACGGCTTACCTTGGGATCACTTCCCTAAACAAAAAAGTTTGAAACCAACTTACAGGTTTAAAAATGATGATTTGTTGTTATCCGCAAGGAGTGGTGCGATTCAGCTGTCAACAGCTGCTACGTATATCAGCCATGTAGTTGGTTTTTATAAATGGGCTGGTCATGAAGGACTGATTCAGTTCTCGGAAGAAAACAAACCATTTGAAATGGAGTTGGTGCGAATTTCTAATTCCGGTCCCCTCAGATTCATTAATAGAAGTTTTGTCGTTAATTCCACAGATCTAAGAATACGTAATCCCCGCAAAAACCTTGAACAACAGCTATGCCCATTTACAGAAGATGAAGTCAGAACCTTTTTTAAAATCATTAGATCTTTCACTACCGAGTTTTTGTTACATCAATTATTGCAGTTCCAATGCGGTTTAAGAATGGAAGAGGCATGTTTTTTTCATCTGGATTTGGTCTTCAACCCATCGTCATCTGATACTCGTTTCGACATTGAAATAGGTCCACACGTCGGTGTTCCAACGAAGTACGGAAAAATAAGAACAATAGAAGTGCCTGCATCTTTGATGAGAGAGCTGTATCTATACTCCATTAGTTCTCGCAGGGCTGCTCGTCAAAAAAAACAGCCTAACTCAAAAACGCTCTTACTCAATCAAAACGGTTTACCGATGACTTCGGTAAATGTGGCTCAGCATTATTTCAAAGCCAAGAAAGCATATAAAGCAGTAACCGGAAGACCTTTAAATCATCGGCCTCATGATGCTCGTGCAACCTATGGAACTTATCGATTGGCGTCCCTACTTGAGCATCTTCCCCCATTGGATGCAATGACTCTAGTAATGGGTTGGATGGGACACCGACATGAATCAACAACCTGGCGTTATTTAAGATATCTAAACAAAGAAAAGCTTAATAGAAATGCAATTTCGATGATGGACATATTCCTTCATGAAGCACTAGGGGAAGACAATGACTAATCAGAATGGTGCGTTTAGGCCTTTACGGTTGAGCTTAAAAATCGGGATCACCAAATACGCCTTTTTTGATTTTGAGAGATTCCGTTACTATGGTGTTCCGAAACTGCAAGATATCCCACTAGCCCAATTTGCAAACAGAGACTGTTTAGCTGAGAAATGGTTTCAGGCTTTCAGTGATAACAACGAATATTCAGACCAAACCAAGAATGGATACATTCAGGATTTTGCAAAATATGTTAGATTTTGCGACTTGAATAATGTCGCTCCAGAATCTGCTATAGCGATAGAAATCTGGGAGCGGTACCTCATAAAGCAGGTTCAATCCCATTCAATAGCGGTGAACTCTGCGAGAAAACTTATAAGTGCAACGAAATGCATCTTAGAATTATTTGACTGCCCTGTGTTCGATTGGTTTTCGAAATACCCTATTTTCAGATCTGAAGCGAACCCCTCGAATTCCTATTCCGACACTGAGCTAATAAAGCTTGTCCGATGTTTAAAAATATTACACCAACAGCTTGGGAGACAGATAAGACAAAACCCACCATTACACGTTAACGCAGCACCAAGCACATACACAGCCAACTATTCAGATTCAAACCGTAGACTCGATGTATGTGGCGTAATTACAAAGTACTTTTGCGCCAGTTTCTTTTTGATGGCCTATTACACTTGGGCAAATACGACTTCTTTGTTGAGCATGAAAAAACCTAAACGACGCGAAGGCTCAGCTGGTATTTGGTATGAGCAATCAGTTTTAAAAAATAGAGCAAATAAATTTGTAACTATCGCAATAGGTGAAAATCACGCAACCCATATTCCTAAGCATGCATTAAGATTCATGGAAGATTTACTTGAAATCAGTAGTCTGATCAGGCCTGACGACGAGCATCTGTTATATCAATCAAGACAAGGTGTTATATCAACGTTAGAAACGGCCCACCTCCGAACTTTTAATAACTGGTTATTTAAATCATTTGGTTTAAAGGATGACTTTGGAAATCAATTAAGGCCTGAAGCAAAAAGATTTAGGGCAACCGGTAGCAGTAAGTACATTGCCTTAACAAACAATGTCACAGAGGCATCTTTAATCTTAGGAAATACTCCAAACACTGTCCACCGTCATTACACCAAGGGTAATGAGCCAGAAAACAATATGCAACTGCAGGCCGTAGCTCACACTTTGGAGAGCGCAATTCGCTGCGGCGAAATTCAGAACGCTAAAGAGCAAGCTAGAAGTATTTTAAAAGTTGAAGTACTTCCCTATGAAGCATTTATTCAAAAATATTCGATCGCACACCAAAAGCCTGATCGAGCACCCATTGGAACTGGATGCACAGACCCATTTGGAAGCAAAGCAGACAAGTATCGTCGGAAAGTCAACTTCAGCCCTAAGGCCTTGGATGTATCAAATCTCGCATGCGCAGACATACTTAACTGTTTCTTTTGTACAAATCAGGTTGTTATCGAGGAAGTTGACGACATTTGGTGCTTACTAAGTTTCAAATGTTCTCTCGAGGAATCTAGAGGGGATCATTTAAACCAATCACAGTTTAAGAACAACTTTGAAGAAATACTTCATCGGATAAATCAAATAATATTCCGAATCGACCCGAAAATTCGTCGTTTAGCCGAGCGAAAGCTAAAAGATGGTCGTCATCCATTATGGCCAGAAGAACTTAACTTGTTTATATAAGGGGCTACTAGTGAGAGCTTTACTTCATATACCTGAGAGCGTTCTCCAAGAGAACAAATTGGGCGTTCAGCATGTGATGGAACTATTCAAAACTGAAAACTGGAAAGAACTTAATGAAATTGTTGTCAGCCGAGACCATTTCGGAGCTCCTGCCAGTAGGTTCGGAGACGAATACTGGGATTTATCTTCCTACGTCGATACAAAAATCACCAACAAAAAGGGCATTTTTTTCTCTGAGATCGCATCAGAATATCTCGCTATGGAGATGAAACTTATCTGTTTTTACTGGATGTATGTAGCTGGCAAGCCCCGGACAGGCCCTGTGATTAAAACAACTACGTTAATAAGTCGACACAGTAAACTAAATCAAATATTTAAGTTTTTAGATAGTTACTCATTCAAATCGGTAGAGACGCTCTCACACCCCTTGGTATTTAGTGAATTTTGCTCATATATTCAAACCCAACAATACAGCATCGCAAACTGCCAACATATTTTTATTATTGTTGCAAACTTGAGGAGAACAACCGGCGTACTGCCTTTTGCGTTTTCATCTCCAACAGATCAAACACCAAAAGAATTAGCTAAAGAATATGCTGCATTGGACAAAGTAAAGACGGACCAGTTTTACGCAATACCGACTAGATTGATGGAGCTCATTTACGCAGAAGCACTAAGCATCGTTGAGTCATTGCATCCACACCGTGATTTAATTCACAACTTACTTACCGATCTTCATGATAACTACCTAATTGGCAAGAAAGAAATTGACCAAAAGATAGAATCTGGTCAGTGGCAATGGTTAAAGAAAAGCGAGCCTGCCTACCGAATTGAAGTGAGTAAATCTAAGCCTTCTAAAGACTTTGAAATAATTGAGTCTTACATTCAAGAAACGCCATTGGCCAAATTGGTGCCAACAAATGGCAGTAAATTTAAGGGATGGATTACAAATGTGCAGACAGCTTGCTACATTGTCTGTGCGGCATTTACAGGCATGAGAAGAAGCGAGTTATATGGCCTGACCGCGGACAGCTTTAAAACACGAGTGTTCAATAACCAAAAATATTATTTCCTGCAGTCCCAACACCACAAAATGGTTCAAGGCCGACCTCAGACATGTGAATGGCTCACTGTTCCGGTCGCATTAAAAGCGATTGAACTCGCAGAAGCATTGTCTCGTAATATGAGAAGTCAACTGCTTACAGATGGGGATCCAATCCGTGTTCACATATCGGACTGTTTGTGGCTCAACCAATCCAGCAAAGCAACATTCCCAAAGGTCCGCTTTGAAGGAAGTATGCGAACACATTTCAATGAGATTGCGAAAGCTGCAAATGCTTACATCACAGAAGCAGACCTTGAAGAGTTCAAATTAATTAACCCGAATTGTAACCCGCAACACGCCGATGCAAAAATTCAATTGGGCAAGCTATGGCCTCTGACATCTCATCAATTCAGACGCTCTTTTGCTGTGTTCGCAAAACGGCATGACCTTTGCTCTAGTGTTGCAATAAAACAACAATTCAAACACTTGGATGTCCCTACGTCAGACTGGTATGGCGAGGGCGGATTAGACAGTAAGTTGTCCTATTTTCAGTTAGACGTTGAACTAAAAGCCTTATTGCGCGAAGTTCAGCACGAAATGGTTACTGAAAAAATACATGGTTGGCTCAATTCGAAAGATGAACTCTATGGAAAAATGGGCAAGTCGATCATGAAAGAGCGCAAAACAACCGCCCAGATTTTCTCTTCCTGGGATCATGTGTATAGCTTGGTTAAGGCCGGCAAACTAAACTTGGTTGGTACACTTCACTCCTACTGCTTGGCAGGATACGATTGTCAGATGCAGAAGGTATCATCTCCAGCGGCCTGTTTTACTTGCGAAAATCAGCTCATCGATAAAGAAAAAGCAAAAAACTGGTTTCAACGGCATAAATGGGCATCGGAAAAGCTGCTTTATCTAGATAGCATAGGAGAACTAACAGCATCCGGTTATAGTCACTTCGTAACACAAATCAAAGCAGCTGAGAAAGTGATGCATCATTTTAGAATTCCATTTTCAAAGCTTAAAATGGATGGGGCAAAATATGAGCAAATCTGATTACACTCGTGTTCAGCTTATAAAAGCACTAGAGCGCATTCTTAGCCATAACACTGAACGTATCTCGCCTGAACAAAAGCTATCAGTGAGAGCGGTTGAGCAAGAAGCCGGATTAGGTAATGGTTCAGCTCATTACTATAAAGATATAGTTGCAAAGATTCATGACGAAGCGAACCAGCTACGTCTTAAAAGTCAATCTCAGCATTCGACTCAGGACGCGGCATTGGTTGCAAAGCTCAGAGATTCTTTGAAAACAGAAAAAAGATTGAAGGAAAAATACCGGATCGAAATCATCAACCTAAGAAAACAAATGAGCCAGCTGGCAGCTCAACATAATTCCATGACGTTACAAATTCAGAACTACGCTACAAAAGTTAATGAGCTAGAAAACAAAATACCCCAAATAACAACAAGCATAGAGCTAAAACAATCTTAGTCAGTTCTACCCAAGAATCTAGAATTCATCCTAATGCGTCATCTAAGCTCTTGAATACAGTTATCCAATATCCATTGGGATATGACGGCTGCACTTCCATTTTGATGGTTCACCTTGTCGATTATGGCTTGAACTGCTGTCTGAATGCGAACCTGAGTGAATTTTGATAAATCGACGTCCTGAATCGCATCCAAAAGTCTTGAGTCTTTTAATAGATCAGAGATGTTGGTCAGAATCTTTCCGTTTTGACCAAATTGGGCTTTAGCGTCAGCAGGTCTATATGAAAAGTCAGATCTAGGTGGAATTTTGCAGATCGTTATAGGTTTAACTTCAATAGTAGAAGACACCGCCCGCTGAAGTGTTTTTTTGCATTCGGGGTAAGGCCGCTATTGATAACTAACACATCAAACTGTTGTCGAATCTCGTTTTTGGTTTTGTCTGCGATTAACTTCTGTCCGTTAACCGTGATGCTAAGCTCAGGTGCCAGTTTATCGTTCTCTTTATGATGATCCTTTTCAGCGAGATCGATTCGCTTGGTGTTCATCGACGAAAATGCTATGGCGACCGAGCTCTTGCCAAAGCCATTGGGCGCAACTAAAAGATTGGGTTTGCAGGCTTTTAATTGCACGTTAAAGCATTCATGCGAAATGCCTTTGATGTTCCTTATCGCGATTTGGCTTATAGACATCGCCCAATTTCCTTATTTTACCGTTACCTGACCGTTCATTAGCATAGGGAGGAGCCAATCACGGAGCTTTGCCAGCTTTGTATTTTGTTGATTGTTAATAATTATCTTACTGAGCATCGGTGAGAGCTTTGCATCTATGGCTTGAATTAGCTCCTTCGGTGGTAGGCTAATTCGGCTTGCAATAAGATGATCTTTGGTTATATGCCCCATTGTAGTTTTTCGAAGTTCTGCGACCATTTTGAAATATTCCAAATATTTCAAAACTTCGAAGTAATAAAACGTTTTTGGATAACTATCCGATGTAACTTTGAAAATGTGTTGATTTAACGCTCCTTTCCCACCTGTCCATAGTTTCACATCTAAAGTTGCTGACCACGAGAAAAGAATATCACCATCATTTACCACAACCTTTTCAGGTACACCTTGATGAACGGATTCCGAACTATCATCGAAGCCAGAGCTAAATTCTCTTATTTTGATTACTTTGTAAGTCGGTTCAGAGCCAGTAGGATAATATTTCTGACAAGCGATACCGTTAGTAAATATAGCAATATCAACTAACGAACTATCATTCCATCCCTCAGGTATCTCTCGCTTTAGCGCCGTGTTGTAGACCAATTTGCCACCGGAAGTTTTGTAGGGCTTTCCGTTGGCATCTGGGAAGTCGAACTGTACAAACCAATAGTCGTACAAGGTTTTGGCCATAGCTTCCAGCTCGGCGTTGATGCGGTTGTTGAGTTCGATTTTCTCCTCAATGGCAGAAAGCACATTAGCAATTCTTTCCTGTTCTGCCTTCTCTGGGCCATGAAAAGGTATGCTAGACAATATTCCTGTATTTAAGTTTGGCATTGTCGCGCCAACGGCTTGGCTGACAATCCAATTTTGAATCTTCTGAGTACTGAGGTAGTGGGTTAAAAATCTAGCATCGAATTTTTTGCCAGGCCGAAGCAACAAGCAACCAGTACCACAAAAGTATCCTTCTTCGTGCTTGCGAATTAAGGCCTTTTGTGTGACGTCTCCTCTTCGACTGTAAACAATGTCATTTTCCTTAACGATATATTTAGAGAGGCGTTTAGCATCAAGCTCTGTTATAAATGCAATATTTGAAAGATCAACTCTGTTGTTCTTCATGTTCGCGGGCATTATGCAGGGTATGCCTTTCGGTACGTAGTCCGAGGCGTGAAGCTGGCTCCCAAACGGCCCCGTATGAATCTTCCCTCCACCTGCAGAAACTAAGTTGCCGAGTTTTCCATTGAGCGAATTACTCATACTTCAACCCCGCCAACTGCTTTTTGATCTCAGTTTCCAACTCGCGAGATTGAATAAACAGGCTATCAAGGTTGCTAGTAAACCCGTGCATTTTTTTTGCAAACTGCTCAGGGGTGATATCTACATACTCGATTTTGACATCGAAGTACTGGCCAGCACTTAGGGAGTAGTTCTTAGCCTCAATCTCGTCATAGCTAACAGCAACGGAAAAATCCTCCACTGCCTGTTTGGCATTAAAGGTGTCGATAACGCGCTGCTCTTCTTCAGCGCTAAGTACTGTTTTCTGGTTTTTGCCATCTTTGATCTTCTCGCCTAAGTTGGAAGCATCAATCAGCACAACTTTGCCTTTATTGCTGCCATCCATAAACAGGATAGATACATTGGTGCCTGTGGTGGCAAAGATATTCGACGGCATGGATATTACGCCTGCCAGCATTTTGTGTTTTACCAGGTATTCGCGAATGCCTTTGTCGATACCTGACTGCGCGGTGATAAAACCGGTAGGCACGACCACTGCAGCTTTGCCGCCAGGTTTGAGTGAGTGAATGATGTGCTGCAAGAACAACTGGTAAATTTCCATTTTGTCCTTGGCTTTGGGTTTGATTTTGGGAATGCCTGCAAAGAAGCGTTCTTTGTTTTCTTTGCTGTCCAGATCGTTCCTGAAGTCAGAGAAATCCATCTTGAACGGTGGATTGCTGACGATGTAGTCAAACTTCTTAAGATCTTTGCCATCTTTGTGATAGGGATGTAATACGGTATTACCCTGAATCACATTAGGGATGGAGTGCACAAGATTGTTCAGAATAAGGTTAAGGCGCAGCAAATTGGAGGACTTCTGCGAGATGTCCTGGGTGTAAATACTGCATCGATTTTCACCAATAGCATGGGCCACGTTCATTAACAAGGTGCCTGAGCCCGCTGAAGGGTCGTAGCAGCTAACGTTTTTCACTTTACCTTGTTGATCTGCAGGCACCAGAATGGCCGCCATAATGCGTGCCACCGCATGGGGAGTGTAGTACTCGGCGTATTTACCACCGGAGTTACTGTTGTAGTCTTTGATCAGGTATTCAAAGATGGTGGCGTAAAAGTCGAATTTTTGTGTGAAGATACGCTCGAAACTGAACTCTACCAGCTTGTTGATGATTGCTCTGCAGAAGGCATCGCGCTTGGACTCATCAGAAATATATTCGCTGACGCGATCAAACAGCACCACCTTGGTGCCGCCATCGGTCTTAACGGCGAACACATCGTTATTTGTCAAGGCAATGTCGCGCAGGGTGTCATCAAACAGCTTTGCGAAGTCAGGCGCGTTCTGTTGACCGAATAGGTAGCTGATAAAGTGATGAGGCTTTAAACGAGCCGTATCGCCACCCATTTGTAGTTGTAGCATTTCCAGTTCGTCTTCGCTCATGGCGACCAGGGCTTCTTCCCATTTTTCCGAGCTGGCGACCTTTTCATCGATTTGCTTCGCCTCATAGGCGAACTTGTCGTTGAGGAACTTGTAGAGGAAAGTCTGGGTAATGATTTTGAATTCATTACCATCGTTGCCCAAGCCATAGTGGGCACAAATGTTCTTAAGGCTGTCGATCAGTGCTTTAGTTTTTTGTTGAAACTCGAGTTCTACCATTTTACCGCTCTTTATGGTTTACGTTTACCAGGCTCTACTGCCGGTATGAAATTCTTTCAGATACTCTGCAACCACCAAGTGATTAATAAATTTTGAAGCGTTGGCGTTGAGTTGAATTTTTTGTTCATCTTTGAATCGCCTTATAACTAAAGGCATCATCTGGCGCTCAAAGTAGCCTTCGTTATCCAGTATTTGATTGTTGTTCAGTACCTGTTCGTCGGCGTCTTGTTTTACGCCGGTTAGGGCTTCAAAAATTTTACGCTCGCTCTCTGATATATCGCTGCGCTCTTGCAGACGCTTGTGAATACGGGTGTATTTAGCATCGCCAAGGTATTTCTGACGCAGCTGATTGTTTTGCCGGTTAAGCTCTTTAACACGGTCGTGAATTTTAGTGAGGGCGTCGATATTTGCCACCATTTCGTCCTGCGTGACCTCGCTGAGGTTCTTTTTCTTGAACAGCCTTTCCAATTCTTCTTTCAGGCTGACAAATATTGGGTCTTGCTGATCAAAGTTGCTGGCCAAGGCTTCGCGGGTTTGGCGCAAGGTATTCTTTAACTGATCCGCTAATACCAATTCCTCTTCGCCCACTTTTATAAAACGGAAGATCACGTCTTCAAGGGCGACATTGAGTAGGTTGGTTGTATCTGAGCCTTGTTCTATGCTCTCTTTCAGGTTAAGCATATCAAGGTGACTGCAGGTTTCCCTGTAGAGGATATTAAGCTTTGCAAAATCCAACTGGTCCAGTAACTCGTAGTCGCCTTGCAAGCGAATTAAGTTGTATAAGCTCTTTGCGTTTTCCAGCGCATTTTTCAGCGCCAGTACGGTTTCGCGGTCCTGAATCAGGCTGATTTGATCGGTAAAGATTTCGGCGTTGTCGGTATCAAAGCGGAACAGCACGTCTTTGATGTGCTCTATCTCTGCCGCGATCTCTTCCTGTGATTTGAACAGGTTGGAGTAGTGCTCCATTTCATCGCCTAGCTCCGACTGAAGCTCATCGAAGTAGGCTTTGTTGGTGGCGTCAAACTCTTTGCGAATGTCTGCAAAATCAACCACATAGCCGTAGCGGAAATCTTTATAAGTGCGGTTGACCCTTGTGAGTGCCTGGAGCAGGTTGTGCTTACGAATTACCCGGCCCAGATAGAGCTTTTTCAGGCGCTTGGCATCAAAGCCGGTGAGCAGCATGTTATAGACAAACAGGAAGTCGATCTTGCCTGCTTTGAAGTCCTCTACCCAATCTTTGCGTTCTTCTTTGGTGCCAACGTCGTGCAGGATCAACGCCGCGCTCTTGACCTTGTTATCCTGCTTCGCTTTTGCGGCATAACTGTCTGGTTTGGCTGCTGCAATCAAGGTTTGCGCGGAATCATTGATCTCATTAGGTGAGCTGGCTGCCTTTACGTAGACGCTATTGAAGATGTCGTACATCTGCTTGGCTTGATCCGAACTGTCACATATCACCATACCACCTATGCTGGAATCGTTAAGGGCACCGCGACTTTTCTCGAAATCGGTCACGATATAATCCAGCATAGGTTCTACAAAGCTCTGATGGGCGTATATCAGCTTACGATCGACATCGCCCATTTGGACTTCTACATCCTCTAAGGCTTGTTGCAACACCATCTTGTAGTTGGTGGCGATCTCTTCTCTGATTAAGCGAAGGGTGTAACCATCGGCGATGGAGGCGTTGTAGTAATACTTGTGGATATAGTCGCCAAAGATTTGTTTCGAGCTGATAGCTTTGGAGTCTGTTTTTTTGGCTTTTCCTTCGTCAACAATCAATGGCGTGCCGGTTAGCGCGATCTTAATGGCGTTGGGGTCGGACTGATACAGATTGGCCAGAAAGCTGCCTTTGGGATTGTAGCTTCGGTGAGCTTCGTCCAGAACGAAGATGCGCTGGATGTTGATGTCGTAGTCTTTGGTAGACAATACATCCGGGTCATCCTGAAATTTCTGGATATTTACCACAGTGATTTCCGGCTTGCCGGAATGGTTGTGAATCACCTGTGTGGCTTTAATGTCCTTGGCAAAGGCATCACGGGAGTTAATGGTGTGCACCGTTAACCCACGCGCTGTAAATTCTCGCTGGGATTGCTGTAGTAGATCTAGCCTGTCAACAATGAAGTAGAATTTGGGAATAACTTGCTGCTTTTGGAAATAATCTGTCAGAAAGCGCACGTTGTAATAGGTTAGCGCCGTTTTGCCGCTCCCCTGAGTGTGCCAGATAATACCTTTCTTTACGCCTTCACCAAGCTTGCGCTCAATGGCTTTGGTGGCAAACATCTGCGGGTAGCGCATGATGTGCTTTTGCAGGCCATCGGTTTCAGCGACATAGGCCAGTGCATAACGCAGGATGAACGCCAGACGGTCACGGCTAACCAAGGATGTGCAGATGCGATTGGTTGGACGTTCTGGCTGCTTATTGGTCTGAAACTCCGGGTTGCTGCGAATGACTTCCAGATTGTTATCTTTCAGTACCTTTAACTCTTGTTCATCCGATACTGGCTTCAGAAGCGCAGTCAGGTTCAGTATCTCTTCTTCTCGGAAGTAGTTGAATACTGGCTTGTGATAGGAACTGCTGGCGTAGAAAGCCCCTTGCACTGGTTCTGGGTCACCGTCGTCATACTCCATGTTGTTGGAGAAGATCATGAACTGGGTGATATTCGCGAAGCGCTTGAATTTCGGGTTCTGGAAACGTTTGTTGATGCGATCACGCTCGGCCAAAATGCCTTCGCGGTTATTGGGCTTTTTCACCTCAATAAAGACCAGCGGCATACCATTGATCAACAGGGTAATGTCTGGGCGGAATTCCTCATCACCGTTCTGGCAGGTCAGCTCGGTGACGACATGAAAGCTGTTGTTGTTGAAGTTTTCAAAGTCGAGCAGCTTGGTGTTCGAGCGATCTGTCAGGCGCTCGAAAAAGGCTCGGCCGAGGTCTTCGTTATCGATCTCGAGCTTAATATCTTCGAGCAGGCGGCTTACATCATCTGGCTCGATGCCTGGATTGATTTTGTGAATTGCTGCGTTGAAAAGCTCGGGGAAAATATTGGTATCCAGATCCCAGCTTTGTTCTTTTAATGACAGGTACTTATAGCCCAGCTTCATTAAATGAAGAATGGTGGGAATTTTTACGCGAGTATCTTCATTAAACTTCATAACATTCCCTGTTTATTGATTTTTACCGTATTCATTTAGCGCTTTGTTCAAAGTCGGTCGGCTAACGTTAAAATGTCTTGCAACTTCGGCTTTTGTTACATCCGGAGCAAGCAACATAGCGTGAGCTTTTTTTATATCTGAGCTACTCATTTTTGCTTTGCGCCCTCCCTTGCGTCCTCGAGCCCTCGCAGCCGCAAGGCCTGCCTTGGTTCGTTCAGATATCAGTTTCCGTTCAAACTGTGCTATGGCCCCGATTAGATGAAAAACAAGCTCCCCTGTAGCTGTGGTCGTATTTATCTGCTCATTTAAGCTAATGAAATGAACATTTCGTTGCTTGAAGGACTCCAGCAATTCGATTAGATCTACTAAAGAGCGGCCTAACCGATCAAGTCGCTGAACAACAACTATATCGCCCTCTCTCAACACATCCATCAATTTCAACAATTCAGGTCGCTGGATGCTTTTGCCGGAAATTCGTTCTTTATATATGCGATCACAACCATATGACTCTAATGCATCCAACTGAGCATCCTCCAACTGCTCCTCAGTACTAACTCGTGCATAGCCAATTTTCATGTATGCGCCTAAATATAATGTGGGTTTTATTTACATAGATTACTTTACGTATTGTTTTACGTGTTAACAAGCAAAACTCGTAACTATTTCAGGAAATTTCATGGTGTAAAATAAACGAGTGTTTTCTAATCGCCTATTTTAGGCCTAACCTTGCATGATTAAATTTCATACGCTACGTTAATCGTTATTAAAATAACGCTTAAAAGAGGCGTGTATGAGTCGAACACTTACAACAAAAATTAGCGTTGCTGACTTAGACTTCGTAATTCAGTATTTGATCTTACTTTCACAGTCCAAGCGTGCATTTCAGTTAGATATTCCACTCTATAAGAGTCGTAACAGGATAAAGCTCTATGAATCAGCCATCCTGTTAGAAACAGCATTAATGGAAAAAAAGGATCAGGATTTTATTGATGCCATAGACCGTATATGTGTCGATATTGAAGGTATAGTTAAAAGCACTATACCAACAGAGGAGATACAAAAACTTAAAACCGCAATCAGACAAAAGCGTTATAAAAATAACGATTTTAATAGGCTATTGAATGAGTACAATAGTACTCAGTCGTTTTTAGCTGAGAGGCGTTTAAACTCGTAGTGCTGGTAGAGAGGCAGTGCAGGATAAATGCAATGACGAATTTTTAATAACTGCGGTGGTGTTTCAAAATCACTACATTAATTTTTCAGATATACCATTTATTTACTACGCAATTTCAAGTTAAAGTAGTCAGGTCGCTTCTGACCGGGACCAGGCAACTGGGAAGTGATGCCGGAGCTTAGGTTCCCTTAGCCCGTGAGCAAGATAAAAAGGCGCCCCTGAAACCAATTGTTACATGATCAAGCTAAAAGTGCGTCGGATCTTAAACGTTCCGGCAAAAATCCGCCCTCAATCATAGATATTTAAGTGTGACATGTCACAGTAAACCAATGCCTTCCTGACCAACCTCTTGATAAATGTAACTCTTGGTGAAATGAGTTTGTTCTTTCACGTACTTTTGTAGCTAAATATCGTCAACTCTAGTTAGTTTTTTGGCGAAGTTTTAGCGTTCAGGATCAAGCTGGAGATCTTTGATGATCGTAAAAAAATTCACCAAAATAATATTTCAAAGAAGCGTCACAAGTAACACATCTCGACTGCAATGAGCGAGAAGCGGTCATTATTAGTTCGAGAAATTTTACATCGTATTGATATACTAATGTCATGAAGTAGGCTGATTTTGTGGTTATACGATGAAAACAATAGGAAAGTTGGCTAAAGAACTTGGTTTAGGCGTAGAAACTATACGCTTTTATGAGCGAGAAGGCTTGATAAAACAACCTCAAAAGCCTCAAAATGGTTATCGTGTGTATGACGACTCAATCACCAAGCAATTACAATTCATTTGTAAGGCTAAAGCACTTGGCTTTACTCTAAAGGAAGTAGCGTCTTTGATGTCAATGGATGGCGATTGTGCCAAAGTTGAATCTCTAGGTTTGCAGAAACTGAGCTTAATTCAAAGTAAGATAGCTGACCTTCAACGCTTAGAAGTCGTCATAAAAGAAATGACTAATTCATGCCGCAACAATAACGACCAATCTCACTGCCCAATAATCGATTCGCTAAAATAGCATTGACTCCGTACCTATCTACGGAGTTTACACTCAAGTCATTCAAATAATGTTAGACGTTAAAAATGATTAATAAGATTTTAGATAAAGTTGGCTCAGGTGGTGTTTGGCTTGCAGCCCTCAGTTGTACGGGGTGTTTCCCTGCTCTCGGTTCATTAGCATCAGCATTGGGATTAGGCTTTCTCTCTCACTTTGAGGGGATTGCTGTAAATACCTTGTTACCTATATTTGCAACTTTGGCGTTGTTGGTAAATTTGTATAACTGGTATAAAAACCAAAATCATACGAGAGGTACTCTTGGAGTTATTGGGCCTATAGCTGTTTTGTTAACCCTCTATCCACTATGGCAATATGACTGGAGCACTTATTTGTTCTATGTGGGTATTTGTTTGATGATTGTAATGTCCGTATTGGACATTGTTAAACCTTTGAAGGAGCAAACATGCGAGGTATAGAGTTAAATTCTACCATTACTTGCCCTGAGTGCGGTTTCAGTAAAACCGAAGAAATGTCAACCAACGCTTGCCAGTGGTATTATGAATGTGAATCTTGCAAAGTTCTCCTAAAGCCTTTGAAGGGCGATTGTTGTGTATACTGCTCTTATGGAACAGTGAAATGCCCACCAATTCAAGAAGGCCAAAGTTGTTGTAAGAGCTAAGTGAATGTCTCTTAATGGCACAAACACGATCTTCACTATGAGCGAAAAGCAGAGATTCAGCACCTCAACACAATCCGCATGCGAATGACCGCTTTTACCGCAAAACCGGACATGAAGCCCGGTTTATTTAAATTTAAAACGAAATTATCGGTCTATAGGGCTAATTGTCCCTGATGAATGTTGACCGATGACATGTGTATATATTTGAGTTGTCTTCAAATCCGTATGCCCTAACAGCTCTTGAACTGTACGAATGTCTGTTCCCGCTTTTAAAAGCTGCGTTGCTGCGCGAAAGAGTGCCTGAATGTGTGTGCGGTAACGTGTTTCTGAACACCTGACCGTATAATACCATTCCATCTTAAAGTTTGTTCAGTACAGCCCACTCTCTAGAGCACATCTTGATCACTCGATGGGTATCGCTGATAAAGCTGTTCCAGTCAATGCCGACCGCTCCAATTTCAACTTCACCATGCTTTCTAATGCCAAGCCGCAGCATGGTCAATGTCCGGTTAAAATCGATTTTAGTGCAAGAGCCGCAGAGCCGCGCGATGCGATTAAAGGGCAAATCGCTCGGATTTACTTTTACATGCACGACCGTTATGACCTCAACATGTCTCGCCAACAACAGCAGCTTTTAATGGCTTGGGATAAGCAGTTTCCCGTTACCGAGTGGGAGCGCGAGCGAGATAGACGCATTGCAAAACGTATGGGGCATTCAAATCCCTTTGTAACCGGAGAGCGCACCTGGTCTCTTGGGCATAAAAACCGCGCTGAGGGTGTGGTAACCCAGCTGCTATCAAGGCAAACACAGCAAACCCATGCACCCATTGAGATAAAAACATCTTTTAAAACAGATTGTTGCTCCATAGCACCGATTCCTTTTTGTGCAACGTAATTAAAAAGTTAAATTATAGTGATTAATTTATGCATTAAAAGAGGCGAAAGCAAGAAATGGTGTCAGGGTAACTATCTAATAACAAATGCGGGAAGGTAATGCTTACTAGATTCTGCAACCAGCAACGTTATACTTACTCTCAAATAAGGGCTTGGAGCTAGCTATGACTGAACCAACTACTTATCCCGGTAACGAGCAAGACTACAAAGGCTATCACGCCGACTGGCCGCAAACCGTACGTGAGTTGGCAGGATGCTGGCAGGAGTTACCGCAGCAGGAAGAACTGCGTGCAGGGCAAGGCAAAGATATACCGCGAGAGTCGCTTTGATTTTTGGGCTAAATCCTTTAAATAGCGTTCCTACTTTGCCTGCTTACCATTGCAATAAAACCTCTTTGTGAATAATTTTGCTACTGCGCCGGGTTGACTAAAAACCCCCGCTTAACGCCCTTGCTGGCGCTGCTGCAACCGGCCAGAATAGCGCCATCTTGCAGTTGAGGTGGTTATGGTTAATCTGGCGTTGCTGGGCGCGTTTATTCCGACGTTTTTGTTTGTTTCGGTTACCCCGGGCATGTGCATGACACTGGCGATGACGTTGGGCATGAGCCAGGGCGTGCGCCGTACGCTGTGGATGATGTGGGGCGAAATGCTCGGCGTGGCGTTGGTGGCAATACTGGCGGTGTGCGGTGTGGCGGCGATAATGCTGCAGTTTCCGGCTTTTTTTCAGGGTTTTAAAGTTGCCGGTGCGGTATATCTCACTTACATAGGCCTGCAAATGTGGCGTGCTAAAGGCAAACTGGCGTTGCCGCAACCAGGCGAGCTGCCTGCCAGGCTGGCGCGGCGTACTTTATTTAGCCAGGGTTTTATTACGGCAGTGTCTAACCCCAAAGGCTGGGCGTTTCATATGGCGCTGCTGCCGCCCTTTATCGATAGCCAGCTGGCATTCTGGCCGCAGTTGCTGGTGTTAGTGGCAATTATTCTGTTGCTGGAATTTGACTCTATGTTGCTGTACGCCAGTGGCGGCAAAGCTTTGGCGCTGTTTTTTAGTAAAACTAACCGGGTGCAGTATTTAAACCGCATCGGCGCCAGCCTGATGTTTGGCGTGGCGCTGTGGATGTTACTTGGCTAATACCGCATAGCACCGCGGTGAGTTTAACCGACGTCACGCCAGTTTAAGCCTGATGCTAAAGCGGGTAGAGCGCGCATCTGATTCGACGCTTAACTGGCCCTGATGAGCATCGACTATGGCTTTGGTAATGGCTAGGCCCAAACCCGAGCCTTCTATCTGGCGTTGGCGCGAGGCGTCAGCACGATAGAAGCGATCGAATAAAAACGGCAAATGCTGTGGCGGGATCGGCTGGCCCGGGTTTTCTACCGTGATGGTGGTGCTGTCGGCTGCTGCGGTGGTGCTGACGGTAATGGTTTCGCCGGGCGGGGTATACCTAAGCGCATTGGATAATAAATTGGTCAGGGCGTGGCGCAGCAAGGTGCGATCTGCCTGCACAATAATATTGGCACCGTGATAGCTAAGGCCAACCTGACTTTCTGCCGCCCAGGCTTCGAAAAAGTTGAAAATTGCGGCCACTTCCTGCTTTAGCTCCAGCGGCTGCTTTTGCAGTGTTAACAGGCCATTGTCACTTTTGGCCAGCCACAGCATATCGCTAATCATTTTATTCAGCCGCTCCAGCTCTTCCAGATTGGAGAACAGCAGATTCTGGTACTCGTCGGCGCTGCGCGCGCGCGATAAGCTGACCTGCGTTTGCGTGATCATATTGGTCAGCGGCGTGCGCAGCTCGTGGGCGATGTCGGCACTAAAGTGCGACAGCTTGGTAAACCCCTGCTCCAGCCGATCTAACATCAGATTAAAAGACTGCACCATGTGGCGCAGTTCGGTCGGGACCTCGCCCGGGGACAAGCGAATATCCAGTTTACTGGTTTGAATATCACGCATTTGTTCGCTAAGGCCTCTGAGTGGATTCAACCCCTGATGCACCGCCAGCCAGGCCGCCAGCAAGGTGAGCAGTGCAGAGCCGAGTAAAATCAGCCCCAGGCTGCGCTGTAACTGCGCCAAGAAATGGGTATGAAAACTGATATCAATAGCAGCAATTACCTTATAGTCCTGATCTGCCGTGGTCAGGCGGCTGAACACACCGCGATAGGCTTTGCCGTCCAGCTGCCAGTGGTGGATGGTTTTGGCATTGTAGTCGGCGCTGGCCGGGGTGTTGGCAGCCAGCAGGCTTAAGTCAACGTCGGCATTGCGGTACAGTAAGCGGTTTTGGCTATCCATCACCTGATAGTAAACACCGTGATGGCCCGATACCGCTTTGGCCAGCGTCTGTGCCGGCTGTTGCTGGCCGTCCTGAGCGGTAGTCAGCGTGTGCTCAACCGCGTGCAGGATCACGGCTAATTCGTCGGCGTCCTGCTCGATAAAGTGATGTTCGACTGAACTGAGCAGTAATTGCTGCACGAAGAACAGGCAAATCGAAATGGTTAGCGCGACAAAAAGTACCACGCGAACGGTGATCGAGAGAGGGCGTTTGCCAGCTTTATGCATCAGTTTGCTCATCGTCCAGTTTATAGCCCATACCGCGCACGGTGTGGATCAGTTTTGCCGCAAAGCCATCATCAATTTTGGCGCGCAAGCGGCGGATAGCTACATCGATAACATTGGTGTCGCTGTCAAAATTCATATCCCACACCTGCGAGGCGATAAGCGAGCGTGGCAGTACTTCGCCGCGGCGGCGCATCAGCAGCTCAAGCAAGCTAAATTCCTGATTACTCAATATTATTTTGACGCCGCTGCGGCTGGCTTTACGCTTGGCGATATCCAGTTGTAAATCGGCGACCTGCAATAATTCTGACTGCGGTACGGCCTGACCACGCCGTAGCAGGGTTCTGACCCGGGCCAGCACTTCAGAGAAAGCAAAGGGTTTGATCAGGTAGTCGTCGGCGCCAAGCTCCAGGCCTTTTACCCGGTCGTCGACACTGTCGCGGGCCGACAGAAACAGTACCGGCGTGTGGTTATGGTTTTCTCTTAGCGCCTGCACAATGCGTAAGCCGCTGACGTCCGGCAGCATCACATCCAGCATGATTAAATCGAAATCTTCTGTCATCGCCAGATGATGGCCATCCAGGCCATTTCTGACCAGTGACACCTGAAAACCGGCTTCGCTCAGGCCTTGCTTCAGATAGTCGCCGGTTTTTTGTTCATCTTCCACAATCAGCAAACGCATCTTGTCATCTCCAAACATAGCTTTGGCAGTATTAGGCCATAAACCGCCAAACAGCAACATGACAGCAAGATTACAACTTTGTCATGTTCATGTCATGCTGCTGACAGTTTCGTCCTCTACACTGCTACGCATATAGAGAGTATTGGAGGTTGCAGATGATAAAGGCTAACACCATGATGCCGGTATCGATTTCACGGCGCCGGTTTGTGCAGGGGCTGGCGGTGGGCGGCGTGCTGGCCACTTTTCCGCATATCGTCAGGGCGGGTAGCGCCTTTAAAGATAATGCCTTTACCGGCTATGCCACTGAGCTCAGCGGTAACGTGATTGATTTAACCATCGGCGAAGCGCTGGTAAATTTTACCGGCGTGGTCCGTAAAGCCACCACCATCAACGGTTCGATACCGGCACCGACCTTACGCTTGCGAGAAGGCGATGAGGTCACCATACGGGTAACCAATACCTTGTCGGTGCCCAGCTCAATTCACTGGCACGGTATTATTTTACCCTACCAGATGGACGGCGTACCCGGCATGAGCTTCAGAGGCATTATGCCCGGCGAAACCTTTGTCTATCGTTTTACGTTAAAGCAAAGCGGCACGTACTGGTATCACTCGCACAGTGGCTTTCAGGAAATGACCGGCATGTATGGCGCGCTGATCATTGAACCCAAAGCGCAGGATGTAATTGCCGCCGATCGCGAATATGTGGTGCAGCTGTCAGACTGGACCGATGAAGATCCACATACGGTGTTTCGCAAATTAAAAGTGCAAAGTGATTTGTACAATTTTAATCAGCCAACAGTGCAGGACATGCTGCGCGATATCACTGACAGAGGGCTGGACGCGGCGCTGGCAAAACGGCAGATGTGGCAGCAAATGCGCATGAACCCCACCGATCTGGCGGATATCTCCGCGGCCACTTTTACGTATTTAATGAATGGCAGTTCGCCGCTGGCAAACTGGCGCGGCCTATTTAAGCGCGGTGAGCGTGTGCGGCTGCGTTTTATCAATGGCTCCAGCAACAGCTTTTTTGATGTGCGTATTCCCGAGCTGAAAATGACTGTGGTGCAGGCTGACGGCCAGAATGTACACCCGGTAACGGTAGATGAGTTCCGCTTTGGCCCGGGCGAAACCTATGATGTTGTCGTCTCGCCGCAAAATGATGCCTACACCATTTTTGCCCAGAGCATGGACCGCAGTGGCTATGCCCGCGGTACCCTGGCCGTGGCCGAGAGCTTAAATGCACCGGTGCCGGCACTGGATCCGGTGGAGTGGCTGACGATGGCTGACATGATGGGTAATATGAACCATGGCGCAAGCGACAGCCACAGCCACGGCCACAGCGCGATGGCGCACGGCAATGGCGCGGAAGATCATAGCCAGCATGGTGCTATGGCTATCGATCACAGTCAGCATGGCCCGGCGGTGCCTTATGCCAAAGCCAGTTCAACTGTGCGTCATGCCAGCACCGAGTATGGCCCGTCGGTGGATATGCGGGTGGATATGCCAAGAACCAACCTGGACGATCCGGGCATTGGTTTGCGCAATACCGGGCGGCGCGCGCTGACCCTGGCCGATTTACATTCGCTGGACGGTATTATTGAGCCGGGCGGCCCGGAGGCGGAAATTGAGCTGCATCTGACCGGCAATATGGAGCGCTACACCTGGTCATTCGATGGCTTAGAGTTCAGTAAAAGCACACCGGTGCATATGAAGCACAATCAGCGTATCCGGGTGATCTTGCAAAACGACACCATGATGACCCACCCGATGCATTTGCACGGTATGTGGAGTGATCTGGAAAGTGACAACGGTGCCGTACAGGTACGCCGCCATACCATTCCGGTGCAACCGGCGCAGCGCATCAGCTTTTTAACCACACCGCATGATGTCGGGCGCTGGGCCTGGCATTGTCATTTATTGTTCCATATGGATGCGGGTATGTTCAGAGAAGTGGTGGTGTCATGAAAACAGCCAACGTAACGCTAACCTTGTCGCTGCTGGCGCTGGCCTGTACTGTGGCGCTCAGCCCTGGCGTGGCAGCGCAGAACGCCACTGAGAAACCGCCGGTACCAACGCACAGTGGCATGGACCACAGCAAAATGGACCACGGCAAAATGGATCATAGCAAGATGAACCACGCTGAGCAGGCGGTTGACCATAGCCAGACGAACCCTAGTGACATGGATCACAGTCAGATGGATCATAGCGGCATGGACCACAATAAAATGGGCCACGCTGAGCAGGCCGTAGACCATAGCCAGATGGACCACAGCGAAGTGGACCATAGCAAAATGGATCATACCGAGATGAACCATAATGAAATGACCCATGCTGAGCAGGCCGTGGATCACAGCAGTATGGATCACAGCACGATGAACCATGCCGATATGCAGATGCAAGGCGGTAAGGCGCCGGCTAATGCCCGCGATCCACATGCCTACTCCAACGGCTACACCCTGACTGACGGGCCCTATGGCATGGCCGATTCACGCCATTTAAAGCACGGCGTTGAACATCCACAGTGGTCCGTGCTGGGCGATCGGCTGGAATACAATGCCGACAGTGAAGCTGGCGAACTGGAGCTGCAAGCCTGGTATGGTACGACCTATGATCGGTTGGTGCTGAAAACCGAAGCTGAAGTCAGTGACGGCAAGCTGGAAGAGAGCAGCACCGAGCTGTTATGGAGCCACGCGATAGCAGCCTATTGGGATGGTCAGCTTGGGCTGCGCCTGGATCAGGTTGCCGATGGCACCAACCGGCAGTGGTTAGCATTGGGTGTGCAGGGTTTGGCGCCGTACTGGTTTGAAGTGGATGTCACGGCTTATCTGGGCACTGGTGGTCGCACCGCGTTAAGTGCCGAAGCGGAATATGAGCTGCTGTTAACGCAGCGCCTGATCCTGCAGGCCCGGGCGGAGCTGACAGCCTATGGCAAAGACGATGAGGTCAATCAGCTGGGTAAAGGCCTGTCTTCACTGGGGGCAGGGCTTCGGCTGCGCTATGAATTCTCCCGCCAGTTCGCACCCTATGTCGGGGTAGAGTGGCATAACAAATATGGTAACACGGCAGATTTTGCCCGCCTGCAGGATGCATCGACAGCAGAAACATCCTGGGTTGCCGGTGTGCGTTTCTGGTTTTAATAGATCAGGGTTTTAATAAATAAGGTGATCAACATGAAAAAATTAATCCCGCTACTTACTCTGCTCTGTTTGGCGTTTGCCGGGCCTGTGCTGGCGCATGTTAAACAAAGCGGCTCGGTGCCGGCGGATAACGCCATGCTAATGCAGGCACCGGATGTACTCAGTATCAGCTTTAGTGGCCCGATCCGGCTGACGAAAGTCACGCTGTTGCACGATAACGGTAACACTGTCGATTTTGGCTTTACGCCCACCGCTGTCGCCACGCAGTTTAGCTGGCCGTTGCCAGTGCTGGAGATCGGTAGTTATCAGGTTAACTGGGTAGGTTTGGGCGAAGACGGTCATAAAATGAAAGGTGATTTCAGTTTTATGCTCCACGCCGGCGCTGACGCCGGGGTGAAAGCTGATAGCGCGCACGCGCATCAGCACTAGATGGCTTGAGATTGGCGATGTTTAGCGATACCTGGGTATTAGCCTTATTCGCCCACAAGCTGCTGAGTTATTTAGCGGTTAGCGGCAGTATTGGTGCGGCGTTTTTGCTGCAGTTGCCGGCGCTGGCTCAGCCACCGTCTGATAGCCTTGCCTTTCGGCTGTGGTTAAAACGCCTTGTACTGGGGTGGTCGGCCGCAGGTATGGTGCTGGCGTTACTGTATCTGCCGCTGCAGGCTGGTGCGCTGGCCGAAACAGGCGTAGCTGGCATGGCCGACAGGCTGATGCTACAGATGGTTTGGCAATCGGCAATGCGCACCCAGCTGCTTTTATGGTTATGCGGTTATGCAGCGCTGTGGCTTTGGGCCTGGCGCGTTAAACACAGCGGCAAAGCGGTAGTGAGCATTGCGGTAGTTAGCCTGGCCGCGTTATTGCTGGCCGCCAGTTTCAGCCAAACCGGCCATGTGGCCAGTTTGGCAGGCCTGTGGCCACTGTTACTGACGCTGCATGTGCTGGCAATTTCGGCCTGGGTAGGTTCGTTGCTGCCGCTGTGGCAAAGCTGTTACCGCTTAGCCCCGGATAGGTTACTGGCACTGATGCAGCAGTTTGGCCGCGTAGCGGTAATTGTGGTGTTAGTGCTTATCAGCTGTGGCGTGCTGATCTTACTGCAGCTACTCGATTCGCCTGCAGCGCTGTTTGTCACCGACTATGGCCGCTTAATGTTGTTTAAGTTGATGTTGGTAGCGGCCATGTTACTGCTGGCTGCCTGGCACAAATTTAGTCTGGTCAAAGCGCTGGCGCAACATCAGAACAGCCGGTTGCTGGCACGGTCTATTTTTATCGAAATGCTGTTAGCGCTATTGGTACTGGCAACCAGTAGCAGCTTTACCACTGTGGTGGGCTTAGCCCATTAAGCCCGCTTTATTCTAATAATTACAACAGGATACCTAATATGTTTCGCAATAAAATTCAAACGCTGTCTGCCATCAGCCTGGGCCTGGCGTTACTCTCTCCCGTTAGTGCGCTGGCGCACGGCAATGAAAAACCTGCCGCCCCGGCCTTGTTCGTCGGCGAAAGCACCGCTGCCGCTCAGGCGGTAAAAGCGTTTCATCAGGCGTTACGCGCTGGCGATGCCAAAGCGGTGCGCGCCATGCTGGCAGATGACGTGCTGATTGTCGAAGGTAATGGCGTAGAGCGCTCGGCTGACGAGTATGCCAGCCACCATATGCTGGCTGATATGAAATTTATGGCGGCGGTACAGGTAGAAGCGCTGGAGCATCAGACCAAGGTGCTGGGCAAGGTGGCCTATTCGGTTAGCCGTAGCCAACTGACTGGCGACTATAAAGGCAAGCCGGTTGACGTTATCAGTAAAGAAACGCTGGTGCTGGTAGATACAGGCGCCGGTTGGAAGATCGTGCATGTGCACTGGTCGCACTAAGACAACAGCAGGAGATCACTATGAAGCTAACTCTGGCAGCGGTTGTGTTGGTAGCTACTGCGTTACTGGCCGGCTGTAAAGACGCCGGCCCGGCTAAACCGGAAACTACAGCTGTGCCCGACAGTGCAGCAGCACTAACCCTCACGGTATACAAAACGCCAAGCTGCGGTTGCTGTAAAAAGTGGGTATCGCACCTTGAACAGCAGGGAGTGGTTGCACAGACGAAAGACTATGATGATCTAAGCGGCATAAAAGAGCGCTATGGCATCACGCCACAGTATTATTCCTGTCACACCGCCGTATCGGAGCAGGGATATGCCTTTGAAGGCCATATCCCTGCTAAATACATCCGGAAATTTCTTGCTGAGTCGCACCCGGATGCAATTGGCCTGAGTGTACCGGCGATGCCGCTTGGATCACCGGGTATGGAAGTGGAAGGCCGCTTTATGCCGTACGACATTCTGCTGCTGCATAAAGATGGCAGCGCCAGCGTTTACGCTCACATCAGTGATGCTGCCATGCAGTAAGTAGTGTAGTGTCAATCCTTGCTGCTACGCGGTGCTGTAATGACAACTAAATCACTGTTTTAGCTAAATTAGTACTATGAGCAGTGCGGTCAGGCTTGCAACCTGCCGCACGGCTTACCGAGCCGAGCTGGGCACCTGTTCTCCTGAGATACCCTGAAATTCCCTCCTGAAAATACACTGCTATGTGCTTGAACTTACTTTAGTCACTATCTGCTGTTCAGCAGCGCTCAGAGCTTATCTGTGTTGCAGAAGTGTAAAGTTTAGCTAAAGTAGTGACAGTAGTATCGAAATTAACTATGTTAGTGACAAGGTATGCACTTTGTCGCAGATCCAGCTAAAAATCTGCACTTTAATGCACATTAAAGTGCAGAATAGAATCTATGTCTTATCATTATCTAATGTATGTAGTCTCTAAAGAGTACACTTAAGTTAAGCTTTAATTTAATAATCAGTGATATGCTTCGCGTCTCTTATTTAGCGATCGAGGATTGCTCTTTTCTTTCGCAGACTCATTATCTTAGTGATAGTAAATGAATAAAAAAATTAAACATGAGTACCAAATCAGTATGCGCTCAGCCATGGAGGCTGAACAAGTCAATGATTTAGACAATGCGTTTAAGTCTCTTGAAAGAGCGCATATTTTAGGGCAGAGATATTTTATACCGCACATAGCGACGCACTGGCAGATGTTACGAATTGGGCTTAAACGCAATGATAATCGCGAGGTTATTGGTCAGATCGTCCGTTTGATAGCAACGGTTCCGGGTTTTATATTTGGTTGGGTTCCAAGGGGAAATCCTGGAGGCGCGAATATCTCTGCTTTAAAGCCAGTGCCCTTGCCAGCTGACTTGCAACCCTTGCTAGCTGACAGCCCCATTTGGCGGGACGTCTTAATACGCCTGACTATTTACGCGGTTATCGTTTTAATCGTATTAGCATAAACACCCATACTATTGCCAAAACGTTCTTCGCTGCAGCCCAATGCTGCAGCGAAGCAGGTTAATGATTATTCCGTTTGCTGTTTGCGGTTATCGTTTTTGTGCACCCAATGATATAACACGGGCAATACCAACAATGTCAGCAAGGTTGACGAAATAATACCGCCAATCACCACTGTCGCCAGCGGGCGCTGCACTTCAGCACCGGTGCCAATATTAATCGCCATCGGCACAAAACCGAGGCTCGCGACCAAAGCGGTCATTAGCACAGGGCGCAACCGGGTAAGCGCGCCTTCCGTTATCGCTAACAGCAAGTCACCTTTCTCACGCCATAGATCGCGAATAAAGCTCAGCATCACCAGACCGTTCAACACCGCTACGCCTGATAAGGCGATAAAGCCAATGCCAGCAGAGATTGATAAAGGCATACCCCTCAAATACAAGGCCAACACACCACCGGTGAGCGCCAACGGCACACCGCTGAAGATAATCAACGCATCTTTAAATGACGCAAAAGCCATCACCAGAATACCTAAAATCAGCAGCAACGTAACAGGCACCACAATGCTAAGGCGCTGACTGGCGGACTCCAGCTGCTCAAAAGTACCACCATAGTCCAGCCAGTAACCGGCTGGTAATGTAACGTCACGGTTGATTTGGGCCTTTACCTCTTCTACAAAACTACCAAGGTCTCGCCCGCGCACATTCGCGGTTACCACTACCCGGCGTTTGCCATTTTCACGACTAATTTGCGCCGGCGCAGGCGACACATCTAAGGTAGCCACTTCCTGTAACGGTACAAAGTCCCCATTTGGTAATGACACCGGCAACACCGCCAGTTTGTCCAGATCGCGACGCAGGGTTTCCGGCAAGCGCACAATCAGCTCAAAGCGTCTGTCACCTTCATACAGAATACCGGCCGACGTACCTCCAATTGCCGCTGATACCCAGTCCTGTAGTTCAACCACATTTAAGCCGTAACGGGCAAGCGCAGTTCGGTTGGGGATCACCGACAAGGTTGGCAAACCAGTGACTTGTTCCACTTTAGTATCCGCAGCACCTTGCACCTTGTTGACGGCTTGCAGAATTTGATTAGCGCTTGTAACCAGCTGATCTAAATCATCACCAAATACCTTAATACCCAGATCTGCTCGTACACCGGAAATCAGTTCATTAAAACGCATCTGAATAGGTTGGGTAAATTCATAGTTATTGCCCGGCAATGTCGCCAAAGCAGCTTCCATTTCAGTGACCAATTGGGCTTTGGTTTTATCCGGATTGGGCCATTCACTGCGCGGTTTTAATATCACAAAGTTGTCAGCCACATTGGGTGGCATCGGATCGGTCGCCACTTCTGCGGTACCAATTCTGGCAAACACTTTATCAACCTCAGCAAAGGTTTTGATCTTCTGCTCCAGAATTTCCTGCATTGCAACGGCTTGTTCTAAGCCGGTGCCCGGAATACGCATGGCATGTAAAGCGATATCGCCCTCATCAAGCTGAGGCACAAACTCTGCCCCCAACGTGGTCGCCAACCACAGACACACACCAACCAGAGCACTGGCCAAACCAATCACCAGCCAGCGAAATTTGAGTGCCAGCGCTAATAGCGGTGCGTACAGGGTTTTAGCGCCTCTTATGACCGCACTTTCTTTTTCACTGATTTTACCATTTAAGAACACCGCCACAGCGGCAGGCACAATGGTCAGCGACAACACCATAGCGGATAACAGGGCCATCACCACAGTCGCTGCCATAGGATGAAACATTTTTCCTTCGACACCGGTCAGCGAAAAAATAGGAATATACACGATAGTAATAATGGCCACACCGAACAAACTGGGCCGGATAACCTCTGCAGTTGCCAGATACACCGTATTTAAGCGCTCTTTTAGCGGTTGGATACGGCCGTTGTGCTGTGCCTGCGCCAGGCGGCGAACCGCATTCTCGACAATAATCACCGTACCATCAACAATTAAGCCAAAATCCAGCGCACCCAGGCTCATCAGGTTGGCAGAAACGCCGGCTTGTACCATGCCGGTAATGGTCATCAGCATTGATAGCGGGATCACCGCCGCAGTGATTAACGCCGCCCGCAGGTTGCCCAGCAGGATAAACAACACTACGATCACCAGTAATGCGCCTTCCAGCAGGTTTTTACTGACGGTTGCAATGGCTTTATCCACTAAGGTGGTGCGATCATATACGGCTTCAGCAATAATACCCTCTGGCAGAGAGCTTTTGATCTGCTCCAGCTTTTGCGCGACATCGCGTGCCACTGTGCGTGAGTTTTCACCAATTAACATCATGGCTGTACCCAGCACAGCTTCTTTACCATCCTGGGTTGCCGCACCGGTTCGCAGCTCTTTGCCAATGGCAACATCGGCAACGTCACTCAGCTTTACCGGTATGGTGTCGTATTGCGTAATAATGACATTAGCAATGTCATCCAGAGAGGTTAACTGACCGGGCGAGCGTACCAGCAGTTGCATGCCCTCACGTTCAATATAACCGGCACCCCGGTTGTCATTGTTGGCTTGCAGGGCCAGTTCAACATCCTTAATACTCAGGCCATAATTAAGCAGTTTCAGTGGGTCGGGTAACACATGGTATTGCTTGTTGTAGCCACCAATGCTGTTTACTTCCACCACACCTTTAACCTGTGCCAGCTGAGGTTTTATTATCCAGTCCTGGATTTCCCGCAGTGCCATGGCATCGTAAGGTGAACCATTTTGTTGCAGCGCGCCCGGCTTGGCCTGCACCGTATACATAAAGATTTCACCAAGACCGGTTGAAATAGGGCCCATTTCAGGCTCTATGCCCTCGGGCAACATATCCTTGATAGCGCTTAACCGGGTGTTGATTAAATTGCGGGCAAAGTAGATGTCCGTGCCTTCTTCAAACACCACCGTTACCTGTGACAAGCCATAGCGTGACAATGAGCGGGTATAACTTAAATTGGGTAAGCCATACAGGGCAGTTTCTACCGGATAGGTAATACGCTGCTCTGCTTCAAGTGGCGAATAACCTGGCGCCGCCGTGTTTATTTGCACCTGAACGTTAGTAATATCCGGCACTGCATCAATCGGTAACTGTTGGTAGCTCCAGCTACCAATGGCAATAATCAACAGTGTCAGCGTTAAAAATAGATACCGCCTCGCAATAGCCAGGCGCAACATGGATTCAATCATAGTGCCCCCTTAATGATCATGCTCGGCTTCAGATTTTTCAATATCCGCTTTTAACAGATAGCTATTTGTCGTGACATACCACTGGCCGGGCTTTAAACCGGCAATCACTTCGACATAATCCATGTCGCTACGGCCAAGCTGCAATGGGGTAAAGACATATTCGCTATTGTTTTTTACGAAGACTCCGCTTTTATTGTCCAGTATTTGAATGGCCGATTTTTTAACGGCAAGCTCAACGTTGAATTCACCGCTTATCACAGCACCTTCGATCAATTGCCCGGACGACAGTTTACCGTCACGGTTATCCAGCTTAACTCTGGCCAGTTGATAGGGCTGGGTTAATGATGGGATGATATGCGCAATTACGCCGTTAATCTCAGTGTCAGCGGCCATAATGACCACTTTTTGTCCTGTCGCGACAGCATCTTGTTGTGACGGGTACAGGCGAAAATCTGCCCACAGGCCGCCAAAATCAGCAATGCTAAACAGCGTCTGCTGCTGTGCGACTTCACCAACATTGGCGCTGCGCTGAATAATAACGCCGTCAATTGGCGCTTTAATGGTATAGGTATTTAAGCTCTCATTTGACTCGACAACGGCCAGTACATCGCCTGCTTTTACGCTGTCACCCAGCGAGAATTTCACCGAGGTAAGAATACCGGGAAAACGGGCATTAACATGGCTGATGCGGTTTGGATCAGCGCTAAGCTTGCCATAAACAACCTGATGTTGGCGTAATCGCTGGCTGTCAGCACGGTCTGTGACAATATTAACTGCCGTAGCCATATCATCACTAATGCGGCTGCTTAGGGTTTCGTTGTGTTCATGCTCGTCGTTTTCGTCGTGCCCTTCATGCTCATTGTGTTCTTCATGTTTTTTGTGCTCTTCATTTTTCTTAGTGTCAGATTGCGGCTTTACCGCTTGTTCTTTGGCATGGACGTGAGCTTGTTCTTGCTCATTGGCGGCCATTACATGCATCGGCATCAGCCAGGCTGCAATAAACATTGCCAGTGTTACATGTGGTTTCATAATGCTATCTTCCTGTATGTTCTGTTTGCCACGTCGCACAGTTAATGAAGTGCGGCAGCGGGGCAATAATCTTGTCAGTTACTGCGTTACCGGCTCGGCGGTAAGCTGTTCAATCGTCGCCTGGCTCAATAGCACCGCAGTGGCGGTTTCCAGTAAGTGTCTTTTTGCCTGCAACAATTCTTGCTGGGCATTAAGCCAATCCTGATAATTTGAGCGCCCGCGCTGGTATGCATCACGCGTAAGATCCAGCGCTTGTTCCAGGTTGGGGATCACGTACTGCGCCAACTGTTGGTGACTGGTAATAAATTGCTGTCGTTGCGAGTACGCATCAAACAAGCGTTCATGCAGGATCAGTAAGCTATCCTGCTGTCGATACTCGACATTGTTTCGCTCTGCCAGCGCAGCTTCGATGGCTGCACTATTGCGACGTTCAGCAAATAACGGCACTGAGATACCAAAGGTAAGGCCTGTATCATCACTGGCCTGATAGCGTCTTACCCCTACCTGCCAACTCAGATCGGCGCGATTCTGGCTTTGTGCCAGTCGCACTTCAGCGTCTTTTAACCGACGTTCAGAGGCAAAAATGGTTAACGCCGGCGATTGTTGCAGCCGCTGATACAGCTCAGCAAAAGGGCGGCTTTGGCCAAAAGCAAACAAGTTACCTGCCACAACGTTAAAGTTGGCGCTGGTATCACCCCAAAAACGTGCTATGGCTATTTTTTGCCGCTCAATGCGCTGCAACAGGGCGTCCCGCCCGATCTGAACCTGCGCCAGTTGCGCCTTTGCCCGCATGATTTCAGCATCTGACAAGGCACCGCTGGCAGCACGTTTTTCAGCGCTTTGCAGCAGGGCTTCTGAGAGCGCTACGGCCTCTTCTGTCAGTGTCAATTCCTGCTGGCTGGCCAATAGATTAATATAATTGCGGGTAAGCTCTGCCAGCACATCCAGGGTTTGCGCCTGTTGCTGCCATTCAAGAGTATTGAGCCTGGCGTCTACTACCGCAGCGCGCCATTGAGCTTTATTATCCAGCTCTATCACGGAAGATAAGGCGATTGTCAGCTCAGCACCGGCCAGCCCTCTGGCCTCTCCGGTGCCCGCAACATTCTCAAGCTCTACACCGAGTTGATAACCGGGTTTAAGGCTTTGCAAATCACGCTCTGCAAACAGACGCTGTTGCGTAAATTTAAACTGATGCAGCTGAGGGTTGTGTTGCAGCGTTTTATCTATTGCCTGTTGTAATGTCAGTGCTTGCGGCTCTGCACGTAGCGGAAGCGCGCAAAATACCGCCGCCAGTATTGCTGGCAGCATTAGTGTCATACGCATGGGTATGCTCCTGAAAGTTAATCGTTAATAAAAAAAGATAAACAAGCAGGATCAGATATTTGGCGGCGGCACCGGTGGGCGATAGCTAATGAGGTTTAACCCTGGTTGGGTAGCGGCTATAACACTGTCACGGAAGTTAAGCAGTTCCATGCCCTGAAAAAAAGCGATATAGCAGGTCACATGAGCATGATTACTGTGTTCGTCGGCATCATGCTCAGAGTTATGTGCAACGTTATGTGCAGTGACTTGCTCACTGCTTACGTCGAAAAGGGTATCTGAGTGGCAGTGTTCATGTTGCAGGTCAGTGTAGGCATGGGCATGATCAGGCAAATGCATAACTAACGCATCACAGGCCATCACGGCATGATTCAGCATAATCAGCAACAGTAATAATAAGCCTGATGTACGACCTAACATAAATCCCTCAGTAAGTTAGCGCTATGGTAGCGCTATTGCGACTTACGCTTTTAGCTGTAAAATCCTGCGCGCACCATTGAGTACAACTAATCCAATGATGAACCCTATTACCAGATCCGGATAGCGTGACCCGGTCCAGGTGACTAATAATCCGGCCAAAATCACCCCAGCATTTACGATAACGTCATTTGCAGAGAAAATCCAACTGGCTTTCATATGCACGCCGCATTCCTCGCAGGCGATGGGATCGGGCACGTCCACCTGGAAGTGCATTTCGTCGTCGGTTGATTTGCAGCCCAGTACTTGGTATTGCGGCAGGTGAAGGATGTTGTCGGGAAGTTCGGTCATGGTGTTGTATAGGCGTAGGTGTCAGTCAGATCCATCCGACTCGGCATTGGTGTTTGCTTTTTTACCCAACAAGCTGCTGGAAACTAAAAGTAAGGCACCGAGGACAATTGCAATATCAGCCAGGTTGAAGGCCGGCCAATGCCAGTCTCGCCAATAGAAATCAAAGGAATCCACAACATAGCCGCGAAAGACCCGGTCAATCAGGTTGCCCATGGCGCCACCGAGGATAAGACTGTAAGCGATGGCTTCTCCTTTATGACGATTTTCAAGGATCAGCTTGATCAGAAAAATCGAGACCACTACCGCGATTCCGATAAAAAAGTAGCGCTGCCAGCCTCCACCATTCGCAAAAAGACTGAATGCGGCACCGGTATTCCATACGTGTACCCAGTTAAAGAATGAGGTCACTGAAATAGACTCGCCATATGCCATTGATTGTTGCACCAGCCATTTTACGGCCTGATCAGACGCTGCCAGCAGGCCGGAGATGGACAACAGAGCGTACGGTGACAGATGTTTGCCAAAAATGGACATTGCTTAATCCTTGAGCGCCAGAATGCGTCTAGCACCGTTAAGTACAATTACCCCCGCGATGGTGCCGATAATCAGATCCGGATAATTGGACCCGGTCCACGCGACCAGAGCGCCGGCGGTGATGACCCCCAGGTTGATCACCACGTCGTTGGCCGAGAATATCCAGCTTGCCTTCATGTGCGCCCCGCCCTCCCGATGTTTGGATATGAGCAGCAGACAACTGGTATTGGCAATCAATGCGACGAATGCGATAGCCATCATCACCAGCGATTCAGGCTCACTACCGAATACAAAGCGTCTCACCACCTCTATGAGTACGCCCACAGCCAAGATCAGTTGCAGTACACCAGCAAGATGCGCGGCACGTACCTGCATTTTCACGCTATGTCCAACCGCATAAAGGGCAAGCCCGTACACCGCCGCATCGGCAAAATTGTCCAGGGATTCTCCAATCAGGCCGGTGGACCGGGCGATCAGACCGGCAGTCATTTCCACCACGAACAGAAGTGCATTGATGCCGAGCAACCAGCGCAGGGTCCCGGATTCTTGCTTAGCAGAAGCTGCCGAAAACTCGGCGGCCTTGATGGTCTCCGGATTTGCAGCGACGGTTTCCTGAAGCGAGGCGCCTAGCCCCAAGGTCTTCAGTTTCGAGGTGACGGGCTCGACCTCACCGTCATGCACGACCTTCAGCCGGCGGTTCGACAAGTCGAAGGACAGCGCCCGAACCTCCTCAAAGCCGTTCAGGGCTAGGCGAATCATTCGCTCTTCTGATGGACAGTCCATCTTCGGCACGGCATAAACACTGACCCATTCCCCCGACGCATCGGAGGAGGCCTGCATATCGGTATCCGCCGCAGGCCTTGCATGGTCGCCACAGGGGCCTCCGCAGTTTTTACTCATGATATGACTCCACTTGAATGTGATCGGGTTTTCATTTAAAACTATATAGTAGCTATAATGTCAATAGCGTAGAGAATCCGTTGCGGAGGAACCCGATGCGTATTGGCCAGTTGGCACAGTCAGTAGGGGTAGATACACAGACGATCCGCTTCTACGAACGGCAGGGCTTGTTGCCGCCGCCTGGTCGGCAGGAGAACGGTTACCGTGTCTATACCGAGAAACACGTTGAGCGGCTGGCCTTTATTCGTCGCTGCCGCATCCTGGATCTGTCACTGGCAGAAATTCACGAACTAAAGCGCTATCAGGACGACCCTCATCAGTCCTGTACCGCTGTCAATGCCTTGCTCGATGATCACATCTCTCATGTGCGCTCGCAGATAACCGCTCTACAGGCGCTTGAGAAACAACTCGTTTCACTAAGAGCGCGTTGCAACGATGACCGGGAAGTTAAGGCGTGTGGGGTTCTTGCTGGAATTAGCGAGGGAAGCATGCATCAGCAGTAGGTTGGAGTGCCAACCAGATAATCCGATGAGATGCCGGTTTGCCTCACTCTCATGCAAAGGTAAGATCAACCATTTAATCCCCTTACCCGAAAAACCGAAGAAAAATGGCGAGTAGAGACTCGCCATTTTCCGCTACCCCCTCGACGTATCCAGCTTAAACCGAACCACGAAGCCGCAGCGAGTTGAATACAACGGACGCTGAACTCAGACTCATCGCCAGGGCTGCAAACATGGGTGATAGAAGCAACCCGGCAAACGGGTACAGGACGCCAGCAGCCAGTGGAACGCCTAACGCATTATAAATGAACGCAAAACCAAGGTTCTGCTTCATATTGAGAACAGTCTTGTTTGACAGGTCCCGGGCAATCGAGATACCCCGCAGGTCTCCTTTTACCAAGGTGATTTGCGCACTGTTCATCGCTACGTCCGTCCCGGTTCCCATAGCGATACCGACATTCGCCTTGGCCAGTGCCGGGGCATCGTTGATGCCGTCGCCCGCCATCGCAACGATGCAACCTTCTGATTGAAGCTTATCAACCAGATTCAGCTTGTCGGCCGGTTTCACTTCGCCATGAACTTCGTCTATGCCTAGTTGTTCGGCGACCGCTTTTGCCGTTGAAATACCGTCACCAGTAGCCATGATGACCCTGATTCCCGCGGCCTTGAGCGCCTGTACCGCTTCAGGGGTGCTCTGTTTGATGGGGTCGGAAACGGCGAGTAGGCCGACCAGTGTGCCGTCAACCGCCAGGTACATCACACTCGCACCCTTTATCCTCCATCCCTCAGCGGTGGCAGCCAGGCCATCAACATTGACGTTATCCTGCTGCATGAACGCAGTGTTGCCCAACAGCAGTATTTTGCCTTCAACCTTGCCCCGTACGCCTATGCCGCTACCCGAGTCAAAGTCGTCCACTGGGCTGAGCACCAAATTACGTTCGCGCGCAGCGCTGACAATAGCGTCAGCCAAAGGATGCTCGCTGCCTTGATCGAGGCTGGCAGCCAGGCGCAAGATTTCATCGGCGTCCAACTCGCCAGCGGAAACAGCCTGATCGAATGCGGGTCGGCCTTCTGTCAAGGTGCCGGTCTTGTCTACGATGAGCGTATCGACTTTGCGCAGATTTTCTATTGCTGCTGCATCACGAAACAGAACACCCTGGGTTGCGCCTCGTCCGGTAGCAACCATGACTGACATGGGCGTTGCGAGCCCCAACGCACAAGGGCAAGCGATGATCAGAACAGCGACCGCATTGATCAGGCCATAGACCCAGCTTGGCTGCGGGCCGAACATGCCCCACACGACCAAGGTGAGGATGGCGATGGCTACCACCGCCATGACAAAGTAACCCGCCACCAAATCAGCCATCCGTTGCATCGGCGCCCGAGAGCGTTGGGCCTGAGCCACCAACTGGACAATTTGTGACAACACAGTGGCCGAGCCGACTTTCTCCGCCCGGATCACAAGTGCACCAGAGGTGTTCATCGTTGCCCCTATGACCTTGTCACCCGGGCGCTTGCTGATGGGTAACGATTCACCAGTCAACATGGATTCATCGAGAGAACTTGCACCCTCTTCAACAATGCCATCGACAGGAACTTTCTCACCGGGACGTACGCGTAAACGATCACCTTCATGCACATGCGTCAGCGGTACATCTTCTTCTGTTCCGTCTGCATTGATACGGCGGGCCGTCTTGGGCGCCAGACCGAGCAATGACCGGACGGCAGCGGATGTCTGGGAACGCGCGCGAAGCTCCAGCACCTGACCAAACAGCGTAAGGGAAATGATCACCACTGCGGCTTCGAAATAAACCGCCACACGCCCCATGGACATGAATGTTTCCGGAAATATACCGGGAGCTACGGTTGCCAGCGAGCTGTAGACGAAGGCGGCACCGGTACCCAAGCCGATGAGCGTCCACATGTTGGGACTGCGGTTGACCACTGATTGCCAACCCCGTACGAAGAACGGCTGTCCGGCCCACAGCACCACGGGAAGCGACAGTACAAGCTCTATCCACGTTTGCGTCGCCATCTCGAACCAGCCAAGCTGTGGCCCAAACATGGCAAGCACCGTGACAATGACGGTAAAAGGCAATGTCCACCAGAATCGCCTGGAAAAATCGTCCAGCTCGGGATTGTCATCTTCCAGACTGGGCATCAGGGGTTCAAGTGCCATGCCGCATTTAGGGCAGGTTCCGGGGTTGTCCTGACGTATTTCCGGATGCATCGGGCACGTATAAATTGTGCCTTTGACCGCTTCCGAGGGAGGTGGCGGGGTTGGTGAAAGAAACTTCTCAGGGTCATGCTGGAATCTATTCATGCATTTGGTGCTGCAGAAGTAGTAAGTTTTACCCGCATGCTCAACATGCTGGGCAGAGTCTGCCGTTACACCCATGCCGCAGACCGGGTCTGTAAGCCCTGAGCCCGTGTGGGAGGGTGTATGGTGATGACAATGAGACTCAGAATTATCGTGACCCATGGATAAGCACCTTTTCAAATAAGCAGGCAGTTTGCGCCGCGTTTTTTGCGGCTTCTTAAAGGAGGAGATTACATGAATCATGATACCATAAACTTATTAGTTAAAGATGACCAGGCTGCTCCCGCAAGCATTACATTTTAGTCATGTTATGCGAACAACGCTTTTCTCACCGATATAACCTAGCTTCCGGCCACCAACATTACATATTTGTCATTTTCTGGTCATGTTGTGGGCAGATTTCAGACTATAAAATTGATATTGACGACAATGAAATGGACTGGCTTCCTTGGCCTGAACTGTAGAGCGGAGTGGAACGATGAAGATTCTCATCGTAGAAGATGAAGTAAAAACTGGGGATTATATCCGGCAGGGCTTCATGGAATCCGGCTTTGTGGTAGATCTCGCCCGGACCGGGCTCGATGGTCACCACCTGGCGATTACCGGCTCGTATAACTTGATTGTCCTTGATGTAATGCTGCCTGATGTGGATGGCTGGCGAATTATGCAGTCATTGAGAGAGGCCAGATCCATCACGCCTGTGTTATTTCTCATCGCAAGGGACAGTGTAGAAGACCGGGTCAAGGGTCTGGAATTGGGAGCGGACGACTATCTGGTCAAGCCTTGGCAATCTATGGGTACAAATATTTGTGCTTTGTGCCTGAGGGTAGTTAACCTGCAAATTCGACTTAACTTTAAATGCTCCAAAGTTCGTCTCGCTTAACTCGTGCCGAATGTCCGCTTTCAGTGAAAAGCTCCGATTTAATCGAATCTCAGTGAATTTCTGCTATTGGCACTTAGTGACGATTCAAAGAGCAACTTGGTACTGAATTACTCGTTTAGCTTGTGATGAATATCGTCATATTCTGCGATCATCTTTGCCAAGCTATCAAACTTATCACCTTCAGGCGTGCCAGGCACAGCCTCAAGAATTTGCTCAATGGCTTCTAATGCAGCTTCATATTCTTGGTCGTTTTTTATAGCTGTGTTGATTGTCATCTTGTTACCTAATAATGCTCTGAGGGAGCGTATTGCATCCGCAATCACTCGGCAGCTTCAATGCTTACCACACGAGTTAAATTTCCTGCAGCAGAAATCTGCTCGTCAGTTAATGTCTGGTCACTATGCTTTGCCATGCTGATTTCAGGGCGATCTTTATATACCCTGGCTCGCAATCTAGACTTTGCCGCCTGTTTTGGTATTGATGGTATCAATGACTGTCATCAGTGCTTTGCTCTGGTAAGTGGGAGGCTCAGGTTCGAACAAATCAACCTGGTGAATCACGCTACCTCGGATAAATCACACCTCAAAAGGCATTCATATCAGCGTCATCAGCATCGATAAGACAGCTGAGTACATATGAGTAGTCATTTCGCTGCTATCTTGACGTTCTTGATTGGCTGGTAGGTAAATCGAGGAAACTATTCAAGCGACTACCTACAGGATTTTAACCCTCTTGGGTTGTTCCCTGCAGTTCTAAAAAGTCAAGTAATAGGCGCTTTCGCTGCTCAGATGCCAACTTATGAAAAGCTAAAATCAGCTCAGCCATCTCATCGCATTCACAATATAAGTAAGCGACCGGAACGTCTAGTTGCTCGGCGATGTTTTTAGCCATATTAAAATCAGGCTGATGACGCCCTTTTTCATAGTTATTCATCCTTGCGCTGGCCGACTGTGAATCAAGACCAATACGACGTCCAAGCTCTGTCTGGCTGATAGCCTTTTTCTTCCTCGCAGCCTTAAGCCTAGAAGGAAAGCACGATTCGTATGCCAAGTGTGAAAATTCATATCAAAATTCGAATCCAAAGATTGTCTTAGGTTTTCATCCTCCCTTATACTAAGGAATCCTTTGGATTTATCTATTCCTCGATATCCAAAAAAAACCGGAGCAAGCGGTATGTCAGTTAAAAGCTTTATTATCGATACCATCAAAGCAAATGAGCTACATTCATTTACTTTGGACGAACTACGAAAACTCTATGCTACTCAAGGAGTAACAGAAACTTCAGTGAATATTGCTAAGGGGCTTTATAAAAATATTTGGAATCTGAAGAAGAGCGGCATGCTTGAGCTGGTGAAAGCAAAAGATCCAAAAGAAAATGTTTACGTCGTCACCCCATTAATGCAAAAACAGTATCTTCAAATGCCAGAGGAAAGTCATACAAGCTCCCTGCATCCCGAACCCATTGCTTTTCTTGAGTCATTAAATAAACGGCTAAACGCTTACAGCTCAGAATTGGCCACAACCAGCGCAGAAATCCAAGAGTATCAAGAACTATTAAATGCATTCCCAGAGCAAGGCGCAAAGTTAAATCGGAATTTTCAGGCAGCCAAAGAACGTGCATTTCAATTACGTGGTCGACTCCTTGCGGTTGAAAATATCATGAAGAGTCAGCATCAATGAGATTAAGACACTGGCAAGAAGAGTGCTCAACTCAGGCGTTTAAAGCCTTTAAAACCGGTCAAAAACATTTCATGGCATTAGCAACTCCTGCGGCCGGTAAAACGATTATGGCTGCTACACTTGCTAAATATCTGTTTTCTGAAAATATGATTGACTACGTAGTCTGCTTTGCCCCCTCCGTAGCCGTTCAAAAAAGCATAGAATCTACTTTTGCCAAAATCTTGGGCAGGCCAATGCATGGAAAGTTAGGCGCAGCCGGTGGCGTATTCACCTATCAATTTTTGACCACCAGTAAAAGTGCGGATTGGTCATTTTTACAAAGCAGCCGTGTGTTTGCCGTTTTCGATGAAATTCACCATTGTGGTGGTCATGATACCGAGTTATCAAATTCCTGGGGAAGGGAAATATTGACTAATATTAGCGATAACGTTAATTACATATTAGCTATGACAGGCACCCCATGGCGCACAGATCAAGCACCAATATCATTAGCGCGTTACATAAAGCCAGATTTCGCCATCCAGCTGGATTATGTCTATGGTTTGACTGAGGCGATTCAAGATAATGTCTGTCGTCTGCCTGAAATTACATTAATTGATAACGATAACCTGTCCGTAAATCAAAAAAACTACAGCTCACTTTGCATGGCGATGACTGAAGCGGATCTGCAATATAGCCGCATCCTTAACGACACGGAGGCGTTGCGTTATACGTTGTCCATCGCCGTAAAGAAATTGGCTGACGTCAGGCAGGAACACCCAGAAGCAGGTGGACTGGTGGTGGCGAGCTCTGTTGATGCAGCGATCCGTATCCAAGCACTATTAATCAGTGAGTTTGGTCAATCATCAGTATTAGTCTCTTATAAAGAAACTAACCCTCAAGAAATTATTGATAATTTTAGAACATCCAATACGCAGTGGATTGTCAGTGTTGCCATGGTGAGTGAAGGTACAGATATTCCCAGGCTGAGAGTATGCGCTCATTTAAGCACTGTTCGGACTGAGTTGTTCTATCGTCAAGTGCTTGGTCGCATTTTGAGGTTGATGGCCAATATCAAAAATCAGCAAGCCTATCTTATTACTTTTGCGGAGCCCGCCTTGACCGAGTTCACCAAACGATTGAAGGAAGATGTGCCTCAAATGATTGTAAAGTTTGATAAATTTGAGAGAAAATCTGCATCCGAAACACCATCAGCAGGAACGAAATCAGAAACTAAAGGCGATGCCAAAGCAGACAGTACAATCTCAGAAACGAACTGGCATTTTACAAAAACTGAACAAAATGAAAAAAGTCCTCCTGCGTCCTGGGTTCCATTTCAGTTAATTGGTCAATACCGGCAACAGGTCTTTTCTATATTCTGAGGTGCTCCTCTGAGTTTTAATTTCCCAGAATTTTGGGGTATTTGGTTAATTGCTCTTAATCACAAGATGTTATTCCACTGTTATAAAGTTTACGCCCTTCTTCGGTTAGACCCCAGCTAGGGCTTCTTAGTTTTCCTGCCTGAACAACCAGTCCCTTCATTACAAGCCATTTTAATGCCCTTTTAACTGAAACAGAACTTTGACCACTTTCTTGACCAAGCAACTGCATCAGACGCACTAGCGCCGCTTAAAATAAACTCTGGAAAATAATTTTTCCAGACAATGTATTTTTGTCGTTTTTCCACAATTTTTTTCTTTTTCTGAAAAAGCTCTGTTAGTCTTAATTACAAAGGCTTTCCAGAGTTTTTCCAGATATGATTCTAAATAGTAAAGCTTTACCCTGCGATAACACAAACCATGACCCGCGCAGCAGAGCCCAACGAACCGCCAACACTGCCATTAGTGTTGGCAGGGCCTATGCTACGCGCCTTAACACCAACAACGGTGACGTTCTGGCTCGCCACTCGTGAGCCGGTTCAGCTGCAACTCACACTGACCCCCACCGGCCAACAGCCGCTTAGCTTTGACGCTGCGGCCTTAAGTCAGTATTGCCGCAGTATTCGCTGCGCGGAAAAACTGCACTTACAATTATTGCAACTGCCGCTAACGGCAGCGTTACCGCAAGCGGTGTGGATCAGCTACGATTTACAAGTCGCGCCCCGTGCATCAGAGCCAGCCAAATGGCAAGGCTGGCAACAATGGGCGCCGGATCTTGTTTATGCTGGGCGCGATAACCCGGGCTTTATCATACAACCGAAACTACAACGCTTGTTACATGGCTCTTGCCGCAAACCGCATGCCGACTGTGAAGATGGTTTACTTGCCGCCGATTTGCTATTGCAGCAACAAGAGGTGACTGAGTGGCCGGCATTATTGTTGCTCAGTGGCGATCAAATTTATGCCGATGATGTGGCGGCACCGATGTTACAGGCGATACATCAGTTAATTAATCAATTAGGTTTTCACAATGAAAACCTGCCCTGTTCTCGGGTTAGCGATGCCGATACTCTGCACCAGCAAACACCGCATTATTATCAGCGACATACCTTACTCCCCAAAACCAAAGCCAGCGAAGCGATGCTCAGCCAGGTTTTTCGCGGTGTGAAAAAACCGGTGTTTACCACTGATACGGCGCGTAACCATTTAATTAGCGCCGCAGAAATGCTCGGCATGTATTTACTCGTTTGGTCGCCCGCCGGCTGGCAACCTGATTCACTGGCGTTATGCTCAACCTTAAAGTCGCAATTATCTCACGATGAACTTGAACGTTATCAGCAACAACAGCAGTTGATTGAAACTTTCGCAGCAGGGTTAGCCAAGGTAAGACGTGTACTGGCGCATTTACCAACAGCGATGATCTTTGATGATCACGATGTGAGCGATGACTGGAACCTCACGGCAGAGTGGGAAAAAATTGCTTATGAGCATGATTTTTCTAGGCGCATTATCGGTAATGCCCTACTGAGCTACTTGCTTTGTCAAGGTTGGGGCAACAAGCCGACCGATTTCTCCAGCGCATTACTCGATCGCGTTGAGCAAGCCTTAAGCCACAGCGGCGGCCCTGAACATGAAGCACTGATCAGTGAATTATTACAGTTTCAGCAGTGGCATTACCAATGGCCAACCGAGCCGCCGTTATTGGTGTTAGATACCCGTACTCGCCGTTGGCGTTCTGAAGTGAATATTAACCGCCCTTCGGGTTTATTGGATTGGGAAGCCATTACCGAGTTGCAGCAAAACCTGCTTGGGCACGATGCTGTGGTGCTGGTAGCGCCAGCGCCGATTTTTGGGGTAAAGCTGATTGAGAATATTCAAAAAATCTTTACTTTTTTTGGTCGGCCGCTGCTCGTTGATGCGGAGAACTGGATGGCCCATCGTGGAACTGCGCATGCCATGCTCAATTTATTTCGACACCCCAAAACGCCCAAACACTTTGTGATTTTATCAGGCGATGTGCATTATTCTTTTGTGTATGAAGTGCATTTACGCAGCAAAGCCGCTGGGCCGGATATTTGGCAAATTACCAGCAGTGGCTTAAAAAACCAGTTCCCTAGCCGTTTACTGGATATTTTAGACCGGTTAAATCGTTGGTTATATTCCCCCCGCTCGCCTTTAAACTGGCTGACAAAACGTCGGCGCATGCGCATAGTGCCGCATAAACCCGATAATGCGCAGCGCGGTGAGCGCTTATTAAATCAGGCGGGTATCGGCTTAGTCGACCTGCATGAAGATGGCTCACCAAAACGTATCGCGCAGTTAACCTGTGCCGGAAAAGCGATCGATTTTATTATCAAAAAAGAGGAAGCGCGCTGGGAGTAAGCCTTAGCTAGCACTGTGCAGATCCCGCATGATCAAAAAGGCAGCCTTAGCAGGCTGCCCTCTCTTTTTGTTGCTAAATAAGCTTATTGCTTCGGCATGGTTTTTTGGAACTCGGCTAAATCTTTCACCACTTGCTGATTAGGCAAGGTAGCAAAAGGTTGATCTTTAAAGCTGGTACCACGCATTTGCACCGAAATACGTGCGGCATCAGGGTTTAATAGCGTTTGCTGATAAAAGGCTTTGACGTCATCCAAATTCACCTGCTCTACTGCGGCAATCAGTTTCGCTTTGCTATCAAACTCAAAACGCTCACGATACCAATCACTGACAAGTGGCTGCATTTCTTCAAACAGATTCTTCGGCGGTTCATTCAAACTTAACAATAAGCTTTGCTTTAATTGCGCAAATTGCTCGGGCGTTACCTGTTGTAAGCTAAGCCAGTATTGCTGTTTAAACTCGTCAAAACGTTGCTGCATATCGGCCGGACCTTTTACCGGTGTTTGAATATACAAACCAAAACCGGTGTATTCATCTAGGTCAATTGCCGTGCCGCCCACCGCATAAGCCAGTTGCTCTTCGGTACGCAGCTTATCAAAGGCTTGATTACTAAAGTGCGATGCTAACACGCTGGCTGCAGCACGCTGTGCCATGCCTTTAGTGGGATGCACATGCATATCGATAAGCGCTACGTCGGTTACATCAATATCGCGCTGCAACACGATGCTTTTACCCGGCGTTGGCTGCCAAAATGGGCTTTGTGTGTAAGCGGTGGTTTGCCGTACTGCAGGTAAAGCCGCTTGCAACTTACTGACTAAAGCGACTACCTCTTGTTTATCATAGTTACCAAAGGCAAACACCCGTACTTCGTTGTTCAGCAGTGTGTTGCTGATCACCTGTTGTAAATCTGCTAACGTCATTTGCTTAGCGGCGGCTATCAGTTGCTCAGGGTTATAGTTACCGCCACGATAGAGACTGTTAAAAGCCCAAAACGCTTGGCGAAACGGCACTTGCCGAGTTTGGTTAGCAATACCTCGCACATAGCGATCAACCGCTTGGTCAAACCCTTCTTCGGTTATCGCCGGTGTTAACCCCGCTAACACTTGCTCTAATAACTCGGGTTGCTTATCGGTAAAACCATCTAAATTCAGTGTTAAGCCATTACCATCATTCAGCCACATGCTAATACCCGCAGCCTGCGCCTCAGTCGCTAAGGCACTTTGCGCTAAATTGTAGAGATCGCGCCATAAAGCAAAGGCGACTTTTGCCTGCACACTGTTTTGCGCCGCCGGGCTATTTAGCACAATATCTAAACGGCCTTTAGGTTGGTCGGCAAAGACTTTACTGGGGTATAACCACGCTTTAATGCCAGCTTGCTCGTGTACTAAGGTGGGTTTTTGCTGCTCGATGGGCGTTTTAATGGCAAAGCTTTCTGGCAACAAGCGGTTCACTTGCGGTAAGTTCAGCGCCACTATTGGTTGCTGCCACGCCGCTTGCTCTTCTGCACTAATATCAACAATTTTATATTTACCGACATGGCGCACCAGCTCGCTATCGTGTGGCTCTTGCTTACTGATATACCACAAACGCAAGTTTTCTGGGGTGAGTTGCGCTAATACCTCTTCTATCGCTGCGGCATCAAAGCGTTCATATAAATAGGGTGCGGCGACCACATCTTTGACTGGCAGTTTCAACATCGAGGCGGTTAACTGTGAAGCATAACCAAAACCATCGGTTTTTTCTAAAAATTGAAATTGGTTACTCAGGCTGGTTTTAATTTCATTAAAGTATTTACTATCAACTCCTTGCTCTTTAATTAAGGCTAAGTACTGCATCACTACCGCGGTAATCGCCTCGCGCTGCTGCATACCGGCATCGGTCAGGCTCAGATCAATCGTTAGGCTGCCGTAATTACCATAAAAATCTGGGTTCGCTGACACGTTCATGCTGGAAATAAGCCCAGCGGCTTTCAACTGTGCCGCTGCCGTACCCGGCATTTCTGAACCCAGCAAGTAACTGATATATTCATTGGGTTTTACCGCGTATTTTTCTAAATTGGCCCGAATGGTAAAGTCGAGGCGTAGCTGTTTAATATCCTGATTTGGCACATAATGAATGCGCTTAGCACCAAATAAACGGTTATCTATGGGTGTTGTCACGCTGGGAATGGCAATGTCTTTATTTTCAATGGCGGCAAAATGCTTTAACGCCAGCAGCTCCATTTCAGCTAACGGTAAATTGCTGATCATGGCTAACTTCATATTATTGGCCGAATAATAGCGCTGATAATATTGCAACATCTCATCATGCAATTTACTGTCCGGTTTATCGCTTAAACTCTCTAAGCTACCGGCCAAAAAACGATTTGAAGGGTGATCACCAAACATCCGGCGCATCAATTCAAATTGACCAAGGAAATCCATTTCACGACGCATCGACTGCTCCGCATTCACGGCATTGCGTTCTTTGTCTGAGTACTCAGGGTAAAACTTCGGAGATTTGAAGAAATCTGAAAAACGGTCTAAGGCTTCGTCATACACATTGTTATTAATTTCAAACATGTAGTTGGTAATATCTAACCAAGTATAAGCATTGTAAGCGCCGTTATGCAGGCTCATAAAACCGGCGTACTCGGCAGGATCAGGATAACGCTCGGTTCCCATAAACAGCATATGCTCTAAATAATGCGCTAAACCTTGCTGCGACATCGGATCTTGTAACATACCCGCACCGACACTGAGCGACACGGCAGATTTTTCGGACGCAGGATCAGAAACTAACACTACTGCCAACTTATTGGGCAAGGTCAGCGTTTTGTATTGCCGCTGATCGTTCGGACTCACCACTATTGCTGCTGCCGCTTGTTGCATGGTTGTCACATCTAAAGAGGTGCTTTGTTGGGCACAGCCTGTCATCACCGCCAGTGCTACCGCGCTAATTACTAAAAGTTTTTTCATCATTAATTCCCTCAGTGAAAAATGTAAAAATAATGTAGACCAACCATAACCAAATAGCAAACAAATAAACCAAACGTCTCTGAGTATGGTCTGACCTGTACCGGAGTGTGGTCAAACCTGTCTCAGAGACTGGTCTTACCGGTGTCTGAGTGTGGTCGGATCTGTCTCAGAGTGTGGTCGGAGGAGTGTGTGAGTGATGGGCGCTTACCCAATAAAAAATGGCAGCGCGATGCTGCCATTTTTTCTTAAAAGCCCTGCTGATGCTCTAGAAGCTGCCACGAAGGCCTAGAGCGAAATTACGACCGGGTAGCGGTGTAACATCTCTTAGAAACGAGGTGTGCACCAGTGCTAATTCGTCAGTGATATTTTGTGCTTTCACATAAGCTACTAAAGCTTGTTGCCCCCAGTTAAAGCGATAGCTAACACTGGCATCGACCATAGTGTATCCCGGTGTCGCCTCTTCTAAAGTGGCCGTGTTATCTTGCTTAAAATAACGGCTAATGCTGAAGTCGGCATCGAACTGTTCACCTTGATAAGCCAGTTCAGTCATTAAACGCAGCGGCGGCGTACGCGGTAATTCACCGCCACTACGTAAACGAGCGCGAATATAATCGGCTTGCACAGTTAAATGATAAAACTCATCTAACTGCCAATTTACCTGCCCTTCAAAACCATGCAATGTAACGGAATCGGTTGTATACAGATAAACCGGCAATTCATCGGCGTGATCATGCTCCGCCTCTGCCTCTTCACCTTCATGCGCAAACTCGGCATATAAACCCGTGTTGCCAGCATAGTAGTAATTATTAACGCGGTTATAAAAGGCGTTAAGCACCCACCCGACATTGCCATGGAACTTACGTAGCGTTAAATCTAAATTGCGCGAACGCTCTAGCCCTTGCGTGGCTTCATTTAATTCAAAGCCATCGCGATCTTCATTTAATTGGAACAAAGCGCCGACTTCGTAACTACGTGTGCCAAGGTGTGGCCCAAACGAAAGTAATTCTGCAGCGCTTGGTGCGCGCTCAGCATGCGAGAACGACAGGCCAACATTATAACCTTCTTGGAAATCCCACACTAAACCGGCCGACACGCTAAATGGATTATAGCGCTCAGCAAAAGCAAAATCGGCAATCTCAGCGCCATGCTCTTCACCTGCATGCTCGGCTTCATCGCCATGTAATTCTAAATCAACTAATTTAACTTCAGCGGCATCCAGTCTTACTTGTTCAACACGTGCACCCAACTGCAATAATACCGGGCCGAAATGCCGCTCAGTCATCCAACCTAAACCTAAGGTGCGGGTTTCTGATGGAGGAGAAAAAGCTTCTTCGCCGACCGCGCCGAAATCACTAAATTTATAATGCAGACTTAAGCCACCCTTCCAGTCAAACCATGGGCGGTGCAGTAACTCGAAACGGGCTTCTTGGCTTTTATTAGTAAAAACCGTGCCCACCTCACCGTCTTCAATTTCGGCATGCTGATAGTCGGTAAAGGCCAAACGACTATTAAACTGTCTTATCCAATGATCATTAAAATACAGCTCGCTTTGCAACTGAACGCGATCTTGGGTTTTCTCGGCTTGAGTTAACTCTTCTTCATCACCATGGCTGTGGCCTGGCATGCCAAAATCGCGCTCTAAGCGACCGTAAGCTATACCTACAAAACCATTTTCCAGCAATTTGCTGCCGCCTAAGGTAAAGCCTTTACTGGTACTAAAGGTATTGGCGATACGCTTAGTGCTATGCTCATCATGCTCTGCCTCATCGTGTTCGGCTTCATCATGGTCATGGTCAGAATGATCGTCTAATTCACCTTGCCAATCGCCTGGGGTACGGTAATTAATGCTATCACGCCAAAAACCATCCAAATACACGGCATAATCACTGTTGCCAGTAACCATATTACCCGCCACCAGCTTCGCAGAATCCACGCTTTGTAACTCGGTTATCCACTCTGCACGCGGCGTGCTGTTGCTTGGCACGCGTTCATCTACCACGTTAACCACACCACCAATAGCACCGCTGCCGTAAAATAAGGTTGCAGGCCCACGCAATACTTCAATTTGCTTAGCGGTACTCGCTTCAGTGGCGACACTGTGATCTGGGCCAACGCGAGAGGCATCACCCGCATCTAAACCGTTTTGCATAATTAAAACACGTGGACCATCTAAACCGCGAATAATCGGGCTACTGGCCACGCCACCTTGAAAAGTTGAATGCACACCCACTTGCTTACTGAGCGTATCGCCCAAGGTAGTGGCTTGCTGCATTTTTAATTTGTCACCTGCTAACACACTGATGGGTAATGAAGATTCAATAATAGAAGCGTGTAAAGGGCTGATGGTGACGTCGATAATTTCAATCGAGCTCGCTTGTAGCACTAAGGTCACATCGGTTAAACCGCTAGCAGGCACAGTAAATTGGGCATTACTGTGGCCATAACGGCGCGCTGAAAAGTGCACTTCAACTTGATTAACCGGCACATCTGTGAGCAAAAACTGTCCATTTTCATCTGACACCGTTTTACTGGCACTGCCAGCCACATTTAAGCTGGCATTCGCTAAGGGCTTACCCTTGCTGTCGACGATTTTCCCACTGATCGTGTTAGCGAAGGCGGAAGTGGAGGTTAAACTGGCGGCAATTAATAGCGCCAAAGCACTTTTCTGGTTCATTGGGTCCTCTCAGAGCAACGCGATAGATCAAATGTTATATCGTAACAATATACTGCAATAGTGATATTATCACAATATGCGATTTCGCTAAGCGCGATGTGTGGTCGAGGTTTTACGATAAAGCGCGGTTAATGTTCGAACTACCAGGCCAAGGCTCAGCGCAAAGTCTCCACGTTAAAACGCACAAGAAATCAAAAAAGGTACGTTAACTAACACAAAAAGGGCGGCGCAGCCGGCTATAGAAGAGGTAATAACAAGAAAGGCATAAAAACTGAAGAAAGGCTGCGCGGATCGCGATGACTCGCGCAGTAATATAAAACTTAGAGTTGAGCTTGTAGATAATTAGGTAAGCCCAGCATTTTGATTAAGCGCAATTGTTGCTCTAACCAATGCGCGTGATCGGTCTCAGTATCATCTAGCAGCTGTTGTAACATATCGCGGCTGACGTAATCTTGCTCTTGCTCACACAACGCCATGGTTTGTTTTAATAACTTCTGCACGGTGTATTCAACGTTTAAATCGTTTTGCAGCATGCTCGGCACATCTTGCCCGACATGAATAGCATCACGCTTCGTCATATCCGGCACACCGCCCAAGAATAAAATACGTTCAATCAGCGCGGCAGCATGGCCTTTTTCATCGTCAAACTCGTGATCGATGCGAGCAAACAGCTTACTCAGGCCCCAATCATCATACATCCGAGAATGAATAAAATATTGATCCATAGCGGCTAATTCATTGGCCAGTAAAGTGTTTAACGCACTGATGACTTTTGGACTACCTTGCATTACTCACCTCCTAGTTGCGCTTGTAGATAATTCGGTAAACCCAGCGCGCTAATTTGGTGCTGCTGCGTTTCTAACCAATCTAAATGACTTTCTTCGTATTCTAAGATGTCAGTTAACAAGTCGCGGCTGACATAATCTTGTAAACTTTCACACAGGGCGATGCTTTGCTTTAACAGTGGCAGTTGCTCTAACTGAAAAGCCTCGTCGCATTGCAGCATTTCTGGCGTGTCTTCACCGATCCGCAATTTGCCCAGCGCTTGTAAATTAGGCAAGCCCTCTAGCATTAAGATCCGCTCAATCAATTTATCGGCCTGCTTCATATCTTTAATCGATTTTTTGTAGCAAACCTCGTCTAAGGCCTTTAAGCCCCAATTTTTATAGATGCGGGCATGTAAAAAATATTGATTGATTGAGGTCAGTTCTGCCGTCAGTACTTCATTCAATTTGCTCAGTACCTGAGAATCACCTTGCATAACTCACTCCTGCTAAATGCATTTAGTGGTACAGCATAGTACAAAGCCATCAAACAGGCAAAAAAATCATGTATATCATTGATATACAATTAAGAATGCTTTGCATTAGCAATGTGTATTTCGTTCACGGTGCACCACCTATCCTGAAAATCCGTAACCAATCGCAACTCACTTCGTTTTCAGCAAAATTAGCGCTATGGTGAACCGAAGCTGTCCGTTTTTAACGCAACACGAGAAATCACTATGCAAGCAATACGTTATATCAGCCTGCTGTGTTTAACACTGGGGTTATCACTGAGTGTTTCACTGCAAGCTGAGCAAATTAGCATTGATATAGACAACGCCATTGTTACCGAGCATCGCACGGAAATTAATGGCCAACGCGTAAACTATAAAGCCCATACCGGCACCCAACCGGTTTGGGACGATAATGGCCATCCTACGGCCACGCTGTTTTATACGTATTATCAACGCACCGATATTAAAGATAATACTAAACGGCCGTTACTGATTTCCTTTAATGGCGGGCCTGGCTCGGCATCGGTTTGGATGCATATCGCTTACACCGGCCCAAAATCGTTAGTGATTGACGATGAAGGCTTCCCGATCCAGCCTTACGGCGTCAAAGCCAACCCCCACTCAGTGCTAGATGTGGCCGACATCGTGTTTGTTAACCCGGTAAACACCGGCTTCTCACGTGTGCTACCTGGCCCTGACGGTAAAATGCCATCGCGCGAGCAACAACAAAAAATGTTCTTTGGCGTCAATGCCGACATTCGTTATTTAGCGGCTTGGGTGAATACCTTTGTTAATCGCTATGAGCGCTGGCCCTCGCCGAAATTTTTAATTGGTGAAAGCTATGGCACAACGCGGGTTTCGGGCTTGGCGTTAGCCTTACAAAATAACGAGTGGATGTATTTAAACGGCGTGGTTTTGGTTTCGCCTACCGATATCGGTATTGAACGCCAAGGCCCGGTTAAAGCAGCCAACCGCCTACCCTATTTCGCTGCGGCAGCGTGGTATCATCAAGCACTGGCCAGCGATTTACAGCAAAAAGATTTGTACGATATTTTGCCTGAAGTGGAAAACTTCACCTTAAATGAGTATCTACCGGCTTTGGCGCGCGGTAATTCCTTAGCCGATGCGGAAAAACAGCGTATTGCTGGTTTAGTCAGCCGCTACTCGGGTATTAGTGTACAAAATGTGCTGCGGGCCAATTTGGATATCAGCACAGCGTATTTTTGGAAAGAGCTATTACGTGATCGCGGTCAAACGGTCGGACGCTTAGACTCACGCTATCTTGGCCTTGATAAAAGCGATATTGGCGAGCGCCCTGACTATTGGGCAGAGCTAACCTCATGGTTACATTCATTTACCCCAGCGATTAATCATTACCTGCGTACCGAGTTAAATTACAAAACCGACATTAAATACAATATGTTCGGTGATGTGCGGCCTTGGGATAGCAGTAATGACAATACCGGCGAAAATCTTCGTCAAGCCATGGCGCAAAACCCCTACCTACGGGTCTTAACGCAATCGGGTTACTATGATGGCGCCACCAACTACTTTGACGCTAAATATAATATGTGGCAGCTGGATCCCAGCGGCAAAATGAAAGACCGTTTAAGCTTCAAAGGCTATCGTAGTGGCCATATGATGTATCTGCGCAGTGAAGACTTAAAGAAATCAAACGATGATTTACGCGAGTTTATTCTGCAATCATTACCCGCGACTGGCAAAGCTGCGAAATATTAATCTGGCGATAGCGCCTTAGGCTTAACGCCATTAAAAAAGCCGGTGAAGCAAACTTCACCGGCTTTTTTTATGCTGCTTAACAACGCGTTAAACTTATTCTGCGTTATTCGCAAGCGTACTACTGGCTGAGTTTTTCGCCAGTAAGCTTTGCTGTTCCATTTGTGCTGTCAGTTGCTTCACACGTTTAGCAAAGCTGGCTCTGGATTCTGCAGATACCGGCTTCGCTAATGGAATATGCGCCGTCATCGGATTCACGGGCCGGTTATTGATATGCAGTTCGTAATGTAAATGCGGCCCTGTAGAGCGGCCAGTATTGCCCGATAAGGCAATACGTTGACCACGGGTAACCCGCTGCCCGCGCTGCACATGAAAGCGGCTTAAATGTAAGTAACGGGTTTTGTAATGACCAAAATGCTGGATCTCAATATATTTACCCGCATAAGGATGGTTTTCAATGCGAGTGACCACGCCATCTGCAGGGGCTAACACTGGCGAACCCACGGGTAACGGGAAGTCTGTACCGTTGTGCGGTGACACCCGTTGCGTGATCGGATGTAAGCGGCGCGGGTTAAAATGCGAGCTGATGCGCTGTTGCTTTTGCAGCGGGTAGCGCGAGAACGCACGCTCTAAACTGTCGCCATTTGCATCATAATATTGGCCATCTTCATGCATAAAGGCGCTGAGGGTTTGCCGACGATTCAAAATACGGATGCCTTCAATGCGACTTTGCCCGGTACTTTCTTCACCCACGAAGTTTTCACTGCGCAGCACTTGAAACTGGGCGCCGGCTTGGATATCACGCGAAAAATTCAAGCGCTCTTTAAACAGTTGATTAATGTTATAGATATCCGCATCGCTTAAACCCGCACGCTGCGCGGAAACATAAAAGCTGCCGTACACTTCACCCACCAGAATATCGCTTTGCCACACGCCTTCATCCACGATTTCTTGATAAGCAAACTCATCTGCTGCGACCCGCTGATACACCACTTTTTTACCGGCATGAATATACAGTTCCATGCTTTGTAATTCACCAACATCATCTAACTGCAAGGTCAGTCGATTACCCGGGTGCAGCACGTCAAGCGCCAGCAAGGATTCATCAGAGGCCATCACCTGCTGGACCGTTTGGTAACTGAGGTTATAACGCGCAAAAATACGGCTTAAACTATCGCCACGCGATATCTGGTAAACTTTGACAAAGGGATCTTCAACCGGCTCGGTTTGCAGTTGTTGATGTACCCAACTTAACGCTTGCTCTAACGGCAGTAATTCGAAATTTTGCGGGGCATATTGTAAGCCCATCCCCAGCATCAGCGGTAATACGCCCATGCCACTTGGCTGTGTTTGCTGTGGTTTTGGTAACACCAGCAAGACACTCAAGCCCAGCAAACAACCCAACATAAGGCGTTGATGCAAGGCCGGCACACGACGCCGAAAATCATTGATGAAGTTATTAACCATTTTGCATTCTTTCTTATCGGTTGATGAAGGTGAATGTGGTTGCGGCATTCACTTAGCAAGGCATCACCGCGAAGGCTCGCAGCGGCACTGAAAAAAAATCATTCTATGCCATCAGCCAACGTTTTGCATCCCCACTTTAGCGCTGTTTAACAGATATAATAGCGAGTTTGTTGCATGTTATCGCAAGCACCTGCCCGAATCGACAGAGAGCTGATATAGTCTGACGGAATTTTCCTCAACTTACAGGTATCGTTATGCTGCGTAAAACCGTCGCACTTCTCAGCTGCCTTTGCAGTTTGTCGCTCAGTGCCGCCCCGGTGGTACTTCATAATATCCAAGGCTATGGCTTTGATGAACAACGACAATTAGTCAAATTCCAAACCTTAGTGTTTGATAACGAAACGGGGCAAGTGTTAGCGCGGGGCGATAGCACCTTACGCCAACAGTATGCCCAAGCGACGCAATGGGATGGCCAAGGTAAAACGGTACTCCCAGGCCTGATTGATGGTCATGGCCATGTCCTCGGCTTAGGCGATTACCTTAATCAAGCCGATTTACGTGGCATTAGCAGTGAAAAACAGTCGGCTGCCAGTGTCGCGGCATTTGCGCAAAGTAACCCAAAACAACAATGGGTAATGGGCCGCGGTTGGAATCAGGTGCTTTGGGATAGCAAAGCCTTCCCAAGCAAAACCAGTTTAGATGAAATGGTCGCTGACAGACCGGTTTATTTGGTTCGTGTTGATGCGCATGCGGCTTGGGTAAACAGTAAGGCACTGGCTTTGGCGGGGATCACGAAAGATACGATCGACCCTCCTGGCGGTGAAATTATTCGCGATGCCAATGGCGAACCCACCGGCGTGCTAATTGATAATGCCATGGGCTTAGTACAAAGTAAGATCCCTGCGCCAACCAACGAAGATAAAGAAGCGGCGCTAGACAAAGCTTTCGCCCACCTATTAGCCTTAGGCATTACCTCAGTACATGATGCTGGCGTAAGCTCAGAGCTGGCCGCCTTGTATCAGCAGTTGCAACAACAGCAACAACTCGGTGTGCGTATCTATCCGATGCTGTCGGCCAAAGATCCGCAACTCGCCGATTGGTTTAAAAAAGGTATAGTGGATGACCAAACTGACTGGTTAGATATTCGGTCGGTAAAAATTTATGGTGACGGTGCCCTGGGTAGCCGTGGTGCAGCGTTACTTAGCGACTACAGTGACCGTGCAGGCCAACAAGGGTTGTTAGTAACACAGCCCGATGCCCTCACCGAAATTATGCGTTTAACCATTGGCGCCGGCTTTCAGGCTAATGTGCATGCCATTGGCGATCGCGCCAATCGTTTAGCTTTAGATCGCTTTGAACAACTCAGCCCGCTGGCTGATTTAGCTAAAGCGCGGCATCGGATTGAACATGCGCAAATTGTTTCACCCAAAGATATTCCGCGCTTTAAAGCCTTACATGTGTTACCGGCAATGCAAGCAGTGCACGCCACGTCAGATATGAATATGGCCGGTGATCGCTTAGGTGTGGCGCGTTTACGTGGGGCTTATGCATGGCGAACCTTTATCGACCAAGGCAGTATCATTGTGGGTGGTTCAGATTTCCCTGTGGAATTGGCCAACCCGTTTCATGGTTTACATGCCTCAGTGACACGGCAAGACCAACAAAATCAGCCCGAAGGCGGTTGGATGCCAGAGCAACGCCTCACCTTGGTGGAGGCATTACGCTCCTTTACCGTTGATGCAGCCTATGGTGCGTTTCAAGAAGATAAAATGGGGCATTTACAACCGGGCAGCTGGGCCGATTTTATCTTAGTTGATCGGGATATTTTTAACGTACCGGCGACGGAACTGTGGCAAACCACTACTTTAGAAACGTGGATCCACGGCAAACAACGTTATAAAAAATAACCCAGTAAAAAGCCGCGATTAACGCGGCTATGGATGGCGCTGCTGGCGAAAGCCGCAGCGCAAATAGCTTAAGGCAGTTTACTCTTCGATAACTTCTTCGAGTTCAGAGAAATCTGGGCTCGCTTTGCGGTTATGTTTATCACGTAATTTACCGACAATCGAAGCTAACTTACGTTGTAGCTTATCGGCAGCGCCCGTTACGGCTTGGCCAACCGTTGCAGCATGTTCGGTTACGGCAACAGGTTCAACACCTTCTAATCGAGCCTCTAACAAGCAGCGTTTATCATGGCCATCACGCTTAATGCTGCTGTTCTCATCACTTAAATGCACTTCAACCCGAGTAATATGATCGGCAAAACGGCTTAATTTGCTGTTTAACGTATCACGGGTAAACTCGGCCAAACGTTCATCGGCCTGGATATGCCGGTCACTGTTTATCTGTACTTGCATAGGCTACTCCTTTTGAAAACGGTGTGTTGTCACTACCAGTGCAGCTCACAATCACACCGCATGCACTTTATAATTGGAGACAATCAACCTAACAGTCAAGGGTAAAAGCAGAAAATAACCGACATATTTTCAGACAGCACCGCAAAGTCTGGTTAAAATAGCCCAATGTTGGATCACGAAAGTCAGCAATATGATAAGCATTAAATGGGCTAAGCTGATTAAATCGCTTCAGCTGAAAAAACACCGTAAAGCCGAGCAACTGTTTTTTGTTGAAGGTGAAAAAGCCGTATTAGAAGTACTCGAATCGGGTTGGACAGTACGCGCCCTCTTTGCCACCGAACGCTTTATTACCGCACAGCCACAGGCCATTAAAGCAGCACAACTCCTGCAAGCCTGCAGTAGTGATGAGCTGGTAAAATGTGGCACTTTTAGTAGTAATGACGCGGCCTTGGCAGTGGTGGCAATGCCGCAATGGCCTGCTTTTAGCCCGACAGCCACTAGCTGGACCTTGGTGCTCGATAACATTAATGATCCAGGTAATCTGGGCAGTATTATTCGCATTGCCGACTGGTATGGTATTCGTCATATTGTCTGTTCACCTGACACGGCCGACTGCTTTAACCCCAAAGTGATTGCGGCAGCTAAAGGCTCTTTTTTAAGGGTACAACTGCACTATTTGCCGTTAACAGAAGTATTAAGCCACGCCCAGCAACCCATTTATGGCGCCTATTTGGGTGGCGAGTCCATCCATCAATTAAGCTTAAACAGCTTAGGGGGCTATATCGTACTGGGCAATGAAGCGAACGGTATTAGCCAAGACGTTGGCCGCTGGGTCAATCGTCAAATCACTATTCCGGCCTTTGGTAACGCAGAATCATTAAATGTTGGCATCGCCGCTGCCGTGATTTGTGATAATTTAATGCGCTTAACCGCGCAATCTCAAGAGAGCAACTTATGACCTTTCCTACCATCGAAGCCTATGTTGGCAATACGCCATTGGTGCGCTTGCAACGTATGGCCAGTCACACGCAAAGCGTGGTGTTATGTAAGCTCGAAGGCAATAACCCTGCCGGTTCAGTGAAAGATCGCCCGGCAATGAATATGATTGCAGAGGCCGAGCGCCGTGGCACTATTCAGCCAGGGCAGCGTATTATTGAAGCGACCAGTGGCAATACCGGTATTGCTTTGGCCATGGCAGCTGCCATCAAAGGCTATCCAATGACCCTTATTATGCCCGCCAATGCCACTGAAGAGCGTAAAGCCTCTATGCGAGCCTATGGCGCAGAATTGATTTTAGTCAGCAAAGAACAAGGCATGGAAGGTGCGCGTGATTTGGCCATGCAAATGCAAGCTGATGGCAAAGGTATCGTTTTAGATCAATTTAACAATACGGATAACCCTGCTGCGCATTACCACAGCACGGGGCCTGAGCTTTGGCAGCAAACCGAGGGCAAAATAACCCATTTCGTTTCCAGCATGGGCACTACCGGTACCATCATGGGCACTTCGCGTTATTTAAAAGAACAAAACCCGGCGATTCAAATCATTGGTTTGCAGCCCGCCGAAGGCGCCAGTATTCCGGGGATCCGTCGTTGGCCGGCTGAATACCTGCCGGGCTTTTTTCAAGCCGAACGTGTTGATCAAGTGATCGATATTGAACAAGACGCCGCACTGGATACTATGCGGCGCCTGGCCAAAGAAGAAGGCATTTTCGCCGGTGTCAGCTCAGGAGGCTCGGTGTTCGCGGCTTTGCAAATCGCTGAACAAAATCCAGGCTCAATAGTGGTTGCGATAATTTGCGATCGCGGAGATCGCTACCTATCATCCAATATTTTTTAAGCGCAGCGCAGCGTGAGTTTTGAATATCTGGCGCTGCTTGCCGCGGCTTGCTGGGCCTTTGGCAGTTTATTATCGGCGCAAGCCGCGACGCATCTGGGTGCCTTTGCCTTTAATCGCTATCGCATGCTGGTGGCGATGCTGTTGCTTTGGGGCATTTCGCTCCTTACCGAGGGTTGGCGCACATTAGACAGTGCTAGCATCTTGCTGTTAACGGTTTCCGGTGTCATTGGTATTGTGATTGGCGATACCGCACTGTTTGCCGCGATGAATCGCTTAGGCCCGCGCCGTGCCGGTGTATTGTTCGCTACCCATGCGTTATTTTCCGTGGTTCTGGCTTACTTTTGGCTTGGTGAAACCCTCTGGGGGTTAACCTTGGTTGGCAGCAGTATGCTAATGGGTGGCGTGATGATTGCGATTTTATTTGGTAAACGTCGCGCAGAACAACACATCTGGGAAACCAATCAATATGGCTTAGCCAGTGGCGTAGCCTTAGGCTTGCTGGCGGCATTTTGCCAAGCGGTTTCTACCTTAATGCTAAAACCACTGATGCTAACCGCTATTGATGCGATTGCCGCTTCAGCGGTGCGCATGAGCAGCGGTTTTCTATTACATCTGCTGATTTTTTTACTCGGTTTTCAGGTGGCGCGTAGCCATTTGCCGATTACAGCACGCATTTTATGGTTAGTGATTATCAATGCCAGCTTATCGATGGTGCTGGGCATGACCTTGATTTTGCAGGCCCTAAAATACGGTGATGCCGGCATGGTGGCGATGCTGTCATCGATTAGCCCGGTGTTAGTGCTGCCGATGTTATGGTTAGTGTATAAACGCACACCGGCTTGGGGCGCATGGTTAGGCGCTTTATGCACCGTTGTGGGCACCATGTTGATTTTATGGCATTAAATGCAGGCATTTCTGCCATGCCCGTCAGTAAAATTGCAGCATTCCCTGTCGTTCGGCCGTAGCAACCCACTAGCTTGCTCTGATATAGTGCAGTTTCGATAGAAAAAGAGGTTTACAGCATGCAATGGCAGGTCCTTACCTTCGCTGAATTAGACACCCTGACACTTTATTCATTACTGCAACTGCGAGTAGATGTCTTTGTCGTGGAGCAGAACTGTCCTTATCCGGAATTGGACGATAAAGATTTACACCCGCAAACACGCCATGTGATGTTGAAAAAAGGCGACAAAGTGATCGCTTATTCACGTATTTTAGCGCCAGATGTCAGCTTTAAAGGCTTTCCAGGTATTGGTCGCGTGTGCATTTCTCAAACCGCACGCCGATTGGGTTTAGGTAAAATCTTAGTCGAAAGAACATTAGCGGAAGTCGCCAACTTATGGCCTGATACCGATGTGCATATTTCAGCGCAGTGTTATTTACAACGCTTTTATCAAGATCTCGGTTTTGCTGCTGCCAGTGAGCCTTATCTAGAAGATGATATTCCACATTTAAAAATGATCCGTGCTGCGCACTAAGTTGCTGCTACCGATGTCAAAGCGGGTGAGCATTAAGCAATAAAAAACCCGCCATATCTCAGTAATACCGATCAGTTTAGTGTTTAACTGATCGGCATCACCGAATCACGGCGGGTTTTTCTAATAAGCAGCGGCCTGCTTAGAACCGATAACGGAAGCCCGCTTCGACAGAGCGTTCAGTGCCGACATAAATACCTTGGCGTAAACCCGTAATGTAGTCTTTATCTGTCAGGTTTTTCACAGAACCAAAAACGGTAAAGCCTTCAAATACCTGATACTGTGCAAACAAATCATACACCGTGTAAGCCGGTAACAAGCCTCCCCAAATGCCGCCTGCCGCGGTTGTTGGAATCGCCACTTGGTTACTGGCATCACCATATTGTTCACCACGGTGATGTGCCGATAAACTCAAGCTTACGGCTTCGATGTTGTAGCTTAGTGCCATATTAGCGAGTAACTTAGGCGCATAAGGTAAGCGATTACCTGCAAAATCCCCGGTTTCAAACTCAGACGTCGGCACCCAGGTTGCATTACTGTCTATCCGAAACCCCGCACCGAGGTTGTAGCCGAGTACCAATTCCATCCCTGCATGCTTAGTGGCACCGGCGTTCGACTGGGATAAATTCGGGTTACTGTTACCGGTTACTACTTGATTAGTGAAGTCCATATAAAACGCGGCGGCTTCATAATTCAACTCGCCCGCATTACCACGTATGCCAAACTCGTAATTCGTCGATTGCTCACCTTCTAACAACTGATCAGCCAAACCATCTAACGCCACACCATTAGATGCCGGCGAAAACGCACGGTACACACCACCATATAACTGGCTGGCTGGGGTTAACTCATAAGTAGCACCGACACCTGGCAAAAACTCCGTATTGCTGGTTTTGGCCGTTGCACCGTTATCGGTTAACACCACACGTTTTTGCTCGTAGGACTCTACACGTAAGCCTGGGGTCACGGCTAAAGCGCCGGTTAACTGGATACGGCTTTGCGCATAAGCAGCAATACTGGTGGCAGAATCAATAATATGCCGGTCGTTAACACCTGAGCGATCCGACAAACGCGTTGCACGAATGCGGTTATCATCGGCCTCTTCTTTCATTAAACGTAAGCCAAGCTCCGTCGCAGCAGCGGCGCCCATGAAGTCTTGATCAAAGCTTAAACGGCTTTCAATACCAACACGTTCGAAGCTGCGGTTATTGCCGGTTAAGGTATCAGCATACACCCAACGACCAGCAGCATTAGACGCCGCCGTATCAACATCATAACGCCAGTAATCGCGTGTAATATCACTCCAATACACGAGGGTATTGAGTTTAGTGGTGTCGCTTAACAGCAATTCATGGTTTAAATCAAATGCCGTACGATCAGTTAAATACCAATCATCGGGTGCAGCGTTATAACGCTCGCCATTTTCAAAAGCGTCTAAGAAAATACCACGATAGGAAATATTGGCATCGTTTTCATGATAAGCAAACTTCAGCCCGACTTTTTGCGTGTCACTTAAAGCAATACCGGCTTTGACCATCACATCTGACATGTCATAGCCTTTATCCATAAAGCCGTCGCTGCTTGCTTGCGTGGCAACAATACCCGCAAAAGCGTCTTCAGCGGCGTTAGTGGCGCCCGCCTCTACATTCACTTCTTGCATATTGAACGAGCCAACACGCGCAGATAACTGTACGCCATCATCCGGATTTTTTGTGATGTAGTTCACTACGCCACCAATGGTAGAAGGGCCATAACGTAATGAAGCCGAACCTTTTAACACTTCGACCGACTCCACACGCTGAATACGGGTATTAAAATAGCGATCGTTACCAATAAATAAACCCGGTGCCACTGGCACACCGTCTTCTAATAATAACGATTTTGACTCACTGGCCGATAAACCGCGCATACCAAAGTTGGCGACAATGGCGGTTTCTTCTTCGCTTTTAATGTTAATGCCTGGCACGCGACGCAGTACGTCTTCGGTAGATAAGGGTTGTACTTGCTCTATTTGCTTGCGGTCAATCAAGATAACTGAGCCGGTTTCATCAAACACATGGCTCTGCTGTTGGCCTTTGACTTTCAGCACTTCGATAGCCGGCATAATTTTACTGGCTTGTTGATCAGGGCTGGTCACTTCAGCGGTTTCGGCTTGAGTACTCGCAGCAGCGAATGAGCATAAAATGGCAGCAGCAATTGGATGATAATTCAGATATTTCATAGCAACCTATCTAATTTAATAATGGTTCAACAAGTAAAGTGGGCGCAAGAATAGCACCCATCAATACCAATGACAATTATTATCATTTAGATTTGCGTAAGCATTGCTAAATTATCGAGTGGGCGCGGCGTATAATTGCTCTGCCCGATTAAACAAAATCCAGCTGGTGAGGATATATTTGTCGTTCGATACCGGCGTACAACCGCGGTGCGTGTGCGTGAAGTAAGCCGGTGCAATCACCATGCGGCCCTGTTGCGGTTGAATGGATTTCTGTTGATAAAAAAACTCGGTTTGACCGCCTTCTGCCACATCATTTAAATAAAACATAAATAATAAAGTGCGATGCAACGGCTCGTTATCTGGCAGTTGTGGGTACACCTCACAATGCCAATAGTTATAGTTGCCTTTTGCCTGTTGATATTTTTGCGCTTGGATCGGCCCTAACCGATACAAGGTACGCATAAAACCAAAGGTTTGCTCTTGGCTAAACTGGCCAAAATTATCATGGTTCACCGGCTGCGGTTGCTGAGTGATGGGATCTTGCGTAGTAATCCCAACCGGGGCAATCAAGGCAAAATGGTATTTTTTAAAATACTCATGCGCATAATGCGAGGTGATCTGTATCACTTGCTGCAGTAGTTGTTGATACTCAGGATATTGATTTAAATATAAGTCAGTACTGATTTTTTTACTGGTATCTACCCCAGAGCCGGTACGACCCGCTTGTTTATGTGGGCTTTTGTCAAAAGCACGGATCAACTGTTGGCAAAGAGCCGGGCTTAGCGCATTATCGTATACTTCGATAAAATCGGTCATTTAGGCAATCCTGACTATGTTTACTGAAACTTTGCAGCCCCGCTTCTCAGAAACCGATGCGCTGGGCCATATAAATAACACGGTATTTGCAACCTGGTTTGAAAGCGGCCGCCAAGGCGTTTTTCGCATTTTCACTCCAGATTTAGACGTCAAACGTTGGACGCTGATTATCGCCAGCATTCACATTAATTACCATGCCCAAACGCACTATAACGCCCCTGTAGAGCTACGGACTTGGATCAGCCGTATCGGCGGTAGTTCCTTTGATATTTATCAAGAGGCTTGGCAAAACGGCCAAAAATGCGCATCCGGCACTGCCGTTATGGTGAAATTCGATTATACACAACAACGCGCCAGTAAGCTGACAACAATAGAGCAAGCCGCGTTAAACTCGCATTTACTGCCCACGCCTTAGCGTTAACGGGGGGCAATTGGTCGAAAGCCACTAGCCAGAGGCGACAATCCCCCGTAAGTTAGCTTGGTACTAGCCACCAACGGAGCCATTAAATGAACTATAAAATCCCCCTGTTGTGTTTCAGCGTGTTAATTAGCATGCCGCTGCAAGCCTTTGATCGGATCACAGGCAAAGACTTTGCCAGCCGCTCAGAAGTGATCGCAACCGAAGCAATGGCCGCAACCAGCCATCCTTTAGCCACACAAATCGCTCTGGATATCATGAAACAAGGCGGTAATGCCATTGATGCAGCCATTGCCGCTAACGCCGCACTGGGTTTAATGGAGCCAACCGGCAATGGTATTGGTGGTGACTTATACGCCATTATCTGGGATGCGAAAACTGGCCGTTTGCACGGTTTAAACGCCTCTGGCCGTTCACCGATGGGGCTGAGTTACGATACCTTAAAAGCCGAGCTGGATAAGCTAGGCCGCCACGATTTACCACCACATGGCATGTTGCCGATCAGTGTGCCAGGTGCGGTTGATGGCTGGTTCGAGATGCATCAAAAATTTGGCAAATTACCTATGCCGAAAATTCTGCAGCCTACCATTCATTATGCCGAAAAAGGCTTCCCCGTTACCGAACTCATTGCTTATTACTGGGATCGTAGCGTGCCGATTTTAAGTAAACAACCGGGCGATTTTAGCGGCACTTATACCATTAATGGTCGTGCGCCGGTTAAAGGCGAGATTTTTAAAAACCCCGCGCTCGCCAATACCTTAAAAGCCATTGCTAAACATGGCCGCGATGCTTTTTATCGTGGTGAGATCACCCGTAAAATTGACAGCTTTATGCAACAAAACGGCGGCTACTTACGCTATGACGATTTTGCCAAACATCGTTCAGATTGGGTTGAGCCGGTAGGTGTTGATTACAAAGGCTATACGCTGTGGGAATTACCGCCCAATGGCCAAGGGATTGCGGCCTTACAAATGCTGCAAATTCTAAAAAACTTTGATTTAGCCAAGCTGGGTTTTAACAGCGCCGAAAGTATTCACTTAATGGTGGAAGCGAAAAAGTTGGCGTTTGAAGATCGCGCGAAGTTTTATGCCGATATGGATTTTAATCAATCACCGATTGCCGGCCTGATCTCAGAAGCCTACGGCAAAGAGCGAGCAAAACTGATTGGTGAGCGCGCCGCACAACGGGTTGATGCGGGTAACCCGAATCTGTACGAAGGCGATACTATCTATATGACCACGGCAGACAAAGACGGCAATATGGTGTCGCTTATTCAAAGTAATTATCGCGGTATGGGTTCAGGCGTTACCGTACCGGGCCTGGGCTTTATCTTTCAAGATCGCGGCCAATTATTCTCGATGGATAAACAACACGCCAACGCTTATCAACCTGGCAAAAGACCTTTTAATACCATTATCCCGGCCTTTATTACCAAAGATAACAAACCATTAATGAGCTACGGTGTCATGGGAGGAGCGATGCAACCGCAAGGTCATGTGCAAATCTTAGTGAATATGGTCGACTATGGCATGAACCTGCAAGAAGCGGGGGATGCCGCCCGCTGGCAGCATTTAGGGAGCACTGAGCCAACAGATGGCCAAGACGCTTACCTGCAAAATGGCGGTTATATAGAGGTAGAACGCGGTGTGCCCTTTGAAACCGTGCGCGAGTTACAGCAACGCGGCCATGACATCCGCTGGGGCTTAGGTGGCTATGGCGGCTATCAAGCTATTATGCGCGATCATGCCAACGGCGTTTGGATTGGCGCCTCTGAATCACGCAAAGATGGGCAAGCTGCAGGTTACTAACGCGTTATAAGCTGACGGCATCCGCCGTCAGCGACACCTTGGCATCATGGTGTTGCTCGATATGCCGAATGGCTTGTGTTACATCACCATCAAAAGGCACCGCCGACGCAGTACGTTGTTTACGCAAGCTAATTCGCTCCGCGGCTTTTAAATAACGCATAATCTCTTCTTCACTTTTTAATTGCAGCCGTGGCACCCGCACCGGTTTACCCGTTTCGCTGTCTTTGGCAATCATCGTGAAGTACGACGAATTACAATGCTTAACCAGCCCCGTTTGAATATTTTGGGCATCAACTCGGATCCCCACCACCATCGAACTCGCGCCCACATAATTGACAGAGGCGTTCAGTGTGACTAACTCACCCACTTCAATAGGGTTAAGAAAGTCGACGCGGTCTACCGATGCGGTGACGCAATATTTACCGCTAAACTTAGAGCCACAAGCAAAGGCAATTTGGTCCATTAACGACAACAAGTAACCGCCGTGGATTTTACCACTGAAGTTAGAATGGGAAGGCAACATCAGCTGCGACAAGGTGATTTGTGAACATTTCACTGTTTTGTATGCGTTATCCATGGCAAGCACTCCAATATATGTGTGTCACAACTTAGTTTAGTTGCTCTGTTAAGGGTTTGTCTTGCACTAAGATCCATGGCGAAATCACCACTGCCCAAAGCTCCGTTTTTGCCTGATACCATTGCTGCGCTTGTTGCTCTGTGGTGCGACGAATACTGCCCTGACTTAACCAATCGGCAACTTGTGCTTTATTATCCTGACTAAAAGCAAACGCCACTTCAATTAAATCGGCCACCGGCTCCACGCTGATCACATTGCCCGCAGCATAAAACTTTTGCAACTCAAGCCAACTGATACGCGCCGTTTCGGCAATAATTTTGGCACGGATTAAGGTAGGATCTTCAGCCTCCTCAATCAAATGGGCGTCAGGTGGGGTAATCGCAGTCATAACATCCTCAACGTCGTTTAAGCTCTCATTCTTGCTCGTCTTGCTGCTCAGTGATCTGTTGTGCACTGAGCTCGTGTTTTTTCAATAATTTATAAAAATCGGTTCTGTTGCGCCCGGCTAAATCGGCGGCACGGGTTACATTCCCTTCGGTCATTTGCAGCACCCGCGTCAAATATTGCCGCTCAAATTGATCACGCGCTTCGGTCAGCGTCGGCCAGTAACTGGTGTTTTGTGATAACGCTTGCTCAACTAACGCCGCGCTAATAATCGGGCTTTGCGTTAAAGCAACGCATTGCTCCACCACGTTAACTAACTGCCTGACATTTCCCGGCCATTTGGCGGTGGCGAGAATTTGCAGCGCATCGTCTGAAAAGCGTGTTACTTTCACGTGATGCCGATCGGCGCTTTGCTGCAGTACATGCCGAGCTAATAACGGAATATCTTCTGCGCGCTGCTCTAAGCCCGGTAATTGTAGGTTTACCACATTTAAACGATAGTATAAATCTTCCCGGAATTGACCTTCAGCCATCGCTTGTTGTAAATCGCGATGCGTGGCCGATAACACCCGTACATTAATGGGGATCGTTTTAGCACTGCCAACCGGGCGAATTTGTCGCTCTTGCAACGCGCGAAGCAGTTTCACTTGCAGCGCCACCGGCATATCACCAATTTCATCTAAAAATAAAGTACCGCCATCCGCTTCACGAAATAAGCCTAAGTGCTCTGTCACCGCCCCAGTAAAAGCCCCTTTACTGTGACCAAATAACTCTGACTCTAACAAATGCTCGGGTAAGGCCCCGCAGTTAATCGCGACAAAGGGTTTACTGCCACGTGGGCTGGCCTGATGAATAGCATTGGCTAACAACTCTTTACCGGTTCCGCTGGCACCGGTAATTAACACGCTAACATCACGCTGAGCGACACGATAGGCTTGCTCCAGCAAGTCTTGCATCAGCTTGCTGCGAGTAATAATGGCGGCACGCCACTGCGCTTGCTCGGGTAACGACTGATTTAAAGCCCGCTGTAACACCTCCCGTAACTCAACCGGATTAAGCGGTTTAGTGAGGAAGCCAAAAACGCCGCGCTGCGTAGCCGCTACCGCTTCTGGAATAGACCCATGTGCGGTCATTAACACCACAGGCAAACCTTTATAACGCTTGGCAATTTCATCAAATAAACTCATACCATCTAAACCGGGCATGCGCAAATCGCTTAGCACCACATCAACCGTTTGCTTGGTTAACATGCTTAACGCCATTTCAGCACAATCGGCATTTAAAACCTGATAGCCTTCACCTTCTAAACGTAAGGTTAATAAGCGCAGTAAACTCGGATCATCATCGACCAATAATAAACGTGGATTATCTTTAGCCATGGTTTGCTCCATTGCCATTCTCAGGCAGCGGTTGCTGATTCAACTCTGCCTCGATTTGCGTTAAAGCATCGATTTTCTTTTGCAGTTCACGATTGGTTTTTTGGGCCCTATCGATCATATCTTGTTGTTGTGCATTTAAACGGGTCACTGCACTAACGGCAGACTCGGCCTCTAATAACTTTTGATTAAACGTCAGCTCCCAGCTAAACAACGCGACAAGGCGAGGTGGCAATGACGATAATAATTCTGCTAAGTGCGTTTGTACTCGAAAGCGCGTGACATAAGGCATATCAGGATGCAAATTAAGCAAAGCTTGCTGAAATTGAGCCAATTTATCCAGCTCTGGTAGGCTGCGTAACCGTGCCCGCTCGGGCATCGGATCGATTAAAATTTGCTGCTTGTAATCCAACCACGCTTGTAAACTGGTGGCAGAATCATTTAAGGCCAATTCAAAAACGACTTCAGGCTCAGGTTCAACTTCGGCTGGCACAGCTTCAGGTTCGGGCTCTACCGATGTGGTGGTGCTGGGTAACTCTGGTAAGGTTGTTAATTGACACCCAGCCAGTGTCAGCAACATCAGCAGTAGCACTGCATTCTTCATAGCGGTTTTTCTCCTAAAAACGGCAAGTGAACACGGATACACACATCCGCATACACGACATCGACGATATCCGCGTGGCCCCCTAACAAACGAGCACAATCGGCCACAATAGACAGGCCTAAGCCAGAGCCTTGTACCGAGTCGAAACGTGGCGTGGTGCCACGCTGAAAGGGTTCAAACAACTTTTCGCGCAGTGCCACCGGAATGGGTGCGCCATTGTTCGCCACTTCTAACAAGATCATATCGTCTTGCCGATACAATTTTACCCAAACGGGACTACTTTCAGCGCCGTAAGCTTGAGCGTTATTGATCAAATTATCCAAAATGCGTCGGAACAAGGTGGCATCGGTATAAAGCGTATTCAGCTGGCAATCGAGTTTCACTTGTTGCTGACGCTGCTGCAGCGATAACGCATGATCATTAAAACAGGCTTGCAATAATTGTTGTGGTGTTTGCCAAGCCCATTCTGGCTGGGCTTGTTGCAATAATCGATTGTAATCGAGCAATTGTTCCGTCAACACGCTGAGTCGATCGGCACTGCCATTTAGCAGGGTCACCACTTCTAATTGTTGCGGTGTTAATGGGCCAACCAATTGCTCGGTTAGCAAGGCGCAACCTTCACGAATACTCGACAGGGGCGTTTTTAATTCATGAGAGGCGTGGCGCAGTAAAATCAATCGCAGCGCTTCTAACTGTTGTAAACGTGAACTTAGCCAGCGTAATTGTTCGCCCAGTTCGGTTAATTCACGAGGGCCGCGCAGTTTTTCATCGGGAAATTGATGCTTCGGTTGGCCAATCGCACGGATCATCCGATCAAGCTTTTTCACCGGCGCCGTAATACGGTTAGAACTCCACAGCACCAGCAGTAAGGTCAGCAGCACCAAAGCAAAGGTTTGCCAAGCAAGTTGTTGCTGGGTGTGCGTGACAAATTGCTGCTGTTCAGACAATTGCCGTTCTAGCAGATCCCAAATTTGCTGAGTGATCCGCTGCTGCTGTTGGCGAATTTGCTGCATTAAACCTTCAGGCGTATTGGTGAGTTCTTCACTTAGGCGTTGGCGCAGCGTTTCTAAAGCCGCTTCTTGCTCGGCGCATAAATTCAGTTGTGGTAAATCCTGACAGACCTGTTGCAGTAATTGCTGCTGATTCTCGATATGCGTTAAAGCCACTCTGCGGATCGCCTCGGTGCGCACCACACCGTATTGCCGCACGGCTCGTTCGATATCAATCACCACGCTTTGCATGCTTTCCGATTGTCGAACGTAAGATACTGAACGTTCTGCCGAAGTAATAGCAAATGAGCTGACGCCACTGAGCGATTTATTACTTTGCCACAGCAGCACACCCACCGGGATCAGTGCTAAAAAGAAACTGAGCAAGACCAGCTGGCGTAACGAGGCAGTTTGGATTGAAAAACGCATAACGACCGAACTCAGACTAAAAGACAGTGCTGGCTAGTTTACTGAAAAAACGCGCCTTTGTATTGCAGATATAAAAAAGGCCAGCAATGCTGGCCAAGGCAGATTCAGCATAACGCTGCAGATCAGATAAAGCTTACTGCGCCAACTCGGTGGTTAACGCGGCAGTAAAGGTGGTTTGTGGAGCCGGTGCCAGGTGCACAGCTTGTTCTTGCTCCCACGCTTGCACACTGCTGTTATTTAAATCGATACGACGCAGCATAGTGAACACAATAGCCATGTTAGCAACCAGAAACAGGGTAACAAAACTTAAAAACATATCCATGATACTTCTCCGCAAATGGCGCCTTGTTGCAGGCGGTTAGAACTGTCTCAGGAGAATCGCGTAAAGGTAAAACTGCTTTGCCTTTACGCTATTCCCCTGCAGTCGTACCATAGATAATGCACGGCGCGTGCCAACATTAAAAACAACTTTAATATCATGCACTTGAGTGAGTTTCGCGAGATTTCAGTGTGGTGAGTTCGGTGGGGGTGTTGCCAAATGGCGACACTAAAAACAACATAAAAACAATAATGTTTAAAATCAATAACTTAGGCTGTATGCTTTTTGCGACACACAACCTAAGCCGCTGTTCTAACTAAATAAAACCATAGCGCTGCGCTACGCGATCGAAATATTCTAAGCAGTGTTTGGCGTATTGACGCTTTTCCACGTAGCTTCCTGGGAAAAAGCTCTTCTTAAAACCATAAGCCACCATATCTTTCAGCCGCTTTAATGGCACATCAAAGTTATCTAGCGCCAGCTGATATTCTTTACTGACCGTGGTATTCGACACTAAGCGGTTGTCAGTACAAATGACCGTGGCAATACGGTGCTCTAACATGTCTTTAAATTTATGCTGGCGAATATCGGTAATAGCCGGATTGGTTTGTAAGTTACTGGTTAAGCACACTTCAATTGCAATACGCTTATCGGCAATGTAAGAAGCCAAATTCTGAATATAACTGGCTTTATCTAGAATAGCGGGGTCTTTAATCATATCGGGCATAAACATCGAATAACCGTGGCCAATACGATCGGCATAACATTCTGTAATGGCTTCAAACACACTTTCTGCGCCATAAGCCTCACCCGCATGTAAGGTTTTTAATAAAAAGTGTTGATGCGCGTATTCATAAACTTCTTTAAACTTGCCAGCAGGATAGCCTGCTTCTTGCCCGGCCAAATCTAACCCAACAATCGGGATGCCTTCTTCGTCACGCAACCGCACACTGGCGCGCACTAATTCCATCGCCGCTAGCTTAATCACATCCATCGGCGCAAAATCACGCATCAACTGAAATAAATTGGTGTAATAAGGTGAAAACCCTTTATTGCCAAACATGCGCATCGCGCAATTGATAATGCCGTAATGAAACGGTGGCCGCTCGCCACGCAACACCCGCTCTGTGGCATTGTACTCTTGCATAGCGCGTTTTAAGCCATTGTTCACCGCGTGCATGATTTGGTCAAAGTCGATGCCCCGCGTTAAATCGATTAATAGCTGAGGGGCAAAACGTACCTCGATATAATTGACGCCCTCGGCTTGGTTATCTAACGCCAGTTCATAAGCCGCTTGCTCTAAGTTTTCCGGATCGCGCAGCACCGCACAGGTATATTGAAAGCAGTGTAGATACTCACCTAAATTTTGGTAACGGTCTTTAAACACCAACTCTTTGAGGCCACTGATACTTTGTGACGGCAATGCCACCTGACTGCGCTGCGCCATCTCAATTAAACTGTCTAAACGCAGGCTACCATCCAGATGCAAGTGCAAGTCGGATTTCGGCATATCTTTAATAAAATCGGCAGAGTATCTGGGCATAATGATTCCTTCTAATAATCCATGCAGAATAGCATAGAAGCGCCGGCCTGATCACGTTGCAAGCTTATCCGCTAGCCGGCCCCACGATGCAGAAACCGCGCTAATTTATATTTAAGGTAGTGACGTAATGGGGATAAGCTATTGCTGGGTGCAGGCAGGTATCAGTTTCAGTCGGTAACAATTGAAGATATCAAGATGTGTAGCGGTAGTGATGTTTTGCGTTAAAAACAGCGCCAGCATAACTGGCGCTATCTAACACCTTACACTTTAAAGCGGCTAACCAACTCGTTTAGTTGCGTCGCTAAACGGGAAAGCTCTGAAGCACTGGCCGTGGTTTGATGCGAGCCAGTTGCCGTTTGATTGGCGAGATCGCTAATGGTAATAATATTTCGATCAATTTCCCGCGCCACTTTCGATTGCTCTTCGGCTGCGCTGGCGATAACGTGGTTTTGATCACTAATACTGGTAATGTTTTCCGCAATACGCGTTAACGCCGTGGCGGCTTCAACTGCCACGTTTTGTGCATTATCCACATTGCTGCTAATTAAGCCCATTGCACTAACGGCTTCTTTTACCGAGGCTTGCACCTGATTAATCATTAACTCAATTTCACCGGTCGAGGTTTGAGTGCGATGCGCTAAACTACGCACTTCATCGGCAACCACGGCAAAACCACGGCCGGCATCCCCCGCCCGCGCGGCTTCAATGGCAGCATTCAGGGCCAGTAAGTTCGTTTGCTCTGCTACGCTACGGATCACCTCTAATACCTGGTTAATCGAAGACACTTTTTCAGCTAAGACATTAATCACACTGGTACTTTGCCGGACATCGGCATTCATCTTGTCGATAACAGTGCGGGTTTGCAGTACTTTTTTACTGCCATCTTCTGCTAAGGCAGCGGATTGAATAGACGCTTCCGAGGTTTGCATGGCCGTTGCCGCCACTTCATCCACCGCAGAGCTCATTTCGGTTATCGCAGTAGCGGCTTGTTGCACTTCATCATTTTGAAGTTGAATAGCACGAGCGGATTCATCCGTCACCGCATTTAACTCTTCCGCTGCAGAAGCCAGCTGACTGGCTGAGCTAGAGATATGACCAATCGCTTCACGCAAATTAGTTTGCATTTGCGCTATGGCTTGCGCCAATGTCGTCAGTTCATCATTACCATCACGACAAACATCCCGCGTTAAATCACTGTCGGCAATAAACTGGGCTGACTCAATAACCTGCGATAAGGGCTGATTAATGCTTTTGGAAATCACCAGCGCTATCGCGACAGCAATAATGACGGCTAACACAATTAAAGCGATGACAATCCACTTAGCGCTTTCATAAGCCGCAATCGAAGCGGTTCGAGCATCAGCGACCGACTGCTGATTTATGCTGGTTAACTTTAACAAATCTTGGGTAATGGTATTCGCTAAGCCATTCATCTGTGGCAACAGATCTAAGGCTGCACCCGTTTCATCTTGCTTTAGTAAATCAATCACTTGCTGTTGAATATCTAAATAACGTTCTTCTGCTTTTTTAAAGTCAGTAAACACTTGTCTTTCTTCTGCAAGCGTAATTGCACTTTCATAAGCTGATACGTTATTCTTAACTTCTGCCCGGACATTTTCAACTAATTGTAAGGTTTCGCCTTCACGTCGAATATCGGTTGTTAACATCAGTCTTAAGGTAAATACCCGCAAGCGGGTCACATTTAGATTTAAGTCTGCCAAGTTCATCAACGAAGGTAGAATATTGGTTTCGACTTGACTCGCTCGGGCGCGAATATCAGACATCGTGTTCAGGTTATATACGCCTAAACCCGCTAACATCAAGACGAGCGCCCCAAATGCGCTGAGCAATCGTTTTTGAATACTTAATGACCTGAACATAAGGTTCCTCATTGATTTATTTAGAGATAGTTTACGCCAATAAAAACTACCCCATAAAATAAAGGGTCTGTTTATGACTTTACTCTAGCAGTAAATACGCGGTATGGCAGCTTTTAATCGGCAATGTTGTTATAAATCCAATACTAACAACCACTGCCCCGTCTCTTCGCAATGTTATCGAGTAAACCAATTTGACCAGCCTGCCGCTTGCCACATCGCTATTATGCCTTGAAATGTTGAGTCACATTTTGCCGTACGAAACGAACCGTATGCATAGGGATTGGACTGATAAAAGCAAACTTGCATAAACTTCAGCTTTTTTAAGGCCGTGTGATTTAACAACGAGAGAAAGACAAGCAGGACGAAAAATATGGCGATACATAATGACATTACAGAGAATAAACAAACAGAAGTGAGTGTGGCAAAGGAGGATATAGCGCAGAAATAAAATGGTGCCCGGGGCCGGACTTGAACCGGCACGAGGTTTCCCTCGAGGGATTTTAAATCCCTTGTGTCTACCGATTTCACCACCCGGGCAACGAGTACTGATTAGTACCGACAGAACGGCGCGAATATTATGCAAGCTCAGCCACTTTTGCAAGTGATTTCTGAAATTATCTGCTAATCAGCGCGCAACTGATGCTTTATCGAACAAAATCAACTGTGTCAGCCCTTCACGACAACGATTTCACGCCAGCTTCAGCTAACGCTCAGCCTCTTTACAGGGCTTATTATAAATTTTCCAGAAACACATTGATCAGGATCAAAATCTGAGCGTACAATAGTTTCAGAAATTTCTGAAAGTTCAGTAAGGACTGATTTATGCAAATGACACCAATGATTGAATCCTTTGTTTACCACTTCGGTGAGATGGGAAGTCGCTGGGGATTTAACCGCACCGTTGGGCAAATTTATGCCTTGCTGGTGGTGAGTGAAGAGCCGATCTGCGCTAATGACATTGCCGAGTTATTGGGTATTTCTCGTGGCAACGTCAGCATGGGTTTAAAAGAGCTGGGCAGCTGGCAGCTAGTGCAAGTGCAACATAAAGCCGGTGATCGCAAAGAATACTATTGTTGTCGTGGCAGTATTTGGGACATGGCCAATAAGGTGTTTGAAGAGCGCCGTAAGCGTGAAATGGACCCAACGCTGTCACTGCTGCGCGACATTATGATGGATGAAGCGGCAAATAAAGAAGAGCGCTTCGCACAACAACGCATTACCGAAATCCATGATTTGCTCGAAAACATTACCGACTGGACACAAAGCTTGCAGTCGTTATCGCCTGAAAAGTTAAACACCTTAATGAAGCTCGGCTCTGGTGTTGGCAAGGTGTTGGAATTTACCGAAAAGTTTCGCTCGAAAAAAGACGCTCAATAGCGTATTGCTGAGGTGGTTATGTTAGACACGTTAATTCTGTCGCGTATTCAATTTGCGGCCAATATTAGTTTTCATATCCTGTTCCCAACCATTACCATTGCCTTAGGTTGGTTGTTATTTTACTTCAAGTTACGCTTCGACTTTTCAAAGCATCCGGTTTGGATGCGCGCTTATCGCTTTTGGGTAAAAGTGTTTGCGCTAACCTTTGCACTGGGTGTCGTTAGCGGCATTACCATGTCGTTTCAGTTTGGCACTAACTGGCCTGGTTTTATGGAAACCATCGGTAATATTGCTGGGCCCTTACTGGCCTATGAAATCTTAACGGCGTTTTTTCTTGAAGCTACCATGCTCGGCATTATGCTATTTGGTTTTCATAAAGTGCCGCGCTGGGCGCATACCCTTGCCACTTTTTTAGTCGCCTTAGGCACCACCTTCTCGGCATTTTGGATCTTAGTGCTGAATTCATGGATGCAAACGCCTGCCGGTTTTGAAATGCGCGATGGCGTAGTGCATGCCACCGACTGGTTAGCGATTATTTTTAACCCGTCTTTTCCCTATCGTTTTATGCATATGTTGCTGGCCTCGGCCCTCACCGTTTGTTTCCTCGTGGCGGGTATTTCTGCCTATCGCTTATTGCGTGGCGATAATAAAAAAGCGCCGAAACTAACGCTGAAAACGGCCCTATTTACGGCCGCAATTTTAGCGCCCACCCAAGCTTTGGTCGGTGATTTTCATGGCTTAAACACCTTAGAACATCAACCGCAAAAGATCGCGGCGATGGAAGGGATTTGGCATACCGAAAAGGGCGCACCACTGGTGTTATTTGCCATTCCCGATGCTGAAACCCAGCAAAACCGCTTCGCGATTCAGATCCCCAAACTCGCCAGTTTAATTTTAACGCACGATGCGGATGGCGAACTGAAAGGCTTAAATGAGTTTGTCGGCGAGCATCCGCCCGTTGCGCCGGTGTTTTATAGTTTCCGCGTTATGGTGGGTATCGGCATGTTAATGCTGTTAGTGGCGTGGTGGAGCAGTATCAAACTGGTGCGGCATAAAACGCTGACACCGCTGCATTTAAAAGTATTGATCGGTATGACGTTCTCGGGCTGGATAGCCACCCTAGCCGGCTGGTATGTCACCGAAATTGGTCGGCAGCCCTACTTAGTATATGGCTTATTAAAAACACGTGACGCGGTAACTACCGTGCCGAGTGAGCATGTCGCGCTAACCCTAGGCTTATATTTAGTGCTGTATGCCGTGTTGCTGGTGCTCTATATCAAAACGCTGTTCTGGTTAGCCAAGCGTGCGGTAGAAGTAGAAGAGTATGATCTGACGATGCCAGGTTTACCTGAAAACGCGCCAGCCACTGACAAAGCCACAGGAGCTTCAGCATGATGAATTGGTTAACGGCAGAACATTTGGCCCTGGTTTTTGGTGGCCTAACGGCCCTGTCGATTTTACTTTATGCCATTTTAGATGGTTATGATTTAGGTGTCGGCATCACCCTACCGATGGGCAACGAAGCTTGGCGCGATACGGCCATTGCCTCGATTGGCCCGTTTTGGGATGCCAATGAAACCTGGCTCGTATTGGCGGTAGGTTTGTTACTGGTTGCCTTTCCCGCCGCGCACAGCGCTATCTTACATGCATTATATTTGCCCACGGCCATGTTACTCATCGGCTTAATTTTACGCGGTGTTGCCTTTGACTTTCGGGCTAAGGTAAAAACTCAGCGTAAAGTGTACTGGGATTACACCTTTAAAGTCGGATCGCTGTTGGCAACCTTCAGTCAGGGCTTTATGTTGGGCATTTATGTGATGGGTTTACAGTATCATACGGGCAGTATTATTTTCGCTTGCTTCAGCGGTCTGTGTGTTACCGCCGCCTATGCGATGATTGGTAATGCCTGGTTGATTGGCAAAACCAGCGGTGAACTGCAACTGCATGCCATTAAGCACTGTAAAATAGCGGGGGTGTTAACGCTAAGCGGGATCTTGGCGGTGAGCCTGATTAACCCTATGGTCAACGCTAACGTGTTACAAGTATGGACTGAACCGCCATTAGCCTATTTCTTTGCTGCGATCCCGCTGCTGTGCTTTGCCATGTTTGTGATTGGTTATTTGGCCTTAAAACGTTTGCCACTGCCAAAAGATGCCGGTGCTTGGTTGCCTTTTGCCATTTGTAACGTGATTTTTATCAGCAGCTTTATCGGTTTAGCCCTAAGTTTCTATCCGTTTGTCGTGCCAAACCAAATGACGCTTTATCAAGCAGCCAGCTCGCGGGAATCGCTACTGATTATTTTCTTTGGCGCAGTAGTGGTCATTCCGGTGATTGCGGCCTATACCGCAGTAGCCTATTACGCGTTTAGAGGTAAGGCTGACGGCTTGAAGTATTATTAATGTCTTGTTGGCAGGCATGTGCTAAACACATGCCTGCCACAATTTTATTTCTGTAGTTCTTTAATAATCTCTTTATCGCTAGGTTTATCGCGCAAAATTTTATCTAAGTAACCCATCGCAAAAGCCGACAACACAAAAGTAATGTGGATCAATAAGTACCATTTAATCTTATCGTTATCGATAGATTCGGTATTCATAAACACTTTTAGCAAATGAATGGACGAGATTGCAACAATAGACGCCGCTACCTTGTTTTTCAGTGAGTTAGAGTCTAACTTACCCAACCAACCTAACTTGTCATCATGGCCGTGTAAGTCGAGCCGCGAGACAAAGTTTTCATAACCGGAGAACATCACCATCACCAACAAACCACCGACCAAAGCAATATCAATTAAGCTTAGGGTGATCAGGATCAGTTCTACTTCTTTCATGCTAAAAATCATTGGGATAACATGAAATATTTCCTGAAAAAACTTAATGGCTAATGCCATTAAACATAAACTCAAACCCAGATATATCGGCGCCATGATCCAGCGCGTGCCATACATCAGTCTTTCAAAGTAACGTTCCATGCAATTTCCTGTTTATCGGTTTAAGTAAGCTGTCGCGCATGTAAACACGAGCGACGGGCAACTGCGAGCATTTTATTCCCAAGCAATAGAAGACGGCAACTTCGGCGTTGACAACAAACTCATAAAACGTTGCCAGCGCTCATCTTCAGAGCCGCCTTGCTCGATATAATTTTTCACTAAATCTTTGCCCCAATTGTAGTTGATCACATAAGCGCCATAGGTATCAACAAACCGGATGCCTTGCTTGGCTTCTGCTTCACTTTGCAACAAGTAACGTTGGCGTAAGCTTTGTGCCGTTGCCGCATCAATTTCACCATTGAGGTATAACCGCGCAATTTCATTACCGGCATAGCTTAGTTGAGCCATTAACTTTAAAAATTGCTCATACTCTGCAGCCAACGCAGCATCTAAGCCCGCTAACGGATAGAGCACATCGCGCTCGAACTGCATCTTTTGCTCACCAGGGAACGCCATACTAATACCATAGTTTGCCGTACCTTCCGCGATTAACGACTGCGGGCTAAACAAGGGGTAAACGCTAAATTCGACCCACTGTAACTCGTTTTTTAATTTCTGCTCTAACAATGCATTATAGGTGTGATGCCCTGGATACCCTTCATGACACCCCAAGTCGACCGCGCGCGAGATATCAATGGGCCGCTCGATATTAATTTGGATCAGACTATAAGCCGCACCTTGATACCAGTTATAGCCACTCCAAGGTTTGTCTTCGACAAACTCCAACGTAAAACGCTCCTGCTGGGGTAAATCTATGCGACTGAGCGTGCGAGACTGACACTCCGCTATCGCCCGCTCAAAGACCTGCTGTTGTTTATCTTGCGGGATCACAAAGCCCGCGCGGTATGCAACCACTCGCTCGGTTAAATCCCCCTCGCCTGGCACTAGCGCATCTAGCTCGGCTAAAACAGTATCAAAACTGGCCAAATCACGTTGCGGCGGCAAGGTGTCATACAATTGTTGTGCTTGTTGCTCAAAACTGGCCCGCTCGCCCGTTGCCAGCGTTTGCGCATGGCTGACTAAGGCCGTTAATTGCGTAATTAAATAGTGCTGGCGTAATCGTAGCTGCGCATCCGTTGTACTTAACGCCCTGATTTCAGCCTGTAAAGCACTGCCCGCAGTGGCAATCTCTTCCGCTGATTGCGCAGCCGTTTTGGCCTGTTCTGCCCATTCTGCAGGGCCATAATAGGCATCGACATAACTTTTATCATGCTCGCCCAGTGCTAAAACTAAACTGACATAACGCTGAGCCAAAGGCGACCACGCATCTGTTGTCACAACGGGTTCTGGCGCTTTTTGACACGCGCCCAGTAATGTGGCCATGGTTAGGGCCGAGAAAATCAGTTTCATCTGCACAAGACGTTCCTTAAAAATCAGCAAGCCTTAATCTAACGTTGTCGCGGCTTGGGTGCAACGTGGTTAAGTAAAGAGCCCATCGAAAATCGAACAGCACACTGAAAATTGCGCAGCCTACAACCAAAGTTTTTATCCATTTAGCCATCTATACTGTTGCACTGCAAAAATAACCATGTTATTAATATGGCGTTCTGTAAATAAGGCAGCAATACAGTAAATGAATTCTTCAGTTGTGACATACATCATTAGCCTACTCCTCGTGCTCCTCTGCGCTGCACGGGGTCGTGCTTATTGGTGAGCGTTCACTACCGATAAACTAAAACCCCGTGCCTTGGCCGGGGTTTTTTTATTACTTCCGGCATGTTGTACGCCTAAGGCCATTAAAAGGAAAGCGTGATGAGTGCTGATAACAAAATTTGGATTTTCGATACCACCTTGCGTGATGGTGAGCAGGCGTTACGCGCCAGCTTAAGCCAAAAGCAAAAAATTCAACTGGCGCATGCTATTGCCCGCTTAAATGTTGATGTGATGGAAGTAGGCTTTCCGGTATCCAGCCCCGGTGACTTTGCCTCAGTGCAGCGTATTGCCCGTGAAGTGAAAGGGCCGGTTATTTGTGGTCTTTCTCGCGCAGTCAGTGCTGATATTGAAGCCTGTGGCGAAGCGTTAAAAGACGCCGAGCGCCGCCGCATTCATACCTTTATTGCCACCTCGCCCTTACACTTGCAGTACAAATTGCGCAAAACCTTAGCCCAAGCCACTGAACAAGCTGTCGCCGCCATTAAGTTAGCCAGCCGCTACACCGACGATATTGAATTTTCTTGTGAAGATGCCGGACGTACACCGATTGACGATTTATGCTGGATAGTTGAGCGCGCCATCGCTGCCGGCGCGACCACCATTAATATCCCCGATACCGTCGGTTACACCATCCCGAACGAGTTTGCTGCCATTATTCATAGCTTAAAAAGCAAGGTGCCGAATATTGATAAAGCGCGCTTAAGCGTGCATTGCCATAACGACTTAGGCTTAGCGGTGGCGAACAGTATCAGTGCCATTCAAGCCGGGGCACGCCAAATCGAATGTACGGTCAATGGTATCGGGGAACGTGCTGGTAATTGCTCACTAGAAGAAGTGGCGATGATCATCAATACCCGCAAAGACGTGTTAGCGCCTTTGTACACCGATATTAAAACCACCGAGATTTATCGTAGCTCTCATTTGGTTAGCCAAATTTGTAATATGCCAATCCAACCGAATAAAGCCATTGTCGGTGAAAATGCCTTTGCCCACAGCTCGGGTATTCATCAAGACGGCGTGTTAAAAGCACAGAACACCTATGAAATTATGTCGCCAGAGCACGTCGGTATTCGACAAAACGAATTAAACCTAACCTCGCGCTCGGGTCGCCATGTAATTCAACATCGTTTAGCCGAGTTGGGTTACACCAAAGAGGATTATCAACTAGAAGAGGTTTATCAAAGCTTCTTGGCCTTAGCCGATCAAAAGGGTCGGGTATTTGATTACGATTTAGAAGCCTTGGTGTTTTTCCAAAACTTACAAGAGCAAGACGAATTCTACAAATTAGCGTTTTTAAGCTCTTCTACGCATACCGGCCATGTGGCAAGCGCCACCGTGGGCTTAAGTTGTGAAGGCAAGGTAGTAACCGAAGCGGCAACGGGCAATGGCCCGGTTGAAGCCGCTTTCTTAGCCGTGCAACGCATTAGCCAGTTGCAGATCAAGATGGTCGATTTTAACTTGTCGGCCAAAGGCAGTGGCGAAGATGCTTTAGGCCAGGTCGATATTACCGCGGAATATGAAGGGCAACGCTTTCATGGTGCAGGTTTAGCCACCGATATCGTCCGTGCCTCGGTGCTGGCCTATGTGCATGTGCTAAATATGATCCAACGCGCTCAAACGATTCATGCCCACAAGCAAGCGAAAAGTCACGAATCACACATTAACAAGACAGCAGGTGAATAATGAGTAAGCATTATAAAGTAGCCGTATTGGCCGGTGATGGCATCGGCCCAGAAGTTATGGCCGAAGCCATTAAAGTGTTAAACGTAGTGGCAGAAAAGTTTCAGTTTAGCTTAAGCCTAACAGAAGCTTTAGTCGGTGGCGCTGCGATTGATGCAACCGGTGAGCCCTTACCTGCGGCAACCTTAGCACTTTGTAAAAACAGTGATGCTATCTTATTTGGCTCGGTCGGCGGCCCTAAGTGGACCGGTTTAGCGCCAGACAGTCAACCAGAGCGTGGCTCATTGTTACCCCTGCGCAAAACCTTTGATTTGTTTTGCAATATGCGCCCTGGGCAAATTTATCCGGCCTTTGCAGAGTTATCACCGCTACACCCTCGCGTAAGCTCGCTGGGCATGGATGTGTTATGTATACGTGAATTGACCGGCGGTATTTATTTCGGCGAGAAAGGCCGTACCGCCGTTGATGCCTTTGATATTCAGCGCTACAGCGTGCCAGAAATCGAACGCATTGCCCGCGTCGCCTTTACTGCAGCCGGTAAGCGTAGCAAAAAAGTGACGTCTATTGATAAAGCCAACGTGCTGCAAACCAGTATTTTATGGCGCGAAACCGTGGAGCGTGTAGCCAAAGAGTTTCCGGACATCACTTTAGAGCATATGTACATCGATAACGCCGCCATGCAGCTTATCCGTAGCCCACAACAATTTGACGTGATGCTGTGCGACAACTTGTTTGGCGATATTTTATCGGACGAAATTGCGGCCATTGCCGGTTCATTGGGTCTATTACCCTCTGCCAGCTTAAACGGTAGTGGTTTCGGTTTATATGAGCCCGCGGGCGGAAGCGCCCCAGATATTGCCGGCAAAGGTATTGCTAACCCTATCGCACAAATTCTCAGTGTCGCTTTAATGCTGCGTTACAGCTTTGCGGAAGAAGCCGCGGCGCAAGCTATTGAGAAAGCAGTACAGTCTTGCTTAGAGCAACACATTGTTACCCGCGATATTAACCCGAAATCGACTTATGGAACGGCCGCCGTTGGCGCTGCCATTGTTGCCACTTTACGCCAGGAGAACAACTGATGGGCCAAACGCTATATCAGAAGATTTATCAAAGCCATGTTGTGGGTAAAATTAATGCCAGCACCGATTTATTATATGTAGACCGGCATCTGATCCACGAAGTGACCTCGCCTCAGGCTTTCTCAGGTTTAAAATTGGCTGGGCGTCATGTTCGTCGTATCGATCTGACTTTTGCCACCATGGATCACAACGTATCCACGCAAAAGCGCAGTTTAGATGCCGCCGGTGAAACCTCGCGCAAACAACTTGAAGCGCTGGCCGAAAACTGTGCCGAAAACCAGATCCCGATTTTGGATTTAACCCATCCCGATCAAGGCATTGTGCATGTTATTGGCCCTGAGCAAGGCTTAACGCAGCCGGGTATGATCATCGTGTGTGGCGACTCGCACACCTCAACGCATGGCGCTTTTGGTGCCTTAGCTTTTGGCATCGGTACTTCAGAAGTGGAACATGTGTTAGCCACACAAACACTGCCACAACAACAAGCTAAAACCCTGAAAGTCGTGATCAATGGTCAATTATCTGCACATGTCACCGCAAAAGACGTCGCCTTAGCGGTAATTGGTAAGCTCGGCACTGCTGGGGGTAATGGTTATGTTGCCGAATTTACTGGCGATACCATCAGCGCCATGAGCATGGAAAGCCGCATGACACTATGCAATATGAGCATTGAGATGGGCGCAAAAGCCGGCTTGATCGCGCCAGATGACGTTACTTTTGCTTATTTAAAAGATAAAGCCAATGCGCCTCAAGGTGAACATTGGCCTGCCGCAGTCAGTTATTGGCAAAGCCTGCATTCAGATAGCGATGCGGTATTTGATCAAACCGTGCAGATTAATGCCGCCGATATCGCACCGCAAGTGACTTGGGGCACCAGCCCTGAGCAAGTCATTTCGGTCGATACGCCGGTGCCTGCCCCAGAAAGTTTTGCGGACGAAACGAAACGCGATGCCGCAGCACGAGCGCTGCAGTATATGGGTTTAAGTGCCGGTCAAAAATTAACAGATTGCCAAGTAGATGTAGTGTTTATTGGTAGCTGTACCAACAGCCGCATTGAAGATTTACGTGCCGCCGCCAGTGTGATTAATGGCAAAACCGTCGCGGCGGGCGTACGCGCGTTAGTCGTACCCGGCTCAGGTATTGTGAAACGCCAAGCCGAAGCTGAAGGCTTAGCCGATATCTTTAAAGCTGCCGGTTTTGAATGGCGTGAACCCGGTTGTTCAATGTGCCTAGGCATGAATGACGATCGCGTAGAAGCCGGTCAACGTTGTGCCTCTACGAGCAACCGTAATTTTGAAGGCCGCCAAGGTCGTGGCGCACGCACCCATTTAGTTAGCCCTGCTATGGCAGCGGCCGCGGCAATTGCCGGTAAATTTGTTAATATCACGCAAGGAGACTGGGCATGAGTCAGATTTTTAAAGCCGGGTTAGTCTGCCCATTAGATAAAAACAATGTGGATACGGATCAGATCATCCCAAAACAGTTTTTAACCTCAGTCAGCCGTGATGGTTTTGCCGAAGCGCTATTTTATGATTGGCGCTATGTGGCAGACGGCGTCCCGAATACCGACTTTGTGCTGAACTTCCCGCAATACCAAGGCGCGTCTATTTTGTTAACGCGGGCAAACTTTGGCTGTGGTTCAAGCCGCGAACATGCGCCGTGGGCACTGCAACAGTATGGTTTTCAAGTGATTATCGCCGAGAGCTTTGCCGATATTTTCTTTAATAACAGCGTGAATAACGGCATGTTATTAATTCAGCTAAGCAAAACCAATATTGAACTGCTGTTTAAACGCTGTGCCCAAGGGCCGCAACAATGGCAGATCGATTTAGCTAGCCAAGAAATTCTGTTTGGTAATAACGCCGCAATGGGATTTAGCATTGACCCAGATATTAAACAACGCTTATTAAGTGGCTTAGACTTTATCGGCTCCAGCGAGCAACTAGGTGCAGAAATTTCCGCCTTTGAAGCACAGCGCAAAGCCCGTTTACCCTGGTTAGGCTAAAACGGTATTCGTCACAAGCAGCCAATCATTTCGCTGCTTGTGACACTATTCTGGATTGACTAGCAATAGCATATTGCCAAACTCTAACATCTGCTCAGCGCTTTGCACCTGCTCTGGCCACTCACCTTGCTGTAACTGCACAAAACTTAACGGTTGCTCTAATTTAAATTGAAAGGTTAACGCGCGCGGATCGGCCAAAAAAACCAATAACGGCTGGCTAATGGCACTCGGTAAGCTGGGATGCTGCGTTAAAAACTGCTCTAACTGCCCTTTTAACGCTTCCACTTGTGCGGTTTGCTCGGTTTGCCGGAGCGCCTGATACAAGGCTTGTAAAAATCCCCCATTAACGATATTCAACTGCCCTTCTGCTACTAAACCTTCGGTTAAGGCTTGTGTTAACTGCTGACTATAAGCATCCGACTGACTGAATACTTGCTGCGCTTCAGCGTCCATCGCCGTCCACTGTTTGGCAAACTGCCAAAACCGCTGCATCTTTTGCATCTGCAATTGAAAATTTACCGAGAAGCCCTCGCCAATATACAATTGCTGCGTTAAACGCAAGTTGCCGCTTTTCCCCGAGTAATGATATTGATAATCCGTATTGATGAATAAGCCTTTGGCGAGTTTGGCCAACTCGGGCGGCAAAAACACCTGCATCCCGTCAGAGAGTTTTAACCCCACAATCGATACCTGACCATTATCGGCTAACGTACCCGGCTCAAAGCCACGTACTTGCAGCTGCGCTACTTCTGCCAAAACACCGACGGCCGCCACATCAACTTGAACACCTTCAATCCGGTAATCATCTTGCCAATAATTGGCTTTAATCCGCTGATAGCTCAAACTTAGCCCAGGCATCAAGCCAGCAGACGCCATTTCAGCATAAGATTGGTTAATATAGTCAATTTGCTGGCCAATGATCTTAGCCGCTTGGTAATTAACATACTGATAGATAGCCACGCAAACCACTGCGGCTAAGCCAATGCCTAATAACAGTTTATTCTTTCGCATACTCAAACCAACCCCAAAAAAATCTTGCCTACCATAGGCGATGTGCCGCGAAAAGTCATGCGCTTTGTCGACACAGGTTCGACCTTTATGTATTTGTTAGATTAACCTGCTGCGATTTACAGCAAAGGATGTTGCCACAGCACCATCAATGTTAAAATGCATGCCGCTCGCCATACCAGACAGGACGGATAACGCAGTGACAGACTATTTCCATTGGTTCGATTTATTAGGCATCGCTGTATTTGCTGTGTCGGGTACTTTGGCAGCATGGCGTAATCACATGGATGGCTTCGGCGTGATTGTATTAGCCACCGTTACCGCCATTGGCGGCGGAACACTGCGCGATCTCATTTTAGATGTGCCGGTGATCTGGATGAACAATAATAGCTATTTTTTTGCCATCTTTGCCGCAGCCGGTGCCACCATCTTACTGGTACGTAATCGTCTGACCATTCCCAATAATACGTTACAAATTGCCGATGCCATTGGGCTGGCCTTTTTTGTGATTATGGGTACGCAAAAAGCGCTGGATCACGGCACCTCGACCATGGTGGCCATTATGCTCGGCACCATGAGCGGCGTGTGTGGTGGCATGATCCGTGATGTACTGTGCCGGGAGATCCCCATGGTGTTTCGCGGCGAGCTGTATGCTTTTACCTGTATTTTTGGTGGTGCGGTGTATACCAGCCTATTGGCGCTGCATATCGCCCCTATTTATGCCATGCTCGCCGGTATGACAAGCCTGCTATTACTGCGCTTAGCCGCCATTAAATGGCAACTGACCATTCCGGTATTTGGCCGCAACTCTCAGGAGTTGAACGAGCCTTAATCGTTAAACAATAGCGCCCCTGATCGCTAAACTTTTTTAACTTACCTTGCGGTTGCTGCATATCTTTTAGCAGCAACATTGCTTTATCCCACTTAGTGCGCATACTTAGATTAGGCAATGTTGCTCTATCTCAGTAATCCTTCCTCAGGTGAATTGTGCAAAACACTACTATGTCAAAGAACTGCGGCTATGTCAGTTCAGTGCGCGGCAGTGTTGTTGAAGTGAAGTTCACCACACAGCTGCCACCTATCCATAACATTTTACTGGCTGATAACGAACGCATTGTGTTGGAAGTACAAGCGCATACCACTGCTTTATCTGTAAAGACCATCGCTCTTACGCCAACCCAAGGTTTGGCCAGAAACATGGTGGTAGTCGATACAGGCGGCCCTTTGTGTGCACCGGTGGGCCCGGACATTCTCTCTCGAATGTTTGATGTGTTTGGCGCCACCATTGATGGACGACCCGCACCTACTGATCTGCAATGGCGCAGTGTGCATCATGCCCCGCCCAGCTTATTACAACGCTTAGATAAAACCGAAATATTTACCACCGGCATTAAAATTGTCGATGTGTTAACCCCCCTAGAACGAGGCGGCAAAGCCGGGCTTTTTGGTGGTGCCGGTGTCGGTAAAACGGTTTTGCTCACAGAGATGATCCACAACATGCTTGGCCATCAACAAGGCGTCAGTATTTTTTGCGGTATAGGTGAACGCTGTCGTGAAGGCGAAGAACTTTATCGAGAAATGCAGCAAGCTGGCGTGCTGGATAGCATGGTGATGCTATTTGGCCAAATGAATGCACCGCCAGGTAATCGCTTTCGTATCGGGCATGCGGCCTTAACGATGGCAGAATACTTCCGCGATGATCAGCATAAAGATGTGTTGCTATTAATTGATAACATTTTTCGTTTTATTCAAGCAGGTGCTGAAGTTTCCGGTTTAATGGGACAAATGCCATCGCGTATGGGCTATCAACCCACTATGGGTACTGAACTCGCCACCTTAGAAGAACGCATTGCCAGTACGACAAACGGGGCTATTACCTCTATTCAAGCAGTGTATGTCCCTGCAGATGACTTTACCGATCCCTCAGCAGTGCATACCTTTGCCCACTTATCGGCCTCCTTGGTCTTATCACGCAAACGCGCCAGCGAAGGGCTGTATCCGGCTATCGATCCATTGCAATCCAGCTCCAAAATGGCCACGCCGGGTATCGTCGGTCAACGACATTACAACATCGCGCAGAATGTGCGTCAGGTACTGGCACAATACGACGAATTAAAAGACATCATTGCCATGCTCGGGCTAGAACAGTTATCCGTTAAGGATCGTGACACCGTAAATCGCGCTAGGCGCTTAGAACGGTTCTTCACCCAGCCCTTTTTTACTACTGAACAATTCAGTGATATTGCCGGCACCCAAGTCAGCTTAGAGGATGCACTTGAGGGCTGTGAACGGATCCTTAACGGAGAATTTAATGAGTATCCAGAAAGTGCGCTCTACATGATTGGTAGCGTGAATGAGGTTAAACCCTTAACCAAACGTTCAGACGGTAAGCAAAGCCATGAAGCTTAAAATATGCCTACCCTTTGCTGTATTTACCGAACAAAACCAAATACATAACCTGATAGTTGATACTACTGATGGTGCCTTTGGTTTGTTAGAACATCGTCAGGATTGTGTCGCCCTCGTGGTACCAGGCATTCTCAGTTACCGCATGCCAGATGGCGAAGACATCTATGTCGCAGTTGATCAAGGTGTGCTGGTAAAAGTGGGTGAGCAAATAACCATGTCAGTGCGCAGGGCTTATTCCGGTGTACCGTTAACCCAATTGCATCAGATGGTGAGTGACGAGTTTCTGAAACTCGACGCACAACAACAATTAATGCGCAACGTGATGGCGAAGTTAGAAAGTGGTTTCGTGCGCCGTTCTATCAACATAAACCGGCACGATGAATCATGACCAAACACGAGAGCTCGGAAGAACAAAAACAGCAGCAAGCATTGTTGCAGCAGGTTCACCATAAAGCCAAACGTAAACTGAAGGCGCAGCGAAGTCAGTCCGGGGTGTGGTTTGGTCTTGGCATGATGGGGTTAATTGGTTGGTCCATCGCGGTCCCCACTCTATTGGGCACCGCCCTGGGTATGTATTTAGATGACAAATTACAGGATCAACGTTCCTGGACTCTGGCGTTATTGCTTGCAGGCTTGGTAATAGGCTGTTTTACCGCGTGGCAATGGCTAAACAAAGAGGGCCTGGCCATGCACCAAGAAAAGGAAAACGATGATGAATGATCTGTTACTGGCGCAGGGTGTCACAATGATGTCGGTGCTCAGTGCCATGCTAAGTGGCCTATTGATTGGGCTGGTATTTTTTTATGTGCTTTGGCTTACCACACAGCAAGGGCTGCTTTCTGCAAGGCCTTTGTTGTGGTTTTTGGGTGGCTTTATAGTGCGACTTACTCTAGCCGGTTGCGGTTTTTATCTGGTCGGGCAGCAACATTGGCCACTTTGGTTGGCCTGTCTGGTTGGCTTTTTAGTCGGTAGAACACTGTGTTATCGCTGGCGCGTAAAGTCCAGTGTGTCTGCCACGATTAGCACAACGGGAGATGAAGGATGCAATTAACGCCCGATGAACTGATTTACTGGCAGTTTGGCTTTATTAAGCTCAATGCGACGCTAGTGTATACGTGGTTAGTCATGGCGATTTTAGTCATTGGCTCAAAATTAATTACCCGAAAGCTGGCAACCGGCTTAGCCCGATCGCGCTGGCAAAACTTGCTGGAAATGGTCGTTACCACGCTGGTAACACAAATCGCGCATATAGGTTTGGAAAAGCCCAAACATTATTTAGGCTTTTTAGGTAGCCTGTTTTTGTTTGTTGCCACGGCTAATTTATTGACCGTATTTCCGGGCTTTGAAGCACCAACCGGCTCCTTATCCACCACCATAGCGCTAGCTTGCGCTGTATTTATTGCCGTGCCTTTTTATGGGATCCATGAAAAAGGACTGCAAGCCTATTTAGCGTCTTATACCGAACCGACTTGGATTATGTTGCCCTTTAATATTATTGGCGAGTTGTCTCGCACCTTGGCGCTAGCGGTCAGACTTTTTGGTAATGTGATGAGCGGTTCGATGATTATTGCCATTTTACTGGTCATCGCCCCACTGATTTTCCCATTATTAATGACCGCGCTGGGGCTACTGACCGGCATAGTACAGGCCTATATCTTTTTTGTGCTGGCGGCCGTTTATATTGCTGCCGCAACCCAGCGCATCGAGCAAAAATCCACTACATCACACTGAGGTCGCTTTATGGATAGTCTTACATTAATCGCACTGGCATCAATTATTACCGCCGGCTTAACCATTTCAATAGGGTGTATTGGACCGGCTCTGGCGGAGGGCAAAGCCGTCAGTACCGCGTTAAGTGCCCTAGCGCAACAACCTGATGCATCGGCAACCATCACCCGCACGTTATTTGTGGGCTTGGCCATGATTGAATCCACCGCCATTTATTCTTTTGTTGTCTCCATGATTTTGCTGTTTGCTAACCCCTTTTGGAATCACTTTAGCACTATCGTGATTGGAAATTGACATGATCATTGACTGGTTTACCGTTGGCGCTCAAGCACTGAACTTTTTAATCTTGGTGTATTTGCTAAAACGCTTTTTATACCATCCTATTTTGCAGGCTATTGATGCTAGAGAAAAAGTGATTGCCGACAAAATAGCCGCAGCAGAGCAATTAAAAACCGCAGCCGAAAAACAGCAACACGCGTTGCAACAACAGCAACAAGCATTTGCTGCAGAAAAACAAACACAGCTGCAGCAGGCCATCGCAGAGGCTGAAAAGCAACACGCTGTGTTACTCACCGACGCCAAGCAACAAGTTGCTTTACTACGCCAACAAGCCATCGCGGATCTTGATCAAGAAATACACACGTTACACACGCTAATTGCTGAGGAAAGTTTGCAGCAGATTTATGCGAATAGCGCAAAAGTCCTGCAAGACCTCGCCGGAATTGAATTACAGCAACGTATGTTTGAGGTGTTTATTGTACGCTTAAAGCATGTTCTAGCAGAGCCGCCCGCAGCTGATGTCGCTGAGCAGCAAACCGCCCTACTCAATCACTTAAAGCAGCCTGCGGTTGCCGTGACACTGCGAAGTGCAGAGCCCCTGTCACCCGAGCAGCAAAATAGCATCACGACATGTTTAACTGCCCTGATACCTGATACTAACCAACAGCGTTCGCCAATAAAGTTTGTCGTTGCAACCGACTTAATTTGTGGTATTGAGCTGGTGATGGAGGGTTGGAAATTGTCCTGGAGCAGTGAAGATTATTTAGCGTCGCTGCAAGCATCTGGCCAAGCGTTATCCGCTTTATTGCCTGAAAAAGCCGCCCAGCCAGCAACTAAACGCGCCTTGCCGATGCCTACCGAGCCCAATAATGATGGCAACTAAATCGCAAAGCTTACAACAACAGGTTAATCACCTGTTCAAACAACTCGACCAACGCCGAGAAGCCTTAAAACCAACCTTACAACTGCAAGAAATTGGCACGATCAAGCAGGTTAGTGCCGGCGTCGCAGTCGTCAGCGGCTTACCGACGGTAGGTTATGATGAGTTATTACGCTTCCCGGGTGATATTTACGGTATCGCCTTTAATATTGATGAAGACGAAATTGGTGTCGTACTGTTAGGCGAGTATGCCGCATTAAAGGCTGGTGATCTTGTTTATCCTACCCGACGGGTGATGGATGTGGCAGTGGGCGATGCCTTACTGGGCCGGGTTATAGATCCCCTGGGCAGGCCGTTAGATGGTCTAAAATCACCAAAACTAACACAGCGGCTGCCAATAGAGCGGCAGGCGCCAGCCATCATTCAACGTCTCCCCGTTACTCAGACTTTGCAAACCGGCTTAAAAGTCATCGATGCACTGATCCCAATTGGTCGCGGGCAGCGTGAGTTGATCATGGGTGATCGCCAAACCGGTAAAACCGCTATTGCCATCGACACTATTTTAAATCAACAAGGCAAGGATGTATTGTGTGTGTATTGCGCCATAGGACAACGTAGCGCGTCAGTCGCGAAAACCTTGGCCACTTTGCGCAGTAAAGAGGCGATGGCTTATACGGTGGTTATGGTTACAGAGGGTAATAGTGCGCCAGGTCTTGATTATATCGCGCCCTATGCGGCGACCAGTGTAGGCGAATTCTTTATGCAGCAGGGCCATGATGTGCTGATTGTCTATGACGACTTGACGCAACATGCCCGCTCTTATCGGGAACTGTCGCTGCTGCTGCGCCGACCACCAGGACGAGAAGCCTTCCCTGGGGATATTTTTTATTTACATTCCCGCCTACTCGAACGATCAACCCACCTTAATGCAAAGCAAGGTGGTGGCTCGATGACAGCCTTACCCATCATCGAAACCGAAGCCCAAAATATGTCTGCTTATATCCCCACCAACCTCATTTCCATTACCGATGGTCAAATTTATTTGTCGCCAACCTTATTTGAACTAGGCGTGTTACCTGCAGTAGACGTGGGGAAATCCGTGTCGCGAGTAGGCGGTAAAGCACAAAGTGACAGTTATCGTAGTATCGCCGGTGATCTGAAGTTGGCCTATGCCCAATTTGAAGAATTAGAAAGCTTTGCGCGCTTTGGCGCCCGTTTAGATGAAGGGAACTTACAACTGATTCAACATGGCCTGCGGATCCGTGCCTGTTTAAAACAAAACGAAGCGACGCCATTATCACAAATTGCCCAAATGCTGGTGCTATTGTCGTTAAAAGCCGGTTTGTTTGACACTATCGCCCTAGATGAGATGGATCAGGCACAACTTACCCTGATTGCTATGCAAGAACAGTTACCCACAGCCTTGCTGCAAGCATTGGCCAGCGGCGACAAACTCAGCGCTGCCGACAACCAGCAATTGCTGGATTTGTGCCAACAAGCACTCGATCAGGCAAGCCACAACTAATGGCAGAATCGATACCCGTCATCCAGCGAAAAATCGACAGTGCAACCGATCTAAAATCGGTCGTACGCACCATGAAAGCGATGGCGGCTGCCAATATCAGTCAATACGAACAGGCCGTTTTGGCGCTTGATGATTACTATATGACGCTGGAGCTGGCCTTAACGGCAACACTGAAACAGCAAACAACACAGCAACACCGTTATCAACGGCAAAAAACGCCGCAGTTTATTGGCGTTATCGTCTTGGGGTCTGATCAAGGCTTGGTAGGTCAGTTTAATGATCAACTAGCAGAGTTTACCAATTCAGCACTCGCCAAAATAAACGGCAAAAAACGGATCTGGGCAGTCGGGGAGCGGATACGACCGTTGCTTACTGGCGACAGCCTGCAGTTCGGCCAAACTTTTGCGTTACCAGACAGTATCCATGCCATTAGCCCTTTTATCTCGGCTATGCTGTCGGAAATCCAAACATTGCAGGAAACTGGGGCGCTGGAACATGTTTATTTGTTTAACAACACCCCCATCGCTAACGCTCGCTATCGTTGTCAAATGCAGCCACTGTTACCGCTGGACAAACAGTGGCAACAACAACTCGCCACCAAACCCTGGCCAGGCCGCTGTTTGCCACAATTATTGAATGATCCCTCTCTCACTGTTGCTAAACTGCAAAGTGAGTTCCTGTTTATTTCCTTGTTTCGGGCATGTGCCCACTCTTTAGCCAGTGAAAATGCCAGTCGTTTACTGGGGATGCAGCGAGCAGAAAAGAACATTGATGAGCTGCAAACCGAGTTGAAACAACACTTTCACCACCTCCGGCAAAGTGGTATCGACAACGAACTCTTTGATTTGATTGGTGGCTTTGAAGCCTTGCATACCGAGCGCAACTAGCAAATTCAGTTTACTGCAACTAGGCTTAAGGGACCCTTTAGCCACAGGAGTGACTATGTCTACCCGCACCGAACGCGATTCAATGGGCGAGTTACAAGTGCCAAGTAGCGCGCTTTACCAAGCACAAACGCAACGCGCCGTGCAAAACTTTCAAATCAGTCCAAAAACGCTGCCGCTGAGCTTTATTCAGGCTTTGCTGCAAATTAAACAAGCCGCAGCCCACAGCAATGCCCAATTGGGATTGCTAAACACCGCTCAGGCCAATGCCATTGTCAAGGCGGCTGAAAAGCTACTCAGTAACACTGATTTAAGCCAGTTCCCCGTCAGTGTTTATCAAACCGGCTCGGGCACCAGCAGCAATATGAACGTGAATGAAGTGCTGGCGACCGTGGCGAGTCAATTGTCTGGCGAGCGCATTCATCCCAATGATCAGGTCAATTTAGGCCAAAGCAGTAACGACACTATCCCCACGGCGATACAATTGAGTAGCTTATTGGCGTTAGAGCAGCAATTATTTCCAGCAATACAGACCTTAGAACAGGCAATTAACACAAAATCTGCAGAGATAGGTCATATTGTCAAAACCGGCCGCACCCATTTAATGGATGCCATGCCGGTGACCTTTGCGCAAGTGCTCGGCGGCTGGCACCGTCAGCTGAGTCATGCGCAAACCCAGTTACAGCAGCAAGTGCCGCTGCTAAGCCAATTAGCGCAAGGCGGCACGGCGGTAGGTTCTGGTATTAATGCGCATAAAGATTTCGCCGCCCTGTTTGCCAAGCAACTAAGCCAACAAACCGGCTTAAGCTTAACGCCCAGCTCTAACTTCTTTTTTAATTTAAGCTCGCAAGATGGTGCGCTCGCGCTCTCCGGCGCGTTAAAAACCTTAGCCGCAGCAATGTTAAAAATCGCTAACGATTTACGCTGGATGAACTCTGGGCCGTTAGCAGGCCTAAGCGAAATTAGCTTAGCGGCTTTACAACCGGGTTCGTCGATTATGCCGGGTAAAGTCAACCCGGTGATCCCCGAAGCGGTGGCGATGGCTTCTGTGCAAGTGTTTGCCTGTGATACCGCCATTAGCATGGCGGCGCAATCGGGTAATTTTGAGTTAAACGTGATGCTGCCACTGGTGGCCGATAATCTATTAGAAGCGATCAGTTTACTCAGTGGCAGTTGCCAAGCATTGGCCACACAAGCCATAGCGGATTTTACGGTTAATGAGCAGCATATTGCGCAAACGGTGGCGAAAAACCCGATCTTGGTGACCGCACTCAACAGTAAAATTGGCTATGACCAAGCCGCTGCGATTGCCAAACAGGCTTATCAGCAGCAACGTCCCATTATTGATGTGGCGGCGGAACTGACCGAATTAAGCAGAGATGAGCTAAAGGAGCTATTAGATCCAAAGCAATTAACGGGAGAATCGTAGCAACAAGATCCGATATAATCTTTTCACCTGAGCACAAGAAGTTAGCTTAAGCAAACATGACCACCTACACTACCCTGGCCGCGCCGGTTGAGCATCGGCTCACTGAAAAGAACAGTGATTTTCTGACCTTTTTGCAGCCGATCACTGATCGTGAGATCGCCTTGCAGTGGCTACAGCATTATCGTGAACGCTACAAAGATGCTAATCACGTATGCTGGGCCTATATTATTGGCAATACTCGCCAGCCTTTAACCCAAGCCTTTAGTGATGATGGCGAGCCCAGCGGCACCGCCGGTAAACCGATGTTGCATGTACTAACTGAGCGCGAATTAGGTAATACCTTGGCCGTAGTCGTGCGCTATTTTGGTGGGGTGAAACTGGGTGCGGGTGGCCTGGTGCGCGCTTACTCGGCTGCGGTGTCGCAAGCCGCTAATTTAGCTGAGTTAACCACTGTTAGCCCGCAAAGCGAGTTAACCGTTCGGGTTAGTTTCGCCGCTGAAGCCCGCTTGCGACAAATGCTACAGCAATACGGCGGTGAAGTCTTAGCGATTCGGTATCAACAACAAGTGGAGATCAGTATTCGCCTACCCGAGCAGGCCGAGGATGAGTTTATGCAACAACTGAATAATCTGACCGCCGGCCAAGCGCAGATCATCACCCCCTCTTGCAGCAAGTAACCTTTGTGGATTCCACACTCGCCCCTGGCGCGCATTCATGCTGCATTGCTCAGATCGGTTAAAACGCTAACTAAAAAGATAACACCCGTTATAGCGCCAGCAACCTAGCTAACCTTTCAAATAAAAATAAATTGTTTACACTATTTAATTAATTGTGTATCAATATGACTAAACATCACCTACCTCGTTAAAAATTCAAACTGCTTCGGCTGTTTTTAAAGGATTATTTATGAAGAAGTTTTTGATAAGCCTGCTACTTTACTCACTGAGTTTTTTAATGCTGGCACAAGCTCCTAACCTGGAGTTTTCAGCAACCAACATTAATACACCAAATGGCTGGTTCGTTAATGGTAGTGAGCCAAACCTCTTAAGTGACCAACATCCCACGCAAACCGCGCAAAGTTTACGCCTGAGCCGAGCCAAACCCACCACCAAGGATGACTATGCGTTTGCAATGATGCAAATACCCTTTAGTTATATTGGCAAGACGCTGACCTTAAAGGGGTGGATTAAAACGGAACCTGCTACTGAAAATGGCAGCCCTGCACTTTGGATCAGGCTAAACGGCAATGGCAACGCACTGGCTTTTGCAAATACGGCAGAGAGCCCCGTTAAGGTGAGCCAAAACTGGCAGCAGGTTGAACTATCAATAGATGTGGTAGCAGAGGCAGAAAGTCTTAGCTTTGGTGTTTTTTTAAGTGATGTAGGTGAAGCTTATTTTGCCGATCTGCAGTTAACGCTTGATGGCATCCCCATAGCACAAGCTAAGCAGCGTGTTTTTGTAGCAAACGCATCGCACGAATTTGAACAGGAATCTGGCATTCGCATCACTAATCTAACCAGCACACAGCAGCATAACTTAGCGGCATTAGGGAAAGTCTGGGGCTTTATAAAATATTTTCATCCAGAATCGGCAAAAGGCAATGTCAGTATGGATGCTGAGTTATTTCGCTTGTTGCCCCAAGTACTCTCTGTATCTGCTCAAGGTAAGGATCAAATATTGCTTGATTGGATCAAGGCACTTGGCGAAATAACACCTTGTCAGCAATGCAAAAATCATCAAGATGCCGCATTAATTCATCCTGCACAGTTCTGGCAAAGTTGGGGCTTATCCGCTGAACTGAACCAGCAACTCGCCACAATTTATGCCACCGATATTCCACAGCCACATTACTGGGTAAAAAAAGCAGCTGGTGTTGGCAATCCCACTTTTAATGAAAAAGTATACCCTGATATCAACTACCAAGATTCCGGCTTTAGGTTACTCACCTTATACCGACTATGGAATATCATTCAATACTACTCACCCTACCGTGATTTAACAGAACAGCCTTGGGAAAAGGTTTTACAGGATGCGATACCGGCAATGCTGCTGGCAAAAACAGAACTAGAGTATCAGCTGGCATTATCCCAAGTAATTTATGCCATACATGATACGCATACCCAGTTAAAGCTTAATAATGCGAACCTGATAACGAACTATGTTGGTGGCAAAAGGCCGCCTGTAGACGTGCGCTTTGTTGAGCAGCAAGCGGTTGTCTACAAAGTTTATCAGAACGCACCAGACATTAAGGTAGGCGATATCATTACTCAAATTAATGGTCAGCCGGTTAGTGAGCGCTTAGCCTATTTACAACCGTTGGCGGCAGCTTCAAATGAACCTACCCGCCTAATGAAAATGTCTAGTTTGTTGCTTAATAGCAACGAGGAGCAATTAACCGTAAAGGTGTTACGAGGGACAAAAGAACTAACAATACCATTACCATTGTTGGCGAGAAATGCGATTAAGCGCCAATACTATTATAACGAGCATGGTGACACAGCCTATCAGCGACTGAGCCCTGAGATTGGCTATATCCGCTTAGATAAAATGGCTGATGTAGATGTCGATACCATGATACAAGAACTTGCTGACACCAAAGGGCTGGTGATCGATATTCGTAACTATCCATCACAGTTTGTGGTTTTTAATCTTGGCCGCCATCTTTATCCAAAGCCTTTCGAGTTTGTACGCTTTACTAATATGCAAGCGGATCATCCAGGCAAGTTTACTTGGACACCAGCATTAAGTGTTGGCGAAACTAACCCAAACTATTACCAAGGTAAAATAGCGATCTTAATTAACGAGCATAGCCAAAGCCAATCTGAATATACCTCGATGGCTTTACGTGGTGCGCCTAAAGCCAAGGTGTTTGGCAGCACCACCGCAGGGGCAGATGGGAATATATCGCATATTCCTCTGCCAGGTGGTCATTCAACATGGTTAAGCGGTATTGGCGTATTTTATCCAGATAAAACCCCAACACAGCGGATTGGCATTGTGTCTGATGTTGAAGTGAAACCCACTATTGCAGGGATAGCCGCAGGCCGCGATGAAGTACTGGAACAAGCGCTGCTGTACTTAAAAGCGAATTAACACCGCCAGTACAGGCAAAGTCCAGAGCAAATCGGCAGTAAATAGCGCGCTGCTGTTTTGCTTTTGCACCCAAAGCCCTATGCCGCTTGCTGCCGTGCTGCGGTTTAAATAACCATTCCACACCATGGATGCACGAATGAGTAGACTACCCCAGCTTGATATGATCCGCGGCTTTGCTGTGCTTGGCCTGATTTTGATGAATATCTATGCCTTTGCGCTGCCGCCGCTTTACTCCCATAGCCTGCATTGGTCCGAAGGTGTCAGCTCGCTGGATACGCTGCTGTTTAGTGTGCAAACGCTGCTGTTGCAAGGTCGTTTTTTAACGCTATTTAATTTGTTGTTTGGTGTCAGTTTATGGCTTATTTACCAACGCTATGGCATCGCCTATGTAAAACGCCGATTATACTGGCTGGCGCTGTTTGGTTTACTGCATGGCTGGCTATTGTGGTTTGGCGACATTTTACTGTGGTATGCGTTAGCCGGGCTTTTTATGCTTTACCGCGGCTACCTAGCGTTAGATAGTGCAGCGCTCTGGCGTAAAGCACGCCAGTTTTTTGTGCTTGGCTTGTTGCTACCGGTATTCTATGCCGGTTATCTCTGGTTTGACCCGACCGTAATCACCCCGATGGACAGCGATGAACTGCTAAGACAACAGCAATTATGGACCGGGCCTTATCTTGCACAAGTTATCGAAAACATCAGCTTCAGCGGCTATTACGCCATATCTTATCTACTGTCGATGTTCTGGTATAGCCTGGCTTTAATGTTATCGGGGATCGCGCTATTTAAGACACAATGGTTTCAGCGAGGCTTTAGCCCTGTGGTCACTGCTGGATTATTTGCCGTTGGTTTGTTATTGAGTGCCAGCATTGTTTATTTGGATTATCGGACTGATTATTTTTACGATCTGAATACCGCCCTGCCCTGGAGTTACTTAGCCGAAGTATTGATGGCACTGAGCTTTGCAAGTGCGCTGATCCATCTAAAACAGCAGCCCCTGTTACAGCGTTGGTTAATTCCCTGTGGCCGCTTGGCCTTTAGCCTATATCTTACCCAAACCGTTTTAATGGTGCTGCTATTTCGCGTGCTGCGCCCCGACTGGTTCGCCAGCTTAGACAGGTTAGCCTTAACCGCGATTGCCTTGGGCATGATAGCCTTGCAATTGCTGCTCAGCCGCTGGTATCTGCAACGTTTTCAACAAGGGCCGCTTGAATTACTGTGGCGGCATTTAAGCAAACAACCCGCCGCGGTGGCGAGTGCTGGTAATTATCATCATTCCATGGATAATAACGGCCAATAATTGAAAACGACAGCGCCTGCAGTAGGCGCTGACAGGAAATGCTTATGTCACAATTACTTCGTATTGTGCTGATCCATACCCACCTGCCCGGTGTGGTCGAATTACAGTTGGATCAACACACCAATATTTGTGGTACCAATGCCTCAGGCAAAACCACCTTACAACGCTTAGTGCCGGTATTTTATGGTGAGCAGCCCAACCGCGTAGTACCGAAAACCCGTAAAAAATTCGATGAATTTTACCTGCCGTTTTCTAACAGCTACTTAATTTATGAATATCAGCGCGAGAGCGGTGATATTTGCCAAGTGGTACTGACCCGGAAAAGCGAAGGCGGTGTTGACTATCGCTTAGTGGCCGCGGCTTATCAAAGCGACTTTTACCTGACGCAAAGCGATGAAGGCGTAAAAGCACTCAGTTACAGCGATTGGGCCAGTGCCATGCGCGCTCGGCCGGATGTGCAAGTGTCAGCCAAAATCAGTGCCACCAGCGAGTACCGCAGTATTATTCAAAATGATGCGGCGGCATTGCGTGGTAACAACGCCGATAGCGTAAAGCTAAGGCGTTTAGCCGCAACCTTTAGCTTGGTTAGCAGTGGCCATAAATTACGCCACATTGAAAAGCTGGTGAGCGCCGTGCATGCCAAAGAAGGCAAAATGGACACGCTAAAAGCCATGCTGGCCGCTATTTTTGAGGAAGATGGCGTTACCTTACCTACCACTAAGGTTAAAAACACCAAGGCGCGCGAGTGGATCCAGCAAATGCGTCAGTCGATGCGGTTGGACAAGCTACAACAAGATTTTGAGCGCTTAAAGCAATTAGCACTGCAGTTAGATGGCGCCGAAGGGCAGCTCAGTGCATTGTTACCGTTGTTACAACAAGATGAGCAACAGCAGAAACTGCGTAAGGCCGATGCCGAACAGCAGGTTAATCAGTTACGGGGTGAACTGCTGGTGTTAAAAGAACACTTTAATGCACAGCAACTTGAACACAATGGCAAACTGAGTAAAACCGAAGCCGATTTGCATGAAACCAGTGCGCGTTTAGATCAGTTACAACAGCGTTTCGATGATTATGACGCCAAAGATATGCCTAAGCTGCAACGCGATACTGATGCTCTGCCCCTGTGGCGCGACACCTTGCAAGAAGTGGTCGAGCAGTATCAATTAATGGTGGAACAGCATGGTGATTTAGAACGGCAGTTAGAACAGCGCAAAGCCAAACTGGCCGAAGCGTTTAATCGCTTAAGTGAGCAGCATCGTGCCAAAGCGCGGCAATTACAGCAGCAAAAAGACCAGACGCGGGAGCAGCAAGAAAACAAACTGGCGCTACTCGAACAAAGCTTTCAAAGCCGCTTACAACAAGCCCAACAACAATTTGCGGACCAACTGACGCAACTGAGCAGTGCCATTGCCGTACTTCAAAGCCAGTTGAATACTTCCCCCCTCACCGAAGCTGAACACGATGAATTGCGTGCGGCCGAACTGCGTTTAGAGCAAGCCCAGCAGCAAGCCCAACAGCAAGCTCGGCAACTCCAGCAGTTGCAACAACAGCATCAAAAGGCTCGGCAAGAGCGTGAACAGGCTAATCAGCAGTTAGAGCAAAGCCGCAAGGGGCTGCATAGCGCCGAGCAACAATTACAGCAACTCAACCGACAACTGACACCGGAACAAGGAAGTTTGCGCCACTACTTGCGCTTGCACTATAACGGCTGGGAGCAAAAGCTAGGCAAGGTGATCGATGAGCGCTTATTAGAACGCCAAGACTTACAGCCGCATTTGGCGGAATTGAGCGACAGCCTCTATGGTTTAAAGGTAGATCTCAGCGCCATTGATACCCCCGATTATGCACAAGATGAAGCGGCCATTCGCCATCGTATTCAAACGGCAGAGCAACAGCTACAACAAGCCCAGGCCAACAAGCTGCAAGCCGAAAAGCTATTAAAAGAGCGTTTCGAACAGGCCGAGCTGTGTCGTGCTCAAGTGGAGCAAGCCGAGTGGCAACTCACTCAATCTGAACAAAACATTGACTATGCCCGTGACGCTCGCAATCGTTTACAAGCACAGCAACGCGAATTAACCAAACAACGGCAAAGCAGTGTGCGCGATACGTTGCAAAGCCAGCAGCAACAACTGGAAAAATTAAAGCAGCAGCAACAAGCTGATTTAGGCGCGCTAAAAGAAGATCATCAAAGCCAAAAGCTTGAATTAAAAACCGACTGGCAAGCAGAGTTATACGTTTTTGATGAACAAATTGACGAATTAGAGCGTCAACTTGAGCACAAACGCGACGATAACAAAAATCAAATTAAAGACCTGCAACAAGCCTTTAATGAAGAGTTATCGGCAAAAGGCATTGATCCGCGTCGTTTAACTGAGCTGAAGCAAAAACAAGATCAGCTAAAAACTGACATCAAAGCCACAGAGAATCGTCATGATGAACTGAATAATTGGCAAAAATTTATGGCGCTGGATTGGCAACAATTGCGGCCCCAGTTGCTCGCTCAAGAAACCGAATTAAAACAACAACAACGCAGCGGTAAACAAGCTTTAGAGCAGTTAAAAGCAGAATACAGTGCTCGCCAAAAGCAGCTAGAAGAACAAAAACGCCAGCAACAAGAGTTGATGAGCCAAGCAGAACAGTTACTTAACCAATTAAAACCGGTACTCACTAAACTGCAAGAACTGCATTTAGCCAGTATTACCCCTGCAACCATGGCACCGTCTGCCGACAGTGTTGAGCGCTTAGCTCGCGCCAATGAAGCCTTAGAGCAGCGTAGCAAATTGGATAGCGCTTTAAAATTTGCCTTCGAGCAGTTTGAAACCGTGCTGAGCAAAGATGCTGGCCCAGAGTTTTTAGACCGGCTCGAGCATGAAAAACGCAAATTGCCGGATTACGCCGGTAAACGCCAACAACTGCCTATTTTGCAAAACCTGCTAGAAATCTTAAAAGGTGCGCAGCAGCAATTACTTGAAATGGGCGAGAACATTGGCGGCGATTTAAAGAAATTCTTCACGGTGTTTAGTGATATTAACCGCCGTATTGCGCTGCAAAGCCGCCGGTTAAGTGAAGCGGTGGCGGATGATCTGGTACTAGAAGGCATTAGCCGCTCTGAAGTACGTATTTTATCAACCATTGACGAGTTGGGCTTTTGGCAACCATTGAAACAGTTCGCCAAATTGTATGATGATTGGGCGGCGTCAGGTAAGGCATTGCCATCAGAACATTATTTGAATGCCCTAGCTGATGTGGTCGATTTACTGCGCGCTGACGAGCAATACAGCATCGAATCGCTGCTCAGGTTAGAGCTACATTTAAGCGAAGGGGGCTCGGAATTAGTCATTAAAAACGATCGGCAACTGCTGGAATCGTCTAGTCATGGTATGGCTTACCTGATTTTATGTAAGTACTTATTGGCGTTCACCCGTCTCTTACGTGGCGAAGCTAAAGTGATGATCCATTGGCCGATTGATGAAATTGGCACCTTGGCCTACCACAACGTCGAAAAACTGTTTGCGGCCTGTAGCAGCAACGATATTGTCATTGTGGGAGCTTTCCCTAATCCAGAATCCGACGTGTTAATGCTGTTTCAACATCGCTATTTAATTGAGCCGAGCCAACAAGATCCAAGCCAGCGCCAGCTTAAACGCATTCAGCCGAAAGTCAGTCGTTTAGCCGAGCGATTAGCCCAGAAACAGCAGGAGGTAAGCTAATGTTACAACATGGACCTTTATTAGAGCGCCTGCTGGCCGGTGATTTTATTTGTCAGATCACTGATGAAGATGCTTATCGGCATTTAAGCCAAGAACAAACGCAGCAAGAGATTAACCATTATTTACGCCCACTGAATCGCCGCTTAGTCAGTAACGATGATCACAGTGTGTATTTCTTAGGGTTTCATGAGCTAACTAAAGAGGCACGTGAACACTTAAGCAGCCAATTTTCTTTAACCGTACAATCTTTGCTGCCGTTATTAGAGTGGCTACAACTGGTGCAAGAAACCTTAGGCCGCGACAGTGCGCTGACCGCTGGTGATACGATTAAATTGCAAGAGTTTGTGCTGCGCACCGAAGATAACCAAAGCTTGCGCCAGCGTTTAAATACGCTTGCCAGCGATCGCTTTTTTAATAGCCAAAGCGAGCAGTTAGATAACCAGGTTAAACTGATTTTCCGCCGCTTAAAAGAGCACGGTTACTTATTACAACCTCATGCTGAACGCCAGTACTATGTGGTTACCGGTAAAATTGATTACCTTATTGATCTCATTCGTTTTATCCGCGATGAAGAGCATTTGCCGGTTGATGACACCCCCACTCAAGAGGCGCTGATCTAATGGCGCCTTTAGAACCGGCTATCGCTTCAAACCTATTTAGCATCGGCGCTGAACGTTTAGCGTTATTGGGCAAGCATCATAAAGCCTTGATGCAAGGTTATGTCGATGGCTTTATTGACGAAAGTGCTTTTAGCGAAGGGGCGTTAAAAAAACTGATTGCTGCGCGCATCTTATGGCGCCCAGATGAACAGCAACCGTTGGCGCTACGGCCATTAGTTAGTGAATTAATTGCCAGTATGGTGGCTGATGAAAACCGCCGTCAGATCAATGCCGACGTTGCTGAAAAGCTAGAGCAGATCCGCAACCGAGTACAAGCCTATCGTGATGCCCAGTTTAAAGGCGATTACAGCGTGGCCGAGCTACAACTGCAACGCTTAACCGAACATGTGCATGACTTAAGTGGCCAGTTTGAAGAAGCCATCGACAGCTTATGGCATCGGCTTAACAGCGACTTTGGCTTTGTCAGTAGCCTCGATGATAAAATTCGTGAAAACGAACGCGCGCAAAAACAATTACGCCGCTTACTCGATGGTTTAGATTTACTCGACTTTCACGAACTGATTGAGTTGTCGGAAGGAAATAATCACCTGCGAAAACTGCTGGTCAGTCAATTGCAAAACCAATTAAGCTCGCATCACAGCAGCTTATTAGAAGTACAAAAACGCTTGGTCGAACTGCTGGCAAAATTCCGCCAACAACAAGCCCGCTCGTTGTTAATTGCTAATATGGCCGCGTTTTTACGGCAGCACCCTAAATATCAGCCTGCCGATTATCCTCATCGCAGCGACGTGCCTAGCTTGTTTAACCAAGCTGCCAGTATTAAACCGCAAGCCGCCATTGCGCTAGATAAGGCCACAGAGCGACAAGTGCTGGCAGAATTAGTTAGAGCACTACCACGCCCAAGCAGCGTGACCATAACCGATACACAAAGCGCCAGCTTTAGCTTGCTGCTGCAAGACGAAGAAATTGCTGCGCGTCAGCAAGCGCTGAAAACGGATGTTGAAAACTTTTATCTGCGGGTGATTGATCAAGGCGGCAAGATCAGTGCCTTAGATTATCTGAGCACTCAGCAATTAAGCTGGGATAGCGAGATCTGGCTGTATCAGATCATAGCCGAATATCAGGCGTTACCGCTGGATGAAAAACAGATGTTTAGCATCACACGCGAAGAAGCCCCAGCCAGTGCCTTTAACGGCCTGTTGCTGATCCGCGATATTAATATTGGTTTAAAGGCAGCCTAATGCAGGCGGCACTCGGCTTACAGGCGCTGAACTGGCTGGCACAGCTAGAGCAGCGCCTTAAGCGCGATGGTCAGGTTGCCATTAGCAGCAAGGGCAAAGTCGCTCGACAAGTTATTGCTTGGTGTATCGAGCAACAGTTACTGCCAAGCCACAGCGCCAACTTACCCGTTGTGCAGTTTAATCTGGCACTATTAGCACACATTGCCGAAGCACAACTGCAATTACAGCAAGTTTGTTTTCGCGCTAAGGTCAGTGAGCAAGATCGGCTGCAGCAAGCAGAGTACGCTAACCAAGAGCTGAAAAGTGCCGGGGCTAGCCCGCGACAAACCAGAGTATTGCTGAGGCTGAATACTGCCATCTCGCAAGCGGGGTTAACCATAGCAACCGTTGATCTTGATTGGCGTGAGCTGCAGCTAGGCGATTATGACGCCTTAGTCATCGTCGAAAACCTCGATTGTTTTTATCAGCTCACGCGCTTTCGCTTACACCACCGCTACCCAAACCCGCTGGTGATCTATCGGGGCGATAGCCACTATAGTAGCGGTGGAAAAGCCCTGAACGACGCATGGCAACACACCGGCAAACCTAGCCTGTATTTTGGTGATGCCGATTTAGCGGGGTTAGCTATTGCCTTTAGCCTGCACTGCCAAAGCATCCTGTTACCTGAGTTTGCACAGTTTAAGCAATGTGCTAGCGTCGACATGCAGGCTGATCAGCAATTAAAGTATCAAGATCAGCTGTTACGCGCAGAGGTTCATCCCGCATTTAAACCCTATCAACAGCTTATTTGTCAGCAATTAAAGGGCTTGCGCCAGCAGCAAATGCAAGGCTTGGCGCTTTATGCCATTAACTTGCGCTAACACAGCGGCTTGAAAGTAAGCCGCTGCCAAAGCCGTTATGACTCTACTTTGTCGACAGGGGCTAACTTCGCTTTCGCGGCGAGCTTATGACTCAGTTTGCCCGTTACCGCCCAAGCGAGCAGAGCAAACCACGCTATCCAAGACATGCCTGCCGGAATGTTTAACAGCGCGATTTTACCCAAATGCTGCCGATTAAAAATTGCGGCTAACACGCTGGGTAAAAACCAGACGGCCAGAAACAACACACCAAAACCGACTAACCCAAGGGTGTTCATTTGTTGTAGTTCAGCGATGAAGGCATTAATGGTATCCATGGTATAACTCCTTATTTTGTGGAAGTCGCCGCGATGTCGGCGGTAGGTAAAAATTGGTTAGCCGCGTCTTGTAACGAGGCCACAGTGTGCAATTTGCCGCCTTGCACCACGCTCTGAATACGTTGTAATGCGCTTAAATCCTGCAAGGGGTTATCTGCTAACACGATAAAGTCTGCCGCATAGCCTGCACTCAACTGGCCAATCTCTTGGCCCAAACCCAAGTGGCGTGCTGCATCACTGGTGGTTAATTGCAGTACCTGCCAAGAGGTTAGGCCTGCTTGTAGATGTAATTGCATTTCACGCAATAAAAATGGGCCACTACTAACCGCATCAGTACCCAGTAATAAAGGTACACCGGCTTCATATAGGCGGCGGATCAACTCCAGTACTTTGGGTAGTTGCTGCTGTGCAGCCGCGAAATCTTGCTCGGTCCAGTTGTATACCAACATGCCCATATTGGCGCGCCAGCTTTGCCGCACATCAGGATGCAATACGCTTAGCGCATGCTCTGGATATATTTGGTTTGAATCAGCAAAGTGATAGAGCAATTCATTGAAGGTCGCAGTCAGATCCACCCGAATCTGTTTCTCAGCCAAAGTACGAAACAACCTTTGTAAGGCTGGGCTGTCAAAATCGACATACTCAAACCACTGATAAACATAGCGGGTGTCGTAGGGGTTCTTGCGCAGCGCTAAATACTCGGTACGCGCCGGTTCCGCTAACAACTCGGCACTGGTCGGTAAAGCATGCGTTAAGGCATCAATACCCAAATCGGCCGCATATTGCCAGCTAACGCCATCTAAATGCGCGATGGTTTTTAAGCCCGCCGCTTTTGCTAACTTAATACCTTGTGCCAACTCGGCTTGCGTTAAGCCCTGATATAACTTTATAACGTTAACACCGAGTGCTTGCTGCCGTGCGATCTCGGCTTGCCAACTGGCTTCAGTACTTGGATAAACTGAACCGCCAATAATGGGGGTTGGCTCAAACACTTCACCGGCGTATAGCATTCTAGGCCCTAGCCAAGCCCCCTGTTGCTGCTTGGCAACATAATGCGCATTGGCGGCCGCTTCACCAGCTGGATTAAAAATGGTGGTCACACCCGCCGCTAAGGTGGTTAAAGCATGGTACTGCGTAAGCTCTGGCGTGCCCGTCACCGCTAACACCGGTTGGCCGTTGCGCATTTCTAACCGATGCGGCCCTGCGGTCATATGCAAATGAGCATCCACCAGCCCCGGCAACACATACTGCTGCTGTAAATCGATCTGCGTGGTCGCTGCAGGTAACGCTCCTTGACCGCTTTGCACAATACGCCCGGCTTTAACTAACAACCAAGCATCACGGGTTTGTTGCTGTGTGGCCGGCTCGATGACCGTTGCATTGTGGTAAAGCACCGTATCAGCCAGCACACTTTGGCTCAGTAGTGCCGAAAAAAATAACGGCTTGATAACACCCTTTCTCATTACGCGCTCCTGTTGTTGCGTGAATCTTTTGTCGGTTATCTAATAAGTCGTGCGAGTTGAAAAAACTGTTACAAAAAAAATTATTTTTATTTTTGTAACAGTTAGCACGTTGCGGCAGACTAGAACTAAAAAATGGCTCACGCGCGATCAGGCGATGCAGCCGAATCACTTAAGGATAAGTCGCTATGGTTTTAGTAAAGCATTATGACTGTTGATCTCGCGCTGCAACTTTGGCTGCAGTATCAAGCCGCGATTAGCCGCACGTTAATGAGCTATGAAGCCGATCCGTCTTTACGCCAAGATTTGGCACAAGAAGCCTATCTGGCCTTGCATCGTTCAGCAGAGAAATTAAGCCAAGTAGAGAATAAACGCGCCTATTTGTTTCGAATTGTGCATAACGTAGTGGTCGACCATATCGCCGGATCGACCCGCATGGCGTGGCAACCGTTAGAAGAGCAGCATCTAAACGAATTACAAAGCGATTGCCCCTCAGTGGCATTTTCCTCACAGCAACAAAACAATGTGTTGTTACAAGCCGTGCGGCAATTGGCACTATCCCATCGGCAAGTACTTACCTTGGCGATGGAAGATATTGATGAAAAAGAGATCGCCGATATTCTCGGCATCAGTTACGGTGCCGTGCGAGTAAGAATGAATCGCGCCAAAACGGCTTTACAGGAGATCTTGCAACATGCAACCGCCCTTTGATTTTAAGCAGCTCAGCAAAGCGTGGCAGCAACAACCAACGCAGCCACTGGCCACGGATTTACGCGCAGCCAAACGCCAGCAAAATTATCAACGTTGGCAATACTGGGCCGAACTCGCTGCTGCGGGGCTACTGCTCATATTGGGCTGCAGCCAATTGTTCGGGGAGCGAGCCCTATTAGATATGTTTCTAGCGCTCTTTTTGTTTGCTGGGGCCATAAGCATGGTACTGACCAGCGTGAGCCTGCACCGCCCTTTGCTCAATTATTCTGACTGGAGTAGCCAAGGCTTGCTGCTCTTTCGTTTAGAAAAATGCCGAACCACCGTGCGCTATTTGCGTTACAACCAATACAGTTGCTTGGCGTTGCTGTTGTTTGTGATAACACTGTGGGGCTTAGCCTGGTGGCAACCAGCGCAAGTACCAAACATCTTGCTGCAAGTATACAGCTTCTTAGTGCTTCCAGGCTGCGCTTGGGGTTGGTGGCTATTCGGCAGGAAACGGCAACAAGCCATAGCAAAATTGCATCATTTAGAGAGCTTGTATGAGGAGCTTTATGACGCAGTATAAGGCACGGCGCTGAGGCGCAAACTCGTGCTATAACTGCCAGATAAAATGACAAGGTGTTAAGGCCTATTTTATCTTAGCGGGCAAGGCCAACGTGTCTGCAAGAGCGGTTAACCCTGTTAGCGAACCTTTTACTGATTACCTTTATTGACTGTTTTTCGGCCGCGCTAAGTTTAATATCAGGTTATGCTAACGGTTTTAGCCAATTTGTGCTTATATTAAAGTAACTTAACGCATTATTACTGACTGCCTACGCGCTGGTGATCTCTACCTTTTGTAAATGGTGAGCCAATGCGTTTGCGAAGCACAGGCTTAGATGGCGGGCCCCCCCATGGCAGCGTATTTACTTGCAATCGACCAAGGTACGACGAGCTCTAGAGCCGTCCTGTTCAACTTACAAGGCCAACCGCAGGCCAGTGTCAGTGAGACGTTCGAACAACATTTTCCAAACAATGGCTGGGTAGAACATAACCCCGAAGATCTGTGGGCGTCGGTGCTGCGTTGTTGTCAACAAGTACTCGCTAAGCAACAGATCACGGCAGCCCAGGTAAAAGCCCTGGGCATTACTAATCAACGAGAAACCACGTTGGTTTGGCACAAAAGCACGGGCAAACCCCTTTACCCGGCCATCGTGTGGCAAGATCGACGCACCAGTGACTATTGTCAGCAACTATTGACCCCACGATTAGCTGACAGCATCAGCAATAAAACCGGTTTACTGCTTGACCCTTACTTTTCTGCTAGCAAAATCCGCTGGATCTTAGATAACGTGCCCGGCGCCCAACAACAAGCCGAACGCGGCGAGCTCGCTTTTGGCACGGTAGACAGTTTTTTACTTTGGCATCTCACCGCCGGCCAAGTGCATCGCACCGATGCCACCAATGCTTCCCGCACCCTGCTATTTAATATTCACAACCAGCAGTGGGACCCAGAGTTACTTGAGATCTTTGGCATCCCAGCCAGTATGCTCCCCGAAGTCATGGATAGTGCTGCCGCCTTTGGCGAAACTGACGCAGCATTATTTGGTCAGCCTATTGTGATTGGGGGTATGGCGGGGGATCAGCAAGCAGCACTGATTGGTCAAGCCTGTTTTGAACCTGGCATGGCCAAAAGCACCTATGGCACAGGCTGCTTTTTAATGCTTAACACCGGCGAAAAGCCGCTAAAATCGGCCAATAAGCTGCTGACTACCATCGCTTATCGGCTAGAGGGCAAAGTGACTTATGCTATCGAAGGCAGCATTTTTATGGCCGGAGCCACCATGCAGTGGATTGTGGAGGGCTTAAAATTATTACGCAACGCGGGCGAGAGTGAAGCCATGGTGCAACATGTACCCCATGACCATGGCGTGTTCTTAGTGCCCTCTTTCACCGGTTTAGGCGCTCCGTATTGGGATGCCAACGCCAGAGGCGCTATTCTGGGCTTAACCCGCGATACCGGTATCGATAAAATTGTCGCCGCCGCCCTACAATCTGTGGGTTATCAAACTAAAGATTTACAAAAGGCCATGGAGAAAGATGGTCTGCGCCCCAACGTGCTGCGCGTCGATGGTGGTATGGTTAAAAATAATTGGGTATTAGCTTTTTTAGCCGACATTTTAGGCGCTATTGTCGAGCGCCCAGAGAACACCGAAACCACCGCATTGGGTGCCGCTTATTTAGCAGGACTGCACTGTGGGGTTTTTAGCTCTACGACACAACTGGCCAGTTTATGGCATTGCGAACGCCGCTTTGAGCCAAGTATTAGCGCCGAAGAACGACAACAACTGTATGCCAAATGGCAACATGCGGTGGCACAGGTTCGTTTATCAAACAACGATTTAATCTCGTGAACAACTGATGATTCAGCAAAACCTCAGCCTAGCAATAAAACCCTATTAGCAAACAGAAGGAAGTTTATCTTGGTCATGAAAGTCGATGTGGTGGTGATTGGCGGTGGCGTAAATGGTACCGGTATTGCGCACGACGCCGCGGGGCGCGGCTTAAAGGTTTTGCTGTGCGAACAAGCCGATTTAGCCTCTGCAACCTCGTCTAAAAGCAGTAAGTTGATCCATGGCGGCTTACGTTATTTAGAGCATTTTGAGTTTAGCTTGGTCAGAAAAGCCTTAGCCGAACGAGAAATTTTACTCAAAAATGCGCCGCATATTATGTGGCCACTGACCTTTTGCTTACCGTATCAAGCCCATTTACGCCCGGTTTGGATGATTTGGTTGGGGCTGTTTCTGTACGACCATCTTACCACTCGTCGTAAATTACCGGCATCGCGCAAAGTGCATTTCGATGCCACCAGCCCGCTCGAATCAACCATCAAAGTGGGCTTTGAATATGCCGATGGCTGGGTGGACGATGCCCGCTTAGTGATCTTAAATGCCTGTGCTGCACGCTCCCGAGGCGCCAGTATTTATACCCATACGCGCTGCATTCAAGCACAACGACTAGACGATTATTGGTGTTTAACTTTACGCCATCAAGATAGCGGTGATGTGTTTACCGTGCACAGCAAAGCCGTGGTAAATGCCACCGGACCTTGGGTTAGCCAGCTGTTTAGCGAAGCTTTTGCGCAACCTAGCCCGCAAGCTATTCGTTTGGTCAAAGGCAGTCATATTGTGGTGCCACGCCTTCATTTGCAGCCTCAAGCCTATATTTTGCAAAATGAAGATCAGCGTATTGTCTTTGCTATTCCTTATGAAGATCACTTCACGCTGATTGGCACTACCGATGTTGAATACCAGGGTGATCCTGCTGCTGCTAGCATCAGCGCAGCAGAAACAGCCTATTTATTGGCGGTGATTAATCACTATTTTAAACAAAAAATTACCGAAGCCGACATTGTACATAGTTTTGCTGGCGTACGCCCTTTGCTCGAAGATGCGTCTAGTTCGGCGCAAAGTGTCACTCGTGACTATAAAATTTTACTCGACAGCCCAGATGATACCCTGCCGCTGCTCTCGGTATTCGGTGGCAAGATCACCACCTATCGCACTTTGGCTGAGTCGGTCGTTGATCAACTGGCGCCTTTTTTCCCGCAACAAGGCCCTCGCTGGACTGCCGCCAGTGCCTTGCCAGGTGGTGACTTTACCGATCAAGCCGCACTTAAACAGCATTTGCTGCAACATTACCCTTGGCTTGCGCCAAGCTTTTGCCAACGCTTGGTTCGCACCTATGGCACCTTAAGCTTTCACATACTGGCAGAAGCACAAACCGAAACCGATCTAGGCCAGCATTTCTTTGCTGATCTATGGCAAGCAGAAGTGGATTACCTGCGTAGCGTCGAATGGGCGCGCTGTGCAGAGGATATTTTATGGCGTCGCACAAAACTGGGTTTACAGGCCACACCAGAGCAAGTGCAAGCCTTAACCGATTACTTACAACATCACCCCCATCCCACAGCAACCTAGCGAGTCAAAGTACGCTAAAGGGCCACACGCGCTAACACCTTAGCCGGCTGACTCAGCGGCAGGGCGATTATCGCGGCTTCGGCTGATTGCGGAAAGATACCAGTGAGTTCGGTGAAATTGACTTGATGGGTGACTAAAACGGTCGGTTGCATGACGGTGCTGCTGGCAAAATACGAAATTAACGCTGTGGTTTGCTGTTGACGACTGCCGCGACCAGCGAAAAAAGAATTGAGTATCGGTAATGGCTTAACCTCGCCCACTGCCATGTAGGATGCGGTGTCTAAACAACGACACCACTGACTGCTATAAATGCTAATCGGGGCAGTAGTACGTTGCCGCAAACGTTGCCCCCAAACCACCGCCTGCTGCTGACCTTGGCTATTGAGGTTACGCTGCGTACTGCAATCTGCCAGCTGAAAATTAGCTGGATCGCCAATACCTGGCGCAAGGGCATGGCGCATCACTAATAGCGCCTCACCCTTTTGCCAAGCCTGCCAAGCGGCCTCGGTATCTGCCAACACGTTAGCACTAAACAACAGCAATATAAGCCATTTGACAAGTTTCATTAGAGTATCCTTTTCAGGGCGACACATCTTAGTTGCCAGCCGTGATGTACTGCGCAAAACCGTTGTTTTTATCGCTTGATATAGGCTACGCATTAAAGCGCTAAAACGATTAATCTGAAGCCATTTCGCCATTTACCGAGGCCTATAGCAACTTGAGCGAAACTCTAGCCCGTGCGGCTTGCCTTTACCCTTACGAGCTTCTACAGTAGTTTTTTTCGTTTTTAGGATGCTAATTTATGCGCGCCTTATATCTCGCAAGTTGCCTTGCGTTTCCGACATTAGCCATGGCGGCTTCGCCAACAACAGTGCCGTTTTTTCCCGATAGTCAATATCACAACGATGTTGTCTCAATTGAGCAACGCTTAGGGCATGCGCTGGGCGAACGCATTTCAGCGCCAGCTGAGATTTTAAGTTATTTTGAAACCCTGGCCAGCAGCTACCCAGAGCGCATCAAATTAGTGAAGTATGGCGAAAGTTGGCAAGGTCGGCCGTTATTTTATGCGGTGATTGGTAGTGCTGATAACCTTGCCAAATTAGACCGTTTAGAAAGTGATATGCGCCGTTTGGCCGATCCGCGTAACTTAAACAAAGCCTCTGCAGATGCGCTAATTAATAGCTTACCCGCCAGTGTGTGGCTTGCTGGCGGCGTGCATGGTAACGAAATTAGCCCACCGGAAGCGCTGATGGGCCTAGCTTATCATTTACTCGCAGACCAAAGCGCTCAAACCAAAGCCATCTTAGCCAATACCCTGGTGTATATCGAGCCTATGCAAAACCCGGATGGCCGCAACCGCTTTGTTAGCCGTTATTACGCCACAGTCGGTATCGCGCACTCCGCCGATCGTTTCTCAGCAGAGCAAAACGAACCTTGGCCAAATGGCCGCACCAATCATTATCTGTTTGATATGAACCGCGATTGGATCTCGCTGACCCAACCTGAAATCAAAAATCAGGTACGAGTGTTACAGCAGATGTTTCCGCTGATCTTTGTCGATTCACATGAAATGGGCGGCGATCAAAGTTTTTACTTCAGCCCAGAAGCAGAACCTTACAACCCACTGGTCACCGGTGCACAGCGTGAAAGCTTAGATTGGTTAGGGCAAAACAACGCCAAATGGTTTGATCAGCTTGGCTATGATTATTTTACTCGGGAAATTTTTGATGCCATGTATCCTGGCTACGGTGCCAGCTGGCCACTGTACTATGGCGGCATCGCCACAACCTACGAAATGGGCTCAGCTCGCGGCCATAACTATCGCCGTACCGATGGCAGCATTTTAACGTATGCCGATGGCGTACAACGTAACTTTATCGCTTATATGTCTACGCTTGAAACCGCCAGTAAGCGCGCCAAAGACTTGTTGCAGCGCTTCTACAGCTATCGGCAAACGTCGCTCACTCAGGGTGAGAAAGATGGCATCCGCAGCTATATTTTCCCTGCCACCCGTGATGCCGCTGGCCACCAAAAATTAATGGGCGTGCTCACACAACACGGCATTACCGTTAACCAAGCCACGGCCGATTTTCGGGCTTGTGGTAACAGTTATCAGCAAGGCGCTTACGTGGTGAACACTGCGCAACCGACCTATCAGCTAATTCGTAATCTGCTAGATGACGACGTCAAAATGGCCGAAGCCTTTATTGCTCGCCAGCAAGACCGTCGCTCGAAAAACCTGCCTGATGAAATTTATGATGTCACGGCATGGTCATTACCGTTGATGTATAACCTAGAGGTTAACCGCTGTAACCGCGCGGTCGATGTGGCCAGCATAACCGTTGGGCCAGACACCAAACTCGCCGGTAAAGTCACGGATGCCGATGCCCGCTATGGCTATATTGTGCCATGGGGCGATATGGCCGCGGCGCGTTTGTTAAGCCATGCGCTGCAGCAAGGCTTAACGGTTAAAAGCAGTGACTTGCCATTTACGCACAGCAATGGTGTGCGGTATCCCGCCGGCAGTTTAATTTTAAGCCATGCAGATAACCCGCAGTTAGCCACTAAGATTCAACAACTTGCTCAAAGCAGCGGTGCTCATGTTACCGGTATTAATAGTAGCTGGATTAAAGATGGGCCAAATTTTGGTTCAGGCAACGTGCAAAACATCCCTAATGCCAGAGTAGCCCTGTTATGGGATGAACCCGCGAACCCATTAAGCGCCGGTAGCGCGCGCTTTATCTTAGAGCAAGGCATTGATTACCCAGTAACGGCTATTCGCCCGGCACAACTGTTACGTGCTGAACTGCGCCATTACGATGTACTGATTATGCCAGCAAGCCAAGGCAATTATAAACAGGCTTTGGGAGCGCAAGCTCAGCAAAAAATCCACGACTTTGTTAGCCGCGGTGGTGTATTGGTGGCGTTGGGTAATGCAACCGATTGGTTGATCCAAGGTGAAAAACCGCTACTGAATAGCAAACGTGAATTTAAAGTGAGTGAACAAAAGAAACCCGAAGCTGAAGCGCAAGTTGCAGGTATGCTGCTAGAAAGCCGCGAGTTGTATCAGCAACGCTTAGAAGCTTTTCAAGCGCAGCCTGATAGCGTGTCTGGCTTTTTAGCGCGAGCAGAAGTAGACCAAGATCATTGGCTAACCGCCGGTGTACCCGCGAATGTGAACAGCATCTTTGTGGGTAACTTCATCTATCAGCCACTGACGCTGGCACATGGTCGTAATGTACTGACTTTCGCATCACCGGAAAAGCTTGTTGCCGGGGGTTTTGTTTGGGAAGAAAATCGCCAGCAAATTGCTCATAAACCCTTGTTAATGGTGCAAGCGCAAGGTCGTGGCCAGGTTATTGCGTTTACGCAAGAGCCTAATTTCCGCGCCTATGTCGACGGCATGCACCTGTTGTATATCAACGCGGTATTCCGCGGTGCGGCGCACGCCACGCCACTGCGTTAATGGTTTAAGCGTTTCATGGTTCGCAAAAAAGCGGCAGGCTGGAAAACCTGCCGCTTTTTTTGGCCCGCTACTCGGTGTATTGCTTTACCACGCGTGCTGCCAGTGCGGCATTTTCTAATTTCAAGTTCACCTCTTGTTTTAAGATGATCTGCCCCTGCACGTTTGAATCGGCACTGATGGTTAAGGTTGCCGGTTTATGCTTATCTTTACCAAACCAGCTAAACCAACTTTTGCGGGCAGTGCGCTCGGCATACACCAGATCGCCCTGTACTACTGAGCCTGCCAGCAAACTAACATTACCGTTTAACGTCGTTAGATTTCCGGCGATTTGGCTGCCTTCAATTTTCAAGGTGCCATTCACCGTACTAACATCGCCCGCTACGGTACTGCTGTTGATCACCATGTCGCCATTCACCGTACTCAGTTCGCCCATCACCTTGCTACCTGAGGCCAGTTTAATACTGCCATTTACTGTTGAGGCCTCTCCGGTAACCTGCGCTCGCTCTGCCAAAGTAATGCTGCCATTTACCGTAGACGCCGATTGTACCTGGCTATCTTCCGCTAAATTGATGCTGCCATTCACGGTGCTCACCTCGCCCGCTATGCTGCCAGCGGCAAGTTTAATACTGCCATTCACTTTAGAAATATCTTCGATACTTTGCGGGGCAGTCTCTGCCGCGACCGCAGAAAAAGGCATAACACCACCAACATAACAGGCAGCGAAGGTTAGGCTAACAGCAAGGGTTAAGGTGCTCAGTTTCATAAATAGTACTCGCAAATAATTAAGATAGGTTGAGCATTGCAAAAACACAGCCAACTTAATAAACCTATTAATAACAGCACCTTAAAAATAGACATCAAACTTAAGTTAGTCGTTTTCACTAGAAAATAGTCGAAAACTTTATCAAAACGGCGTTAATTCACTCGCTATGCCAGCACCCGATGTCACATTTTTACGCAGTTAGCTCTAACGGCAGCAACGCTTTCACCTGCGGTGAGATATTTACTTTTGCAGCACAACAAGCACCTAAAGAAAATGCGCGCCAATTCCGCTAGAGAGCTCAGCTCACGCTAAAGGGCAGCCCTAGCCAAGCCACCGAAACCTTGTTGCAAATATCATTTTAATGATTGATTTGCACTGGCGTTTGCCAGCCTTGTGCTACTTTATCCGCACATACCGGATTACCTTCAGCAACCAGTGACTCGGCAAAAAACCATTCTTTAAAGACTTGCCACTCATCATTTATCGGGCTTTGACACTTCCCATTCACCTGCTCAGCAAATACTGCATCATTACATTGCGGCGTATCATCTAACTTACCGTGATAAGCATACGCATAAACGACCTGACAATGGCTACTGACGTAGGTACGAAACACCACTAACCAACCTTGTTGATAACGTACCACACTAAAACTAGGAATATTGTGTTGTACAGCAGTCGCAATAATCTCAGGAGCTTGCACGTCCTTTAACAGCATTAACTCACCGTTTTGGCGCTGGCGAATTTGAATTGTCTCGCCCCGCCGCCAGGCAAAGCCATCATACTCGGTATCTGCTGCAGCCTTAGTGAGCGCGGTTAAACCCTTAACATCGCGCTTCACTTCTTGGCGGATAGTGCGCTCTACTTGCGCCGCTTCAGAAAGGGTTTGCATTTTATCGCAGGCCACTAATAGCCCTAACAGGAATATAACTAACACTATTTTACGCACAATGTTCACCTTAATTTAGCCCTTCGGGGTCAGATACCGAGCCCTCCCGAGCTCTCAGAGCTTAACGTTTTCGCCGTTGGCGAGATACTTTCTTTTGCATCGCCAAAAGAAAGTATCCAAAGAAAATACCCTAATTTCGCTCGAAAGCCCGACTGCTGATGCGTTGCCCAAGGCGAAAACATCACTCGCGCTATGCTTCGTCGCCGCACTCAAACACCCGTTTTCTTAAAACCTTGGCCAACGATGCTCAGCCGGCTCGCTGCAAGGGGGATAAAATATATTACTGATAAGCCTCAGTATTATTCATGACGACCGCTTAGAATCTGGTAGCAAACATTGTTTATTTTACTAAGCTGAAATCGTCCAATGATCGTTCACTTCTTCCAGTTTTAATTGAATACTTTGTGCTGCAGCTTTTGCTTCAGTATCGGCCAGTAAATCCAGAAAGTAGCTTACTGGGTTATTCTTTTGCTGGATCTCCATATACAGTGAACGTAAAGCTGCATCTGTAGTTCTTGGAATACTTGATTCGCCTTTCTCATAACGGGCGATAGTTTGTTCCGTAACGCCAAAACGAGTTCCCAAAATTCTTTGCGATACGTTCATTTCGATACGCAGAAACTTGAATTCCTGATGCGTTAACGGCTTGGGACTATCGATAATGGCGCTAGCAATAGTGTTGTGTAGGCCGTTCATGTCATCAATACTGGTGTATTCCTCACCGTCAAACGTCTCGACGGTAAAGCCATTCATCAGATACACGTTCGGCAAGCCACTTTCAGTATAATGATACATAGAGATTTCCTTAACTAATCCACACTGTTACAAGGACAGAACTGGGAGAGTACTGATGATTTTTTAATACAACAGTCAGTTCTATCACTGTTCCCGCCGCCATGCCTTTGAGATTAAATTTCCAATCGCCATTCGTTTCCGGATATGGGCCCTCTCGGAATACGGAGTGTTTGCTTTTCAGCAACGTCAGTATTTGACCGGTGTTTACACCTCGTTCCTGCATCCGTTCTTTAACATGTTTACTCCAGCGGATCCTATCCGTGTGTTGCTCAGCCAGATTATTAATGATCTGCCTAGCAGTTACTTCCGTCAGGGGAAGCTCATCTATTCCTTGAGGTTCACTTTGGCTCATGAATCACCTATCAAGTTGACACCTATCATTCTGATAGGCGGTGTGCACATTGTCAATCATTGTTATCCATTCATGCAAACCATTTCCTCCTAACGCTGAATGCCATTTGGGGTCAAAACAAAACATTCCTTTAGGATGATGCAGGGCGAGTTAATAGCGAAGTAAACTTTGGCTGGAGACGTCTTTTTCAGGGATGAAAAAGAGGAGCGTACAAGGATGTATTTAAAGCGTGCTCCAGCCGAAGCTTTACGCAGCGGTTAACGTTTTCGCCGTTGGCGAGATACTTTCTTTTGCATCGCCAAAAGAAAGTCTCCAAAGAAAATGTGGCTGCAAGATGGACAAAGGATTTTACCGAGCAGTCTTAGTATTATTCATAACAAACAGAGCTAAATTAACTTAGATATCTCGACGCTTGGTCTCTGTTCCCAAACACTTTGCGCGGCTTTCCGCGCTCGATTTTCGGCTTTTAGCCCAAAAGCCGCAACAACAGCACTCAACCAAGATCACACTGCCACTTCGTTACTTTGTAAGCGCATGACGTGGCCAGCCACAGAAAAAATAGGCGTAGCTACAAAGTTGTGGCAAGCTAAATAAATAATAAGGAGAAGTGTATGCGCAAAGCCATGTTCATTTTCGCCGCCATGACATTAGCGGCTTGCGATAAAAGTGTCACTCAACCATCAGCTCCTAACCCAAGTTATACCGAAGCAGAGCAGCAAACGTTAGCCGCAGGTAGTGCACGGGCACGCACCTGTGCAGCCTGTCATGGGCCGCGAGGTATCTCTCGTAATGCGATGTACCCACATCTTGCGGGGCGCCCCGCCAGCGAGCTCAATTCGGCGCTCACCGCTTTTCGTGATGGCGATCGTAAACATGCCATTATGAGCCCACAAGCTCGGGGTTTAACCGATGATGATATTGCGCTATTAAGCCAGTTTTATGCCTTATTGCCGCCCGCAATAGAAAGCCCCGCTCCCTAATCGTTAGTCGGCCGTAAACAGCGCCAGCAAGTCTTCGGCTTGGCCTTGCCATACTTGGCCTTTGCCACCACCCAGTAACTGATCCGATAAGCCCTGCTTATACTGCTGTAATTTTTGTACTTTTTCTTCAACGGTATTGCGGGCAATCAGCTTGTATACAAACACCACTTTGTCTTGACCAATGCGATGCGCCCGATCGGTCGCTTGGTTTTCAGCAGCGGGGTTCCACCATGGATCGTAATGAATAACGGTATCGGCGGCGGTTAAATTCAACCCTGTGCCACCGGCTTTTAAGCTGATCAAAAAGACTTCCGTTTCACCATTTTGGAAGGCATCAATCTGCTGCTGTCGTTGCTTGGTTTGCCCCGTTAATTTACTGTAGCTAATGCCCATGTATTGCAGCTCTTGCTCGATTAAATGCAGCATGCTGGCAAACTGACTAAACAGTAATACGCGCCGCCCTTCTTCAATCATTTCAGGCAAGTTTTCTCTTAACCAGCTGAGCTTGGCGTTGTGCTTCACTAGTTGCGCTTGTTCAATGGGTACTAAGCGCGCATCACAACAAGCTTGACGCAGTTTTAATAAGGCATCTAAAAACTCAATTTGACTGGCCGCTACGCCCTTGCGCAAAAACAGCTCGCGCACTTTGGTTTCCATAATTAAGCGGATGCTTTCGTACAGATTGCGTTGGTCCGCTTCTAATTCGAGTAGTTGTAATATCTCGTTTTTCTCAGGTAACTCGGTGGCGACCTGGCTTTTACTGCGCCGCAGCATAAAAGGCGCGATTTTTTGTTTTAACACCTGAGCACGTTCGGTATCCGCATGCTTTTCTATCGGCTTACGATACACCTGATTAAAATGCGCTTCGGTACCCAGTAAGCCCGGTAACACAAAATCAAATAACGACTTTAACTCGCCTAAATGGTTCTCTAACGGCGTACCCGATAACGCTAAACTAAATTCACGTTTTAACGCCCGCACACTTTGCGCTGCCTGACTGCCCGCATTTTTAATATGCTGCGCCTCATCCAGTATCACTAAACTAAATTCGCACTGGCGATATAAATGCAGATCTCGCACTAACAATGGGTAGCTGGTTACAATTACGTCAAAGTCATCCATTTGCTCGAACAACGGCCGACGTTTAGCGCCGTAAAGCTGCAGCAAAGATAACTCAGGTGTAAAGCGAGCGGCTTCGTTTTGCCAATTGCCTAATAACGACGTGGGGCAAACAATTAATGCCGGCTTTTTTAAACGCCCTTGTTGTTTTTCATACAACATAAAGCTGAGCGCTTGTAAGGTTTTACCCAGGCCCATATCATCGGCTAACACGCCACCTAAACCAAAGCAGCGTAAAAACACCAGCCAGTTAAAGCCCTGCTGCTGATAAGAGCGCAACACGGCATTTAAGCCGCTGGGCAAGGCCACTTCTTCTATACCTTGGAAATTATGCAGTTGCTCACTTAACCGAGTTAAACGGTTAGCATTTAAATATTGAATCTCAGCTGCACCAGGCGGGGGTAAGATGGCGGCCTTATAATCCGGTAACTCCAAGGTTAACGGCGACTTTTGTAAATTGAGTAATTCAACGATGGTATCAATCAGCGGCTGAATTAATTGCATCGGCAAGGCTAATTTGCCCTGTGGCAAACTAAGCCAAATGGTTTGGCCGCTCACTGGTAAACCATATTGCCGCAGCCATTGGCTGATTAACGGTAATAACGGCACTTGCTGGCCGTTCACATCCACTTGGATACCTAATTCAAAGCCACTTTGCTTACCATCTTGTACTTGCAAATACGGCGTGGCATCGAGGATCTGCAAATTAAAATCGGCGGCTTGCTCTACCTGCCAGCCTTGCTGTTGCAAGGTATCAAGCTCCGCCAATAACGGCTGCCATAACTCTGGGTTATCTGGGCCATCGCCAACATCAAAAGCAGCTAAACGTTCAGCAGGCGGGGCAAGCTCGCAACTAACTAATCCCAGTGCTAACAATTGCTCTAGTGCTGCCACTTCGTTTTCACGTTGGCGTTTAATAAACAAGGTTTGATCTGGCAGGCTGATTTCGGTTTGCGCTTGTTTTAAATCGAGTGGTAGCCGCTGTCCGGCATAATCAAAATACAATAAGGCGGTGGGTCGTGCCGCTGCATTTGCTTGTTGCACACGCATTTGTAATGCTAGCACCGGAGTGGGGGCAACCGTCACTTGCTGCACGGCAACACCCTTAGGTACAGGCAAGCTCACTTCTTTAAATAACTGCTGTAATTGCCCCAACCGCGATGATAATTGTTTTAGTGGGATCACCGGCATTTTGGCTAAGAGTTTAAGCTCGCGCGCACTTAAAGGCGTGTTAACTTCGCCTAGCGAATAATGATCGGTATTTAAGTAACACAGCGGTTCAGTAAAAATAAGATGGTTGGCTTCATCATCGGCAATTTGCCAGTGCAGTCGCTGGCCATTTTCGTGCTCTTGCCAATACAGCGACAAATCCTTTGGCTCTTGCCAGGTTAATTCATGCCGAGCCTCACCAAAAAAACAGCGGCCGGTGGCGAAAAAGGCCTGCAGTAACTCATAGCCCCAGCGGCCTTCTAACACATGCTGATCTTGTGGGTTATGCGAGCGAAACACCGTAAGCAAACGATAGTCTTCGGCACTGAGCCAGCTTGGCGGTTGCGGTGCCACCAGATCGTATTTTCCTAAAGGCTGACCTTTACTATAGCCACCCTTTTTCAAAATTTTCACCCGCCGCGGATACAATTGTAAGCCACTGTGACCGTAGCTCAGCAGATACAGCATGGTATCTTCAACTATTTCTTTGTTGGGTGCTTGCTGTTGTTCCACCTCGGCAAACCAATTATCGACCTGCAGCATGGGTAATTGCTTAACCCGTAATTGTTGCTGCGCATAATCACGCTTTAAGCGCAATAACACCGCCAACACATGCTTGCAGCGAAAACCAACAGGGCAGCTACAACGCGCTTCTAATTGCCAACGACCATGATGCTGTTCTAAAGACAAATGTTGCCGATAAGGCGCAAAGCCCGCTCCCCATACTTGGGCACTGATCTCACTTAAATCATCATTGTATTCGAGCTTCAACACCTTACCGGCCTGCAAATAGGCCTTCGCGCGGTGGATAGTGGCAGTGTCAAACCATTGCGTCAGGTTCGCATCGCTTAGCGGGAATAAATTGGTGTCTTCACCTTTGGTGTGATCAGTCAAATTGCTCGGCTCTCTTTACATTGCACTTAGGCAACACGCCCAAAAGATGGGCGCGAACAAAAGCTCTATGCTACCGCAAACGCCGAGCAGACCAAAGCACTGCCGACAGAAATAGGTACTTTTTCATTGTTCTGTCATTGGGCAGGCTTGGTTGAGGTCTGTTTTAGAAGTAATAGCTCAATTGCAGTGATAAATAGTCATCGCGTTGCAACCAATACAGCGGATCGTTGATTTGCTCACTTTGAAATAACCAGGCATTAATGCTTAAGCGCAGGCTATCGGTTAAACGCCGTGAACCTTCCAGTTTTATACTGCGGCTTTGACCTTCATCTAAATCTTGTAAAACGCCGACCAAGAAACTCGAACCGGCCACATCATTCAGTGCCAAGCGCCAGCCGATGAACAGATCATTTTGCCCGGGCATACTGGCTGTTTGGCCGCGACTGTCATACTGATATTCGACAATCCAGCCGAGATCCCACACCTGTTGCAACACACCATATTGGGTAAACTCAAAACCCGCAGTGGCAGCGGCATATTCATCCACTCCCAAGCGCCGATAAATCGATTCCATTTTCCATAACCAATCGCCCTGCACCCATTGCAGATCAAGCCCATATTGCTCCATTTGATAATACAATGGCTGTAACTCACCGCTGACGGTGGGTTGCAATAAGGGTTCGCGACTGGTGCCGCTAAAAAAGCTTAAACCGACATCTAAACCCGAAAAACGATGGGCGTAACGCAAGGCAACATCGAGGTTATTTTTCGCTTCGGACGACTCATACCAGGCTAAATCATGGTTTACCGCTAACGGCGTAGCTAAACGGCCCGCTAAACCGGGAAATTGCCGTTCACGAAAGTAAGGTAAAACGTAGATATCTAAGGTACCCGCGCCAGCACTGCGACGCAGGGCAAGCATCGGTTGCCCTAACTTAGCCTCTAGCTCAACGCCGGCGGTCACATCCGTTTGGTTAATCACGTCAACTAAATGCTGTGACTCACTAACGCCCCAAAAAATGGTGTCTAAACCTACTTTTACTTCCCAACCATCTTGCACATATCGCCAATAGGCTTGTTGAAAATCAATAAGATGGCTTTCACTGTCGCGCTGATGCCAACGTAAGTAAGGCTCTAAATTAACACTGTGCTGCCGACTGGCGTCTTCATAAGACCATTGGCCACGATAACTCAGCATGCTGTGCTGTTTGCTACTGGGCTGCAAGCCGCTTTGGCTAAACATGCGCTGCGTAAAATCCAGCTCATGTTGCCAACGCCAACTGCCCTGTGGCTTGGGCGCAGGGGCTATTGCTGCAGTTCGAGCAGAAGTATTAGCCGTAGCACTGCTGTTATTTGCCGGTAAGGTGGCGCGAGCAGGCGCTGCGCTGCTCACCGCTGTAACAGATGGTACTGTGGCCGCAGGCGGGCTTACTGGGCTAACAGCAGCACGGCTATTACTTGCCATAACCTCAGGGTTAGCCGCAGTGACAGCGCGTTTCGGTTCAGCTATCGCTTTGCCTGGCAACGCTTGACGGGCTAATTGCTGTTGATACCACTGCGCGGCAAAGGTCACGTCAGTGGCTAACATTTGTGCTTTGTCAGGCACGGTTAATTCCGCACCTTTTAAAAGATAATTGACATTGTTATCGCGAAACGCTTTTGGGTTTTGCTGCCATAAAGCATACATCACTTGCGCCATGCTAACTTGCTCATCCGGCCTAGCCGCAAGCGCCAAACGCCATAGTGTGCTCTCAGCCGTAATGGGCCCCAGTGTCGCTGCGTGCAGCGGTAAGCTACCCGTAAGTAAGGTCACAGCGCAGCAAAGGTTTGCGATGGTATGTTTCATAGGCAATAACGCACGCTTAACGCGCCCGCTCCAAAGCACTTACATCAAAATCGGCAGCAGTACGGCCGGTTTGAAAACGCATACTTTCTAACAGCAACTCGGTACTTTTACCGGTTTGTTGGTTCTCCATTACCAAGCGATGTGGCCGCCAAAACTTATCTAAATACAGCTGATAATCGTAGGTGGTTAAGGTTTTTAATAGGCTATCTTTACGATCATAATATTCTGCGCGCTGCACCCGATAATGCTCGGTATCGACCCAAACCAAAATTTTGCTATAACCCGAAAAACTGTCTGTTGGCGTTTGCTCTACCACAAAGCACTGTAATTGCTCTGCACAGGCTTCGTCACGAAGATAACGGAAACTGAATTTCTCTAATTCAAAACTGGTCATATCTTCATAAGCAAACTCACTGGCCATAAAAGGGCCAGATTTATTGCGACTGGCAATACGCCGCGTGCGTTTAACGCTGGGTAAATATAACCACTGTTCATCTTCAGCCGTGGGGTGAGCATGGGTTAAAAAAGCGGAACCGCGCACATCCATGGGCTCATCAAAAATGGTCAGCGACTTATCACCATCACCTTGCACTTCAAGGGCTAAAGCCCGCATCCGTCTGACACTTTCACGACCTTGAGCGTTACGTAAGGTCATCTGCAATTCGCTTTCACTGTCACCCCAGCCGCGATCACGCATTTTTTGTTCTTTTGCAATTTGTAAGCCTTTGGCTTGCGCCTCATCTTGCGCCGCCACCGGCGCCCAAGGTGCACACAGCATCGCAACGAACAACAGGCTGCGAGATGTTAGATTATTTAGCATGCTTAGCTCTCCCAAATTTGCCAACTTGTAACAAGACGGCGGGTAAAAATAATAAATCGATGATCAGTGCCACCATAATAATGCCGGATGTCAGCAAGCCCATATCGAAATTCAAACGGAAGCTCGACAGCATCAACACCGCAAAACCACTGACCAGTACCAAGGTGGTAATCCAAAGCGCGCGGCCAACACTGTGAAAAGCAAAGCGCACGGCTTGTTCGTTATCTTGGCCCTCTTTGCGGGCATAGCGATACTTGGTTAAAAAGTGCACCGTATCATCAACAATAATACCGAGGCTCATACCGGCGACCACTGACAACGCCAAGTTCACTTCGCCAACTAATAAACCCCACAAACCAAAACCAATAATCGCTGGCACTAAGTTTGTTAATAAACTAATTAAACCCAGCCGCCAAGAACGCAACGTAAACAGTAATAATAACGAAATTAACACCAACGCCGCCGGTAAGGTTTTCAGCATAGACGCCATATTGCGCTCGCCGATATGAGCGAACATTAGGGCGGCACTGGCAGCCGATAGCTGGTATTCCGGCCATTGCTCGGCAAAATATGCTAAAGCACGCTCTTCTAAAGCAATTAACTCTTTGCTGCCTAAATTGTATAAGGTGGCACTTAACCGCGTGGCACTTTTATCAATGTTTAACTGATTATTTAAATCGAGGCCAAAAGGTAAGGACATTTCATACAATAAGATATATTGCGCTGCTTCTTCGGTGGAATGGGGTAAACGGTAATAGGCCGGGTCATCCTGATGCATATTGCGATTGAGCTTTTTCAGAATATCGGTGAAAGTGTTTACGTGCATCACTTCCGGTTGCTCAACTAACCAGTCACTAAACTGTGCCACGGCCAACAGCATTTCTGGTTGATAAACCGCGCCTTCCCCGTCGCCCTTCACTTCAAAATCCATCAAAGTAAAGCCACTGAGGTTTTCTTCTAAAAAGTCATTCGATTGACGAAATGAAGTACTGGTAGAGAAATACTCATTGGGCTCGTCATTCACTTTATTTAAGGTTAATAAACCTGAACACACGATAGTAAAGGTAATAAAGCCAAACATGATCGGCCGCTGCCAGCGGATCACAAACAGCGCCAGTTTATCCATGGCATTCAGGCCGCTTTCAACATGGTCCGGCTCATGAAACGGTAAGGCATTCATCAATAATGGCAGTAAGGTCAGGCTGAAAATACAGGCTAAAACCACACCAATAGCCGTTAAATTACCCAGATCACGTAAAATTGGCACTTCGGAGAAATTCAGGGTTAAAAAGCCAATCGCGGTCGTGACACTGGTGATCACTACCGGTAACCAATTGCGTTCTAAACTGTACTGAATGGCTTGCTGCTTGCTTTTCCCTTCGCTCATCGCAAATTGCATCCCGGCCAGTAAATGTACCGAATCAGCCACCGCTAAAGTCATTAAAATAGTTGGCACGTTCACCGTGGCGGTACTCATAAAAATACCGAGCCAACCGGCTATACCTAAGGTGGTGACTACCGTAACAATTAAGATGATGATGGTCACTAACGAGGCATAAAACGAGCGGAAGAGCCAAGCCAGCATCAATGCTATGACCAACAACATCATGGGTACTAAGCGCTTCACATCGGCTTCTGCTTCTGAGGCAAAGGCATAGTTCATGGCAATAATGCCGGTGTGGTAAAACTCGACGTCGGGATACTGTGCAGCAAATTGGTCCGTCAGCGCCATCACCGCCGACCAAATTTCATCTACCTGCGCTTGCCCAGTAGGTTCGGGTAATTGCACCGTAATATTGATTGCCGTCACTGCCCCATCGGCGGCAATTAATCGATCACGAATAATCGGCTCGTTTAAGGCAATGTCACGAATACGAGCTAACTCGGCATCATCCAAGGTGCGTTCAGCATTCACCAGATCCTGCACCCGTAAATCATCATCTTCAGCTTCGGTATGTTGAAAATTACTAATTGAATCAATACGAATAGAGTAAGGTGTTTGCCAAGCGGCATTGGTAAAGTCTTGCACTAATTGCAGCACATCGGCTTGAAACACATTGCGATCTTTTGGTGCAATACCAATCAGCACATTGTCACTTTTATTAAACTCTTGCTGCATTTGTTCAAAGGCTTGCAGCTGCGGATTATCCGGCCCAAAGAAAATGCGGTAATCGCCACGAAAATACAGTTGATTTAAACCGGCACTAAACAGGGCAATAATCAACAACAGCGCAGATAACACCGACCAAGGATGGCATAAAACAAAAGGACGGGATGGGGTCATGCAGCGAGCTCCGGGGCTTTTTTATTTTAAAAGTTGTACTTCAGTGTACACCCTAATTATCGGCCGATGATTACAAGCCATGAATATTTTTCTTTTTGCACACCTTGCTTGCAAATAATTTACAATTAAATAAACTTATTTTATGTCTGCTTGCTCTGGGTGCATTATGTCACTGGCCATTATTTATAGTCGGGCACGTTATGCCTTAGCCGCGCCGTTGGTAACGGTCGAGGTTCATCTCAGTAACGGTTTACCGGCGTTTCAGTTAGTGGGTTTACCCGAAACCTCGGTTAAAGAAGCCAAAGACCGGGTTCGTAGCGCGTTAATTAACAGTGGCTTCAACTTTCCGGATAAGCGCATTACCGTTAATTTGGCCCCTGCCGACTTACCCAAAGAAGGTGGCCGTTTTGATCTAGCTATTGCGCTGGGTATTATTGTCGCCTCGGCGCAATTGCCTGAAAACTGCACCGCGAATTACGAGTTTTGTGGTGAATTAGCCCTTTCGGGTGAGATCAGACCGGTGCTGGGCGAGATCCCGTTAGCCATTGCTTGTCGTGATGCTGGCCGTGCCGCCGTGTTACCCATGGCCAATGCCCAACAAGCTTGTTTAATCCCTGATGCACAAATTCATGGTGCTGAGCATTTGCTACAAGTGCATAGTTTTTTATTAGCACAACAACCGCTGCCCGCCATTCCGCCACTGCCGCCGCCACCACTTAAAATGCAAGCTGATATGGCCGATGTAAAAGGTCAGCAACAAGCCAAACGTGTGCTAGAAATTGCCGCGGCAGGTGAGCATAACTTATTGATGTTTGGCCCTGCTGGCACCGGAAAATCGATGTTGGCACAGCGCCTCGCCAGTATTTTACCGCCACTCACCGAACAAGAAGCGCTGGCCACCGCGGCGCTTTATTCTATTGCCGGTCAACCGCGTGACCAACAAAGCTGGCTACAACGGCCCTATCGCGCACCGCATCATACCGCCTCAGCAGTGGCTTTAGTGGGCGGCGGCTCTGTACCGCGACCTGGCGAGATTTCTTTAGCGCATCATGGCGTGTTGTTTTTGGACGAGCTGACTGAATTTCCACGTAAAGTGCTAGATGTATTACGCGAACCACTCGAAACCGCGCATATTCATGTTTCACGCGCCGCGCGCCAAGCAGAGTTTCCAGCCCAGTTTCAGCTAGTCAGTGCTTTAAACCCCAGCCCCACCGGCCATCACGAAGATGGTCGCAGCAGCCATGAGCAAGTATTACGGTATCTGAACCGTTTATCCGGGCCTTTTTTAGAGCGCATCGAATTACAAATTGAAGTACCGCTGCTGCCCGCCGGCACGCTCAGTAGCCAACAGGCTGAAGAAAGCAGTGAGCAAGTGCGGCAGCGAGTGATTGCGGCCAGAAATATTCAACTAACCCGTCAAGGCAAAGCGAATGCGCGGCTACAAGGCGGCGAATTAATGCAGCATTGTCGGCTTAGCGACGTAGATAGTCAGTTTTTAGAAGAGACATTACAGCGGTTAAAGTTGTCAGCACGTAGCTTTCATAAGCTACTTAAGGTGGCAAGGACCATTGCCGACTTACAACAAAGCCCACAGATTAGCCGACCACATTTGTTAGAGGCGATCAGCTATCGGGCACTGGAAAGACTGATCCAATATCTAAAACAGTAGCCCGATAGGTTAAAACATTATGCCGCTATTAGCGGTTTAAACTAAACGCCAATGCAGCATTTCACCAGCAAAAAATGGCACGATCGGCTGGCCATTCGCCAAGGTTATTTCGGTCGGTACCTGCCACTGTTGTTTTTGTAAAGTGATGCTACCGCTATTGCGAGGTAAACCGTAAAAGTCTGCGCCATAATGGCTGGCAAAGCCTTCCAGCTTTTCTAGGCAACCCAACTCATCAAACACCTGGGCATACAACTCAATGGCGCTATGAGCACTGTAACAACCGGCACAACCACAAGCTGACTCTTTGCGATGCTTTTCATGCGGCGCAGAGTCTGTACCCAGGAAAAACTTACTCGAGCCACTCGCCACCGCGGCGCGCAAGGCTTCTTGATGGGTACGACGCTTTAAAACCGGTAAGCAATAATTATGCGGCCGCACGCCACCTACTAATAAATCGTTGCGGTTTAACAATAAATGTTGTGGTGTGATGGTCGCGGCCACATTTGCAGAAGCTTCCGCTACAAAGGTTGCGGCATCAGCCGTGGTAATATGCTCAAACACCACCTTTAATTGTGGTAAACGTGTAACAATATGCTGCAAATAGCGGTCAATAAACACTTTTTCACGGTCGAAAATATCAATATCGTGATCAGTCACCTCACCGTGGATCAACAGCAACATGCCCACTTCGGCCATGGCTTCAAACACCGGATAAAGCGCGTCAAGTGCTGCTACACCCGAGGTAGAGTTGGTTGTTGCTCCAGCAGGATATAATTTAGCCGCCACCACGCCCGCCGCTTTCGCTTCAATAATATCTTGCTTGCTGGTTTTATCGGTTAAATACAATGTCACTAAAGGTTGAAATTCACTGCCCGCTGGCCGTGCCGCGAGGATGCGCTCGCGATAAGCCATCGCTTGTGCTGCGGTGGTCACGGGCGGTACTAAGTTAGGCATAACAATAGCGCGACGAAAGACCCGAGCCGTGGCCGGAACAGTTTCTAACAGCATATCACCGTCGCGAAAATGCAGATGCCAATCATCAGGGGTTTGAATGGTTAAAGTGGTCATTAGAATGCTCCGGCAGGATGTCAAAAGTGCCTTATGATAGCAGGGAAGCAGAAATGAAGAAATTACCCAGGTCGTTTTTCAAGCCGCACTGCGACTTTTCTCAGGCATTGCTTTAGTCACTGCGTCGGCTCTGCTACACTATTTTGTAGCAAATGAAGGAGCCCACCATGTCAGAATTTGATTTCGATTTAGATCATTTAGATTTCGCAGCCGCCGAAGACTCTGTCGCAGCCACTCAAGCCGCCGTAGCCGCTGCCGAAAGCGAGCCACAATTTGGCGATGACGATGACGAATGCAGTGGCGGTGCTTGTAAAATTTAAGCTCCCTGTGGGCGCAATTGATAATAACGTGTTAATTGCGCCACTAAGATACAGATCGTACCCGCCAGCATCAACAATGAAAACGGCAATGCCGTACCGTTGTAAAATACCCCTAATAAAGGCCCTGCCAGTGCGCCTATGCCAAAACGCAACGTTCCAATCACCGCAGTGGCGGTGCCGCTATGCTCTGGAAACTTCATTAAAATCATCGCATCGGCATTAGTAGCCATTAGCCCTAAACTGGCCATTAACGGGGCAATACTCAGCACCGTGTACCACAGCCCTAAACCCAGATAATTAAATAAGCTTAGTAGTGACGCGCAGCACAAAGCTAACACTAAGCCGACACCTAACATGCGTTGCGGCCCTTGCCGGGTAACCAAGCGGCTGTTAATAAAGTTGGCAAGCATTAGCGCCGACACATTAAGCGCAAATAACACCGCGAATAGCTGCTCACTCACGCCAAAGTAACTAATATAAATAAAGGATACGGCTGTTAAAAACGTAAAAAAGCTAAAAGAGGCAAACATCGAAGTCGCAATATCTGGCCATGCTGCTTTATTAGCAAAAACTTGCCGATAACCACTAAAAAAGGCGGGTTTTACCACATCGTCTGGCCGTGTGATCTCAGGCAGGAAACGCCAACTTAAACCCACCAATAACAAAGCATAACCGGCTAACACAGCAAAAATAACTTGCCAGTTTGCCAACACCATAATGCCACTGCCCAGCGCTGGAGCAATTAATGGCGCCAGCATCATAATCATAGATACATAAGACATACCCTTAGCGGTATTGTGCTGATACAAATGCCGCACGATGCCAGGGATCACCACGGTTGCGGCCGCACCACAAAAGGCTTGAGCAGCGCGCCAAACTAAAAAGCTTTCGATACTGCTAACAATACTGAGCATAATACTACTCAGTAAAAACCCACAAAGCCCCGCTAGCGCTAAAGGGCGACGCCCCAGCATGTCGGCTAAGGGCCCAAACAGCAGCATGCCTAAGGCATAAGCAGCCAGATAGATACTAAGCGATTGCTGCACCAAGGCCATAGAGGTGTTGAGATCGGTCACCATGGTTTGCATTGCCGGCAAATACATGTCGATTGCTAAAGGGGTAATAGCAATTACGGACGCGAGTAGCATAATCAGCCACAGCGAAGGGGTTGGCGCTTTCATTTGAGGTACCTCCAGAGGAGCTGCATAGTACCGTTACAACACGATGCTGACTAGCAGGTTTTTTCGTAAGAACAAGCGCTTATTCACCTAAAATACCGTATTGTCGACAGATTTAGACTGCGTTGAATCTTCTGCCAATAAGCTCTATGATGATGAGGGTTTGTTGAATCTGACACGCTGCAGTGTTTTGACGGTAACCGCATCGAGTAACGCATGAAAGAAAAAGCTACGTCTTTTGATATCGCCTATTTAGCTGGAGTGTCGCAATCTACCGTTTCTCGGGCATTACGCAATAGCCCGCAAGTGAATCAAGAAACGCGCGAAAAGGTGCAAGCGATTGCCCGCCAGCTTAATTATAAGGTCGATAAAAACGCCAGCAACCTGCGTAAACAACGCAGTAGTACGCTCGCGTTGCTGTTATTTGAAGACCCCACCACCGATGAATCCCTGATTAATCCGTTTTTTCTGTCAATGCTGGGTAGCATCACCCGAGCCTGTGCCAAGCGCGGCCAAGATCTGCTCGTGTCGTTTCAGCAACTTAGTAACGACTGGCATGCCGATTATGAAGACAGTAAAAAAGCCGATGGTATTATTTTGCTTGGTTACGGCGACTATGTGGATTACGAAGAAAAATTAGCTAAGCTGTTAGCGCAAGAAACCCACTTTGTTTGCTGGGGTGCCGAAGTATTAGGCCATCCGGAATTTACTATTCGCAGTAATAATTGGCAGGGTGGCAAATTAGCCGGCGCGCATTTAATTTCCACCGGCCATCGTAACTTTGCCTTTATTGGTAACGCCTCTGAAGGTAGCCCAGAGTTTAGTGCTCGTTATCAAGGTTTTATTGAGGCGTTAGTCAGTGCTGGCATTAACGCTGCGGATGTGCCGCACCATGATGCGATCTCCACCGAAAGCGCCGGCGATATCGCCACCGAGCAACTGTTAAAAAGTGGTCAGCCGGTCGATGCCATTTTTTGCGCGAGCGATTTAATCGCTATTGGCGTGATCCGCTGCTTAAAACGCAACGGCATTCGTGTTCCGGAACAAATTGCCGTGATGGGCTTTGATGATATCCCTGCCGCCTCTTTTGCCTCGCCCGGTTTAAGTACGATCCAGCAAGACACCAGCAAAGCCGGAGAAATGCTCGTCAATAACCTGATGAACCTGATTACCAACCAACCGATCACCGATAACCTGATTGAACCTAAGCTGGTGATCCGTCAATCTTGCGGTGCCACGTCGGCTTGAGTTGCTAGCTCAACAGATGGCGGCAATGCCTCTAGCGCTTCACGTAAGGTGGCATAAAAGGTTAGCCGACCGGGTTCTGCCACTACCCCCGCTTTCGCTAAGGTTTTTAATGGCTGAAATTGCAAGTCGGCAATAATCAACTCAATGCCGTTAGTCTGACAACTGTGTCGCAGTTTTTCTAAAGCCGCCAAGCCACCGGCATCTAATAGCGTAACGCCATCCATATACAACACTAAACCACGCTGCTTTTCAGCTAACAGCGCAATTTCTGCAAAAATACGATCGGCGGCGGCAAAAAACAGTGGGCCACTAATTTTTAAGACTTTCCAACCCGCGGGTAACGGTTGACCAATATGCTTGCGACTTGCCGAGATGTCCGTGACCTTGGTCATGGCGGCGATATCTTTCATAAACAAGATTGTTGCTAACAGAATGCCGGTTGTGATGGCCAGTACCATATCAAAAATAACGGTTAGCGACAGACACACCAAGAAAACCCAAACATCACTGCGCGGCGCAGTTTTTAATAGATGCAGTGCCTTGGGGGCCTCACTCATGCCCCACGCCACCATCACCAATAACGCGGCCAAAGCCGCCATGGGCATGTAAGCGAGCACAGGGGTTAACAATAATAAGGCCAGCAATACCACAAGCGCGTGGATCATCGCTGAGATAGGTGATTGCGCACCAGCATTCAAGTTCGCAGCCGAGCGAGCCAGCGCCGCTGTCGCGGTAATACCCCCGAAAAACGGCGTAATAATATTACCGATACCTTGCCCCATTAACTCGCTATTTGCACTATGGCGTTGGCCGCTACTGTTATCCAATACCACCGCACACAATAACGACTCAATCGCACCAAGCATGGCAATGGCAAAGGCGGCGGCCAGCAGATCTTTTGCCAACTGCCAACTAAAACTCAGCGCTACACCATCAGGCCCAGGGCGATTCCAAGGCCAATCAAAATAAGGTAAATACGACGGCACGCCGGCAGCGACAGCACCATCTTCTGCTATATAAGTAAACCGCGAGGCAATAGTGGGTACATCTGCGCCGAATTGCAGCAATAACAACCCTAGCAAGGTGCCGATAAACAATGCCGGTAAATGCGGTGGAATGGGGGTGTGAAGTCGGCGCCAACCAAGCATAACGGCTAAGGTCACTACCGCCACCAGCAAGCTAGGCCAAGCGGTTTGGGGTAATGCTTGTGCTAACACTAAAATTTTATCGCCAAAATGCTCGGGCAAAGCGGCTAACGGTAACCCCAAAAAGTCTTTGACCTGCAAAATGACAATAACAATTGCAATACCCGAGGTAAAACCTAAGGTGACTGACTCAGGGATATATTCAATTAAACGGCCCAAGCGCAATAAGGCCATAGCGACCAGTAATAAACCAGATAGCACAGAGGCAATTAATAAGCCGCTTAAACCATACTTCACGGCAATAGGGTATAGGATCACCACAAAGGCGGCGGTGGGCCCAGAAATGCTATAACGCGAGCCTCCGGTTAGCGCAATCACAAAACCGGCGATAATAGCCGTATACAGACCGTATTGCGGCGGCACACCCGATGCAATCGCCAACGCCATAGCCAGTGGAATGGCAATAATGCCCACGGTAACGCCGGCTAACAGATCTTTGAATAATTTTTGCCGCGTGTAACCTTCAGCCAAAATCTCGCGTAGCGCATGACCAATACGCAAAGAAAACAAATGGGCGCGATGAGACAAAACAGACTCCGCTGATCTGGCCTAAACAATACATCACTATAGCGCAGCAATTTTGCTAAACCTATGCACTTTTAGTCTCAGATGGCATAGTTATAAACCCTTTTAACTGCCGCTTAACGCAAAAACGCTGTTCGAAAACAGCGTTTAGATTCAATTAGGTGCATTGAGTCGCGATGGCTTTATGGTGTTTTTTTTAGCATGCTCGCCAGTACCCCATCACGTTTAATGAAACCATGCTGCAATGCTGCGCTGATATGCAGAATAATTAACAGCATCAGTAGCAAACTTGCCCAGCCATGCAGCTCGCGTAATAAGCCATAATGGGCTAAATCAGTTGCTAGCAGCATCGGCAAACTGACATCGAACAGCACCACCGGCAATCCAGCAGCATTTTGCATTAAATAACCCGACAGCGGCATTAACACCAACAACAAATAAAAAGCAAAATGGGTGAGTTTCGCGGCCCACTTTTGCCATAACGGCAGCGAACTGGGTAAAGCCGGAACCTGCGTAGTCAACCGCAGATAAATTCGCAGCAATACAGCACAAGCAGCGAATAACCCAGCCATTTTATGCCACGTAAGCAATTGTTGCTGCCAAACCCCTAATGCACTAACCATCGTTAAGCCAGCCAGCAATAAAGACAATACTAATGCCGCCATCAGCCAGTGCATCAAGCGCATAGCTAATGAGTACGTTGCCGGATTATTCATGCTGTTTCCCTACCACTGATTGCACTAATACTTCACGCGCTCGGCGCCGATGTGACTCGGCATAAGCAGCAGCGCGCGCACGTAAAATCGGATCGGCGGTTGGCGCAACACCACGAGGTAACACTAAGGGGTCAAAATTAAGCGCATTACAATTCCCGTCTAACTGCTCTGTCGCCTGATGGATCTGCAGTATTCCCGCACTTATTTGTACATTACTGTCAGGCCATAATACCGTCGCGTTATTTTCATCATCCGCGGCCGTGCCAAGGGTAAATTGCCAGTCAAAGCTCACCATGCCCGCATTTAAGCGCGCAAAAAATTCTTTTTGCAGGGCATCAGCATCTGTTTCATCTAACTCACTGCTGATTGTCGACGTTAACATCGGCACTGCAGCCCATTTCACGGCTTGCTGCTGACCTGCCGCATTTTGCAAATAAAAGGCGTTAATACTGTGATAGCGTTCACTGGCAAAGCTACTGCTGGCTTGATAGGTTGATCGCCATTTTACAAAAGCCTGACTCTCTGGATGCTCAGCTAAAAATTGCGGCACACTATTATTTTGAATGGCTTGCAGCTGCAGATAAAACTTTTCTGGTGTTCCTACCGCTAGCACCGGTGGGGTGTTCATTGCTATGCGCCATTGCTGTGCGGTTTCGGGCAACAAGGTGATGGCAAAACTGCGTACCGGTGCTTTAAAATCAGGCGCCAGCGGATTATTACCAGCAATCGAAAATCGACCAATAAACGGATAACGCCCGGCTTGCAACACCGCAGCACTTGAATACGGCGCTAACGCGCCGCTGGAAATAAAATCACCGGCTACGCAAAAACCTTTAGCATGCGCACGGCGAAAACCGGCATGCGCTGTTGAACCTTGCTGTAAATCGACAAAATCTTGCGCACTGAGTGCATTACCCGCGCCCAAATTAGCGGCCAATAAAAATGCCGCGCTAACACTGCCCACTAGCGCGGCCACAATAAAATAAGCTCGCATCTTGTCACGTCCCCAACATTTATCTTGAACTCAAGATAAAGCAAAGGTATCTTGAACTCAAGATAAATTCAACATAGCGACGCATAATGGACGAACTCGATCGGATCCAGCAGGCTTGGGCCAGTGAAATGCCCACATTGAATACCGACAGCATGGCGCTGATTGGTCGTTTGCAGCTTTTGCATAAACGTTTAACCAACGCCATGTCGCCGAATTTTCGGCTGTACGGTTTAACGGATGCTGGCTTTGATGTGCTAGCCACCTTACGTCGTAGCGGTATGCCCTATCAACTCACACCTAATCAGCTACTTGGGCAAACTTTAATTACCTCAGGCTCATTAACCAGCAGATTACAGTCATTAGAAAAACAAGGTTTTGTCAGTCGCCACACCGCCGCCGCAGACAAACGCAGTATTGTGGTAAGCCTAACGGAAAGTGGTAAAAACGTGATCGAGCAACTGCTGGTCAAGCATGTCGAGACACAACAGCAGCTGCTCAGCGGTTTAAGTGTGCACGAACAACAGCAGCTAATTTCGTTAATGCGCAACTGGCTTAATGTAACTACCGAGCCAGCTCTCTGAGTCTGGTCATACCTGTACCGGAGTGTGGCCAAACCAGTGTCTGAGTGCGGTCATACCAGTACCGGAGTGTGGCCAAACCAGTGTCTGAGTACGGTCGGACCAGTACCGGAGTGTGGTCGGACCGGTGTCTGAGTGTGGTCTTACCTGTACCGGAGTATGGTCGGACCGGTGTCTGAGTGCGGTCGGACCGGTGTTGGTTGGTTAAGTACGAAGATCAGCAGCGATGTGGCATAGCGGGTAGTGACAAAAAACCACGGTATGCTTTTTGATACCGTGGTTGTTCAGGTTTGACAATGCGGGTTAGGGTGTTTGCAAAATCAGCAGGCCATAAGCTGCCAGCATGTTGCCTTGCAAATCAAAAGCCCAATTGGCGGTTTGCTCGGTGTTTAACAGCGAACTGATGTCTTGTGCTGAATCGCTAAGATTTAACACAAAACGGGTTTTGCTGCCGTTTAACTCGCGCTCTATGTGCAATATACCATTAGCCAATTCAGTGACCTGATAACTGCCGGCCAGCTTCAGCTCTGGCCGTTGTTTTTTCTGGGCGATAAGCCACTGATATAAACGCCATACAGAGTCAGGCTGCGCTTGTTGCTCGGCAACGGTGCTGCCGCCTTGTGCTAATTGCTGTTGTAAAAACGCCGGCCACCAATTTTCAAATTGTTGCGTAAATAACTCGGCTTGCTCTACCCAACTCAGGGTCGCTGGCGTAAAACCGCCCTGCGTTTGTGTGGACCAAAGCATTGGCGCGCGTTTATAAACGTCATGGCCGGTATTCGCCTGGGTTAAACCAATTTCTTCGCCGTAATAAATGTACTTGGTACCGGGAGAGCTAAATAACATCGCCGCGGCTAACTTGGCTTTTTGCTGGGTAATTTTTGGCTCTGCTGCCAGCTGATAGGCCACCCGCTCTTGATCATGATTGGTTAAAAACGGCGAGAAAAAAGCCAACGGCGCGTTAGATTGCTGGCGACGCTGCACGTTCTCTTGTAATGGATGCAATTCGCCACTCTGTGTGCCACTAATGGTGCCAAATTGTGCGTCATTACCGGCAGTAGGGAGCAATTGCCCTAAGATTTTATAACCCACTTCAAAATCAAAGCCTTGATCTAAGCCCTCGCCATTGCCCCAATATTCAGCGGCCACCGGAATATCGACCCAGGCCTCACCCACGAGGTAAGCTTCCGGGTTGACACTTTTCACGTAAGCATTGAAATCGCGCCAATAATCGATGGTTTCAGGCAGATCGGCTTGGCCCGCTGGGCCAGTTTCCATCACAAAGCGCACTGCATCTAGCCGAAAACCGGCTACGCCTTTATCCAGCCAAAACTTCGCCATCTTTTTCATTTCAGCCACCACATCGGGGTGCTGTAAATTCAGATCAGGCTGCGTTGCACCAAAGGCCGCATAGTAATATTCACCCCGGCGCGCGTCGAAATGCCACACGGCTTCGGGTTTATCCGACTGATCCCAGGCATAGCCCCAGCCTTCACCTTTGGCGGGTAAGTCTTTACGCCAGACAAAGTAATCACGATAAGGCGCAACGCCTTCAGCCGATAACCGGAACCATTCGTGCTCACGCGAGATATGGTTAATCACCAAATCGAGAATCACCTTCATGCCTTTATCATCGGCCGCTTGAATAAAGGCCTCAAACTCGGCCATCGAGCCGTAATCACTTTCTACCTGATAAAACTCGGTAAAGTCATAACCATGATAAGACGGCGCTTCAAACATGGGCGTTAACCAAATCGCGTCGATACCGAGCTCTTGTAAATACGGCAGTTTGGCGGTCATGCCATTAAAATCGCCATGGCCATCACCATTGGTATCGTAAAAACTGCGTGGCCATATTTGATAGAACACCGCATCTTGCCACCAGGGTGCGTCTGCTGTTGCTGGGCTTAGCGTGGTAGCAGCTGGCACAGCACTGTCGTGACTCGCTTGCTGAGGTGCTGGCTTACAACCGCTTAGCGCCAGCGCTAACATCAAACAACTTAAGGACGTTTTAAGCATCAGTTACTCCTGTACCAAATCAGTTTTCACACGTAGCACATACAGCGCCGCAATAATGTAACTTACCCCGCCAATCGCCAACGCATAAATAGCTTGCCCTTGGAAAAAGTAGCCGACCAAACTTCCCAAAATGGCCGCAGCCAGCAGCTGTGGTAGCACGATAAAGATATTAAACATGCCCATATACACCCCCATTTTATTGGCTGGCAGGCAGTTGGAGAGCATGGCATAAGGAAGTGATAAAATGGATGCCCAAGCGATACCAATACCAATCATCGGGATCCAGAGTAAGGCCGGATCCTTAATAAAGAAAAAGGCGAATAGCCCTAAAGCGCCACAGCATAAATTAATCGCGTGTGCCTTTTGTGTACTGGTGGCTTTAACTAACAGCGGGATCAGTAAGGCCGCAATTGCCGCAAAACCGTTGTAAACCGCAAATAACACACCAACCCAATCGGCACCATCGTTATAAGCGACCGATGTGGTGTCCGTGGTGCCATAGTGATAACTGGTCACCGCCGCCGTGGTATAGATCCACATGGCAAATAACGGAAACCATGAGAAAAACTGCACTATCGCCAATTGCCGCATGGTGCTTGGCATAGTAAATAAATCATCGACCAGTTGTACTAGCATATTGCGATTTTGCTGTTGCTTAAACCAGCTCGCCAGCCACTGTAATACCCCAAAGCTGGCGATGAGTGCGCCCAGTAAATACAGTTGCTTATCTAACTGCGCAGAAGCGACAGCAATCATTGCTGCCACACCCACCACCACGGCCACTGCGCCGCTGCGCCAGTAGTTTGCGGCAGGCGTTGCACGCTCAGCGACCGGCTGAGCCGCTTGTTCAGCCGCATCGAAGGCAGCTAATTGCTCAGGGCTATATTCTTTTGAGGAAATAATGGTCCAGCCAACCGAAAGAAATAACACGGCACCACCGGCATAGAACGAAAACACCACCGAGTCTGGGATCACCCCTTCTGCCGCCGTATTCGACACACCAAACCAATTGCTCATCATCCATGGCAGCGCCGACGCCACCACAGCACCGACACCGATAAAGAACGATTGCATGGCAAAGCCGGTGGGGCGCTGCTGTTTATTGAGGTTGTCGCCGACAAAAGCGCGAAACGGTTCCATCGTGACATTGATGGCCGCATCTAATAGCCACAACATCCCTGCAGCAATCCACAAGCTTGGTGAATTTGGCATAAAAAACAATGCCGCGGTGGTGGCCAGTGCACCGTATAAAAAGAAGGGCCGACGCCGACCTAATTTAGTCCACGTTTTATCACTGAAATGGCCGATAATCGGTTGTACCAACAAGCCCGTTAACGGTGCGGCAATCCACAGAATAGGAATTTGATCCATATCTGCGCCCAACGTCTGGAAAATTCGGCTAACATTGCCATTTTGTAAGGCAAAACCGAATTGGATACCGAAAAATCCAAAACACATGTTCCAGATCTGCCAAAAGCTGAGGTTCGGCTTAGTTTGCATAAGTATGTTCTCTATCGTCGCGGTTGTTATTATTGTTACCCACTCTGTTGGCCACAGCCGCCAAAGTGGGTAGAAAACCTGTCAGCCTGATTGATACCGCCATTTGTTTGCGACTACAAGATGAATACGTATTCAATGCGCCAAAAGTGTGCAAGCCAACCCATCCGTTATTCAAGGCTGACACAGCGCGATAAATTGCCGTGCTAACACCGAATGGTACTTTTGTTTATGCCAAACTAACTGCAATTGTCGCGTAAAAGGCGTCGGTAAGGTAATTTTCGCCAGCCGACCATAGTGCAAACGATCGGCAGCCGCGGCGGCAGAAATAAAGCTCAGCCCAAGCCCCGCCTCAACGGCCTGCATGATCGCCTCTGGCGAGTTAAATTCGGTAATCGCCGTGATCGTCGGCAAATGTGGGGCAAGATGGCGGTCAAACTGCGCTCGACTGCCCGAGTGCGCTTCGCGCAACACCCAGCTTTGCTGTTGCAAGGCATGATAGTGGTGCACTGTTTTTCCAGCGAGCGGATGGTCGGCTTTGGCAATAATGTACATCTCGTCTTGCCGCCACGGCTGGGTGATCAGATCTGGGAAAGGGTTACCCCCTTCGATCAGCGCTAAATCAAGTTCAAACTGCAACACTTGCTGGCACAGCGTATAGGTATTGTCGATACTGACTTTAAATTGTCCTGGCGCTAATTGGCTTAGTAAGCGGGGTAATAAATAATTACCAATGGTTTGGCTGGCCCCTAAGCTCAGTTGGCCTTGTGGCGTGTTATGTTGAAATAAGTGTTCAATGTCTGACACTCTGGCCAAAATTTCATCGGCTAACGGCTGTAATAAGCGCCCTTGTTCATTGAGTTTTAAACGCGGGTGTACCCGATCAAACAGCGGCGCACCCAGTTGCGCTTCTAATTCACTCAAGGCCTGCGAAACCGCCGCCTTACTTAAATACAGTGCGCTCGCCGCACTGCTTAAATTCCCCAACCGAGCAATACAACTAAATACCTGCAGCTTTCGAATAGCAATCATGTTCGGTTTATCCTAACGCTATGTTAAAAACGTTCAGATATGCTAAAGCAAAAGTGAGCGCTATCCTAGCGTCATTCTGTAAATTGGAACCATGACATGTCAAACGATCGCACTGATCTCACTCGCGCCATTCCAACCCCCTTGGCCGCGTTAGCATTAGGCATAGCCAGTTTAGGCTGGTGCTGGGATAAAGCATTGCAATTACAAGGCGCGCTGCAAACCGCAGCGGCATTGTTCGCCTTGGTATGCCTTAGTTTGTTATTGTTTAAGTTTATCCGTCAACCGGCGCTGCTACGCCAAGATTTAGCGAACCCGATACTCGGTGCGGTGCTACCGGCGTCAGCCATGGCATTAATGGTGATCGCCACCGCGCTACCAAATAGTGCGGGGCGTTGGCTTTGGTCCGTTGCTGTGGTGCTGCATTTATGGTTACTGGTGGCGTTTATCTGGCACCGTGTAGGCACTTTACAGTTTAATCAGCTGTTACCCGGTTGGTTTGTGCCGCCTATTGGTATTGTCACTGCCGTGGTAACCTGCCCTGCAGCCGTTTCAGAAAATGTCATACAGGGTATTTTTTGGTTTGGGCTGCTCTGCTATGCCGTATTACTGCCTTTAGTGATCATTCGTTTGCTGTTCGCCGGTAGCATCCCGTTAGCGGCAAGGCCGAGTTTGGCGGTTTTAGCCGCTCCGGCCAGCTTATGTTTAACCGGCTATCTCAGTTTATCCAGCCCGGCACAGCCCATGTTAGTGCTCAGCTTACTGATATTGGCATTGGTGATGACCAGCATTATTTATGTGGCCATGCTATATTTATTAAGGTTACCGTTTTCGCCCGGCTTTGCTGCTTTTACCTTTCCTTTAGTAATTGGCGCAACGGCGCTGTTTAAAGCCAGCGAACAATTTGCGCTATGGCAACAGCCTGAAAGCGCAGCATTACTGCAGCAGCTCGCTTATCTAGAATTAGTTATCGCAACTCTGGTAACCTTATATGTCAGTTTTCGCTTTGCCGGTTATCTCTGGCAACAAAGTGCGGCGCTGCGGCCAGATACACTAGCCAAGCAAACACAAAGACTGGTTGAATCTGCTAGCAGCAAAAATTAATGAATAAAAACAGAACGGTTCGCAACCTCTAACCTAAATAAGGCTTAATACATGGCAATTGAATGGATACTGGCTTTTGTATCCTTGGGAGTGTTTGCTGGCTTTATGGCTGGTTTACTCGGTATTGGCGGCGGCGGCATTATGGTGCCTATGCTCACCAGTATTTTTGTCGCACAAGGGATCTCACCCGATTACGTGGTGCACTTGGCCCTTGGTACTTCTATGACATCTATTATGATGACGTCGCTTTCGAGCCTGCGCGTGCATCACGCCAAAGGCGGTGTACTTTGGCCAATCGTAAAAGTGATGGCCCCTTGGCTGATTATCGGCTCTTTTGCCGCCACCTTTGTCGCAGCACGGATCAGTGGTTATGCCCTTGCGGTATTTTTTGCCATTTTTATGAGCTACATTGGGATAAAAATGCTGCGGCCGAAAAAAGCCATCGTGGCTGAAAGTAGAAACCCCAGAAAATTGGAGTTAGCGGCAGTAGGTACGGGTGTCGGCGCTATTTCAGCCTTGGTATCCATTGGCGGTGGCACCCTCACCGTACCCTATTTAAGTTGGCGCAACATCACATTAAAGTATGCTATTGGCACCTCAGCCGCGATTGGTTTACCTATCTCGTTAGCCGGTGCCTCTGGTTATTTACTGAACGCCCAACCACAGCTGGATTTACCCTACACTGTGGGTTTAGTGTATTTACCTGGCGTTGTTTTAATCTCTGCAGCCAGTTTTTTTACTGCTCGCATTGGCGCAAAACTGGCGCACAAATTACCTGTGAACACCTTGCGAAAAATCTTCGCTATTTTGTTGATCTTACTCAGCTTAAAAATGCTCTGGTACGTTCTATAGGCTATCTATAGCTGGGTATATAAATAGCCGTTTTTCAGCGCCTTATCTTATATCTAAGATAATACTCCCGCGCGCAGGGATACTTAGTGGCTGTTGCAAACTCACGACGTTACCGGTCAGCACATTGGTAGCGGCTTTATCTGTCGCTAGCACTTCACGAAAACGCGCTAAATCCAGTGTCACTGCCTCGTGTTGCTTATTCAGCACCACCATCACCGTCTGCTGCTCATTGTAGCGAAAATAAGTATAAGTGCCGCGATCCGGCGCGAAATGTTTTAATTTACCGTTATGTACCGCACTCGCAGTTTTGCGCCAATTCAGCAACGTTTTCACTAACTGCTGCGCCTGACGCTGCGTTGTGTTTAAACCTTTACCGGTAAATGCATTCACCTGATCGCCGGCCCAGCCGCCCGGAAAGTCAGCGCGCACTTTGCCATCGTCACGCTGCTGAGGGCTAGTCATCGCTAATTCTGTACCATAAAACAGTTGCGGGATACCGCGCATCGTTACCAGATAACTCAGTGCCATTCGATACAGGTCCATATCTTCATTGAGCACTGAAAATAACCGCGCTGTGTCATGGTTACCTTCAAAAATCACCAAGTTAAAGGGATCGGCATACACATGATCATTACTGAGCATTTCATACAGCCTGATCCAACCACTGTTCCAGCTCTCTTGCTCCACCAAGGCATTTAATAAGGCATCGTAGAGCGGAAAATCCAACATGGCCGGCGTATGCGAGACATAACCGTCTGTATTTTGTTTACCGGCCTGCCAGTAAGACACGATCAACGGATTAGGGCTCCACTCTTCGCCCACGATATTAAAGTGCGGGTATTCCTGCATAATGCGCCGGCCCCATTCGCTTAAAAAGGCTTTGTCGGCATAGGAATAGGTGTCTTCACGAATGCCTGATAAACCGGCATATTCCACCCACCAAATACTGTTTTGAATCAGGTAAGTGGCTAATTGTGGTTGCCGTTGATTTAAATCCGGCATGCTGTCGACAAACCAACCATCGGTAAATAATTGGCGATCACCTGCGGCGGCATAGGGGTCTTGAATGGTACTGCGGTTGTGGTTGGTTGGCACAAAACGTCCCTTTGCATCACCGCTTGGAAAATTAAGCCAGTCTTGCGCGGGTAAATCGGCCAGCCACCAATGCTTGCTACCGATATGATTAACAATAATATCCTGAATCACTTTAATGCCACGGCGATTCGCGGCGGCGACAAAGTCGCGAAATTGCGCATTGCTGCCAAAGCGCGGGTCAACTTGGTATAGATCGGTGGCCGAGTAACCGTGATAAGAATACGCCGGTTGGTTATTTTCGGTTAAGGGTGTGGGCCACACCGCCGTAATACCCAAGGTTGCAAGGTACGGCAGTGCCGCTTGCATACCCGCGATATCGCCACCATGACGACCGTTATCCTTTGCACGGTCCACACCTTCTAGCATTGCGGGTACCGTATCATTGCTCGGATCGCCGTTGACAAAACGATCAGGCGTAAGTAAATAAATCACATCACTGCCATTAAAGCCTTGCCGCTTCGCGGAACCCGGCGCTCGCGAAAGCAGCGGATAATCATAGCGAAGTGCTACCTTTGCTCCCTGCTTTAGTTGCAGCGGCAATTGCCCGGCTTTTGCCTCAGCAGCGATAGTGAGCTCCACAAATAAATAGTTGGGATTGTCAGTGCGCGTGATCTTGCTGATCGCGACCCCATGGTAAGTTAACGCGGGTGTTAAGCTACTGATATTTTTGCCGTATAACAGCAGTTCAACCGTTGGATACTGCATGCCCACCCACCAATTTAATGGCTCTACTCGTTGTAACGTTGGCATGCTGGCGTGAAGCGGTAAGTTACAACCAAGCAGAATGACAGCAAGCAGCAAAAAACGCATGTAAGATAAGCTCCTGTTTAAGTAAACAGCGCCAGATAAAACCGGCGCTAGTTATCAGTACTGAGACTATTTAATGACAATCTGACTCAACTCAGCCTGCCACGTGAGTTTGATATACACTTTTTTTGCTGCTTTATCGTACCAAGCCAGCTGTTGGCTTTTAGCAAAGCGCTGCGGCTGTGCCACCAGCGGAATATACTGACCATCGACATAGATTTTGTCTGGTTTGCCGCGTTGATTATGCACGACGAGGGTTAACTCACGCTGCGCGGGCTTACCCTGATAATCTCCACCTTGGCGCTGCAACGAAAACAGCAGCTGTTCGTTGCTGTGCTGTGCATTAAAGTTCAGCAATTCATATTGGCCTTTGGCAAGCGAATCGGGCGTTACGCCGTCATCTTCAAACAGCTGACCTTGCGCGGAGCTTACACTGGCATCTGCGAAATAATGTAAGGTAAGCGCTTGGCTAGAGTAATCTGCGGTGCGCTGGATCGGTGCCGTCATCGGGATAAAACTACCCGCTTTCACTAACACCGGAATGGTCTCAAGACTAACTGGGCGCTTTACAACTTCGCCGCCAATAATGCGTTCACCGTTAAAAAAGTCAAACCACACGCCCGTTGGCACATTCACTGGCCACTGCGTAACACCTGGCTCGGTCACCGGCGCCACTAAAAACGCGTCGCCCCACAGGTAACTGTTGGTTTCAGTGCGTAACGAGGGGTTAGTTTCATCAAGGAAAAACAACGGTCGCATCAGGGGTATCCCCGTTTGGCTATGTTGATAGGCCAGCGTGTAGTTATAGGGCAGCAGTTGATAACGTAAGTTTAGCCAAGGGCGCAGGGTGTCAATCACCTCATCACTGTGAAATACCGGCTCTGGCGCAATATGTTCTTGCGCATGTGGCCGATAAACTGGCTGAAACACACCGTACTGCAGCCAGCGAATATACAGCTCCGCATCAAACTGCTCGCCGCCGGCAAAACCGCCCAGATCAGAATGGATATAGCCAAACCCAAATAAGCCCATTTGTAGCGCCAGCTCAACTTGTGGCTTTAACCCACCCCAGCTGCGGTCGACATCGCCGGTCCAAGGCACCATGCCATAACGCTGCGAACCAAGATTCCCGGCACGCATCATAATAAAAGGCCGCTGCTCAGGGAAATCTTGCCGATAGCCTTGATACACTAATTCTGCCCAGCGCTGACCATAGGCATTGTGTACCTCATTGGCCGTCACACTACCGATACCCGGTAACTGATGCAGGGTATCCGCTGGGTGCACTTCTGGCTCACCTAAGTCGCCCCAAATACCACCGACCCCTTGCGCCAGTAGATCACGATAAATACCCCAAAACCAACTTGACGCTTCCGGTTTAAACACATCAATTAAGCCGGTATTGCCAAAATAAAAATCAAAGGTTTTTGGCTTGCCATCGGGGCCCAAGGCTATAGCACCGGCGTCAACGGCTTGCTGCCAACGCTTGGAACTGGTTAAGATAAATGGCTCAGTAACCAAAATGGTTTTAATGCCATCGGCGGCAAAGTCAGCCAGCATCTGCTCGGGTGTAGGAAACGCCTGTTTATCCCAAGCCAAGTTGCCCATATGGCCTTGAATGTCTTTACCAAACCAGTACAAATCGATAACGATGGCATCTAGTGGTAAGTTTAGATCACGAAATTTTTGCACCACAGCACGCGCTTCGGCTTCTGTACGATAACCAAAACGTGACGCATAATTGCCTAAAGTCCAACGCGCCGGTAACGGTGCCTGACCGCTGGCCGCCGTGTAGTTAGCAATCAGCTCCGGCGTATTTTGCCCTGCCACCACGATATAAGCACTACGGCCACCTTCGGCTTGAAAAGCCAAGGTATCGGCTTGGCTATGGCCCAGATCCAACTCACCGCTAGCGCCATTATCAAATAGCAGCATGTAGTTTTTACTCGACATCACCCCAGCCAAACTAAAATACATCTGGTTTGATTCGGTGCTATAACCATAATGCGCTTTGTTATACAGCGGTAATTTATGGCCACGGCGATCCATACCCAGCACGCGCTGGCCACCGCCAAATAACATCTCCTCGGGCGTTAAACGAAACTTAAAAGCAATTTTTGTAGCGTCGGGTTGCAACAAACCCGCGATATCTTCAGTCAGTAACCGCTCACCTTGATAAAAACGCAATGCCAGTGGGCTTTTTTGTATTTCGACCCGCAAGCGGGCGCTTTGCAAGATCAGCTGCTCTGGCTGTTGCTGCAAGGTCAGTGCTACCGCAGATGTTTTATCGGCTAAAATCAGTGATGGCAACTGCTGCCGCCCTTCCGGCTGATACCACACTTCAACCGCCGCTTCGTGTTGAAAGCGCACACTCACTTGGCCACGGTCAGTGGTTAAAATAAGCTGATTATCATTAACCCGATGCGATTGATAATGTTCAGCCGCGCCGAGCAGCAGCGAGGCAAACAGCAGCGCACTACACACCAACCATTGAAAATAACGTTGCATAGTTTTTCCTTAACGCACCAATTGATATACCACAGAGCCCAGTGGCGCCAACTTCACCGCAATACGGCCTTCACCGCTGGTCACCACCAGTTCATGGCTCACACCCGTTAACTGTTCATGTAATGCATATTTGCCATCGGCAAGCTGCCATTGCTGCATCAGGGTGCGAGGTAATTGCAGCTGAAATTCAACTGACTCTGAGGCATTGAAATGGCTGACCACCACTAATTGCTGCTCGTTAGAAAACCGTGCAAAAGCCAATTGCTGCTCTGAATAAGCACTGCCTGCGGCTAAATTTAGCGTATGCAATTCCACATAGTCACCGTTTAATGCCGGCGCCTCACGGCTAAAGCTGAGTAAACCTTGATAAAAATGCCGTAAGTTCATTTCGGCGGGCGTCAGCGCACCACCATCAAACTTCCCGCCATTCACCCAGCGCTGATGATGCGGTACGCCCCAATAATCAAAAATAGTGGTGCGACTGGCTTTGCCAAAACCGGCATCCTCACTCGCCGGTTCACCCACTTCTTGGCCAAAATACAGCATGGTGGGTGAACTACTGATTAACGTTGAGACCACCATGGCTGGCATGCCTTTACGGGCATCTCCTGCAAACTCGGGGCTGGCAATGCGCTGCTCGTCATGATTTTCTAAAAAATGCAGCATATGGTGTTCAATATCCGCCATGCGCTGCTGCACCTGCACTAAGGCTGAGGTAGGTCCTTTGCCTTGCATCACTAATTTTAAGCTGTCGTAAAATTCAACCTTGTCATACAAATAGTCCATTAAACCTAACTGTATATAGTCGCGATATAGCGCCGGCTGATACACTTCTGCGAGTAAAAATGCTTGCGGATTAGTGTGTTTGATATGCGCGTTTAAATAACTCCAAAACTCAACGGGCACCATTTCGGCCATATCATAACGAAAGCCATCAACACCCAGTTGCAGCCAATATTGCGTAATATCACGGAATTTTAACCAAGAATCAGGCACCGACTTACCTTGCCAAAACTGGTAATGCGCTTGCCAATCTTTTTGGGCATAATCAGCCGGCAAGCGCTCAAAATCATAACTGCCATCAGGCCGCACACCATAATTGATTTTGACCGTCTCATACCAATCATCAAAGGCGGGTTTGGCCGCTCGTGCACCATTACCGGTCCATTTCGCCGGATTTTCGTTAAATTGGCCATCAGCCAACGGGTGCGCTTGCCCCCCTAACACTTGATAATCAGCGGGCCAGTCAGGTACTTGAAAGGCTTCGCCAGGCACATAGTAAAAGTTATTGTCGCGCGCATAGACCACACTGGTATCATCATTCGCGCCAAAATCAGCCACGCCGGCAGGTTTCGCCAGCGACTGATAAGAGCGCGCCACATGATTGGGTACGATATCAATTAACACCTGCATACCATGCTGGTGAGTACGCGCAATCAACGCTTGGAATTCTTGTAAACGCTCAGCAGGATCAACCGCTAAATCAGGATTAACACTGTAATAATCTTTCACCGCATAAGGCGAACCGGCGCGGCCTTTCACTACATCGGGATCGTCATGACTGATACCATAAGCGCTATAATCGGCAATAAGCGCATGATGTGGCACACCGGTAAACCAAATATGGGTGGTCCCCAACGCTTTGATGCCACGTAAGGCGTCATCATTGATGTCATTAAATTTACCTACGCCATTTTGCGCCAGTGAACCCCAGGGTTTGTTAGTACTGGTGGTATTGGCATAAAGACGAGTGAACATTTGATATACCACCGCCTTGCCCTGAGCAGCGGTGTGATCCGAAGCGGTGCTGACCACGGCCGGCGGTGTTACGGTTTGAGATGCTGGTGTGGGGGCTTTATCACAGGCAACCAATACTGCGAGTGCCGCCAAGCTCAATAAGCGAATTGTTTTTATCATCTTGCTGCTACCTATTGGGTTGATCCCAATAAGTTACCGCAATTTTTGACGCAAGCATTGCCTTTTTTTGGTGCATACGTATGCAAGCCTGAACCTAAGGTTTAAGGCTTTAGTACTTGCTCGGTCCAGAGAACCGCTTCTTGGTATAGCTCCGCCAAACCCGTTAACGGATCCAAGGCCTGCTTTAGTTGCTCCGTTCTTGGCCAATCGGCTTGTTCAAAGGCTTCGATTAGTTGCAAGAACTGCCCTAACACGCCTTGTCTTGTTAGCAGTGCTTGTTTTACGTTGTCTAACAGCGGTAATTGTTGCAGCAACTCTGCCAGCGGTTGCTCGACTATTTCGTGCACATTTGAAAACAGACCGGTTAAAAAAGCACTGGGCGGATTGTCAGGCAGTTGTTTTTGTTTGGCGAGTTGCCCGCAAAAATAAGCCCGCACTAAAGATTGAGTGATCCGCTCATCAATGCCGCCATCCGCTAAATTGGCTAACGCTAACAACGAAATAAATTTCTTTAATTCCGTTTCGCCCATAAAGACCATGGCATGTTTTAACGAGGATATTTTTTCTGAACGCATTGGCCCAGAGTTATTAATAAAACTCAGTAACTTGTAAGACAAACCCACATCGCGCTGACAACACTCAGCTAGCCGATTAAAATTCATTTTGCTGGATGACGCCTCAGCAATTAACTCCAGTAAGGTCGCTTTGTTTACCGGTAATTGTTTGTGCTTCATCATCTCTGGCCGAGCGAATAAATAGCCCTGAAACAAATGAAAGCCCAAAACCTTTAACTGCTCAAATTGCTCGGCGGTTTCTACCCGCTCGGCTAATAAGATCAATGGAAATTGTTTTAATTCGCGTAATTGGCGACTAATTTGCAGCATATTAAACTGCTGAATATCGACTTTTAAATAAGTAATGTAAGGTAAGAAAGGCCGCCATTTTTCATCAAAGTCGTGATCATCTAACGCCAATTTATAACCACGGCCATGCAAAAACTTTAAGGTATGCAACAGCTCTTCAGAGGCAGGAACCGATTCTAATACCTCAATGACCATGCCTTCTGGGCGGATTGACGTGGGAAAGTGATAAATTAGGGTATCTTCAGAAAAATTGATAAAAGCGAGTTTATTGGCAGCGACTTTTTCAACACCCATCAATAGGTGATGTTGCATCAAGAGTTTGGAGGTTGCCTCATCGGCATCAATATTAGGAAAGGCGTTGGCCTCACCATCACGAAACAATAACTCGTAACCGATGGTCTCCTTTGAAACATTAAAGATCGGTTGCCTTGCAATAAAACCATACATATTACGTAACCCTTAAGCACTACCGCTTGAGAGTATAAGCTTTAACACCTCGAGCACAAGAGCGCAGCAGAATATATCCGCTGCGCCATCAACAGGCTTTAATGCTTTTGTGTAACGCTTCGTTGACCCGCCCGGTGCTCGCGTGCTTGCGGTCTTTTTGCTGCAACGGCTCGTGGCGCTTTGCTGTTAGCCGTGGTAACAGGTAAAGGTTGCTGCGGCGTAAAACCGGCAATCATCTGTCTGGGCAGTAATTGCTTAATTAACCGCTCAATACCCACCAACTCTTTTAACTCTTCTGCACACACTAATGACACAGCTAAACCTGCGGCCCCAGCGCGACCCGTGCGGCCAATGCGGTGCACGTAGTCTTCAGGAACATTGGGTAATTCAAAGTTGACGACTTGTGGCAATTGCTGAATATCTAAACCACGGGCGGCGATATCGGTCGCCACTAACACCCGTACTCCGCCCGCTTTAAATTCAGCGAGGGCTTTAGTACGCGCGTTTTGGCTTTTATTACCATGGATAGCCATGGCCGTGATGCCTGCTTTTTCTAATTGCAGCGTCAGCTTGTTGGCGCCGTGTTTGGTTTTGGTGAACACCAACACCTGCTGCCATTTATGCTCGTTAATTTGTTGAATGAGCAAGGCGGCTTTTTGGCTTTTATCTACCGGATACAGCCACTGTTCGATGCGCTCGACCGTACTGTTTGGCGGAGTCACCGTCACTTCTAACGGATCGTTTAACAGGCCTTTTGCCAAAGTACGAATTTCGTTGGAAAAGGTTGCCGAAAACAACAGGTTTTGCCGCTTAGGTGGTAATAACGCTAAGATTTTTTTAATGTCGCGAATAAAGCCCATATCGAGCATACGGTCAGCTTCATCTAACACCAGCACTTCAAGCTGATTAAAGCGCACGGCATTTTGCTGATATAAATCCATTAAACGCCCTGGCGTGGCAATCAGAATATCAACGCCTTTGCGAAGCGCCATCATTTGCGGGTTAATTTTCACGCCACCAAACACTAAAGTGCTACGCAGTGGTAAGTATTTACCATATAACGCCACGTTTTCTGCGATTTGCGCAGCTAACTCGCGAGTTGGCGTTAAGATTAAAGCACGCACTTGGTTAGCTTGTACTTTACGTCCTTGCGTTCGGCCTTCCGCTAATAATTGTAATAAGGGTAAAGTGAAGCCGGCCGTTTTACCGGTTCCGGTTTGCGCGGCTGCCATCAAGTCGCGCCCTGCTAACACGGCAGGGATGGCTTGTTGCTGGATAGGTGATGGTGTGGTGTAACCTTTTTCTGCTACAGCTTTTAAAATGTCAGCCGATAACGGTAAATCTGTAAATTGCATGCGTATTCCCGCAATTGTCGCTGCGAAAATCTCTGCCCGCAGCTGCAGTACCCTTCCAAATGAAGGGCGCGCAGCTTACATGATATTGCAACAAAAGACGAGTAAATCACTTACTTAGTCCCGTTAATTGGTAATTGCGCGGTGAATCGTACAGAAAATAACTTTTTCGTAAAACGAAAAGTTTTAATTTCAACTTTTGCTCTATTGCTACTTTGCAGCCTAGATCGGGAGTGGTATTTTGTTTTATAAATCAAATAATATCGGGGCTTAGTTTTGAATCTTGCGCTTCCCAAAAAATCGGTTTTTGTGCGGAACCTTGAGCAGCTATTGGCACAGTTTTATAGCACTCACCAAGCGTGTTTTTATAACGAGGCGATAGATTTTTTTGCGCAATATCAAGAGCAACAACGTGCTTTACGCCAAGCGGAATTTGTTTGGAAGCAAAGTCAGCAAGCGGGTGATATTGCCGAAGTACAACGCAAAAACCGCAGCCTTTTTACTGATCTGCAATTTGAAGACGAAAAGCGCCGTATCCGTTGCTGGACGTTGTTGCGCCAAGCCGCAGAAGCCCTGCTAAAACTGAGTGAAGGTACCACACCGCTCGAAACCCAAACGGCCAGTGCTCGCTTGCTCGGTGGTTTGTTAATGACCGCAAGTTCAAATAAACGCAAAACGGTCTTACTGGAAAACGCTTATAAACCCTGTTATCGCGCCTTACTCACCTTACGCTTGTTAGAAGACTTATTAGAACAAAACATCTTAAAAGAACCGCTCTGGCAAGAATGGTATAAAGAACGCAATGTGGGCTCTTTAACCGACTGCCCCTATCGGCAAAACCTACAAATACCGATAGTGATGGGCTGTATCATTCAACATGCAGGCTTAATGTGCTTACCGGCACAGCAATTGCTCGCAAAACAAACTGGCGGTGACAAGGCCGATCGAGCCTTGACTCAAGAGCAACGGCAAGAGCTATTAAGCCATTGCCTTACCGGCAGCCTCGACTTATTAAAATACGGCCTGGGCGAGTTACCTTTCAGGGGTAATAAACGCGAAGAACGTGACTTACACCAACAGCAACAACAGCGTTTACAAAAACAATTACAACGTTTTATTAGTGCCAAACCCAATACCCCGCTGGGCAGCTTATTTAAAGTGCCGCAAGCTTATGCCTCTGTCGCCTTACCGGGCCGGCCGCGCTATAACTATGAAGCCTTACCTAAAGCAGCATTGTTAATGCGAGATGGTGTGCAACGTGGTGATTACCATGGTGTGTTAGTTGATAGACTGTTTCGGATTGTTGGTTTGTTCCCGCAAGGCTATGGCGTAGTGTTCACGCCACTGGGTGATGATGGTAAACCACAAATGAAATATGAGTTTGCTATTGTGAACACCCTTTATCCCGAAAAGCCGGATCAACCTGGCTGTCGAGTGGTCAGCCGTAATATGCAATATCGCAATACGGGGCATAATATTAGTTTAAGCAGTGAGCTGAATTTATTTTTTAAACCCGCGCGGGACCGTTTAAAGCGGCTACCAGAAGAGCGGTTAAAAGAATTGCTGAATATGCTGTTTAAAGACGGCGAAGAGAACTACATGAATGTACTCTTGCCCAAATGCTGGTACCCAGAAAGCTTCTTTAGCGTGCCAGAAAACCAGAACCTATGGCAAACCGTGCATTTAAAACAAAACTAAGTAAAAACTCAGGTTTTCGCCGCTTTTACGCTGTATTTAATTGCAGTAAACAACATACAGACGGTATGTCGTCTACTGCCAGTACGGTGGTTTCACTTATTTTGGTGGCATTACCCATCCAACATTAGTGTCTCTTCCTCAGCGCGGTTTTGTTGCACGTTCTTTTAACAGCACGCTGTCAGCATAAACGTTTAGCCTTTACTGCTGGGCCGCGCTTTGCTGCAAAAATTGTTGGTGACTAGGTAATTGGGCTGCGGTGCGCTGCATAATTAACTGGATATCATCTAAAAAGCCGGTTAACTGCCCAGCTGACAAACTCTCCGCCAAGGGATGATAGTGCTTAGGTAATACATGTTGCCCTAGCATCACTTGCTGCCAAGCTACTTCGGTAAATAACTCATCTTGTTGACGAAACACCGCAGCATTTTCAGCAAACAGCGCTATACGTTGCGCCAGCGAATCAGGCAAGGTCATTTGCTGACAATATTGCCACAAGCCCTGATCAGTGCGCTGATTTAAATGATAATGCAGAATAATAAAATCACGGATAGCACAGTATTCCTCAGCGGATTGCCGATTATATTCTTGGCGTAATTTAGCCATATCCAGCGAAGTAGGAAAGCACTGTACTAAACGCACTATGGCACTTTGGATCAGATGAATACTGGTCGATTCTAACGGTTCGAGAAAGCCACTTGATAAGCCAATCGCCACACAGTTGTGCTGCCATTGCTGTTTACGCCGGCCCGTTACAAAGCTAATTTTGCGCGGATCGGCTAAGGCCGGTGCATCTAAATGATGCATTAAGGTGTGCTGTGCTTGTTCATCGCTTAAAAATTGGCTGCTGTACACCAAGCCATTACCGGTTCGATGCTGTAACGGAATACGCCATTGCCAACCGGCATCTCGGGCGATAGCACGCGTGTACGGTAAAATAGGTTGTGTTGCGGCCGACGGCACGGCTAAAGCGCTGTCACAAGGCAACCAGTGTTGCCAATCTTCATAGCCTACGGCTAATTGCTGCCCAATTAATAAAGCGCGACTGCCCGAACAATCAATAAATAAATCGGCTGCCAACTTTTGGCCATCGGTTAATACCACCTCTGCAATCGCCTCAGAAGGATGCTGGGTTACCGCAGCGATAGTGCCTTCGGTGCGGCTAACGCCTAAACGCTCACTGTATCGGCGTAAAAAAGCGGCATATAAACCGGCGTCAAAATGATAGGCATGCACTAAACCTTGTAAGGGTGTATTCGGAATTTGCGCTAAAGGCTGATATTTACCGGCACGCGCGGCCTGATAATTTAATGAAAACTCCCAAAAACTGCGGCTATCACCGCGAGCCCGTGCCGCCAACCAAAAATGATGAAACGAGGTAAAACCCAAGGGTTTGCCAATAGGACCAAAGGCATGCATGTAACTGTCGCCCGGCTTGCCCCAATTCTCAAATTGAATGCCTAATTTGATGGTGCCTTTGGTGGCTTGCAAAAACTCGGCTTCGTTAATACCGAGCGCCGCATTGAAGTGTTGAATGGCCGGAATGGTTGCTTCGCCCACACCAACAGTGGCAATAGCATCAGATTCAATAAGTTGGATTTGTACTTGTTGGCCCATAAACCTTGCCAGCATAGCGGCCGTCATCCAGCCTGCTGTACCACCGCCAACAATTAATACTTTTTTAATCGCGCGTTGCTGCATCATCCGTCTGTTGTCTCCATGATAAAAAAGCCCCTGGTTATCGATGATAACAGCAGGGGCGGCTTAGTCAGTTAGACTTTATTAAAACTTATATGACACACCGGCCATAAATGAGCGACCGTAGCGCTGATACTCAATCACGCGACGCGTGTCATCACCTTCAACCCGCACAAAAGGTTCATCGGTAATGTTGTTCGCTTGCAGTAGCAAGGTCAGACCTTCATAGTCACCCGAGAAGCTGTAGCTTAGCTGAGCGTCCACTACGGTTTCTGCTTCAATCATACGTAAGTTACGGCCATTACCAAAGCCAGAGATTTCACCTAAGAAGTCTGAACGGTAACGGCTGCTGATCCGCGCAGAGAAGCCTTCGTTTTCGTAGTAGAACGTTAAGTTAGCCACTTTCTCTGATAAACCGGGTAACGGCGTAGCAGGATCATCAGGATTCGCTTTGATATTACTGTCTGTCCAAGAACCGGTTAATACCGCACCGAAGTTATCTAACGCTGGCGTTAACATGCCGCCACTAGCCGATAAGGTAAATTCTAAACCGTTGATCCGACCGCCTTCACCATTTTGTGGTGTCGTCGCAATACCTTGGTTAATCACTGGCACTTCGCCACCTGATGGGAAACCGGTAAAATCTTGGATCACGCGCTGATCATAGATGTAGCTTTCTAAATCTTTGTAGAACGCTGCAATGGCCACATAACCATTACTGTTGTCGAAATACTGCTCGTAAGAAACATCCAGTGAATTAGCAATCCATGGGCGTAAGGCGGGGTTACCACCACCGGCGCTCCAAGGAGAGTTTTGCTCTGGCGTTGCTTGTGCGTTATTCAGTGCAGGGTTAAAGCCGAAATCTTGGCTCGCCCGCATCTGATCCATCCGCGCCCGTGCCATAGTCCGCGCTAAACCAACACGGACATATTTCGCCATACCTACTTCAAAATTCAGGTTTAAGCTTGGCAGCACTTCCCAGTATTTGTCACCACCGTCTAAACGGAAAGACGACACGTTAATACCTGAGCCTGACGCCGCTAACGCAAAAGAAGATTGGTCAGTGTGCACTAATTGCGTACCCACATTACCGGTGACGGGGATTTCACCAATACGGCTGTTAATACCCACTTTGATATAACCGGTGATCACGTCTTCTTCTACGTTCCAGTCTTTAATCAAAACGTCAGCATTCGGGTTACGCACTTTGACGAGCGCACCGGTATCAATCAACTCTCGCGGATCGTAGCTCACCATACCTGGAATACCAAAAGCCGCTAGGCTGGTGGTGCCGGCTACGTTCGGGATCGGCGCAGATAAGGCGCCATTAGGTAATGCCAGGAAGAACTCGTTAGCTTGCTTGTCTTTTTCACGGTTGCTGTAGTTAATGCCCACTTCTAATGAATCGAAGTTCTCACTCTCTAGCATGGTTTGTGCACTAAAGCGCAGCTGATTCAAATCATCGGTAATACCAGGTGAGTTGAAATAACCTAACTGTCCGCCAGGGATAATATCGCCACCCCAACCTTGCGGGCTGGTTAATAAAATTAAGCTGGGATCCGCATAGTTAAGCGTAGTGTTAAACACCGGGCCATTCGGGCCCATGGCGAAAGATAAGTTATCTAAAGCGCCTGATCCAGCAGGGCCAGTACCGGCATCTGATTCTAAAATTAAATCGGTACGGTCTAAGGATGAGTGACTAATATCTAACGTAGCATCCCAACGATCAGATAACTTGAACTCGTTTTTCCAACCCAGCGAGAATAATTCACTTTCGCGGTAGTTGCCGTGGTTACGCACAATGCCTTTTACGCCAGTGTAGCCACCTGAGGTCACTAAACCGTCTTCAACCGTTGCATTAACCAGTGGTGCGCCACCCCAAAATAAGGGTAACTCAATAAAGCTGGTGCGCTGCGTTTCATCAAACTGTGAATAATAGAAATCGAGAGTGCTGCTGAATTTATCGCTGGGCTTGTATTCTAACACGCCGATAAAACCGTCGCGCTCTAATAAGTTAGAGTTTGCATACACTTTGCCGCCGCCGATCACTTTATTGCCATCCGCTGTATCAGCATAACCCCATGCTTCAAACCGCTCGATTTGCACTGGGTTAGACATGTTGGCATAACCTAAGGCCACGCCAATGGTGTTATCGGCAAATTGGTCAATATAAGAGATGCTAAAACGTTTACCCGTGTCATCGGCACCGGCATTTAAGGCATCAATTTGGCTCCATTCGTAACGCGCGTTCACCACTACCGTGGTTTCACCGTGTGTTAATGGGCTAACCAAACGCATATCCGCCGTACCAGCTAAACCTTGGCCCAGCAAAGCCGCGTCTGGCGTTTTATAAACGACCACGCCACTGAGTAATTCAGATGGATACTGGTCGAACTCGACGCCGCGGTTGTCGCCTGAGCTGACTTGCTCACGGCCATTTAATAACGCGGTAGAGAAATCGGGTGCTAAACCACGGATACTGATGACCTGGCTGCGACCATTTAAACGCTGTGCCGTTAAACCGGGTAAGCGAGCTAATGATTCAGCAATACTGACGTCAGGTAACTTACCAATGTCTTCTGCAGAAACCGCTTCTACAATTGAACTATTGAACATCTTAATGTTCTGAGACTCTTGCAAGCTGCGGCGAAAACCACGTACTGAAATCACTTCAATCGCTTCTTCTTGCGCTTGAGCGGCTTGTGCGTCTGTCGCTTCTTGTGCCAACGCCATTGAGCTGCTACCCGCTGCCGCTAACGCCAATGTCAGCATACTGAGTTTAAATTTATTCATAACCCTACCTTCCCCGGTCTGTTGTTGTTTTATTGCTGCGAAATCCGTAAGCCTGCCTGTAATTAATCAGTCTCGGTTTCGCCATGCTCATTTATTAAACTTATTCTGTCGTTCACTCAAGATGAATACGTATTCATAAGCAAAATTATGCCCAAATGCTGTGCATCGCGAGATAAGCCTGCACCTTGAACGCACAAAGCTAACATTGGTAGAACTTTGTTTTTTCTTGAAAAAAACAGCACGCCACGCATAAAACATCGTTATTAAGCAGAAGTTTGCACCAAAATGAACTGCATACGTATGCAGCATGTTCCCTAATGTCAGGGAGCTGTTTATGCTTGTGAGGGTAATATCTACACCAGACTAACAGGTGCTTTATGGAACAACTTCAACAGCTAGCCGATCTTGCCGGTTTGCAACAAAGCTATGTGCATGCCAATGGTCACCCAGTGACCATTGCGCCAGAGGTGCAACAGGCCATCTTAAATGCCATGGGTTTTAACCTTTCAAACGAACAGGTTATTGCCGAGCAAGTTCAGCAAGCTATCGCATCACGCTGGCAAGAGCCCATAGCGCCGGTTACGGTGGTCACCCAAGGCCAGCCGCTACAAGTCAGACTCCAACTCGCTGCACAGTACGCTAGCAGCTTGTGGCAATGGCAACTTACCTTAGAAGAGGGTGAATTACGACAAGGCGAAATTAGTCTGCAACCCAAAGATATTATTGAACAAGCCGTTTTAGCCGAGCAAAAAATGCTGGCCTTTATGCTGCAATTACCTGACGATTTGCCACTGGGCTATCATCAATTACAATTAAGCGATGGTCATTATCACTGGCAGCAGCAGGTGATTGTCGCGCCAAGCCGCTGTTTTCAATTACATGACAGTGCCATCTTACATAAAACGATGGGCCCGGCTATTCAGTTATACGCCATTCGCTCGGCCCGCAATTGGGGTATCGGCGATTTCCTTGATCTTAAAAACATGGTGGCGCCGTTAGCGGCACTGGGTAACGACTTTATTGGTTTAAATCCATTGCATGCGCTTTACCCTATGTTGCCGCAAGATTGCAGCCCTTATAGCCCGAACAGCCGCTTGTGGCTCAATACGCAGTACGTTGCGCTTGAACACAGCGCCGAGTTTCAACACTGTCGCGCTGCCCAACAGCTAGTGGCGTCAGCGGAGTTTCAGCAACAATTGGCCGCCTGTCGTGCCGCCAGTGATGTTGATTATGCCCAAGTTGCGGCATTAAAAGCCCCTGTGGCTAAATTGCTTTACCAGACCTTTAAAACCCAAGAGTTGGCCAAACAGAGCGCGCGAGCACAAGCGTTTCAGCAATTTGTGCAGCAAGGCGGCGCATCGTTAAAACAAACTGCGCTATTCAAAGTGCTACAAGGTACGCTGTTTTGGCAAGATCACGCGATGGCGGCTTGGCAAAACTTTCCACCGGAATATCAAAATCCGCAAAGCGCGGCGGTACAACAGTTTGCCCAAGAGCATGCAGAGCAAATTCATCAGCAATTGTATTTACAATGGTTAGCTCAACAGCAATTGGCCGAAGTGAAAGCTGAGTGTCAAAAGCAAGGTATGGCCATTGGTTTGTATTGTGATGTCGCGGTAGGCACTAGTCGCAGCAGTGCCGAAAGCTGGGCCGCGCCCGAAGATTTCTTACTGGATTTAAGTGTGGGTGCACCACCGGATATTATGGCCCCGAAAGGCCAAAACTGGGGTTTACTGGCTTATAACCCACACACCTTACGTCAAAAAGCCTATCAGCCATTTATTGAATTGATCCGCGCCAATATGCGTCATGCTGGCGCCTTGCGTCTTGATCATGTGATGGCACTGCTGCGTTTGTGGTGCTGTCCCTTAGGCGCGGATGCTACCGCAGGCGCCTATATTGGCATGCCCGCCACGGCGCTTTTTGCCATACTCGCATTAGAAAGCCAGCGTAATCATTGTGTGGTTATCGGCGAAGACTTAGGCACAGTGCCAGTTGCCATCAGTGAATTGATGCAGCGCTATCAGGTGTTGTCATATCGCGTGTTTATGTTAGAACAAAAACACGGCAGCTATGATTATCGTGATCAAACTTATCCGGCTCGGGCACTCGCCACCGTGACAACACATGATATGCCGACGCTGATTGGCTATTGGCAAGAGCATGATTTAGCGCTGCGGCATAAACTGGATTTATTTCCAAGCGCTGAGGTGGCCGCTAATTTGCAGCAACTGCGTAAAGATGAAAAACAGCTGTTACAGCAGCAACTGCAGTTACATGAGCCCGATGCCGCCGCCTTAGTAACGGCGTGTCATTTGTATGCGGCTGCCACACCGGCGCAGCTATTTGCCTATCAGTTAGAAGATTTAGTGTTGCTGGATACACCGGTTAATATTCCGGGCACCAGCACCGAATACCCCAATTGGCGTCGTAAATTACCAAGCAATATTGAAGATATTTTAGCGCAAGCGGATGTCCAGCAATTATTACTCAAAATCAAACAGGCACGCGCCTAAAACGAAAGCACCCGATAGCTTACTTGCCATCGGGTGCTTTTATGCTTAAACGTCACGTGACTTGTTAAGCCTACTTATTCAATTTGACCACGGATCTCGCCACTTGGGAAAGCTGGGGTATGAATGTTGACATAGTGACCACCCGACGCCAATACAGCAAAAATCGCTGCATTCAGGTTAGTACCGGCGCTTGTCTGCCAACGATTCACATCCGCGGTATTTTGCTCAAGCGCAACAAGAACCGGACCATTACTCCCTCTAACACCTGTATGAATGTGCGCCATGGTGGCATCCGCGACACCGCTCGTCAGCACTTGTAATTCCACATTAAAGTCTTGTAACCGCACTAAGGCATAACCATCACCTCGCGCCATCGTTGTCACTGCAGGTACTTCTTGCGCACCAGACAGCGGAAACGTGACTAAAGCATAATCGCTAGCCCGAATGATTTGACCACGCAATTCACCACCTGGGTTGGTTGGCGTATGAATATTCACGTAATGTCCGCCATCTGCTAACACCGCCAATATTTCTGCGTTTATCACCGTATCCGCTGGCGTAGACCATTTACCTGCATTATCTGTTGCACGCTCCAGTGCAACCAAAACACTGCCATTTTGACCAATGCGACCAGTATGAATGTGCGCCATAGTGGCTGCATCTGCGCCTTGGGTTAAAGCAACCAACTCTAGATTAAAGTTGCTCGTATTCACTAAAGCATAACCCTGACCCGTTGCCGTTGTGGTTACCGCTGGCACTTCTTGTGCACCGCTGAGGTTAAACGTCGCTAATACAAAATTATCTGTTAAGATTTGCCCACGTAATTCGCCACCAGGATTAGCCGGCGTGTGCACATTGACATAGTGCCCACCTGAGGCCAGTACCGCAAAGATATCCGCATTGATCTCGGTTTCAGCAGGCGTAGACCACTTACCTAAGTTAGTTTGGTCTTGCTCAAGCGCCACTAACACTGGGCCGTTATTACCCACGCGGCCAGTATGAATATGCGCCATAGTCGCGTCATTAACACCTTGTGTTACCGCAACCACTTCCACACTGTAATCTGTGGTATTGACTAACGCATAACCATCGCCCGAAGCAGTGGTAGTTACACGCGGTACTTCTTGTGCGCCACTGAGTTTAAACGTAGCCAAAGCAAAATTGTCGGTTAAAATTTGACCGCGTAACTCACCACTCGGATTCGCCGGTGTATGCACATTGACATAATGACCGCCTGAGGCGAGCACGGCAAAAATTTCAGCATTAATTGCGGTGTTCTCAGGCGTAACCCAAACGCCCACTTCACCATCAGCTTGCTCTAAAGCAACTAATACACTGCCGTTATTACCAACACGACCGGTATGAATATGTGCCATCGTCGCATCATTGACGCCAGAAGTAACAGCGACCACTTCTACAGCATAATTCGTGGTATTAACCAGCGCATAACCATTACCCGAAGCTTGGGTTGCTACTGCGGGCACTTCTTGTGCTCCGCTTAACGGAAAGGTCGCCAGAACAAAGTCATCGGTCAGAATTTGACCACGTAATTCACCACTTGGATTAGCTGGCGTATGCACATTAACGTAATGCCCACCGCTGGCTAAAACAGCAAAGGTTGGCGCATCCAATAATGTGTTATCAGCCAGCACCCAAACATTCGGATCATCCGATAATTGCGCTAACGCCGCTAACACCCCACCATTCATGCCAATGCGGCCTGTATGGATGTGCGCCATAGTCGCATCTGCTACGCCCGAGGTGCGTACCGTCAGATTGACTTCAAAATCGGTTTGGTCAACAGCAGCATAAGCATAGCCCATACCTGCTGATGCAACTGCCGGTACTTGCTGCATACCAGACAAGGGGAAAGTGACAATAACCGTCTGATCATTAACTATTTGACCGCGTATTTCGCCATCTGGGTAAGCGCTGGTATGCACGTTAATATACCAATCGCCATCTTTCAGATCCGTCATTAAATCTGCAGAAATGGTGGTCTCTGCTAATTGATATATCCCATCATTATTACCATCGGTGAAACTGAACGCGACGGGCCCATTTAAACCCAAATCACCATCATGAATATGCACAGCTTGCACATTGGCGACATTGGTTAAGTTTATCGATGCTCTGACTTGCATCAGGTTTTCATCAATTTCAACGATACCCGATGCCGTTGCGGTAGACGGCGTGCGTGGCACTTGTTGATCGCCAGAAAGTGCGGCATTCAAGGTTTGTGATACGGTGAATACCGGTGGTGGTGGGACTTCGACTTTATCATTGTCGTTATCATTACAGCCCATTAGCAGTAACCCAATGACACTGAAACAAATCAGCTTTTTCATATGTGGATCCTTAACCGTTATAAGCCAAAACACGCCGTGTTTGGCAAGAGGGAATCTCTATACATCTAAGGTTGCACATGGTGTAACGTAAGGAAGGCGAAAAAGGATCGTTAATTGTGGTTATTATTTAAGCGCAAAGTTTGCCTAATCCTTAATTAATCGGCTACAGGCTAAGGGCGGCAAGCCCTTAAGGCATCACTTGCCATTAAAAAATTATTCAGCTCAGCACTTAAGCTGCGCAACAAAAAATCAGGGATAAACATGAAACAGGCGCGTCATAATGCTTCAGCATTTTGACTTTACTGAAATCGGCTTGGCTGTCAGCATTAGGTTTATAGCGACAGCCAACCTTTAACAAGATGGCTTATAATGAAAACCCGTTAATCCTTATTTAGGTTTTTTGCGAGGGGGTTTATGCGCCGCATATTCTTCTGCTGACACCACGCCGTCTTGATCGGTATCCATACTTTGAAATACCTCTTCAACACTGCCGTGCGGCAGGCTAATGCTTGAGAACTCGTCCCATTGCAACAGGTTGTCACCGTTGCTATCTAAGCTGCTAAATTCTGGGCGGGGTTTGGGCCGTTTTTCAGCTTTTTCTTGTTGTGCAACCACGCTGCTGCTTAACAAAGCGAAAGTTATAAATACACTAAGGGCTGTCGTTTTATGCATGATGTGTGACTCGTTAATGAATGAACACCCAGCATAATGAATAACCAAGCAAACAATATGGAATCATTGTGCAAATTAGAAGCTTATCGACAACTTTGCCGGGTTTACTGAAAAACATATTTATAGCCGACGCCATATACCGACTCGACCAAAGTGGTGTGCGGTAAGGCAACATCGAGCTTTTTGCGAAGTTTTTTGATATGGCTGTCAATGGTTCGTTCATTGACGATGCGATAATCGGCATAGATCGCATCCATCAGTTGGCTACGGCTAAATACCTGATGCGGGTGCGCGGCCATGGTATGCAATAACTGAAACTCGACGGCGGTTAGCGCACAGCGCTGACCATTGATTAAAATACAAAATTGCTTTGGAAGCAGCTCAATAACTGGCTTGGCAGCTAGCGCAGGGCTAGCCACTGTACTAGGTAGCGTGGTTTCTGGCGGCGTAACTCGGCGCAGCACCGCTTTTACTCTGGCGACCACTTCACGCGGGCTAAAAGGTTTGCACATATAATCATCGGCACCTAACTCTAAACCAATCAGCCGATCAATTTCTTCTACTCTGGCCGTTAACATTAAAATAGGCACATTAGAAAACTGCCGTACTTCTTTGCAAATATCTATGCCGTCTTTATGTGGCAACATAATATCCAGTAACACGGCGGCGGGCTGATGCGTTTGGATCCATGCGACAACTAAAGCACCGTCGCCAATAATATGCGTGCTAAAACCTGACTGCTGTAAATAGTCGTTTAATAACGCCGCCAGTTTGCTTTCGTCTTCGACAATTAATATGGTTTTACTCATCGCCTGCTCTTAACTATTCTCGGGTAATTTTAAGGGTAAAACGATACTGATCGCTAAGCCCCCCTGCGCCGCAGTACTGGCAAAAATATCGCCGTGATGACGATGGACAATTTGGGCACAAAGCGCCAAGCCGAGCCCCAAACCGCCGTTACTGCGATGCCGATGCTCTTCGGCACGATACAAATACTCAAATATATGCGCATGATGCTGCGGGGCGATACCAATGCCATTATCCGCCAGCTGGATCAACACCTGCTGATCGTGTTGACGGACACTGAGGGTGAATTGGCTTGCCTGAGCGTATTTCACACAATTGGTTAAAATATTCTCAAAAAGCTGATTCAGCCGCACAGGATCAAACGCCAGCCAGAGTGTGCCACTTGGCCAATCGGTCAGTAATTGAATGGCGTTGTCTTGCAGGTACTGGCTATATTTCAACTGATGTTGTTGTAAAAACGCTAATAAATCATGTTGCTGCAGCTTTACCGGGATCCCTTCAATTTGCTGACTGGTCAGCGCATAGAGATCATCAATCATCTTACTGAGCTGATTAACTTCGCTGTGGATACTTTGTAAGTTTTTTAAATCTGGCTGACGAATACCATCAATTAAGGCTTCTGTTTCACCTTTTAAAATCGCGATAGGTGTGCGCAGTTCATGAGAAACAGTGGCTAACCAACGCTTACGATGTGTTTCGGTTTGCGACAAGCGCTGTGCCAGGGTATTAAAATGCTGACTCAGCAGTTGCAACTCATCCTTGCGGTTAATCTCTATTTTCTGTTCGTAGTTGCCACGGGTTAATTGCGTCATCCCCTCGACCACTTTTTTAATCGGTTGCACAAAGTGTCGGGCGATCATGTTCGAAATAACCACCACAACTACAAATAAAAACAGCCCCACCCACAACCAGTAATGTTGCTGTTGCTGCAAAATTTCAAATTCGTAGTCTTGCGATAACTGCTCTTTTTTCGCAACCAATAAGGTGCCTATTTGCTGTTGCTGCAGCAAAATAGGGAAATAATGATAATCGATGCTAGCATCATAACTGCCAACGACTAACTGCTCTGCACTATCGAGCAGCGCTATAGCCGGCCCTCGTTTCTCTGGCGGCGGTGGTGGTGGCCGCCCAGCTCGGGGCTCGTAAGGACCTGACTGCGGCCGTTGCCTTTGTGCAAAACCTCGCGGGCTTAATTCAGCTTGTAGGTAAAAACTGGCGCGATCAAAAAAATAGCGTGGCTGCCCCGCCCATTGCTCCCAACTTTGCTGCTTTTGATAACTTTGCTGTAGTTCTTCAACAAAGGGCTGCAATAGCTCTTTTTCTTTCGAGTTCACATATTTAATTAACCCCTGCCCAAAACTCCATTGGGCAAACATTGCTAAGCTGCTAATAATGAACAAGCTTAAACCGAGCAGTGTTAATAACAGTTTATTTTGGATCTTCATGGCGAATACAAGCTAATTTAGGGCCTAACTTTATTGCAGAGTAGCAGCAAATAATGCAAATAATGTGCATTAATGCGTTATTTCATTAGGCGGCACCATTATCCCTATACCTGCTAGCCCACTTTCAGCGCTGTGCTGACTAAACCGGCAACGCCTTGACGCTTGACGGATGGTTTTCAAGCCGCTTGGCTAGTAAAACCCTTATTGATACTGCTAAAGTGCAGCTTCATTGACGCGCTGCAGGTATCACAAATACTGCGCGAGAAAGCATAGCCTTGCGCTAGCGCAACCTTTACCCAGCAGGCCGCTGCTGACTTATCGTGCAATAAAACCTTCACGGTCGGCCGCTTACTACATCATAAAAAGAGAAACCACCATGGCTAACGACGGCAACTACAAAAAAAAGAAAATTGGCGAACATACCTTAAAACCCGAAACCATGATGATGTCTTATGGTTATAACCCACAGTTTTCCGAGGGTTCTGTTAAGCCACCGGTGTTTTTAACCTCGACTTTTGCTTACCAAACGCCTGAAGAAGGCGAAGAGTTTTTTCATATTATGGCGGGGCGTAAGCCTGCTCCAGCAGGCAGTGTCGGTGGCTTAATTTATAGCCGTTTTAACCACCCTAATGTCGAAATAATTGAAGATCGTTTGTCGTTATTTGAAGGGTCAGAAAGCGCGGTGGTTTGCTCCAGCGGTATGGGCGCCATTAGCGCCATCTTGCTGGCTTATCTTCGTCCGGGTGATGTGATCGTGCAAAGCGCCCCACTGTATGGCGGCACTGAAACCTTGATCCGTAAGTTTTTGCCGGAGTTTAATATTCATACCGGGGAATTTCATCATGGCTTAGATGAAATGGGCATGTTAAGCGCACTAAGAGCGGCCGCGAAAAAAGGCCGCCTAGCGATGGTGTTTGTAGAATCGCCAGCCAACCCAACCAATTCCTTAGTCGATTTTGCCGCCTTAAACCGCGTACTGGATATCATCAAAACGGAAACAGGTCATCGGCCGATCAGTGTGTGTGATAACACGCTAATGGGCCCCGTTTTTCAGCAAGCTGTGCCACAAGGCATTGATATGGCGATGTACTCACTGACCAAATATGTGGGCGGCCACAGCGATTTAGTCGCCGGTGCGGTGTGTGGTAGTCGAGATATGTTGCGCCCCGTGCGGGCCATTCGCGGTGCCATTGGCCTTAACCTTGATCCACACACCAGCTGGATGATTTCACGCTCATTAGAAACCTTAAGTATTCGGATGGAACGCGCTGCTGCCAGTGGTCGTAAAGTGGCAGAGTGGCTGGCGCATAACCCTTACAAGCCGGCCAAAGTGTTGCATCCTGACTTGATTACCGATGCGGCTTATCAAGCGGTATATCAACGGCAGTGCTCTGGCCCTAGCTCAACCTTTTCTTTTGTTATGGACATAGCAAAAGCCGATGCCTTTCGTTTAATTAATAACCTGTCGATTTTTAAATCGGCGGTGAGTCTCGGGGGTAGCGAAAGTTTAGTTTGCCACCCAGGCAGCACCACACACTCTGGTGTGCCAGCCGAGCTGCGTGATCGTTTTGGCATCAGCCACGGGCTGATCCGCTTATCGATTGGCTTAGAACACCCAGACGATTTAATTGCCGATTTAGACCATGCGTTTGCTGCCACTTTTGGTACGAACTAACCACAGCATGCGGTCGGGGCATCACCAGCCACCGACCGCGCAGCCTCGATGCGTTGCACCTAGCAACGATTTTAAATGCGGGATTATTCATGTTGAAGTTATCTCAGGCTCTGGCCATCTGCAGTAGTATGTTTTGCTTATGGCTGCCACAAGTCAATGCCCAGACCTTATATCTGGTGCGGCATGCCGAAAAACTCAGTGGTGCCGATCCGACACTCTCGGCGTGTGGCCAAGCCAGAGCCGAGGCACTGGCCGAGTATTTCCAAGCCATCCCATTGCAAGCAGTCTATGCCACGCCCTATCAACGTACGCAACAAACAGCCGCCGCGGTGGCAAAGCGCCAGCAGTTAACCGTAACAAGTTACCATCCCGCCGCACCTGAGCAGTTAAAACAACAGCTGAGTAGTGCAAACCACACGGTATTAATCGTTGGCCACAGCAACACCGTACCGGCTTTAGTCAAACTGTTCAGTGAGATCGACGTTGCACCGCTGACGGAGCAAGATTACGCCATGCTGTACCAAATCGACTTAAGCGGGCAGCCGACCGTATTACTGCGCAAGCAACAGTTTAGTTGCCAGCCAGCTACAGCCGCTGATTAACACATTACACAGCGTCATTGCTTAATAGCGATTAGTTGAGTGTTGAGTGTTTAGCGTTTAGCGTTTAGCGTTTAGCATGACTTGGATTAATTACCTGCAGTGTTCTTTCCAAAAAAATCATCAAATACTGTACTCTTTCAGCCTGTAAAACAAAAACCGCCGGTAGCCTTGGGTTACCAGCGGTTTTACTATAACTTAATAAAATACAGCCGTTTAGCCGTTATTTTTGGCTGGCGGGCTCGGCGTTTTTCACAAACTCATCTAACCAAGCCGTCGTTTCCCACAGCATATGTAAGATCGATTCGCGCGCACGGTAACCGTGAGATTCTAAAGGCAACATCACTAAACGTGTGGTGCCGCCATTACCTTTGATGGCTTGGTATAAACGCTCACTTTGTAGCGGGAAAGTGCCTGAGTTGTTATCGTCTGTGCCATGGATCATCAGTAACGGTGTTTTGATTTTTTGCGCATGGAAAAACGGAGACATCCGGCTGTATAGCTCAGGATCATCCCATAAGGTACGTTGTTCACGCTGAAAACCAAACGGCGTTAAACTGCGGTTATAAGCACCGCTACGCGCAATACCGGCTTTAAATAAGTTGGTGTGCGCCAGCAAATTCGCAGTCATAAAGGCACCGTAAGAATGCCCCCCTACCGCTACGCGATTAGCATCCGTTACGCCCAACTGTACACCGGCCGCAATCGCGGCTTCGGCGTTCATGACCAATTGCTTGATAAAGGTATCATTTGGCTCTTGCTCGCCCTCACCAACGATTGGCATGGTGGCATTGTCCATCACCGCATAACCTTGCGTTGCTAAAAACTGTGGCGTCCAATAACTGATGCGATTAAAACGATAAGGTGAATCACTCACCTGGCCTGCGGCGGCGGCACTTCTAAACTCGCGTGGATAAGCCCAAATCACTGTAGGTAATGCACCATCTCGCGCTTTATCGTAACCAGCAGGCAACAACAAGGTCGCAGACATCGGCACACCATCGGCGCGTTGATAATTAATTAACTCGCGGCTAATACCTTGAGTATGCGGCATCGGATGCGGCGTTTTGGTTAAAGCGCTAAGCTCGCCACTTTGCAGATCGCGCAGGTAAAAGTCAGGCGGTAGATCGCTTGATTCGCGCTGGGTTAATAACTTGCCAGACGCTAATAACGTGTAAGGATATTCATAGAAAGGCGCTTCTGAGCGCCATAAGCGGCTGGTTTCACCACTGCTCAGTTGGCGTTTATCAATAAATGGTCGGTTACCTTCTGTGGAGGCACCAATGCCGGTTAAATAAATCGCGCCATCTTCAATGCGTAATAAACTTTGGCCATTAGCAGCAGTGGTCATTAACGGTGTACCAGGATCGTTATAACGATCTTCAGATGAGCGCTCCCACATTAATTGCGCAGGCTGTTTTGGCGCTAAATACCACACTTTTTCGTTGCGATCTTGCCACCAACGCTCCGACACCATCAAGCTACCCTCAGCGCCCGCGCGCAGATTAGCAAAGCGATAACTTAAATCTAAAAGCTTTTCAGCGGGTTGCGTAAAGGGAGCAGGCAGTTGGAATAACTGATCGCGCACTGTGGCCGTATTGGCCGGATCACCGCCATCTGCCGCTTCCGCCCAATAGAGGGTAGCCGCATGATCGGCACGCCAGCCGATGTCACGCCGACCGGTGGGTACCGCATCAAAGGCAATGGGTAAATTATCAGCCACCGGTTGCTGCACCACGTTATAAACTAACTTACCCGTGGCATCCCATACTTCGGCCGTATAGCCAAAACGAAATACCGGTACAGCATAGGAAAACGGCTGCTCTAAACGATTGACTAAAATAAAGTTATTATCCGGAGACACTTCAATACCGCGAAATAACTGCGGTTTGCCAATGGCAGTTACTTTATTATTGAGGCCAATTTTTACTAATTGACTAGTGAAGTAATGGCTAAACAAGGCTTCATCATGTTTATCTTTCAGTAAATCTTGATAAGTCCGCGCTGGCGCAGTACGACCACGCGCTTCGGTTACCACCGGCCCAGTCGGTACTTTACTCGCTTGCGGCTCCACACCGCGTTTTGCCGGCACACTGCTGGCGAAAATCGCTTTACTATCAGCTGACCACTGTAAAGCCCCACCCCAGATCGCATTAATGGGTGTTTTACTCCACTGACTGGCTTTCGCTTTAGCAATATCAACCCGCCATAAGGTCGCGATGCTGTCATCTAACTGAATAAAGGCGAAATAACGACTGTCGGGCGACCAGCTTAAATTCACCGCTTTTAAGTTTTTCGGTAAACCACTGATTGCACGGCTTTGCTGGTTAGCTAAATCAATAAGTTGTAACGACGAGACATAGCGTGGTTGCGCCGGACCATTGTTCGCCGGGTTAAAACGGACGCCCGCCAAACGGTACTCGGGTGCGGCTAAATCGGCAATACTGGGTAACGCAGGAAAAGCCGTGCTTAGCAATGTGCGCCCATCAGGGCTTAAACTGGCACTGGGTGCCGGTGCGGCATCGACAATATCAATAATTTCTTGGCTAGGTTGTTGGTAATTAATATCAACGGCTGTGGCCAGTGCATAGCTGCCATAAGCAAGCGCAGCCCCTAGCAGCAGAGTACGTAATAAGCTGTTCATGTTGTTTTCCTAATAATTTATCAACTTCTTTTTAGCATGTTCTAGCAAAGGCTGCTGTCCGTTTCGACCATCTAGGGTAAAGCTGAGATAAATGCACAAAACAGCGTTAAATCTTCATCATTTTTATGAACGGCAGATGAATAAAAAATGTTATTAAAATAAACCATATATGTAAAATCATTCAGATTATATTCAGGCGTTGCATCCGATAGTAAGGGCGTATAACAACCCACAAGGAAAGACCATGTTAAATAAAATTTTAGCCATTGCCCTGGCAAGCAGCTTAGTGACGCCCGTTTTCGCCGCCGACTCACCTTTTTATATCGGTGGCCAAATCAGTAATACCACCTTGAAAGAATCTGCGGCTGGTTTTAGCGATGATTTTGATTTTACGGTATTAAGCGCTATCGCGGGTTATCAATTCACACCTTTTTTTGCCACAGAATTACGCTTAGGTAAGGGTGTTAGCGGTGAAAGCTTTCAAGATATCGGCTATTCCGAAAAGCTGGACGTAAGCCAACAAACCGCAGTGTTAATGAAAGGCAGCGTACCCATTACCGACGCATTTTCTCTGTATGGTGTTGCCGGTTATGCTGCCAGTAAGTTCACTTACAAAGAACGCGACGGCAATTTCTATTACTCTGATTCAGAAACAGTAGACGGTTTAACTTGGGGTGTGGGTGCGGGGGTAAAATTTACTCAGAACTTATCCGCGACCGTTGAATATTTACAAATGCCAAGTGAAAAGTTTAACGACGGTGGCTTTGGCTACAAGCTAAAAAGTCATAACCTGAGCTTAGGTGTAATTTATCAGTTTTAATTGCAGCGCTCACTAAAAAGCCGGTTTGCTCTACAGCACGTATTGCAGCATGCAAACCGGATCATAGAAAGCCCCTAGCAGCTTACTATGGGCTTTCATTCGTTAAATCATTACCAAATTTTCACGCGCACATCTTCTTCCCGATACATGCCATCACCCGGCTTGATATCGAAGGCTTCGTAAAACTCTGGCATATTCGACAGTACGCCTAACACACGGTACATGCCTGGCGAATGCGGGCCAGTGATCACTTGCTGGCGCAATGCTTCATCACGGAATTTAATACGCCACACTTGCGCCCAACCAATAAAAAAGCGCTGATCTGGGGTAAAACCGGCAATGGTTTGCTGGGGTTTATCTTTAGTGGCCGCTTTGTACGCTTTATAGGCCACGGTTAGCCCGCCTAAGTCCGCGATGTTCTCACCTAAACCCAAAGCACCTTGCAGTGTTAAGTTATCAATGGGATTAAACGCATTGTATTGATCAATCATACGCTGCGCGCGCTCGCTAAATTGCGCGGCGTCGCTGGGTGTCCACCAATCACGCAGGTTACCCTCACCATCAGAACGGCGACCTTGATCATCAAAACCGTGTGTAAACTCATGGCCAATAACACCACCAATGGCACCATAGTTAATGGCGTCATCCGCAGCCACATTAAAAAACGGGGGTTGTAAAATGGCAGCAGGGAAAACAATTTCATTCATGGTAGAGCTGTAGTAGGCATTCACGGTTTGCGGTGTCATGCCCCACTCATCACGATTCACTGGCTGACCTAAACGCGCCACCATGCGTTGGTATTCACACTCGCTGCTGCGGCGTAAATTGCCAATAAGATCATTGGCATCAACTGTTAAACAGTCATAATCGCGCCAAACATCGGGATAACCAATTTTCGTATTAAACTTGGCTAATTTAGCCTGCGCTTCCACCTTAGTCGGTTCGCTCATCCATTCTAACTCAGCAATGGCGACCTTAAACGAACCTCGTAGGTTTTCGATCATCTCGTCCATACGCGCTTTGGCTTCTGCTTTGAAGTAGCGATCGACATATTGCTTACCAACCATAAAACCTAAGCTGCTGTCCACCACACCCACTGCACGTTTTTCTCGGCTGCGCTGCTCTTGTAAACCACTGAGTGTTTTACCGTAAAATTCAAAGCTCGCTTGCACAAAAGGCTCACTTAAATTACTGGCATTACTGCGCAGCAAATGAAACTTTAAATAGGTTTGCCACTGTGCGACTGGCACATCACCCTGCATTTTGGCGAACGCCGTAAAATAAGAGGGCTGACGTACCACGACTTCATTCACCTTATCCAGCTCGGCGGCGGCCATAAAACGGGGCCAATCAAAGCCCGGCGCCACTTGTTGTAACTCGGCTAAAGTGTATTTGTTATAAGTGGCATTACGATCACGATTTTGAATACGGCTCCACTGTGCTTCGGCAAGCTGCGTTTCTAACGCAATAATTTGCGCCGCAGCTTGCGCTGGATTATCCCAGCCGGCCAACTGCCACAGGGTTTGAATAAAGTCGCTATATTGGCTTAACAGTTTTTTAGAGCGCTCATCATCTTTGAGGTAGTAATCGCGATCAGGTAAACCTAACCCCCCTTGACTAGCACCTGTAATATATTGATCAGATTGACGTTGATCTTGACCAACATAAACAGACACCGGTGTCCCAAAACGGTAACGCTGTAACTCGCCCCATAACTCGGCAAGATCTTGGTGTGTGCGTAACTGTTCAATACGCACAATGTCGCCCCGCAACGGATTTAACCCCAAGACGTTAATTAATGGCTCATTTAAGTAAGATGAGTATAAATCAGCAATCTTTTGCGCATCAGAGCCTTTAGCATGTTCACCCGCCGCCAGCTCGCGGATAATCTCTAACACTTGTTTTTCGGCATTTTCACGCAGTTCATCAAAGCTACCCCAACGTGAACGATCCCCTGGAATTTCGGTGCTGTTTAACCAGTTACCATTAACAAAACGGAAAAAGTCTTGCTGAGGCGCTACCGTTTGGTCAAAGTTTTTTAACTCAAAACCGGCTTTCTGTTCTTGCATCGCCAGTGTTTGGGCGGTTTGTTCCACGGTCGGCTGACTGCTACAGGCCGCTAATCCCAACGCGGCAGCAATGCCCAGCGCCAGTAAAGAAAGTTTTTTCATCATAGTTCCTTGGTTTTTGTTTTATTGTTTTTAAAACGACTTGCCGAGTGTAGAAAAAGCCAGCGAAGCCTGTCCAGTAAACAGGATATTAGCCCTGCCGGCTGCGATAAACTTCGGTAGTTTTTGCCTTGATACGGTTTTACTTGAATTACGCCGCAAATTTCCGCAGGATCAGTGCATCATTTAGGTAATAGGACCTTGCTATGTTAGATACGGCGTTAAGCTCATTAACCGGTTTACCCTCTTTTTTGGCTTACTTTGCTTTGGCCATTATTTCTTTGCTGCTGTTTATTCGCTTATATAGCTGGGTAACACCGCACGATGAATTTGGTTTAATTCGAGCGAATAATCCTGCCGCCGCAGTGGCCTTTGCCGGCGCATTAATCGGTTTTGCGTTGCCACTGTCTAGCGCCATTACCCATTCATTGTCATTGTTAGATTGTGCCATCTGGGGTGCTGTGGCCTTGCTAGTGCAAGTGCTAACCTTTTTTGTTAGCCAGTTGGCCTTAAAACAACTACCAGAACGTATCACCAAAGGCGATATCGCTGCAGGGATTTTTTCTGCAGGCTGTTCAATCAGCGTCGGTATGTTAAATGCCGCCTGTATGAGTTACTAAGGAGCAGACCATGCCAAAAACCACATGTAAACGTAGCCGCAAAGCGGCGCTCATTTTTATGGTGCCCGCTGCCACCTTGTTACTGCAAGGCTGTGGCCAAGAAAAAACGGTAGAAGCTCAGGTTTACAATACGCCAGATGAGTGTGCCGCTTTTTATAATCCACCGGCTCAATGCCAAGCCGCGTTTGAAGAAGCCGCCGCGTTGCATCCGCAAGTGGCCCCTCGTTATGCCAATAAACAAGAGTGTGAGGCTGACTTTGGTACGGGCAGTTGCGAAACCGCACCGCAACAACAAAGCGCTCAAGGCAGTTTTTTTATGCCCATGATGATGGGTTTTATGGCCGGGCAAATGCTCAATCGCGGTGGTATGGGTGCACAAGCGCCACAACAAAGCAGTGCAGCGGCGCGCAACAGTGTGCCGACACAACCGTTGTACAAGTCACGGGACGATCGCGGCACTTTTCGCACCGCAAGCAATGCACCGGTAGCAAGCCAATCTGGCCCAACACAGGTTCGGCCATCAGCCGTGCAGCCTAAACCCGCCAGCTTAGCGCGTCGTGGTGGCTTTGGCTCACAAGCGCAGCAACGTGCTACTGCCGCACAGCGCAGTAGCAGCTACGGCGGTTAAGATGAAACGCATCCCCATTGCACCGCGCCCGGGTTGGCAAGATTTCGCTGAAAGTGTGGGCTTTGATTTTCATACCATAGATGGCGAAGCCTACTGGGATGAATCGGCTTATTATCAATTCAGCTTGGCGCAAATTGAGCAAGACTTAGAAGCGCCAACCGAAGAGCTGCATCAAATGGCGCTGGATCTGATCCCGGACATTTTGCAGAGCGAGCAACAGCTAACGCAACTTGCCGTGCCTGAACGTTTTTGGGATGCGGTGCGCGATAGCTGGAATAATGCTGAACCCCACTTATACGGTCGCCTCGATTTCGCTTACAACGGCCAAGGCCCTGCTAAACTGTTAGAGTTAAATTACGATACCCCCACGTCCTTGTATGAAACGGGATTTTTCCAGTGGGTATGGCTAGAAGATCAGCAGATGCGGGGTGTGCTACCCGCCCATGCCGATCAATTTAACTCTTTGCAAGATAAGTTAGAGCAAGCCTTTGCCGAATTACCCTTACCCCAACCGTTTTATTTTAGTAGCGTGACGCAAAGCATCGAAGATAAAGGCACCGTCGATTATCTGATGGATATCGCACTGCAAAGCGGCCTAGACAGCCGCTATATTCAATTAGAGCAACTGGGTGATATTGATGGTCAGTTAGTCGATTTAGCCGGTTTCCCGATCCAAGGGTTGTTTAAGCTATACCCGTGGGAATTTATGCTGCAAGAAGAGTTTGCCGCGACCTTACTGACTACAGAAACGCGTTTCTTAGAACCGCTGTGGAAAACCTTGTTATCTAACAAAGGTATCTTGCCGCTGTTATGGCAAAAATATCAGGGCCATCCTAATTTATTACCGTCATTCTTTGATGACGGTAAAAAGCCATTAACACCCGGCTGGGTACGCAAACCGTTATTTTCGCGCGAAGGTGCCAATATCGAAATGATCACTCCGGATGGACAAAGCTTGTTTGAGCCCGGCCCTTACAACGATAATGGCTATATTCGACAAGCCTTTGCCCCCTTACCCCGTTTTGGTGAACACTTTACCTTAATTGGCAGCTGGGTGGTCGGTGATATGGCCGCAGGTATTGGCATCCGTGAGGATAACAGCCTCATCACTAAAGATAGTTCTCGCTTTGTACCGCATATCATCCTAGATTAAAGAATAATTATTCACTAATTGTGGATATAAAGTCACTTTAATGCTATGTTGCATGCGTTATTTCCGTTCAAGTCTGGCAGTTTATGCTAATAGCTGCCAGACTTAACCTTAATTGCTAACCAAAGGATCTTCATCGCCCGTGCGCACTACTGAACTTGTCAGCGGTTTCCGCCAATCTGCCCCTTATGTGAATGCCCACCGCGGTAAAACTTTTGTCATCATGCTCGGTGGCGAAGCGATTATGCAATCGGGTATCCGCAGTATCGTTAACGACATTGCCTTGTTAAATAGCCTCGGTATTAAAATCGTTCTAGTGTATGGCGCTAGGCCGCAGATCAATCAGGCCTTGCAACAAGCCGGCTTAGAAGCGCAATACCATAATCGCGTGCGCGTCACTGACGACGAATCCTTTCGACTGATTAAGCAAGTCGCCGGTGCCTTACAATTAGATATTACCGCTCGCTTATCGATGAGTTTGAGCAATACGCCCATGCAAGGCGCACAAATTAACGTGGTGAGTGGTAACTTCGTGATTGCGCAGCCGCTAGGCGTTGACGAAGGCGTCGATTATTTCCACAGTGGTAAAGTAAGACGCATTGATACCAACGGTATTCGTCGGCAATTAGACAACAACGGTATCGTACTGATGGGTCCGATTGCGGCGTCTGTCACCGGGGAAAGTTTTAATCTGACCGCCGAAGAAATTGCCACGCAGGTCGCGATCCGTTTAAAAGCCGATAAGATGATTGGCTTTAACGAAGCTGGGGGCGTTACTGACGAAGATGGACAAATTACCGCTGAATTAATGCCAAACCGCGCGGAAGAAATTATGCAGCGATTAGCGGCAGACAGTGATGCGTGTGTGGGTACGGTAGCCTTTTTAAATGCCGCCATTACGGCATGTCGAGCGGGCGTACCGCGCTGTCACTTGGTTTGTTACAACGAAGATGGCTCAATCTTACAAGAATTGTTCTCACGTGATGGTATCGGTACGCAAGTGGTTACCGAATCCGCAGAGAAACTGCGGCGCGCGGCGATCAGCGATATCGGTGGGATCCTTGATTTAATCCGGCCGTTAGAGCAGCAAGGCCTGTTGGTTCGCCGCTCACGCGAGCAATTAGAAATGGAAATTGAACATTTCACTCTGATCGAACGTGACGGTTTAGTGATTGGTTGTGCAGCGCTGTATCCGTTTCCTGAAGATAACGTGGGCGAGTTTGCCTGTTTAGCCGTGCATCCTGATTATCGCGATGCCGACCGTGGCAGCATCTTGTTAAAAAGCGTGATCCAGCAAGCACGGCAACGCAAGTATGACAGGTTATTTGCCTTAACCACGCGCAGCATTCACTGGTTTTTGGAGCAAGGCTTTCAGCTGGTGACTGTCGATGACTTACCTAGCCAGAAAAAGCAGCTGTATAATTACCAGCGCCGCTCAAAAATTTTAGCGCTCGATTTTTAAAACACAACGCCAACTAAGCTGGCGTTGTTGTTTCAAACAAGGCTAAATCATCTCGATGCACGGCCACTTCACTTGGGCAATACCCTAACAAGCTGGCAATTTGCTGGCTTTTCGCACCACGAATTTTGGCCAGTTCTAAAGCACTGTACTGACTGATCCCCTGCGCCAGGATAAGCCCCGCCTCTGTTTGCAGCAATACTGCATCACCTTTGTCAAAATGGCCTGCCGTAGCGGTAATGCCCGAAGGTAATAATGACGCACCGCGTTGCTGTAATGCTAGGGCCGCGCCCGCATCAACCACAATGCTTCCCTGCGGTTTTAAGTTGTGCCGCAACCAATGTTTCTTGGCACTGATGCGTTCTTGTTGCCGCTGAAACAAGGTACCACAGTGCCGATCGGCTAATAACTCATCAAAGGTTGTGGCCTTTTGTCCATTAATAATCAGCGTATCAATACCGGCTTTAGTGGCTTTATCTGCGGCTTGAATTTTCGTAGCCATACCGCCCGTACCAATGGCATGGTGGCTGCCGCCCGCCATCGCATAAATAGCGGGGGTAATATGCTCAACCAAGGGAATAAGCTTGGCATCTGGGGTAGTACGCGGATTGGCATTAAACAAACCGTCAATATCAGAGCAAATTAATAAAGCGTCAGCATCGGCTAAAATCGCGACCATCGCGGCGAGATTATCGTTATCGCCCACTTTTAATTCCGCTGTGGCTACGGTGTCGTTTTCATTGACTATCGGCAGCACCTGATTTGCTAGCAAAGTACGCAAGGTGTTATCGATATTCAGATAACGACGCCGATCTTTTAAATCATCGTGGGTCAGTAAAACCTGCGCACAATCAAAATCAAAAAGTTGTGCCCAGCAAGCCATCATACGGCTTTGCCCTACTGCCGCCATCGCTTGTTTAATGTTGATCGGCAAAGGTAACTGCTTAAAACTAATCGCATTGCGCCCAGCAGCGACACTGCCAGATGAAACCAGCACCACTTCAGTACCCGCAGCACGACACTCGGCAATAAAGCGCGCAATCGACAATAAATAGCGTGTTGAACAGCCGTCTGCCGAAGGTGCAATTAAAGCACTACCCACTTTTAACACTATACGTTTCCAACCTCGAACGGGCATATCCTGCATCCTTAGCACACATTTAACTTGCCTAGCTTAAAGTTTGGAAGTCTATATGTCTATTGCTATTTATCTGCTAACACTGATATCAATTCAGCCATGATTCAGCCGCTAAGCTTAAGCTTAGACTTAATTACCTTGCTTCACGGAGTAACACCATGAATTTAAAAGTCACTACCGCCTTAATGATGTCAGCCAGCTTAGTCTTAGCCGGTTGTGCAAACATGGAAAACCAAAATACTGCTCGCGGTGCCGCTATTGGTGCCGTTGTCGGTGCCGTTGCTGGTAAAGCTACGGGTAACCATAAAGACAAACGCATCGTAATTGGTGCTGCCGTAGGCGCCTTAGCCGGTGCTGCCGTAGGTAGCTATATGGATAAGCAAGAAAAAGCCCTGCGCGAAGAGCTCAGTGGCTCAGGCGTTAAAGTGATCCGCAATGGCGATAAACTGATGTTGGATATCCCGGCTCAGCTGACCTTCGAGATTAACCGCTCAGACGTGCGTGCCAGCTTATACCCTGTATTAAACGATATCGCCAAAGTATTGCGCGATTACCCCAAAACCATGTTAGTGATCGCTGGCCACACCGATGATACCGGTACACGCCAATACAACATGACTTTATCTACCGCCCGTGCTGATGCCGTGAAAAATTACCTGGTGGCGCAAAGTGTGCAGTCAATACGTTTAGAAACCATCGGTTATGGCCCAGATTATCCCGCGCTACCGAATAATTCAGATGCCAATCGTGCAGCAAACCGCCGTGTCGAAATTCATATTGAACCAGTAGTTGAATAAACTAAAAGCCTTAAACAAAAACGCAGCTCAAAGGCTGCGTTTTTCTTTGTTATTCCGCTGTATTTAAGTGTATCTATGCCCTGCCCCTGAACTTTCAACACTCCACTCAACCATTAAAAGCACTTATCGAAGTGACAGTGCGGTGCACTCATTAATAAAAAATAGGCATAATCTGCTGCAATAGCTTTTTATAAAATCATCCATGTTCCATGTTCCATGTTTGACGATATGCCGCTAAGCAGCCATAGTGGTGGTATTACAATCGACATTCATTTTTCAATGGCAGTAACGTTTTATGCGCTTGTCTCTGGTCATTTTACTGCTAACGGCTTTTCGCATCAGCGCTTCAGAAAACCTGAGTGACCACGAAACGTTTTGTCAGCAAGACAACACGATAAGCTGTGAGCACTATCTGCAACAGCAACTTACTGCAACAACCCCCTACAGCAATAATTGGTTTCGGATAAAAGCCTACCAACTCAATTATCTGTTTGATAAAAATCAATTTTTACAATTACAACATGAAGCAGAGTATTTATTAACGCAGCCCGCCATGCCTGATGTGTTTCGGGTACAACTGTATTTTTACTATGCTAAGGCGCTGTTTTATTTTAAAAAAACCGATGAAGCAAAAATCTATGCTGCCAAGGCAGTGGCTATCTTAAAGGAAGTTTACACCGTGTTTGGTAACCCACTGCGAATAGTCGAGTTGGCCAACCTGCAATATTATTTAGGCGAACTTGATCAGGCAGAGCAACTCCTGCGTTTTGCTCAATCGCATTATTCTAAAAGTATCGATCCTCTGTTCTTATTCGAACTTAATTCTAATTTTGCGCATATCAGCCATCAGCGTGATGATTTAACGTCTGCAGCGGCTTACCGTGCCGACGCATTAGCGGCTGCCATTTCGCTTGGGCATACTGGCAAAATGATTATCGGGATGGGCAATCTGGCCCGCACACAACAACTACTAGGCCAGTTAGCGGCGGCAGATCAGCTTTACCAAGACTCGCTAAAGTATACCGCCGAGCCAGAGCACCAAGTACAACACCATATTCATCTGCTGCGACTGACAGAAATAAACTTACAACTGAATCGGCCAACATTGGCTCGCGATTATTTTCAACAAATCGAGCCGAAACTACTTTCATCTTTTCATATGACGCTTTATCAACAATTCGGCACTAGCTTGGCGCAATTTACCGCTCAGTAAAGTCGAGTATTGATTCTTGCCATAAGAGTAACAAAACACCCAAACCACAAGGTTTAGCGAACTTAATACCGCTTACTTTGCTTGCTGCTGCGCAGCATTATAAGCTTGCGTGCCCCACAATGGCACCGTAGACAAGCTGTGTTTAAAGCTGCCCGAGGTTTCTTTGGTTGAATACGCCAGATACATCAATGTCTGATTTTCAGCATCGAAAATACGCCGAATTTTCATGCTTTTAAAAAAGATGCTTTTTGATTTGGTAAACAGTACCTCACCGCTTTTGCTCTTATCTATTTTAGCAATCATCTCAGCAGTAATCGGGCCTGTTTGGCGACAAGAAATACCGCTGTCCGAAGGGTCTGAAAGATTTAGATTGGCTTCAATACTGGAGACATGACAAGTCACACCGGTGACCAGCGGATCAGTAAAGGCATCAAGTTTAATATCCTTAGTGGTAAAGACGCCTAATGACACGTCACCCACTTCATTGCGGTTACAACTGACCAATAATAACAACAGTAAAACACCGAACAGTAAGCGCATGTGAAGGTCTCCCTAATTAAATAAGTGCATTGCTACAAGCTACCGCAGCTAACAGTATAGGTACCAGTAAAACACACCGGCGCAATTGTTGTCAGTATTTAAGCAAACTGTGCAACTTTCAAGGCCTGACCCCATGCAGATATGACCCCATGCAGATAAAAACCACATACGGTGCCTTTACGTATGGCATACTGCATCATCTAGGTTGTCGGCGGGGTTTGGCTGTCAGCATGGTTAGTCTTTTTAAGCTCGGAAATGCTATATATGTATCTTATTTGTTTTGACTTAGACGGCACCCTGTTAAACAACGTCTCTGAGATCTCCCGCTTTACCTACGACACCTTACAACTGTTAAGTGAGAAAGACATTGCCTTCACCATCGCCACCGGGCGCACTATGCTGTCGGCACAGCGAGCGGTGGCGGGTCATAAATTTGTGTTACCGCAAATCTATAATAATGGCGTAACTATCTGGGATCCGAACACCCAGCAACTGACCTTAGAGAACATCTTAGAGCAGACTGAAATTAATACTATTCTTGAGCTTGCGCTGCGCCAAGGGATCTCGCCCTTTGTGCACGTGATTGCACAGCACCAGCATGTGGTGTTTCATGCTGAAACCCAGCACGATGTGGAAAAAAGACTGGTTGAAAAGTACTTTAGCGACACGCCACAACAGCTACTGCCGCTGCACGCCTTAGCGCCTGAGCATCAGGTCACTAATATCAGCATGATTGGCGAGGCAGCCACCATTCATGCCATGTGGCTAAAATTAAACACCTATCCAAACCTGATTGCCTACTCAGGCCCTGCCATTGAGGGGCCGCAATATCGTTGGATGGATGTGCATCATTACCAAGCCAATAAAGGCAAGGCCGTCGCGCAGTTGAAAAAACAACTGGGTGCCAGCAAAGTCATTTGTTTTGGGGATGGTGATAACGATTTAAGTATGTTTGCTTGTGCTGATGAAAGTTACGCCCCCGCCAATGCCATTGACGAAATTAAGCAAGTGGCCAGCGCGGTAATTGGGCATCACCATGAAGATGGCGTCGCGCATTTTCTACGCGAGCGTTTCTCGCTGTAATAAGAAACGCCTGCCAATGCAGCAATACCGATGAGTTTAGTGTTTAGCATGACGCGGTTTGCTCACATCAACACGCCATGAATCATCCCTGAGGCTCCTTTTCGGCCATCCATGGCCTTCAACGGTTGATTTAGAGCAAACAGGTCATGCCTCACTGAATTACATTATACCAATGCAGGCGTTTTTATTATTCAACACTACCTTACTGGTTTGCAGCAAAGGCTTTCTTTACAAAGTTAGGCAAGGCCGCGGCGGCTTTATGCACTTCAACGTTGTAATACTCGGTATCAAAGCCAGCAGCCGCAGCAGCCCCTTCGCGGAAACCGTTAAACTCACCGCTTTTCTTCGCCAAGGTACAGGTCCACCAACCAGAGGGATAAACCATTTGCGGGAAGTTCAGCGTTTGCAAACTGGCAAAACCGGCATCGCTCATCGCTTGACGCATCGCGGTTAATAACGGCATATGAATCAGTGGCGATTCACTTTGTTGCACTAAGATACCGTCACTGGCTAGCGCCGCTAAGCAGCTAGCATAAAAGGCACGGTTAAATAAGCCTTCGCCTGGGCCAATCGGATCGGTAGAATCAACAATAATCACATCAATGGAGCCGGCAGCCGCTTCACGCATAAATTTAATGCCGTCTTCAAATTTCAGCGTGGCGCGTGGGTCATTATTCGAGGCACACAGCTCAGGGAAATATTTTTCCGCCATACGCGTGACTTGCTCGTCGATATCTATTTGCGTCACGCGTTCAACACCTGGGTGTTTTAATACTTCGCGTAAAGTGCCGCAGTCACCGCCACCAATAATCACCACATTTTTTGGGTTAGGATGCGTGAAAAGTACAGGGTGACTCAGCATTTCGTGATATAAGAAGTTATCACGGCTACTGAGCATGATAACGTCATCAATCACCATTAAATTACCAAAATGCGTGGTTTCGTACATGGCAATTTTCTGAAATGGTGACTGCACTTCGTCCAATTTCTTGGTAATCGCTAGACCAAACACACTACCACTGTCGGCAAACACCTCAGTAAGCCACTTTTTGTCATTAATTACTGACATAATTTCCCCCTGCATCGTATAAGGGGCGTATTCTGCCTGTGTTGCAGGCCACATACAAATTTTTTGGGCAATTTTGCTGCACCAACCCGTTATAGGCTTTAAACTATAGCAGTTAATTTTTTTGAGGAAGCACAATGTCAGCTTGGGGTTTTGAAAAAGCGCGATCGATTTATAACGTGGCAGTCTGGAGTGAAGGCTATTTTGACGTCAATCAGGACGGTGATCTTATTGCCTACCCAGACCAAGATCACAGTAAAAACGGGATCAGCTTTCCCGAGCTTACGCAGCGTTTCAAAGAAGAAGGCTTAACCTTACCGGTTTTAGTTCGCTTTACCGATATTTTGCAGCACCGGGTTGATACGTTAATTAAGTCGTTTCAACTAGCCAAAGCAGAAAAAGAATATAAAGGGCAATACACTGCTGTTTACCCCATTAAGGTAAACCAGCAGTTCTCTGTGGTAAAACGTTTAATTAGCCACGACAGCGGCAAAGTCGGCTTAGAAGCCGGTAGTAAGCCTGAATTAATGGCGATCTTGGGTGTGACTGAGCAACCGCTGCAAATCGTTTGTAATGGTTATAAAGACAGCGAATTTTTACGCTTAGCCACCATCGGCCAAATGATGGGCCACACCGTGTATGTGGTGGTAGAAAAACTGTCTGAGCTTAAAACGCTGATCCGCGAAATTGATAACTTAGGCGCAGCACCGCGCATTGGTATTCGTATTCGCTTAAACTCGGTAGGTAAAGGCAAATGGCAAAACACCGGTGGTGAAAAGGGCAAGTTTGGCTTAACCGCTACTCAAGTATTGCAAGCGATTGACGTACTGCGTGCAGCGAACAAGCTCGACCTGCTGCAATTAGTGCATTTTCATATCGGCTCACAAATCGCCAATATCCGTGATATTCACAACGCTATCCGTGAATGTGCCCGTCACTATGCAGAATTACGCACCCTTGGCGTGCCTATCACCACGGTTGATGTGGGTGGTGGCTTAGGTGTCGACTATGAAGGGTCAAAATCGCGCTCAGCCTGCTCGATGAACTACACCATGATGGAATATGCGCGTAACGTCGTTAACGGCTTAAAAGAAGTCTGTGACGAGTACGACTTACCCCATCCGAACATTATTACCGAATCGGGCCGCGCCATGACCGCGCACCATGCGGTATTGGTTACCGATGCGATTGATATTGAACGCGCACCGGGTTTAGTCAATTTACCTGAGCCCAGCGAAGATTCACCCACGGTGATCTTAGGTTTGTGGGAAGCTTATCAAAGCGTCACGCCACGTTCAGCAATTGAGGCGTATCACGATGCGATCCACTACTTCACTGACGCCCATGCCCAGTATGTACACGGTTTATTAACGCTGCAAGATTGGTCGTTATTAGAGCAAATTTACTTCGCTACCATTAACAAAGTGCGCGCAAATTTAGATTTATCGGCGCGTTCGCATCGCAGTATTCATGATGAGCTAAACGAAAAGCTGGCAGACAAACTGTTCGTTAACTTCTCGCTGTTTCAATCCATGCCAGATGCTTGGGGTATCGACCAACTGTTCCCAGTAATGCCACTCGAGCGGATGAACGAGCCACTAAACCACCGTGCCATTATTCAAGATATTACCTGTGACTCAGACGGTATGCTAAAAAGCTATGCCGATGGTAACGGTATTGAATCAAGCTTACCGCTGCCAGAATACAGCGATGATAAACAGTATTTACTGGGTATGTTTATGGTCGGCGCCTATCAAGAAATCCTCGGTGATTTACACAACTTGTTTGGCGATACCGATTCAGTGCACGTTGAACTGACAGATGATGGCAGCTACAAGCTAACCAATATCATCAAAGGCGACACCGTAGCCGATGTATTACGCTATGTGCAGTTTGATGCGAAGAAGCTGATTGCCTCTTACACTAAACAGCTGGCGAAACTTGAAATGGAAAGTGAACGTAAAGATGAACTGCTGGATGAATTAAAAGCCGGCGTTTATGGTTATACCTATTTCGAAGATTAAGCTAGAATAGCAACTGATCGGACGAGTAACGCAGCGCATAAGCGCGTTACTCGTCTTACATTTATTTCCTGTTGCCACCTCGGCAACACTAAATAATCAGGTGCGTTATGTTGGCGTTTTTACCCAAACCCCTTGTCGGTGTGCTCTCCATCCTACTCTATACCATCAATACTTTGTTCTGGTTTGTCCCTGTTTTGTTACTTGCCATCCTGAAATTGCTACCAATACCGCTTTGGCAAAGCGGCCTCACTTATCTGCTGGATGCCTGTGCCGTGTGTTGGATCAGCGTGAATAACTTCACCACAGCACTGTTTACCCGCATTCGCTGGCATGTGCAAGGCATCGAGCAATTATCACGAAAAGAGTGGTATTTGATTATTGCTAATCACCAATCTTGGGCAGATATCTTGGTATTACAGAAGATTTTTAATCGCAAAATTCCGTTTATTAAATTTTTCCTGAAAAAAGAACTGCTGTATGTGCCGTTTCTGGGCATTTGTTGGTGGGCGCTCGATTTTCCTTTTATGAAACGCTACAGCAAAAACTTTTTACAGAAAAACCCGCATTTGCAGGGTAAAGATATCGAAACTACGCGTAAAGCCTGCGAAAAATTCCGCTTTAAGCCGGTCTCGATTATGAATTTTGTTGAAGGAACACGCTTTACGAAGGCAAAACACCAGCAGCAACAATCGCCATTTGCGCATTTACTCAAACCGAAAGCCGGTGGTACCGCCTTTGTGCTTGGCGCTATGGGCCAACAACTGCATAAACTGCTAGATGTGACCATTTATTATCCACAAGGCATCCCCACCTTCTGGGATTACATCTCAGGCAAAGTTCATGCTATAACAGTAAAGGTGCAGGTATTGCCCATTACAGAGGATTTGATTGGCGACTACAACGATCCTGCTTACAAAGCACATTTTCAGCAATATATTAATCAGTTGTGGTTAAATAAAGATCAACAACTGGCCGAGCGAGATAAAAACAGCCAGTAAACAAGGAGTGGACGATGTTAAGCATATTGCCAGGGTTTCTGTTATTGCCGATAAGTTTTAGCTTATTTGCGCTTAATTTGGCATTTTGGGGCATCATCGTCACCCCGCTGGGTTTATTAAAATTATTGATCCCAAACGCCGCCGCCCACCGCTTGATTGCTAAGCTGGGTCGCTTTTGCTATCGCGGCTGGACCCGTGTGAATACGGGGCTGATTAATCTGTTTAACGATGTCGATTGGCAAATTAGCGGTGAGCAGCAACTGGATAAAGAAAGTTGGTATTTGCTGATCGCTAATCATAAAAGTTGGTTAGATATTCCGGTGGTCAGTACTTTTGCCGCCAAGTTGATCCCTGAACCCAAGTTCTTTTTAAAAGACCAATTAAAATGGGTGCCCTTTTTAGGCACTGGCTGCTGGGCCTTGGATATGCCTTATATGAAGCGCTATAGCGCAGCGACCTTGGCAAAGCGCCCTGAGTTAAAAGGCAAAGATATCGAAACAACGCGTAAATCTTGCGCAAAATTTCGCCACGCTCCCACCACCATTATCAATTTTGTTGAAGGCAGCCGTTGTACTGCACAAAAACAAAGATTACGGCAAAGCCCCTATAGCCATTTACTGCCGCCCAAAGCCGGCGGTATTGCCTTTACCCTGGCCAGCATGGGTGAGCAGTTTAACGCCATCTTAGATATCACGCTTATTTACCCCGATAACCAGCAAAATATTGCGCTTGATATGTTGATGGGCCGTTTAAAACGCGTGGTGATCAAAGCCGAGATTTTAGCCGTTGATCAACACGTCATGGGTGATTACTTTAACGATGCAGTATTTCGCGAGAATTTTCAGCAATGGCTGAATCAGCGTTGGCAGTTAAAAGATCAATACATTAGTGCCTATTATCAGCAGCAACAAAGCGATACGTTTAAACAACCTATCCGCTGTTAATCTTCAGCAACATGGCAGTAAGCTGGCCTGTTGCTTAGAAACCGCTGGCCATCATTGGCTTGGCCGTTAAACAGCGGGGTTTAAACGGGCTTGCAGTAATAAATTACGTGGGGTCAGCTGATAATCACAAAAAGCTTGCACGCTCACCTGATAACCGTGTTGTTGCAAGTACAAGGCTCTATCAAGCACCAAATACAGCTCTAATGGCCGCCGAAACAGGTGCCGAACGGCATCTAACCGCTGTACCAACAGATATCGCGCCTCGCCAGCCGCTAAATAACTCGGCCAGTCTGTAACTGCAGGTGCTGTTAAATGCTGTAAGCTGGCCGCCATCTTGGCAAACGCAGCAAAATCGCCACTAAACCACTGCTTGGGTAACGAAGGTAACGGCTGATATGCCCGCTGCCCCGTATGCTGAGCTCGCCATTCATCATAGGCCAAACGCCAAGTCACTTCGGTTTGCCGCAAACGACTAACCCGCTCACCCGCTGTAACTTGCCCTTGCACCGCCAGTTTTAAATCTTGCCGACTTAGCGCTAACGCATCGGCTTGGGCCTGTTTAGATAACGGCTGATAGTCTGAGCTGCTAATTAAATGATAGCAACAGGGGGCAACTTGTAACTGTTGGCAGCGATGGGCTACCGCCACCGTGAGTAATTGCAGATGGAGTTGACCACAAGCATGCAAGGCCAGCACTTGTTGCTCAGCATGCACTGCCGCCGCCCCCGCGGCAGTTAGCACATCCGCCTGAATAAACTGCTGTGGGATCTTATGCTGTGAAGCTAAGGCACTGCCCGCCTCACATAAGCTTGGCTGCCACTCGATACTCGTCACGGCGCGGCTAGATTGTGCGGCAAACAACCGGCCTAAATGGCCTTTACCAGCGCACCATTCCAGCACCGGCAACGCTTGCTCAGGAATAAACTGACAAAACTGCTGAATTTGCGCGAGCTTACGACCATGAATACCATTCGTTAACCAAAACGGCCAGATGCTACTGTCTGCATCACGCTGAGCCTTCAGCCACAAGGGTAAGTCTGTCAGCTCTGGAAAATACACGGCAAAATAGTGGCGTTGTTGCTGCGGATCCTGATCTAGCACCGCGAGCTCACTGGCGCCAAGTTGCAACAGTTGTGCATTCAAGGCTGGCGAGAAGGGTAATGTCAGGCAGTCCATCGGTGAGAACTGCCAATACTGGCGATAGCACTGCAATACACTGCTGAGCTGCTGAAACAACTCAGACAGCGCACTGCCCTGCAGCGGTGCGTTCGACATTAATACAACAGGGCGTATAAACGACGACGATATTGGCTGGCCAACGGATCACCTTTCGGCAATGCCGCCAAAATATCTAAATACAATTTTTTGCTCTGACCAAAATTAAGATCTTGCTGCAAAATGTTCAATAATAAGGCCAGCGCCTCTTCTGAACGCAACACCGCCTGATATTGCACCGCTAATTGTTCGATAAGGTGTTTATCTTCTGGCGCAGCGGCTAATTGTGCTTCTAATGCTTGGATCTCGGGGGTATTGGTGGCTTGTTGGGCTAATTCTAATTTGGCTAACACCGTTTTGTACAAGGCGTCTTGATCCGCTAAACGTACTTCCGCTAACAGCTTTTCAGCCTGAGTCAACTGACCTAAGCTAATTGAGCAATCCGCTAACCAAATTTTAATTTCCACTCGCTCAGGTGCCAGCGTTAAAGCCTCAGCTAATAACGGATAAGCGGCGTTCATCTGCCCAGCTTCTAATTGTCGCTGCGCTTTCGCTAGCAAGTCATCTTCCGGCTTGGGTAAGTAAGCGGCCAAGCGTTGTAGAATTTGTTGTTCGGTTTCGACACCGGCAAAACCATCAACCGGTTGGCCTTCTTTAATAAACATGACGGTGGGCAGCGATTGCACACCAAATTGCATGGCTAAATCTTGCTCTGCATCGCAATCCACTTTCGCCAAACACAGTTGCTTGGGATATTGCTGCACTATTTTGCTTAATGTTGCCGTGAGCTGCTGGCAGCCGGTACTACGAGCCGACCAGAATTGAAAAAGTACTAACTGTTGCATCGAGCGATCGAGGATCTCCCGCGCATTCATCATGGTGACGTCAACAATAGGGTTTTGCATTAGCGGTAAATCCTGTAACAAAAGTCATAGTTGTTACTATGGTGGCGCCGCCGCCCTTTTTAAAGCAGTAAAGATGGCTAAAAAGTGAAAAAGGCATCGACATTCCCAAGCAGTTGCCGTAAATTAATTAAGCGCACAAAAAACGCCAGCAGAGCCATAAAGAAAGCGCAGGAACTGTAGCGAAAAGCTTACGCTTCCCGACATACCAGCCCACGTAGCACCACTGACAATCCGGTAACGGAATGTCGGCAGTTTTTGGTATTTAATGCCTTAAAACTGCTTTTACCTCAGCAACTGATGAGATACTACATTATGACAAGCCAATCCAAACAAGCCGAGATGTTATCGGGCGCAGCTATGGTAATCCGCGCGCTGGCCGATGAAGGGGTAGAATACGTCTATGGCTATCCCGGTGGCGCTGTACTGCATATTTATGATGCGCTGTTTCAACAAACTCAAGTCAAGCATGTGCTGGTGCGCCACGAGCAAGCCGCCACGCATATGGCCGATGCCTATGCCCGTGCTACCGGTAAAGCCGGTGTGGTGCTCGTGACTTCAGGTCCGGGTGCCACTAACGCCGTCACCGGTATTGCCACCGCCTATATGGACTCGATCCCGATGGTGGTGCTCACCGGCCAAGTAATGAGCCATTTAATCGGCGAAGATGCCTTCCAAGAAACCGACATGCTCGGTATTTCCCGGCCGATCGTCAAACATAATATGTCGGTGCGACGCCCTGAAGATATTCCGGCTCTGATTAGAAAAGCCTTTTATATTGCGCAAAGCGGTCGCCCAGGCCCGGTAGTGCTCGATATCCCGAAGGATATGACGATCCCAAGCCAAACCTTTGCTTATGATTACCCAAGCGAAGTGAAGCTGCGTTCATACCAGCCAAAATTAAAAGGCCATAGCGGCCAGATTAAAAAAGCCGTTACCGCGTTATTAGCCGCGAAAAGACCGATCATTTATGCCGGCGGTGGTGTCATCATGGGCCGTGCATCCGACGAGCTCACTGAATTAGCGCAGCTGTTAAATGTGCCCGTAACCAACACCCTGATGGGCTTAGGGGCTTATCCGGGTGATGATAAACAATTTGTGGGTATGCTGGGTATGCACGGCAGTTACGAAGCCAACCAAACCATGCACCACGCTGATGTTATTCTAGCCGTAGGTGCGCGCTTTGATGATCGCGTGACCAACAACACCAAAAAATTCTGCCCCGATGCCACGATCATTCATATTGACGTTGATCCGGCCAGTATTTCTAAAACCGTTAACGCGCATATTCCGATCGTTGGTTTAGTGCAGCCGGTGCTAGAAGAAATGCTTGGCCTGGTGAAGCAGAAAAAGAAAAAACTGGACGAAGCCGCACTGGCCAGTTGGTGGCAACAAATTAATGCCTGGCGTGCCGTGCACGGCGGTCGTTATGACACCACCACCTCGCAAATCAAGCCACAGCACGTCATTGAAATGGTGAGCAAAATTACTAAGGGTAATGCCTTTGTCTGTAGTGATGTTGGCCAGCATCAGATGTTCGCGGCGCAGTATTACAAATTTAACAAACCGAATCGTTGGATTAACTCGGGTGGCCTTGGCACCATGGGCTTTGGTTTACCGGCGGCAATGGGCATTAAACTGAACTTCCCTGATGACGATGTGGTGTGTGTTACCGGTGAAGGCTCTATTCAGATGAATATTCAGGAGCTCTCAACCTGTAAACAATATGGGCTGGGCGTGAAAATCATCAACCTGAATAACGGCTATTTAGGCATGGTGAAGCAATGGCAAGATATGAACTATGAATCGCGCTATGCCAGCTCTTATATGGACTCACTACCTGACTTTATTAAGTTAGCCGAAGCCTACGGCCATGTCGGTATTCGCGTAACGAAACCAGAAGAACTGGAGCCGGCCCTAGAGCGTGCTTTTGCCCTCAAAGATCAGTTGGTGTTTTTAGATATTCATATCGATCCGAAAGAGCATGTTTACCCGATGCAAATTCCAGGCGGCGCCATGAATGAGTTATTTTTAAGTAAGACAGAGAGGACTTAACCATGCGACATATTATTTCTGTTTTACTCGAAAACGAATCGGGTGCTTTAGCCCGTCTTGTCGGTTTGTTTGCTCAGCGCGGTTACAACATTGATTCGCTCACCGTAGCGCCAACGGAAGACGCCACCCTTTCGCGTTTAACCTTAGTGACGCATGGTAATGATCAAGTGATTGAACAAATTACTAAGCAGCTGCATAAACTGATTGAAGTAGTGAAACTGACTGATCTTAGCGAATCAGCGCACATTGAACGCGAATTGATGCTGGTAAAAGTGAAAGCCGCAGGCAACCAACGCGACGAAGTAAAACGCTGTGCGGATATCTTTCGTGGCCAAATTGTTGATGTGTCTGCCAATACCTATACCGTGCAATTAGTAGGTACCAGCGACAAACTGGATGCGTTTATCCAAGCATTAAGCGGCTCGCAAATTCTGGAAGTGGTGCGCAGCGGTGTGTCGGGTATTTCACGCGGTGAAAAAACCTTAGCGATGTAACCCGCGTTAAGCTTACAAAACGGCGACCTAGGTCGCCGTTTTCTTTGGCTGATGACGGCCATACACCCACTTAAACAGCGGCGAAGCCATCAAAGTGGTGACAATAGCCATCACCACCATAATTGAAAATAGTCCTTGCTGAATAATGCCGTAATTCAACGCAATATTAATAATAATTAGCTCCATCAACCCCCGCGCATTCATTAAGGCGCCCACCGCTAAGGCGGTTGGATTATCCGCACCGTTCCAACGGGCCGCCGCCCAACAGGCGACAAACTTGGCTAGAATAGAGCACACTAAAATAGCCAAGGTAATCAACAGTAAGTTACCGGAAGCCAGCACATCTAAACGGGTATTTAAGCCCGAATAAGTAAAAAACATTGGCAACAATAACAAAATGGTAAGGCGCTCTAATCGCTTGCGCAGCAACTCGGCCATCAGGCCGCGCGGAATGGCGATACCCAATAAGAACCCGCCAAATACCGCATGCAAGCCCACCCAATCCATACTCCACGCCGACAGTGCGAACAACAGCATTAAAAATACAAAAGGCGGCCACTGTAATTGTTGCTGCAGCGCTACCCGATCTGCCAAGGGTTGTAACCAGCCACGCACCTTGGTTAGCATCAACAATGCATATAAACCGCCCCCCACCAAAGCGGTTAACAGTACACTGATGCCACCGCCAAAACTGGCCAGTACCAGCGCTAAAATTAACCAGGCCGCGGCATCATCTATGGCACCGGCGGCCAAAGCCATGGTACCCAGTGGCGTATTAGCAAGGCCACGCTCATAAATAATACGGGCCAGCATCGGAAAGGCGGTAATCGCAATGGCAGCACCTAAAAAGAGCGCGGCATTAAAATAGCTGATACCGGGGGCAAATAAGCCTGGCTGCGCTATCAGCCACAAACAGAGCAAAGCCGCCACCATAAAAGGTACTAGCATACCAGCCAGCGACACTGAAATGGCACTGCGCGCATGTTGCTTAAATAACCGCGTATTAAACTCTAAGCCGACTAAAAACATATAAAGGCCGACACCTAATTGCGCACCAAAATACAGCCAACTGCGTGTTTCAGGAATAAAAATACTTTGTTGAAGGGCGGGCAAAAACCAGCCAAACAAGGAAGGGCCGAGCGCCACACCGGCAATCATCTCGCCGACGACTTTCGGTTGTCCGACAAACCGAGCCAACCGACCAAATAGCTGAGCCGCCATTAAAATCAGGGCTAACTGCGCAACAAACAACAAGATTAACTGCCAAAGAGACACCCTGAACTCCTAATACCCATGGTTAACCGAGTAAGCCGAGATACCAACACAAGAACAATACGGCAAAACCAAACAAATAACTCAGTCCAAGCCAACTTAATAGAGTTAACCCTTTCGATAATGGCGGCATGCCTGCCCCACGCAGTAAACTAAAATTAAGCCAAGCAAAAACGGGAGTAGTTAAAAAGGCTAAGGTCATGGCGAAAGTCAACATCGGGCCGAGTGCCGAACGGAAAAATAAGATCACCGCCATGCCACAAAGTGCCTGCACGATTAGCCAACTGCTTAAGCTCAGGCGATTATCCACTTTTTGCCAACCCAACAAATAAAACGATTTATTCAGGGTTCGTGCGTACCCATCCAACACGGTGATGGTGGTACCAAACATACATAAAAAGGCAATCAGCGATACCAGTGGCTTTGACCATGCGCCAATGGTTGCGCCATACATATCGACCAATTGTTGGGCAAAGGCAGCACCGGCCAAAGCAATCGGCTGCGCAGTGCCGTATTGCACTAACGCCCCTAAGGATACAAAAACTAACGCCAAACCTGCGGTTAACCAATAACCGAGGTTAAAATCGAACAGGCCCTGAGCACGCGTTACCGGTTGTCGCCGCTGTTTCGCGGTTAGCCACAATGAGCTAATCGCTGAAATCTCAATCGGTGCGGGCATCCACCCCATTAACGCCACTAAAAAACCTAGCATCACTAATTGCCAAGGGGATTGCCCAACATAATCTGCAGGTGCGGTAGCGCCGTTTTTAGCGGCAATAATAACCGCGGTTACGGTGGTGAGGGTTAAAAGCAACATAATCACTTTCGCGACACTGTCTAGCGCCTGATAATGACCCAGCAACAAGATCAGTAAGCAAGCCAATAAGATTAAGCAACACAATAGGGTTAAAGACCAATTCCCAGGCAGTGCATATTGCAACAAGGCTGCCGTTAAAATCAGTACCGCCGCGGTATTCACCACCGCCGCCACAACGTTTAAGCCAACAAAGCAGTAAAAATAGCCGTTACCTTTACGCTGATAGCCTTCTAACAGCGTTTCGTTTTGCTCTAAGGTATATTGCACACCAAACCGAAAAAACGGGTACTTTAAAATATTCACCAACAAAATAAGCCATAACAACTGCCAGCCAAATAAAGCACCGGCTTGGGTTGATGCCACCAAATGAGAGCCACCAATCGCGGCTGTTGCCATTAAAACACCGGGCCCCAATGTTTGCAGGCGGGCGCGCCAGCCAGAGAAAACTTCTTGCATAATACGACTTGTTGATTGTTATTTGATGCTCGCTAGCTTAGCCTAAGCATCACAGTGATGCACTGCTTTTACCGCTAACAGAGGCTTGTAACATGCAAGAAAGCGACTTAACCGATCAGGCAACCTTGCTTGAGGTTCTCGAAAACCAATTAGCCGATAATTATCCCACGGAAGTGATGGCAACCTTAATGCGTTTACGGATGACAGGGCACAGTCGCGAGGCGGCTATGGAGTTAATGGCTTGTGCGCTAGCCCCAGAAATGTTTGCCGTGGTTGAGCAGCAACAAAGCTTTAATTTAGAGCGCTATACCGCGCATTTAGCGTTATTACCTGCAACCCCTTGGTTAGATGAGGAGTAAGCTATGTCAGAACCGCTTATTAAGCATCTCGCATCAGAGCAACGCTTTACGCTCACCTTGGCGGATGCCAGTGCGCAGCTAGATTATCACGTGAATGGCAAGGTGATTAATTTTCACCATACCTTCGTGCCGCCGGAGTTTCGCGGTAAGGGTTTAGCAGAAAAATTGGTGCGGCATGCGCTGCAGTGGGCGCAAACAGAAGGTTATGACATTCAAGCAAGCTGCTCTTACGTGCAGCGTTTTCTCTAATAAAAAAGCCAGGTGACATCACCTGGCTTTTGCTATTTACTGATGCGGCTTATAGCTTCATTTCGATAATCGGCAATTGCAGTTTTTCTAACTCAGGCTTGAGTTTATCTGCTTCACCGACCACCACAATCACCATCTCTGCTGGTGATAAATAACGCCTGGCTAACGCATTTAGTTGCGCTTGGGTGCTTTGCTGTAAAATTTGATTACGCTGCTGAGTAAACTCCGCACCAACGTTAAATTCTAACATCTGCGCCATAAAGCCTAACTTGGCATTCGGTGTTTCATAACGTAACGCTTCAGATTGGTTTACCGCACTGCGCATAAAGGCTAATTCTTCAGCGGTCATGCCGTTTTGTTGGTAATTGTTTAGCTCTTTTAAAAACTCTTCAATCGATTCACGCGTGACATCGGCGCGCACTGCGGCGCTGGCCGAAAACATACCCACGCGCTGATCCCCACCAAAACCACTTCGAGCACCGTAGGTATAACCTTTATCTTCACGCAGGTTCAGGTTGATACGGCTGTTAAAGTTGCCACCTAAAGTAAAGTTCATTAAACCCGCTTGATAGAACTCACCGGTCAGATCACGCGGCATAGCACGGCGTACAATACGGATTTCTGATTGTGGTGATTGGTCTTTATGCACTAAGTAAATCGCGCCAGCCTGTACCTTAGGTGCAGGCAATGCCAAGTTTAACTCAGGGGCTTTACCTTGCCACTGCGGTGCCATATTGGCTAATAACGGCAACAGTTTCGCTTGAGGTAAATCCGAAACCGCCACTAACTGCGCACCAGCTGGTTTAACAAAGGTTTGATAGAAACTACGGATCTGCTCTAAGGTCATCGTCGCTAACGTTTGCTCAGTGCCCATGCTTGGCTGACCCGCAATGGTGTCACCGAACATTAACTGACTGACGGCACGTTCGGCCAAGTAGCTGGCATTTTTCTGTGCTTGGGCCAGTGATTGTAAGCGTTGCTGTTTTAAGCGATTAAAGTCTTCCGCTGAAAAAGCCGGGTTTAACAGTTTTTCTTGCACAAGCTGCAACGTTTGCGGCAAGTTACTGGTTAAACTGCTGACAAACACATTTAAATCGTTGTCATCGGCACTGATTGACACCGAACTACCCAATAACTCCAGCGCCATGCTCATTTGCTCAGTGCTGTAATTGGTGGTGCTTTCATTTAATAACGACGCCATCATCGAGGCGACACCCGCTTGCTCAACGCTGTTTGCATAACTGCCCGCAGGAATACGCAGTAATATCGACGTTGTCGGTGTTTCGTCACTCACAGACGCCAGCACCTTGATACCGTTAGCTAATTCGCTGGTCCAAGTGGCAGGTAAGGTGATTGCAGGGTTAGCACCGGCTTTAGGTACGGCAGTGCGATCAAAAGTATGGCTCGCTACTCGTGTAGGTAAACTTTCTGAAGGAGTGGCTTCAGCAGGGTCGAACGTGCGCGGCGTGAAGTTATCTGGCGCAGCAATCATCTCAATTTTACCGCGTGGTACGACACTGCTAATCACTGCAGGTTTTTGCTGCACATATTGCTGATATACCCGCATTACGTCTTCTGCGGTGACCGCAGCATAGGCCGCTAATAAGGTAGCGATACGATCAGGATCACCATAAAAGGTCTCATTGTAAGCCAACTGGCTGACTTTACCGGCCACGCTTTGTAAACCAAAAATGCTGCGCGCTTCAACGCGCGCTTTTGCCCGAGCTAAATCTTCAGGTTTAACGCCGCGCTCAGCCACTTGTTGCAAGTTTTGCCGTAACAGTTGCTCTAACTCAGCCAAGTTTTTACCTGATGCGGGGTGTGGTAATGCCGTCAGGTTGAAGGTACATGCCAATTCTTGGCAGCGATGGCTTGCACCGGCTTGCACGGCAATTTGTGGCCGTACTAAGCTTTGATATAACAAAGAGTTGTTACCGCTACCTAGAATATCACCTAAGATATTCAGCGCGGGTTCGTCTGGATGACCGGCATACACGGTAGGGAATGTCATGCTAAGTAACGGCAAGTGCACGTTATCTTCCATCGAGATATAACGATCGGCGGTTAATACCGCTGGGGCTTTGGCCATCTGTTCAACAGCAGGGCCTGCAGGAATAGTGGCAAAATACTTTTGCACTAAAGGCAGTACATCTTCCGCTTTAACCGCACCACCGATTGTCAGAGTGGCGTTATTCGGGCCATACCAACGTAAGAAGAAATCTTTTAACGCTGGCATATTAGCGCGATTTAAGTCATCCATATGACCAATCACCGGCCAAGAGTATGGGTGACCATAAGGATACAGTGCTTGCGATAACTGCTCCCAATAACGGCCATAAGGCTGGTTATCTACCCGTTGTCCGCGCTCGTTTTTTACTGTCGATAATTGAATATCAAACTTTTCTTGCGTCACCGCATCCAGAAAATACCCCATGCGATCCGATTCTAACCACAGTATTTTTTCTAACTGGTTAACCGGTACCGTTTGGAAATAATTGGTGCGATCGCTGTTCGTGGTGCCGTTTAAGGTACCGCCAGCTTCAGTAACATATTTAAAATGCATTTCCGGGCCAACGTTTTCTGAGCCCTGAAACATCATATGTTCAAAAAAGTGCGCAAAACCTGACTTACCTAACTCTTCACGCGCCGAACCAACATGGTAAGTCACATCAACATGCACTAATGGATCAGACTGATCTTCATGCACAATAACCGTTAAGCCATTGGCTAATTGATATTTTTTATAGGGTAAATTTAATTCACCCGCTTGCTGTTGGCCTTCGGCCACTAGGGTAACACCCTCAGGTAAAGCTTTAACCGATGTGGTGTTAGTACAGCCAGCCACACCGAGGGCAACCAGTAAGGCGAGACTTAAAGTAGATAATTTCAAAGCAGGCTCCGCTAATAAAAAAGGATTTACGCCTAGATTAAAACAGCTCGAGCCATTAATGAAAACCTTACAGATGTAACAAAATATAACACGCCAGCACCGCAGCTTTAACAGATGCCACTGTAACCAGTTGGTTTAAATCAATAAATTATTTAACCATGCGTTGGAATGCATTTTACCCCCTGATAGCGCTCGACCAAGCCCCTGAAAATTACGTTAGTTAACGTTAAGCACGGCGGGCAAACACGATGAGGGCGCAGCGTCATCACGCTCTAGCGGGCGACTCACTCAACCAAACCGACTTTATTCAGCCTACTTTCGGCACTGCTCAAGCTGTTGAATTTGCAGTTGCAAAGCACGCGCCTGTTCACGCAGTAACACCAATTCATCATCGGATAAGGCAACCTGACAACGTAAAGCCGGCATCACATTGACCACTTGCTGCTCTAATGCTTGACCAAAAGGCGTGAGCACCACTTTTTTTACGCGCTCATCAGCGGGATCGCTTTGCCGCTGCAAAATGGCTTTTTGCTCTAACTTTTTAACCAGTGGCGTTAAAGTGCCCGAATCAAATAACGTCTGCTGCCCTAGTTGCCCCAAACTAATATTGTCTTGCTGCCATAAGGCGAGTAACACCACATACTGCGGATAGGTCAAATCAAACGGCTGCAATAAGGGCCGATACAAACGCATCATGGCGTTATTGGCGCTGTATAACGCAAAACACACTTGCTGCGCTAAAGGTAAGGTTTTCTCTGTCATACCGCTGGTCTCATCTCGCCTTGCATGCTGCCTAGTATACGCTGATTCTCCGCTGCAGAGAAATATTTCACGCAATTATATTGCACGCAAGATAAATTAACGTTAGTATCTGTTCGTCCGGTGCTTAATCCGGTTTACTTACTCAACAATTGGAGCGACACATGGAAATATTATACAAAGCCGTTGTTACCGCAACCGGTGGCCGTGATGGTCAAGTTAACTCAGATGATAATTTATTGAGCAGCAAATTAGCTGCGCCAAAAGCCTTGGGTGGTAAAGGTGATGCCACTAACCCTGAGCAATTATTTGCCGCCGGTTATGCCGCCTGTTTTATCGGCGCTTTAAAATTTGTTGCTGGCCAGCAAAAACTTGCCTTACCTGCAGACAGCACCATTCGTGGCGAAGTAGGCATTGGTAAAATCGAAGGGGGTTTTGGTTTAGATGTCGATTTATTTATTAACTTACCGGGTTTAGCCGCAGACCAAGCCGAGCAGTTAGTCGCTGCCGCGCACCAAGTTTGCCCATACTCAAACGCCACTCGCGGTAATATTGAAGTACGCTTACACACTAGCGTTTAATGAGAAGCGTGCCGCTGCCACGGCACGTGTTTCCAAGTGGATCCTGTTTTTTAAAACCACTCGGTATTAAGAAACGGGATCAGCGCTAGTGTTAAGGCTTGTTGATAGACTTGGCTGCGACTTAACCGGTTTTGAGTTAATAAGCCAATTGCGCCACCCGCTTGTTTGATATTCTGCGTACCAAACAAGGTATCCATTGCATCACCCAGCTCTTGCCCTTGCTCTATGGCGGCAAGCGCCGCCTTGGGTAACATTAAACTCGCAGAACGTGCCTTACCGACCTTGCCATTATGCTCAATTAACATCCACGCAAAGGTTAAATCGCCATCTAAACCGGCTTCAATCGACACATAGTAATCAGCAGCGATGGCTTGTTTTAAAGCCGTTAAACGATTTTTTGCGCCGGCATAGGTTTCTTCACTGCTCATCGGCTGATCGGGCACACCCGATGGCACATTAAGCCCTGTTACTGTCAGTGCTTGCTCTGGAAAGTTAGCATTAAAACATTGCTGTACCGCATTAATTTTCGCCGGATTCGCCGACGCGACTGCTATGCTCCACATGTATTCTACTCTTGGTTTCATCAAAGGCTTAGCCTAACGCGAGCCACGCCGACTTGTAAACACAACGCCACCCTACCGACTCACGACGGGCTTAATACTTTACGTAAAAGCGGTAATAAATGAGCGTGCTAGGCCAGATACAACAGGGTTAAGGCACAGAAAAATTAAATAAAGCAGAAGTGCTCACAGAAAATCAGTAAGCGGGGATGCAAAGAAATCAGTGTGGGGCGTTAAAAACAACAAGGGCGTAATCTTGTGAATTACGCCCTTTGCGGTTGTAGGAACCTTTGCCCTTTTTCGCCTTAACCACCCTAGTTTGAAACAACTTACTGGTCACTAAGGCCTTCAACGCATTATCGCGGATCTCTCCGCGACCATGTTCGCTGGTCGCTGACTTACTCATAGTGGTACTCCCCTTTTAAAACCAACCAGAAAAACGTCCAAAGTGTCACTGCAGGCTTAGGCAGCAACCCAGGCTGTAAGTTCCCAACTATTCGGCTCACACACTGAGCCGAATAGTTGCCCGGTTCAAGCAATAACCGCCACTAATCGCCTGCGGTTAAGAAAGTTTGATAACTCTGATTATTGCTAACCAATTGATACTGATAACCCAGCTTATCTAAGTAACTGGCAATATCGCTATGCTCGGCCACTTCAAAACCGGCCAACACATCCCCTGTGGCGGCGCCATGGTTACGATAATGGAATAAGCTGATATTCCAATCTTCGCCTAATGTGTTAAGAAAATTCATCAATGCGCCAGGATATTCAGGGAAATTAAACTGATAGACCTGTTCAGTAATTGCCCGCGGCGGCATACCGCCGACCATATGCCGTACATGCAGCTTGGCCAGCTCATCATCAGAAAGATCTAAATATTGATAACCGGCATCACTGAGTAATGTTTTTACGGTGGCCAGCTCTTGCTCACCGTGCCGCAGTTTGATGCCAACAAAGATATGCGCTTTACGATCGCTGGCATAACGGTAATTAAATTCGGTGATGGCTCGACCGCCGAGAGTTTGGCAAAAACGCCGAAAGCTGCCTTTTTCTTCTGGTATCGTCACGGCAAATACCGCTTCTTTTTTCTCGCCAAGTTCACAGCGCTCAGATACATAACGCAAAGTATCAAAATTTAAGTTAGCACCACTGAGCACCGCTGCATAATGCTGCGGTTTGGCAAGCGTGCTATTACTTAAACGTTGGCTGTATTTTTTCAACCCGGCCAAAGCTAAAGCGCCAGCCGGCTCCGCCACTGCGCGTAAATCATCAAAAATATCTTTAATGGCCGCACACATTTCGTCACTGGTCACGGTGATCACTTCATCACAAAAGCGCTTAGCAACATTAAAGTTTTCCGTACCAATTCGCTTTACAGCCACACCATCGGCAAATAAACCAACACGCGCCAACGTCACCGGTTCACCCGCGGCCATGGCCGCCTTTAAACAGGCCGCATCTTCCGGCTCAACACCAATCACTTTAATGTGTGGCTGGATGGCTTTGATATACACCGCCATGCCGGCCATCAAACCACCACCACCCACGGGAATAAATACGGCATCCAATTGATTATTTTGGCTTAATAACTCTTTTGCTACCGTACCCTGCCCAGCTATAACATCGGCATCATCAAACGGCGGAATATAAATAGCGCCTTCGTCTTTGGCTTTAGCAATCGCAAAGCTGTTAGCTTCATCAAAGGCCGTGCCGTGCAGCACCACATTACCGCCCAAGGCTTTAACCGCCGCCACTTTGATTTCAGGCGTGGTGATCGGCATAACGATAGTCGCTTTTAAGCCCAGCTTACTGGCTGATAAGGCCACGCCCTGTGCATGATTTCCGGCCGAGGCGCAGATCACGACAGCAGCAGTATGCTGTTGTTTTACTTTATGTAACTTATGAAAAGCACCGCGCACTTTAAAAGAGTAAACCGGCTGTTTATCTTCGCGCTTTAATAATACCTGATGCCCCAAGCGTTTACTGAGCTTGGCCATGTCATCCAACGGAGTTTCAACCGCAGCTTGATAAACCGGCGATAGCAAAATCTCCCGCAGATACTGTTGCATCACTTCGGCATCCGTTTGCTCGGGTTGGACTGTTGCCAGATTATTCATTGTGACTCCATTGCTCTTACTATTTATATTATTAAACAAACCATCTGCGCAGCTAACTCAACTGCACGTCACTAAACCCACCTTGCAGCCAGCTAATCAGCTAACCCTAAACACCCACGCGCCCCACTAAACGTGCAGCTCACTAATCACCAAGCAAGGCGTCTCCAGCATGGAGGCTGGAGAGGAGCCTACATGGACGATTTACAGCGTCCCTGCATGAAGTTAACTTGCGAAACTGCAAAACCAACTAGGTAGCTAGTTAATCACTAAGCAAGGCGTCTCCAGCATGGATGCTGGAGAGGAGCCTACAAGGACGTATTTACGGCGTCCTTGCGTGTGATTAACTAGCATAACTACAAATCCAGCCATGTAGCTAGCTTAAACACTAAGCAAGCCGTCTCCAGCATAGATGCTTGAGAGGAGCCTACAAGGACGTATTCAAGGCGTCCTTGCATGAAGTTAACTTGCGAAACTGCAAAACCAACTAGATAGCTAGTTAATCACTAAGCAAGGCGTCTCCAGCATGGATGCTGGAGAGAAGCCTACAAGGACGTATTCACGGCGTCCTTGCGTGTGATTAACTAGCAAAACTACAAATCCAGCCATGTAGCTAGCTTAAACACTAAGCAAGCCGTCTCCAGCATAGATGCTTGAGATGAGCCTACAAGGACGTATTCATGGCGTCCCTGCATGAAGTTAACTTGCGAAACTGCAAAACCAACTAGGTAGCTAGTTAATCACTAAGCAAGGCGTCTCCAGCATGGATGCTGGAGAGGAGCCTACAAGGACGTATTCACGGCGTCCTTGCGTGTGATTAACTAGCGAAACTGCACCTTATTACACCACTTAATTACAATAGCCTTTCTTAGTTAGTCTTCCAGCTTAGAAACATCGCGCACAGCGCCCTTATCGGCACTGCTTGCTAATAGCGCATAGGCTTTTAAGGCACTGCTTACCACACGCTGCCGATTTTCCGGCTTCCACGCCAGCTTACCCTTTGCCTGCATAGCCGCACGCCGTGTTGCTAGCTCCTCATCACTCACTGCAATACCAATTTTGCGATTCGGAATATCAATCTCAACCCGATCACCCTCTACCACCAGGGCAATCACCCCACCACTGGCCGCTTCTGGCGAAACATGACCAATAGATAAACCCGAGGTACCGCCAGAGAAACGGCCATCCGTAATCAAAGCACAGGCTTTACCTAAGCCCATCGATTTTAAATAACTGGTCGGGTACAACATTTCTTGCATACCCGGGCCACCTTTGGGCCCCTCGTAACGAATAATCACCGCATCACCGGCCACCACTTTGCCACCCAGAATAGCGGCAACAGCATCATCTTGGCTTTCAAAGATCCGAGCACGGCCAGTAAACACTAAGTTTTCTTTCTCTACGCCGGCGGTTTTAACGATACAACCATTAGGCGCTAAGTTACCAAACAATACCGCTAAGCCGCCGTCTTGCGAGTAAGCATGTTCTTTACTGCGAATACAGCCATCAACCCGATCATCATCTAAACTGGGGTAACGGCAACTTTGCGAAAAGGCTTTCGTCGTACGAATACCGGCAGGGCCGGCTAAATACATTTGTTTCGCTTCCGCGTGCGCGGTAGACGCAATATCCCACTGCGCTAATACATCGGCTAAATCTTTACCCGCCACATGCGGTACATTCGGATTAAGTAAACCAGCACGATTTAACTCTGCCAAAATAGCAATAACCCCACCGGCACGATGCACATCTTCCATATGGTATTTTTGAGTTGAAGGGGCGACTTTACATAAGTGCGGCACGATGCGAGACAAACGATCAATGTCGTCCATGCCAAAATCCACTTCGGCTTCAATGGCCGCAGCTAATAAATGCAAAACAGTATTGGTAGAACCGCCCATCGCGATATCAAGCATCATGGCATTTTCAAAAGCCGCTTTATTGGCGATATTACGCGGTAGCGCACTGGCATCATCTTGTTTATACCAGCGATTGCACAATTCCATAATACGGAAACCGGCTTGCACAAAAAGCGCTTTACGATCAGCATGGGTAGCCAATAACGAACCATTACCCGGCTGACCTAAACCTAATGCCTCGACCAAACAGTTCATTGAGTTAGCCGTAAACATCCCAGAGCAACTACCACAAGTTGGGCAGGCACTGCGTTCAATTTCAGCGCTGTCACTGTCGCTGACATTGGGATCGGCGGCAGAGACCATCGCATCCACTAAATCCAATTTGATAATTTGATCAGATAACTTGGTTTTACCCGCTTCCATCGGGCCGCCAGACACAAAGATCACCGGGATATTTAAGCGCATCGCCGCCATCAACATGCCGGGCGTAATTTTGTCACAGTTTGAAATGCACACCATAGCATCGGCACAGTGCGCGTTAATCATGTATTCAACAGAATCGGCTATTAGCTCACGCGATGGCAAGCTGTACAACATGCCACCATGGCCCATGGCGATACCGTCATCCACTGCTATAGTATTGAATTCTTTGGCAATACCACCCGCTTCTTCAATACTGCTGGCAACCAATTTACCTAAATCGCGTAAATGCACATGGCCTGGTACAAATTCGACAAAAGAGTTCACTACCGCAACGATGGGCTTACCAAAATCGGTGTCTTTCACCCCTGTAGCGCGCCATAACGCTCTGGCGCCAGCCATATTACGTCCCTCGGTAACGGTTGCAGATCTTAACTTTGGCATTGTTCTCTTTCCTAAAAATAAACGTTAGGCGCGAAGCGCGGCGACAGCAGCAGACGCTAATTCCAACTGCTGCACATCATAAAGTTTAACTAATTGACTGGTGAGTAAAGCGATAGGTTTATCACTTTGCACTTGTAAGGTAATGCGCATACCTGCGCGATCGGTCAGCGGTTTTAATTCTAAACCTGCCAATTTGTAACCACGATAACGGGTCACCTGCAATAAGCGCTCAACAACCGTTGCCTCATTGCTGGTGGTGATAGTTAGGGTATGTTGCATTAGTTAGTCTCCGTCATCATATCTTGGTTAGCGGCACCTGGCGGAACTAATGGCCAGACATTCTCTGTTTCATCAATGCGTACGTGCAGTAAATAAGGGCCTGGCCAGGTGAACATCGCCTCTAGCGCACCGGCGACTTCGTCTTTGCGGGTGATAGTATGGCCAGGGATAGCAAATGCAGCGGCTAAAGCCACAAAGTCAGGGTTATCGGATAAGTCAGTTTCGCTATAACGCTCATTAAAAAACAATTGCTGCCATTGCTTAACCATGCCCAAGCGCTGATTATCGATTAAGACAATTTTCACCGGTAAACGAAAACGCTTAATGGTGCCCAGCTCTTGCACATTCATCATAAAAGAGCCGTCACCACTGACCGCTAAAACCGTATCTTGTGGTCGTGCTAACTTGGCACCAATGGCGGCCGGCAAACCAAAACCCATAGTCCCTAAACCACCGCTGGAAAGATGATTGCGCGGGCTGTTAAAGCGCATATGTTGCGCCACCCACATTTGGTGCTGGCCAACATCACAACACACCACGCTGTTATCGGGCATGCGCTCGCTTAACTGTTTTAACAGCAAGGGAGCATAGATTTTTTCGCCGGGATGATCATAACGCCAGCCATGCTGTTGTTTTAACTGCTGGCAGTGTGCCAACCAAGCATCGCACTGTGTCGGCGTAGTGATTGCCGGTAAGATTTGCTTCATATCACCCAGCAAGGCGCAATCGGCAAAACGTACTTTGTTAATTTCTGCCGGATCGATATCTAAATGGATCACTTTGGCATCGGGCGCAAATTTTTGTAAATTGCCGGTTACCCGGTCATCAAAACGTGCGCCTAAACACACTAATAAATCACATTGTTGCACTGCTAAATTGGCCGCTTGCGTACCGTGCATACCCAGCATGCCTAAATAATGCACATTGTCGCGCGCCACCGAGCCCATGCCTTTTAGCGTGGTCACGGATGGCATCACGCTTTCTGCTAAAAAGGCCTGTAAATGCGTTAAAGCATCAGCCATATGTACACCCCCGCCGATATAAGCCATCGGCTTACTTGCGGCACTGATCAATTGACGGGCGGCTGCGGTATTCGCTAAAGAGGTACTTACTCGTTGGCTCGGCGGGGTAATCCACTCTGGTTCAGCAACCGGTGCTAATTGCACATCTTTTGGGATATCGACTAGCACAGGGCCTGGCCGACCACTGCGAGCTAAGGTAAAGGCTTGTTGTAAGATCGAAGCCAGTTCGTTGACATTACGCACCATAAAGCTGTGCTTGGTGACACTTAAGCTTAAACCTAACACATCAATTTCTTGAAAGGCATCCGAGCCCATCACCGCTTGTGATACCTGACCGGTGATCGCTACCAAGGGTACAGAATCTAATAACGCATCGGCCAACGACGTGATCAGGTTGGTGGCACCCGGGCCAGAGGTGGCTAAACACACTCCGACTTTGCCAGAGGAACGCGCATAGCCAATCGCCGAAAAAGCGCCGCCTTGCTCATGCCGACACAGATAATGCTTTACCGTGCTGTGATAGATCGCATCATAAATGGGCATAATAGCGCCGCCAGGGTAACCAAAAATGGTATCAACCCCTTGCTGCTGTAACACCTTTAATACCAACTCTGCGCCATTCATGTGTAACCTCAACCTTTTACTGATGTGGCCGGTGAAATTTCACCCAGCCCTGAAACGACAAAACCCCCGGTCTTTGCAGAGCGGGGGTTTTGCTGGAAATCGATTTGCATCTTATCTTCCGAAAACACCGCCCCCGCGGAGATTAATAATCACCACGCTTACGAGGACAAGAATGTTTAGAATAGAAGCTAAACGCATATTATTTACTCACTAACTCTAATCGGTTAATTGTTGAGGATCAGTTCACCTAATCACAATGTGTCTATTAATAGACGTCTATCTGTCTGGAGTCAACCGATTTCTCTAAAAAAGGCACTTTTTGTACAAATAAATTAAAATTTGTACCTTGGCCAGTCAGCTATTACAGTAGAGGTAATACCACTCATCGTTTCGCTGATGTTTTAAACGGTGCGGCTTTACTGACTTGGAGTTAATAATGAATGCCAATCTCTGGTTTTTCTTAAGTGTTTGTGTGATTTTTGGTGTAGGTTTTTGTATGTTTATTGTTTATTTGCAGCACTTAAAAACCATGAAGCAATTAGAGCTAAACGCAACGCAACACAAAAAAGACTAACGCTATCTAGCTTCATCACGCGCTAGCGACTTAGTTCAAAGCTAACAGGCAAACAAACGTATGGATCAACTTGAGCTGTTTGACATACCCAACCCCTGTATTGGGGTTTGCCAAAGTAATAATAGAGGTTATTGCTTAGGGTGTTTGCGCTCGCGAGACGAACGTTTTAATTGGCCACAAAAACCGGCCAGTGAACGATCGCAAATTTTACGGCTGTTAGCGCAGCGGCGTGCCCGGCTAAAAGCGAAAGCGCTAAGTGCCGAGCCAGAGGTTACACCCGCCGGCTCGTTAGATTTATTTTAAGGGTAAATATCATTAGGGCTGAAAAGCCCTAGCTACGTTTGACTAAACTGATTAAATACAATAACACTACCGCCCCTACCGTTGCCGTGATTAACGAACCCACGAAACCAAAGGCTTTTAAGCCCAGCGCACTAAACAAAAAACCGCCCAGCATAGAACCGACAATCCCCACCACAATATTACCTAACAAACCAAAGCCGCGGCCTTTCATAATATTGCCCGCTATCCAACCCGCTAAGGCGCCTAAAATTAAAAAAGCGATAAAGTTCATAACATTCCTTATTTATAACATTGTCGAATCACTAAGGTTAGCTGCTGTTTAGCCTAAGCTCAAATAAGCCACGCACAATCGACGCAAAAAGCGCTAAAACTTACCAATAGTAACTGAAAGCTAGCTTAAACTCTGTTGCTCGCTGCTTTTCCAATATCAGCCTTATATCCCAATGCTGACTTTGACCAAACCGCTGTTGCAATTTATACCAATAAAAATTGCTGGCTTCACCAGTCAAATAAGCTCGATAGCCAAACTCTGCTTGAATGCGCCAGCGAGCATCTAAGTTAAAAACGGTTCCTAAACGTGTGTCCGTTGATAACAGCCCAACATCGTGACGATTTTCATGCAGTCGGCCATCTTGCATCGCATACACAACCCCTTGCTGTAATTGCATCGCCTTACCCAAGCCGCCAATTAACTGTAGTGTTTGACAGCGTTGACAGGCCAAATCTTGTGGCGCATAACCCGCATTGAGCTTCCAAGCGAAACCGCCATCTTGCGGCAAACCCGTTTGCGATAAATTCATATTCTCGATATTGAGCAAATCAAAGCGATAAAGTTGCAAGCGATCGGCCTCTTGTCGAACATGAACATCCACCATCGACAATGCTGAATAATTTGCATTATCTCGATTAGCCGTCAGCAAATCGTAGTAGGTTGCGCGAAAACGCAACTCGAGCCCATTTGATTGCTCTTTATGGATGGCTGATATTTGCAACAATGACGGCAAGGTTGCCAGATGAGGTGGCGACTCGGCTAACACTACGGGTGATGCTTTACCGGCAGGCAGCTTTAAACGTACCTGCAATAAGCGGTTTTTATAGGTAGTTAAAGGCTGCGGGTCATCGGCTGCCACTTTCCGAAACTCGATATAATCAAATAAAATCTCTAACGTCTGGGTCTGCTCAGCCGCATTAAGTTGCGCGTAAAGGCTATTCTCAATCTGATATTCGTTCTCAATTAATTCAGCCACCGCAGCTTGCACTGGCTCAGCTACCTGTTCAAAACGTTTAACCAGACGCTTTTGCCGTGACGGATGTTGTATCACCTTTGCCACTAGCGGTTGCCCATGATGCTCTAACTCTGCCACCCGATGAAACACACTGATAGGCATGGCATAAGGCTGCGTTTTGTTGATCAAAGGCTGCTGTATAACCAATTCCAGTAGTTCTGCCATCCGAAAGGCACAATTTTCTTTTAGAAAATAATAGACATAGTCGCGCCCAATCAGCTCCCAAGCGTGATACAGCAACTGCGAAACTTCAGATGGGTTTAAGGCTAACTGATATTCCCAAAGATCCCGTAACTCTGTTTCACCATAAGCTTGGGTATTTCGGTAAAAATCACCATAAGAAAACACCGCATTATAACCGCCAAATAAGCCATTCAAGATATACACAAGCGGGTTTTCAGCTGCGGGGACGGCTGCACCAAAATTAATATTCTGTTGCTGTAACAAGGCGCGTCGCTCACTCGCACTGCCAAACTTCAGTAAAATATGGCCATAAAATGAGGCGGGGTTTCCTAGGTAACCACTGGCAAAAATCATGCTCACGTGATCAACTTGCTGTTGATCACTCCATGTCTCAAATAATGTGCATGTTAATTCAGGCAACGCTTGCTTTAATTCCGGCAATTGTTGCTGCAGCCAGTGCGAACGCGCAATAAAGCGGCACTGAGCATGTTCGTTCACATCATCAGTAACGGGTGCGAGTAGAGCCTTTAAGGTGGCATTGAGCTCTGCACTGGCGTCTTGCGTGTTGGATAAAAAAAAGTGGGGATCGATAATCTCGCTATCTGTTTCTGCATCACGTTTATGCAAAAGCGCTAACCAATAGCGATCAGCAGCTAAATTCTTTGCTGCTGCCTGTTCTATAAAGCGCGGAGCGCTGGCTGACCATGTGGAAAAAGCCAGCAAACTGCCCAGCATGGCAATAATCAACTTCATCAGGGACTCAAAAATAAAAAACCCGCATTACAGCGGGTTTAATCAAGATCTCACCGTTAGATAACTTGGCACTGTGCTGCGAATTTACTATTCACCGCGTTATCTAATTGTAGGTAGTATGCTTCTGCTTTAGCAGCTGAAGTGGCATGACTCAGATCTAAATCTGCACGAACATCTTCAATAACCGCCTGATGAACACTTGCTTCACAGCCCATCAGATTTAACATTGCCGTTAAATGTTCGCCTTCACCAATAACAGTTTCTTCTTCAATGTTAGTGATGGTGCTGTTGATAAACTCCGCGGCAGCAACTTTAATACCTTCACATGAGCCTTGCGAGCTAATGTTAGATGACACAGCCGTGGTACCTAAGTCCCAAATAATATTTGATAAGGCAGCAGCAGTACCATTATCATCAAAAATCATCGCGCCAATACCGCATTGCTTCCATGGGTTTACTTTTGCTTGCGCATTTACTGTAGGGGCAGTCACCAGTGATAAGGTTAAAACTGAGGCTGCTAAAAGTGCTAATTTCATGATCCATCTCCATTTTGTTGTATTGCGATATTCCCGCGTGAAGAAATTAAATGAAGCGAACACATTTAGTCAACAACAATTTACAAGCCTGTGCGTTTTTTCGTTGTTAGTTAATAATAGTTAGGACAACAATAACTGCAGTTCCATCTCCGTTAACAAACGATACTCTCCCTCTGCCAAATCATCCGGTAAAGCTAAACCACCAATTTGCTCGCGATGTAACTGCTCAACTTTATTGCCAAGCGCAGCGAACATGCGTTTTACTTGATGATAACGCCCCTCATGAATGGTCAGCAGGGCTTCGCATTCAGCAACAATCACCAGCTCTGCGGGTTTAGTGGCGTCTTTTTCGTTGCGCAGCATGATACCTGCGGCAAATTGCGCGATGGCCTCTGTAGGGATTGGATCGGCAGTCCAGACACGGTATGTTTTCGGTACATGATGCTTTGGCGCCGTTAATCGATGTGACCACTGCCCGTCATCGGTTAACAGTAAGAGCCCGGTAGTATCCAGATCCAGCCGCCCCACACTGTGCAGGCGCTCAACAAGTGGCTCGTCGAGTAAGGTAAACACGGTCGGATGTTCTGGATCGTCATTAGCACAAATGTAACCCGCCGGCTTATGTAGCAGGAAGTAACGCAAACCAATCAGTTGCAGCGGTTGATCATCCAAGGTTACGCTGTCAGCCGCTAACACTTGGCGCGCGGCTTGTTTCACCACTTCGCCATTGACCGTCACAAGGCCTTGACGAATATTTTTACCGGCTTGCGAGCGCGTCAAACCAGTACAATCACATATAAATTTATCTAAACGCATAAGTCACCTTTATTAGCTGCGCTTAGTGTAACCAAATTTTTGCGGTTAGTCGTTAAGTGCTGACACCATAAAGTGCGGATTCAGAAGGTTTTCACGATGATAAACCTGCGCATCAATGCCGCTAAAACTCACTTTTGCCCCGGCCTCTAGTGCAATAATATGGCCTGCGCCGGTATCCCATTGCATGGTTGGGCCAAAACGAGGATAGACATCGGCACTGCCCTCAGCCACTAAGCAGAACTTGAGTGAGCTGCCCACCGCGACCATTTCATGCTGCGGAAACTGTGCGAGATAACCGGCTAAATCGGGGCTCGGATGACTGCGACTGCCGACCACACGAATAACTTCACCCGGTTTACTCACCTGAATAGGCAGGCTACCACTGGCGTTTTTTACAAAACTGCCGATGCCTTTTGCCGCAGAGTACGTTCTTTCCAGCACAGGCGCATGGATCACGCCAAGCACCGGCTCACCCTGTTCAATCAGCGCAATGTTTACGGTAAATTCTCCATTACGTTTGATGAACTCTTTAGTGCCATCCAAGGGGTCGACCAGCCAATAACGCGGCCACTGCTGGCGAATCTCCCAGCTAATATCGGCGGCTTCTTCAGACAAAATGGGAATATCAGGGGTGAGTGCGGTTAACGCTTGGACAATCAACTGATGCGCTGCCAAATCGGCAGCGGTTAGAGGTGAAGTATCGGCTTTATCGGTGATATTAAAATCACTGCTGTCTTTTTGATATACCGTTAAAATAGCCGCACCGGCTTGTTCGGCGATCTGAATAATGTTTTGTAAAAGTTGCATGGTGAATTCCAGATTAAATTAGGCTGTCATGCCATGAATAAGCTCATTTAGCCGATGAGGCCACGCCAACTCACGTTAAATAATATGCCGGCGTTGTAAAAGCGCCAGCAATTGCTCAACACTTTGCTCAATAGTAAGCTCAGCGGTATTAAGCACTAAATCAGCGGCGATAGGCGGCTCATACGGATCAGAGATGCCCGTAAAGTGGCTAATTTCTCCGGCACGGGCTTTTTTATATAAGCCTTTGACATCGCGCTGCTCACAAACAGCCAAAGGCGTGGCGATATGCACTTCAATAAATTTACCTGCGGGCACTAAGCTTTTCACTAATTCACGTTGACTGCGATAAGGCGAGATAAAAGCACTTAATACCAATAAACCAGCATCGACCATTAAGCCCGCCACCGCACCGACGCGGCGTAAATTCTCGGTACGATCGGCGGCGCTAAAGCCTAAGTCAGCACACAAACCATGCCGTACATTATCACCATCAAGCAAATAAGTATGGGTACCTCGCGCCAGCAACGCTTGCTCTAAGGCATTGGCCACCGTCGATTTACCTGAACCACTGAACCCCGTAAACCAGACTACCGCACTTTGATGACCATTAAGTTCAGCTCGGGTTGTGGCATCCACTTGATAGTCTTGCCATTTAATATGCGCATTATTCGCCATTATTCACTCTCTGTTAGTACGCTTAGGCAGAGTATACCCTGCGCTGGCGGTTACTGCAGTTGGGTTAGCGGCTGTGCAAACACTGCGGCACTGGGCCGCTGCCCAAACCAATGTAACTGCGATTGTAACGCAACCACTTCACCTATAATTACTAACGCCGGCGATACCACCTGATGTTGTTGCACCAAGCTGCCCAGTTCAGCCAGAGTACCGGTGATCACACGCTGCTCGCGCCGAGTACCGTTTTCAACAATGGCTAAGGGGGTGTTGGCATGGCGCCCTGCCGCGATTAACTGGGCTTGAATATCTGCCGCTTTTAAAATACCCATATAAATCACTAAGGTTTGCTGCGAGCGACTCATGCTATGCCAGTCGGGCTGATCACCATCTTTACGGCAATGGCCAGTAACAAACTGTACGCTTTGTGCATGCTCACGATGGGTTAATGGGATCCCCGCATAAGCGGCACAGCCTGCGGCAGCCGTCACGCCCGGTACCACTTGAAACGGAATAAGGTGTGGCAATAACGCCTCAATTTCTTCGCCGCCACGACCAAAAATAAAGGGGTCGCCGCCTTTTAACCGACACACTTTTTTACCCGCTAAGGCTAGTTCGATCAGTAAGGCATTGGTTTCTTGCTGCGCGACCGAATGCGCCCCCGCTTTTTTACCCACACACAGCCGTTCGGCGTCACGCCGTACCAGTTCTAAAATTTCTGGCGAAACCAGATAGTCATACACAACAACATCGGCTTGTTGCATTAATTGTAGCGCTTTTAAAGTTAATAACTCTGGATCGCCTGGGCCGGCGCCGACAATCCACACTTCACCTTGCCGCGCAGGCACCTGAGCTTGCAGCATCGCATCTAAACGCTGCTCCGCTTGCGCGGGTAAGTTTTGCTCAAGATCGCGCACCACATCAGAATCAAACACTTTTTCCCAAAACTGCCGACGCGCAGCAAAACCTTGAAATTTAGCTTTAACTTTATCGCGAAACCGCCCCACTAACTGTGCTAGAGGCCCTAAATGCTGAGGTAATAAGGTTTCGAGTTTTTCACGTAAACGGCGCGCTAACACCGGCGCAGTACCAAAACTGGAGATCGCAATAATGATTGGGCTACGATCTATAATAGAAGGGAAAATAAAACTGCATTTAGGCTGATCATCTACCGTGTTGGCCAGCATATTGCGGGCGGTGGCGGCGGCAAAGACAGCAGCATTGACGCTTTCGTTATCCGTGGCGGCGATGACTAATAATTTACCGTCCAGTAGCTCTGGAGAAAAATAGCCGGTAATCAGCTCTGCCTTACCTTGCTGCTGCCACTCGATAAATTCTGCGGCAAACTCGGGAGAAATCACCGTCAGCTTGGCACCCGCAGTAAGCAGCGTGCCAGCTTTGCGTAAGGCAACCGAGCCGCCACCGACAATCAGTACCGGTTTATCGGTAAGTTTTACAAACAAAGGCAGATACTGCACAAAGGCTCCTACAGTTAGCGGATACAGGCCATCTTGATTATGAATCATAGCGCTCAGCCTAACTGAACGGAAATAGATATTCGCGCTCTGTTATAACCAAAAGGCATTAAAACGATAGCGGCTTATTAAAATTGCCATACAAAACGGCTGAGCTAAAATCAGCTTACGGCGAAGGTGCAACGCGTGGGGGTGTTGTCGTTTTTAACAACATGAACGCAAAAAAAAGCGGCAACCGAAGTTGCCGCAAGCAGGGATGAGAATAGCAATAACAAAACTCAGTGGAACCAGAACCTACTGGCGAATTAAATAATCAAAGGCGCCTAAAGCAGCTGTTGCGCCAGCCCCTAAAGCAATAATGATTTGCTTAAACGGCGCTGTGGTGGCATCACCGGCGGCAAACACACCTGGGATAGAAGTTTGACCGCGCTCATCGATAATAATTTCACCGCGTGGTGATAATTCCACTGCACCACGTAACCATTCCGTGTTCGGCACTAAACCGATTTGCACGAAAATACCGGCTAACTCAATATGTTTCGCTTCGCCACTTGGACGATCGATGTAACTTAAGCCATTGACTCGGTTACCATCACCGGTCACTTCGGTAGTCTGCGCTTCGGTGATAATGGTGATATTGCCCATTGAGTTGGCTTTTTTCACTAACACCGCATCAGCGCGAAGCTCCGCAGCAAATTCCAGTACAGTCACATGTTCAACAATACCGGCTAAGTCGATGGCCGCTTCAATACCCGAGTTACCACCACCAATCACGGCAACCTTTTTACCCTTAAATAGCGGGCCGTCGCAGTGTGGGCAGTACGCTACGCCTTTACCACGATATTCTTGCTCGCCAGGCACATTCATTTCTCTCCAGCGGGCACCGGGGCTGAGGATAATCGTCTTACTTTTCAGTACCGCGCCGTTCGCCAGTTCTAGCTCAACTTTATCGGTTTTGCGTAACTTCACCGCGCGTTGGTTATTCATAATATCAACGTCATACTCACGTACGTGTGCTTCTAAACCGGCCACCAGTTTTGGGCCCTCGGTATATTTCACCGAGATAAAGTTTTCGATACCCACGGTATCCGCCACCTGACCACCAAAACGCTCTGCGACAATACCGGTATTTAAACCCTTACGGGCAGTATAAATAGACGCTGCGGCACCGGCTGGGCCACCACCGACCACGAGCACGTCAAAGTCTGGTTTATTCTTCAACGCTTCAGCTTGACGCTTTTCAGCATTTACATCGATTTTCTGTAAGATTTTCTCTAGGGTAATCGCCCCTTGTGAAAATAATTCGCCATTTAAAAATACCGACGGTACAGCCATGACATTCTTAGCCGATACTTCGTCTTGGAACATGGCACCATCAATCATCACGTTAGTGATATTCGGGTTAATGGCCGACATAATATTTAAGGCCTGCACCACTTCTGGACAGGTTTGGCAGCTTAAGGAGATAAAAGTCTCAAACTTAAACTCGCCTGGAATATTTTTGATTTGTTCAATCAGATCGGCTTCCACTTTGATAGGGTGGCCGCCCGAGTGTAATAAGGCCAGTACTAATGAGGTAAACTCATGTCCTAGCGGCACACCAGCAAAAGTGATTTGCGTATTTTTCGCAGCAGAGCGAACCAGCATCGACGGTTTGCGGTCAGCTGCGCTGTCATCACGCGACACACTGACTAAATCTGATAATTCAGCAATTTCCGTTGCCAGTTCATTTACCTCAGCTGCCTTGGCGCTATCATCCAAAGATACCACCAGCTCTACCTGAGTTTTCAGGTTCTGCAGATAAGTTTGTAATTGTTGCTTCAGGTTAGTATCTAACATAACTAATAAATCCTTAAAAAATATGGAGATTGCGGCGCAGCAGGGCAAGGGAGGACGAGGCCAGCGAAGCCGCTGGCCTGACACCAAACTTGAGTTTGGCAGTGTGAGGCTAGATTACAGCCTCACGGGGAGTACTGTATCTAGCGTGTCACACTGCAGTTGCCTGCAGTTTGCATCAAATTTAGATCTTACCAACTAGGTCTAAAGAAGGCGCTAAGGTCTTTTCACCTGGCGTCCACTTAGCTGGGCACACTTCACCGTCATGATCTGCTACGTATTGTGCAGCTTGCACTTTACGGAACAATTCAGCAGCGCTACGTCCGATACCTAAGTCGTGGATTTCACATACTTTGATCACGCCTTCTGGGTTGATCACGAAAGTACCACGTAAGGCTAAACCGTCTTCTTCGATCATCACACCGAAGTTGCGTGTGATAGCACCTGTTGGGTCACCGATCATTGGGTATTGAATTTTCTTGATGGTTTCTGACGCGTCATGCCATGCTTTGTGCGTGAAGTGCGTGTCAGTAGATACTGAGTAAACTTCTACGCCCATTTCTTGGAACTTAGCGTAGAAATCAGCCAAGTCGCCTAATTCAGTTGGGCAAACAAATGTGAAGTCAGCTGGGTAGAAGCAAACAACAGACCATTTGCCCAGTAAGTCTTGGTCAGTTACTGGTACGAATTTACCTTGATGAAAGGCAGTCGCTTTGAAAGGTTTGATTTTAGTGTTAATTAATGAAGACATTGTCTTGCTCCTTTGGGTTAATAAAAACAGTTTCTTGTTTCAACGCCAACTAGTCTATCTAACTCGACCAGACTTTTAAAACGAATAAAACAAATCATCCTAATCACTTTAATCGATGAAGATGGTTTGCTTCATCCGTTATATATGTTGCACTGCGGCTATCAGGTCAAAAATAATGGCAACCTCAATAGTGCTAAGGTAATTAGGGCGGCTGAACGGAATTTCAATAGCCTATTTTTATCGATACTTGGCGCACCGTCACAAAGCGGCAGGGTTTGCACTGCTGAGTGATATTGGTACTTAATTAACGAGAGCTTGGCGAAGGTATCACCAAGAACTGTTTTTCGAGGGCGCCATATTCACCATTCGCCTTAAGCTGATCAAGCGCTGCTTGCAAACGCTCAACCGTGGCGATGGGCATTTGTGGGTGTAAGGCGAGATAATTATTACCAATAGTAGATAAATCGATTATCGCAGTTACCGCTGATAGGGTTTGTTGATGTTGCTCTAACCAGACCGGTAAAATCAAATCAGAAGCGATCAGTAAGTCGACTTTGCCATGTAAAAATGGCAATACCGCATCAGCTTTACTGTTAAATTGAATTAAATTGACGCCAACTTCAAAACCTTGGTTTTGCAAATATATTTCGTAAACATCGCCACGGGCAACCGCAACAACATATTTTTTGGCTTCCTCAAGATCCTGCGGTGGTGCATCCCGGCGTGAAGCAAGCCAATACATATTGGCGGAGGCATGCACTATAGGCCCAACCCACTGAAATTGTTTTTCACGCAAGGCGTTACGAGCGGTGGAAAATAAGCCGCTATTCGGCGTGCGCTGTGCTGTTTCCAGTGCCCGCAGCCACGGCATCAATTGAAAGTCACACTTTAGTAACGCCACTTCACAAGTGCGCCGCACAATTTCCGCATTTAAGCCAGTAACATGCTGATCTTGTTCATAGCTATAAGGTGGGAAATGCTCGGTATACATCACCAGCGGCTCCGCCTGACTTTGCTGAAACAGCAAGCCTAAACACAAGATGACAAACCATTTCATGGCAATACGATTATGTTGGTAAAAAGTATATCGTTACTATGGCTGAAATTTCAGCGAAGTGAAAGTGCAACGCTAAAAAACCTAAATACCATCACCATCCATATGCAAACCGCACTCACGACCGAGGCCGTTAAAGCGCGTGTCTTCTTCACGCATACCGGGTTCAAACTTAACGGTGGAATGCGTATCGCCGACAGACAGATAACCTTTTTCCCACAACGGGTGATATGGCAAGTTGTGCGCTTTTAAATAATAAAACACGTCTTTATTTGACCAGTCGATAATCGGTTGTACCTTTACCACGCCACGGCTAATTTCAACAATGGCTTTATCGGCACGCGTACTGCTTTGACTGCGGCGTAAGCCGGTAAACCAACAGCCTACTTCGAGTTGTTGCAGCGCACGCTGCATCGGTTCCACCTTATTTAACTGATTGTAGTGTTTTAACCCCTCCGCTGTTTGCCATAACTGACCGAAGCGGGCTTCTTGCCAAGCGGGGCTTAATGTGGCGCGATACACTTTTAAGTTAAGTTGTAGCCTCTCTGTCAGCTCATCAATAAACTGGTAGGTTTCAGGAAATAAATAACCGGTATCGGTTAACACTACCGGAATATCAGGCTGCTGGCTGCTGACTAAATGCAGCATCACCGCCGCCTGGATCCCAAAACTGGAACTAAGCATCGGATTGAGCGGTAGATTAGCTAACGCCCACTGCACCCGCTGTGCGGCACTCATGGGAGCGAGCAGCGCGTTAATCTGTTGCAACCACGCTTGCTGAGTCGCGGCTGATTGCCGCAAAATGGCGTGATAGTCTTGGGCGATAGCATTCATTATTGTTACCTTTTACGCGTGAAAATCCGTTTTTGATACTTTGACTGCTGCGACCACACCAACGCGGATCACAAAATCACCAAAGCACTCACCGCTTTGCCGCTCTTGACTCCAGCGGCCAATCAGTTGATCCAGCGTATCGAGGATCTCGGCTTCGGCGACGTTATCCAATAACAGTTTTGGAATACGCGTACCAATGCGGTTTCCCCCCAGATACAAGTTGTATTTACCTGGCGCGCGGCCTACCAGCCCCACTTCGGCCAGCATGGCCCGACCACAGCCATTCGGGCAGCCGGTTACCCGCAAGACAATATGATCGTCGCTGATTTGATGCTTAGTGAGTAAGCCCTCGACCTTGGTCACTAATTCAGGTAAGTAGCGCTCGGCCTCTGCCATGGCTAACGGGCAGGTTGGAAAAGACACACACGCCATGGAGTTTTTGCGTTGCTCACTGTGGCTATCGTCAATTAAACCGTGCTCACGGGCTAACTGCTCAATTTGCGCTTTTTGACTGGCCGGCACCCCTGCAACAATTAAATTTTGATTGGCGGTCATCCGAAAATCGCCCTGATGGATCTGGGCAATTTTGGCTAAACCGGTTTTTAACGGTTTGTTCGGAAAATCTAAGATACGGCCGTTTTCAATAAACAGCGTTAAGTGATGTTGACCATCTATGCCTTCTACCCAGCCGAAACGATCACCGCGTGTGGTAAACTGATAAGGCTTCAGCGGCGCAAAACGGACACCTACGCGCTGTTCTACTTCAGCGCGGAAGTTATCTAAGCCGATGCGGTCAATGGTGTACTTGGTTTTGGCCGTTTTGCGGTTCACCCGATCACCATAATCACGCTGCACCGTAACCACATGCTCGGCCACTTTTAATACGTGCTCAAGGCCTATAAAACCCAGCTCTTCGGCTTGGCGTGGATAGGTTGCCGTGTCACCAAAGGTCATGGCTAAACCACCGCCAACCAGCACGTTAAAACCAATTAATTTGCCCTGCTCGGCAATCGCCACAAAGTTAAGATCATTGGCGTGTAAATCCACGTCGTTATGCGGTGGGATCACCACGGTGGTTTTAAATTTACGCGGTAAATAGTGTTCACCTAACACCGGCTCGGTTTCAGTGGTTTCCACTTTTTCTTCGTCTAACCAAATTTCGGCATAGGCGCGAGTTTTCGGCAGTAAATGCTCACTGATCTGCACCGCCCATTGATAGGCCTGTTGATGTAGCTCACTTTCTACCGGATTAGAGGTACACAGCACGTTACGGTTAACATCGCCCGCAGTGGCAATGGAATCGATACCGATACTGCTTAAAAACTGGTGCATCGGTTTCACGTGTGGCTTTAATACACCATGAAATTGAAAGGTTTGGCGTGTGGTTAAACGAATACTGCCGTACAGCGTTTTATCCGTTGCAAATTTGTCGATGGCAAGCCACTGCGTTGGCGTAATAATGCCACCTGGCATGCGCGCACGCAGCATCACATTGTGCAGCGGTTCTAATTTTTGTGCCGCGCGTTCAGCGCGGATATCGCGGTCATCTTGCTGATACATGCCATGAAAACGGATCAGCATGAAGTTATCGCCGGTAAAACCGCCGGTGATTTCATCTTTTAAGTCCGTGGTAATGGTGCCGCGTAAATGCTCACTTTCGGCTTTTAAGCGTTCGTTGTCAGACAGCTTACCTTGGGCGACAAATTCTGGCTTGATTGGATATTGGCTCATTAATACACATCCTTCTGATAACGCTTAGCAACCCGTAATTGGTCTAAATAGTGTTGGGCCGCTTTTTCATCTTTGCCGCCCTGTTGCTGAATGATGCTCAGCAAAGCTTGGTGTACGTCTTTCGCCATGCGATTACCATCACCACAAATATACAGATGCGCCCCTTGCTCTAACCATTGCCACACTGTCGCAGCTTGCTGCATTAACTTATGTTGTACATAAATTTTTTCAGCCGTATCGCGGCTAAAGGCCACGTCTAACTTGTTCAGCAAACCTTGTTTCAAATAGTTTTGTAGCTCAACCTGATAGAGAAAATCTTGGGTAAAATGCGGATTACCGAAGAACAACCAGTTTTTACCACTGGCGCCACGAGCATCACGTTCTTGTAAAAAGGCACGGAACGGCGCAATACCGGTACCGGGGCCAATCATGATGATCGGGGTGTCGTCATTTTCGGGTAAACGGAAATTGTTATTATGCTCAACGAACACCTTAATCTGCTCACCTTCCGCTAGACGCTCAGCCAAAAAGCCTGATGCGCCACCGAGATGCGGCAGATTAAAGGCGTTATAACGCACCACTCCCACCGTAAGATGTACTTCGTCTTCCACTTCAGCTTGAGACGAGGCAATTGAATACAAACGTGGCTGCTGCTTACGTAACGCATCCACCAATTGCTGGGCATTTAATAAACCTGGGTAATCACGCACGATGTCGATAATTTGCCGATCGGCTAAATACTGTCGCAACGCCACTTTGTCAGCCGCCAAGGTTTGTAATTCGGCATGGCCGATAGCCGTGGCATAACGGCTAACAAACCCCGGATACGATTGCGTTAGCTCTAGGTGTTCAATCAAGGCCTCGGCTATCGGTAGCTGCAGCTCGGCTAACTGCACCGGCGTATTACTGGCAATGCCGGTGAGCAATAACAACTCGCGCACTAACAACGGATCGTTACGGAAATAGACCCCTAAGGCATCACCGGGTTGATAAGTTAAACCTGAACCGGCTAAAGAAATTTCGATATGCCGCACATCTTTAGTCGAGTCTCGACCCGTGATTTTTTGGTTGGTATACAACTCCGCACTAAAGGGTTGCTGCTTGTTATAGCTACTGACTGCCGCTGGCGCAGCTACACTCGTCAAATCCACCGCTAGCGCACTGCTTACCTGAGCCAATTCGGGCTCCAGTGCTTTTATCAGCTGCTGTTGCCATTGCGCGGCTTGCTCAGCGTAGTCGACATCTAAATCAGCACGGGCAATCAGCGCTTTTGCGCCTAATGCCGCGAAACGCTCATCAAAGTCTTGCGCCGTTTTACAGAAGAATTCATAGCTGGTATCACCTAAGCCTAATACGGCATAGCGCAATTCAGGCAGCGCAGGCGCTTTTTTGCTAAAGAGAAAATTATAAAAGCTGATGGCATTTTCGGGCGGTTCGCCCTCACCATAAGTTGAGGTGACCACCACCAACAAGCGTTCATTTTTCAAGCTGGTATTTTTATACTCGGCCAAGTCTTGTACTTTTACCGCGAACCCCTTGGCCGTTGCTGCGGCTGCAATATCCTCCGCAACATGTTTGGCATTACCCGTTTGTGAGCCAAACAATACCGTTAAGCTTGGCGCGGCAGCACTGGTGGCGGCGCTGGGTGCGGCTAACGTCTGCCCCGCTAACTGGGCACTGGCCGCTAAATAACCACTCACCCACGCTTGTTGGATCGGATTCAATTTCACCAGCAAAGCTTGCAACTCAATAATTTGCTGCTCAGACAACGGGCTAGCTTGGGCAACAAGAGACGATAAAAGCATAAAATATCCTGCAAAAAATCTAGATGATTATTTTAGCCAGCTAAAGTCACTCAGGTAAAAGAATGGATCTCTCTTCTTTATGCCAATTAGTAATTAAAAACCACTCATGCTGACCAAAACCCCTTAAAAACAATGTGGTCTAATTCGCCAAAAAATAGTATTTCATGCCAACACTAAGCAGTCACAACTGCCACATTAAAAATTAAAGCTATTAAATTCAATAATGTGCAGTTGGCATTGGCTTTGCAAACTACTCAGCGTGATTGAAATACAACCAAGGACTGATCATGAAAACCTTATTACTTATTTGCTGTGTCTTTTTTGTTGGGCAACTCAGTGCAGCAGAAAATTGTCATTTAACGTTAAAGCATGATTTACGCATTACAGCGCAAGATGTCAGCCTGCAAGCTGAAGAGCAGCCGCTGTGGCGTATTTCAAACTCAGGCCAATTGTGGCTTGCCGAGCAATTACACCCTACCGATGCCAGTACTGCGGCGCTATTACAGCAATATCAGCAAAGTGTTCGCCAGCAAGCTTTCAGTACGCTGAATTTAGTTAACAACGCTTTGCAGTTAGCCACCAGCGCCTTAGAGCAAACGTTTGCAGGGTTGACTGGCCAATCAGACATGGAACAAAGCGCACTGCAACCGGCTTTTGCGCATCTTCGCCAAAGCTTAGACTTAGTGGTAAGACAACAAGGCGATACCTTGCTATTGAATGGCAGCAAGCTAGAGCAACTGGACCAAGCCTTTGGGCCAGAGTTTGATGCGGCCATGGAAGATATGGTGCAGCAACTGATGGGCAATATGTTAATGCATGTTGGCAAGAGCATGTTAAGTGGTAGTGGCTCATTTGAAGATCGCATGAATGCTTTTGGCGAGCGTATGGAAACCATGGGTGAGCAACTCGAGCAAAACATGCAAGGCAAAGCCCTAGCGCTAGAAGAGCAAGCCGCAACCTTGTGTGCAGAGCTTGAACAGTTACAGCAATTAGAGCGCCAATTACAGCAACAGTTACCGGCAATGCAGCCCTTTACGCTGGTGACATTGCATAACGAAAAAGCAGAATAACCCCCATCCTAACCGCGAGCTTGGCGTACGCAACTCTGTTGCCGTACGCCCTTTTTGCCATCCCGCACAATAGCCTGCATAATTCAGCTTTAATAAGCAGCAATGCCTGCTGCACTATTTGTTTGGAGTGATTATGAGCATACAACGTATTGATCCTGCTAGTCGTTATTCTGAAGCAGTCATTGTGAATGGTTTAGTGTTTTGTGCTGGCATGGTGCCAGACACCGACAGTAATGATATTACGCTGCAAACCCAAAACGTGTTAAGCCAAGTTGATGCCTTGTTAGCGCGCTGTCAAAGCAGCAAGGATAAACTGGTTGATACCACTATCTATTTAACTGACTTTGCGGATTATGCGGCAATGAATGCGGTATGGGAGCAATGGCTCAGCCCAGGCTGTGCTCCAGCACGGGCAACGGTAGCGGCAAAATTAGCGGATCCGCATTGGAAAATAGAAATTAAAATCACCGCTGCACAATAATCTGAAGTTAACCGCTGAGCAGCAGGCTTGTTGCACTCAGCAAGACTGCGCTGCTGTAATGTATTAAGGAAAGATTGACACATGGCTGTAAAGACGTTGCTACACAAAAAACGACTGTGGTTGCCCGCTATTTTCATCTTGTTCGGCTGGGCATTGTATCAATGGGCTTGGCCCTTTTGGCTTAATCAACTCACAGAACGCGAAGCCGAACGGATCCGTGTTATCACACCAACCTTTGTCGCTGAACCCACTTTAAACCGTTTAAATCCCGATCGTTTACTGGCCGATGTAAGCTGGTTAGCCGCTGCTGAGCGTCAGGGTCGAGCACCGGGCACACCGGGTGGTATTGCTGCCCGTTTATGGATTGCCGAGCAATTTGCCGAAATCGGTTTAACCGCCGCCGGAACCGACGGTTATTTGCACCCTTACAGCGTGGCAGAACATTTTTCTTGGCGTCGTTGGCTGCGTGGTGCGTCTTCCACTATCCCCGGCGTAGATAATGCGGCAAATGTTATCGGTTTATTACCCGGCACCGCAGCTAACCTTAAGCCACTGGTGATCACCGCACATTATGATCACTTAGGGATGCACGGCGACGACATTTACTTTGGCGCCGATGACAATGCCTCGGGTGTGGCCGCCATGCTTGAGCTGGCACGCTATTTAACGGCTCATCCTTTGCGTCATCCGGTATTGTTTATTGCTTTAGACAGTGAAGAAAAAGGTTTACAAGGTGCGGTAGCGCTATTTCGTACCGGCTTGTTACAACCTGCCGATCTGGCCTTTAACATTAATATTGATATGTTAAGCCGTGATACCCACCAATTATTGTATGCCGTTGGCACTTATCATCACCCTTGGCTATTACCGCTAGTTGAACAGTTACAAACTCGCAGCGCAGTGAAATTACTGCCCGCCCATGATCGCCCTTGGTATCTGGCAGGTAACACGGCAGATTGGACCCTTAGCTCTGATCACGGCGTGTTTCATCAGCAACAGGTACCCTTTATGTACTTTGGGGTAGCCGACCATCCCGATTACCACAGCCCGCGCGACACCGCCGACAAAGTAGATTTGGCGTTTTATCATCAAGTCGTTGAAACCGTATTGCATTTTATATTAATACTTGATCAACAATTAGCAGTGCAAATCGAGTAAATACTTGCTAATAATAAAATGTAAATATACAGTTACTATCACGTTTTCGGGCAGCCGCATCAGTACGAAATGGCCGTCAAATAGGAGAAAAAAATGAGTACAGCAATGATTTGGATCATTATTGGTGTGGTACTGATTTTAACAGAGTTATTGGCAACCAGCATTGTCGCGGTATTCCTCGGTTTAGCCGCTATCGTCGTCGGTATTTTATTGCACTTTGGGCTCATTGAATCAGCCAGCATGCAATACAGCGTGTTTGGTCTGGTCAGCCTGCTGTTGCTCTTCACCGCACGAGGCCGCTTTAAAAGCTGGTTTGTCGGCTTTACCGCTGATAGCGAGACGCAACCCAGCTCGCTGAGCCAAGATATCGGCGATCGCGTTACGGTTTTATTGGATTTTCAACAAGGCCAAGGTCGTGTGGTGTTAAATGGCGTGCAATGGGATGCGCATTCTAACGACACATTAAAAGCCGGGGATGTGGCTTGGGTAATTGCCAATAAAGGCATCCACCTCGAAGTCGCGGCCAATAAGCCACAGTCGTCTTAACTTTACAGCACGTATTAATCGTAGGAGAGTGTTATGGAACAACTAGATATTCAAACGGTATTAACCCTAGGCTTTGCGATTGCGGTAGTGATCACCATACTGAAGTCTGCCAGAGTCGTGCCGCAACGAAGCAATGTGGTGATTGAGCGCTTAGGGAAATATTCACGCACCTTAGACTCGGGCTTTCATATTTTGATCCCCTTTATCGATAAAGTTGCCTACACCCACACGTTAAAAGAAGAAGTGATCGATGTGCCTCGTCAAACCTGCGTGACCAAAGATAACATTCAGGTCGGCATCGACGGTATTTTATATATACAGGTTATCGACCCGCATAAAGCCAGTTATGGTATTAACGATTATCGCTATGCTGCGTCACAATTAGCGCAAACCACCATGCGTTCTGTGATCGGCCAAACCGATTTAGACAAAACCTTTGAAGAGCGAGCCAAAATTAACGAAGAAGTGGTACGCGCCCTGGATGATGCCGCAGCGCCTTGGGGTGTTAAAGTGTTGCGTTATGAAATAGCCGATATTGAATTGCCAGTCAGTATCAAAGACGCGCTAGAGCAACAAATGCGCGCCGAGCGTGAACGCCGTGCTGCGATTGCCAAGTCTGAAGGTGAACGCCAAGCGATGATTAACGTGTCTGAAGGTCAAAAGCAGGAAGTGATCAACCTGTCGGAAGCCGATAAAACTCGACAAATCAACGAGGCCGAAGGTCGAGCAAAAGAAATTGAATTAATCGCTATTGCCACCGCTGAGGGTATTCGACAAATTGCTGAGGCCATCAATCAACCGGGTGGTCAAAACGCGGTAAATTTACGCGTGGCCGAGCAGTATGTGAAAGAGTTCGGCAACCTGGCTAAAACCAACAACAGCATGATCGTGCCGGTTGAACTGGCGAACATTGGTGGTGCAGTGGCGGGTTTAACTGAAATTTTAAAAACCGTCCAAAAATAACCATGGCGGGCAGTAAACTGCCCGCTCATCATTTATTCTTGATCAGAGCTGGGTAAGGCGTTTTTACTGAAATCTTGGGTTTTCTCAGCTAATAACGCGGCCAGTTGCTGTTCCATCGCTTCCACTTTTTCGCGAGTTCGCAACAGCACTTGGCGCTGCACATCAAATTCTTCGCGGCTAACAAAGTCTAACTCTGACAGCTTTGCCTGCAGCACTTGCTTTACTTTGCCTTCTAATTCATCGGCAAACTGTTTTAATTGTGGCGGGATAATACTGCCAATTTGCCGTGCAATATCTTCCACTTTTTTCGGATCTAACATCAGGTTCTCCGTTACGCTAGGCAGCCAGGGTTCAGGCTGCACTGTGATAGTATCTAACCATTCTACGGTCTTCTGACCAGAACGCGAATGAAATTTACCGCAAAAATTGGTTACAATGCAGCTCCTCAGATCAGGCAAACACTATGAAGTTAAATCCACAGCAAGACGCAGCAGTAAAATTTATCTCCGGGCCCTGCCTAGTATTAGCCGGTGCGGGTAGCGGTAAAACACGCGTTATTATTAATAAAATAGCCTATCTGATCCAGCAGTGCGAATTACCCGCTCGTCATATTGCCGCCGTGACCTTCACCAATAAAGCGGCACGAGAAATGCGCGAGCGAATTAACACCCAATTGCCAAAAAGCGCGACCCGTGGCCTTACTATTTCCACCTTTCACACCCTTGGCTTAGATATTATTAAAAAAGAATATCGCCAGCTGGGTTACAAAGCTAATTTTAGCCTGTTTGATGATCAAGACAGCTTTGCGCTACTCAAAGAGCTAACCGCCAACGAATACAATGGCGATAAAGAGCAGATTAAAGCGCTGCAAAGCAAAATTTCTAACTGGAAAAACGACTTAACCTTACCTGCGTTGGCTGTGCAACAAGCGCAAGATGCCGCTAGCATCAGTTTAGCCAATTATTATCAGCAATACAGCACCATGCTTAAGGCCTGTAATGCCTGTGATTTCGATGATTTAATTATGCTGCCAACCTTGCTGTTTCAACACGATGTAGCAACACGTGAGCGCTGGCAACAGAAAATTCGCTATCTGTTAGTGGATGAATATCAAGATACCAACACCAGCCAATATGAGTTAGTCCGCTGGTTAGTAGGCGAACGTCGCCGCTTTACCGTGGTCGGTGATGATGACCAGTCTATTTATTCTTGGCGCGGTGCGCGGCCGCAAAACTTGGTGTTATTGAAAAAAGACTTTCCTGAATTAAACGTGATCAAACTTGAGCAAAACTACCGCTCAGCAGAACGCATTTTAAAAGCGGCCAATATCTTAATTGCCAATAACCCGCACGAGTTTGAGAAAAAACTGTTTAGCGTGAATGGCTATGGTGTGCCGCTGAAAGTCTTACCTTGTAAGCATGAAGAAGACGAAGCCGAAAAAGTGATTGCCGAAATTATCTCGCATCGCTTTACCAACCGGAGTCGTTATCGCGATTATGCATTGTTATATCGTGGCAATCATCAAGCACGGGTATTTGAAAAAGCGCTAATGACCAACCGCATTCCCTATCGCATTTCTGGCGGCACGTCTTTTTTCTCACGCAGTGAAATTAAAGATGTGATGGCCTACCTGCGCTTGCTGGTGAATCAAGATGATGACAATGCCTTGCTGCGGATCATCAATGTGCCGCGTCGCGAAATAGGCCATGCCACCTTGGAGAAAATTGGTAACCTGGCCAATCAAGAACACATCAGTTTATTTGCAGCGTGCTGCCATCCGGGGCTAAGCCATACTTTACCGGCACGCAGTTTTCAGGCCGTAAAACAATTTGCCGATTGGATTAATCAATTAGCCGATAATGCCGTGCGAGCAGAGCCTGCCGAAGCCATTCGTGATTTGATCCGGCAAAGTCACTATGAAGCTTGGTTGTTTGAAAGCAGTAACAGCCCTAAAGCAGCTGAAATGGCCCTGAAAAACGTCAATGAACTGTACCGCTGGATTGTCGAAATGCTCAACGGCAAAGATGATGAACCGCCGATGCCCTTGAGCGAAGTCGTTAGCAAATTATGTTTACGCGATATGCTAGAACGGCAAGAACAAGAAGATAACGCCGATCAGGTGCAATTGCTGACGTTGCACGCTTCGAAAGGCTTAGAGTTCCCTTATGTGTTTATGGTGGGCATGGAAGAAGGCATTTTGCCGCATCAAAGCTGTATTGATGAAGATAATGTCGAAGAAGAACGCCGTTTAGCCTATGTGGGTATCACTCGGGCACAGCGTGAGCTCATTTTCACTTATGCGCGAGAGCGTCGGCAATATGGAGAAGTGATTCGGCCTGAGCCCAGCCGCTTTTTAACCGAGTTACCACAAGACGATTTGGAATGGCAACAGCCTAATCAACCCAAAACTGCAGAGCAGCGCCAGCAAACTGCGGCATCGAATATTGCACGTTTGCGGCAAATGCTGAATAAAGATTAGCCCTATAAACACACGGCTCAATTAGCGCTAATTGGCACCTAGCGCTTTTAACATTTGATCGCGCATACCCGATTCAAACGTCACATAGCGACCACGCCCTAATGCTTTGGCGTGATACATGGCGGCATCCGCGTCGCGTAACATCGCATCGGCATGGTGATAGTCTGAACTGAATGGCGCAATACCAATACTGATGCCCGAATTGACACTGTTATTCTCTAACACAAAGGGCTGACGGAATTTGTCGATAATGCGCTGAGCAATTTCTTCGGCATCTTGCTCAGATTGCAAGTTTAATAACATAATCACGAACTCATCACCGCCGAAGCGTGCGGCTACATCATGCTCGCGGATCGCACTGAGTAAACGTTTGCTACTTTCAATTAAAAACGCGTCGCCAATATGATGGCCTAAGGTATCGTTGATCAATTTGAAACGGTCGAGATCTAAAAACAGCAATGCCATCCCGGTTTGCGGTTGGCGTTTATTTAATAAAAATTGTTGTTTTAGTTGCTGCAGAAACATCTGCCGATTGGCAAGCCCGGTTAATACATCATGATTCGCATCATAGAACAATTTTTGCTCGGCTTTTTTCCGCTCTTCAACTTGCAGGCGTAAAAATAAGTTGGTTTGACGCAACTCGCGGGTACTTTCAAAGACTTTACGTTCCAGTTCTTCTTGATGTTGTTTTTGTTTCTCCGCAGCAAGCTTACGCTGGATCGCTACCGCGATATGCTGTGAAACGAAACGTAAAATAGTAAGCTCTTGCTCGCTATAATGATAACCATCAACATAAGACTGAACCGCAACCACCCCAATGACTTTTTGGTCCATCTTCAGCGGTGCACCGAGCCAACTTCTCGAATGACGAGCCGCTTTCTCTAGCTCAGTGGTACCACTCATACCTCGGCGGATTTCACCTTGCTCAACCAGTATTGCCGCTTGCTCAGGGTTTATGAGTCGCGCTTCAGCACAGCGGATAACATATTCGGTGAAACCTCGGCTTAGTGGCCGGTCAAAGGCCGCAGGGCTAAATTGATCAACATAATACGGAAAGGTTAATTTCGTCGCATCGGCGTTGAGTAAGGCAATGTAACAGTTTTCTGCAGCCATAAAATTACAAAGCACTTTATGGATGGCTTTATAGAACGTTTGCATATCTTGGCTACTGGCCGTTAGCTCAGATATTTTATATAACGCCGCCTGCAACTTTTCACCGTGGATACGTTCTCTAATTTCTTTTTGTAAAAAGTCGTTGGTTTGTTGTAATTGCAAGGTACGTTCTTTCACGGTACTTTCTAGCAATTCGCGACTCTTTACTCGATCTAAAGCGATAACAGTGTGTGAGCCAATACTGCTAAACAGCTTTAAATCTTGCTCATTATAACGATACTGACTGTCATAAGACTGGATCGCCATCACGCCGATAATTTTATCACCACGGCATAAGGGGATGCCCATCCAGTGCGCTGAAGGTGAACCTTGTGATTCAATTTCGCCGCTTCTCACTAATTCGTCAAATTCTTCTTCATCACATAACAGTGGCCGCTGGTAGCGAGCCACATAACCGGTTAAGCCACGAGAGAAAGCATTGTCTGGAATAGAAGTAATGAGTTGTTGATCTTTTTCATCAGAGAAGTACTGCAGTTGGTAACGCTCAGTGTCGGCATCATAAAGCACTACATAAAAGTTTTCGGCGTGTAACTGCTCAGAGACCATTTTGTGGATCGCCGGATAAAAATCGGCCATATCACTAATATGGCTGGCCAATTCTGACAGCTGCAACAAGGCCCCCTGAATGGTATAGGCTTCTTTTTGCCGAGCAATCAACAGCAACAGCCGTCTGATTTTATTGCCCGCTTGTTTTAATTGGTATGGGAGCGTTCGTTGTTTAGTCAATCTTCCGATCCTGAAGCGAATACAAACTGGTCAGATGTATAATAACAATGGGCTATTATGCACAAAGTTTAAACACATGGAAGAGCTACAGAGCAAATTCGTTTAATTAAATACAAAGGATACTGTTAAAGAAGTTTAGTCCAACCGGCACAAAAAAACCGCGACTGGCGCGGTTTTTTTTTAAAACGAAAACGCAGGTACTGTTTATACACCATCCGTCATAAAACGAATGGCGGCAGCAATTTCATCATCAGAACAAGTGGTACAGGTGCCTTTAGCGGGCATGTTACGAATGCCTTCAATAGAGTGCTTTAATAACACATCAAAACCTTGCTCTAAACGCGGCTTCCAATCAGCAGATTGATGTTTTGGTGCATCAAGTGCACCCGTGCCATGACAGGCAAAACAGGCAGATTGATAAACTTGCTCGCCACTGCGTGGACCTGTTGCCGCGGCAGCCGCAGCTGGGGTAGCACCAGCAACATAAACCTGACCTACTGGCGCAATGCGTTTTGCAATAGCGTCGGCATCAGAGGTTGCGCTCGCGTGGACGCCGATGGTAATCAGCAGCAAACTTACTGCAACTGTCAATTTATTCATAGTGTTGATCCCATACTGAAAGCCATAAGTAATTGCTGGCATTATAGCCTGCATCTAAACCGAAACGGAAGAGCTTAGGCAGATTGTTAGTGCAGCGCATTGCATTGCCATGTGTAAACTTTTAGCCGCGACACCGCCGCAAAGGCTTATGCTTATTGCTTTATGCCAAAAGGCGCAGCAAAACGGTTTTTTTAAAGCGAAATTTTTTAAAAAAGAGGCTAGGCAAACCCGGTTATTGTGATAGTCTGTTCGACCTGCTTGATGAGGATATTTGGCACCCAGGAAGAATTCGGGCCAGGCAGTAAAGCGTTTTCCACATTACGCAATGCAAAAAAATAAGAATAACGGCACTTGCAGTTTCCCCGTTTAGTTAAATAAAAACAAACACTTAAAATACTACCATTAACATTCTGCCTCAAGCAGGATGACATTCTCCTATGGGTTTTGCACAAAGTTATCCACAGCTTACTCTCTTTTTAGCGCAGCAAAGTCAATCAGTTCAGCTGGTGGTAGGGGGATGGCTGTGGCATGCTATTACGCATCAGCTTTGCAGGAATTATTATCATGGTATACATCCCCAAAAACCCGTTAATTTTGGTTGACGGATCCTCCTATTTATTTCGGGCTTATCATTCACCACCGCACTTAACCAATTCAAAAGGCGAAGCCACTGGCGCTATTTATGGTGTGGTGAACATGCTTAAAAGCTTGTTAAAACAATATCAGCCCAGCGAAATGGCCGTGGTGTTTGATGCGAAAGGCCCAACGTTTCGTAATGAAATGTATCAAGAGTACAAAGCACATCGCCCGCCGATGCCTGATGACCTACGCAGCCAAATTGCCCCGTTACATCTGATCATCGAAGCCATGGGTCTGCCTTTACTTTGTATTAGCGGCGTAGAAGCTGATGATGTTATCGGTACTATTGCCCGTCAAGCTAGCGCTGCGGGGCGTCATACGTTGATTTCAACCGGTGACAAAGATATGGCGCAGCTGGTAGACGAACATGTCACCCTAATTAACACGATGAACAATACGTTGCTCGACCCTATCTCGGTTAAAGAGAAATTTGGCGTCGGTCCGGAGTTGATTATCGATTATCTCGCGCTGATGGGCGACAAAGTTGATAACATTCCTGGCCTGCCTGGCGTAGGTGAAAAAACAGCCGCAGCCTTATTGCAAGGGCTGGGCTCAATTGAACACATTTATCAACAGCTTGATCAAGTTGCCACACTGACCTTTCGTGGTGCCAAAAATATGGCTGCCAAGTTGGCTGAACATAAAGCACAACTGGCGTTGTCTTACCAACTGGCCACGATTAAATGTGATGTCGAATTACCCTATCAACTCACCGATTTACAGATCCGTCCCACAGACAAGCAACAGCTAAGCGAGCTGTACCGACAATGCGAATTTAAACGCTGGTTAGCCGAGATCCTCAGTGACAGTGACACGAACACCGCGGGCACGTCGCAGCAACTCGAAAATGCCACAACTACTCACACAGCGACAGAACACACAACCGATGAACCCGTCAGGCAAGTGATTGATCGCAGTCAGTATCAAACGGTGCTGACCGAACAACAATTTACTGCATTGCTTCAAGAAATAAACCAAGCAGAATTAACCGCTTTTGATACGGAAACCACCAGCTTAGATTATATGCAGGCGGAATTGGTTGGTTTATCTTTTGCCACGGCAGCAGGAAAAGCATGGTATCTGCCTTTAGCGCATGATTATTTAGGCGCGCCAGCGCAACTCGATCGCCAGTGGGTTTTAGCACAACTGCAGCCTTGGCTGGAAGATGACAACAAAGCCAAGGTTGGCCAAAACTTAAAATACGATCAAAGCGTGTTAGCGCGTTATCAATTAACCTTACGGGGTATCCGCTTTGATACCATGTTGGAATCTTATGTGCTTAACTCGGTAGCGGGCCGTCACGATATGGATTCGCTTGCGCTGAAGTATTTAGGTCATAACACTATTAGCTTTACTGATTTAGCCGGTAAAGGGGCTAAGCAGCTGACGTTTAATCAAATTGAACTTGCCCAAGCCGCAGAATATGCCGCTGAAGATGCCGATGTGACACTGCAACTGCATCAAACGCTATGGCCACAATTGCAACAAAGTCGTGAACTGGTCAAAGTGTTTACTGAGATCGAGCTGCCTTTAGTGAACATTTTGTCGACAATAGAGCGCCACGGCGTGCTGATTGATAGCAACTTGTTGGCCAAGCAAAGTGAACAGTTAACTGCCCGTATTAAAGAGCTAGAACACTTGGCTTACGATGCAGCAGGCAAAGAATTTAATCTGGCCTCGCCAAAACAACTGCAAGAGATCCTGTTCGAGCAGATGAAGTTACCGGTATTGAAAAAGACACCGAGTGGCACCCCGTCGACTGCCGAAGAAGTGCTCGCTGAGCTTGCTTTAGAATATGACTTTCCAAAACTGATCACTGAGCATCGTGGTTTAAGTAAGTTACGCTCTACTTATACCGATAAACTGCCGAAGATGGTGAATCCCGCTACGGGGCGCGTGCACACCTCCTATCATCAGGCGGTAGCCGCCACCGGTCGCTTGAGCTCTACAGAACCGAATTTACAAAATATTCCGATCCGTACCGAAGAAGGCCGACGCATCCGCCAAGCCTTTATTGCCCCTGCTGGTAAATGCATCCTGGCCATCGATTACTCGCAAATCGAATTACGTATTATGGCGCACCTATCGCAAGATAAGGCCTTACTGGATGCCTTTGCTAATGGTCTTGATGTGCATAAAGCTACCGCTGCTGAAGTGTTTGCCATTAGCTTAGATGAAGTGACTAGCGAGCAGCGCCGCCGCGCCAAGGCCGTCAACTTTGGGCTCATTTATGGCATGTCTGCTTTTGGTTTAGCCAAACAACTGGGTATTGCTCGCCATGAAGCACAGCATTATGTTGACCGCTATTTTGAGCGTTTCCCTGGTGTACTGGATTATATGGAGCGCACACGAAAGCAAGCGCATGATCAAGGCTATGTTGAAACACTGTTTGGTCGCCGCTTATATTTGCCTGACATTAATGCCCGCAATATGGGTCGCCAAAAAGGCGCCGAACGTGCGGCCATTAATGCCCCTATGCAAGGCACCGCAGCCGACATTATCAAATTAGCCATGATCAAGGTGGCGGCGTGGTTGGAACAACACGATAACAACGCTGTGCAAATGATTATGCAGGTGCACGATGAATTGGTGTTTGAAGTGGCAGAGCAGGAGGTTGAGCGCGTTGCTGCCGAGTTAAAAACCTTGCTAGCCAGTGCCGCATCATTAGATGTGCCACTTTTAGCAGAAGCCGGTTATGGTAAAAACTGGGATGAAGCACATTAAATTTCGTTGTTAATAAAGGTAATTTAATTACATAAACCCGAAAGCAAGCGCTTACATTTATAGTTTTGTAGTTTAATTACAGTTTTTGCTTGCAATAGTGCAAAAATTAGCTAAAATTTGCGCTGTAGGGTACAGAGGTAAGATATTCTATCTTTCGCTTCAGTATGTTTTTACTATTGAAGATCAGAAAGTAGGCTTTATTAGCCGCCCCGCTGCTTGCAGCGGGGCGTTTTTTTTGCTGCAAAAGTCAGAATGATGATTACGAAAGGCTTATTCACTTGGCGTGTAGCGGTAAGATAACGCGTATCTTTGCTATCAGGCGAGTCAGGCGTTAAAATTTTAGAGTGAATACTTCAAACTGCATCAGTTGGGTGTTATGATCAACACGTCTTAACAGTAAGACATCCTGTTGATTGAATTTATATAGCTTCTCCCCTGCTTGCTATAACCGACCCCCTTGGGTCGGTTTTTTTATGCCGCGTTATCGTCGTTAAACCACTGATCTAGCGTTTGTTCTAATTCGGGTAAACCAAACTTATTTAACGAGCTAAAAGCCTGTACCTTAACATCACCCATAAAGGCCATGGCCGCATCACGTACTTCCAGCACAATTTTATTCCGAGCACCAGGCCCCAGTTTATCGGCCTTAGTCAGTAAAATCAGCACCGGCAATTGGCTTTGCACCGCCCAATGAATGAGTTGCTGATCCAAATCTTTTAACGGATGACGAATATCCATTAATACCACTAAGCCTTTAAGACTTTGCCGTTTTTCTAGATACTCAGACAGTGACTTCTGCCATTTTTCTTTTACAGCTAAAGGCACTTTGGCAAAACCATAACCGGGTAAGTCGATTAATCTTTTATGCTCGGCCAACGTAAAGGTATTAATCAGCTGAGTACGACCTGGCGTTTTACTGGTTCTGGCCAAAGCATTTTGGCGTGTTAAAGTATTTAATGCGCTGGATTTACCGGCATTCGAACGTCCGGCAAAGGCAACTTCGATGCCGTTGTCTGCGGGTAATGCCTTAATATCCGGGGCGCTGGTAAGAAAACGTGTTTGTTGATAATTTAATTTAATAGACGACACAGCCTGCTCCGGCGGTTAATTTGTGGCTATTGTAGCGGATCAAGGGAGCAGTAAGAAGCATTTGCCGTGCTTTTGACCATAGTATGGGATTTTACTTTGGGCAGTTTCGTGTAAAATAGCTAAAAATTCACCTTAATGTTATTCATTGCTGCCAGCAAGCTGGCTTTTGAATGCGGACTGAGACGGATCAAACATGAAAAAAATCATACTTCCTCTGGCGCTGTTATTCGGTTTAGTCGGTACAGCTCATGCTTTTGACGGTAACGCCGAAGCAGGCAAAGCAAAATCTGCCACTTGTGCGGCTTGCCATGGTCCTGACGGTAACAGCGTTGTGACCATTTATCCTAAATTAGCAGGTCAACACGCTGAATATTTATATAAACAGTTAACCGATTATAAGTTAGGTATGACCACTGGCGGGAAAGAAGGTCGTGCTAATGCCATCATGTACGGAATGGTTGCTGCATTATCTGATCAAGATATGCAAGATTTAGCCGCTTACTTCTCTTCTCAGCGCATTACATCTGGCACCACCCCAGAAGAAGTGATCGAAGTAGGTCAAAAGCTGTATCGTGGCGGTGATGCCGATCGCGGTATTCCAGCTTGTATCGCCTGTCATGGTCCACGTGGCGCAGGTACTAGCTTAGCGGGTTTCCCAAGAATCGGCTTCCAGAACGCAGACTATGTTAAAGCCACTTTAGAAGAATTTCGTGCTGGCACTCGTGCTAACGACATGAACGGCATGATGCGTGATGTGGCCAAAAAGCTGACTGACGATGATATTAAAATTCTGTCGCAATACTTAGGCGGCTTACACTAATACTTAGTAATTAGAAAAAACCGGCGAAAAAGCCGGTTTTTTTTATGCCGTTTTGTGAGAAATATCTTACAAAGCATGTAAGACATCACCTATAGTTGAATTTTAATTGAACTATTCCAACTTTCTACACTTAACTTAAACCACTGAAAAATAATACGATATAGACTAAAGTCTAATTTTTTTCAGGTTTTTTATACTCAAGCGCTTGTTATCTGATTAGATCGGAGTAAATTAACTCTATCGCCGTTAGCGGTAAAACAACAGGGAATTTAGGTTAAGGAAGCCGCATGCACATTATGTGCGCTGTGTTTAAAGATGCTCAGATGGTGTTACGCGTGAACCACGCGCAAGGAAGATTACGAAAGCATTAGGAAGATCATAAATAAGAAAACTTTTGCACGGACAGCAAACAATAATATAGGGATAATTCGCAACACGGTGTTGACTGCGCATCAGGATGAATTGCATCATTCCAAAGGTGTGTCCACCTCTAGGCACGAATAAACAGGGCGATAAGTTAATCTTATCGCCCTTTGTTTTGGATGTAATATGCAACAATCAATCTGCCCATTATGCGGCCATGCTGATACTCATCGCTATAACGCCCAACTGCACCCCCCATACTGGCAATGTCAGCGTTGTGCCTTGGTGTTTTTAGATCGGCAGCACCTACTCACTGCCGAACAAGAAAAACAACACTATTTGCTACACAACAATGATCTGAACGATGCGGGTTATCGGCTATTTCTGAATAAATTGGCAGCGCCCTTACTGCAAACCTTGGGCAATACCACGAAAAGTGGCTTAGACTTTGGATGCGGTCCCGGCCCGTTGCTAGCCAATATGTTACAGGAAGCCGGTCATCAGATGCAGGTTTGGGATCCCTTCTTTGCCAATGACCCCGCCCCGTTAGAGCAGCAATACGATTTTATCAGCTGCACCGAAGCGATTGAGCACTTTGTCGATCCGCTTAACGAGTGGCAATTATGGCTACAACTGTTAAAGCCGGCAGGGGTGCTCGCGATTATGACCAAATGTTATCCAACCGCAGAGGCGTTCAGCAATTGGTATTATCGACGAGATCCGACACATATTAGTTTCTTTAGTCAGGCAACATTTCGTTGGTTAGCAGCACAATATCAGCTTAAGGTGGCATTTCCAGCGAATGATGTGGTGATCTTCAGCAAAGCTGGGTAAAATGATCGGTCTTTTTACAGGTAGCAAAATACTATGACGCGTCAAAAAAAATCCCGCAATGCTGGCAACAATGGCCAACGCCATTTACCTGCCAGTGAGATCCGCAAAACCCGAGAAACCAAAGAAGAGACCAAGAAGAAAGGCTCTGGCCTGAAATCGGGTACTCGTAACAGTATGCAACAAAGTAAAGATGCACAAGCTGAAGCGAACAAAGCCAAAAAAGATCCGCGAATTGGTAGCAAAAAACCTATCGCGTTAATCGCTGAGCCTACTTTGGTTGAGCAGATGCCCAACGTGGTCAGTGCCATACCCAAAGCACAGTTAAAAGCGGTTAAAGCTGAAACACTGACACCAGAGCAAGAGTTGGCCAGTATCGAAGCCGATGAGCGTCTACAAGCCCTATTAGAGCGCGTTGAGCAAGACGAAGTATTAACCGGCAAAGATGCAAAATACTTTAATAGCAAAACGGCACGCTTAAGTGAGCTGTTACAGTTATTAGGCTTAGATGACGCCGATGACGAAGCAACGCGCAACGATAGCGCAGACGAAGAAGAAGATCCATTAGCGCGTTTTGAGCGTACCGACTGGCGTAAAACTTTGCTAGGCGATGAGGATTAAGCGTGACGTTATTATGGGCAAGTATGTTGGTGTTAGGCGTGGTCATTATTGCCGTACTGGCTTTTTATGCCGGTAAGTTATTGTGGCAGGTCAAGTTACAAACCCAGCGCCAACAACTCGAGCAACAGCAACTCGAGCTGAAGCAGCAAGAGAAAAAACGCTACCTGCATGAAAGTATCGTGTTGATTAGCCGAGCAATGCTGGAGCAACAATGCGAGTTTTCCGAGGGCGCATTACGCCTTTGGGTGCTACTCGATCATTGGCCCGAAGAAGATAAGCCGGATCCCGTTGTGCACTATCCGGCTTTGCATAAGATGTATTTGGTGGTTCGTGATATGCCGACACATCAAGCCCGAAAAGAGCAAGATAAAAAGCTTACGAAACAACAAGATAAAATTCGCCAACAAGCAGAAATCGACCTTAAAAGCGAGATTGAAGCTGACGTTAGCAAATTATTAGCAAGATTTCAGCAGGCCTAAGCCTGCTGCAATTTACTGATTACTGCTTATATACTTGCCCTGCTTTCATCACAAAACTGACGTTTTGCATCAGCTTGATATCCTGCAGCGGATCGCCTGCAACAGCAATGATATCGGCAATCTTACCAGCTTTAATCGAGCCAAGCTCTTGCTCAACGCCAAGTAATTTCGCGCCTTCAATCGTTGCACTATGTATCGCCGTTAACGCCGGCATACCGGCTTCGGTCATATAAACAAACTCCAGCCAATTATCGCCATGCGCGCCGACACCCGCATCAGTACCAAAGGCAATATTCACCCCAGCTTTATAGGCCCGAGCAAAAGTTTGCTGAATGAGTGGCCCGATGGTGGCGGCTTTAGGCCGAACAATTTCAGGGAAGAAACCGTCGATTTGCGCTTTATTTTGCACCCATTTACCGGCACTGATCGTCGGCACATAATAGGTACCGTGTTTTTTCATCAGGGCAATGGTGTCTTTATCCATGTAAGTACCATGCTCAATCGAATCCACCCCAGCAATAATCGCTCGCTCCATCCCTTCTTTACCATGAGCATGCACAGCGACTTTCATGCCGTAATCTTTCGCGGTTTGCACCACAGCAGCTAACTCTTCAACGGTAAATTGAGGGTTCATGCCACTTTTTGCCACACTTAATACCCCGCCGGTTGCGGTGATTTTAATCAGATCTGAGCCTTCTTTATAACGCTGACGAACCGCTTGCTGGGCTTGAACCGGGCCATTTAGCACCCCATCAGTAGGGCCTGGGTTGCCCAATAACGCATTGGCTAAACCGTTGGTAGGATCAGCGTGTCCACCGGTGGTGGCTAATGATTTACCTGCAGCAAAAATACGCGGCCCTTTAACGTAACCTTGAGCAATTGCTTTGCGTAGCGCGATACTCACCTGATGGCTATCGCCCAACTCACGTACTGTTGTAAACCCGGCCATTAAGGTTTTTTCAGCAAACGCCGCGCCGCGAAGGGCAAAATCGGCTTCATTTAAACGGCTCCAGTCACTGTACGAGGTGGCGCTCATCTGCGTGGAAAAATGCGTATGCATATCCATCAAACCCGGCATAACCGTGTGATTGCGTAAATCCACCACAGCCGCCTCCGCACCAGGCTGTTGGTAACCGGCAACGATGGCACTAATTTTATCGTCAACGACAATGATGGTTTGTGTTGTTAAAGGCTGTTTATCTTCGGCAGTAATCAATTTACCGGCGTGAATATAGGTTGTTGCAGCCTGTAAGGCCGATGGCATAGCACAAAGTGTCGCCAGTGCCAGTAGAGAGAGTCTTATCATGGTTATTATCCTCTTAACATTATTAGCTTGTTGCCCTGTCATTGAAACTATGGGCTGCTGGGCCAAACCAAGCAATGCGCTTGCGGTATCTAGCCAGAATATGCGATTAACCGCTCGACTCGTCGCTATTCGCCAGTTCAGCTAACACAAAATCAACACCGCCACTGTTAATCAGCCAACGGGTGTGCTTACCCTCAGTGACCATCTTGGCTTCTTGCAATAATTGATAATATAAGTTGCGATGTAATCTGGCGGATAACCCCCGCCACAACTGCAAGTAAGGTAATTGCTGCCCGGCATAATGTTGGATCTGTAAAGGATAAGCCGCACTGAGTGGCACAGCATCTTCAATATTAGTGGTTAGCCATAACTCCGGGCCTGAGACAGCTTGCTGCCAATGACTTTGCGTTACTAAAAAAGGCACGTCTGCCACTTGAATGCGGACTTTTTCAGCCGGTGTTTGTAAAAAATAGTCGTTATCCTGCTTGAGTAAAACCGACGCGAATAAACGTACTAAGGCCGGTCTTTGAATAGGGCTATCTTGATATAACCACTGGCCATCGGCAGTAATTAACAACGGCAAATCACCACAAAATGGCGGATCCCAGCTTTCAACTGGCGCTAAGTTAGGTTGGCTGAGTTGCTGTTGTAACTGAGATAAATCCATACCAAAAGGATCCATTGGCGTGCTAATTAAACTGCAGTATAGCTGGGCAACACTGAGAAAGTAAGGCAATGACAAAGGCAGGAAAAGAAGTGGGGTGACTGATGGGGCTCGAACCCACGACAACCGGAATCACAATCCGGGGCTCTACCAACTGAGCTACAATCACCGCCGAGGTGGCTATTTTAACCAAAAACCTCGCATGGCTCCAAGCTCTTTTTTGTAATTTGTCATCTAAGGGTATAAGGCTTTATGGTATGATCGTCAGCGTTTGCTGAGGTTTCCGGATTTACCGTCAGCAACACGCATAGTTTAGAAACCTCATCACACACCCTGCTAAAAAATTCAAAGGAGTGTTACATGGAACAAATCAACGAGTTATTCCAACAAAACCATGAGGTTTTACTCGGTTATTTATTACAGCTTGTCGCTGCTATCGTCATCTTTTATGTAGGCCGCATCATTGCTCGCGGTATCAAACGATTAATTGAAAAAGGCTTGTTATCACGCAGTATTGATAAGGCCGTTGTTTCTTTCTTAAGCAGCATTGTGTATGCCATTTTAATTATTGCCACAACCTTGATGGCACTGTCGCAAGTTGGCGTGCAAACGACTTCGTTTATCGCTATTTTAGGTGCTGCCGGTTTAGCGATTGGTTTAGCATTACAAGGTTCTCTGGCTAACTTTGCCTCTGGTGTGTTGATTATTCTTTTCCGCCCATTCAAATCAGGTGACTTTATTGATGCCGGTGGTATTTCCGGTACTGTAGATAAAATTGAAATCTTCCAAACCACCATGAAAACGCCCGATAACAAACGCGTTATTGTGCCCAATGCTAAAATCACCGGTAGTCATATCACTAACTTTTCTGCTGAGGCCACGCGCCGTGTCGACTTAGTGATCGGTATCAGCTATGACGCTGATTTATTAAAAGCGAAAAACCTACTGCAAGACATCATCAAAAATGATGAGCGAGTTTTGGCTGAGCCTGCGCCCAATATCCGTGTCTCTGAATTAGCCGACTCTTCAGTCAACATTATTGTGCGCCCTTGGGTGAATAGTGCTGATTACTGGGGGGTGTATTGGGATACGCTTGAAAAAGTAAAATTGACCTTTGATGAACACGGTATTGGTATTCCCTTCCCGCAAATGGACGTTCATCTTAAACAAGAAACAAAGGAGTAAGCATGAAATTATTCACTGTAGCCGCAACGTTAAGTGTCTTATTTGCGGGTGCCGCGCAAGCTCAAGCGCCAGAGAAAGAGCAAAAGATGTGGAAAACCTCAGCAGAGCTTGGCGCCATTACCACTACAGGTAATACAGCAGGTACGTCTATTACCGGTAAAATTGATGCCAGACAAGAGCTAGAAGAATGGAGCAATCAGTATATTTTCAGTGCTTTCTTTAAAGAAGATGAAAAAATCGATGCTGATGGTAACAGAGAGAAAGAGCGGTCAGCGCAGCGCTATCTGGTATCCGCGAAAGGGGCTTACAAAATCGGTGATGAACACGATAATTTGTTTGTGTTAGGTTCGTATACCGATGATAAATTTGGTGCTTACACTAAATATACCACCATCGCCGCCGGTTACGGTACCCGTTTAATGGATCTGGAAAACCAGACGCTGGATGTGGAAATCGGTCCGGGTTATTACAACGCTCGTCGCTCTACTGACGAAACAGAAAATGGCTTGCTGGCCCGTGGTGCTGCCGAATTTAAATGGACCATCAGTGAATCTGCCGCTTTCTCGCAAACACTCAGCCTCGAAATCAGTAACGACAATACGCGGACTATTGCCGAAACCGCACTCAGTGCCAGAGTGAATGGTGCTATGCAGATGAAAGCCGCCTTTTTGGTACAAAATGACTCTGATGTCACTGCCGATAAAAAGAGTACCGACACGCAAACCTCATTAACCTTGGTTTACGCGTTCTAAGTACACCTATTACACAGCGGCCTCGTGCCGCTGTGTGCTTTATTTACCTTAATTCGCAACAAAAAGCGTCTATTTGCCTCTCTCCCCGTTTCGAATACCAGCAAGTTAAACTATGCTTAGTACTTATCTTCGTCATAACACAGACGCTGTTTATCGCTGAAAATATGGAATTAACATGAATCCAACGGCATCCAAACTGAGCAAAATGCCTTACTACCCTATCTTGGGTGCCGCGATCTATCTGCTATTGGGCTTGCTTTGGATCGAGTTTAGCGATGTGTTTTTAGCGTCCATCGTTAGCGATCCGGTTTTACTCACCCGTTATCAAACTTATAAAGGGTTTGTCTATGTGCTGCTTACCGCCATCCTCGCCTGGGTATTGTTAAAGCAGCGACTGCAGTTTGAAATGGCGCTGACCGAATCACAACGCCTGAGTCATATGGCGTTTGACTATGCTGCAACCGGTATTGCCTATGTCGACGTTAATGGGCAATTCATTAAGGTTAATAAAGAGCTGTGCCGTATGCTGGAATACAGCGCTGACGAATTAAGAAGCATGACGTTTCAACACATCACGCACCCTGATGACTTATTACTTGACCAAGGTTTGCGAGAAAAGATTTTAGCCAATGACATCAAGCAATTTTCCATTGAAAAACGCTACATCACTAAAAATAACCACACTTTATGGGTACGTTTATCTGTCGCTTTATTACCGCCACAACAGCATCTATCGGCTTATTTTATCTCGGTCGTGCAGGATATTTCTGCGATAAAACACGCACAACATCAACTGCAAGAAAGCGAACAACGCTTTCGCACCTTACTCGACAGCATGCCCAATATCTCGGTACAGGGATATGACGAACATGGCGTAACGCTTTACTGGAATAAAGGCAGCGAGTTAGTGTATGGCTATAGCAAGCAAGAAGCGCTTGGCCGTAACTTACTGGATTTAATTATTCCCCAGCCAATGCATAACGATGTAAAAGCCGCTATTCAAGCAATGACACATTCTGGCCACCCCCTGCCAGCAGAGGAGTTACAGCTACAACGCAAAGATGGCAGTCTGGTCAGCGTATACTCGTCACACGCGGTGATCTTCGACCCGGATAATAAACCGCGCATTTACTGCATTGATATCGATTTAACTGAACGCAAACAACAAGAAGCGCAATTAGCCTTTTTAGCAGCATACGATCCCCTTACGCACTTACCCAATCGCCAATTTTTTACGGGGCGTTTAGAACAAGCGATTAAGGTTGCCCGGCGCGAAAAGCTGCAATTAGCCGTATTGATAATCGACTTAGACAATTTTAAAACCATCAACGATTCGTATGGCCACAATGTCGGCAATTTACTGTTAAAAAACGTCAGTGAAAAGCTTAAAATTTTCTGTCGAGACACCGATAGCTTGGCGCGTCTGGGTGGCGACGAGTTTGCGATTCTGATCGAGCACTTACCCCACACAGAAGATGCCGCCCGCTTTGCTTTAGAACTACTGCAAGCCTTACAACAACCGGCAACTTTAACTGAACGAATTGACGTGACTATTACCGCGTCTATTGGCATTAGTTTGTACCCTGAGCATCACAACAACGCTGAATCATTATTGCAAGGTGCTGACGCGGCACTGTACAAAGCCAAAGCGGAAGGTCGCAGCACATACAGCTTTTTCAGTAGCCAACTGACTTCGACAGCACGGCAACGCTTGCAGCTGGAAACTAAGTTGCGCCTAGCGATTAGTCAGCAACAATTACAATGTTACTTTCAGCCGCAAATAGCTATTCAAAGCGGTCAAATCATCGGCGCAGAATTACTGATCCGCTGGCAAGATGCCGAGCAAGGCTTTATTTCACCAGAGCTTTTTATTCCCGTGGCGGAAAACTGCGGGTTAATTCATACCATTGGCCATTTTGTGTTAGAGCAAGCCTGCCTCTTAGGCAAACAATGGTTAGAGGAAGGCTTACCTCAAGTGAGGTTAGCGGTGAATGTCTCGGCGCATCAATTTAGTAAAGGTGACTTCGAGCAACAAGTGATCTCCACCCTGCTCGCTACCGGCTTCCCTGCCCATTTACTTGAGTTAGAAGTCACAGAAACCGCGTTAATGCACAACAAAGATGCCGCTATTCGCACGATGCAACAATTACGTGCTGCTGGTATTCGCCTTGCCATTGACGACTTTGGCACAGGCTATTCGTCCTTAGCCTATTTACAACGCTTGCCGCTGGATATTCTTAAAGTCGATCGCAGCTTTATTGATAACATCACCGACAATGACGATGACCGACAAATCAGTAAAGCGATCATTGAGTTAGCGCATACGCTACATTTTGATGTATTGGCTGAAGGCGTTGAAACAGCCGAGCAGTTGGCCTTGCTAAAAGAGATGGCCTGTGATTACTATCAAGGCTATTATTTTAGTCAAGCCGTACCCGCTGAGCAATTTCGCCAGCTGCTACTGAATCAGTCGCCGCACGCTTAAACACATGCTAGCAACTCGGCGACACGTTTAACTTGCAAAGGACGCCTGGTTGAAAATCCTGCACACCTCCGATTGGCATTTAGGCCAAAACTTTTTTACTAAAACCCGTAAAGATGAGCACCACGCTTTTATTCAATGGCTACTGGCCCTAATCAGTCGCGAACAGATTGACGCGGTGATTATCGCCGGTGATGTATTTGATACCGCCACTCCGGCCAGCTATGCGCGAGAACTTTACAACGAGTTTGTTGTACAACTGCAACAACGTCAATGTACGCTGGTGGTGTTAGGCGGGAATCATGACTCCGTTGCGGTACTTAATGAATCGCGACAATTACTCGCCTGTTTAAATACCTATGTGGTGGCCAGTACCGAATTGCCTGTTGAACAACAAGTGATTCTACTTAACGATAAACAAGGTCAACCGGGCGCTTTGCTGTGTGCGGTGCCATTTATTCGAGCTAAAGATGTGCTGCAAAGCCAAGCCGGCGACACCGGCCAGCAAAAGCGCCAAGCACTAGCCAATGCCATTGCCGAGCATTACCAACACCTATTTCAACTCGCCGAACAACAACGGCAAGAGCAGCAACTAAACATTCCCATTGTTGCCACGGGCCATTTAACGGCGCTTGGCGTCAGTAAAAGCGAGAGCGTACGCGAGATTTATATCGGCACCTTAGAGGGTTTTGCCGCAGAGGGTTTCCCACCGGCCGATTACATTGCGCTGGGGCATATTCACAGGCCGCAGCGCGTGGCGAAAACCGAACATATTCGCTATAGCGGCTCGCCATTACCCTTGAGCTTTGACGAGCTGGGTACAACCAAACAAGTGGTGCTAGTGGAGTTTAACGGCCGCGAGCGCCAACACATTCGCTGTATTGATGTACCGCTGTTTCAACCCATGCAGGTGATCAAGGGGGATCTTGACACTCTGGCCGTGCAACTGGCCGCCATTGCACAACAACAGCACAGTAAGCCCGTTTGGCTCTGTTTGGAAATTGCCACCCAAGATTATTTGTCTGATTTACAGCAGCGCGTACAACAACTGTGCGAAGGCTTGCCTGTCGAGGTATTGTTGGTACGCCGACAACGCGCTGCGCCTAGCCAAGCGTTAATACAGCAGCAAAAAGAAACCTTGGCCGAGCTGACACCTGAGCAAGTATTCGCTAAGCGATTAGCAATTGAATCTATTGAAGATACTGAGCGACAAGAGCAACTGCAGCAACGCTTTTTAGCGGTACTGTCCGCAGTGCAGCAGGAGCAGAGCCGATGAAAATTCTGACTTTACGGCTGAAAAACCTCAACTCATTAAAAGGTGAATGGAAGCTCGATTTTACCCAATCGCCTTTTGCCGAAAATGGGCTATTTGCGATCACCGGGCCAACCGGCGCCGGAAAAACAACCTTATTAGATGCGATTTGTTTAGCCCTTTACCATCAAACACCCCGTTTAGGCCCGATTAGCCAAACTTCCAATGAAATTATGACGCGCGGCAGTGCCGAGTCGATTGCTGAAGTGGAATTTGAAGTAAAAGGCATTGCTTATCGCGCCTTTTGGAGTATGCGCCGTGCTCGTGGCCAAGCCGACGGCAATTTACAGCCAGCCGATGTCGAGCTGGCTGAAGTGCAAAGCGGCAAAGTGTTAGCCAATCAGGTGCGACCTAAAAACGAAGAAATTGAACGCATCACAGGTTTAGATTTTGCGCGTTTCACCAAATCTATGCTGTTATCACAAGGCGATTTTGCCGCTTTTCTGAATGCCAATGAAAGTGAGCGCGCCGAGTTGTTAGAAGAGCTTACCGGCACAGAAATCTACGGTTTAATCTCGAAGCGTGTGCATGAAGACTACACCCAAGCCAAACAAGATTTACGAGAATTACAGGCCAAATTAGCGGGATTTCAGCTGTTAAGCGCTGATGAGCTAACGGCCATTGAGCAAGAGCAGCAACAGGTCAGCACCCAGCAAGCCTTACTGAGCGAGCAACTGAGCGCTTGGCAGCAACATCAACAATGGTGGGAGCAGCAGCAGCAGGCGACACAGCAGCAGCAGCTCGAAGCCAACCGCGCCCAACAGGCGCAGCAAGCGCTGCACGATGCAGCAGCGGATCTGGCTAAGCTTAGCCAAAGTGAACCGGCTGAGCGCTTACGCACCCCCTTTAGCTTATTACAAAAAAGTCGTGATGATTTACAGGCATTAAGCAGTGAACTGGTTAAAACAGAGCAGCAGCAACAGCTTACCATCGCAGATTTAGCTCAGCAACGCAGTCAGCTTGAACACGCCGAGCAGGCTTTAGAGCACACTAAACAGCAAAATCAGCAGCAAGAAACCTTGCTCAATGAGCAGGTGGTGCCGTTAGATCATCAAATCGACGGCCTAGCGCAACAACAAAGCGCCCAGCAACAGCGTTTAGATAGCCTGCAGCAAAAATTACAACAAGCGCAAGCGGATGACAGTCAGCTTCAGCAACAGCTGCAACAGCTGCAAAAACAACTCACCACTACCGCACGTTACCTGACAGAGCATCAGACCGATGCCGAGATCAATCGCTATCTCGGCAGTTGGCAACAGGCGCTTGGCCAGCTTGAAAAAAGCCAAGTGCAGCTGAATCAATTAGCCACTGAGCAGCAGCAAATCGAGCAAGAAAGCACGGCACTGCAAAGCAGCTTACAAGCACAACAACACACCTTGCAGCAACATGATAAGGCCCTACAAGCCCAGCAACAGCAACACTTGCAACGGCAAAACGAATGGCAACACCTGTTACAACAAGCTGATGAAGCCACCTTGCAGCAACAACTGCAACAGCTTACGTTGCGCTGGCCGCAGTTGCATCAAGCAGAAAATTGCCAGCAACAGTATTGGCAGGCCACTCAAGAGCAGCAGCAGTTACAAGCCACGCAGCAACAATTACACACTCAACAGCAGCAGCTGACTACCGCGCGTGCCAAGCTCTTGGATGAATATCAACGGCATAAAGTGCAAGTCGACGATTTGCAGCAACTGATTAGTCAAGAAGAACAGTTAGCGTACTATCGCCAACAGCTTGTTGCCGGCGAAGCTTGCCCACTGTGCGGTGCCAGCGAACACCCTGCCGCGGCGATCCCATTAGATCTGCCCGATACACAAGCGCGGTTGCAACAGGCGCAGCAACAAGCAGAGCACACTTTAGCGGCGGGCCAACAAAGCCGCGAAGCCTTAGATAAATGCACGGCAGAGCTGGCCGCGCAAACGCCTCGCCTCAGTAAATTAGCCGAACTCATTAGCACAGCGCAGCAGCAATGGCAGCAGCACTGCGCGGCACTGGACGTCACATTAGAAATAAACGATTCGCAAGCACTGCCTCAGTTAAGCCAAAGCTTACAGCAACAAATAGCGCGTACCAATGCGCAATTAACGGCTTTACGCCAGGCTGAAAAAGCGGTCACTCAGGCACAGCAAAGCCTGATCGAACAGCAACAAGCGCAAGCCCAAAAAGCACACCAGCTCAATTTACTGCAACAACAACACCTTAATCTGCAACAGCGTCAAAGCCAATTAGCACAACAACAAACGGCGCAACAACACGACCAACAGCAGCAGCAACAACAGCTACAAACTCAGCTTAGCGCTCAAGGCTATCAGGGCACGCTGCAGCAGCTACCTGCTTGGCTAGAGCAAAAACAGCAAGATGCAAAGCGGTATCAACAGACACTACAACAACAGCAGCAAGGACAACAAGACTTAGCCAGCAGCACGGCGGCACAACAGGCTCTACAGCAACAAATCAGTACACTGAGCACTGAGCTACAACAAACTGAACACGTCGCCAAGCGCCAAACCACGCAGTTACAAGCACTAAAAGCGCAACGCCACAGCTTATTTGGCGAGCAAATCGTCAGCCAAGCACGGCACACGCTGCAGCAACAACTGCAGCAAGCTCAGCAGTTATGGCAACAACAGCAACAGCAATATCGCCAAGTGGAACAGCGCCATACCGAACTCAGCAGTGTGCTAAACAACTTACAGCAGCGCCAGCAACAGCTGCAACAACAGCTTAACGAGCAAAGTACCGCTTGGCAAAATAGCCTGCAGCTTAGCCCTTTTGCTGATGAAGCCGCTTTTCTTGCCGCCTTATTACCCGAAGCAGAGCGCAGCCGCTTACAAAGTAAAAAGCAGCAACTTGAAGAAACGTGGCAAAGCGCTAATACCTTATTGCAAAAAGCTAACGAGCAATTACAAGCACTGCTCGAACATGAGCAAGCCTCGGCGTGGCAAAAGGTCAGCGCGACCGAGGTGGCTGCAACGCGACAACAACTTAGCCAACAGCAAACCGAACTGTTGTCGCGATCAGGCCAGCTAAAAGAGCAGTTGAATCAGCAGCAACAATTACGAGAACGGCAGCAAAGTTTATTAGTTGACATTAACACGCAGCAACAACGCTATGATGAAATCACCCAGCTGCATACGCTGATTGGTTCTGCCAGTGGTGATAAATTCCGCCGTTTTGCACAAGGCCTGACGCTGGATAATCTGGTGTATTTGGCGAATAATCAGCTGCGACAACTGCATGGTCGTTATTTACTGAAACGAAAAGAACAAGCCGGCTTGTCGTTAACCGTGCAAGATACCTGGCAAGGCGATAGCGAACGCGATACGAAAACGCTGTCGGGCGGTGAAAGCTTTTTAGTTAGCCTAGCGTTGGCCTTAGCGCTGTCGGATCTGGTCAGCCATAAAACCAGCATCGACTCGTTATTTTTAGACGAAGGCTTTGGTACCTTAGATGCACAAACGCTGGATATCGCCTTAGATGCGCTGGATAACCTTAATGCTACCGGTAAAATGATTGGCGTGATAAGCCATATAGAAGCGATGAAAGAGCGTATTCCAACCCAACTGCGGGTGAAGAAAAACACCGGCTTTGGTTTTAGCCAATTGGACGAGTGCTATCGAGTAACAAACTAACACCCGTTATGTCATGGCCGCGCCGTATGCTACAGCGCGGCCTGGTGCTGTTGTCGTTTTAACGTTGAAACTTGCTAAGTTATTTCAGCGACACCTCTGCAGATGGCGTAGCGCTTTCAGCACGCGGTGCACGGCGAAACTTACTTAACAACAAATACACCGCTGGGGTGGTGTACAAGGTCAATAATTGACTGACTAATAAGCCGCCCACGATGGTGATACCCAATGGCTGCCGCAACTCAGACCCCTCACCTACCCCTAATAATAACGGCACCGCGCCTAATAAAGCGGCGAAATTGGTCATTAAGATTGGCCGTAACCGCTGCTGCGCCGCTAACGCAATCGCCTCGATCGGTGCCAAACCTTGATTGCGCTCGGCGGCCAATGCAAAGTCGACCAGCAAAATGGCGTTTTTCATCACAATACCGATCAGCAAAAACAGCCCTAACAGGGCAATTAAACTAAAATCGCTATTAGTTAAATACAACGCTAGCAGGGCACCTAAGCCAGCACAAGGCAAGGTAGACAAAATCGTGATCGGTTGTAGCAAACTCTCATACAGAATGCCTAACAACAGATACACCGCCACAACCACCGCAATCACCAACCAGGTTTGATCGCTACTTTTAAAAATAGCATTGCGTTGGTTTTCACCACTGACCACCACGATAGCCCCGGGCAACATCACTTCTGCCATAGCTTGCTCAATCGCTATAGAAGCTTGCTCCATAGTGGTGCCTTCTTCTAGACCATAACCAATATTTACCGAGGCGAATTGTCCTTCATGCTGCACCCGGTCATTAACTAAACCATACTGATAGCTGGCGATAGCCGCTAAAGGTACACGGCGACCATCGTTGGTAATTACCTGTAACTGCTGCAACACTTCGGGCTGAGCGGTATAACCGGGTAACAGCTCCATCACGATGCGGTACTGGTTTTGCTTATCATACAAGGTCGCAACTTGTCGTTGCGAAAAGGAGTTATTCAGCACCGTGGCCACCGTGCGCATATCCACGCCGAGCCGCTGCGCCGCTTCGCGATCAATGGTTAACTCAATTTGCTGTGCATCTTCACCGCCGGGGGTATCAACATCAACTAACCCAGGGACTTCTTGCAGTTTTTCGCCGACAACCTTGCCCCATTTTCGCAGCAAATCTAAATCATCTGATAACAACTGCACTTCATAGTCACTGCGACTGAAGGGTGAGGATAAACGAATATCTTGATCGACATTCATAAACAGAATGCCGCCAGGCACTTTTGGCGCATTGGCTCGAAGCCGATCCACCACAGCGCGAGCCGACACTTGGCGCTCGGCTAACGGCTTTAACCGCACGCGCATTTGCGAATTACTGACACCGCGATCCCCCCCGGCCGAACCGATTAAGTCGGCCACGGCAGGATCTTGCAACACATACTGGCGAAAGGCTTCGATTTTTGGCTGCATCATTTGATACGACGCACCATCATCGCCGCGAACAAACCCATTCAACTGGCCAGTATCTTGCTCTGGTAATAAACCCGATGGCACCTTGTCATATAACCAAGCGCTGGCGGCAAATAACAACACTAATAACAGCAATAACCAGCGATAATGCCGTAAGCAAACATCAATACTGTGCCGATATCCTTGCTGCAAACGCCAAAAGAAACCTGATGTGGCCTGTTGCTTAGTGGGTTTACGCAACAATAATGCTGACATACTGGGCGTTAAGGTCAGCGAAATAAGCAATGAAATCACCATCGCCGCCACTAACGTAATAGAGAACTCACGGAATAACCGCTCAACTAAGCCCCCCATAAACAAAATAGACAGGAAAATCACAATCAGTGCCAAATTCATCGCTAACAAGGTAAAGCCCACTTCAGCTACGCCTTGCCTTGCGGCTTGTAACGGCGCTAAACCGCGTTCAAGATGGCGACGAATATTCTCGACGACCACAATGGCATCATCGACCACTAAACCGGCAGCGACGATCAGCGCCATCACCGATAAGTTATTCAATGAAAACCCAAACAAATACATCGCGGTAAAAGCGCCAATTAATGACACCGGGATCGCCACACTGGGGATTAACGCGCTGCGAAAATTGCCTAAAAAAGCCCAAACAACCAACACCACTAAAATGACGGCCAGTGTTAAACTCCATTGCGCTTCGGCAAGCGTGGCACGGATCACCGGGCTGCGATCCATCACCACCGCTAAATCGGCACCGGCTGGCGTTAAGGCTTGCAGTAAAGGCAGTTCGTTGTAAATAGCATCAACGGTTTCGACTATATTGGCACCGTTGCGCCGACTGACCATTAAAATCACCGCATCTTTGTCGTTATGAAAGCCCGAACTGTAGCGGTTTTCCGTCGAGTCACTAACAATGGCTACGTCAGATAAACGGATCGGCGCGCCATCGGTATATTTAACAATTAAATCTTGATAATCCGCCGCACGGCGCAAGGTTTCACTGGTGGCCAATTGCCAGCGATGGCTATCTGTTTCTAATACGCCTAAGGGTACTGAGGCATTAACCGTATTAATGGCGCTGCGCACTTCATCTAACGCCACCCCATAATGCGCCAGCATACCGGGGTTCAGTTGCACCCGCACCGCCGGTAGCGACGAGCCCGTGACCTCGACTTCACCCACCCCAGTAATTTGCGCCAACTTTTGCGCCAACACCGTTGAAGCATTGTCATACAGCGTGCTGCCCGCCAAATGACTAGAGCTTAAAGCTAACGCCATAATCGGCGCTTGCGATGGGTTAAACTTGCGATAAACCGGATTGCCAGGCATCCCAGCGGGTAACTGGCCACGCGAAGCGTTAATGGCCGCCTGTACTTCACGAGCCGCGGCATCCACATTACGATCTAACTCAAATTCTAAACGAATTTGCGTAGCGCCCTGACTACTTGACGAACTGATGCGGCGAATACCTGAAATGCTGCCTAATGCGCGCTCTAACGGCGTCGCAACCGTAGCCGCCATGCTGTCGGGGCTGGCACCAGGTAAGTTGGCCGTGACCACGATCATCGGAAAGTCGATAGCCGGTAGCGGAGACACTGGCAACAAACGCCAGCTCAACAAGCCCATTAACAAGATCGCCGTCGCGATTAAAGCACTGGCCACCGGCCGCTGAATAAAAGGCTGCGCCAGATTCATAGCGGTGCCACCTCAGCACTTGGTTTAATTTGGCGTTGACCAAACATACGGTCAAACCATAAATACACTACCGGCGTGGTAAAGAGGGTTAATACCTGACTAACCAATAATCCCCCCACCATCACTAAACCTAACGGCTGGCGTAGCTCTGCGCCTGAACCACTGGCAAGCATCAGCGGGATGGCGCCAAACAAGGCTGCCAAGGTGGTCATTAAGATCGGCCTAAAACGCAGTAAAGCAGCCTGATAAATGGCTTCGGCAGGGGTCATGCCGCGATTACGCTGCGCATCTAACGCAAAATCGACCATCATAATGCCGTTCTTTTTCACCAAGCCTATCAACAACACGATACCGATAACGGCAATCAAATCGAGCGGCTGCCCTGTTAACAGTAACGCCAATAAGGCACCCACGGTGGCAGAAGGTAAGGTTGATAAGATGGTCACGGGATGGATTAAGCTTTCATACAAGATCCCCAGCACGATATACATGGTAATAATGGCGGCAAGAATTAACCACAGCGTGTTATCCAAAGAAGAACGGAAGGCCTCTGCTGCACCTTGGAAACTCAGCTCAACTTCAGCGGGCAGTTGCAGTTGTTGCTGCACTTGCTCGATCGCTGCTACCGCCTGCCCGAGTGAATACCCCTGAGCTAAGTTAAAGGATAAGGTCACGGCCGGGAACTGCCCTTGCTGGTTAATCAGCAAACGGGTAGGTCGCTGACTCACCTTCGCCACTGCCGCTAGGGGTACTGAGTCACCTCGGCTATTGGTTAAATACAATTTATCGAGCGCGTCCACCCCTTGCACCTGTGCAGGGTCAACTTCTAACACCACCCGATATTGATTACTTTGCGTAAACAAGGTGGCGATTTGCCGCTGACTGTAAGCACTTTGCAACACTGAGCTAATTTGTGACACCGTTAACCCCAATTGCGCAGCGGCATTGCGGTCAATATCAATATAGGCTTGTAAGCCTTGCTGCTGCAGATCGTGCGCCACCTCAGAGAGCTCAGGTTGTTGCTGTAAAGCCTCAACCAGCTCGGGAAGCCACTGGCTAAGAGTCTCGTAATCAGGTGTACTGAGCGTAAACTGATATTGCGTGCGGCTAACCCGATCTTCAATATTCAGTTCCTGCACCGGCTGAAACCAGCCTTTAATCCCGGGTACATCTAACACTTGCTGCTCCAGCTCACGGATAATTTCCACGGCAGATTGCGAGCGCTCATTATGCGACGTTAAATTCAGCAAAATACGGCCACTATTAATACTGCTATTACTACCATCGACACCAATAAACGACGATAAGCTGGCGACATCTGGGTGTTGCAGCATATTTTCGGCTAAAGCTTGCTGGCGCAGTGCCATCGCTTGAAAGGAAATATCCTGTGGCGCTTCGGTGATCACCTGAATGACACCGCTATCTTGCACCGGGAAGAACCCTTTGGGCACCGCCATATACAAGCCCACGGTTAACGCCACGGTGGCGGCTAAACTTGCCAGCGCCAGCCGTTGATGGCGCAACACCCATTGCAAACCCCGACCATAACGCTGGATCACCCGCTGCATTAAATCATTCGGGTTATCATGCGCTGGCATTTTGGTTAGCAAACGCGCACAGAGCATCGGCGTTAAAGTAAGCGACACCACTAGCGAAATCATAATAGCCACCGCTAAGGTCACGGCAAATTCAAAGAATAAGCGCCCCACTACATCGGCCATAAACAATAAAGGGATCAGCACCGCTATCAGAGAGAAGGTCAATGAAATCAGGGTAAAACCAATTTCTTTTGCGCCTTTTAGAGCCGCTTCCAGCGGCGAAGCGCCTTCTTCACGGTGGCGCGCAATATTCTCTAGCATCACGATGGCATCATCGACCACAAAGCCGGTGGCAATGGTCAGTGCCATTAACGTCAGGTTGTTCACTGAAAAATCTAACCACAACATCACCGCGAAAGTACCAATTAACGACAGCGGCACAGCTAAGCTAGGAATGATGGTTGCCGGTATGGTGCGCAGAAACACAAAGGTCACTAAAATCACCAAAAACACGGCAAAAACCAGTTCTTTTTGCACATCGCGTACCGACGCCCGAATACTTTGCGTTCGATCGGTTAACACCATCACATCAACTGCGGCAGGTAAGGTCGCGGTTAATTGCGGCAATAGCTGTCGCACACGATCGGCAACTTCAATGACGTTGGCACCCGGTTGACGCTGAATATTCAGTAACACCGCCGGTTGCTCATTGGCCCATGCGGCTAAAAAGCGATCTTCAGCGCCTTGCTCAATACTGGCTACATCACGCAAACGCACCGGCGAATTATCGCGCCAGGCAATGATCAGATTCTCGTATTCAGCCGTGTCTTTAATTTGATCATTCGCATCTAATAAGGTTGAGCGAAACGGGCCGTCAAAGCTGCCTTTTGGTTGATTGGTATTGGCAGCAGCAATGGCTTGGCGCAAATTTTCTAGGCTCAAGTTCATATTGGCTAATGCCGCCGGATTGGCTTTAACCCGGATGGCAGGGCGCTGTCCGCCGGCGAGGCTAACCATACCGACCCCCGGTAATTGCGCTAACTTTTGTGCCATACGCGTATCAACTAAATCATAAACTTGCGGTAAACGTAAGGTTGCCGAGGTAATGGCTAAGGTTAAGATCGGTGCATCAGCTGGATTCACTTTGCGGTAAATCGGCGGTGTCGGCATATCCGATGGCAATAACGAGGAAGCAGTATTAATCGCCGCCTGTACTTCTTGCTCGGCAACGCCCATATCCACCACTAAAGCAAACTGCAGGGTAATCACCGACGCGCCAGCCGAGCTGCTAGACGACATTTGTTTTAAACCAGGAATTTGCCCCAAGCGCCGCTCAAGCGGCGCGGTAATGGTCCGCGTCATAATGTCTGGGCTAGCGCCCGGGTTAAAACTAAATACTTGGATGATCGGATAATCAACCTGAGGTAATGCCGCTACCGGCAGCTGCCGCCAACTGAGCACGCCAGCAATTAAAATTGCTAACATTAACAGCGAGGTAGCAACCGGTCTAAGAATAAACGGGCTGGAAAGGTTCATTATTGCGCCCTCTGCGGACGTCTTCTTGGTTGCTCAGTTACGGGTTTTGCTTCTTTAACCGAGCCATCATTTTCTATCACTTCAACCGCACGACCTGGCCGTAAACGATCCAAGCCTTCCAGCACCACCGGCGTACCCGGCTGTAAACCTGCGGTGATCGCCACTTTGCCATTATCGACAGCCCCGAGGGTAACTTGACGAATTTGTGCGCGATTTTGTTCAATGGTGTAAATATAGGTTCCGGCCGAGCCGTATTGCACCGCATCTTGCGGAATAGTGATAGCCCCTTGTTGCACCGAAACATTTAAACGCACATTAACAAACTGATTTGGAAACAGCTCCTCTTGTTCATTTTTAAACTCGGCTTTTAAGCGTAGCGTGCCCGTTGTCGCATCAATTTGGTTATCTAAAGTGGTTAACACGCCTTGACTGAGCAGCTGCTGCTCTGCGCGATCCCAAGCTTCTACGGTTAACACCTGCCCACTGCGAAAGGCATTACGGACTTGTTGCAGCTGGCTTTCAGGAATGGCGAATACCACCGTAATTGGCGAGCTTTGGGTAATGGTAACCAGCCCTTCGGCACTATTCGCTTGCACCAGGTTACCGACATCAACCCGGCGTAAGCCTAAACGCCCGGTAATGGGAGCATGAATTTTGGTATAGGATAACTGTAACTTCGCCGCATCTAACTGCGCTTGAATACTCTTGCGGCTGCCTTCTAACTGCGCGACCAATGCCTGTTGCGTATTATATTGCTGCGCAGAAATAGAGCTTTGTTCGCGTAATTTGCTATACAGCTCTAAATCCATCTTCGCATTTTTTAATTGCGCGGTGTTTTGCTCTAACTGCCCTTGAGCTTGGGCAAATTGAATTTGATAATCGGCCGTATCAATTTCCGCTAATAGCTGACCCGCGGTCACTTTATCGCCTTCATTAAAATGCAGTTGAGTTAATGGCCCACTTACGCGGCTTTGAACAATAACCGTATTGAGCGGCGTCACCGTACCAATGGCTTTTACTTGCACACGTAAGTCAGCCAGCGCAGCTTCAACAACGCGCACCGGCACTGGCATTGCCCAAGGGCTAGTGGGTCGTTGCCCGGCCTCTGCAGCCGGCGCCTCTGCAGTTTTTGGCCAAAACCAATAAGCGCTTGCTGCTGCCACCAACACCGAGGCAACGATTAACATTGTTTTTTTCTGCCAAGCCATTTTGTATTTCCTTCACCCTGGATCTTAAATTGCTGACACTATAATGTGCCGACCGCCCGCACTCAACGCGACAACCGTCAAGATTTGGTAAAGACGCGCCTGCATTCGCCCAACTGCATTTTTCTGACGGCAGATAGCAGTAAATGCCCTCACACACCGCAGCGCACACCCCCATAAAACCGCTACAACAAGCTAACGTTCGTAAAAAAACAGTTTGGGCTAAACCTTGAAAGTCAGGCTTGCCGTACCTAACTCCTAAACCACTGCTGCTTATACATAGAAATAGGAATTATGATCATGTCCAACACGCTTGAATTACTTAACTGGCGATATGCCACCAAAAAAATGCGACCCGATGCGATAGTGCCCGCTGAAAAGCTCGATATTATTCTGGAGTCAATTCGTTTATCCGCCAGCTCAAGTGGCCTGCAGCCCTATCAGGTATTAGTGGTAACGGATGACGCCTTAAAGGCACAAATTCGTAAAGTGGCGTGGGATCAGTCACAAGTTACTGATTGCTCGCATTTATTGGTGTTTGCCGCTTGGGATAACTACACCCCTGAGCGCATTAATATGATGTTTGATCTGGTTAACGAGCAACGCGGCTTTAAAAACGAAGGTTGGGAAGCCTATCGGCAAAAACTCTTGGCTTATTATCCACAACGTCCGGCCGAGCAAAACTTTGAGCATGCCGCACGTCAAGCTTACATTGGTTTAGGCTCCGCCCTGATCGCGGCAGCGGAACAAGAGGTGGATTCTACGCCAATGGAAGGTTTCGAACCTGAGCACGTTGATCGCATTCTGGGATTAGCTGAACTGGGTTTAAAATCGGTGATATTACTGCCATTAGGCTACCGTGAAGCCGGTGCTGACTGGTTAGTCGACTTGAAAAAAGTACGCCGCGACAGTGCTGATTTCCTGATTAATCGCTAAATAGCCGCCGCTTCCACATCGTGGCAGCGGTGTTTTACCTCCCCCGCTGCCTTTACTTCAGCCTTGCTGATGCGCCATTAACCTTATTGTGTTTTTTTCAAACAAATCTTTCGCTGAAATAATTATTTAGTGTTATGTTAATTAGCATGTGAATGAACTGCAATTAAGGGCTAGATGCCAACAATCGCTTATGGATAAAGCAGCACAGATACTTCTATTCCAGCATCACAACTTCACCCCGCATACTATGCGGTATGAGCTTTTATTACCCAGGGTGCAGCCATGCGGGTAAGTCAATTCTCGGTTCGCATTATCGGCATTACCCTGTTGGCGGTATTTTTAACCGCCGTTTCTGTGAACACCCTGAGTTTAAACGAACATCGCAATTTATATGTGCAAAAATCGATGCAAAACCTCGATGCACTGTCTGAAAATTTATCAGAGTCACTCTTACCATTTTTAGTGAGCGAAGATGATATTCCTAATATCGCCACCACCTTATTACAGCTGGATCGGCATGATTCCACGGTATTCGCGCGAGTCTTTGATAAAAATGACCAGCAAGTGTTTTTCTATGTGAACCCCGCCAAGCAAACCGAATGGTCGGACACGACCTTACAAGACGCACAATTTAATACAGGCTTTGGTACCGAACTGGTAAATAAACTGCTGGTATCCAACAAAATGATTGGCGATGAAAGCTACGCAGTGGGCCGCTTGCTGATTGTGCAAGATCCGGAGTCTTCGTTAAAGCAATCGGCAAATACCTACCTAAAAAAAGTCATTCCATTATTAGTTTTTATCGCTTCGCTAGTGGGCTTTTTAGCTTTTTCGATGCAAAAACGTGTGTTGCAAAAACTGAATTTAGTGACCTCATTTGTCCGGAAAATCAAACATTCAGGCAATAAACTGGAACGTTTAACCATTGAAAATAAAGACGAGATTGGCTTATTAGCCGAGCAAATTAATGAATACCTAGATACGATAAAAAATTATGAATTTAAAATTCAAAAACAATTAAATGATTTAGAAGAAAACAAACAAAACTTAGAAAAAATAGCCAATTACGATTCATTAACAGGCTTACCGAATCGACAGATGCTGCATGCCATACTGCGTTCTGCACTGGCACGGGAACAGCGCCGCAACGCCGATCTGGCTATTTTGTATTTTGACTTAGATAATTTTAAACATGTCAATGACACCCTGGGCCATGATGTGGGGGATCAGTTGCTATTTCAGGTAGGAGAGCGCGTATCGCACCTGATCCGCGAAGGCGATATGCTGGCTCGTTTAGGCGGTGACGAGTTTATCGTGCTGCTGATTAACAACGAACAAGATTATTATCCCCCCAGTGAAGTGGCCATGATCACGGCACAACGTATCGCGGATAACCTGAAGAAAATTTTTTATATCAGTAAATGGGAAGTGAGCACCGCCGCGAGCATTGGTATTGCTTATGCTAAGCAAGCGAATTTTGATACCGAATTACTGTTACGCAATGCCGACATCGCGATGTACCAAGCCAAACTGCAACGCACAGGGGGTTTTGCCTTATTTGAACATGCCATGCATGCCAGGGTTCAACGGCGACATGAGATCGCTAGTAGCATTTTACAAGCCATTCAAACCAAAGAATTGTACTTAGCCTATCAACCTAAACTAAACCAACAGGCTGAGATCACCGGCTTTGAAGCGTTACTACGCTGGGAACATCCCACACTGGGGGCGTTATCGCCAGTCGAGTTTATTGAAATTGCAGAAAAAACCGGAAAAATCACCGCGCTGACCAGCTTTGTGTTGGATAACGTTATTTCTGATCTGTTCATATTAAAAGCCCATTTTCATAGCCAAGTTTCTGTTGCGGTGAACCTGTCGGCCATGGATCTTAAAAGTGACACCTTTAAACAGCAAACGTTAGCTTTATTAGTCAGGCATGCGAATCATGCCCCTAACTTAGAATTTGAAATTACCGAATCGGCTTACTTAGACAATTTTGACGCCGTGAACGAGTTCGTGATTAATTTGCACCTCGCGGGCTGCAAAGTGTCGCTAGATGATTTTGGTACGGGTTATTCGTCTCTGAGTTATCTAACAAAACTGGATATTGACCTACTAAAAATAGACCGATCTTTTATTCATAATATGGAAAATGGCAAGGCCGATAAGAATATTGTCGAAACCATTATTAGTTTAGCGAACAACTTAACGATGTCGGTTTGCGCAGAAGGCGTTGAACAGCTCGCTCAGTTTGATTACCTCAAGAAAATTGGCTGTGATTATTTTCAAGGGTACTACTTTTGCCGGCCTGTACCCCTTAAAACCTTACTAGAAACATACCCCAAAACCGGCACGTCGTAACATCCCCACCGTTAATGGCGAGCACTGACGAGGGGGGCCACTTTCAGTAAAAATGTCAGCGGTTATTTTTCAAAGTCGATTTTCAGCAGGACGACTAAACCGTCTGGCAATTGGGTATTATCATCAACTACCAGATAACCAATCGCATTACTATTGTTCAGCAGATAATCGGTTAAGGCTTTTGTGTTCTCAACCTCCAGCGGCGGCCGGCTTCGGCCCGTAAAGCGCATTTGTGACCAATAAGATTGCAAGCGTGATTCGGTGAGTCCCATCACTAAGGCGTTAAAGATGGTTCGTGAAAACTCACCTTTTACTAAATTAACTGGCTGCAAAGGTGTGCGCCCTTGCTCACCTTGTAAGTAAATTTGTTTAACAACCTCTTTGCTGATCTCGACTTGCTGCGAATTAGCTGAAATCAGCCACAGTTCATCAGCATCTGCGTTGCCTCCCAGTAGCAGCAAAGACAAACTCAGGGTGAGGGCGAGCCTTAAAGCAGCCGTCATTAGAAAACCCACTCAACAGAGGTGAGTAGCAGCACCGCACTGCCTTTTGTCACGAGTGGCGAATCAAATTGAAAATCATTACCTCTAATTTTTTTTACTTCGACCTTAAACGCGACATTATTATTGGAATCAAAGCGGGCTCCGATTGAGAGAGACCGATTGTTAATCGCAAAACTATCAATCAAGGCATCGACACCGATAGACAGTTCATCTAGCTGTGGAGTAACCCCCTTAGGTACGGTATTGATAATGCTGTATTCTTCTGACGTTCGCTCAGCAAAGCTCACATAAACACTAACAGGGTCAAAGACATAACCCGCAATTAAATAATAAGAAAGGTAATCGGCAATAGTATTGGTGGTTTGAGCTATATAGGTAATTTCGCTGCGAGCAAAAACGTTAAGATCGTCATAACTTAAACCTAGCTGATAATATTCTCCCGTGCCATCACTCATAAACTGGTTAGCGAGAGTATTAAAACCGACCGCGGTTAAAATAGTACGCACCTCATTCAGACGTGGCACATCATAACTAAACTCACCTTTGTGATAAGAGGCCGACAAACGATATTTGTCATAGGATAATTTGGCAATCACACCATAAATCTGACTTAAATCAATATCTACCTGATTGCCTCGAACCGAAGCGGTGTCATTCATCGAGCCATAATAGGTTTCTACATCTAAGGCGACACGCTCAAAGGCAGGGGTAAAACGAATTGAGGCACCACGATATTTCTTAAATAAAAATTCAGGGTAGGCTTCTATGGGCAATTGCACCCAATGATAGGCATAGCCAACATCTTGCACATCACTGTACGAAAAAAAGGGCGTATTTAGCTGACCGAACTTCACTTGCCAATGGTCATTTAAACGGTAATTTAAATAGAGCCACTCAATGTCTGAATCACGCTGATCAGAGGCGGTTAATACGGCTTGGCCCACTAAAGATAGCTTTGAATCAAACTGCCACTCTCCTTGCAAGCCAAGTAAGCTATTCGGCTTTAACGACAATTCATCGTCATACCCACCGTAAATCATGCCATCTTCAGCCAAATAACCCGCGACAACCCGACCAAAACCCGACCATTCAAAACCTGACTCTTGCGCTTGCGCCAAACTAGGGCAGAGCAAGAGAGCGGCGATCAGCAAAGACTTTGTATAGTGACTGAACATATTTTATCCATAAAATTGAACTTTTCTAACTTTCCTCGGAAGTGCCAACACTGTCAAGCCTAAAGTCTTGCCACACTATAATAAAAACGATAATTAGGTTTTAAATCAAAAAAGTCTCACTATTGTTATTAACCAGCACTCATGGTTTATTTAACCTTAATAGTTGTTTGATAAAAAGCCACCATAAAATACCAAAACGTAGCTTTTCCAGCTGGCGCAAGCTATCTTTAAACCTCTTGCCTTTTTAGTAAGCTACATTGATGTAACTGACGGTGATTTATCTTGAAGAATAAAAAGGGAGCTCTCTTTGTTACCCAAATTTAGCGAATCACTGTTAAATAAATGGTCTTTACTGGTCTTAATATGTGGCTTGACGCTGAGTGTTATTTTTAGCTTTCAGTTACAACAAGCCAACGAGATACGCACTCAAGCCGCTGTAAAATCCTCATTACAACAAAAAGCAACAGCCATTTTAACGCGTATTCAGCTCTATCAATATGGGTTGCGCAGTGCACGAGGAGCGCTATTAACTGCTGGAGAACACGAAATAAGCCGTGACGCCTTTTATCGTTACAGCCAAACCCGTGATATTGATAATGAGTTTCCGGGTGCTCGTGGTTTTGGTTTTATTCGCAGAGTACCGCGCCAACAAGAAGCCGCCTTTTTAGCGGCAGCCCAAGCGGATGGTTGGCCTAGTTTTAGCATTAGAGAACTCAGCCCTCACCTAGGTGAGCGTTATGTTATCCAATATATTGAACCGGTAGAGCGAAATCTCGCGGCTATCGGTTTAGACATCGCCTCAGAACATAATCGCTATCAGGCGGCTTTGTCTTCCATGCAAAGCGGCGAAGTGCGCTTAACTGGGCCCATCACCTTAGTACAAGCAACCGGTCAACCCCTACAATCCTTTTTAATTATGATGCCGATTTACCGTAGTATGGTTACGCCAACAACGGTAGACGAGCGCGAACAAGACGCTTTTGGCTGGAGCTATGCACCGCTGTTAATGTCAGAAGTGTTGGCTGATAAGGAGATATATAATCAAGAAACCATCTTACATTTAACCGATATCACGGATCCTACTAAGCCCGAATTATTTTTTAATAACACCTTAAACAGCAGTAGTGGCCTTTACCTCAGCACTGAAACACACCAAATTTATGGGCGCACCTGGCAGTTTGATTACTCAGTCACGCCACAATTTATTGCAGAACTGCGGCTGCCCTCACCTTTACAACTCGGCATTATTGGCTCAATGCTGTCCTTTTTGTTGGCCTTACTCACGGGGTTAATTAATATCAATTTAAGCCATAAGCGTTTGTTGCAAGCCGAACAAGCGAAACTCGCAGCCATTGTACACAGCTCAGCAGATGGCATTATTGGTCATACTATTGACGGCAATGTAACAAGCTGGAACCAAGGCGCAGCCGCTATTTTTGGCTTTAAAGCGCATGAAGCTATAGGCAAGGCGCTAAGCAAACTGATTGTCAGGCCAGCGGATATCGACGCCGACTTGGCTTTTTTTAAACGCGCCGCGCAGGGCGAATACATTCCTAATGTTGAGGTTGTACGTCAACATAAAAATGGCAAGTCTATCGATGTCTCCATTACCTTTTCACCCGTTCGTTCGCCAGAGGGGCGCGTGATTGGCGTGTCTAAGGTCGTGCGCGACATTTCGCAACAAAAAGCCGCCGAAGCGAAGATCCAACAACTTAACGCAAATTTAGAAACACAGGTTGAGCAGCGGACCGCGGATCTGGCCAAAATTAATTTACTCTTTAAAAATGTGCTGTCAGCCGCCTCTGAATTTGCCATTATTGCTACCGATACCTCGGGAGAAATTCAATTATTCAACCACGGCGCTGAGCGCTTATTAGGGTATCAAGCGTCTGAAGTGATCGGCCAAACCACACCTTTACTGTTTCATGATCAAACCGAAATTGCCTCACACGCTGCCCTACTGTCTAAAACCCACAATACCCGCATTAGTGGCTTTCAAACGTTAATTTACACCTCTAATCTTACGGGTGTAGATAAAGGCGAATGGCATTATATTCGTAAGGATGGCCAACGCTTTCCGATCACCATGGTTGTTACCACCATGCGTAACGATCAAGCACAAGTTGTCGGCTATCTCTGCATTTCAACGGATATTACGCAACAAAAACAACAACAAGCCGCTTTGCTATCTACTCAAAAGCAATTATTGTCGAAAACGGAACAACTGACGCTGGCCTATGAAGTTGCCAAACTCGGCATTTGGGAGTGGTCTATCAGTGATGATGTGCTGCAATGGAATGACAAGATGTATCAACTATATGAGCAACCCATCACTTTACGCGAACAAGGCTTAGAGTATGGGCATTGGGAGTCTCGGGTGCATCCAGAAGATCGCGCTTTCACTCTCTCCAAACTGCACGATGCAGTTGCCGGTAATGGTGAGTACAACCCGACCTTTCGACTCATTTTACCCAGTGGCAAAACACGCTACATTCAAGCAGGCGCCTATGTGCAGCGCGATGAAAAAGGACAGGCCATTAGAGTCATTGGCGTAAACAGTGATATCACTGCTACGCATGAGTTAGAACAATACTTACGAGAGTCTAAAACCGCTGCAGAAGATGCCAATGCAGCCAAATCATTATTTTTAGCCAATATGAGCCATGAAATTCGTACCCCGATGAACGCCATATTGGGCATGCTGCAACTGATGAAAACCACCGAGCTTTCCATGCAGCAAGATGACTATACCAATAAAGCGCAGATTGCTGCCGAGTCGCTACTGCATTTAATCAATGACATCCTCGATTACTCAAAAATTGAAGCGGGTAAATTAGAATTAGAACAGCATCCTTTTAATCTGGATGAATTGATGCGCGAGTTAGCCGTGGTTCTGGCGCACAATATGGCGAGCAAAGCGGTAGAGCTGCTATTTGATATCGATGCCGACTTACCCCCATGCTTGATTGGCGACAAACTTCGCTTGCAACAAATCCTGATTAACCTGGCGAGTAATGCCATTAAATTTACCAACCAAGGTGAAGTTATCGTTCGGCTGCAACAAGTTGATGCCCAAGCGGGAACCTGCCGGATCCGCTTTAGTGTGGTCGATACAGGTATCGGCATAAGTCCGGATCAGCAACAGCGCATCTTTGATGGTTTTACTCAGGCTGAAGCGTCTACCACACGTCAATATGGTGGTAGTGGCTTGGGCTTAGTGATCAGTAAAAACATGGTGCAGATGATGGGCGGTGAATTGCAGCTAAAAAGTGCTTTGGGCCAAGGTAGCCGCTTCTGGTTTGAGATTGACTTACCGCTAGATACCGACAGTGCCTTAGCTGAAACAACCATGCTTGGCAAAGATACCAACATTTTAATTATTGATGACAACCCTTCAGCTCTAACGCTCTTAAGCCAGGCGCTCAGTCAGCATGGTGCCAAGGTGCTGACCGCGGCATCGTTAACAGCCGCAAAGGCTGAGCTGACACGCTGCTATGCCCAGCAGCAAAGCATACAGGCGCTACTGCTGGATTACCCTCTACCCGACTTAAGCGAACTCAGCGCATTAAAACAACTAAACACATCATCTGACCATGCCTTACCGCCGATTATTATGCTAGTAACGGCAAAGGGCCGTGAAGCGCTTAGCACCCTGCCGCAAGGTCGGCAGATACCCTACGCCGCCATGCTCACGAAACCCGTTACCCCCATGCAATTAGTTGAACTGATCGCGAGCGTGCTTGCTGGTAAACAACCCGCGCTGAACGCTCGAGTGAAGCCATTAAAACGCGCAAAGCAGCTTAAAGGGCTGCGGCTCTTGCTGGTCGAAGATAATGAAATTAACCAGCTGGTGGCCAAAGAATTACTGCAAAACGAAGGCGCCATGGTGGATATTGCAACAGGTGGGCTAGCAGGCGTAAATGCCGTGCTACAAAACAGCACACCAGAACAAGGTTATGATGCGGTCTTAATGGATGTGCAAATGCCTAACGTAGATGGTCTTGAAGCCACTCGTCGCATTCGCGCCGACGGCCGTTTTTCTGATTTACCTATAATCGCGATGACCGCCAATGTGTATGCCGCTGATCAAGCCGCTTGCTTGCAAGCCGGTATGAATGCGCACCTGACCAAGCCCTTTGATATTGATGCCGTCATTAACACACTACTTCAGTATACGGGCCGAAGCCCAGTAGCGGCAGACAGCAACAACCTAAATAAACGGCCAGTTAACCGCCGCAAACGTATCGTTATGGAAAACGCCATAAGCAGCGCAGAGGCCGATCTGCCAAGCCAGCCCCGCATCATAAAAACGCGTGCCAACTTGCTACAACGTTTTGCCGATAATGAACAGTTTTTTCAGCGAGTCTTACAGAGCTTCGAATCAAACCTAGCACAGCAATTAATGGACTTGCAGCGGGCCATTACACAGCAAGACTGGGCGCAGATGTTAGTCATTGTGCATACACTAAAAGGCACTTCTGGTACTGTGGGGTTAACCGATCTGCACCAGCTGCTTTGTCAGCTGGAACACAACCTACAGCAGGCCAACGTGCATGCCGAAGACATTGCAACCTTTACTATGCTCACTGGCGAACTTGAACAGCAAATCCGGACTGCCGCGGCTAACGAGTTAAGCATTATTCATCAGCTATTAGCCGAATAAGATAATCTTTGCGCATCAAAAGCGTCTAATAACAAACTTTGCTGTGGATGCATCAATTCACGATGGGTGGTGATAAAGTAAAAGTTCTCATACACCTCTGGTAGCATCAGGTATTTCTCTAAACTGCCATTGTGTAATTCATCTTTTACTACCACCTCGGGGATCACCGACAAGGCCCCACTGTCGCGCGTTAACAGCCGCAGCATCGCCATATCATCTGCCTCTGCTACGACATCGGGTTGCAACTGGTATTGTGCGGCCAAGGCATCAAAGGCGGTGCGGATGGGGCTATGCACTGGTGGTAATACCCAGCGCTGTTGTTGATAGGCCGCCAAGTTTTCGGGTAAGGCTTTACCCGGCGGGCCAATCACTGCCACCGGTTGTCTTGCCAACAAACGACACTGCCACATTTGGTTATCGGTTCCTTGCACGGCAATATTGCTTAATACCAGGTCTAATTGATGTGCGGCCAGTGCATTCAGTAAGGCCGTTTGATTCATCGAAAACAAGCTGTAGCGCACATTAGAAGACAACAGCAAGGGCGCGATAAAGCTTTCAATAAAGTTTCGCGACATCGTGGCTAAAGTGCCAATGCGCAGAGGGTTGTGTTGCGGCTGCATACCCTTCAGCAGCAATTGCTCCAACTCCTCGCCACGGCTAAAAATATCTTCGGCATATTTTAAGGTTTGATAGCCGCTGTCGGTTAACACTAAGCGCCGCCCCTGCCGCGAAAACAGTTGCACCTGCATGCTTTGTTCAAATTGCTTGATTTGTGCCGACAAGGCCGACTGCGAAATATGCAAGCGCTGCGCGGTTTCGGTCAAGTTACCACCACGGGCCACCTGCCAAAAATAATAAAGATGATGGTAATTCAGTCGGCTCATAGTTCTTTTTTAGTGAACGATTTCTAATTTAATATGTATTTTACTTATATTAGTGTATTTCGCAAAATAGCACCACGTTTAATCAGCCTAGGTGTGGCATGCAAACATTACTCCATTTAACCTCTTTAAAGCTGGTACTGCTCTCACTGGTTATCTTACTGGGTATCGTCATTTGGCGTTACAGCGCCACCGCCTTATATGGTGAAGCTGAAAAAGCACGTTTTATGCGCGCGCTCACCGCAACGCTAGCCGCCGTTGTGGTTACGCTACTGAGTAATCATCTGGTGCTATTCTGGCTCGGTTGGGTCGCCATCAGTTTAAGCGTGCAACAATTACTGCTGTTTTATCCCGAGCGGCCACGAGCACAACTGGCTGCACATAAAAAAGCCCTTAGCGCACGCTTGGGTGAGTTGCTGTTAGCCCTCGCCATGCTGTTGCTGTATTTAGAATTTGATACCGCTAGCATCAACGAACTGCTCCTGCAGCTCAGTCAAACGACTGCAGCCTCAGCCATGCAGCACAGTGCCGCACTCTTGCTAGTAGGCGTGGCCTTACTAAAGTGCGCTCAACTGCCGTTACACGGCTGGCTGATCCAAGTGGTAGAAGCACCGACGCCAGTGTCCGCGCTACTGCATGCCGGTATCATTAATCTTGGCGGTATCTTGCTGTTATTGTTTGCACCATTACTCAGCCTGAGCCCACTCGCCAAGGCAGTATTACTGTTCGCCGCGCTGTTCAGTACCTTTTTAGCCGCGCTGATAATGTCCACCCGCGTCAGCATCAAGGTACGTTTAGCGTGGTCAACCGTGGCGCAAATGGGTTTAATGCTGGTGGAGATCGCACTGGGTTTATATACCCTAGCGCTACTGCATCTGCTGGCGCATTCCTGCTACAAAGCCTATGCCTTTTTACACAGTGGCAATGCTGTGAATCATTACCTTGCCGCGCAATTGGCCGATCAGATAGAGCCCAGCGCTAAACACTGGTTTGCCGCCATAATACTGGCAGCCTTGCTCACCGGGCTAACCCATTTCATTGTGCCACTCGCCAGCTTAGCCAGTAGCGTGCTGTTAATCCTAGCCATTACCGTGTTGTTGCTGCCCTCGCTTAGCCGTGCCGATAGCCATCGCCTACAACGTTGCTTGTTAGCCAGCAGCTATGCCCTAGGTTTACTGACACTGTATCTGCTAGGTAAAACCTGGCTCTCTGCAGTCATGCCGACACCGCAAGGGAGCACATTTTTCGCTGATGTGCTAAGCAGCTTGGTATTTATCATCTTGTTTGGGGTGGCCGTTCTATTGCGTTATCACGCCAGTCAACCGGCGCTAAATCAACTGTTTATTTGGCTGAATGCCGGTGGTTATTTGGATGAATGGGCAACTCGGTTAACCCTTAAAATTTGGCCTTACAAAGCAGCAACGCCACAAGCGAAAACCGCCTTATCGCAACTAAAGGAGCCATTATGAGCGCGCTGCAGATCAACGTGGATATCACACTGCAACAGACTGAAGGTTTACTGGCGGCGGCCGCCCGTCAGATTGCGCCACAGTGGCCATTAGATCAAATGATCGCGGTTAATCCTTGGTGGCCGAAACGCGCCACAGCCTTTACTGCCGTCTGTGCCGAACAACAGCTATTGGCGGGCACATCATGCCTGATGCCGGCTGATTGGTATCTGGCACAGTGGCAGCAGCAGATTATGCCGAACCATTTACAACAGGCATTGTTAGAAGCAGGCTTATCACTAAGCCATGAACAAGCGCTTGCTGGCCTGGCGCAGCCCACTGAATTAAGCCAGTGGCAAAGTTTGCCCACACTGTTAGCGGCCCAAAACAAAGCCACCTCAAGCTTGCCTTGGCCGCAATTAATTCAACAACAGTTAAGCCAATTTCTGGCACTCTATTACCAATATCCAGAGCGCTTTAATGCCGATGCCAGCAGCCCTGATCATGCCTATCACAGTTGGCTTAGTGTGGTGCGCCAAGACAAAGGCTTGCAGGTGCTCACCGGGCAAGATTTAACGGCTTTATTTGTAGCCTTGCCGGATTCACCCAAAGCATTATTGCAGCAATTAAGCCCCTGGTTTGCAACGTGGCTACCGACTGCACAAGCTCAACAAGCCTATTTCGAAAGTTTATTACAAAGCCTGTCTGGCTGGGCCGGCTGGCAAGCTTGGCTCGATTGGCAACAGGCTTTGCAAGGCCAGCAAGGCCAACATGCTGTTTGCCAACTGCTTTATATGTTATTGGGGTGGGATTGGGTGTTGTGGCAACACAGCAAACAGCATAATCCGCAGCATCAGTCGCTGCTGCAGGCACTGCAGCAACAAGCGCAACACTATGCCAAAACGTTAGCACAAACCGAACGCCTATTGCATCTTCGCCAAGTATGGCAACGCGCACTGGAGCTGAGTGTGCAACAACCTCTGCTGCGCCAACTGCAACAGCAACAACAGCAAACCGTGGCAACTGCGCCAGCACGGCCCTTGCTGCAAGCGGCTTTTTGTATCGATGTAAGGTCTGAGCCGATGCGCCGCGCGCTGGAGCAACAACATAAGCAAATCCAAACTCTCGGTTTTGCTGGCTTTTTCGGCCTACCTGTCGCTTTTAAAGCCACAGACAGTGCCCTTAGTCGGCCACAATTACCGGGGTTATTAGCACCCGCTTTACAGGTCACACAAATTCGTGCCAACACACCTACCCTTTCACGCCAACCTGACTTGGGCTGGAAACAAAGCTTTGATCTCGCTTCCTCAAGCTTAGGTATGGTAGAAGCGGCTGGCGCGACTAAGCTACTGAGTTTAATCAAACGGGCATTTCTGCGCACCGCAGCACCGCATGCTATTAATAAACATCTTACCGACAGCCAGTGGCAATTAAGTCAGGCCGACCAACCACTGAACATCAGCGAGCAAGCACAATTAGCCGCGGCCATTTTAACCGCCATGGGCTTACAGCATAATCTGGCGCCCACAGTATTGCTGTTTGGACATGGCAGCGACAGTTGCAATAACCCACATGCTGCTGCCTTAGATTGCGGCGCCTGTGGCGGCCAAACCGGTGAAGTCAACGTCAAAGTGTTAGCGCAAATGCTGAACGATGCGGCAGTACGTACCGCTTTAGCGTCTGAGCAGAATATTGACATCCCTGCTGACACCCAGTTTTATGCCGCGATGCACCACACTACCTCAGACGAGCTGGAAGTATACCGCGCGCCTGAGCAAGCACATTGGCTGCCATGGTTAGCCAAGGCAACTCAGCAAGCCCGGCAACAGCGCGCGCCGCAATTTGGCTTGAAAGGTCAAAGCGATCAGGCGCTAGCGCGCTTTTTCAAACTGCGCACCCGTGACTGGGCACAAGTTCGCCCTGAATGGGGCTTAGCCAATAATGCTGCTTTTATTGTGGCACCACGCAGCCTCACCAAGAACCTCGATTTACAAGGTCGCTGCTTTTTGCATGATTACGATGCGGCACAGGACAGCAATTTTAGTTTATTGCATAGCATTATGACGGCACCGATGGTGGTGACTAACTGGATTAACTTACAATATTACGCTTCGGTGGTCGCCCCGGAAAAATACGGCAGCGGTAACAAGTTATTGCATAATGTCGTGGCAGGCCATGTCGGTGTTTTTGAAGGTAACGGCGGTGACTTACGCACTGGCTTAGCCTGGCAATCCGTGCATGATGGTAAAAAATTGATGCACCAACCGGTACGCTTAAGTGTGGTGATCGCTGCGCCAAAAGACGCCATCGCCAATATTATCCACAGCGCCCCCGATGTTGCTGCGCTGGTTAATCAGCAATGGTTGTGGCTTTATCAACTGGACAAAGACGGCAGCGTGCACCAGTGGCAGCAGCAAGGCTGGCAAGAGACCCCACTATGAGTGAAACCGTTGCCATAGCCACATTGCATGGTAAAGGGGCAATTATCCGCCCCATACTGGCCGAACTGGGCTGGCAGGTGCAAGAGCTAAACAGTTTTGATACAGATAGCTTAGGCACTTTTGCCAACGAGCGGGCACGCTTTATGTCACCGGTTGAATGCACCCTACGCAAAGCCGCTATTGCTGCCGATCTCAGTGGTTGCACTATCGGTCTTGGCAGCGAAGGCAGTTTTTCCGCTGGCCCCTTTGGCCTAGGTACCTTTAACCAAGAACTGATTAGCGCAGTAAACATTGAGGCAGGCTGGGTTGTTACCGGACGATTTTACGGCCCAAGTGCCGTGCAGCAGTGGACAATATCGGATCACACCGCACTACAGCAGGCGCTAAAACAGCTGCCTGCCGATCAACGTTTGTTGATCCAACAACAGCAACAGATCAGTAAAGGCTTAACATTGGCAGAAGCAGAACAACAAGCCACACAGCTTTTAGCCAACGGCGCGCTACAACTTAGTTATGATTTGCGTGCGCATTGTTGCCCAGAGCGCCAGCAACATATTGCCCATGCAGCCCGCGACTTGCTGCAGCGCTTAAAGCAACATTGCCCTGTGTGTGCCACCCCAGGTTTTTGGCCAGATCACGCCTTACCGGGTTTGCCATGCGAAGACTGTGGTGCCCCTAGCAGCGTAACGCGGCTGCGGCGAGCCAGCTGCCAACGCTGTCAGCATACCGAAAGCTACCCGGTCGCAAAATCGTTTGCTGCCGCTCAATATTGTCAGATATGTAACCCATGAACACACTACGATTAAACGCCCAACAAGGCCAAGATATTGTCACCGCTGCTGATTTACTACAACAAGGTAAGTTAGTGGCCGTGCCAACAGAAACCGTCTATGGTTTAGCCGCCGATGCCAGTAACCCCAGCGCGGTAAGTGGCATTTTTACTGCCAAGGGCCGCCCAGCCAATCACCCGTTAATTGTGCATCTGCATGCGATAACTGCGATGACAAACTGGGCGAAGGATATTCCAGCCGCCGCCTGGCAGCTGGCTGAGGCCTTTTGGCCAGGGCCGTTAACCTTGTTATTGCCCAAAGCCGATCACGTTAGCCCAGTGATCACCGGTGGCCTAAATAGTATTGGCCTGCGTATGCCGGCACATCCTGCCTTGTTACAGGTATTGCAACTAAACCAACTGGCCGTTGCAGCGCCTTCGGCTAACCGTTATAAAAAACTGAGCCCGACCAGTGCCGAGCAAGTACTTGCCGGTTTACATGGCCGTATTGATGCGGTATTGGATGGCGGTGAATGTGAGCACGGTGTGGAGTCAACCATTGTCGATTTAACCGGCGAGCCAATCCGCATTGTGCGCGCTGGCCCCATCACGGCCTCGCAACTGCAAGCTGTACTTAAAACCACTGTACTGCAACCGCAGCAACATCAGGCGCAAGTGCCCGGCAATGTTGATGCGCATTATCAACCGAATACGCCACTGCGCTGCTTAGATAGCGCACAACTGCATGCGTTGTTGTTAGAACAGCCAAGCAATATTGCGGTGCTGCATCTCAACGCTTTACCGACAGCGCAAGCAGGAATTATCTGCAAACAGATGCCAACCGACGCCGCCGGCTACGCCAGCCAGCTCTATCGCCAGTTATACCAAGCCGATAAGCTAGGCGTAACCGCGATCTGGTGTGAACTGCCGCCGCAAGGCGAAGCCTGGCTTGCCGTGCATGACCGCCTGCGCCGGGCGCAGCATAGTGCCTACTAGCATTTTACCTATTCCATAACTGAAAAGTGGCATAGCTACGCCAGGGTGCTAGCTGTGCCAAATCAGCTTGGCTAGACTGGCCCGCTAACGCTTTTTTTATCCCCAAATCTGTACCAAGCCAAATATCCGGCTCAGATAAACCGCGCAATTTTACATATAACACCGTCCAAGGGCCTATGCCTTTTAGCTTTAACCACTGCTCCGGCGTGGCCTCGGGCTGTGCTATCAATAAATTGGCCAAGGCGCGTAAGGTGTCGCGGCGTGCTTGCGGCACTTTAATCATTGCTAAGTTACTGTTTGCCACTTGGCTTGGGGTAGGAAACACTTTACGCTGCTCGTCGATAGGTTGGCCAAGCGCATCAAGCAAGCGCTGGCATTGTGTTCTTGCTGCTTGCACGCTGACTTGCTGCCCTAAAATCGCCCGTACGCCGGCTTCCCATGCGGACCAAGCACCGGGGATACGAAGCCCAGCAATATAGTGCTTAGCAAACAGTGGGTGCGCTTGTAGCCTAGCATCAATTGCCTGGCTATCGGCATCTAAATCCAATACCCGGCGCAGCTTTGCCAAAAGCTCAGGTGCGACTGTTGCATCTGGCCAATCAAGTTCTACCCGCAATTGCTGCTCGGCCAGCGGTATTACCCTAAAGCTGCCATTGATACCATGATAAGAGAAAGTGCGGCCATAGCTGTTATCGGTAACCCACTCCATCCCCGTTAAGGCGCGAAGCTGCCAAAAACGCAACATGGCCTGCCAGTTGAAAGGCGGCTGATAGCGAAGATGCAAGATATGGCGCTGTGGCGTAGCCATGAAGTTGTCCTGTTCTTTCTTTTGGTTATTAGCCGTGGGTAAAATAAACGACGCTTGAAAGAGAATATCTAATGTTATTGCTAAGTGTTACTCCACTTCACTCGTCATTGAATTGCGAGCTCACCACCATTTTCTGACTAACACATCAGAAGTGACAAGCCATCGCTGTTAACAATCAAACATGAATAGTGGTGTTTAGCTTACTGATTAATGCTTAAAAAAACCGTTTTGCAAAAAATGAATGGTTTGTTTAGAAACCTCAAAATTATTTCGCATTTGCGAATGCCCTACATCAAAAGTAATAAAATCCGTCATATTGCCTAATTTAGTTGACTCAACCGATACTAAGCCATCATTTGGCCCCTTAAACTGATTACGTGTTAGTTTGGATGAATGTGTGCCGGCAATCACACCAATATTAACCTCTAACTCCTGTAAGTTAATACCTAAACTGTTATTACCTGTCATCAATGCACGGCTAATGTCACCCCCAATATGCATTAACCAAGAGCCATTTAAATAATCGGCTAACTCACTGCCCTTGTTTGGCGTACCGATTAATACTACATTGCCCATTTTGATATTTTCCAATTTATGTTTATTGTTTTGAAGGTATGCCCTAATAACTAAGCCGCCTAGAGAATGCCCAACAAAATGTACCTCAGATGCTTGATGTACACATGCGTCAATTTGTTTGGTTGTTTCAGCTAACACGGCGCTTACACTTTGACCAATAGTGGCATAGTCTAACAAGCAAACGTTGTATTTAGCATTTCTCAACCGTTGAGCTAATCGCCACATCGCCCAATCACTTCTGCCAAAGCCATGTGCGATAACAACCAAAGTATCATTTGATGTATTAGTTGTACTGTTTGCACAACTGACGATTGGTGTTAGCACTAGCAAGAGAACAATTGAGATAAGTGATTTTGTCATTGCTTACACTAAATTTTTTACACATCGAACTGAAAACATGAAACGTTTATCTAGCTTTTCTCGCCGGATCTCCCCCTTGTGAGTGTTCCACCAAGAATAAGCAAGTGTTCTAGCAAATGCTTGTTTTTCCGTTGCACTACTACTTGTCCAAAATTCACTATACATGCCTTTTGTGAGATACCAGTTTCCAACTTTTACGCCAGCAGGTCTGGCAAAAAAATGATGCTTATTGACCTTTGATTGGTCGAAGCGTTTAAAAAACGTATTGGGTTGCTCTGCTTTTAAGGTAATTGCAATATCATTGTTGCCTCGCCAGCCCTCACTATTTAAAGCAAACTCAGGAATACCTATTGTTTGCTCAAGTGTTTTCCAGTCATCATCTGATGCAATTCGCCATCCTGCTGGACAGAGCTTTCTTTCATCGACAACGTCATACCAGCTATACAGTCTGCCATACAGAAGTAGATTTTTTTCATCATCATCAGGTATGAACCCAGTGGTCACAGCTGAACCATCCTGAAACGTTGTCACACGCAAATTTTCTGACATCCAAATCTGATCGCCTATTTTCACCGTGTTATAGCTGTTTTCATCGTGATCTAACACAGATCCCGCTGCACTCGTAAAGTTATTCTCGTACTGACTCGCGGATAAGGTTATCGGCGTTAACATAAGACTCCCCATCAAAAAAAATGATATCTTTAAGCTTTTTCGATTCAACATGGCTTTCTTTACTTATGCTGTTAAAACTGCCAACGAAAAGAAGTTTCTTTTTCAGACAGATCCCATAATTGAGTTAATGTATCTTTGTTTAATACAAACGACTCAAGCTGGCACTCACCAACAGGCCCACCAAAATTCAACCATCCTGTTGGTCCATAATAAGCTAGCTCTTTCAGGTTATCTTCAACTGCACACATCACTTCAGGATAGGCACCTTTTTCAGCGCTCTGAGCAAGCCCAACCTTTACCATCAATACCCACGATAAACGTGTTATTAAATTTGCACTTTCTCTTATAAGAGATGTGTTTGATGCACCTGGATGACAAACGTAAACCTTCACGTTTCTTCCTGACGTTTTTATTCTTGTTTGTAACTCATAAGCGAACATCATTTGTGCTAATTTGCTTTGGCTGTAAACTTTGTTTGGATGATAGTTTTTGTCCCAATTCATATCATTAAACTGAATGGTTCTTAGCCCCATTTTATGACCTTCACTAGAAACAACGACAATACGGCCTTGTGATTCCTCAATTCGATCAAACAGTAAGCCGCATAATAGAAAATGGCCATAGTGGTTAACACCTAACTGACTTTCAAAACCATCTACCGTGAGTTGTTGCTTTGCAATTTGTGCGATAGCAGCATTGCAAATTAAAGCCGTAATTTGAGGCACATTTTTCAGTACCTCTGCTGCCGCTTCACGAACGGAAGCAAGACTAGAAAGATCCATTACGATATGACGTACTGCAGCAGTAATGCCAAATTCATTTTTTAGTTCAGTCATCGCGGCTTCGGATTTTTCAAGGTTGCGATTCAGCATTACAACCGAAGCCCCCTTTGAAAGCAAAATACGTGTAGCTTGAAATCCTGCACCCGTGTTAGCGCCTGTAATCACATAGGTTTTACCGTCAAGAGAACCTATCTGGGCTGGAGTCCAGCCAGTTGAACCAAATTGAGTTGAAGTTATCATAATGACCTTTGAGAGAAAGCTTACTTTTCAAATAATGCGCACTATAAAGTTATTGATTGCTATCTAATAGGCGATTTAATCTCTAAAACATGCCTATTTGTATCAAAGTTTTGATTTTGGGCTGCCGACTGCTACGATGAAATCTGTCGAACTGAATACAAATAATTTAGATGAGTAAAGAATTAATAGAGCATTTCATTAATACCAAAGTTAGCGCTAGTGACATGGTTGAAACTGGTATCAAAGGTGTCAAAATTTTTAAAATAACACAACCTGTTCAATGCGCACCTGCAGTATATGAGCCGTCTGTAACAGCTATAGTCAGCGGCCAAAAAGAAGCGATTTGGAATGGTGCTAAATACTTTTTCGACAGCCATAAATACATTTGTTGCACAATGTCGATGCCGATTGAGACGGGCACGCCTGAAGCCTCGCCTGAACAACCTTTAGTAGGTGTTTATATTTCAATAGATAGCCAGTTGATGACTGAACTTGTATTAGAAATACAAAGTGTTAATAACGGAATGAGGAGAAATAAGGGTGAGCTTCACCCCAAAGGGTTGTTAACCGCGAAATGGGATAATGATTTTACCGAGGCCCTTAATAGACTTTTATTGTTAGCTGGCAATCCTGCAGATTTAGCCATTCTGAGTAAGAGTAGATTACGTGAACTTTATTACACCATGTTAAAAGGTGAAGCTGGTTTTGCTTTGCGACGGTCATATGGCGTAGACAATGAAATAGCGCGCTCAATTGAATATTTATCTTCTAATCTAAGTAAGGCCATTACTATAGATGATATGGCTGACTATATCGGGATGAGCCGTGCTGTACTTCATCGAAAGTTCAAACAAGCAACCAATTTGTCACCAATACAATTTGTGAAATCAATGCGCCTTAACCATGCCGCAATGAAAATTTCAGCAGGTATAAATGTGAATATCGCGGCAATGGAAGTCGGTTATGTAAGTTCTTCTCAATTTAGCCGAGAATTCAAAAGAATGTTCGGAGCGTCGCCAAAGCATTGGATGAAAGGCAATACAGTAGGTTAAGAAGTAAAAGATGCGCAGCTAATCTTATTATCTGCATTGCGTGCAACACTATTATTCGTCAGGTGTTCAAACCCTCCCCCTTTTAAGTCTTTTTAGTTGCATTATTACCTTATCTTAATAAAGCAAAAACCCCGACAGTGCGGGGTTTTTAACGGATAAGCTACCTGAGTCAGAACGGAATATCGTCATCAAAATCGATTGGCGGTTCCATTGGTGCAGCCTGCTGATTGGGTCTGGGTGCTTGATAATTACCACCGCCCTGCTGAGGAGCTTGTGCAGGTTTTTGATAACCGCCACCGCCTTGCGCTGGTTGCTGATAGTTACTGCCACCTTGCTGTGGCGCTTGCTGGTAATTATTATTACCGCCGCCTTGTTGGCCGCGAGGCTGGTAACCGCCTTGCTGACCGCCACCCATACCGCCAGCTTGTTGCTGACCTTCACCACGGCCATCCAACATTTGCAGCTCGTTTGCCACGATCTCCGTAGTGTAACGCTCTACGCCGTCTTTGTCGGTCCATTTACGGGTTTTAAGCTTACCCTCAATGTACACTTTTGAGCCTTTACGCAGATATTCACCGGCAATTTCAGCTAAACGCTGATAAATCACAATACGGTGCCATTCGGTTTGTTCTTTGCGCTCATTGGTCGCTTTGTCGGTCCAGCTTTCTGACGTTGCGATAGTCATATTCGCAACAGCACCGCCTTGCGGCATGTAACGCACTTCAGGATCAGCACCTAAGTTACCGATTAAAATGACTTTATTAATTCCACGCGCCATGCGTATCTCTCCTGCAAAAATGTTACTGGTTGCCTGTGGCAACCAAAGACTGAGCTTGCGCTAAATCGAACTGCTGCGAGCTAACTTTCAGATAGCAACGTTGATCTGCTAACAATATCGTGACCTCTTGAACTCCCACCAACGCGGCCAGCTTGCTGGCCAACTGATTGGCTTGCTGCTCAGTCGTTACCGAAACCGGTAACGATAAGCGCTGAGAACGCGCAGGCACCTGCATGGTGCTGGCAATTGCCAGCCATACTAAACCAATCAAGGCTAAACCTGCAAACACTGCACTAAAACCAAATTGCTGTGCCAAGGTGCCGCCTAATAAGCCACCGAAAAAGGCGCCCAAAAATTGACTACTGGAATAAATGCCCATGGCGCTACCGCGTTGTCCTGCTGGCGCAACGCGCGACACCATGGCGGGCAAACTGGCTTCTAAATAGTTAAAACCAATAAAGAAGACCAACAATGCCAAAACAAAACCCCAGAGGGTAGCCGCTTGCCAGCTAATTAACATTGCTATAACCAATAATAGAACATTAATTAAAAAATAGCGTTTTTCTTGCTGCCGACGCATCGCAATAATCATCATCGGCACCATAAACACAAACGATAACAACAGCACCGGTAAATAGACCTGCCAATGCTGCTCTGCCGCTAACTGCTGCTTAAGTAATAACGGCGGCAAAGCGACAAACATAGCGGTTAACATCAGGTGCAATAGCATTACACCAACATCTAAACGCAACAACTGACCATGCGCCAACATACTGGCTAAGCTTTGTGGTAACGCTATGGTTTCAGCACCAGCCGAACGGCTCACACTGTGTGGTACTAAAAAAGCCACAATCAGCATCGCCGCACACGCTAACACGGCGGTAAACCAAAATACGCCGCTAAGCCCTGCCCAACGCGCTAAAATTGGCCCCAGCACCATCGCCAGCGCAAAGGATAAACCAATACTGCCACCAATAATCGCCATGACTTTAGGGCGCTGTTCTTCTCGGGTTAAATCCGCGGCTAAAGCCAACACGGCACCCGCAATAGCACCGGCGCCTTGCAGTACACGCCCAAGTGTTACCATATACACTGACTCAGCCATCGCGGCGACTACCGAGCCAAGCACAAATAATGACAGCCCCAACAACATCACTTTATGCCGGCCAATTCTATCCGATAACCAACCAAAAGGAATTTGTAAAATCGCCTGCGTGAGACCATAAGCGCCAATCGCTAAACCAATCCACAAGGGTGAAAAGCCAACCAGCTCTTGACCATACAGGGCGAATACCGGTAATAGCATAAAGAGCCCGAGCATGCGGGTAGAAAAAACTAAAGCCAGTGCGATGGCCGCGCGTTTTTCAAGAGAATTTAGTTGATGCATTCTGCCAGAGCGTTGCTAGATATTAGATTTCACGAAGGCCGCAGTTTAGCATAAAAAAGCTGAGCGGGCGGTATAACTAACGACCGGTTGTCTTAACCAAGCGTTGTTACCCTGCATCAACTTAACTGGCCATATCACGCGCCACACGGCATGCCAGTAAGCCAACGGAAAAATCACGGTTTACAGATAAATTTTGGCGTTTTAAGCCAAACCCCACTTCAATACGTAAGTAAGCGCTTTATGGGTGTTTTACCTTGCTAAAATAGCTTGAGCAGGGGCAATTCTAGCTCGATACTGGCTATTAACCCTGCCATTAGTGTATATTTGTACAGCAAACAGCACGCCAACCACCACTGGAAGCCTGAATGGACAAAATTGATATCCGGGGTGCCCGCACCCACAACTTAAAAAACATTTCGCTGCAAATTCCCCGAGATAAACTAGTGGTGATTACCGGCCTATCAGGTTCGGGCAAGTCGTCACTGGCATTTGATACCTTGTATGCAGAAGGCCAGCGCCGTTATGTCGAGTCGCTGTCGGCCTATGCCCGGCAATTTTTAAGCTTGATGGAAAAGCCCGATGTCGATCATATCGAAGGTTTGTCTCCAGCTATTTCGATAGAGCAAAAATCGACCTCGCATAACCCGCGTTCTACCGTGGGCACCATTACCGAAATTTACGATTACCTGCGCTTACTGTTTGCCCGAGTTGGCGAACCGCGTTGCCCCGAGCATGATTTACCGCTGGCCGCACAAACCATCAGTGAAATGGTCGATAAAGTGGCCGAGTTCCCTGAAGGCACCAAGCTAATGGTGCTAGCGCCGGTGGTACAAGAGCGCAAAGGCGAACACGTAAAAACCTTAGAAGGCTTAGCCGCCCAAGGCTATATACGCGCCCGTATTGATGGCGAAATTTGTGATTTATCCGATCCGCCAAAACTCGATTTACAGAAAAAGCACACCATTGAAGTGGTGATCGACCGCATTAAAGTACGTGACGACATTAAAGTGCGTTTAGCCGAATCCTTTGAAACTGCCTTGCAGTTATCTGGTGGCGTCGCCAAAGTGGCGTTAATGGATGATAGTACTGCCCCCGAACTGGTGTTCTCGGCCAATTATGCCTGCCCAACCTGTGGCTATTCGATGGCCGAGCTAGAGCCGCGTTTATTTTCGTTTAACAACCCGGCGGGTGCTTGCCCCAGCTGTGATGGCTTAGGCGTAAAACAGTTTTTCGATCCGAAAAAAGTCATCGTCAGTGACGAGTTAAGCCTGGCCGGTGGCGCCATTCGCGGTTGGGATAAACGCAACTTCTATTATTTCCAAATGCTCAAAGCGCTGGCCGATCATTATGGTTTTCAGCTCGATGTGCCCTTTAGTACCCTGAGTAAAAAGCATCAAGAAGCCATTTTACAAGGCAGCGGCGCGACCATTGTTGACTTTAAATACTTAAATGATCGCGGTGATATTGTGCAGCGCAGTCATCCGTTTGAAGGCATTTTGCCGAATATGGAACGGCGTTACCGCGAAACTGAGTCTAATTCAGTTCGCGAAGAACTGAGTAAATACCTCGCCACCCAACCTTGCCCGAGTTGCCACGGCACCCGCTTACGCACCGAAGCGCGGCATGTGTTTATTGGCCAAACCAATTTACCGCAAGTGGTGGAGCTGTCGATTGGTGATTGCTTAAGCTTTTTCCAACAGCTGAGCTTGCTGGGGCAAAAAGCCAAAATCGCCGAAAAAGTGTTAAAAGAAATTCAAGACCGCTTAAGCTTTTTGGTCAACGTCGGCTTAAATTATCTTAATTTGTCACGCAGTGCCGAAACCCTCTCGGGCGGTGAAGCACAGCGTATTCGCTTGGCCAGCCAAATTGGCGCGGGCTTAGTGGGGGTGATGTATGTGTTGGACGAACCATCAATTGGCTTACATCAACGCGATAACGATCGCTTATTAGGTACGCTGACCCACCTGCGCGATTTAGGCAATACGGTAATTGTGGTTGAACACGATGAAGATGCTGTGCGCATGGCCGACCATATTATTGATATTGGCCCGGGCGCAGGCGTGCATGGCGGTTACATCGTGGCGCAAGGTAGCTTGGAGCAAGTGATGGCCGAGCCGGAGTCTCTCACTGGGCAATATATGGCTGGCACGCGCAAAATTGCCGTACCAGAGAAGCGCACAGCATTAACCGATAAATGGTTAGAAGTGACCGGCGCTAGCGGTAATAACCTGAAAAACGTTGATTTAGCGATCCCGTTTGGTGTGATGACCTGTATTACCGGCGTATCGGGTTCAGGTAAGTCTACCCTGATTAACGACACGCTGTTTCGCGTTGCGCATCGTGTGCTGAATAAAGGCGAAGGCGCCGATCCGGCACCGCACAAAGACATTAAAGGCTTAGATCATTTCGATAAAGTGATCGATATCGATCAAAGCCCGATTGGTCGCACCCCGCGCTCGAATGCTGCCACCTACACCGGTATTTTTACGGCGGTACGTGAGTTATTCGCCGGCACCCAAGAAGCCCGCTCACGCGGTTATCAGGTGGGGCGCTTTAGTTTTAACGTGAAGGGCGGCCGCTGTGAAGCCTGCCAAGGCGATGGCTTAATAAAAGTGGAAATGCACTTTTTACCTGACGTGTACGTGCCGTGCGATGTCTGTAAAAGCAAACGCTATAACCGCGAAACGCTAGAGATTAAATACAAAGGCAAGAACATTCACGAAGTGCTGGATATGACGGTCGAAGACGCCCTGGCGTTTTTTGAAGCAATACCGGCAGTAAACCGTAAACTGCAAACCCTGAAAGATGTAGGGCTTACTTACATTAAACTCGGCCAATCTGCGACCACCTTATCGGGCGGCGAAGCACAGCGGGTAAAACTGGCACGCGAACTGAGCAAACGTGACACTGGCAAAACCCTGTATATTTTGGATGAACCGACTACCGGCTTACATTTTTATGATATTCAGCAACTGCTAAACGTATTGCATCGCCTGCGCGATCACGGCAATACCATAGTGGTGATTGAACACAACTTAGATGTGATTAAAACCGCCGACTGGATTGTCGATCTCGGCCCAGAGGGCGGTAACGGCGGCGGCGAAATTTTAGTTGCCGGCACACCCGAGCAAGTTGCCGCGTGCGAAAAATCCTACACTGGGCAGTATTTAAAGCCGTTGTTAAACAAGTAATAATAAGGCGCTGGCTTATTACAGCCAGCGCCGCACCTGCGTTAAATAAGCCTGATAGTCAGCGCCAAACTTCTGCTGTAAATGGCGCTCTTCCGGCATTATTTGAAACCGATTCATATACAGCACAAACACTGGCAATAACAGCAACGCCAACGCGCTTTGTAAATAACAGCCCCATGCCATTAGCAGCAGTAAAAACCCCAGATACATAGGGTTACGGCTATAACGATAGATACCCCGAATGACCAAACTAGAGCTTTGCTGCGGTACGCGCGGGTCTACCGTAGTGTTTGCCCGTCGAAATGCCAGTACGCCAGCTAGTGCTACCGCCATACCGACAATCGCGAGAATGCCGGCTAAAAAAACCCGCCAACTAAGTGGCAGCGCCACAGACGGTAAATGCTGTGCTAGCAGCCACATGGCTAAAGCAAATAGCACCACCAACAGCAGCGGCGGAATTTTAAGTTCGAGTGTCTGCAAAGAATCATCCTTTTTAAACTAACGCCAGCAGGTGCTGGCGAACGGCTTGCGCAGTGTAGTACAACGGATACACCAGATGTTGCTGCTCTAGTGGTGACGAGCCCTGCGTGCCGGTTAGTTTTATGGTTTTAGCCGGGTTACATTTTTCAATATAAGACTGTAATGATTTAGCCTTGGTGCGCTTGCCGCTTTTTACTTCGAGCGGTATCACATTGCCGCGGTTATCAGCGAGAATAAATTCTATTTCCGCTCTGGCATCACTCCAGGAAAAAGTCGGGTCAATACCCAATGCTGCGAGTTCTTGTTGCACAAAATTTTCGGCAATATAGCCTTTGTAGTCATAACTTTGCTGCTTTATTTCCAAATAACTGACACCCAGCATATGGTTTAACAAACCTACATCAAACAAAAACAACTTAACCATATTATCTTTTTTATAAGCCGCCAGCGGGCTGCGTGGAGTACCTTCGACAGGATAGTTTTTTAAGATCAACCGGCACTTTTCCAGCCAGATAATACCACTCTCCAGCTCCTGATAACGTGATTTACGCTCGTATACCTGTTTGAATTTAAAGCGCTTAACCGATTCGTCCACTACTGCAGCAAGCTGAGCTGGCACTGCAGTAAACACCGCTTCAATTAAACCGGCATCTACCTTGCCGGAGTATTTACCAAAGTCCCGCACATAGCCGGCCAGTAAATCGGCATGTATCTGCGACACCGCGTTTACCCGCTCCAACAAGCTTTTCTCCGCCAGCGCAAACCACAGGCTAACGGCCTCTGGCATACCGCCGGTAAAGTAATAGTCGGTGAGCTTATCAAACAGTTTAGTGTGGGCAGCCGCAGAGTTTTGCCCGGCATCATAAGCTTTTAACAGCAAAGTTTCGCCAGAGGCTAATAAAAACTCACGAAAGGTTAAGGGCCGTAAATTGTATTGCTCAACCTTGCCAACCGGAAAAGTATTCAGCAAACCAATATTAGAACCACTGGCAGCAATAAACGCCTGCGGGGTTTGTTCGGCAAAGTATTTTAATGCCGTGACAGCCCGCGGGCATTCGCCAATTTCATCGAGGATCAGCAGATCAGTGGCCATATTAAACGGCTGGCCAGTTAATAGCTCAATATTACCCAGCACATCAGCAGGGCTTAACGAGCCAGCAAAGGCTTCCTGCATCTGCGGCGACTCCAGAAAATCTATCCGCAGTACCTTTGCAAACTGCCGGCCAAGCAACTGCTGCAACAAATAGGTTTTACCGGTTTGCCGCGCGCCATCTATTAGCAGCGGTTTACGCTCCGGCTTTTCTTTCCAGCGCAGCAAAGCTGTTAATAAATCGCGCTTCATAGCCCCTCCATAAATAGTGTCACCTTATGCCGACACTACACTTTTCTGCGCTTAAAAACAAACTTATCAACACTTTTATGCGCATAAAAGTGTGATATTTTGCATTTTTGTGCGCGTAAAAGTGAACCCACAGGGTCAGGCCTTGAATCTTGCACAGTAATGCTCAACTACACAAAAGTCGCTTCGATTTAAAGACTAACAACGACCATGCTTGCGGCCAAACTGTTATAAAATTAGCGCACGTGTTTAAAGTCAGAACAAAAATTATCGGCCATAAACTTAGGTTTGGATTATTTGCCGTTCAACAGAAAAAATGCAACATTCAAGGCCGACTCCAACTGCTTTTAGGCGTTTGCTCACTTTGAGCTATCTCTCAGATCTCATGCAAACCACAATCTAAAAGATACTGATAAGTCCCACAGTAAAACTCTGGTAATCGAGTATTGTCTGCCTCGTTACCAAAAGGTACAAAGATCACCATGCCTTCACGAGCGCGCGTTAGTAAAACTCTATAAGCATTTTCTAAGTAACGCTGTTGCTCATTCTGCAGTCTTCTTTGCCACTTTGTGCCTGAGAAACGCCAATGTTGAAAAGCACCATTCATAAATCGAAAATCAGCATCCCATGCGATTAAAGACCAATCTAATTCTAATCCTTGCACATCAAATTCAGTTGCAGCATCTTCGAGAAAATTGCTAGACCTAATGTCATCTGCGGATGCTAAAAACCACTTTTCCGGTTCTATAATATTTTTAACAAAAATACCTTCTGCTTTTAACCGAATAGCATTTGAGGATGCCAACAAACCACAACGCCGGTTAGCTATCGTTCGCAGTTTGAGCCAAGCCTTAGCTTGATCTAAATTTCGAGTAACCACTATAGGAAACAGTGATTTAATATTTTTATAAACTTGGGCTGCAGCTTTTGCATTACCTGCAATAAGAAAATGCACAAATGAAGATAGTTTTTCAGCACGAAAAGATCTCATTGATATCGCAAGATGAAGACTTTGCTCTTGATGAAAAGATTGGAGGGTGCTCTGCTCGATTCCTTCTCGTATATACTCACCAGTAAGTAAATTGGGTGAACAATACACATGCCAATGTTTAAACATATTGTTCATTGCGTCAAACCAACCGAGAATGCCTACTTCACCAACATTAATTTCTTGCCCACCACCAACTAAAGCAATAATAACAGCCCAATCATTATGCCGATCCATTACTGAAATGAGAAACTCAGGTTCTGACATATTGAAATTAGCAAATCCTCGCTTTTGTTGCATAAATTTTGCTGCCTGCTGTTGATTCCAAGCCCGCTGTGCCTCATCAAATATTGCAACGTGTTCTGGTGGTTTCGCTTGATCAATTAAATAATTATCTCGAAATCGATGTATGTTCTGAATAAAACTTTCAACTCTTTTCCGACACTCATGTTTACTAAGTTTTTTCTCACCAACATCTACTTTTTTAACCGATTCATTTTTATATAAATCGTTAGAAAGTGCTTCTTGCAGAACGGCTACTAGAGGTCCATTGCCACTCAAAAATACTGAATATTCATCATCTTTTGGAGTGGCATGCTGATTCGCAATATTAAGGCCAACTAAAGTTTTACCAGCACCCGGTACACCAGTAACAAAACAAACGACTTTCTGCCTATTCAGTCGTGCATTGTGGATGATCTCAAAAAGTCGAGTACTCGTTTCTGCAATATTGATACTTCCAGCCTCAGAGCGGGTAATATCGACAACATTGTGATTAGAATAAAGCGCTTGCGCCGCTTCAATAATCGTAGGGGTGGGTTTATAAGAGGCCGCAAGCCAACTATCAATATCAATGCTTGATAATGGCAGTTGATTAATCGTTTGATTAATTAAGATAGCTAAATTAGCACCTGAGCAACAAAGTACATCTGCGACAAGCTCTGAGTTAAATTTTAAAGTTATATTTTGATCAGGTGCATTTGTGCAAATCAAAATTGGCACTAAATATTTGTTATGACTTCCTTCGTGAAAATGTTTTAAATCTAACGCATAACCCATTGTTTGCATACGATCGGTAAAACTATAATTATTAGCTCCTACCTTGAACTCTAAAACAAAAATCATACCTCCGGTTATGATGATTACATCCGCTCTACGTCCCATGCGCGGAATCATGAACTCAAAGAAAATATCACCGTTGACTGCTATGTCTCTGAAAACGAGATGCAGTAACCGTATCTGTTCAGCCCAAGCTATTGTCTGAGAGTGTTGTAATTCTTGACCATGCGCTTTAGTTAAATCACCAATTATTTTCGACTCTTCCGTTAACAAAAACGTCGAAATACTTGCACCATAGTAAGCCCGGTTCATTGATTAAACTCCGGGGTTGAAAATAACTCAGCAATCGATACATTCAATGCTTTAGCAATCTGCTCGACATTTTTCAAACCAACATTTCGTTTACCTCGCTCGATACCACTGATATAGGTGCGATCCAAACTGGCAAGCGCACCAAGATCTTCTTGGCTAATACCTTTAGCAAGTCGTAATTGTTTGACACGCAAACCGAATAATTGCAGTACATCCTGATGCATAACGATACTCATTAACTTTTCTTGTTAACATCGTCAGCTGATGTGACTTATAATGCTACGGACTATAAGTCACAATAAGGATGGATATGCATAGAGAAGAAACAAACCAGCTAGATTTTGTATTGCTAAGTGAAATGCTCGAACAGCAATATTGCATCACATTTAATGATACTGGTTATACAAAAGCGGAGTGGTTAGACCGTTTTGGGGATATGCCAATGAACGAAGCCATAAGTGCTTATGCAGATAAATATAATTTAACGCCAATAAAAGCATTACTTAAATTTCAAATATAACTTTTTCTTTTATTGGTGTTTAGGCCCACAGGGTCAAGCCTTGAATCTTGCGCAGTTATTTACAACTACACAAAAGTCGCTTCGATTTAAAAACTAACAACGGCCATGCTAGCAGCTAAATCGTTATAAAATTAACGCACGTGCCTATAGTTATAGAACAGTTATCCGCCATAAACTTAGGTTTGGATTATTTGCCGTTCAACAGAAACATTGCTAAATTCATGAGCTGCCACTACTGCTCGTTCTGCGCTAATAGCTATAACAAAAGACGGTATGCGATGAACAAAATCACCGAAAAACACATAGCGAATATCATCAAAAAACACCTAGGATTTACGTTGCTGTTGGCCGTCGCGCCTGTCATCTTCTTTTTGTTGATTGGCTTTTTTGAAAAGACAATTTACAGCATTATCCCGTTTATTTTGCCCATTAGCACCCTTGGTGCGGTGGCCTACTTTATCAAACAGGTACTGACTGAGTTGTTGGTCGATCGCTAAGACAAACTGCCTAAGCGCAACTTCACTAAATACTGCCGCAGTTGCGCAACCCGTTCGCTGCGACCAAACAACTGGTAAATGTGCAACCAATCGGCAGGCGGCATCCAACAAATGCCATCTTGCCAGCGGCAGCGCTCAGGATGAAAAGCAAAGCGACTGATTACATTGTCTTTTCGCACAGCAATACCGGCCATCAGATCAACACTGCGGCCCTCTATATGGCGAAAATGGTTGAACTTAGCCGTGGCATACATCGGATCAGACTTAATCGACTGTGCTTGATAGCCTGCATGGGTCAACAGCGCACTTATCGCGGCAAAATCTGCTTCCGTACACACCAGATCAATATCAGTAGGCTGCACATCTAACCCCAGTTGCCATAGCAAACAACTGCCGCCCACACCAAAAGGGTAAGCAGATAAAAGACTGCTAAGCTCGGTCAATTGTTCGGTTAACGCGTCAGGTTTTAACATGGGGTAACTCACTTATTAGGGTTGAAAGCCGCTGAATTTTTTCGTTATTCAGTTGCCGATAATCAAAATAGGGGCAGACCAATAGGCGCTGCTGGCGATCAATAGCAAACTCATTATTTAACCATTGCAATTGCGCCGCTAACCCCGCATCTAGCAGCGCTTTGGCATGGGTGCGCCCGGCAATAATATGGATCGCATGGCGGTTAACGGCGAACTGCGGCAGGCTAAATAACAACGCCGTGTTACTGCCGGTTTGTAATAACTGCTGCTCACGGAATTGCTGCCAACTGTCGGCGGTTTGTTGGAAAGTAAACTGCCGCTTATCTAGGGTAAATAGCAGCTTGGCATACACATTAAACACTTTGCGCCAGCCATTACCACAGGCCTGGTTAATCGCAGATATTTCACCATAACTTAGCGGCTGTATATGATTAAGTGCCGCATATTCCTGCATGGGTGGCCGCTTTGCCACATACACACAGATTTGTGCCTGCGGATCGCCAAAACCTATGGCGAATTCGCTCACAAGCGGCGGCGCTGTTGTCACACCAACCAGTGGCATAGATACTCCCGTTTAACGCCTTAGTTCTTGCGGCAGAACGCCTTAACCTAGCAAGGCTTTGTGCTACTATTCTAACGGTAAAGTTTCAGAAAAATAACCTAATAATACGGTAATGCCGATCAGTAAGCCTAACCGGTTTGCTTTAAATCAACCCTGACAGGCCATGCATGATTATCGCATGTGGATATGAGCAAACCGCGTTTTATAAAAAACCAAACTGATCGGCATTCAATAATACGGAGTCTTACGATGAAAAAATTCGTGTTGCTGTGTTTGTTTTGGCCACTGTTAGCCCTGGCTAACCCGGCTGAAGATAACAGCTTAAGTGTAGAGCGGTTATGGCAATTAGAGCGCATTGGCACTCCGGTTGCCTCCGCCGATGGCAGTATGATTGTCGCGCCCGTGACCCGCTATGATGTACCCGCCGATCAAGGCCATACCCGGCTTTGGCTATTTAGCGCCGATGGTAAAACTCAGCGCCCCCTTACCGCTGAAGGCATGCGTGCCAGCGAAGCCACCTTTTCGCCAGACGGTAAAACCTTGGCTTTTATCAGCCAACGGCATAAAGACGATGCCGGGCAAATTTATCTGTTACCCCTAACAACCCCCGGCGAAGCACAGCGTTTAACACAAGTACCTACCGGCGTTTATGGTATGAAATGGGTCGGGGAGCACCTGTATTTTGTCAGCCGTATTTGGCCAGGCAAAACCTGGGAAGAAATGAGCGGCGAACTTAAAGCCAATAAAGAGAAAAAAGTGTCAGCCTGGCAGTGGAATGCACTGCCTTATTCGCAGTTCGACCATTGGATAGATGAAAGTCGCCAAGCGCATGTTTTCCGTATTCCTGCTAAAGGCGGTGAAGTAGAAGCTATCACCCAAAAAATCGGCATCGAATTACCGCGCTCTAGCCAAAACGCCAGCAGCTACGACATTGATGCGCAAGAGCGCTATATCGCCTTTAATGCCAATGGTTCAAGCAACAGCGTTGATCCGAAAATTGATTTGTTTTTAGCGGCCATCGGCAGCGATAAAGCTGACAACATTACACCGGATAACCAAGCCCCCGATGCGAACCCCAGCTTTAGCCCTGATGGTAAAAGCTTGGCCTTTAGCCGCCTGCGTATTCAGGGTTTTTATGCCGACACCGCACGTTTAATGGTGTACGACCTAGCGAAGAAAACCACCCGTGAACTGACCACTGAGTGGGATCGCTCAGTCAGTGACTTTGTTTGGGCCGCCGATAGTAAAGGTTTTTACGCCAGCGTGGATGATGCGGCTACCAGCCGTTTATTTTATGTTGATGCCAAGAATGGCAAACAACGCGCCATTACCAAAAACACCAGCTTTGGTAGCCCGGTATTAGCCGGTAAAAATACCTTAGTCACCACCAATGACAGCTTTTTATATCCAGCGCGCCTGGTAAAAGTGGATGTGCGCTCGGGTAATACCACGCGCTTGGATAGCTTTAATGATGAATTACTTTCAAAAACAGACTTAGGCACCTATGAATCGGTAACCTATAAAGGGGCTGAAGGCCAAGATATCCAAATGTGGGTGCATTACCCACCGGGCTTTGATAAGAGCAAAAAGTATCCCTTCTTTATGCTGATCCACGGCGGCCCGCACAATGCCATTGGCGATAGCTTTAGCTACCGCTGGAATGCACAAACCTTTGCTTCTTGGGGCTATGTTACGGCCTGGCCTAACTTCCATGGCTCTAGCAGTTTTGGCCAAGACTTTGCCGATGCCATTAACCCCGATTGGCGCACGAAACCCTTAGCCGATATTCAAGCCGCGACCGCGTGGTTCCAGCAACAACCCTGGATTGATACCGAGCGCATGGTGGCCGGTGGCGCCAGCTACGGTGGTTACTTAAGTGCTATCTTGTTGGGTACTGAACATCCGTATAAAGCCCTGCTGATCCATGCCGCGGTTTACAACATGTATTCGCAAATGGCGGCAGACTTTGCTGTACATTCAACCCGCTTTGGCAATTTCTGGGACAAACCAGAGATATACAAAAGTATTTCGCCGCATTATTTTGCCGGTAACTTTAATACGCCAACCTTAGTTATCCATGGCCAGTTAGATTATCGGGTACCGGTTGGGCAAGGCTTTGAGTTATTCCGCACCTTGCAAAGCCGTGGCGTGGAGTCGCGAATGATTTACTTCCCCGATGAAAACCACTGGATCTTAAAACCAAACAATTCCATCTATTGGTATAACCAAGTGAAAGATTGGATGACCCAGTTCGCCGAGCCTGGCGCGCGTTAATCCCTCCCAGCACGCAGCACGCGCTGCGTGCTGCAGTTTTTCTCTCGGCATTCAAACTAAAGGCCGACTTTTCAACTCTTTAGCTGTTACTTCTACCCATTAACGCCTAGTATAGAGAAAGAGCGGTTATTCGACAGTGGCTTTGCCCCTGTCTGGTACAGGAACCTTTATGACCCTTGACCAGTTACTGATTTTTTCGATCCTTGGCATCACCACAGTACTGTTTGTTTGGGATCGTTGGCGACACGACATTGTGGCGCTGTTTAGCCTACTAGCCTGCGTGCTGGTAGGTTTGATCCCTGCAGAGTTAGCCTTTAATGGCTTTGGTCACCCCGCGGTGATTACCGTTGCCTGTGTATTGGTCTTAAGCCAAGCACTGCAAACGACTGGCGCGATTGATGTCTTAGCACACAAAGTTTTACCCTCTAATGCAGGGCCAACACTCACTATTACCGCTTTAACCGCGTTTGCGGCGGTGTTGTCCGGCTTTATGAATAACGTTGGCGTATTAGCGTTATTGATGCCGATGGCCATTCCGCTTGCCAGCCGCATTAATCTGGCACCCGGCCAAGTATTAATGCCACTGGCCTTTGGCTCGATGCTTGGCGGTATGACGACGCTTATTGGTACCCCTCCGAACTTGATCATTTCCAGCTTTAGAGCCGAAGTACATGGTCAAGGCTTTGCCATGTTTGACTTTGCGGGGCCGGGCATCGCAGTAACATTAGCGGGTGTGTTATTTATCGGTTTATTAGGTTGGCGCTTAGTGCCGGTGCGGCAACGGGCTGATCTCAGTAGCTTTGAAACCAGCAAATATTTAACGGAAGTTAGGATCAAAGCGAGTAGTAAATTCTGTGGTAGCCGCTTACGTGAACTCGAGCGCAGTTTAGATGAACTCGACTCACAAGTAGTGGGTATAGTACGAAACAAGTACCGGGAGCATGTTCCTTCTAGCTCTTATCAACTAAAAGAAAACGATATTTTAGTGATTGAAGCCGAACCAGAAACACTGGGTAAATTGTTATCGAGCTTAGAATTAGCGCTGGAAGATAGCGCAGATACGCAGCTGCAAAAAGAACAAGATAAAGCGTTAGCCAAAAGCCAAACCGATATTCCCCCCTCTAAAGAAAAAACCTTAGTGAGCCCTGACGTCAGTTTGATTGAGCTAACACTGTTACCCAACTCCGATCTTATTGGCCGCACCGCCGTGCAAATTCAAATGCGCCGGCGCTTTAATATTCACTTGTTAGCGTTATCACGCCACGGTAATCGCTCAGTTAAACGGGTACGCCGTACTCGTTTTCAAGCCGGGGATGTGATCTTAATGCAAGGCAACAGCCAAGCCTTACAAAACTTCGCCACCGATTTTGGCTGTGTGCCGTTGGCTGAGCGGCAAATTCAGGTGCCGGATAAACGCAAAACCTTACTGGCCAGTGGCTTTATGCTCGCAGCCGTACTGTCGGCTTCGGTAGGATTATTACCGGCCGCCGTGGCTTTTGCCGCCGGCATGTTGTTGATCATGGCCTTTCATGTGATTCCGTTGCGCAAGGTCTATAGTGCGATTGATTGGCCGGTGATCGTGTTATTAGGCTGTTTAATCCCCGTTGCCGGGGCCATGAGTTCGACGGGTGCAGGGGATTTATTAGCCGTGAGTATGCTCGACTTAGTCGGTAAAGCAGACCCACAGCTAACGGTAATCAGCTTATTAATCCTCACTATTGTTCTAACGTCTTTTTTAAATAATGCCGCCACAGCCGCGATGATGTGCCCCATTGCCATCAGTTTAGCCACACAACTTGACGTAAACCCCGATACGCTGCTGATGACTATTGCTATCGGTGCTTCTTGCGCCTTTTTAACCCCTATTGGCCATCAAAATAATACCTTGATTTTAGGCCCGGGTGGTTTTAGCTTTACGGATTACTGGCAGCTTGGTTTGCCGATGCAAATTGTTGTGATTGTCGTCGGTGTGCCGGCATTATTGTTCTTTTGGCCTTTGTAGGAAGAAACCATGAAAGCACTTTTCAGCTTAGCGTCACTTTGTTTTGCGGCCAGTTTATCTGCAGCCACTACCTTTGGTGAGAACCTTGATAAAACCGCATTGACCAGCGTAGCCTCGGTATTAGCATCGCCTGCCACCTATCTTGATAAAGAAATTACCATTGCAGGTACTGTCACCGCCGTTTGTACCAAAATGCATTGCTGGATGACACTCGCAAGCGATGAAGCAGAGTCTCGCTTTCGCATTAAAGTAAAAGATGGCGATATGGTGTTTCCATTAAGCGCGAAAGGCAAAACGGCTTATGCAAAAGGTATCGTTAAAGTTTGGCCACAAGCCGAAGGTAAAGCGGAGGCTTATCAGTTAGTCCCTACGGGTGTTGAGATTGCTGATTAAGCACATAGAAAAGGGCCAGCATGCTGGCCCTTTTCATTAGCAGAGTATAACTAGTCTTTCTTTAATAAAAACTCGATAAGGTTTTGCATATCTGTTTGCAGATTACGTTGATCTAAGTTTTGATTATTGATTTTATATTTACCGTTAACCACCAACATTGGCACACCCGTTAGTACACGGCTTTCACTTAATTGTTCTTGCTCACGTGCCATTTGGCCTACCGCTCCGCGCACTGGGAAGCTGCGCATGGCTTTATCGAAGGTTTCTGCATCAATGTCATTAATCAGCGCCAGGCTACGCACATCGTCTTCTGCCCGAAATGGTACGCGGCTTTTATGAATTTGATTAAAAATAGCCGTGGCCATTTCATCGCCTTTACCTAGGTTTTTCGCAGAGATATAAGCACGCGCTAAAGCATTTTGAATTTCAGGTGAGGCGGCGCGGATAAAGTCGACATGTGATTTTTTGAACTCGGTACCGGCAGGTAAGTTTTTCGCTAAACTCTGGGCAATCGGCTCAAAAGCGTAACAACCACCACAATAAAAAGAAAAGTATTCTTTCACTTCTGGCTTAGCTGTTTTTTGTTCTGATATCACTTCGTAATGCTTGCCTTCTTCATAATTGTTGGCGAATGCCGACAAGGGGAACAAGACGGCAGCGACGGCTGCTACTAACCACTTTTTCATTATTTACCTCTATTTAGTCATACTGCTGGGTCATTTTGCGCACTAGCTTAGCAAATTGTTAATAGTCTGGCACTAAGCTTAAAGGGGGTTGCTGTAATAATGACAGTTGCTCTTTTAGCGCCAGACACTGCTGTTCCCAGTATTTGTCTGTACCAAACCATGGAAAGTTCATCACAAAAGCTTGATCTTCCCAACGCCGCGCTAACCATGCCATATAATGGATCATACGCATAGCGCGTAATGGCTCGATCAGTTTTAACTCGGCCGGATCAAATTCACAATACTGTTCGTACTCTTCTAGCATTAACTCAAGGGTGAAACGCTGCTGTTGCCGATCACCGGACAGCATCATCCAGATATCCTGCATCGCCGGCCCCATGCGACAATCATCTAAATCGACAAAAAACGGGCCATTGCCAGTGTAAAAGAGATTACCCGCATGACAATCACCATGCAGCCGGATCAGCTGAGCGGGCCGATATTGTCGACTGGCTTCGGCAATCACCTGCGCTAAGGCGCTGTCAAAGGCCGGCCGCAGATAAGTGGGAATTAAACTTAAGCTGGCTAATACTTGCTGGCTTTCAATTAAATGACTTTCGACGGTTAAGGTGGGGCGTTCACGAAAAGGTTGTTGGCGACCCACCTGGTGCATCCGACCTAAAAACCGCCCCAACATAGCCAATTGCTCATCGTTGTCGATTTCTAAAGTACGGCCACCACGACTTGGAAAAACCGCAAATAAAAAGCCCTGATAATGCAATAAACTACTGCCAGCAAAACGAAGCGGTGCCACTACGGGGATGTCGGCGTCGACTAAGGCAAAAGCATATTGATGCTCTTCCTCAATCTGCGCCGCGGTCCAACGCTCTGGTCGGTAAAACTTAACCACCAGTTTTTCGGGCTGTGCGGCACCATCACGATAAGCACTAAATTGATAAACGCGATTTTCATAACTGTTTAGTGCCAGCAGCCCAGTGCTAACATCGAAACCGTAATGGTACAACGCATCTAAAATCAGGTCAGGCTGCAGCGTTGAAAAATCAAAACGCTGCGTCAACTCAACGCCCGGCAAAGAATTTATTCTCCTGAGAAATCGTTAACTCGGGTTGTGCTGCATCCGTCACGGTAAAGCTTACGTCTAACACCGGCTTCTTCGCATAATAGGGATCTAAAGCGAGGCTTATCACCACGTTTCGGCTTTCGCCTCCGGCTAATATCACTTCGGTATCACCAATCCATTTTAACTGTTCAATGCCCATAACCGACAAGTTCAGCGTTTTTGGTTGCTGCGATTTATTGATAATACTGAGGGTATAGGTATTTTCAATTAAGCCTTCTGGCGTTTCACGATATAAGGCTCCCCGATCGCGGATGATGTCGAGCTCCAACGGTTTGCGGATGGCTAAATTCACGACAAAGGCCACACACACCAAGATCAACACGAAGAAGTAACCCAGTAGTTTTGGCCGGAACACTTTCGCCGGTTTACCTTGTAAGGTGTGTTCAGTGGTGTAACTGATCAGGCCTTTGGGATAACCCATTTTTGTCATCGTATCGTCACAGGCATCGATACAAGCCCCGCAATTAATGCATTCATATTGCAAGCCGTTACGAATATCGATGCCCGTAGGGCAGACATGCACGCACAGGTTACAGTCGATACAATCGCCTAAGCCCTTTTCTTTATAATCGGTATCTTTGCGGCTTCGAGGTCCACGGTTTTCTCCACGCGCTTCATCATAGGTGACGGTAAAAGTGTCTTTATCAAACATCGCTGATTGAAAGCGCGCATAAGGGCAAATGTGCGTACACATAATTTCGCGCATCCAGCCGGCATTACCATAGGTGCAAAAAGTAAAAAACAGTACTGACACCACCGCCCAAAACCCGGCTTGCAGTGTAAAGAAATCAAGGAATAGTGGGCCAATCGGCGTAAAGTAGCCGACAAAAATTAATGAGGTAAACAATGCAAAAGCCAACCAACAAAAATGCGTTAGGGCTTTCTTCCAAAACTTATTAAAACTCATCGGCGCTTGATCAAGCTTCATGCGCTGATTACGCGTGCCTTGGATCTTCTCTTCAAACCACATAAAGGTAAAAGTCCACACCGATTGCGGGCAAAGATAACCACACCAGACCCGCCCATAAAAGGTTGTCACAAAAAACAACGCATAAGCGGCGATCACAAAGATCCAGGCTAATAAGGTAAAGTCTTGCGGCCACAGGGTTAAGGCAAAAATATTAAATTTTTGCTCACCAATATCTAGCAGGATCGCTTGCTGACCATGATATGGGATCCATGGCAAAAGAAAAAACAACGACATAAAGATAAAGCCCATATTACGACGCAGGCTTTGGTGTAATCCCTTCACCGAACGAATATAGATCCGATCGCGTGAAGCATATTTCGTTGTGGTATCAGCGGCAGGTCGATGAATTTTCACTTCAACCGGTATGTTTTTCACGTCAATTTTTTGCTTATCCACTGGTCTTCCTCAACAATAACATGGCACTGGGTGACAACTGGTGATGGCCTCAGTATATCAGGCTCTTACCGAAATTATTTGACATAAAATAAGCTACCGCCATATATCACAACACTTTAATGCGAAAGCGTTTGAATTCCGCTAGAATGAGGCATTGCTTGCAATTATAAGCCTTAACTATGAAGAAGTTTTTTTGGTTTGCCTTTATTATCTTACTTTTAATCACTTTTTCTGGCAGAGAACCACTCAAAACCTACCGAGATATGTTTTTTAACAAGGTAGAGTCTGTGGTGTACGAAAGCTGGCAGCAGGAAGATCGTGGAGTGATTGCGGTACAGCGCGAATTTACCGCCTTAACTGAAAACCTTGGGGTTGGCCAACAAAAATTGCTAAACAATGCGGCAGCCAGTCGCAGCAGTATTTTGGAATATCGGCAAACCTACTGCGTAAACCAAGAATTTAATTCTTTGCTTTTTGGTGAGGTGCAGCAAAAAAGCTGCCGCATTATCGAAAAACATTTAAACCAATTACAAGATAACTAACAGGAAATTGCCATGCGCGTCTGCGGGATCGAAATAAAAGGCAGTGAAGCCATTTTATGTTTAATGAATTTAGAAGACGGCTTATTTGATCTTCCGGAATGTCGGGTTAATCGAATCGCGCTGAGTCAAGATCAACAAGCTGAAAGCGTACAAAAATTTCAATTTGCGATAAAAAAACTGGTCGAAGATTATAAAATTGAGCATCTGATCATTAAAGAGCGGCCACAAAAGGGTAAATTTGCGGGCGGTGCGGTAGGGTTTAAAATTGAAGCGGCAATTCAATTAATTCCCACTTGTCCCACCACCATTTTGTCGGGTGCGGCCTTAAAAGATCGCATTAAACGTCATCCCTTACCTGTAGATTTTAAATCAACCGGCCTAAAAGTTTTTCAAGAAACGGCTTATGTTACTGCCTACGCGTTTTTAGTTAACTAGGCTGTTATCACTCACAAAATGTTGTTGAAATCGTTAGTCTTTTTTTGATGTTGTGGGTTTTAAGCGCGCCAAATCAATTTGCACTGACTGCGTGGCGCGTTTAATTAAGGTACGGATCAGTTTCGATTTAGATTCACCGGTTAATTCACTTAACTCGGCTAGGGCAGCAATCGCCTCTTCGCTTAACGTAAAAGTAGCATGACGCATCGGCAGTTTAGCCGTTTCATCCTCGTCTGGTAATAGTTGCCGCAAGCTGACAATTTGCGGCAGCCCCAAGGCATAATTATTTGCATCATCAATAAACTCTTCAGTGGTAAAACTGGGTTTATTTGACGGCAAAGACTTTTTCTTCAGGTCGCTTAGCGCCATCTTGTTGTATCGCCCTCATGGATAGCAATTCTTCAATAATCGATTTCATTTCCGAGGCTGCTTTACCTTCATTATCCACATCCATTACCGATAAGCCTTTTTCTTCGCTATCGTCATAAATGTTGCGACTGTAAGTAATGTTGTCGAGCACACGTAAATTAAAGCTCTTACAGACCTCTTTTGCATCTAAAATGCGTCCAGCTTGATTGGGTAATGACGGACACTGGGTTAAAACACAACCCACAATCATCTCTGGATTAACTACATTACAGGCACTGACCAAATCTTCAAGGTGTTCGAGTGTTTTTAAATCGCGGCGCTTCGGTCTTAGTGGAAATAATACATGACTGGCCACCACCATCGCTGAACGTAAAGCCACACTGTCTTGGCCACCACAATCCACCACAACCACATCGTAATGCATTTCTAAGCTTTTCAGCTCATAACGAATTTTGCCGTACATTTGCACACAATTCAGCCAAGGTAATTCTGGATTCATGTGTCGCTCTTGCACCCAATCTGACGTGGTGCGTTGCGGATCGCAATCGACCAACATCACATTAGCATTTTTCTCGCGGGAAAAGTACACAGCAATATTCTGTGCTAGACAACTTTTGCCGCTGCCACCTTTTTCACCACCAACTAACAAAATCATTTGTGCACCCTCTCTGTTGTACAACAGCGCTGGCTGTCTGATCTGCCATGACACTATTAAAGTGTAGGCAATCTTGGCAATATAGCTAGTGCCAGCCTATAAGCACTGCATTGTTACGGTTATCTTGCTCTATTTATAGCCTAGTGCATCCTTCATGTTAGCGACACCTGAATTAGCGCTATTGCGCAAAAGCCTTGTTTTACTGTGCTTTATTAGTAAACAGCCTAAGCTGCTATAACTCTTTTGGGTTAGGTTGATACTGCGATTTTTTATTGGCTGCTGCGACGAGACCGAGTGCTGCCGGCCGCTTTTTTGGTTGCGGTTGTTTTACTTGCTGCTTTACTGCTGGTTTTCTTGGCGGCAAATTTAGCCCGACCGGTTTTACTGCGGCTAAAGCGGTTTTGACCCAGCCCTTTTAATCCCGAAAACTGCCCTTGTTGCTGGCTAACTTCGCTAATGAGCTCGACTAAGCCATGCTGTAACGGTTGCATAAACTGGTCGTATCGCAAGCGTTTTTCACAAATCGCTTCAAGCTGCGCTTCCCAGTGTGCCGTCATATCGGGCACCACCATGCGCTGCGGCAAACTTTGAATTAATTGCCGGCCAATGGGTGTGGCGTGGATCTCTTTACCTTGTTTCGTTAAAAACTGTCGTTTAAACAGCAATTCAATAATGCCCGCTCGCGTAGCTTCAGTGCCTAAACCGTCAGTATCGCGTAGCACTTTTTTTATTTCTGGGTCGGTAACATAACGTGCGATGCCGGTCATGGCGGCCAGTAAGCTAGCGTCGGTAAAATGCTTCGGCGGGCTGGTTTGCTTTTCATCCAGTTGCCCTTCAACACAATTAACCTGATCGCCCTGCTGCACTGCCGGCAAGGCTGTACTGAATTCATTCGCCTCTTCGTCAGCTGTACCGGAACGTGCAAGTAAGGCTTTCCAGCCCAGATCGACGGTCGATTTTTGCTTGGCGACAAACAACCCCCCGGCGACTTCAGTATCAATTTGATGTTCGCTATAACGAAACGCCGGATAAAACTGCATTAAATATTGTCGGGCAATTAACTCATAAATGTGTCGCTCATCTAGCGAAAGACGCTGCACATCCAGCACCCGCTCGGTAGGGATAATGGCATGGTGCGCCCCTACCTTGCTGTCATTCCAGGCCTTACTTTTTAAGTTTAAATCTGCTGTTTTCACGGCCTGACTTAATTGCGAACTACTGCTGGCAATCGCTTGGCTTACCTTTTGCCGCTCAGCAAAGTGACCCGCCGGTAAATAACGACAATCAGAACGCGGATAGGTAATTAACTTATGGCGTTCATACAATTGCTGACAAATATCTAAGGTTTTTTGCGCGTTTAAATTAAAGCGTTTAGACGCATCAATTTGTAATGAGGATAAATTATAAGGCAAGGGTGCAGCCTGGCTTTTTTGTTCGCGTTTCACGGCTTTAACTTGGCCCGTTTGACCCCTAACCTTTGCTAACACGGTTTCGGCTAACTTTTTCAGTAATACCCGGCCATCTTCATCCATGTAAGGCTCACAGGCGGCACTCGGTTGCCACTTTGCCTTAAATTGCTCACCACTGCAGGTGTGCAGCGTTACCCACACCTCATAAAAGGGTTTCGTTACAAAGTGTTCAATCTCTAGATCGCGGTGCACCACTAACCCCAACACCGGCGTTTGCACACGGCCGATCGACAACACGCCCTGATAACCATGCTCTTGGCCAAGCAAGGTGCATAGCCGTGTCATATTGATACCATACAACCAATCGGCCCTTGCCCGCGCTAAGGCTGAAGTGGCTAGCGGGATAAAATCACTGTTTTGGCGCAAATCCTTTAAGGCTTTGCTGATCGCCGCCGGATTCATGTCATTCACTAAACAGCGTTTGGTGGCCGCACGCTTGGCTTGACTGATCCCCGCATAATTAATCACTTCATCCACCAAAATTTGCCCGACACGATCCGGATCGCCCATATTCACTAACACATCGGCTTCTTTGATCAGCTTTTTAACCACATTGAATTGCTGGCGGGTTTGCGACTTAACGTGTTGTTTCCATTCTATTGGAATAATTGGCAGGTGGGCTTTGCGCCAACTTTTGTAATCGGCGTTGTAGGCTTCAGGTTCTGCCTGTTCCAGTAAATGACCAATACACCAAGTCACCACATCGCCATTGGCGGCTTTAATAAAGCCATCGCCTTTTTGCTGTGGTTTGGGGAGCACATCGGCTACGGCACGGCCAACGCTGGGCTTTTCTGCAATGTATAAAATCATCAGACAAAACACTGTACAAATAATCAGTTAATTTACCTTGCCTAACATTAAATAGCAAAAACTTGTGACACTGGCTAATACCTAAGGATTATATTGATGTTTAAAACCACAATTGGAACCGCTAACTTAACTCGCCAAATAAAAATTAAAATTAATCATTTCAATTACTTATATACATTAATGTTTAAAAAACAATCGCAGCATAATTATTGAGTAGATCGACATTGCTGACAACTTGGCTATTTTCTAAGCTGTAAATATGGGTTCCTTGCCTACTCTGGTTTTGTTGCTTCGCTATGAGGGCGTAGAAAATGTCGCAATATACTGATGTAAAAAGAATTTGTGATGATCTAGAAAGTACCGGTAAAACCGTATCGCTAGATTATGTCTTATCTAAAGTGTCTGACGCACAAGCAACGGTGATCGCACACTATAAAAAGTGGCGATACGAGCAAGCTCAACAGCGACAGCTTGAGCAAGCGCCATTACTCAGTGACGATTTTATGCAAGCGTTTCTGCGTGAAACCGAGCGACAAGGCGCACAACAAACGGCGTCGCTGCAAAAACAATTAGCCGAAGCGCTGCAAGGTGAAGTGATCGCGGTTGAGCACTTACAACAGGCACAGCAGCAATGGCAGCAGTTGGCACAGCGTAAAACGGCTTTAGAGCAAACATTGTACAGCCAACAACAGAAACTGACCACACAGGCAGAACACTTTGCCAGCTTGCAGCAAGAGCGCACCGCTTTGCAACAACAACTGGGCCAGTTAGAACAACAACTGAACAAGGCAACGGAGCAACTAACCGCCAGCCAAGCGGCCGTGGCCGCCGCCAATGTTCAAGCCTCTGAGCAAGCATCCGCTCTCGCTTCACAGCAAGCACAGCTTAACGACACCGAGCAGCAATTGTCTGAGTTACAACAACAGTATCAACAACAACAGCAGTTAATTGCTCAATTAGAGGAAAAGCAGGCGGCACAGCAACAACTGGCTGAGCAATTAAGCACGGCTCAAATGCAACTCGACGCACTTGAAACAACGTTGCAGCAGACTAAAAGTGCACAGCAAGACACCGAGCAAGCGTTAAGTGCAGCGCAAAACACCGTGGCGCAGTATCAACAAGAGCAACAGCATTTTTCTGAGCTACAGGCCGAGTATGATGCCTTACAACAAAGGTTGACAGAGCAGCAACGCCAACACTTTGAAATGAAAAAACAGATCCATCAGCAACTGGCCGAATATTCCGAGCAATGCGCTGAACTCAGCTCTGAGCGCGATACGCTGTTGAGTCAGTTACGCCGTCAAAAAACCTCAGCAGAGCCCGCTGCATCAGCCGACAGCGTTCAGTTACAGCAAGAATTACAACAACTGCAGCAACAGCACCAAGACTTACTGCAACAACTGGCCACAACACAACACAGTGCCACCGAACAGGCCACGGCTACAGAAAACCTTCAGTTACAGCAAGAATTGCAACAACTGCAGCAACAACACCAAGACTTACTGCAACAACTGGCCACGCCACAGCACAGTGCCGCCGAGCAAGCCACGGCAACAGAAAACCTTCAGTTACAGCAAGAATTGCAACAACTGCAGCAACAGCACCAAGACTTACTGCAACAACTGGCCACGCCACAACACAGTGCCACCGAGCAGGTAGTGCAAAGCGAGCAACTCAGTGCGTTAACAGCAGAGCGGGATGAGGCGCTCGCCATTAATGCAGCACAAGCGGATCAACTGCATAACGTGCAACACGAATTAGCCGAATTAAAAGCCTTGTTGCAACCGAATAACCCTGAACAATGCGACAATGTGGAACAATTACGCGCTCATTTAGCATTGTTGAAACATCAAAATAGCATTACCTCGCAACATCAGGCCGAGCAACGCGAGACGATCAAACAATTACGGGAAGAATTAGCACAACAGCGCGAGGCGGTGCAGCAAATTCAACTAGAACGCTTTCAATTTAATAAACAGAAAGTGCAATTTGAAGAACAAGTGAGTTTTGTGAAGAGCAATTCAGCCGCGACCATCGAGCGTTTAACACGCTATCGTGAACAAGCACAGGAACGAATTGCGCAACTAGAACGGAAACTTCAGGAGTGTGGCTGTTAAGCGGCGGTGTTTAGCAACGTCATTTAAGCTGTTGGTAATGCTCGTTGATATAACCAACCGGTCTGTTCAGGCGTTAAACTAAAGGGGCTATGGTAAGCAAAACCCAACTTGTGCAACAGGGCCTGCGAAGCCGTATTATCTTCATTAACAATGGCATACAACGATGGTATCCGTAGCGTAACCGCCCACTGCAACACGGCCTTGGCAGCTTCATAAGCAAAACCTTGTTGCTGATAAGGTTCGAGCAAGGCATAGCCAAGATCGGGCGCATCAAGCTGTTCGCGCTGCAATAAACCACAGATACCAATTAACTGTTTGGTGGCGGTGTGCTCCATTGCCCGCAAGCCAAAACCGTATTGTTGATAACTTTTCAACGGCCCTTGTTGCAAATGCTGCTCAGCGCCAGCCAAATCGCGTACCCCACGATCGCCAATATGTTGCACAAAGCCCGGATCATTTAATAACGTCAGCATAAAAGGTGCATCAGCAAGTGTCAGTGGCCGCAGTGTCAAACGATGTGTGTAAATCACCCACAACCTCCAGGGCTGAGCAACGGTTGCTGTGCCTCATTTAGTACAATAGTGTAATTTGCTCGTGTCGGCAACTGCTGCCAACTGGCTTGCGTCAGCCGCTGAAAGGGCAACATAAAAGCAGCCAATTCAGTAGCCGACATACCTTTACCTCGTTGCAGCCATAATTGCTGCTCTTGCTGAGCTCGCCAACGACAAACACTGGACCAATCAGGCGCTTTTAACCAAATCAGTGGCTGTAGGAAAGCCCATAACTCGGCATAACTACCCGCCAGTTGCTGATTAACATAACTACGCCACACGCCCTTAGCGTCGGCAGCGGCTTCAAAATCATTTACAGGCTGCGCCAACACCTCAGCAGCTTCGGCTGCCACACCTAAACACCAGCCTTCAACAATCAGCACATCAAGCTGTTGTTTGGGTAAGTTAGCTAGCCGATCGTCCATCGCCTTATCAAATTGTGGCAATGCTACAGCCTGCCCAGCGAGCACCGCTTGCACATCCGCTAATGCTTTATGGATGTCATGTGTGCCGGGTACTCCACGTTGGGCCAACAGCGGATGCACTTGCGCGGCTAACTGTTGCCGAGCAGGTTGCGACAAATAGTAATCGTCTAGCGACACGGTGGCGGCCGAAATACCCTGCTGTTGCAGCAAGCCGCACAGCAATTTGGCTAAGGTGCTTTTACCGCTGCCTTGCGCACCGCTAATACCCAGTACTAAAGGCCGTGCCAACGGTATGATTTGCTGCAGTAACAATTGTAAAACTTGCCGATAAGCCGGTTGCGTGGCCACAGGTAGTTGTTTGAGAAGGGCAGAAACATCCATCACGTTAAGCCTGCTGTTAATAGCGCGAGGAAGAGATAAAAAGTGGTTTAAGGCCGCAACCCTTTTTAGGTAAACGGCCTGACGAGCTTAACGCACTCAGCTACGACGAGCTTGATGCAAACGTAAAATAGCTAAAGGTAATAATAACAACACGAGCCAATTAACAGAGCCCGAGCCTGAATCGCCTTCTGCAGCGCCATTACTTGCTAAAGTATTGGCTACAGGGTTTAAACCGGCAGCAGTGTTAACTCGAGCATCAATCACAAACACACTTTCAATTAGCACCAAGTTGTCAGCCGTTAGGGCTTTACCAGCGGCAAAATCGGCTGACGTATAATTACGCAGTGGAATGTTGGTTGCGGCGCCACCAAAATTATAAGTAGGTAATTGTGCCATTTGCTGCAAAATCTCTAAACCTTGCACAGAGATTTGACCAAATACGGTAAAGCCGCCATTTTGCGCATCTAAGTTGGTTTGGTTATCCACTAAATTGAAAAACCATTGGCTAGTCGCACTATTGGGTTGATCGCCAATTTTAGCCATAGCGATAGTGCCACGTCGATTAGACCATTTCGGTTCATTTTGTACTGCAGCCTTAGCCACCACATTCCCAAACGGCACCTGACCGGTGTAAACAAAACCGCCACCTTGCACAATAAAGCCCGGCACCAAACGATGCACCACGTTATTATCGTAGCTTTGGTCTTTAACGTAACTTAAAAAGTTTTCTACGGTTTTTGGCGTGGTTTCGTCGAACAAGTTGACTTCAAAGTTGCCCAACGACGTATTAAATTGCACGATGGTCGCATGTAACGGCGCCATTAAGGTGCTGCCCACTAACAACGCTGTCGTGGCTAACAAACGAGATAATTTCATTAAACTTTCCGGATAGACACAAAAACCTAAGCATACGCTAAAGCGACAAGGCGAGGCCAGTGCCTTTACGTTTAATCGCTCTTGGCATAAGACTAAAGTGTGCTGCGGCTAACGCCTTGTAACGGTTGTGTTGTTTGGCTAAGCTGTTTTAAAGTTAAGCCTATTATTATTATAAAAAGAGTTGATGATGCTTAATACCGCTGCGAAACCCTTTGTTCGCTTAGTCGAACGTTATCTACCTGATCCTTATATCTTTGTCTTACTACTCACCATAGTGGTATTTGCTGCCGCAGTGCTGTTTGAACAACAGTCGCCACAGCAAGTATTACAACAATGGGGAGATGGCTTTTGGGGCTTACTCAGCTTTGCCATGCAAATGCTGTTAGTACTGGTTACCGGCTACATGCTGGCCAGTACCCCCTTGGTAAAAGCCATTTTAGATCGCCTAGCTATGCTGGCCAAAACGCCGGGCCAAGCCATTGTGTTAGTTAGCGTGATTTCATTATTCGCCAGTTGGCTTAACTGGGGTTTTGGCCTGGTGGTCGGCGCATTATTTGCCAAAGCATTAGCCCGACAAATCAAAGTGGATTATCGCTTACTGGTGGCCAGTGCTTATTCAGGCTTTATTGTGTGGCATGGTGGTTTAGCCGGTTCGGTACCGCTGACCATTGCAACACCAAGACATTTTGCCGAAGCGCAAATTGGCTTAATCGCGACCAGTGAGACTATCTTCGCGCACTTTAACTTGATATTGCTGGCCTTGCTATTTGTCGCAGTGCCGCTGGTAAATTATCTGATGTTACCGTCAGCAAAAGACAGTATCTATGTCGACCCCGCTAAACTCGATGACACGCCTTTACCAGAAATCACCCAGCAGCGCCCGGCAGATAAACTTGAAAATAGCCTACTGTTAGCTTTGATTGTCGGCTTTGCGGGTGTTGCTTATTTAGTCCAGTATTTTGTCAAAGGCGGTAGCCTTAATTTAAACATCGTTAATTACTTATTCCTGTTTTTGGCGATCGTGCTGCATGGCACACCCCGCCGCTTACTGCATAGCTTGCAACAAGCGGTGCAAGGCGGCGCCGGTATTGTGATCCAATTCCCATTTTACGCTGGCATTATGGCCATTATGATCCAGTCGGGTTTAGCACAGAGCATGTCAGAATGGTTTGTTAGTTTTGCCAGTGCAGAAAGTTTGCCATTTTTTAGCTTTATCAGTGCCGGTATCGTTAATATTTTTGTGCCCTCTGGTGGGGGGCAGTGGGCGGTACAAGCCCCAGTAATGTTACCGGCTGCGCTGGAGTTAGGCGCGGATATTAGTCGCGTCGCCATGGCGGTGGCTTGGGGCGATGCCTGGACCAATATGATCCAGCCGTTTTGGGCCTTGCCTGTGCTGGCTATTGCCGGTTTAAAAGCCAAAGACATCATGGGGTTTTGTTTAATGCAGCTGCTGATCACCGGTGTGATTATTAGCCTGGTACTCACCTTTGTTTAAGTAACTAAATACCCAACCAGCGACTAAACTCGCTGGTGCGGCTTTGGCTGGTTTTTAACTGCACGCCGGAGCGTAAAAAGACCGTGAGCGTATTTTTACAAAAGCGCTCTAACCGCTCAATGTAATGCGTTTGCACTAATTCGCTGCGATTAATTCGAAAAAAACGTTGCGGATCTAAAATCGCCTCTACCGCTTGCAAGCTCGTGTAAGGCAAATAATGCCGCTTTCCTGCGGCATCAAACGCCATAATCAGGCCACCATCAGCTTGGATATAACTGATATCGGCTATCTGCAAAAAGTAAATCTGTTGCTGCTGCCGTATCGCTATGCGCGTGGCATAACTGGCCACGGCAGGGGTTGCGGACAACTGCGCTAACAAGGTAGTCAGCTTGGAGAGATCAGGCTGCGCAGTAACGGTTTTGGCACTTAATAAGCGAAATTTCTGCCAAGCCTGCAACAGCTTTTCACTGTTATAGGGTTTAAGTAAATAGGAAATGCCCTGACTATCAAAAGCCGACAGCATAAATTGATCATAAGCGGTAATAAAAATCAGCGGGCAGCAGGGCGGAATTTGTTGATAAGTGGTCAGCACATTGCCATCCGCCAGCTCGATATCAGAAAAAATCAGATCAACAGCCTGGCCGCTCGTTAAAAAGGCGGCCGTTTCTTTTATTGTCGCCAGTTCAGCGACGACTTCCATCGGATCGGGTAATTCAGCAATCAAACGTCGCAACTTGCTGCGCGCCAATGGCTCATCTTCCACAATGGCGACTTTAAACACTTGGCTGCTCCTCTACTAACGGCAAGCTCACACTAAAGCGTTGATTTGCCTGACTGATATCTAAATTACGGCCGGTTAAAAACAAAAACTGTTTAGCTAAATTTGTTAAACCGATGCCATTACCGCTACGTGTTTTTTTGGCGCTCGGCTGTAAGGGGTTACTGACCACCACACGTTGTTGCTGCAGTGAAATATCCACCAGCAATGGCGCTGCCAAGCTGCCATGGTTATGTAAAAACACATTCTCGAGTAATAACTGCAAACTAAAGGGTGGCAACAAGCTTTGATTGGAGCGCAAAGCCGGATCAATGGCTAACTGATAACCGGGCCCGACACGAGTTTGCATTAATTTAAAGTAATATTCCGCAAACTCTATCTCTTGTGCTAGCGGCACTAACTGCTGCGTAGCATTGTGCATAGATAGCCGATAGAGCGCGGCAAAGTCATGCAAATAGCGGCTGGCCTGTTTTTGATCGACATTGATCAACTCATCTAAAGTGTTTAACGCATTAAAGATAAAGTGCGGGTTCAGTTGCGCTTTTAATTGCTGAATAGTTAATTGCGCCAGTTGTTGATTGTAATCGGCGACTTGTTGTTGATAACGACTGGCCGCTTGCCAATGATAACGCGCCAAATAAATACCGGCGAATAACACCACATCGACAATATCGCCTAAATTTTTGCTTAACAGCAAATTCGGTGAAAAATTTCGTTCGACAGTGTTAAACATCACGGAAATCAGCAGGCTAATGCTGTTATTAAAGGCTAAATAGACCAGCAGAGAAACGCAGATAATCTGCAACATCTTCAACCAACTAAGCTGGCCGTCATCGGTATGTTGAAACCGGTTTAAGCAATAACGCACCAACAAAAAAATAAGCAAGGCTGAACAAAACGTGACGATGGGCGCTTCGGGGGTAAAGGTATACCAAGACACCATACCCGCTCGCACGCGGTTACTAATGACTAAAAAGTAACTAAAGCAGAAAATACCCAGTAAAAAAGGCCGGTCAACTTGCAAGTAGGCGTAAAACCGCTGCAACATAATCAGTACCTGTCTGTCCTTGGAAAGTGACAAAGGCGGCCATTGCCGCCTTATCCATTATTTAGCCGCAGTACTTGACCATGAACGCGTCACTTCGCCGGCTGCATCCATAAACTTTAACTGCACTTCATCGTTTTCGTCTACATAAAACATCGCACGTGGCGAACCATCTTTGGCAAAAAGAAATAAACCATTGTTTTGCTGTGCAGTTTTTCCTAACAAGATACGGGGTGCGCCGCCAATCAGTCCGGCATCTTGATATTCTTGTATCTTCTGCCGTTTTAGTGCTTGATCGGTAATTTGTGCCAGCTCGCGCATAATTTGCCGCACGCCGTCTTGGGTTTCTGCTACAGGACGATCATTAAAAGCCAACCCAGAGCGAATAATACGCTTATCACCACGCTGTTCATCAACGGTTAGCAGCTGCATGACTTGATCACCATCGTATTTATCGAAAGTCATCGACATGCCCGCGCTATGACCGTTCGCATTTTTCGCACCATCGTAAATAAAACCACCGGCTTCCATACCTTCTTCATTAAAAAACAACATGCCGGCGCGCTTTTTACGATCCTCGTTTAACACCTTGCCATTCACTTCTTCTGTAGTAGGAAAGCGAGCAGTATTGGTCAGTAGCATACGCACAGTACCGTCGGCTTCAATAATATTTAAGCGCTCAACGGTTAAGGTCTCAAAACGCCCGTCATTAGATGACTTCATGCCCATCAAACATAAACTTAAAGATAAAACTAAGCTGGTCAAAGCGGTAACCCGCAATACTTTTACTTCGTGTTCAATTTTCATCGTTATTTACCTGTTGGTTGTTTGGCTTGCAGTGAGTATTAGCAAAGACCTCAGAGGCAACAAGGCACTTCGGCTAAGCTAAGGAAAGCATCTGATAAACGCAGGAAAATAAAAGATGAAACAAACACCCTCTCGGTAACAACCCGAACTGATTGGCATTGAAATGGTCTATCCCCAGTAACGCAACGTAGATTAAAACTCGTCATTGAGGGCAGTAACATGCGTATTTTAAGCAACATCGTTAGCAGCTTTTTGTTCATTATTTTCTTTTTAACCACGCCATTAATGGCAACGACACCGCAAGCCAGTATGCAGCTTGAAACCATAGTACTGGGCGCCGGTTGCTTTTGGGGTGTAGAAAAACGCTTCGAAGCGATGTCAGGGGTCACGGATGTGCAGTCAGGTTATGCCGGTGGCAATGGTGTGGAACCGAGCTATCGGGTGATTACCCAGCAGCGCAACAAATTTAACCCGAATAACCATGCCGAAGTGGTTCGAGTGACTTTTCAACCTGAATTAGTCAGCCTCGAAACCTTGTTACAGCGCTTTTATGAAATGCATGATCCCACACAGCGCAATCGCCAAGGCAATGATGTGGGTACGCAATATCGCTCGGCCATTTTCTTTCAAAATGAACAGCAACAAAAAATCGCTAAGCAAGTGACGGCGCAATATCAGCCTCTGCTTACGGCAGCCGGTTATGGCGAGATCCAAACGCAAATACAGCCATTAAACCAATTTTTCCCCGCCGAAGATTTTCATCAAGATTACATCGCAAAAAATCCCAATGGCTATTGCCCAGATCATTCAACCGGCGTGCGCTTTGATAGCTCAAATGTTACCGCCGCGCCGGCGGTGGACAACAGCGCTTTATTAAAAGGCAAACACATTGTGATGATTGATGCCGCGGAATATTGCCCATATTGCGAAAAATTCAAAGCCAATGTCAGCAGCAAGTATCAGGGTAAGATCCCGCTACATTATCGCTTAGCCAGCCAGTTAGAGGGTTTAACCATCACCACGCCCACTTGGGCAACCCCCACCCTGTTATTTATCGAAAACGGGGTAGAGGTCTTTGGCGTGCAAGGCTATATGGAGCCAGAGGTTTTTTATAAGGCATTGGGTTTATTCAGTGTCGGTGCTGATAGCGAAAGTTATCAAGTGGCCTTTCAAAGTGATACCGACCGGCCTTTCTGTAAACAATATGAAATATTTAAAAATACTCCTGACGGCATATTTGTTGATGCGTTTAGCGGCGCACCGTTATTTGATACCCGAGATCGTTTTAACTCGGGCAGCGGTTGGTTATCCTTTAAAAAGGCGATTGATGGCGCGGTAACCACCCGCACTGATTACAGCCATGGCATGATCCGCACCGAAATTGTGGCGGCAGTATCAGGTATTCATTTAGGACATCGCTTTAATGATGGCCCAAATGGCACGACACGCTATTGCATTAATGCTACCGTGCTAGAGTTTGTAGCACGCTAACCCGTCGCATTTGGCAGGCTAAGCTGAAATGCTAAAGCCTGCTTTTATTTTGCAAAAACACCCCGCAATATTTCTCTGACAAAATGCCGTTGAAAACGCTACACTGCTAAGGCGTTTTACAGCGCTGCGCTTCTGCATATTGCAGCACCTATTAATATGAATTATCAGGAAGATATTATGAAAAAACTTTCCCTAGCATTATTGGCCAGTGTGGTGTTATTAGCAGGTTGTGCCCCTGAAGTGGGTTCAAAGAAATGGTGTGAACAGATGGATACCAAAGCTAAAGGCGATTGGACAGCCAATGAAGCCAAAGATTATGCCAAGCATTGTATTCTGCGCTCTGACGATTAACACTTTAGACCGCTAACCCCTTCATGCGCCAATAACCAAGCTTTTTTATCAACGCCACCGGCATAGCCGGTGAGTGTTTTATTAGCGCCGATAACGCGATGGCAAGGCACAATAATCGAAATCGGGTTTTTACTATTGGCTAAACCCACCGCGCGCATGCCTTTTGGATTACCAATTTGTTTGGCGATATCACCATAACTGGCGGTTTGGCCATAGGGTACGGTGAGAAGCGCCTGCCAAACATGCTGCTGAAAAGCAGTGCCCTCTGCCGCCAGCGGTAATTGAAACAGCGTTAACTCACCGGCAAAGTAAGCAGACAACTGGGCTTTCGCTTCGCGCGTCCATTGCGGCTCAGTGCTCGGCTGCTGTTGTCTTAGGCAAAACGTCACCGCAACCACACCGGCCTCGTTCGCCACAATTTCTAATAAGCCCAGCGGGCTCGCTAAGTAATCAATACCTTGCATCTTTATCTCTCTGCGCCATCTTGGCGCAACTGAATGACCTAACTGTTAGATTGGATAACCGCGAAAAAATTGGACTGCTTCTGTGTTAAAAAACCTAAGGTAAGTGCACTCATAAAAAGCCATCTCGTTTACGCTAAGCACTAAGCGCTGTTTTAAGCTGAATATTTAAACGCAACAATCGAAATCCTAACTGATCCTTGCCGATTAATATACCGAGATAACCTTTACAGCCTCACCCATTTTGTCACTAGAAGCATCAGCAATCCTCGGACCACACCCCGATACACATCTGGCCATTTACCAGAGAGTGGCCTTACCTGCCAGAAGAGGACAACTAAACATGCCAAGGTAAAGGCATTGAGCAGTATGTTAAGTGACGTTATTTGGAGAGCGTTGCGTCGGTTAATTCTTTACCGTCTTTTTTATAGATGACGCCGTTTTTCATGACTAAGTTGACATCAGATAAACGGTTGATATAACGCAGCACATCGCCTTTTACCGCAATAATGTCAGCATATTTGCCTTCACTGACTGTGCCAAGTTTATCTGATACGCCCATCATTACTGCAGGCCAGTATGTGGCTGCACGAATGGTATCCATGGCTGAAAACTCCATCACATCGACCCAAGCAGCTAACTCGTTCCAGGTACTTTGACAATGAAACTTGGTTGGAATGCCACTGTCGGTACCAACTAAAAACACGACACCGCTTTCTCGCAGTTGCGCAATTTTATTCTGTAAGGTTGGTTTTCTTAATGGCGTTAATTGCATATAGGCAAGTTTACCTGGCTGCGCTAATGACTGTTTTATATCCGTAATGGTGTCGGACTTTAAACCGCGCTGCCAGCAAGTATTGTCAAGGTGCTCAGGATTAGCCACCATGGCATCATAATTCCATAGTCCTTCGACTGTTGGGGTCCAAAACAGCGGTCCACCCGATACGCGGCCAGTGGCGGTACGTTCTTTTAACAAGGCTAAGACATCGTCCGGAAAGCCAGGAGCAGTTGTCAAACCAGTATGCTCAAAATTATCAACCCCGATGGCTAAACCACGTCGAATTTCATTGGGCCGATGCGCATGAGCAACCACTTTTAAGCCATGCTGATGAGCGCGTTCGACAATAGCCTGCGCTTCTTCTAAGGTCATTTGGTCTTGATCAATTAGCTTAATAATATCAACACCTGCTTTTGCTAGCTTATCCACTTTTTGTTGCGCGTCTTTGACACTGGTAATACTCCAACGAAAAGCTTCAGTGCCTGGATAGGCTCGGTGTTGTAAAAAGGGCCCTGAAATAAACAGCCTTGGCCCTGGGATCTCGCCTGATGCAATACGCTGTTTCACATTGACAGAGTCTTCTAAGGGGGCTCCTAAATCACGGGCGCTGGTGACACCAGCGAGTAATAATTGCAGTGCACTAGCCGGCATAATTTCATCAGACAAGCGGTTAATGTAGGTTTTATCCCAATGTACATAATCAGCATGACCATTTAGCATCAGGTGAGCATGGCTTTCCCAAAGACCAGGCAAAACATCCATACCTTCGGTAGAAACCAATTGATAATCATTGGGTATAGGAAGAGTGTCGACAGTCCCGACCTTTTGAATAACACCATCCCGTACTAAAATGACACTATTTGCTAGAGGGTGATGACCATAGCCATCTATTAACCGTCCCCCGACTAGGGCAAAGCTTTCTGCACTTACTGTACTCACCATCGCCATTAAACTTAACATGAATGCAAAAACCTTCATATGTAAAACCTTATTTTGATTATTGTTTTTTGTAGACTATAAAAATATAGTTAATTACAGCTTTGTGCCATGTGTTCTATCGGATATAAACAGTCAACTGTCTGACCCAGCCCCTATTACAGCCGCTTTTAATATTCATTGGACCAACCCCCGAAAAAACCCAGCACACCTCCGACCACACTCTGAGACACATCTGACCACACTCCGAGACAGGTTGGACCACACTCAGACACCGGTCTGACCTGTCTCGGAGTGCGGTTGGACCAGTGGGTTAGGTGGGGTAGCCGGTGATGTCGCGGATTTTGTGATATAGCGGCTGGAGTTGGCGGTACATTTTCAAATACACTTCCCGATACAGTCGTTGATATTGCGCAGCGATAACCGGATCAGGCAAATAACGCTGCGGTAGCTGGCACATGGCAGCAATAGCGCTGGGGTAATCTGGGTAGCGGCCTAAACCCACCATGGCTGAGATCGCCGCACCCAGCGCTGACGTTTCGTGGGTGTGCGGTCGTTCAACCGGCAGATTAAAGACGTTCGCAGTTAATTGCAGTATTTCAACGCTTTTAGCACCGCCACCTGATACACGCAGCGTTTGAATAGGTTGGCCATTTCGTCGTTGCAGCCGCTCGCTGCCTTCTTTTAAGGCATAGGCTAACCCTTCGATAATGGCACGATAGACATGGGCCCGCTCATGCACATCACCAAAACCAATCATCGCGCCTTTCGCTTCAGGCCCCGGAAAGGTAATGCCCGGTGACCAATATGGCTGGAGCATTAATCCCATACTGCCGGCAGGTACGGCTTTTAACAGCGCATCAAACAGTTGCTCAGGTTCTATTCCTTGTGTTGTAGCCGCTTGTCGCTCTTGCAAACCAAACTGTTCTTTAAACCAACTGACTAGCCAAAAACCGCGATGAATCATCACCTCACTGGTATAAGCATTCCCGTGCGCGGCTGGATAGGCCGGTAACCAGCGTAGCGGTTCTACATAGCGCGAGTTTACTGTGGTGATGGTAGCGGTAGTGCCATAACTGATACAACCGATGTCAGGCGTTAACCCGCCACACCCTAACACTTCACAGGCTTTATCCGAACCGGCCGCCAATAGCGCTAATCCTGCTGGTAAACCCAAATCAGCCGCGGCCTCTGCACAGAGTTTTCCTATTGGCTCACCCGCTGCGACTAAACGTGGCAACTGATGGGGTTGTATCGATAATGCTCGCCACTTCCAGCTAAAACGGCTGGCCCAACGTTGTCGTTTAAAATTAAAAGGCAAATAGCCAACTTGTGCTGCTGTGCAATCGGTAAGTTCGCCGGTTAAGCGCCAACTTAAATAACCTGACAGCAGTACATAATGCGCGGTCTGCTGCCAAATGGCTGGTTCGTTACTGGCTAGCCAGTTTGAAGGAGCGCGTGTTTGAAATCGATGTACAATGGCCGCTGCACCAACGACCTTAAATAGTACTCGACGCCACCCCAGAGGAGGCAACGGAGTCGCTTGTCGTTGATCAAGCCAAATAATGGCAGGCCGTAAGGGCTGTTTGTCTTTATCTAGACAAAACATCGTGCCTCGTTGGGTGGTTAACGTCATAGCCGCTAAAGCAGAAGCTGGAACAGCACTTACTTGCCATAGCTGCTGACACGCTTGTTGTAACGCTTGCCAATAGCTGGCCGCTGTTAATTCTGCAAAACCAGGCGAGGTAGTTTGATAGGCCGGCATCGACTGCTGGCCTTTTGCCAAGATGTTGCCATGCTGATCAATAATGATGGCTCGCACACTTTGCGTACCAAAATCAATGCTGAGTATGTAGGTCGGTTTACTAGAGGCTGGTGTGGTCATGATATAGCTTATTACTTTTACGCTTTGCCAAGCAGAGTAACGGATAGCTTCATGAGATGCCAGACACAGCACAAAGCCTTCCGAGTAAAAAGTTGTATTTTTTTTCTGCAAAAAAACCACGGCTAAATACCGAAAAACATTGCTATCAGCAGTCAATGTGCTATAAATGAAAGCGCTTACATTAAAAAGACGCCAATAGACAAGACGTCAATTAACAACCCAAAAGACAAGGGAGCCTTTATGGCAGCATCACCTCTATCAAACCCGGCCGAAACGCATATGCAAAACAACCCGGGGAATTACCGTTTTGCACTCACGGCACTGACCACATTGTTCTTTATGTGGGGCTTTATTACCTGTCTGAATGACATTTTAATTCCCTACCTAAAGCAACTATTTGACCTGAGTTATACCCAGGCCATGTTGATCCAATTTTGCTTTTTTAGTGCTTATTTTATTGTCTCTGTACCCGCAGGGATTTTGGTTGGCCGCATCGGCTATCAAGCAGGTATTGTCACTGGCCTACTGATTGCAGGCGCGGGCTGTTTGTTGTTTTATCCAGCCGCTGAAATGCATGTGTATGGGCTGTTCTTATTGGCGCTGTTTGTATTAGCGTCCGGTATTACCATTCTGCAAGTTGCAGCAAACCCCTATGTTAGCGCCCTTGGTAGAGCAGAAACCGCGTCTAGCCGTTTGACGATGACGCAAGCCTTTAACTCGCTGGGTACGACAGTGGCGCCATTCTTTGGTGCCTGGTTAATCTTTGGCGGTAAGGATGCGCCAGCTCCTACCGCTACTGAAGTGACAGAATCAACTGTGCAACTGCCTTACCTATTATTGGCGGCAAGCTTAGTAGTTTTAGCGATCATTTTTGTTTGGTTAAAACTACCCGCCATGGGCAAAAAAGAGCCCAGTGCAGCGGTACCGCTGCAAGGTAGCGCCTGGAAACAACGGCATTTAGTATTAGGCGCGCTGGGTATTTTCGTTTATGTCGGTGCCGAAGTGAGCATTGGTAGCTTTTTAGCTATTTACTTATCGTTACCTGAAATTGGCAACATGACGACGGCCGCCGCTTCACACTATATTTCCTGGTATTTCGGTGGTGCTATGGTAGGCCGCTTTATTGGTGCCGCTGTAATGCAAAAAGTAGATGCGGGTAAAGCGCTGGCATTCAATGCTATTGCTGCCGTGTTATTACTGGCCTTAACCATGCTGAGTGAAGGCAAATTAGCCATGTGGTCATTACTGTTTATTGGCTTGTGTAACTCTATTATGTTCCCAACCATTTTTAGTTTGGCGATCAATGGTTTAAAACATATGACCAGTCAAGGCTCAGGTATTTTGTGCCTAGCTATTGTCGGTGGCGCCATTTTACCTTTAGCGCAAGGCGCCTTAGCCGACCGAATTGGCGTACAACCTGCCTTTATCCTGCCACTACTTTGCTACATTTATATCGCTTATTACGGCCTGATTGGTTCAAAACCTCAGGTTGTTACAGACGCAGCTAAGGATTGATGATGAAACTTAAGACCTCCCTTAACCGCCAAACCCTGTTACTTACCTTAACGAGCACCTTAGTGCTAGCCGGGTGTAATAAGGCGGTAACACCACCAGACACTGAACAACCAGCAAACATCTGGCCAGTACTGAATTTACCCGTGGCACAAGATCCAAAAATTGAGCAAGCCATTACTGAGTTAATGGCACAGATGACCTTAGAGCAAAAAATTGCGCAGATGATCCAGCCGGAAATTCGTGATATTACCGTCGAAGATATGCGCAAATATGGTTTCGGTTCATACCTAAATGGCGGCGGCGCTTTTCCTAACGATGATAAATATGCCACGCCAGCCGATTGGACCGCCTTAGCAGAAAAAATGTACCAAGCGTCAATTGATGACAGCTTAGATGGCAGCAAAATCCCAACCATGTGGGGTACTGACGCAGTACATGGTCACAATAACGTGATTGGCGCGACGATTTTCCCACATAACATCGGTTTGGGTGCGGCCAATAACCCTGCGTTAATTGAGCAAATTGCCGAAGCTACCGCCCGCGAAGTGATGGCGACGGGCATTGATTGGGTGTTTGCACCCACCGTTGCGGTAGTGCGAGACGATCGTTGGGGCAGAACCTATGAAGGCTATGCTGAAGATCCGACCATCGTACGCAACTATGCTGCAGCCATTGTGCGCGGCTTACAAGGTGCAGCGGATGCTGACTTCCTGGGCGATCGTCGCGTGATCAGCACCGTTAAACATTTTGTTGGCGATGGCGGCACTACTGGAGGTATCGACCAAGGGAATACCGAAGTCAGCGAACAAGAACTGTTTGATATTCATGCCCAAGGCTATGTGGGCGGCTTACAAGCCGGAGCACAAAGCGTGATGGCCTCATTCAATAGCTGGAATGGTAGCAAAATTCACGGCAATGGCTATTTGTTAACAGATGTGCTGAAAAAACGTATGGGCTTTGATGGCTTTATCGTGGGTGATTGGAATGGCCATGGCCAAATTCCTGGTTGTACCAATGATAATTGCCCACAAGCAGCCAATGCCGGTTTAGATATCTACATGGTACCTACCGCAGCGTGGAAGCCGCTTTACTACAATTTGATTGAGCAAGTAAAAAGCGGTGTGATCAGTCAAGAACGTGTGGATGATGCGGTTCGCCGTATCTTACGCGTGAAAAAGCGCGCCGGTCTTTTTGATAAACCTAGCCCCGCCAATCGCCCATTAGCCGGTCGCATTGAACTGATTGGTGCGGCAGAGCACCGTGCGGTAGCACGTGATGCAGTGCGTCAGTCCTTGGTGTTATTGAAAAACCAAAATAATCTACTGCCATTAAATCCGACGCAACGCATTTTAGTGACAGGCCCAGGCGCAGATAATATTGGCCAACAATCAGGTGGCTGGACTATTAGCTGGCAAGGCACCGGTAACACTAACGCTGACTTCCCAGGTGGTACCTCAATCTATGCGGGGATCCAGCAGCAAGTTAACGCAGCAGGTGGTAGCACTGAGTTATCAGCTGATGGCAGCTTCTTGCAAAAACCCGATGTAGCCATCGTGGTGTTTGGTGAAGAGCCTTATGCAGAAGGTAACGGTGATATCGATAACCTAGAATACCAGCGTGGTAATAAAGCTGATTTAGCTTTACTGCAACAGCTTAAAGCACAAGGTATTCCAGTTGTGTCATTGTTTATCAGTGGCCGAGGCATGTGGGTCAACCCAGAGCTTAACGCCTCTGACGCCTTTGTCGCGGTATGGTTACCGGGCAGTGAAGGCGCAGGTGTGGCCGATGTTATTTTAGCTAAAGCAGACGGCACACCGCAGTATGACTTCCACGGTAAATTATCGTTTTCATGGCCTGCTAACCCGCAGCAAACGACGGTCAATGTGGGTGATGCCGATTATGCACCTCTGCTACCATTTGGTTTTGGTTTACGTTATGGCGAAGCAGATGTATTAGGTAATCAATTGTCTGAAGATGCTGGTGATGCTGCTGGAGAAACCGAAATGGCCATTTTTGAGCGCGCTCCGCGTTCACCTTGGCAATTACAATTGCGTAGCGGTACTGACACGGTGACCGTTGGCAGTAGCGTACAACAGCTAGGAAGTATCAGCAGCCGTACCTTTGATAATCTGGTACAAGAAGATGCGCGCCGCTTTGAATTTACGGGTGAAGAAGCCGCTAGCTTAATTTTTGGTAGTCCGTTTCCACGTGATTTGCGAGCCTTTGGCAGCGCAGAAAGCGTGTTAAGTTTAACCGTGCAGCGCCATGGCGCAGTACCGGATAGCGTATTATTAGGCATGCAGTGTGGTGCAGATTGTACGGCTAGCCAAAATATTGCTGCGGCACTCGCCGCCATGCCAGAAAACGAATGGCAGCAGCTCACTCTTAATATCAGTTGCTTTCAACAGCAGGGCTTAAATTTGGCTCAGGTGTTTGAAGTATTGAGCATCAGTACTTCAGGCAAGCTGCAATTAAGTTTGTCAGATGCACGCATTACCAGTAATGCCAGTACCACTGCGCTGAGTTGTGATATGTAAAGCGCCTTTGCCGTATAAAGCCCAGCTACCTCGCTGGGCTTTTTTATGCTTGCGATTTGCAGCCTCGTTTTGCTACTTGATGCACAGAACCGTTGTCGCCCTTTGCTTACTAACCCCTTCGCGCTGGGTTATGGTTATCCTTATATCGTCTCATTGCCAAAAGCTTATTCTATGTAACTCATTAGTGCCTTCGCGCCACTTAACCGTTCACTTTAATAGTGCCTCTGCTGTGCTGCGTGTTACGCCCTTTGATATACAATTGCCGCTCAGCCCGTATCCTTTTTAGCCTTACTGACCTATTGCAAGGTGGTTTCTACCTATAAAAGATAGGTTTACATGTCACCGGTAAATTCAAGTGGTATTGGCCGTAATGTAAACGAGTGCAGGGGGTTGAGCATGAAGAGTAACGGCGCGGATAGCAGCAAGAAAAAACACTCAGCAGACAGCGTAGCAGCATGATACGCCAAGCTCATTTGGTTTTAATACAAAGGTTAAGGCAAAAAAAGTGCCCGCAAGCGGGCACTAAAGAAACAACAGGGAGAAGCAACGCTTAGAACCGATAACGGGCACCTAAGATATAACGTGGACCATATTGACGAGCAAACAGGAACTGCTCTTCGTAACGGCCATAACCTTGCTCGGTTTCGTTTGTCAGGTTGATCCCTTCAAAGAACACGGTAAAGTTATCAGTGACATCTTTGTTGATGCTGATGTCCCATTGCGCATAAGCCTTAGCAAACTGCGGTGGTGCATCAGACGAACCTTGGCTCTGGCCTACCCCGATTAAATAACTGTCACGCCAAGCGTAAGTTAATTTTACTGACCAACCATAGTCTTCATAGAATAACTGTAAGTTAGCAGAGTTACTCAGGCCGACTAACGGTGTTTGTTGCGTTAAACTTTCAATATCAAATTCAACGTCACCGTTAACGATGGTACCGTTAATACCAAAACCAAAACCGGTTTCACCTAGCATATGCTGCCAAGCGGCTTCGATACCGTCTACCGTCTTAGTATCGTCGATATTTTGTGGTTGGCTAATACTCCAAACAATTAACGGATCAGCACTGGTCGGTGCAATTGCACCGTTAGCATCACCATGGCCATTGGCTAACAACTGATTATAAATAGCCGTGTCGGTAGGTTGTTCACCGCGCGCCGTAATATCAGCAACCGCTTGTTGATAACGTGGACCATTTAGAATGTCATTTAAACCTTCAATAGTAATATCTGTAATGGTATTACCGATAAAGTTTTTCACGCTCTTCCGATAGTAACCAATGGCGGCATAACTACCCGGTGCGTAATAATACTCTAGGCTTAAATCGAGGTTAGTTGACTCATACGGTTGCAGATTAGTATTACCCTGGCCACCACTACGCGAACCGGGTTTTGGACTGCCACTTAAACTACGACCGCCAGCCAAAGCACCTAAAGGTGCGCGAGTGATGCTTTTACCAATTGATAAACGACTGACTAAGTCATCGGTAATATCAACCCGTAAATCCATCATCGGCAATAAGACGTTATGCGAACCGGTCAAGGTTAAGTAGTTAGCATCACCCGGCTCATATTGCATGATCCATTCAGATGGGCTAACCCAATTCACTTGGCGCTCTACATCTTGTAGCACCGTACTAGTGACATCGGTTTGTTCATAACGTACACCAACATTCAGCTGTACCGGGAAGTCTGCCACTTCAAATTCCCATGCAGATTGTAGGTAGATACTGTCTGTTACTTCTTGTACATAACTTTCGCCATAAGGGCCATAAAACGCATCTGGCACATACGCATTGGCGCCTAACAGTGTTTCAGTTAAATAAGCCGTTTGCCGAGCCACGGCTTCATCGTAGCTATAGCTGTAATAATAATTACTGACTAAGCCATTGCCACCACCGGCAAACTGATCAAGGAAGTTACCGGTATCACGCCGAGTAAACATACCGTCTGGGAAAATAAACGTATAGCTTGGGTTAAAGCCTGGGCCACCACGTAAGCCACTCCAAGCGTTTGAACCACTTAAGTTTTGATCAGTACGAGCAACACCGCCTTTAATTGAAACCAACGGAATATTAAAGCTCGAGTTAAACCAAGTGCTATCCAACTGAAACTGTTGAATATCTGACTCACCTGGTGAATCAAAAAACTGACTAAAGTTAGAATCAATTTCACCTGGGTTTAATACATTGCTACCGTTGCGCCATAAAATGTACGCTTGTGGGATCTCGCCGGTACGGTAATCATAAAACTTGGTAATAAGTTGATCAGAACCTAAGATCACCTGGCCGCTATTACCGCTGCCTTTATCGGCACCGTTATCGGTTTTATTGTTGGAATCATGAAAGTCGAAACTGACGTTCAAATCATCGGTGATCTGCCAATCCATATTAAAACCGATAGACGCAGCTTTAACTTCTGTGGTGCCTTTACTCGCAGTAAAAGAACCATCATCCCCGCTGATATCAGCAAAAATGGCAGTACCGCGCTCATCTAACTCATAAGCATTGATGTTATCGCCAAAGTTATTCCAAATACCCCAACCAATACTTTCACTTCCAACTAAGGCACGGCTGCCAGTGTAATCAAGGGTAAAGGTAATATCATCGGTAGCCGCATATTGAAAGGTAAGCTGACCGGTCGTTCTTTCCCGTTGAAAATCAGCAATGCCGTAGTTCATATCTTTTGGAAAGAAGTAATTGCCGGTTGGTAAACCATCGGCTCCCAGTGGCCGCCGATCGATAACCTCAGTAGGGTTATTAGGTAGCGGCACGTTTGCTTGCCAGCCTTGAATATTGGCATTTTGGATTTGGAAATCCCGACGGGCCGAAGCAAAAGACACCGCCACACCAAAACGATCATCCGCAAAGGTATTGCTGTATAACGCTGAAAACTCAGGGGTGACATCTTCGCCTACTTCATTAGAGCTGTCATGCACAGCTTTCCCCATCATGGCAAATTTCTCGCCTGGGCTTGCTAGCGGTTTCGAGGTAACGATATTTACGGTAGCACCTAGACCACCGCTCGGGTTTTCTGCTCGCGCGGTTTTGTATACTTCTAGGGCGCTAACGCCCTCAGAAGACAGGTTTTCTAAGTTAAAGGAACGGGTAAAACCGGTACCGGGCATCTGACGGCCATTTAAGGTGATCAGGTTAAACTCAGGGCCGAAACCCCGTACGGTAATTTGGCTACCTTCACCATTTACTCGGCTTACCGAAACACCGGTAATGCGTTGTAACGATTCAGCTAAGTTCGTGTCTGGGAATTTCCCCATCTCTTCAGAAGAAATCGCATCAACGACGCCTGACGATTCACGCTTAACGTCCATTGAGCGAGCTAAGCTTCCCCGAATACCACGGACTTCGATTATTTCAACTTGCGGCTCAGCTTCAGCAGCAGTTGCTTCTTGTGCCTGTAGTGGCAGCATCATACCGGCAGTCAATACTACAGATACTGCTGCAGCTACTCGACTCTTAGTAAAAGTTATTGGTTTCATAATTATCCTACTCTTGTCGCACTGCTTAGTTATTGGCAATTTTTACGTTATCAATTTGATATACCGCGCCCTGGCCTGTACCCCACGCTGGGAAGACCATTAACACATTGATATCACTGATATCGAGGCCGGCATCAAATAGACTTTGCAGTGAAAAACGATAAGTGGCCCACTCACCCGTTACCGGAGCTTGGTTATTATTACCAGAGGCCAAGGGTAACTCGACCGCGGTCGCTGCACCTGTTGACTCTACTTTGAAGAACCACGTGCTGCTGGTATTGGTTGGCGCAGTTACCACCCGCATATCAAAGCTAATGCTGCCATTGGCTAACAGTGGCGTGGCATTAAAGGCGCCATCGGCTTTTGCTAAGAAACCCAATACGGTTTCTGGCCAACCCAAAATTTCAAACTGAGCCACGTTGCCATACGGCGCACCTGCATCAACCACTTTTGGCGTTGAACCGGCACAACAGTCCCATAGATCCCACTGCGCATTGACGTTATTGCTGAACACATTAAGCGAACCATCACCGGCAGCCGCAGCGTTTGGATTGAAGATTTTTACGTTATCAACACGGAATACCGCACCGTTGCCGGTATCCCAAGCAGGGAAGATCATCAAGACATCGATTGAGCTGATATCTAAACCTGCATCAAACAAACTTTGGATACTAAAGGTGTACGTTGCCCATTGACCTGTTATCGGAGCTTGTCCCGCATTACCGGCACTTAATGGCAGTTCTACGGCAGTGTCACCTCCTGCTGCTTCAATTTTAAACATCCACGTTGAATTAGCATTTGCTGGTGCATTAACCACTTTCACTTCAAACTGCACCACACCTTCAGCTAACAGGGCTGACGCATCAAAAGCCATACCTGAACCTAAAGGCGCACGGTTGAAGAAACCTAATACGGTAGGTTGAGGACCCACGGCAAATTCAGCCACAGTACCATGCGCTTCATCGTCCATCACTTCAATTGGGGTGCTACCACCACAACAATCCCACAATGGCCACGCTGGATTCGTTTGATCTGTAAAGATCACTAATTCAGGTGAACTGCTCGGTTGAGAAATTTTTACATTGTCCATCCGATATACTGCGCCATTGCCGGTATCCCAAGCAGGAAACACCATCAGCACATCAATAGCAGACAAGTCTAAACCCGCTGCATCTAGTGCTTTTAACGGGAAGGTATAGGTTTGCCATTGGCCAGTAACCGGAGCCACACCTTCAGAACTCGCAGTAATCGGTAATTCAACAAAGGTAGTGTTTTCGTTACTTTCTACTTTAAACATCCAAGTAGAAGCCGGGTTAGATGGCGCTGATACCACTTGCATATCAAAACTGATGCTGCCGTTTTCAATTAACGGTGACGCATCAAACGGCGAGGCTTGACCATTTGGATCGGTGATGAAAGCAGATCGTGAGATAAAGCCGTTTACGGTAGGTTGTGGACCCACTAAAAATTCATAAACATTACCACGGTCGGCATCAACAACCAGGGCCGGGGTAGAACCACCACAACAATCCCATGCTGGCCAGTTTGGATTAGGCGTGCCATCAAAAATAGTAAGGTTACGCGCAATACCAGATGACGGTGGCGACGGGATCGGCGCTTTACCTTCTACTAAGGTTTCAGCATCTTTGTAGCCAGCACGAATGGTTTCACAACCTTTACCAGTATTCGGGTTTTGGTCGCATTGATACACGCGCACCCATTCCACTTCCATGGTTTGGCCGTTTGCTAACGCTGTTTCGTCAATACCCAGGTTATTCACGTTTTCTGGCCAGTTGCCACCGACAGCTAAATTCATGATTAAATAGAAACGCTGATCAAAGGGCGCGTTATTCCACTGGGTTTCCAGCTTACCGGTAATGTTATTGAAGTTTTCAACAAACCAACCACGGTGGCTTAAACCGATCGTTTCGCCTTTGCTGTTGGTACGAACCTTTGAGGCCATTTGCGTTTGATACAAATAATCGTTTACATACCAACGAATTTCGCCTTCCTGCCACTCGATGGCATAGGTATTAAAGCCATCAGCAGGGTTAGCGCCAGCAGGTAAACTGTATGCTTTACCGCTGTTTACATTGTTTGGCCAATCACGACCATAGTGCAGCGTGCCATAGACTTTGTTTTCTACCACACCGTCACCGTCCACGGTTTTTAAGTTAACCGCTTCAACAATGTCGATTTCGCCTGATTTTGGCCAACCGCCATACACTTCATCCGTCGACATCATCCACACGGCTGGCCAAGTACCTTGACCTGACGGCATTTTGGCACGCACTTCAATACGGCCATAACGCCAATCACCTTGATAACGGGTGTTAAGACGAGCAGATGTGTAAGGTAAAGGTGCACCCTCTGCCGCAGGTTTAGCCACAATTTTCAAGCTACCGTTAGAGACAAAAGCATTTTCTGCGCTATCGGTATAGCATTGTTTTTCCTGGTTTCCGCCACCTTGACAGTTAATTTCAAAGTTCCATTTACGCCGATCAATACTAGTGCCATCAAATTCATCACTCCAAACCAGTTTCCAATCAGAGACTGGTTGTTCGGTGTTAACAGCGGTAAAGTCTGAGTTTGTTGTAACGTCTCCGCCACATGCACTTAAACCCGCCAGCAGCGCCAAAGCGGCTAGGGATTTAGCGTTATTCATTATTTTAGTCATACCCTGAGTTCCTGTTTTTAACCTTGTCACGCCGGCATTTGCCCACAGCAAAGCACCCAATTTCATGTAAGCGCTTACATAAGTTAGGCCAATATCATGTAACAGTCAATTAACTGTTTAAAAAAACCTCAAAAAATATTGGTTAAATGTTCCGAAAACAGCACGGCTGTGCATTGGTTAAAAATCCAGCAATGCATGCAGCACTGGCAAGAAACTTAGTTCAGGGTGAATACGCTGTGTTATGTCGCAGAAAGACGAAAGGTAAAATAAATGGCTACGAGGCTCAGCAGCGCAAAGAAGCACAGTACAGCGGTTACTGACCATGCAGCAAACAAGGCCGCTATTGCGCCTACAAGCAACAATAACACGCCCATCAGGCTATTACTTAAGGCAACATATTCGGTGCGTTGGTTACCGGTGGCGATATCAACCAAATATGTTTTACGCCCCAACCTCACCCCGGCATGGCTGATGTTTAACCACACAAAGAGTAAAGGGTAAAACCAACTATTCTCAGTAGCGGGTAAATAAACAATCGGCAACACACAACCCAACAAGGTTAAAACCGCGGCCAGCTGCAGTACTTGCTTACTGCTTCGATCAGCAGCTTTACCCCAAAGACTGGCGCTAACAGCACCCGCCACGCTGCTGGCGAGTAACAGTAACATTAAGGTTTGATGGCTATTATTTTGTTGTTGCGCCAATAACACGACAAAGGGCTGCACTAAGGCTGAACTTAATAACAAACCGCGGCAGATAATAAAATTGCGCAGCACCTTATCGGTTTTTAATTTACGCACATTTTGCCACGCCGCTTGCATTGCATTAACGCCGCCGTCGCTGGCACCAGCTTGCTCGCGGATCGCCGAAAACAGTGCGCTTGCGCCAAACCATAATAGCGCTGCTGCCAACAAAAACCCAGCATAAAACCAGCTGTGATGGCTATCTTGCTGCAACAACCATAAAGATATGACTGCGGTGATAACACCTGAAACAGACGTAGCTAAGCCAGTTAAACGGCCGCGCCGCCCTTTGGGTACGGTTTTTCCTAAGACATCTTTTTGCGCCACCGAATTCAAACCACGCGCCAAACTAAAACAAGCTAACAGTATTAAAATAGCGACACCCGCTTGGCGCCCCTCGAGCGAAAGGGCAACCAGCGCCATCCCCAGCAAACTGCTAGCTTGCAGCACACTGCCTAACACCAGAAAGGCTTTACGTTTAGCAAAGCGCCGAACCCAAGCCCCAATCATTAACTGCGGCAACATTGAACCTGACTCCCGCAGCGGCACCAACCAAGCGATAAAACTGGCGGGCGTACCCAGCGAGGTCAGTAACCACGTTAAGATGGTTTTGGGGTTAGCTAATAAGTCGGCCAAGGCAGTGCAGCATTGACTGCATAACAACAATAAATAATTGCTCGGTAAGGCAGTACAAACCTCATCAGGGATATCCTTGCAGGCACGACCATCAGTATCATCGGCCAACAACTGATAGAGCTGTTTGGTCGGTTTTGCTGCTGGCTGATCTGGCATAGACACTCCAAAATCGGACAAAGCTTGTACGAAGAACAACCGCGGCTATCGCCAATGATTGACCGCGGCAATGAGATAGAACTAAACGATAAGGTGAGTGGAGTCGCGACTGATTAAATGCGGTTCAAACACTTGCTGCACCTCGGTATCCGCTTGCTGATAAACCTGACTGAGCACCCAACGTGCCGCCATATGCCCCATTGCACTGATCGGATAATCAATGGTGGTTAATTTAGGGTAGGTGTAATAAGCAAAGTTAACGTTATCAAACCCGACAACAGAAAAATCTTCAGGAACACTATAACCTAGCTCACGCGCTGTAGTCAGTGCACCAGAGGCCATTTCATCGTTAGCACAAACCACCGCGGTAAAGGGCTGTTTGCTTGCAATGATACTCTGTAAGCCTTCGCTACCACCCGTTTCTCGAAAGTCGCCTTCAAAAAATAACCCGGTATTGAGCGCACAGTGAAACTCTTGTAATGCCCGCTGGTGTCCAGCATAACGCTCGCGCGCGTCCGTTTTCCACATGGGGCCAGCAATATAGGCAATCTGCCGATGCCCTTGCTCTAATAAATGCTGAGTGGCGAGATACCCACCCAATTCGTTATTTAAACTGATACAGCGATCGGCTAAGGCATCGATATGCCGGTTTAACAATACAAAAGGCGTATCACCCTGCGCCAACTCAATAAGATAGTCGTCAGATACCGCTTCGACATGCAAAATGAGTGCGTCGCAATTGCGGCTTTTTAAAAACTCGATACCGTCTTGCTCGGTTTCACGTTCACTGTGGCCCGCAGCAATAATCACGTGCTTACCCGCAGCACGAAACTCGGCTTCAATACCAGTTAACATCGCACCATAAAAAGGGCCATGTAACTCAGAGACTAAAATACCAATGCTGTTAGAGCGGTTAGAGGCCAATGATTGCGCAATACTATTAGGCCGATAACCTAACTCGGCCATCGCCGCCAACACTTTTGTCCGTGTGGCTTGCCGCACCGGCGTATTATTGTTCATCACGCGCGATACGGTCGCCAGCGACACACCCGCCGCTTTTGCCACTTCATAAATGGTTGCCATTTGCGTCCTATTAGCCAAAATTTAACCTCGCTAGCTTAGCATTCGCTAGTGTCGAGCAGCAAGATCAGTGGCGATTTGCTGTACACGGGCATTATACAAGGTATAGCGCGTCATCACGATGGCAACTAACACCGAACAAACAGCTGGCCAGAAGGTAAAGCTAAGTAATAAGCCGTTCAGCGTTTCGGCAGATTGTACCTGATTGGCTTGATAACCGTAAAACGCTAACAACCACCCCGCTAAAGCACCACCGACCGCCAAACCTAATTTAATAAAAAATACGATAGAGGAATACACTAAGCCGGTCACTCGAATGCCTGTTTTGTAATGACCATAATCAACCGTATCGGCCATTTTTGCCCATAATAACGGCGTAGCCATTTGCAGGAAGAAACTCCAGAAAAAGTGCAGGGCAAACGCCATTTTTACTTGCTCGGGGCTGATAAAGAAACCCAGCACACAAATCACGGCTGAAATAAGTTGCAAGCCAATATAGGCTTTTACTTTATCCACTTTAGTGGATAACCATTGCGCCATCGCCACACCGGCGATATTGCCGATCATACCCAGCGTAACAAAGGAGGTGACCAGATCGTCTCGACCTAAAAAATATTTTACGTAATAAATCGCCAGAGTATTACGCAACACCATACCGGTTAACAAAAATAGCGCAGCAACACATAAAATACGCCACTGATCGTTTTGCCATAAAGTCGACATGCCACTGCGTAATGTTATTGTTTGATTCGCTGGCGCGTGAACTCGTTCACGAGTACCGGCAAAACAGAGTAAAAACAATATCATACCTAACAGGCTCATGGCGGCGATGGTCCACTGATAGCCTCGCGCCTGATCGCCCTGACCAAAGTATTCTACCAGGGGTAAGGTACAGGCGGTTACTAACAACCCGCCTAACATACCAAAGATAAAACGATACGTTTGCACCGAAACGCGCTCATTTGGATCGGCCGTTAATACGCCACCCAGGGCTGAGTATGGAATGTTAATCGCGGTATAGGCCAGCATCAGCAGGGTATAAGTGGCAAAGGCGTACCAGACTTTACCGCTTTCAGAAAAATCTGGGGTGGTAAAAGCTAAAACACTACAGAAGGCGAAAGGCAACGCCAGCCAAAGTAAGTAAGGCCGATATTTACCATGTCGACTTTTAGTGTTATCGGCCAGTGCGCCCATTAACGGATCGGTCACGGCATCAATGATCCGCACTAACAAAAACATACTGCCGACGATAGCGGGCGAAATACCGAAAATATCGGTGTAAAAAAACGTTAGAAATAACATCACTGTTTGAAAAATGATGTTACTGGCCGTGTCACCTAGGCCGTAGGCTATTTTTTCTTTTTTACTCAGCATAACCGCTCCTGCAAACAGACCCTGAGTTAACGCCGGTTAGCGAACACGTCACGTAACGCTATGGCACTATTCTTTAAGGTACGTTGTTGCGTAACATAATCAACATAAACAATACCAAAGCGTTTCGCATAGCCTTCAGCCCATTCAAAATTGTCCATCAAGCTCCAGGCGAAATAACCCTGTATATCAACACCAGCCTTGATAGCATCTTCCGTAGCTTGTAAGTGTTGCTGAAAATAATCTACCCGATGCTGATCGGCGACTTTATCTTGCAGCAAAGTATCCGGCATGGCGGCCCCATTTTCAGTAATGTAAATGGGCGGCAACGTATAACGTTGGTGCAACGCCAGCAGAATTTCAGTTAAGCCTTTTGGATATATTTCCCAGCCCATATCCGTTAATGGCGGTGTTGTTGGTGGCACATCACTGAACCAGCCTTTTTCATTGGCCCGATAGACAGTGCGGGTGTAGTAGTTTACGCCGAGGAAATCTATTGGTTCAGCAATAATCGCCATATCACCGTCAACCATTAGTGGTTGTTCATTTGCGGCTAACTCTGCTAACAAAGGAGGGTAACAGCCTTCGAGTAGCGGTTGCAGATACCACTGATTATGGTACTGATCCGCCATCTCGGCCGCACGCACATCGGCTGCACTGTTAGAAGCCGGGTGACACGGGCTAAAATTAAGCACAATGCCATTTTTAGCATGTGGAGCATTTTTCCGCAGTACGCGCATGGCTAACCCATGCGCTAACAACAAATGATGGGCGGCTTGTCGACCTTGTTGCCGATTTTGAAACCCTGGTGCGTGGATCCCCGCTTCATAACTGAGATAGGCACTACAAAACGGCTCATTTAGCGTGGCATAAGAGTACACCTTATCTCCAAAAGCCTTTGTTACGATATCGGTATACTCGGCAAATTTATAAGCGGTATTCCGGTTTAACCAACCACCGTGATCTTCAAGATATTGCGGTAAATCCCAATGATAAAGTGTCACGAAAGCCTTAATATTTTTGGCTTGCAGCGCATCAAGTAACTGCTGATAAAAAGCTAAGCCCGCTTCGTTAATACTGCCATCACGGTTAATCACCCGCCCCCAAGCAATCGAGAACCGATAGGCATCAACGCCTAAACCGGCAATCAGCTCAATATCATCACGCCAACGAGCAACATGATCACAAGCCACTTTGCCGTCGGAATTATCTTTGATCCGACCCGGCGTATCACAGAAGGTATCCCAGATGCACGGCTCACGACTATCAGCCGCACCTTCTATCTGAAAAGAAGAGGTTGCTACGCCAAAAACAAAGTTAGGCTGCAATAAAGGAGAGGTTTTTGCTAGAGTTATCTTCATCAGTTCTGCCAAGGTTCGCTAAAGCCGAAAGTCGCTGCAACAATACAAAGTAGTTACTTGCAGCACGGTATTATGCTATATATGAAAGCGCTTACATCATACTAGACGGCCTAGACACTGTCGTCAAATATAATACACAAAAGCGCTTAACGGCATAAAGAGTCACATCACTGATTGCACCGTATATCAGTACAGCAAGCTTTTTAGTTAGACTTTTCTTTTAAAAACAACCCCAGGTGAACACTGGATACCTAGGAGGCAATAATGCGTTTTAATTTACCTTTACTGGCTATTAGTAGCACGTTGGCGTTAGTCGCTTGCAATCAGCTACCCGAACCCAGCACGCCATCGGCCAACATCGCTTTTGCCGCGCCGGCGGGTTGGCAATTAGTCTGGCATGATGAATTTGAGGGTAAACAGCTCGATCGAAGCAAATGGACCCCAGAGCAAAATTGCTGGGGCGGCGGTAATGATGAACAACAATGCTATACCGACCGACCAGAAAACATCATGGTAAAAGATGGCCTGTTACACCTCATCGCGCGAGCAGAAAACTTCTCCGGCCCAGATATTGTTGAAGATGCCGCGAACTTTGATCCTAAGCGACAACGCACCTTACCTTACACATCTGGCCGCATTCGCAGCAAAGGCCAAGGTGACTGGCGTTATGGCCGCATCGACGTCAGCGCCAAATTACCCGGCGGTCAAGGCAGTTGGCCGGCGATTTGGATGCTACCCACCGATAACGTTTATGGTGCCTGGCCGTTATCAGGCGAAATTGACATTATGGAAGCGGTCAATCTCGGCACCCAATCAGATGAAGAAAATGCGGCAATGGGTGAGCCAGAGCGACGCATCCACGGCACTTTACATTATGGCAAACGCGCGCCGAACAATACCTATTCTGGAGAAAGCTACAAACTACCGGCAGGCGCCAGCCCCACTGACGGCTTTAATACCTACAGCATTGAATGGGAAGAGGGAGAGATCCGCTGGTACATGAATGGTGTGCATTATGCCACCCGCACCAGTGCCGATTGGTTTACCGATGCCGCACAAATTATGCCCGGCATAGGTGAGCATGCACCCTTTGATCAGCGTTTTCATCTTCTGTTAAATTTAGCGGTGGGCGGCAATTGGGCTGGCAACGTTAATGAAAAAGGTATCGACGCTGGCATATTCCCACAAAGCATGCAGGTTGATTTTGTCAGGGTTTATCAAAAACTTTGATTAACAAAACAAAAAGCCGCTACAGACGACTGTAGCGGCTTTTTTTAAGATTAGCGTTATTTACTCATCGCGGGGCAATAGCTTTGTAAAAACGTCTGATGACTGGGTAATTGCGCCACTAACCGCTGATTTTGCACTTTGATTTGGTTGAGGAAATGACTCAGTTCCTCTTCACTCATTTGATCCACTATCGGATGATAGTGTTCTGGCAGCAAACCTTGGCCCAACATCACTTGCGTCCATGAGTTCTCACCAAATAACTCGTTCGGCACTTTAAATACTCGGCCCGTTTCTTTGAACAAACGAATACGATGGGCAAGGGATTCAGGAATAGGCATGCTTTGACAGTGTCGCCAAAATGCCGTGTCGCGCCGCGCCGTCACATAGTAGTGCAAAATAATAAAATCACGAATATTCAGCACTTCATGTTCAGTTTGCTGATTAAACTCATCAACATCTGCTTGGCTGACGCCATTAACTGGGAACATTTGTAACAAACGCACGATACTGCGTTGAACCAAGTGAATACTGGTCGACTCTAGCGGCTCAAGAAAACCACTGGCCAAACCCAAGGCGATACAGTTTTTATTCCAGTGCTTACGGCGCATGCCGGTTTTGAATTTGATTAGTCGAGGTTCGGTCAGTAACTCACCATTGACATTGGCCAGCAACAACGCTTTTGCCTCATCATCTGAATAATACTTACTGCAATACACTAAACCATTACCGACTCGATGTTGTAGCGGTATTTGCCACTGCCAGCCAGCACCATGCGCGATGGAGCGGGTATATGGCACCGGCTCACGCGTGGCACGGGTTTGCACCGCAATCGCCGAATCACAAGGCAACCAGTGGCTCCAATCATCAAAGCCGGTATGTAAAGTTTGCTCAATTAACAGTGCGCGAAAGCCTGTACAATCAATAAATAAATCGCCAGCAATGCGCTCACCGTTCGTCATCTGTAACGCTGTAATATTGCCACTTTGCTCACAGGTTTCAACTTTAGCAATTTTACCTTCAATCCGCGTTGCACCATGTTTCTCAGCCATAGTCCGTAAAAACTTTGCATATAAACCGGCATCGAAATGAAAAGCGTAATTTAGGGAACGATTCGGCAAATGCGCAAACTTTGCCGCTTTTGACGCCAATAACTCCGGGCAATAATCGCCGTAATCACTGGCTAAGCCGATTTGCTGACCTTTTAACCAGAAATGCTGAAAGCCCGCCGCCCAGCAATCTTGGCCAGTGGTTCCAAAGGAGTGAATGTAGTCTTGGCCTTGATCACGCCAGTTTTCAAATTGAATACCCAGTTTAAAAGTGGCTTGGGTGGCAGCCATAAATTCTGCTTCGTTGATACCCAGTAGCTTATGCAGCGTCAATAACGGGGGTATGGTCGCTTCTCCCACCCCCACAGTACCGATATCTTCACTCTCGACTAAACAAATTTCAAAATGTTTACCCATTAACTTGGCGATAGCGGCTGCCGCCATCCAACCAGCGGTTCCACCACCGGCAATCACCACGCGTTTAATTGCTTGCGACTGCATTTGGACCTCGTTGTTATCGGTTAAGTTTATTTAACAGTTCAGCACGCACTTGCCGTGCCACAGGCTCAGTTAATGAACCTTGCAAACCACGTAAATGTTCAGGAATATGCGCAATTTGTCCTTCACCAAACACATAATGCTCAAAGTGTGCACGCCATGCCGCCTTTTGCTCTGCCGGTAAAGTGTTAATACTCAGCATCGCCAGCTGCAATGCCAGTTGTGGACTGGGCAAATAACTAGGGCAGTCGCGCCACCAAAAATTCATCAGTACATTGAGCGAGCTTAGCGCTTCTACATGATGCCACCACATACTGGGAATAATGAGCGCATCACCAGGACCAAGTTCTACCACTTGCGCATGTTTCATCGCTTCGGCGAATTTGGGAAATTGTGTCAGATCGGGGTTGGTAAAATCGACCAAACTAATCGCTCGGCCTGCAGGCGAAACATCCAGCGGGCCAATGTACAAATTGGCTAATTGTTCAGGTGGAAACAAGGTGAAACGTCGACGCCCAGCCACTACCACCGCCAAATTTTGCGGAAGATCAGAGTGTGCCGCTACACGACTTTGATTGCCAATCCATAAGCTGACCAGCGGATCTTTGCCCTGTTGCGCCAACGCCGGCACGTGTTGTTGTTGCAACCACTGCGGAAACCAACGCGGTACCAAAGTAGCACCAACATACCAGTGCGCTTTATCCTGTGATGCCGCTAACAATTGCCCAAGTTTGGCATTTACCGGCTGAAAGTTAAAACCACTAAAATTAGTATTGTAAAATACTCGGCCACCACTACTCGCTTCGCTAATATAAGCAGTCAGTGGTTCACCACTATAGTGGCTGAGCAAATAATCATTAATGGCGGGCTGCCCTTGTTTAGCCGCACAAACTGCAGGCCAGTGCGCAGCAAAATCAGGCAAGTGCAGCGGTATAGCGCTATTCAGTACATCACTGCTGATGCTATCCGCGGTTACGCCGGTTAAGCTTGCTACCGGTTGCGCTGCAGGCCACATCTTAGTTGCTTGCCAACAGCTGATTCTTAAAACCAATCAACCGCGCAAACTGTGCTTGCGAAGCCAGCATCATGTAAATGGCCTCTAAGTATCCCGCCTGCTGTAACTGCAACAATTGCTCGCCGCTCAGTTGCGCTAACCGTGGCTCGTTAATCGTATAGAAACCATGCAAACTGTGCTGCTGGCCATTATTTAACGTAACATCCAGTACAAAAGACTCAATCAACTCCAGTGCCAATAGTTGCTGCGTAAAGGCCTTAGCGTCGGTAACGCCATGATGCAAAGTCTCTAATTGTGCCGCCACTTGCTGCAAATAAGACGTTTGACCACCAAACTCTAAAAACAACGGCTCACCCGAAGCGCTATTGACTCTCGGATGTGAGGTATCGATATTGATCACGCGCTCACCCTGTTGCAGGCCAATGGTAAAAGGCTCACGAAGGATATCTAGCGGCACATAACCCGCTTGCCATCCTTGCTGCTGCAAAAATAGGTTTTCACCCGATTGAAAACCGAGCAGTAACACCGGCATAAATTGGCCGCTTTGGCCGTCTTTATAAAATAAGACGGGGTAATAGGCTTGGGCAGCGCGGAATTCAGCTGGAAAACTCAAACAAAACATTTTGTTATCGCCAAGCTCTAGGCTGCGCTCAGTAAGGATTTTCACACCAAGATGGTCAACGTTATTGAGTAATTCGATAGTAGCCATCGGCTCCCCTTTAAATCTTTTGTAAGCCATGAGCTTTAATTTGGTTTAATAATTCGCGATTACTGACCAAGCCCGCTCTGAGTTGTTGTGTTTTTTGTTGTACTTCGGCAAACGCTTGGTTAGCACGTAATCCTAAGCTTGCCTTTATTGGCCGCTCACTACTAGGTAAATGTCGCATGCCATACAAAATATACTGGTAACTGGCAGCCGGAAACAATTCTTCAGCCATCGGTAAATCATAACGACTTGGCACAAATTGTTGCCACATCATCAACTTTTCTTGCAGTGACGAAGGTATCGAGTTGTCGGCACGCTGGGCCAGCCAATAATCGCTATCATCACGTGTTGACAACACATAATGCAACTTTAAAAACTCGACGATTTGTTGCCAACGATAGCTAAAGGTTTGATTAAAGCGCTCAGCGATCACGGCCTGTTGTGCCAAACTGCGTGGCAATTGCTCGCTAATAAACTTGGCTGATAACTCAACCATCACCAAGGCTGACGCTTCCAGCGGTTCAATAAAGCCTGCCGCCATGCCGACTGCCACACAATTGTGCCGCCAAAACTGTTGGCGATAGCCCGGCGTAAACCGAATAAGCCTCGGCTGGTAGCGGGCTGTAAATGCCTGCTCTGATAATTGCAGGTACTGCGCAAGCGTGCTGACCGCCTGATCCTCGCCGGTATGACCACTGTGATGCACAAAACCGACACCGCGACGGGTCGGTAAGCCGATATCCCATACCCAACCTTGTGATTGGGCAGTGGCCAAGGTTGCAGAGGCAATTGGCGTGCGTTCATCGTCGTAAGGCACTTGCACTGCCAAGGCACTGTCGTTTAACAAACAGTTTTGCACACTGACCAGGGGGGTTTGATAGTGCTGGCCGATAAGTAAACTCTGTAACCCCGAGCAGTCCACAAATAGATCACCGGTTAAAGCACCATGCTCAGCAGTTTGTAACGCCGCCACACGGCCATCTGTGTGGCTTTGCACAGCAACAACATCATCCACAATATGCTTCACCCCAAGCCGTTTGGCATGCTGGCTTAGTAAGGCAACAAACTTTGCCGCATTGAGGTGATAGCCATAATTTTGTAAGAAGGCATATTCTGGAGTCGCGATGCGTTTAGGGGCTAAACCCGCAGCAATCACGGCAGGCTGGCTAGATACGGCAGCGGCAAACTCGACTTGCTGATGATGACTAAACCAAAAGTCAGCAATATCTAGCTCATTGGCCGCTACTGGCGGCGTAAAAGGATGGTAATAACAATCTTGCGGCGATGAGCTACGCCATTGGCGAAACACACTGCCTTGTTTAAAGCTGGCATCGCAGCTGAGAATAAATTCTGTTTCAGAAATTCCAATTCGCGCTAATGTCGCGCGCATTGAAGGCCAAGTCCCCTCACCAACACCAATGGTGGGCACAGAGGCAGACTCGATCAAACTGATATTTACATGTGGGTCTGTTTGATGATCTGCAGCTAAGATAGCGGCAGTAAGCCAACCCGCACTACCACCACCGACAACCACAACATCCACCTGCCCTTTAACAAAAGGCTGTTTATTTTCAGTGGTTGCTGGTTTATCCGTTGCGAGTAACTCGTTTGCTTGCATCATAACTACTTCTTGTAAAAAGTAGCCATCTTACGATGGCTACTTATTTCAGGACAACAACATCTTAGAACGAATAACGCGCACCGATGGCAAAACGACGACCTGTTTCAGTATAATTCACTAATTGCAGTGTATTACGTTCATGAGAACGTACCGACTCGTCAGTTAAGTTAATGGCTTCAATAAAGAACGTTAAGTTCTCGGTATAATCATAGCTGGCACTCGCATCCCACTGTCCATAAGCTTCAACGTAAATAGGGTTTTGCAAACCTAAAGTATTCACTGTGGAGGCAAGGAACTTGTCACGCCAGTTATAGGCAATACGCGCTTGGAAACCGTCTTTATCGTAGAACCCCACTAAGTTATAGGTGTCGCTCATACCGAGCAACGCAAACTGCTCGCCACGGCTAAAGTTGTCATACTCAAAGTCACCATCAACTAAGGTGGCGTTAGCAATTACACCAAAGCCGGTCTCGCCAAATAGGTGCTGAACCGCTAACTCCCAACCATTTAACTTAGCGTCATCTTGGTTAACCGGAATGGTTATATCAAAGGTGGCTGGCGTATCACCTGGCACACCTAAGATAAAGCCGTTTGCATCAACCGTATTAGGGTAATTGGTTCTGATGTAGTTACGGATCGCTGAAGGATTATTGCCAACTGCAGCAACGGCTTCAGCATAACGTGGGCCTTGCGCTGGGTGCGGTAAGTTAAAGGTTTGTTCTTCTACAATCGTTCTACCGATAAAGTTCTTGGCTTTTTTGGTGAAGTAACCCACCGCCATATAACTGCCTTCACCGTAGTACCACTCTAAAGATAAGTCTAGGTTGGTAGACTCAAACGGGTCTAAGCCAGGGTTACCACGTGCTCCGGTACCACCGTCAATCCGCACTAAAGAATTAATGGTTTGACCGCCTTGAATATCGGCATAACTTGGACGCGCCAGTGTTTTACTGACCGAGGCACGGAAAATCACGTCCTCAACGACTTCGATATTAAAGTCGATATTAGGTAATACATTACTGTACTCACCAGTTAAATTTGTAAAGTCACTTTCACCGGTACTGATCAAGTTGAACTCATTGTCAGCCGCCCAAGCAATACCACTGTAAACAGGTACTAAGGCACTTGAGGTGACATCAGTTTTTTCGTAACGCACACCTGCGGTTAAACCATAAAACCGCTCGCCAATTTCACCGGAGAAATTAAGCTGTACATAGGCTGCTTTTTGCTCTTCCGTAGTGCGGCGGTCCGTGGTCATGTTAGATGATGCACAGAACGACGTACCGCAATCACCTACTGCACCTAAAGCACCGTATTTATCATTGGCAATTTGACGAATGGTATTAAAGTCCCAACGGAAGAACTCTTTTAACATATCGCTGCTGGTAGAAGCGTTGAAGTTATCGCCTAACTGGTCAAGCTTGAACACTGACGGGTCGATATCACCCGCTGCACCTAAACCACCCCAGTTATCCTGTTGCACGTTAGAGAACGCTGAACGGTTTTTGGTTTCAGAGCTTGTTACACCGAAGTCGATGCTGTTTAAGATGCCATCGTCAAACGTATAGTTACCGCGAAGTTGCAGTTGGTCGATATCACTGCGCATTTGGCTATTGCGGAATGAGCTACCGGTCACGCGCATATCTTCACCGCGAATACCGGTAAAGCCAGCAGGATAACCAATGGCTAAAGTGGGCAAGTCGGTGTCAAAACGTGCGGTAGTTAGAGTACGCACGAAAGTCGCCATACCAATAACGTTGTTGCTACCAAAGGGGCTATTGGGGCTCGAATCAGCTGACGAGTTATGATAGTCCAACTCTAGTTTCAAGTTGTCATTCACTTGCCAATTGGCATTGAAGCCTAAAGATTTATTCTCGTTTACGGTTGAGAACTGTCCGCCGCCCATGGCTAAATCGCCCGGCGCACCAAAGGCTTCAGAATAGACGATCGGTGCTGCTACTGGGCCATCGCTCCATACACCTGACGAAGGGCCGAAGTTAAACCAAGCAGACACGTCATTGTAACGATCTGATACTTCGTTTTTTGAATAAGTGAAATCTAAAGTTGTTCTAACGGCTTCAATGGGTTGATATTGTAAAACCAATTGGCCATTAGTACGGGTTCTTTCCACTTCATGGAAGGCAAAGCCTAAGCTTTGTGGCACTGAGTAAATAGAGTCTGCAGATGGATAATTTTCAATAGCATTAGGGCTAGCAGGACATAATCCACCCCAATCCGCATTACCAACATTACAATCGCCACCAGTTACAAAGCCAGGATAGGTACGCCAACCACCGCTATTAGCTTGCTTGTTACCACTATCACGCTGTTGGTATGAGCCGCTGATGGCCACACCAAATTTATCGTCATCGAAAGTGTTGCTATATAAACCTGATAACTCCGGCGTAATGCTGGCGCCTTCATCAGTAGATTGATCCATTACACCTTTAATACCAAAGCTGGCTTTCTCGCCTGGGGCATTTAATGGCTTGGTCGTTAAAATATTAATGGTTGAGCCCATACCACCAGTAGCGATACTGGCTCGGCCTGTTTTATACACTTCAACGCCAGCAATACCTTCAGAGGCAATATTGGCAAAATCGAACGAACGAGAAGATGATGCTGACGTTGCTTCCAGTGATGAAGCAGGCATTTGCCGGCCGTTTAGCATAACGAGGTTAAAGTCTGGCCCAAAACCGCGCACCGTAACACGGCTACCTTCACCGTTTGAACGGTCAATCGCCACACCGGTGATCCGTTGCAGTGATTCTGCAAGGTTAGTGTCTGGAAATTTACCAATATCTTCCGCAGAGATGGCATCAACCACGCCCACAGAGCTTCGTTTCACATCCATCGACTTAACTAAACTGCCACGAATGCCTGAAACTTGAATTATTTCTATATCACTGTTTTCGTCCGCAGCGGCTTCTTGCGCGAAACCAGGTGCCATCATGCCGGCGCCTGTGATCAGTGACAAACTCATCGCTATGCGCGACAGCTTGAAACGTGTTTGATTCATACCTTTCTCCCGTGTTTCCTGTATTTTTGCCATTTTATTATATGCTTCGCTTACATTTTAATGACATTTGCAGGCACAAAAATGTAAGCGCTTACACAAGTTAGTTGATTAACATTTCGCCGTCAAGACAGACCAGCAAAAAGATGCACAAAAGTGTGGCAACTAAAGTGCACTTAAGGTGCATTGAAAGGTGAGTATTGGCGTTGCTTTAGCGGAAAGTGGCGTACTTAGGCAGTATTGGTGCGCCATTATTGTGCAGTGTGTTGTTGGGGATCGCTTGGGCTTTAGCAGATCACGGTTAACTTTGCGGCAATGGCTGCATTGCAATAAAAAATTAGGCAATAGCTTTACGTATTTTATGTTTTCTTTGGCGAGATACGTTTTAAAGGCACGTTGAACTTGCTCGGTTTAGGCGTGTATTTAGTGTGTTTGTTGCTTTGATTGCGTCAGCTTTCTTTACAATCACTGATTATTTTTTAAGCGGAATTTTCCTATGCACCTGATAAAAATACATTTTTATTAGTGGCTTAAAATATGCAAACTTTGTAGTCCTTCCCTCCAATATAAGGCACATCTGATGAATAGGTTACTTTTTATTCTATCTCTGTTTGTTTCTGTATGTTTTATACCTAAACTCACTGCTGCTCCCATCCCGCTAGATCTCTCTGTTACTGCTTCTAATAGCTTTGCCAGTGATTCCATTCCCGGTTTCGGAGCTGTAAATCACAATAGTACTTTATCTATCCTGCTGGGTGGCGTGTTAAGCCAGTCAACGGTTATTGATACTGCAGTTACTGGGGGTAATCCGCTAACAGGCCAGTTAACGACCCTAGATGATGGTATTGCTATCAACACGAATCTTTTAGCTGGGGCAGATAGTTTAGCTGAAGGCTATTTTTTTGATTTTAATTTTGCGTTGCAAAACAATTCACTAACCAATGCTTATTTACTGTCATTCGTGTTGTTGTTCGACAACTTAACCTCAGCGTCAGGTCTTGATGCTTTTGCTGAATCGAAAATCTTATTATTCGATGACAGTAACAATGAGTTTTTCTTCTCTGATCTAGCAACAGATACCCTATTCGGCGATCAAAAAAACGGTACTTTTACCGGCACTTCTGGTGTAACTCAAAGCGACAATGGCAGCTTTGGGTTTGATATCTTGCTGGGCGCCGGGGCAGCTAGCAGTTTTAGAGGAGAGCTACAGTTAGTTGGTCAGGAATTTATTAATTCAGGTAGCTTTGCAGCTAATAGCTTCGCTAACGTTTCACTTTCTGCTGTACGCTCTTTAAATACCCCTCCACAACAAGTCCCATTGCCAGCAACAGGCTGGTTGTTTTTACTGGGTTTGTTTTTTCTTGCTCAACGTCAATTAAGGAAACTACCATGAAAATTCAATGTATCGCCTTAGCAGCAACCCTTGCTGTAAGCGCATCAGTAGTATCCACCAAGGCTAATGCTTGCGGTTATGAGCCAATGCTGGGATCAATGTGTGTATTTGCCGGCAACTTTGCCCCACGTGGCTTTGCGTTAGCTCAGGGCCAATTACTGGCTATAAGCCAAAACACAGCATTGTTCTCCCTGTTAGGCACGACATACGGCGGTGATGGACGGACGACTTTTGCTCTGCCAGATACCCGTGGCCGGGCGCTGATAGGGGCCGGCAATGGGCCAGGTTTAAGCAGTATGCAATTGGGGCAAAGAGGTGGACAAGAAACGGTTACTTTAACGCTTGGACATTTGCCGCAGCACAACCACACTGCGAGCACGACGGTGCAGTTGTTGAGTATGGATAGCTCTGCCAGCACCGCAGTATTAAAAGGCTTAGCGGCAACATCAAATTCGAACACGCCTACTGGCAAAGTGTTAGCAAATAGCCCTGGGCGCGATAATATTTATAATGATGGCGCACCCAATGTAGAGCTAAACCCTGAGTCGATTGCGCTTAACATAAACTTGGATATGCTATTTGAAAGTACCACTACAGTGGATGTTGCCGGTGGTAGTCAGCCGTTAAACGTACGCGACCCTTATCTGGCAATTAACTGGATTATCGCACTACAAGGTATATTTCCATCACGCAACTAATACCTATGCTGCTAAAAAACGCTTTACTACTTATATTTTTCACTTCAGTGAGTGTAACTGCAGCAACAGAAAAAGATTGGTCAGCGCCTTTGCATAGCGCGCAGTTATTGCTCGAAGCAGGTGACTACACTTCTGCGCGCCCGCTCTTTACAGAGCAGGCGCAGCGGGGCAATGGCCTAGCACAATTTACCCTTGGTCTATTTTATCAATTGGGTTGGGGCGTTAATGTATCACCAAAACAAAGCTGCGATTGGTTTAGACTGGCGGCCGAAAATCAGATCCCGGTGGCACAGGAGCAATTGGGTTATTGTTATTGGCATGACCATTTTGCCACAGCAGAGCAGCGCTTGGCGTTTCGCTGGTTTGAACAAGCTTATCAAGCAGGCGTTCTCTCTGCTGGCTGTGCAATGGGTAAACTGCTGGTTGAGGGAAAATACGTAGCGCCAGATCTCTATAAAGGCGTGCAGTTATGTCAACAGGCAGCAGTCGCTGGCGCAACAGCGGCTCAGTTGCAACTGGCAAAATGGCTACTTGAAGGCCAAGTGCTACAGCAAGATGCTACCCAGGCTATGTATTGGTTTGACCAAGCGGCAAATAACCACAATGCGGAAGCGGCTTATTATCTGGCACAATTTTATGATACAGGAACAGTTGCCCCGCAAGACACTCAGCAGGCATTGCAGTGGTATCATACTGCTGCCAAAGCCGGAGTAGTTGCAGCCTATCTGCCGACTGCAGCTTTATATTTTGCACAATATCAAACAGCAGCCGAGCAGCAACAAACTGAACAATTGGCCAAGCATAAAGCCACACTGTTGGCCCAAGCTTATGTATGGGCCTTTGCTGCGATACAACAGTTGCCACCTGCCCATCAAAATTATACTCAAGCGAATACCTTACTTAAGCACATCAGCTTATTTATTTCTCCTAGCGGGCAAGAGGTGCTGCAGCTAAAAACGCGAGAACAGTTAAAAAAAGTGCAGCCTATTACCTTGCATCTATCAGAGTAAACTACCTCCTAGCAGCGAGTGTAACCGCCAGACTATTGAAAGCATGCATGATAGGTTTGATAAGAAAGTACTTTGTAGTGGTACACTGAGTTTGGCCACACGATTAGAGATAATTTAATGGGTTCACGAAAAATCGAATGTCTGTAAAGAGGGCAAAGCAGAGTTTCGTTTTTTCGGGAGCCTCTGATCTGAACAGCTGCTATTCGCTAAAAGCATGCTCTGATATTTATTTATGATTTCATCATTTCAGCTTAACGCAGCTAAAAGGCTAGCCCGTTTATCTCATCGTCGTTTCATAAAATGAATACCGCTAATTTGGAGCGGGTTTATCAATAATGCTTAGCTTATGCATCACATTAACTCATTCGATAATAATTAAAAAGGGGCTCACTGAGCCCCTTCTACTTTCCAACTTTGTTTGTTACTTTCCGACTTTGTTTGTAACTTTCCAACTATGTTTGCATCTGACAAAAAACTATATAAATCAATAATTTATTCAACAGTCACAGACTTTGCGAGGTTACGTGGCTGATCTACGTCGGTGCCTTTAATGATGGCAACGTAGTAACTCAGCAGCTGCAATGGCAGGGTATACACTACCGGCGCTAACCATTCATGGGTGTGTGGTACGTTAATTACTCGCATCGTGGCGTCTGACTTAAACTGCGCATCAGCATCGGCGAACACATACAAGATACCGCCACGGGCGCGTACTTCTTCCACGTTCGACTTCAACTTTTCTAACAAGTCATTGTTTGGCGCTACCACGATAATCGGCATATCGGCATCAATTAACGCCAGTGGGCCGTGTTTTAACTCGCCCGCCGCATAAGCTTCTGCATGAATGTAAGAGATTTCTTTCAGCTTTAATGCCCCTTCCATCGCAATGGGGTACTGATCACCGCGGCCTAAGAATAACGCATGGTGCTTGTCAGCAAACTCTTCGGCTAAAGCTTCAATTTGTGGCGCCAGCGCTAAGGTTTCTTCTAACTTGGCAGGTAAACTTTTCAGGGCGTGAGTTAATTCACGCTGCTTTTCAAGGCTTAAGCCGTTGTATTTACCTACCGCCATGGTCAACATGGCTAACCCCACTAACTGCGTGGTGAATGCCTTAGTAGAGGCTACACCAATTTCTGCGCCAGCACGGGTCATAAAGGCTAAGTCAGATTCACGAACCAGTGAAGAACCCGCCACGTTACAAATGGTTAAACTGCCTAAGTAACCGGCTTCTTTCGCTAAGCGCAGCGCGGCTAGGGTATCGGCGGTTTCACCTGATTGCGAAATACTGACTAATAAGCTGTTGGGCTGCACAAAAGATTTGCGGTAACGGAATTCTGAAGCGATTTCGACATTACAAGATACGCCGCCTAACGACTCCAACCAATAACGCGCCACCATACCAGAGTGATAACTGGTACCACAGGCCACAATTTGAATATGCTTAACCTTTTTAAATAGCTCAGCTGCGCCATTACCAAAGGTTTCGTCGAGCACGCTGTCATTGCTTAAACGGCCTTCTAAGGTGTTATTGATGGCTTGTGGCTGCTCGTAAGTTTCTTTGAGCATAAAGTGGCGATACTGGCCTTTATCACCGGCATCGTAACTGACGTTGGATTCATGCACTTCACGCTCTACCGCGTTACCGTCTTTATCGAAAATACTGACACTTTGCCGAGTAATTTCTGCTACATCGCCTTCTTCTAAAAACATAAAACGACGGGTTACCGGCAATAAGGCCAGCTGATCAGAGGCAATAAAGTTCTCACCGATACCTAAACCAATCACCAAGGGGCTACCTGAACGGGCTACCACTACACGGCTAGGATCGGTTTTATCTAATAACACGGTACCGTAAGCGCCATGCAGTTGTTTTACCGTTGCTTGCACGGCTGCTAACAGTGAGCTAGCTTGCTTTAATTCTTCTTCTACTAGGTGGGCGATAACTTCGGTATCGGTGTCTGAGGTAAACACATAACCTTTCGCTTTAAGCGCTTCGCGCAGCGGGTTATGATTTTCAATAATACCGTTGTGTACCACGATGATATTGCTAGAAATATGAGGGTGCGCATTGCGTTCACTTGGCTCACCATGCGTTGCCCAGCGCGTATGCGCGATACCCGTACCGCCAAGCACCGGCGCTAATGCCACCGCATCGGCCAGCTCTTTTACTTTACCTAAACGGCGTAAACGCTGTAACTCGCCTTGCTGGTTAACAACCGCCACGCCGGCCGAGTCATAACCGCGATATTCTAAACGGCGCAAACCTTCAACTAAAATATCAACCACATCACGCTGCGCTACTGCGCCAACAATGCCACACATATTCTTACTCCGTTAAATTAACTAAAAGGGTTCGCAAAAATGCTATTTAATACGCTGCGCGGATCACGCTAACGCCTTGCTGTTCTATTTCCGCGGCCTGAGCAGCGGATAAACCGGTGTCGGTCACCAATACTTTGATCATTGACCAGGGTAATTCTAAATTGTGTATTTTTCGCCCCAGCTTGTCTGATTCCAGCATCACGATGACTTCGCGCGAGACCTCAGCCATTACTCGGCTTAAGCTGTATAACTCATTGTAAGTAGTTGTGCCGCGAGCTAAATCGATGCCGTCGGCGCCAATAAAAAGTTGGTCGAAGTCGTAATTACGTAACATTTGCTCGGCTAATTGGCCTTGGAATGCTTCAGACTGCGGATCCCAAGTACCACCGGTTAAAAGTAGCGTCGGCTCGTTTTCCAACTCACGCAAGGCATTGGCAATGGCTAATGAATTAGTCATGACCACAAGGCCACGTTTTTGCACTAGCTCTGGCAATAGTGCCGCCGTCGTACGGCCACTGTCGATAATAATTCGGTAATGATCTTTAATCAGCGTCGCAGCCGCTTTAGCAATTGCTAACTTTCGTTCTGAAACTTTCGCTAAGCTACTGTCAGAAATAAAATCTTGTGGTACTGGCACTGCACCACCGTATCGACGTAATAATAAGCCGGCCGCCTCTAGGGCAGTTAAGTCTTTGCGGATGGTCACTTCGGACGTGTTAAATTGCTCCGCCAGCTGCTCAACGGTCACTTCGCCCTGTTTTTGCAATTGGGCGACAATCAAATGCCGACGCTGTTGTGTGTTACGTTTATTCATTTCTTTCACTTAGTTTCGAAACGAAAGGTATTCTAGCGATTTCTGCTGCTTTTGCAAGCAATAGTAAAAAACCAAACATATTAATGATAATTATTTGCATTTGTGTTTAGGTTGTTTTATAGTTTGCGCTATCAACGGATGGAGGTGAGCTCTTGCTCTGATAAGGATGTTCTGGTCGTTGTTAATGTTGTCCTGCATTTATGGGGAGCTTAGGCTCCCCACTTTTTTACGACCATCTGCCACTTTGTTCTGTCTTAGCCGTGAAACGATGGCTGTTAACGACTTTTCCCCGCCGGTAAAAAGGCAATTCGCCCTTGTTGCACGGTCATATTTATCGGTAGTGCGGTTAATAATTTTACCGTTGGATCGCTGGTATCCAATTTATAAACTGGGTTAGTCGCCAAAAATTGATTCACTATCTGCAATAACTCATTGGTGACCGGCGTAAGGTTACCGCGGTAGCCTGCAGCTTCAATCGAAGAGTCGAGTAATTTTACTGAGCGCACAAATACGGCTTTTTGTTCCGCATCATAATAAGGAGCCCCCTCAACCTGCAGTTGCATACTGGCAGGATACGTTAAACCGAACAGGCTTAAGGTTGCCGAAGCAGCTGTGTTAATTTGCACCAAATCGCTATTATCTGGGCCAATTTTAACGGCCATACTGTCGACCGCCAGCTTTAATGGGATCCCGGCAACATTAGCTTGTCGCGTTAATTCAGGGATTTGCTGGCTAATCATCTGCTCTAATTGTGTTTCAGAAACAGAGTAAACCGGCATTTGGCCCAATTGACTGCAACCGACCAGCAAAATCGTTAAGATAAACAACCCTATTTTTCGCATTATTTTGTCCTGTTTATTGAGTTAAGTTGCAGCCTCGCTAATAGGCTTTGCTCTAATTAACCTTACCTTAGCTAAACTTAGTATAGGCTGAATATCAGCACCTCTTAACTTTAAAGGCCTTTTTCTTTGCGTTAGCGCGAGTGTTCAAGGGTAAACTCCATGATGTTTTAGTTTTTTTGCCTGTTTTCAGAAGTAGATCAAACGTATTTCGCCACCTTATGCTAGCCTTGAAGCAAAGCTATGAGAATTAGGTGGCTATGACTGCATTACTGCAAAAGGTGTTTAATCGCATTTCACATGCCAATATTTTCGCGATCCCCATAATAATCGCGTTGATTATTTTGGTTAGTTCACCTTTTGTCAGTCGGCTGATCCCTGGCATTAGCGACATAAATTACCTACCGCTGCACTCTATTTTAGAAATTATTTCCGTTAGTTTTGCCTTTATGATTTTTGCCGTCAGTGCTGAGCGTATTCTGATCAGCATGAATATCCGCACTGCCATCTTGGCTTGTGCTTTTTTGGCGGTAGTTTGTTTTGATTTATCGCATTTATTATCTTTTACTGGCATGCCTGACTATGTCACTCCCAGCGGCCCACAAAAAACCATCTATTTCTGGCTTGCTGCCCGCTTCACCGCCGCTGTAGCGTTATTCTTAGCGGTACTGCCACTAGCCAATCGGCCCATTAAACAAGCCGTCTTTGTAAGTATGCTGGTCGTAACCTTAGCGATAATTGCGTTAGTGCATATGGTTATTTTTTATCACACCAAAGCGTTACCCACGGTCTATGTGCCACAGCAAGGCCTAACCCTCACCAAAATTGCTGCGGAATATCTGTTTATTAGTTTGAATATTCTAACCATCTTGTGGATGCGCTTTGGCCATGCTCAAAACGCTCACTATTATGCGCCAGCTTTATATACGGCAATGTGGTGCTTAGTGTGTAGCGGGTTTTACTTCACCTTATATCTTGATATGCACGACGCCTTTAATGCTGTTGGCCATGTTTTTAAAATTGCAGCTTATTTATTTTTGTACCGTGCGCTGCTACATGAAGTGCTGAGTAAACCTTATTTAACGTTGATAGAACGCGAAGCCGATATCTCTGCCACTTTGGCGGCGATCCCCGATGTGTTATTTGAAGTGGATGATGAAGAGCGCTTTTGTCAGGTTAAAAATACCGATAAAGTTCCCATGTACCTGCCACCTGAGCATTTTTTAGGAAAAACTTTAGCGCAATGTATGCCAGAAGAGGCCTATATTGCAGGTCAAAAGGCTATTGCACAAGCGCGCCAGTTAGGCCGCTCTGAGCCTTGTAGTTATCCTTTACTGATCGAAGGCAAAGTTTTCTGGTTTCAAGTGATTGCCGCACGCCGCCAAGCCAAATCAAATAAGCCTCGCTTTGTCTTAGCGGTACGAGATATCACCCAGCAAATGTTAGCGGAAGCCGAACTGAAGGTAAACGCGTTGGCGTTTTATACGCGTGAAGGCATTATGATTACCGATGCCAATAATCATATTATTAAAGTCAACCCAGCTTTTTCTTTTATTACCGGCTATGAAGCCCATGAAGTCGTTGGCAAAACACCGTCGATATTAAGCTCTGGGCAACATGATGCCGCCTTTTACAAAAAAATGTGGCTAGCGCTAAGTGAAAACGGTTTATGGCAAGGTGAGATTTACAATAAACGCAAAAACGGTGAGATATTTCCTGAGCAAGTCGTTATCAATGCTTTAACCGATCAGCAAGGCGCTGTTACTCATTATATCGCCAGCTTTAATGACATTAGTAAAGCAAAAGCGGATCAGCAATATATTCATCAATTGGCGTTTTATGACCCGCTGACCAAATTACCCAATCGTCGCCTCTTGATCGAGCGCACTGCGCAAGCACAAATGCATAGTGATCGCAGCGGTCATTACGCTGCCTTGTTTTTTATTGATCTCGACCACTTTAAACAACTAAATGATAGCCTTGGCCATTCATATGGTGATGAACTATTGCGACAACTCAGCGAGCGTTTACAGCATGCGATTCGGGAGCAAGATACCTTAGCGAGACCAGGCGGCGATGAGTTTATTTTGTTAGCGCAATTCACTAGCAATGAACTAACCAAAGCCACGGAAGATGCCCACCAGTTAGGCCATAAGTTATTAGACATTATCAACAAACCTTTTGAGTTGAAACAGCATCACTATCAAATTTCAGCCAGTATTGGGATAGCGTTGTTTAACGATAATAAGAAAAATATTGATGATTTAATGTCTTCAGCTGATCTTGCGATGTATCACTCGAAAGAAATGGGGCGCAACCAGCTGTACTTTTTCGAACCGGGAATGCACAAAACGCTACGAAAAAAACAACTGTTAGAACAATCGTTAAAACAAGCGATCAGCAAACAACAACTAAAATTGTTTTATCAACCTAAAGTTGATAGCCAAGGTCAGATCGTCAGCTACGAAGCACTGATCCGCTGGTTTCATCCAGAATTTGGTTTGATTTCACCTAACGACTTTATCCCCTTAGCGGAAAACTCATATCTTATTAATGAAATAGGCGAATGGGTGTTAACAACGGCTTGTCAGCAAATACGCGTATTCCAACAACAAGGTACTCCTTTACCCATTGCCGTCAATGTCAGCGAGCGACAATTAGTGCAGAAAAACTTTGTTGAGATTGTCAGCAGTATTGTGCAAAACAGTGGTATTGATCCCCACCTTTTAGAGCTCGAAATTACCGAAAGCATGCTTAATGAAGATTTGGAAAACACACGTATAAAACTACTGGCGTTAAGCAAGCTGGGTATCACTTTTTCGCTTGATGATTTTGGTACTGGTTATTCCTCGCTGATTTATTTAAAAAATCTACCGATCACCGTTCTCAAAATTGACCGATCTTTTGTGCATGAGTTTTTAACGCAAGAAACCGATTTAGCCATTGTTAAAACCATTATCGCCATGGCGAAGTCGTTGTCATTGCACGTGGTTGCAGAAGGCGTTGAGCAACAAGCACAATATGAAATGTTAATGAGTTTAGGTTGCGATTTGTTTCAAGGCTACTTATTTGGTAAACCCGAGCCACTTGTACCGCCAGAGCCGATAGAATAAGTCTGGTCGGCTCGCGAGCACATATTAAGTTATGTTATGCTCAGGTCGCTACTCCAAGGGATACCTCATAACTAGAACGAGAATACTATGGCACTAATACTAAAACTGATTGCCGGCATTGTGCTGGGCATGTTGTGTGGTCTGTTTGCACCGCACTGGCTAACGCAACTGCTGCTGACCTTTAAAGGCCTATTTGGCCAACTGTTATTTTTCACCATCCCATTATTAATCTTATTTTTTATTACCAGTGGTATCGCTGCTCTACCTCGCAATTCAGGAAAGTTACTGGGCCGCACGCTGGGTATTGCCTATTTGTCGACGATTTGCGCCGGCACCTTAGCCTTTATCGTTGCGGCGATAGTTGTGCCGATGCTGGCGCCTGCAGCTGCCGATTTAGCCAGTATTGATGGCGTTAATTTAACACCTTATATCGAGATGAATATTCCACCGGTGTTTAATGTAATGACTGCTCTCGCACTCGCCTTTGTATTTGGTTTAGGTATTGCTAGTACGCAAGCCACTTCGTTAAAGCAATTATCTGATCAAGGCCGCGATATTATTCAGCTGTTATTGAGCAAAATTATCATTCCTTTTTTACCGCTTTATATCGCAGGTGTTTTTGCACAAATGGCGGCGGCAGGTACGGTGTTTGTTACCTTAAAAACCTTTGGCATTGTGTTGGTTTTAGCCTTGGTTCTCCATTGGTTATGGATTGTATTGCTATTTACTGCTGCAGGTTTAAAAGCCGGTAAATCACCACTGAGCCTAATCAAAACCATGTTGCCCGCCTACTTTACTGCATTGGGTACTATGTCGAGTGCGGCCACAATTCCGGTATCACTGCAGGCCACCAAAAATAATGGCGTGAAAGAAGACGTTGCCAATTTTGCAGTACCCTTATGTGCCACGGTGCATTTATCGGGCTCGACCATTACTATCGTCAGCTGCGCTGTGGCAGTGATCATGATGAAGAGTAATCTAGAGATCCCATCTTTATTTACCATGCTGCCGTTTATCCTTACCTTAGGTGTGGTGATGTTGGCGGCGCCAGGTGTTCCTGGTGGCGCAGTGATGTCGGCCGTGGGCTTACTTGGTTCAATGCTCGGTTTTGGCGAAGGCGCTATTGCCCTGATGATTGCCCTGTATATGGCACAAGATAGCTTTGGTACCGCCTGTAATGTCACCGGCGACGGTGCTATTGCCGTGTTAGTAGACCAAGCCGACTAACCGTAAACCGGCATATCGCCAAGCGATGTGCCGGTATCAAACACACCCTAATATTTTTCAGTAAAAGAGCTGTTCATGACCATTTCTTCGCCCTGTGTGGCATGCTGCAAATTAGATGAGCACAAAGTGTGCGTTGGCTGTTACCGACATATCAATGAAATTGTCGACTGGAATCGGCAAAGTGAAGCCGACCTAGTATTCATTATGCAAAAAGTCGCCTTACGCCGCGAACACTATCAGCAACAAGATGCCAACAGCATCGCCACCTCACCCATCACCCAAGCTGAATGGCAAGCGGCAAAAGCGCAGCGTAAATAAGCGTAAAACACCGTGTTGTGTTGCCATCCGTGCAACCGCAAAAAAACCATCACAGATATACTGCAACTGACCGCAAGCATCACAACCAAGTATTGAGCTAAGCTGTATAGTAAATCTGAGTTGACTCAAACTAGGATCGATTATGTTTACTGCCCGTACTTATCTGGCTGCCTTGATACTCGCAGCCTTACCCGCACAAGCTCAACAAAATGATAATAAACAACAAATGTTGCATGCGATTGCCGAAGCCCCTTCTGCCGACAATATTAAACGCGATATTGAGAAGCTAGTGAGTTTTGGTACTCGCCATACTTTGTCTGAAACAGAATCGGATACGCGTGGTATTGGCGCAGCACGACGCTGGATCAAAGCTGAATTTGAAAAAATCTCCGCTGAATGTGGAGGCTGTTTAGAAGTATCTTATTCTACAGGGGTGATCAGCGGTGAAGCACGCATCCCCAATGCCACGGAAGTGGTCAGTGTTATTGCCATCCAACGCGGTAAAACCGACCCTAATCGTTTCGTCATTATGTCAGGTGATATTGATTCTCGGGTATCCGATGTGATGGATTTTACCAGTGATGCGCCAGGTGCGAATGATAACGCTTCGGGTGTTGCCGGCACGTTAGAAGCCGCCCGCGTATTAAGCCAATATCAATTTAACGGTAGCATTGTTTATGCGGCTTTAGCCGGTGAAGAACAAGGCTTATTTGGCGGCAAAATCTTAGCACAACAAGCCAAAGACGCAGGCTGGCGCATTAAAGCGGTATTAAATAACGATATGATTGGCAATACCGCAGGAATTAACGGTGTGATCGACAACACCACGGCGCGCGTGTTTGCTGAAGGCACTCGGGCCAACGAAACCGAAGCCGAAGCGCGCAGTCGCCGCTTTACTGGCGGTGAAAACGACTCACCGACGCGTAACCTTGCCCGTTATATTGATTTGATCGCAGATAACTACATGACTAACTTAGATGTGATGCCAGTCTATCGGTTAGATCGTTTTGCCCGTGGTGGTCATCATCGGCCTTTTAACGATTTAGGCTACCCAGCCGTACGTATTATGGAAACCAATGAGCACTATGATCGCCAGCATCAAGATTTACGTACCGAAAATGGCATCGTTTATGGCGACACCCTTGATGGCGTTGATTTTGCGTATGCCGCAAAACTAACGGCCCTGAATGCCGTTAGCTTAGCCAGTTTATCTTGGGCACCTAATCCACCTGCCGACGTAACGATTAAAGGCGCAGTGAGCGCCAATACTACTTTGTCATGGGCCGATCCCTTGCCACAAGAAGACAAACTGGTAAAAGGTTATAAGATTTACTGGCGTTACACCGACGCTTCAGCTTGGCAATTTAGCCGTGAAGTGGGCAAGGTAACCGAATTTACCTTGGAAAACGTTGTTATTGATAACTACTTTTTTGGTTTAGCCAGTGTTAGCCAAGATGGCATTGAAAGCCCTGTGGTCTTTCCAGGTGCAGCGGGTTCCTTTGGTAATTAAACATCAATGAGCCTAAGCATTTACGGTAAGCTTTTACAGTAAGTAACCCAGGCTAAACTAAAACAAAAAAGCCGGTCTTTTCATGACCGGCTTTTTATTAGCGCTTAAGACGCGCGTTTATTTTTTAATTTTAACAGGGCGCTGCCAGTCAGTAATATGTCGCTGTTTAGCACGAGCGACGACTAACTCACCCGCCTCGGCATCACGAGTTAATACGGTTCCGGCACCCACAGTCGCATTTTTACCTACGGTTACCGGTGCAACCAGCGCACTATTTGAACCAATAAAGGCCCCATCTTCGATCGTTGTGACAAACTTATTGGCACCATCGTAGTTACAGGTAATGGTTCCGGCGCCAACATTCACTTTGTCACCAATGACCGCATCACCTAAATATGTTAAGTGATTCGCCTTAGAGCCTTGGCCTAAGGTGGTTTTTTTCATTTCAACAAAGTTACCAACATGGCTGTCATCTAGCATAACCGTGTCTGGTCGTAAACGAGCGAAAGGGCCAACCGAGCAATCACTGCCTACGCGGGCTTTTTCAATCATCGAGTTAGCTTTTATCTCGGTGTTATCGCCAATGCTGCAGTCTTTTAAAATACAGTTAGCGCCAATGGTTACACCTTTACCCAGTACCACCTTGCCTTCAAAAATAACGTTGATATCAATCATTACGTCATTGCCTACTTCAACACTGCCGCGCACATCAATACGTGCAGGATCCCGCAGGTTAGCGCCAGCCAGCATCAGTTCTTCTGCTTTACGCTGCTGATAGGCGCGCTCTAATGCCGCTAATTGCACGCGGTTATTAGCCCCTTCTACTTCCATCGGATTTTGCGGTTGTGCCGTCGTAATGGCGACACCCTCGCTGTGCGCCATGGCAATAATGTCGGTCAGGTAATATTCGCCTTGCGCATTGCTGTTCGATAAGCGGCCTAACCAGCCTTTAAGCTGTTTGCCTGGCAGCGCCATAATGCCGCTGTTCACTTCAGTGATCTTAAGCTGCTCGGCTGTGGCATCTTTTTGTTCAACAATACCAACCACGTTGCCATTTTCGCGCACGATACGACCATAACCGGTTGGGTTAACTAAGTTCACCGTTAAGATGGCTAAACCGTCAGCGGGTTTAACGGCTAACAATTGCTGCAAGGTTTCAATACGGGTTAACGGCACATCGCCGTATAACACCAGTACCGTATCGTCATCGGCGATATTGGGGATGGCTTGCGCCACCGCATGGCCAGTACCCAACTGTTCGGCTTGTAATACCCAATGCAGTGGCTGTTCACCCATGGCCGCTTTTAATGCGTCAGCACCATAGCCATAAACCAGTTGCGGTTTAGCTGCACCAAGCGCACGCGCAGTATCAATAACGTGTTGTACCATTGGCCGCTCAGCCACCTTGTGCAATACCTTAGGTAAGTCTGATTTCATACGGGTGCCTTTACCGGCAGCCAAGATCACTACATTTAATGCCATAACCAATTATCCTTAACGTTTTAATGCGGCTATTCTACCTGAAAATACCATGGCTTGTGGACGTTTGCGGTTTAGATTTTGTTCATCTGGCGCTGCTTAATAAGCAGACACAGTTAAGTACGCCTTTTGCGATGGGTAAATCGTAATAAATAGCCATGGCAGCAGCTGTGGCCTGTGCTCAGTGCTTAGCTATAGCGATGTCGACTTACAAGTCTACAGAGCAGTAACCGGGCTATTAACAAATAAAAAGGGCTAACACCAACGGTGCTAACCCTTTTAGTTGCTCATTAAAAAGCGATTTAGTTCGCAGCTTGTTTATCACCAATATATTTATCAAAGAAGGCTAACATTTTTTGCCAGCGCTCAACGTTATTCTCTGGTTTATAAAAGCCATGGCCTTCTTTTTCTTTGACTAACCACTCATAAGGGTGATTACGTTTTTTCAGTTCATCGCGTAGTACTTCAGCCTGAATTAACGGTACACGTCGATCTTGAGCACCATGAATAATAAAGATTGGCGCTTTAATTTTATCGAGATTTTTAATCGCTGATTGCGCATCTAAACGGGCTTTATCACGGCCAATATACATTTCTAGCGTGTTTAACCCCCCTTGAGACTCTGTGGTATCGCCCTCCTCAAACATTAAATTGAGATCTGACATACCCACGAAACTCACCGCACATTGGTATAAATCGGGTTCACGCACCACACTCATTAGAGATGCATACCCACCGTATGAGGCACCATAGACACAAACCCGATTTGCATCAACCATACCCTGTTTAATCAGGTGTTGTACGCCATCGGTCATATCATCAATCATGCTGCTGCCCCAGTGTAAAAACCCCTGTTGCAAGAAGGCGCGACCAAAACCACCTGAGCCTCGAAAATTCGGCTGCAATACGGCATAACCATGTTGCGCCAATACTTTGGCATCTGAATCGATCTCTAAAAAGTCCCGCACACCGTGCGGCCCACCGTGCGGCATTAAAATTAACGGTAAGTTTTTCGCTTCTTTGTCTTTGGGTAAGGTCAGCACGGCATGAATGTCTAAGCCATCACGCGAGGTATATAAAACCGAGGATGTTTGTGCTAACTGCTCAGCTTTCATCCAGGGCTGACCATTTAATAAATAACTTAGCTGCATATTGCGGGTATCGAATAAATAAAACTCACGCGGGTGGTTAGCCGAGCGTACCGTTAATATTGCCAAGCTATTATCTTGAGTGATGGAACTAAAATTTACTTTTTTGCCAGCAAAGGCATTGCGTAAGCCTTGTAAGTAACCACTAAAAGCTTTGTCTTCAATATCAGCAAAGTACACTTCTTCGTAATCTTCATATTCGTAAGATGCACCAATAACTTCGTTTACAAAACCATTTTTTATGCTGTAAATCGGTGACACATCTACTTTAGGATGGTGAGCGATGATCTCTTCTTTACCCGTCTCAGGGTTTAAAATACTGATCGCTTTGGTGTCTGTTTGGGTGTCACTTAGCCCCAACACATGTAAGTTATCTGGCATAAAAGCTAAGGGCGTAAAAGAACCATCACGCTGACCATAACGACGCAAGGTCTCCCAATCGGCTTTTTCGTTCTTGCGGTACATCATGATCATTTCATTATCGTTTTCTTGATCAATACCGATAGTGATTCTCGCGACGCCCGTGCGATCAGTCATCATGCCAGAGGAGCGCATCGGTGCCCGTGCCACTTGTCGCGCACGACCATTATCAATATTCAGCCGCTTTACTAAACTGAAAGAACCGCGACGACTGGGGGTCGCGGTAACAATCAAGACATAGTTATCGTCATCAGACAGATAATTGATCACCGAGGCGGCATCATTCTCATGTTTAGCACGATAGCCGGTTAACATACGCGGGTTAGAACCATCGGCATTCACCGCAAATAATTCACCGGTAGCCACCGGAGATTCTAAGGCACCAATGTCACGTACTAAACTGATGATAATACGCTCGGCATTGGCCCAATTGATGCTGCCAATCGAATCCCGCCCGGTAAAGTGACGCACACTGACTATTTGATTGGTTTTAATATCGATAACTTGTAGGTAGATGTTACCTTCTTCGTTCCGTGAAGTTGCAGCTAGGTATTTACCGGTAGGAGAGATCTTAATCTCAAGAAACTGCGCTGGACGCGCATAATCTTCTAAGCTTAGAGTTTGCGCTTGCACATTAAGCAGGCTCGACGCTATCAACAGTAGCATGCTGTAAAACAGACGCATAAGATTTAATCCTGTTTTTAATTATCGTTTTTAACTATTTTTTTTAACTTATAATTTAATATAAATAGCTTTCAGGATTGAAACAAGTTTTTAAACTAATTAAAGCCTATTGTTTTTTCTTTCTCTCTAACCAGGCTAGACATGTTTTTGTTTTAGGCAAAAAAAAACCACCCTAAGGTGGTTTTTTATCAATGGAAACTTATTTCTTACGCAGTTTTTGTATCACGCGCAGCTGAGCAATGGCTTCGGCCAATTGCGCGGCTGCTTCGGCGTAATTAAAGTCAGCGCTGGCATGCTGCATTGCTTCTTCTGCACGTTTCTGTGCGTCTAAAGCCGCTTGCTCATCTAAGTCTTCACCGCGTACCGCTATGTCTGCGAGCACCGTGATCATATCGGGTTGTACTTCAAGTACGCCACCGGCAACATAAATCAGGTGTTCTTCGCCAAACTGCTTTACGATACGGACCATGCCAGGTTTCAGGGTGGTCAGTAACGGGGCGTGGAAAGGTAACACACCTAACTCGCCCTCACTGCCTGTGACCTGCACGGATTCGACAAGGCCTGAGAAAATCTTTTCTTCGGCACTTACTACATCCAGTTGCACTGTCATCGCCATCTCGCTCTCCTAAAGCCTGAACTTAAAGTTTCTTCGCTTTTTCGATCGCTTCGTCGATTGAACCAACCATGTAAAACGCCTGTTCTGGCATATGGTCGTATTCACCGGCCAGGATACCTTTAAAGCCACGGATAGTTTCTTTCAGCGGAACGTATTTACCTGGCGAACCAGTGAATACTTCAGCAACGAAGAATGGCTGAGACAAGAAGCGTTGGATTTTACGCGCACGGTATACCGTTGTACGGTCTTCATCAGACAGTTCGTCCATACCTAAGATGGCAATAATATCTTTTAGCTCTTTGTAACGTTGCAATACCGTTTGTACGCCACGCGCCACTTCATAGTGCTCTTTACCGATAACCAGTGGATCTAACTGACGAGAAGTTGAATCTAATGGGTCGATAGCTGGGTAAATACCCAGTGAAGCGATGTTACGGCTTAATACTACCGTTGCATCTAAGTGCGAGAACGTTGTTGCTGGTGATGGATCCGTTAAGTCATCCGCAGGCACGTAAACGGCTTGAATAGACGTGATAGAACCCGTCTTCGTTGAGGTGATACGCTCTTGTAACACACCCATCTCTTCCGCTAGCGTTGGCTGGTAACCTACTGCTGAAGGCATACGACCTAACAACGCAGATACTTCAGTACCCGCTAGGGTATAACGATAGATGTTATCGACGAAAAACAGTACGTCACGGCCTTCATCACGGAACTTCTCAGCCATAGTTAAACCGGTTAACGCAACGCGTAAACGGTTACCTGGTGGCTCGTTCATCTGACCGTATACCAACGATACTTTATCTAGTACGTTAGAGTCTTTCATTTCGTGATAGAAGTCGTTACCTTCCCGTGTACGCTCACCTACACCGGCGAATACTGAGTAACCGCTGTGCTCGATGGCGATGTTACGGATCAGTTCCATCATGTTTACGGTTTTACCTACACCGGCACCACCGAACAGACCTACTTTACCACCTTTTGCGAACGGACAAACCAAGTCGATAACCTTGATACCGGTTTCCAACAAGGCATTTGACGCCGCTTGATCTTCATATGAAGGCGCAGCGCGGTGAATTGACCAACGCTCTTCTTCACCGATTGGGCCCGCTTCATCGATCGGCTCACCCAATACGTTCATAATACGGCCCAGAGTCGCTGTGCCGACTGGAACCTGAATTGCTTTACCGGTATTACTTACCGCTGAACCGCGACGTAAACCGTCTGTAGTACCCAGCGCGATAGTCCGTACCGTACCGCCACCCAGCTGCTGCTGAACTTCCAGCACTAAACCAGCTAGATCACCGTCGGTCACGTTTAACGCGTCATAGATACCAGGTACCGCATCTTGTGGAAAGTCGATATCCACAACGGCGCCAATGATTTGGACGACCTTACCTTGACTCATGATGTTTCCTCAAATTTGCAAAACTCTTAACCTTAGCCTACAGCTGCCGCACCTGCGACGATCTCGCTGAGCTCTTGGGTAATCGCGGCCTGACGTGCTTTGTTGTACACGAGTTTCAGGTCGTCCATCAGGTTACCGGCGTTGTCGGTTGCGGCTTTCATTGCCACCATCCGCGCTGCATGTTCACTGGCAGCGTTTTCAACAACACCTTGATAAACCTGAGATTCAATGTAACGAGACAACAACATATCCAAAATAGGTTTTGGATCTGGCTCGTATAGATAGTCCCAATTATGCTCTTTTTGTGCGATGTCTGCTTTTGGCAGAGGTAACAGTTGATCGATCACTGGCTCTTGCTTCATGGTATTAACAAACTTGTTGTATACCAGGAATATGCGGTCGATCCGGCCTTCATTAAATGCTTGCAGCATTACTTGCACCGAACCAATCACATCAGCCAAACGTGGTACGTCACCTGAACCCGATTGTGCAGCGACCACTTTACCACCGAAGCGCTTGAAGAAGGCGGCGGCTTTATTACCGATTACGGCAAATTGAGCATCAACACCTTGCTGTTTCCAGTTCTTCAGTTCGATAGCGACTCGTTTAAACTCGTTGGTATTCAGGCCACCGCAAAGACCACGGTCAGTAGCAATGACGATGTAACCCACTCGTTTCACGTCACGATCCGCTAAATACGGATGACGATATTCGAGCGAACCATTCGCCACATTACCAATCACTTTGCGCATACCTTCAGCGTATGGGCGAGTTGCAGCCACGCGGTCTTGCGCTTTGCGCATTTTGCTGACCGCAACTTTTTCCATAGCACTGGTGATCTTGCGAGTATTATTAATACTCCCAATCTTACTTTTTATCTCTTTACCACCGGCCATGACTGTATCTCCGTTTTTTCAACGAATGGGGTGGCTAAGCCACCCACATTGCTTACCAGGTCTGCGTCGCTTTGAATTTATCAATAGCGGCTTTGAACGTAGACTCGATTTGGTCGTTGTAGTTACCGGTTTTATCGATTTCAGCCATCAGCTCAGCGTGTTCAGCTTTCATAAAGGCGATTAATCCTGCTTCAAAATCAAGGATTTTGGCAACATCAACATCTTTCATAAAGCCTTTTTCGATAGCGAAAATAGACACACCCATCTCAGCAACTGACATCGGGCTGTACTGTAACTGTTTCATCAGCTCAGTCACCTTTTGACCATGCTCTAACTGAGCACGGGTTGCATCATCTAGGTCAGAAGCAAACTGCGCGAACGCGGCTAATTCTGAATACTGAGCTAAGGCTAAACGGATACCGCCACCCAGCTTTTTGATGATTTTAGTTTGCGCTGCACCACCTACCCGCGATACTGAAATACCGGCGTTAACGGCAGGGCGAATACCCGCGTTAAATAAGTCAGTTTCTAAGAAGATCTGACCATCGGTAATTGAGATTACGTTGGTTGGTACGAAAGCAGAAACGTCACCCGCTTGTGTTTCGATAATAGGCAGAGCCGTTAATGAACCGGTTTTGCCTGTTACTGCGCCTTTCGTGTATTTTTCAACATAATCGGCGTTAACACGAGATGCACGCTCAAGTAAACGTGAGTGTAAATAGAAAACGTCACCTGGGTAAGCTTCACGGCCTGGTGGACGACGTAAAAGTAATGAGATTTGACGATAAGCAACAGCTTGCTTAGACAAATCATCATATACGATTAGTGCATCTTCACCGTTGTCACGGAAGTATTCACCCATAGTACAGCCAGAGTACGGTGCAAGATATTGCAGCGCTGCGGCTTCAGAGGCAGAAGCAACCACCACGATAGTGTGAGCTAATGCACCGTGCTCTTCTAATTTACGAACTACGTTAGCGATAGTAGAGGCTTTTTGACCAATCGCCACATAGACGCATTTAACGCCAGTGGCTTTTTGGTTGATGATTGCATCGATAGCCAGGGCCGTTTTACCGGTCTGACGGTCACCGATCAGCAATTCACGCTGACCACGACCGATCGGGATCATCGCATCAACCGATTTGTAACCGGTTTGCATTGGCTGATCAACTGATTGACGCTCGATTACGCCAGGTGCAATTTTTTCTACTGGCTCAAAACCTGCAGCTTCAATTGGACCTTTACCATCAATTGGCGCACCGAGTGTATTGACTACACGACCTAATAGGCCTGGGCCTACAGGTACTTCTAAGATACGGCCAGTACTTTTAACTTTTGTGCCTTCCGTTAAGTCCGCATACGGACCCATGACTACCGCACCTACTGAATTACGTTCTAAGTTCAGTGCGATTGCATAACGGCTGCCAGGAAGCTCTATCATCTCACCTTGCATACAGTCTGCAAGGCCATTGATACGGATAATACCGTCAGTTACCTGAACGATAGTACCTTCGTTACGAGCTTCACTGACCACGTCGAACTGAGCAATACGACTCTTGATCAGTTCAGATATTTCTGTGGAATTCAGTTGCATTCTCTGTTCCCCATTAAGACTGCAGCGCAGTTGCTAAACGATCCAGCTTACCGCGGACCGAGCCATCAATTACCATGTCACCTGCTTTAATCAGCATTCCGCCGACTACGTCAGGATTGACGCTACAGTGCAATTTAACCTTGCGTGCCAAACGTTGCGATAATGCAGCTATTAGCTTGTCTTGTTGTGCAGTATTCAGCGTGGTGGCAGAAGTTACTTCAACAGTAATTTCTTTTTCATACGCTGCTTTATGCTCAATAAAAGTTGCTAATACTTCAGGCAACGCCAACAAGCGGTGATTTTCAGCCATAACTTTAATAAAGTTGCGACCTTGCTCATTGAGTTGCTCACCACATACCTGGATAAACAGGTCGGCCTGCGTTTCGGCAGTGCCGTTAGTACGCAATATGGCAGCAACCTGTTCGTGTTTTGCTACTTCCGCAGCGAACACCAGCATTTCTAACCATGCGTCCAATGCTTTTTGCTCAACAGCAAAGTCAAAGGCCGCTTTTGCGTAAGGACGAGCAATATTCGTCAAATCAGACATAGCTCACCCTCTTACAGTTCTTGTACCAGTTTTTCCAGGATGTCAGCGTGAGCCGCTTCGTCAATAGAGCGTTGCAGAATTTTCTCTGCGCCGGCTACCGCTAAGGCTGCTACCTGCTTGCGTAAATCTTCACGTAAACGATTGCGTTCAGCTTCAATTTCAGTCTTGGCTTGTGCCAGGATATTGTCGCGCTCAGCAGAAGCTTTCGCTACCGCTTCGTCCAGCATTTTCGCTTCACGCTTTTTCGCTTGCTCGATGATTTCAGCCGCTTGTGCTTTGGCATCTTTTAACTGATCTTTTGCTTTGTCCTGGGCTAAAGCCAAGTCTTTTTCAGCACGATCAGAAGCCGTCAGTCCGTCTGCGATTTTCTTCTGGCGCGCTTCAATTGCATTACTCAGCGGTGGCCAGACGAACTTCATACAAAACAGTACAAAGACGACAAAAGCGATTAATTCTCCGATAAGAGTGGCGTTTAAATTCACGTCCGCTCCTCCTTATTTAGTTGTTCGAGTTTAAAAACCTTAAATTACATTGCGAACAACATGTACATGGCGATACCTACACCGATCATAGCTACGGCGTCGATAAGACCAGCAAGGATGAACATTTTAACCTGTAGTGAAGGGGCTAGTTCTGGTTGACGAGCACAAGCTTCTAAGAACTTACCGCCCATGTTACCGAAACCTAGCGCAGTGCCGATAGCACCGAAACCGATTAACAGCGCAACTGCGATTAATTTGATAGCTACTGCAATTTCCATTTTTATCTCCGATATTTCAAGTTTAAGTTAAAGTTTAAAAAAAATTAATGATTGTCCGAACTGGCCATGCTCAGGTAAACAATGGTCAGCATCATAAACACGAACGCCTGCAATACAATTACCAGGATGTGGAATACCGCCCAAACAAAGTGCAGTGGTAACTGCAACAAGCCAATGGCACCAATCAGGATAAAGATCATTTCGCCCGCATACAGGTTACCGAATAAACGTAGTGCCAGCGAGAATGGCTTGGCTACTAAGGCAATCAGCTCGAGTAATAGGTTAAATGGGATCAGTACAATTTGCAGCGGTACGTTTTTGGTGCTGAAAGGATGCAGCGTTAACTCTTTAATAAAGCCAACAACACCTTTAATACGGATTGAATAACCGATCATCAATAAGAATACGCCCAATGCTAAAGCGGCGGTCATGTTGATATCCGTTGTGGGTACGATCTTCATGTAAACATCATGCGAGTCCATACCAAAGAAGGTGGCTCCAACCCAACCGGCAAAGGCTGGCAAGAAGTCAACAGGTACTAAGTCCATCAAGTTCATTAGGAAAATCCAAACGAAGATGGTCAGTGCCAGCGGGGCAATAAGCTTGCTTTTACCGTGGTAGGTATCTTTAACGTTGGCAGCAACGAATTCGATAACCATTTCCACAAAGCATTGAAATTTACCCGGTACGCCGGTTGTCGCTTTTTTAGCGGCGCTACGGAACAATAATATAAATAAGAGGCCTAAGCCAATAGACCAAGCGAGCGTATCAATGTGCCATGTCCAGAACCCGGCCTCGCTACACGCTTTGTTAAATGCGACACTACCGTCAACGGTACACATTTTGGCGTTAGTAAGGTGGTGCTGAATATGACTGGATAGCGTTAACTCTTCACCTGCAGCCATGTTTCATCCCAATGTTAATGTTTAAAGAAAAAAGGTGCTGTCCATTGCGTGAGCAGGGTAAGCAAAAATCCGGTAAGAAAAGGTCCCGCTACCGTTTGCTCTTGTTGAAAAACCACTGCACACAACACTACTGTTAACAATACTTTCATTGATTGGCCGCGCATCATTGAAGCCGCCACCAATTCTGCTTTATCTGCGCCGCTGTGACGAAACGCAAAAAAAGCGAATGCAAAATTCGCTATTACTGCCACTAAACCGCCTTTAAAAGCAGATTTAGCCGCTGCGGCATCTGCCGCAATCAGAAAGAATAACGCCACCAAGGTTGCAAACACTGCTTGAAACAAAACTAACAAATATGCAGCTTTACGACTTTGCTGGCTATTTGGCTCAGCCACTGTAATTCCCTCTGAAAACGCCCGAGAAGGGGTTACAAAAAACATGCGAAAGTATACTTATTTGCCCCTGATTTGCAACTAAAAGCGGCTTAGACCTTAGTCATGTAGCGATCTTGGAGAAAATTTTAGCTATTCTGATTGTTCTTGGCCTAACTTACCTAAAATGCCATCTAATTCATCTAAACTATTATAGGCAATCATTAAACTGCCTTTGCCTTTTTTGTTGTACTGAATTTGCACAGGTGCCGCAAAGCGATCGCTTAAGCGTTGTTCAAGTGCAATCACATCGGGATCTTTTACTTTTGGCTCGGGTACAGGTGCGGGTTCAAGTATTTTCCGCACTAAATTTTCAGTATCACGTACCGTCATTTGTTTAGCCGCCACCAAACGGGCAGCATCAGACTGGTCTGCATCTGATAAAGCTAATAAAGCCCGTGCATGCCCCATTTCAATATCGCCATGCTCTAACAGCAATTTCACATCATCGTTTAATTGGTTTAAGCGTAAGAGATTGGTGACAGTGGTGCGTGATTTTCCGACCGCATCAGCCACTTGTTGATGGGTTAATTCAAATTCGGATAACAAGCGTTGCAGTGCTATGGCTTCTTCCATAGCATTAAGATCTTCGCGTTGAATATTTTCAATCAGCGCGATAGCCACGGCAGCTTCGTCAGGCACATTTTTGATAAGACAAGGTACTTCGGCAAGTTGTGCCAATTGCGCCGCTCGCCAACGGCGTTCACCCGCGATAATTTCATAGCTGTTTTCGGCTAAGGTACGAACAACGATGGGTTGAATAACCCCTTGCGCCTTGATTGAACTGGCCAGATCGTCTAACGCTTCTTGTGACATGTCTTTACGCGGTTGATATTTACCAGGGCGTAGAAACTCTACTGGAATAGTTTGCAGTTCCGATTTAATCGGTGCGACATCTACTGTGTTAGTAGGTTTACTTGCTGTGAGTAATGCATCAAGCCCTCGGCCTAAACCGCGTTTTTTTAAAGACATGCGAAGTGTAATTCCTTTAGAGGCTGTTAGCTGGTTAGGTTAGCTGCTGTACTACTTTTCTTTTCAGATCGCCGTAATATTTCACCCGCTAAAGCGAGATAAGCTTTAGCGCCTGTCGAGCTTTTATCGTAATACATTACCGGTGTACCAAAACTTGGCGCTTCGGCAAGCCGAACATTACGCGGGATCACCGCACGATACACTTTATCACCAAAATGTTGTTTTAATTGCTCAGACACATCGTTGGCTAAACGATTACGGGGATCATACATGGTCCGTAATATGCCTTCGATTTTCAGATCGCCATTGATCACCGCGGCTAATTTATTAATGGTTTCAACTAAAGCGGTTAAACCTTCTAGCGCAAAATATTCACACTGCATCGGCACTAATACGCTGTCAGCTGCAGCCATTGCGTTAACCGTCAACATATTCAAAGAAGGTGGGCAATCGATAAAAATAAAATCGTAACTGCTTTTGTAAGCTTTCAATGCGTTCTTCAAACGAAGTTCACGAGCAAAAACGTCCATCAGGCGCACTTCGGCCGCGGTCACATCAGAATTGGCGCCGATCAGATGATAACCGCCGGTCGTTTCTTTTACGACCACTTCTGATAAGGGTTTTTCATCGACCAATAATTCGTAAGCACTGGCGGCTAATTCATATTTATCGACGCCGCTCCCCATAGTGGCATTACCTTGAGGATCAAGGTCAATTAGCAGAACTTTACGTTTTGTTGCGGCCATAGAGGCAGCCAAATTCACCGCTGTGGTTGTTTTACCCACGCCGCCTTTTTGGTTAGCTATTGCGATGATTTTGCCCACAAGGATCCCTCTTTGACGATTAGACTTTTTTTAGAATAACCAAATGACGCTGCGCATCCAGCTCTGGTACTTGTAAGTTTTGAATAGCTGTTACTTTAACAAAATCCGGCAAAGCTGCAATTTCTTCTTGCACTGCAGCGCCCTTCATGGCGAAAAACTGGCCGTTTAGCCTAGGTAAATGCTGACACCAGTTCAGCATATCATTAAGTGAAGCAAATGCGCGGCTTATTACACCATCATAACCGGGTTGGGGTTGATGATCTTCAACTCGGCTTTGCAGTGGGAAAATATTGTTTAAGCCTAACTGTAATTTCACCTGATTTAAAAAACGGATACGTTTTCCTAAGCTGTCTAACAAGAAAAATTGTTTCTGTGGATAGTAAATGGCCAATAACACGCCAGGTAAACCAGGACCGGTGCCAACATCAATAAAACGTTCGCCGGTTAAATAGGGTGCAACAACCAGGCTATCCAATACGTGCTTGATGAGCATTTCTTGTGGATCACGTACTGAAGTGAGGTTGTAAGCGCTGTTCCATTTATCTAATAACCGAACATAATCGACGCATTGTTGTAATTGTTGTTCAGTTAATTGCAGTTCGGTTTGTGCAACTAGCCGGCGTAAAGGGCTTAATAAATCAGTCATGCTTTTCCTTTAAGCGCTTTTACGCAGTAAACCTTGTTTTTTTAAGTACACCAACAGTAAAGAAATCGCTGCGGGCGTAATGCCTGAAATACGTGATGCTTGGCCAACCGTTTCTGGTTGGGTTTGGTTTAGTTTAACGATAACTTCGTTAGATAAACCTTTAACCGAGGCATAGTCGAAGCCAGCAGGCAATTTTGTTGCTTCGTTGCGTTGCTGCTTAGTAATTTCTTCTTGTTGACGGTTAATATAGCCTTCGTATTTGATCTGAATTTCAACTTGTTCAGCTGCTATCGGATCAGCTAAACAGGGGCCTAATTCAGCAATGCTAATTAATTGCTGATAAGTGACTTCAGGACGGCGGATCAATTCTTCTAAGCTGGCTTCGCGGGTTAACGGCGTTTTAAGCAATTGATTAACTTCGTTTAAAGCTGGGTGTTGTTGATGGATCCAGCCTTGACGTAAACGTTGCCGTTCAAGTTCAATTTGCTCCATTTTTTCATTAAATGCAGCCCAACGGATATCGTTGACTAAGCCTAGCTCACGGCCTTTACTGGTTAAGCGAGCATCGGCATTATCTTCACGTAACATCAGCCGGTATTCAGCTCGGCTGGTAAACATGCGGTAAGGTTCTTTAGTACCCAGTGTTGTGAGATCATCCACCAGTACACCTAAATACGCTTGATTACGGCTTGGTGACCAGCCGTCTTTTTCTTGGGCATACAATGCGGCATTGATCCCGGCTAGTAAGCCTTGTGCACCGGCTTCTTCATAACCGGTGGTACCGTTAATTTGGCCGGCAAAAAATAAGCCTTTGATAAATTTTGTTTCTAAAGTGGCTTTAAGATCGCGTGGATCGAAGAAGTCATATTCAATGGCATAGCCTGGCCGTGTGATATAGGCGTTTTCCATGCCTTTTATTGATCTTACAATACTGAGTTGCACATCAAACGGTAAACTGGTTGAAATACCGTTAGGGTATAGTTCATGCGTGGTTAAACCTTCTGGCTCAATAAAGATCTGATGTTGATCTTTATCAGCAAAACGCATCACTTTGTCTTCAATTGATGGGCAATAACGTGGGCCAATACCTTCGATCACGCCGGTATACATCGGTGAACGATCTAAGTTGTTACGTATTACATCGTGTGTTTTTTCATTGGTGTAAGTGATGTAACACGGGATTTGCGGTGGTTGATCGCTATGTTTGCCCAAGAATGAAAATACTGGCGTAGGATTATCGCCTGGCTGAGCTTGCATGACCGAAAAATCCACGGTGCGAGCATCAATACGCGGCGGTGTGCCGGTTTTCAAACGATCCACTCTAAAGGGTAAATTGCGTAAGCGTTTAGCCAAGGCGATAGACGGTGGATCGCCTGCTCGACCACCAGAAAATTGCTCTAGGCCAATATGGATTTGACCACCCAAAAAGGTGCCTACTGTCAGCACCACGGTTTTACTATGAAATTTTAAACCCATTTGCGTAACAATGCCTTTGACTTGATCTTGTTCAACGATCAGATCATCACAGGCTTGTTGGAAGATTTTAAGATTTGGTTGGTTTTCTAATATGCTGCGAATGGCGGCACGATAGAGCTGCCGATCAGCTTGAGCACGAGTAGCACGAACGGCTGGGCCTTTTGAACTGTTTAAAGTTCTAAATTGAATACCACCTCTGTCTGCTGCCATAGCCATGGCGCCACCCAGTGCATCGATTTCTTTAACCAGATGGCCTTTGCCAATACCACCAATAGCTGGGTTACAGGACATTTGACCGAGGGTTTCGATGTTATGCGTTAGCAATAAAGTATTTTGACCAGCACGAGCTGCAGCTAAGGCGGCTTCAGTACCTGCATGTCCACCACCTACAACGATAACGTCAAAACTTTCTTGAAACAGCATACTTGCCTCGATCACATACAGATTAAAAACAGGGTGAATATTGTAGCCTGATCTTGGGTTGAGTGAAATGGGCAAAATAGGATCAGGATCGTGCTTAATATATATAAGATCTTTTTAGATCTTTTTTATTATTACTTCTATTAAGCAAGCCATTTGCAGTGGATAAGCCTTTTTACATATGAAGGATCAATAGATTAGATAAGATCAGATCCTGTGATCAAGCTTGGATCTACATCAGGTGAAGCCGTGTGTAAGATCGTTACTTATCCACAATAGCTGCAGAAAATAATTTTGTTATTGGGATAAATACAGCTTAATAACCGCATAAAAGACTAGTTATCAACATTAGTTATATTAGAAGTGTCAATATGTGTATAAGGTGTGGGGAAGCGGATCATAAGATCGTGGCGGCCATAGCATTGTTAGCATGCACGGATCCCTTGCTGGGATCCCGCTGCAAAGTTATCCCCGATCAGATCCGGATAAGCTGTGGATAAATAAAGGTAGCCAAGCTTGGGCAATATCCTCTGGCAAGGCGTCTGTTTGTGCGTCGATATCTAAACCGTCGATAAGGCGTTCTGCACCGCGATTTTCTAATAAAGTGGCAATTTTTTGCCCTGCTAAGCAAAAAGTATCATAACTGGAGTCACCTAAAGTGATCACGGCGTAAGAAAGTGTGTTAAGATCACTGCGATCTTGTGCTAATTGATCCGCAAAGGGTTGAATATTATCAGGCAGATCTCCTGCGCCATAGGTGGATGTGATCACTAACCAGATGTGAGTCGGGTTTAGCTGATCCAAATCGGGTTGAAGATGAAGTTTAGTTTCATATCCCGCTTGTACCAGTGTTTCAGCAACTTGTTCTGCCACATATTCCGCTGCGCCCATTTGGCTGCCAACGAGGATTTCTATCATAGATTTCTTCCAGGTGGTAAATGACTGGCTATACTAATGGAATAAAATCGAGAAAAGCTACGGCTTTTGCTCGTTTTCGTGTTTTTACTGCATTGCAGGCCAAGTAAAAACAACAATAGCACTCCAACAAGCCTGCGTGTGATTTGAGGTTATAACAACGTATGTCTGAAACTTTGTCTTTTTCCCAGCTAATGCTGCCGGAACCGCTTGTTCGTGCGGTTACTGAACTTGGTTATGAAACGCCTTCGCCTATCCAGGCAGCGGCTATTCCAAAATTATTGGCTGGCGAAGACGTATTAGGTCAGGCGCAAACGGGTACTGGTAAAACCGGTGCTTTCGCTCTGCCTTTATTGGCACGGCTAGATCCTGCGCAAAATGATCCACAAATTCTGGTATTAGCACCCACTCGCGAATTAGCGATCCAGGTTGCTGAAGCCTTTCAAGCTTATGCTCGCTACATGCCGGCATTTCATGTCTTGCCTTTATACGGCGGTCAAAGCTATACCAATCAACTTAAATCACTGAAGCGTGGTTCACAAGTTATCGTCGGTACGCCGGGTCGTATCTTAGATCACTTAGATCGCGGTACGTTGAAACTCGACAAACTGCGCGCTATCGTGCTGGATGAAGCCGATGAAATGTTACGGATGGGTTTTATCGATGATGTACAAACCATCATGGATGCAACACCCGCCGGTCGTCAGGTGGCGATGTTCTCTGCTACCATGCCCGCGCAAATTCGCGCTATTGCGCAAAAGCACTTAAAAAATGCTGAAGAAATTAAAATTGCGTCGAAAACCAGTACCGTTGAGCGCATTACTCAGCGTTATGTGATGCTGGATTCTAATCAAAAGTTAGATGCGTTAACCCGTTTATTAGAAGGCGAAGAGTACGATGCCAGCATCGTGTTCGTGCGTACGAAAAGTGCTACCGAAGAAATTGCTGAGAAATTGGGTGCCCGTGGTTATGCCGTTGCCTGTTTAAATGGTGACATGAACCAAGCACACCGTGAGCAAACGATTCGTCGGATGAAAGCCAGTCAGCTGGATATCATTGTGGCAACTGACGTAGCGGCGCGTGGTCTAGACGTTGAGCGTATTAGCTTAGTAGTTAACTACGATATTCCTTACGATAGTGAAGCCTATGTGCACCGGATTGGTCGTACGGGCCGCGCTGGTCGTGAAGGTAAAGCGATTTTATTCGTATCACCCCGTGAACGCCGTTTGCTGCGCACGATTGAACATGCAACTAAGCAGCCGATTGAGCAAATGAGCTTACCAACCGGTCAAGTGATTGAGCAGCGTCGTATCGAGTCTTTCCGTGAGCAATTAGCACAAACGATTGAAACGCAAAATCTGAGCTTCTTCCAAGAGTTAGTGACAGATTGGCGTGAAAAATTAGAAACGACCGATGTTGATTTAGCGACAGCCTTGTTGTATCTAGCGCAAAAAGATCAGCCATTAAACGTAGCGAAGCAATTCCCTGAATTACGCCAGCCGCATGCTCGTGGTGAACGTGAAGAGCGGCCACGTCGTGAGCGTAGCGATCGCCCAGCGGGTGATCGTCCAGAACGCGGTCCACGTGTGCGTCGTGAAATGAAAGGCGACTACAACACCTATCGCATTGAAGTGGGTAAAGAGCACGGTGTAAGAGCCGGTGATATCGTTGGCGCTATCGCCAATGAAGCGAACATTGATAGCCAATTCATTGGTAATATCAAATTGTTTGACCATTTTAGTACGGTAGAATTACCGGCTACGATCCCAAATGAAATTTTCCAACACCTGAAAAAGGTTTATGTGCGTAAGCAGAAACTGAATATCAGTGTGGATACGGGCGCTGCGGCTTCTGGCGGCGAGCGTCGTCCAAGCACTGGCACAGGCCCTGGCCCGCGTCCTGGTGCAGCACCACGTGCACCACGTAAGCCAAGAGATTAATCTTTATTTTGACTAAATTGCCTCGCTTTTGCGGGGCTTTTTTTTGGAGACAGAACCCCGGCTTTTCGTGATAGATAGGCCTTGTTTGTTCAGGTAAATTTACCTAGAGTAGATACTTGCCATTTTACTAATAAATAACCAGAGAGACCTGCTGATGTCTGCCATTTTGTCCCGTATTTCAGTCATAAGCCTGGTCACTGTATTGCTGTGTAGCCAATTTGCTACTGCCAGTGCCGTGCGCCAGACAAAAGGTGATTTTGAAGATAAATTTCGTCAATTAGACGAAGTGCTTCCAACACCAAATATCTATCGTAATGCTGCCGGTGAACCAGGCCAGCAATATTGGCAACAACAAGTCAATTATCAGATGGATGTAACCTTAGACGAAGCCAAGCGCCGTTTAAGTGCCAAACAACAAATTCAATACAAAAACAATTCACCTTACACGTTGAAATATTTATGGCTGCATTTAGACCAAAATATTTTCAAAAACGATTCAATGGCTGAAATGAGCACCGATTTTGGTGGCGTTGGCCGTCGCGGTCCTGCTACTTCGATTGGTGAAGGTGACATTACTGCCCGTTTGAGCCTAGAAGAGTTACGTCGCCAACAATTTATGGCCGATAACGAGCTGGGTTTTCAAATTAATAATGTGAAAAACAGCAAGGGTAAAACCTTAGCCGCCACGGTAGTGGGTACGTTAATGCGCATCGATTTAGACACGCCATTAAAACCCGGCCAGTCGATGGAGTTTAGTTTAGATTTTGCCTTTAACATCGTAGAAGAAGATGCGGTGTCAGCCCGTTCAGGTTATGAGCATTTTCCGGATGATGCGAATGAAGGTGGCAATGATATTTTCTTATTAGCACAGTGGTTTCCGCGTTTAGTGGCTTACACCGATTACGAAGCGTGGACCAATAAAGAATTTTTAGGTCGCGGCGAATTCACCTTAGAGTTTGGTGATTATGATGTGAAATTAACGGTACCAGCCGATCACATAGTGTCAGCGACTGGTGAGTTACAAAACAGCAGTAAAGTGCTGACTAAACAGCAAATTGCACGGTTAGAGCAAGCGAAAACAGCGAAGCGGCCGGTGTTTGTTGTTACTGAAGAAGAAGCCTTAGAAAACGAAAAAGCCGGTACTAATGACAGCAAAACCTGGCATTTTAAAGCCAATAATGTGCGTGATTTTGCTTGGGCGTCATCACGTAAATTTATGTGGGATGCTAAAGGTTATCAACAAGGCGGCAAAGAGCAGCCGTTAGTCATGGCGATGTCGTTTTATCCTAAAGAAGGCGGCGATCTGTGGAAAAAGTATTCTACGGAATCTGTGGTGCATACCATGGAAGTGTATTCACGTTTTTCGTTTGATTATCCGTACCCAGTGGCACAGTCGGTAAACGGCCCTGTCGGCGGTATGGAATACCCGATGATCACATTTAACGGCCCTCGCACTAAGTTACAAGACGATGGCAGCCGTACTTATTCTCAAGCCGAAAAACGCTTCTTAATTGGCGTGGTGATCCATGAGATTGGTCATATTTATTTCCCGATGATTGTTAACTCGGACGAGCGTCAATGGACTTGGATGGATGAAGGCTTAAACAGCTTTTTAGACGGCGTTGCCGGTCGTGAGTGGGATCCTACTATTCCTTGGGGCGTTGAGCCTCGTGATATTGTCGATTATATGAAATCGGATGTTCAAGTGCCGATTATGACGCAATCCGACAGCGTATTACGTTTAGGCCCGAATGCTTACACCAAACCCGCTGCAGCATTAAATATTCTGCGTGAAGTGATCCTAGGCCGTGAGTTATTCGATTTTGCTTTTAAAGAATATGCCCAGCGCTGGAAATTTAAACGCCCAACGCCATCTGATTTTTTCCGTACCATGGAAGAAGCCAGCGGTGTTGATTTAGATTGGTTCTGGCGTGGCTGGTTTTACAGCACTGATCATGTGGATATTTCGTTAGACCGTGTCTATCAGTTACGCATGGATACCAAAGATCCTGATATTGATTTTGCACGTGAGCGCCAGCAAGAGTTAGACAAACCCACCTCATTGTTTGTTGAGCGCAACAAAGCGGCAGGTAAAGTACTGTGGATTGATAAAAACAAAGATATCACCGACTTTTATGATGAAAACGACCGTTTTACCGTAACCAATAAAGAACGTAATGCCTATAACAAGTTCTTAGCCGATTTAGAGCCGTGGGAGCGCACCGCGTTTGAACGTGCAGTAAAAGAAGATAAAAACTACTACGTACTGCAATTCAGTAATTTAGGTGGGTTAGTGATGCCCATCTTACTGCAACTGCATTACACCGATGGCAGCGTAGAAGATCAGATGATCCCTGCTGAGATTTGGCGTCGTAGCCCGAAAGCGGTGAATAAGATGATTGTGACGGCAAAAGACAAAGTGTTAAAAGAAGTGATTGTCGATCCGAAATGGGAAACCGCCGATGTCGACATTGAAAACAACTATTACCCACGTCGTATTATTCCGTCACGCGTAGAGGCTTACAAATCTGACAAGAGTAAAGCCAAAGTAAGCCGCGATATTATGCAAGACAGTAAAACTAAGCTAAAAGATCCGGCTGAAAAAACCGATGAAAAGCTTAAGGAAGGTAATTAATGCGTTATCTGCTTAGCCTGCTGTTACTGGCAGGCTTGGTTAGCCCAAGTTTTGCACATGAAATGAATGCGGCGGTCAGTACGGTATTGTTTAACGCACGAAGCGGTAATATTGAAGTGATGCACCGTTTTTATGTGCATGATGCTGAACATGCGGTAAAACAATTGTTTGATAAACAAGCTGATTTATTAAATAACGAACAAACCCAGCAAACATTTAGTCAGTATGTGACAAAGCAATTTGCTTTAACGCATTTAAACGGTGAACCGATAGCGTTAACCCTGATTGGCGGCCAACTAGACGGTCGCTTCTTTTGGGTATACCAAGAGGCTGTAATGCCAGATGACTTGCCAGGGTTGCGGGTACGTCACCGCTCTTTACAAGAGATTTGGCCAAAGCAGATTAACACCGTTAATATTGAAAGCATGAATGGCGTTAAAACCCTCAGTTTTGATAAAACCATGGATTGGCTAGACGTTAAATTTTGATATTAAAGCGATGTTAAAGTAGCAAAGTTGGAGTGACACATGATTATAGCTTGCCCATTTTGTCATGGTTTAAACCGTGTGCCGGCGGACAAAGCGGCCAACACTGCCCGTTGTGGTAAATGTAAGCAAGCTTTATTCACTGGCCAGCCATTAACCTTAACAAGTGCCAACTTTGCCGCCCATGCTGAAAAATCGGAATTACCTTTAGTTATTGATTTTTGGGCCAGTTGGTGTGGCCCTTGTCAAAGTTTTGCGCCAATATTCAACCAAGCGGCTGCCGAGTTAGAACCTCAATTTCGTTTTGGTAAAATTGATACAGAACAGCAGCAAACCTTAGCAGCACGCTTTGCTATTCGTTCTATTCCCACTATTTTAGTGATACGCCAAGGTCAAACATTGGCGCAGCAAGCCGGTGCTTTACCGAAAAGTGCCTTTTATCAATTGCTACAAAAACTCAGTTAACCTTAGTTTGATCATAAAATTGCCTTTGTTAGGAGTGAAGTATGAGTAAAAACACCTTTACCTTAAGCAGCCCAGATATTGCCGAAGGGCATTTTATGGCAAAGCAGCATGAATTTGATGGCTTTGGTTGTAACGGCCAAAATATTTCACCTGAATTACATTGGCGTAATGCGCCAGCAGAGACCAAAAGTTTTGCATTGACGGTGTTTGATCCTGATGCGCCGACCGGCTCAGGTTTTTGGCATTGGATTGTCACCGATATTCCTGTGGCCGCAACCTGTTTAGCCAAAGGAGCAGGGACGGGCAGTTTACCGCCGGGTTGTCGTAGTTTTACCAATGATTATGGTGTGAAAACCTTTGGTGGTGCTTGTCCACCAGAAGGCCATGGCATGCATCGTTATCAATTTACGATCTGGGCTTTACCTGAAGAAGCATTGCCTGCACCAGAGGGCGCCAGCGCCGCAGTAGTGGGGTTTATGCTAAATGCGATGGCGTTAGCAAAGGCTACGTTAACGGCAACTTACGCGCGCGATTAGGCGAGTTACTACTATAGCCGCATAGCAGCGGCGATTTATTTCTCCTAAGCCTATAGGAACGCAGCTTTATGATGTTACCCCTGCGGATTAAAGTGTTGCTAGCTGGCTTTTTTAGCCAGCTGCTTTGCTTAGGTATTGCTCGTTTTGCTTACACGCCTTTATTACCATTAATGCAGCAACATACCGCTTTAGATGATGCCAGTGGTGGATATCTAGCTGCGGTAAATTACCTAGGGTATATGACAGGTGCGTTACTCGCGGCCCGTTTATCTAATTTGACCTTAAAAGATCGCTTATACCGAGCCGGTTTATTGATAGCCGTGCTAAGTACGGTAGGCATGGCGTTCACGGAAAACCTGTATCTGTGGTCATTTTGGCGGTTTCTCGCTGGGCTCAGCAGTGCCGGTTCCATGTTAATCGCTTCAGCGCTGATTATGCATTGGTTAATTAGCCATCAGCATCGTGCCGAGCTGGGAGTGCATTTTGCTGGTTTGGGTTTAGGTATCGCCCTGGCCGCTTTTTTAGTGGAAAGCATGGCCCGGTTACAGCTGGATTGGCAGCTACAATGGCAATTATTTGCGCTATTAGGGCTATTGCTGGCGATCCCTGCATGGCGATGGCTGCCGAAACCCGTGTTTAGCCCTGTCAGCCGTACCTCAGCCAGTGCGGATCGGCCACCGACTAAACGATTTTTACACTTGTTGTTGCTGAGTTATTTTTGTGCGGGTTACGGCTATGTGATTAGTGCGACCTTTATTGTGACTATTGTTGAGCGGATGCCAGGGCTTGCCGGTAGTGGCAACATCAGTTTTATCATCTTAGGCTTGGCGGGTGCGCCCGCCGTATTACTTTGGGATCGGGTCGCCCGTAAAACGGGCTATTTAACGGCGATTATTTTCGCGTTATGGCTGCAAGCTCTCGCCATTTTACTACCATTGTGGTTTAACAACTTGGCAGTGGTATTAGCCAGTGCGGCTTTATTTGGGGCGACCTTTGTTGCGGTGGTCAGTTTGGTATTAACCATGGCAGGGCGCTTATACCCGAGTAAACCGGCAAAATTGATGGGGAAAATGACTTTAGCTTATGGCAGTGCGCAAGTGATTGCACCGGCGCTAACCGGTTATTTAGCCCAGTTGACCGGCCACTTTTCGATCGGTTTATATTTAGCCGCGGGTTTTGTCGCTTTTGGTGCTTTGCTGATTACGCTACTCAAGTTTACGGATCGTACGGCACAACAACTTGATAATACTTAAATAAGTGCTATACCCACTACAGTGAATTAGCGTTGCCCTGAATGTTCAGTTTGCCTGCTGGCGATAATAATTAAAATAATTGCATCCAAAAACTCGGCTTATTCGGATTTTAGTATGCTAATAGGCCATAAGGAGTTTTTGTTATGTCTACCCCCCAACTGCTCGAACGCGATTTGCAACAAATTGCTTTGGGCGATACCGCGGCATTTCGTCGTTTATACGAAGCCACCTCTGCTAAGCTGTTTTCGGTCAGTTACACCATGCTGCGCCGTTCAGATTGGGCAGAAGAAGCACTGCAAGATACCTTTATTAAAGTATGGCATCGTGCCGCAGATTATTCGGTTTCAAAAGGCTCAGTAATGAGTTGGTTGATCAGTATTGTGCGTTATCGCTCCATTGATTTACTGCGTAATCGCGCTAATCAAGAATTATCTGCCGATGATTTTGATGAGTTACCTGCTGCCGATATGCTTGAGTCGACTATCGAGTCGTTAGGTCAGGCGAAGAACCTGCGGATGTGCATGGACGAATTACAACCTACTACGCGCCAGTGTATTCAATTAGCGTTTGTGTGTGGGTTAAGTCATCAAGAAGTCAGTGAGCATATTAGTGAGGCATTAGGTTCGGTGAAAAGCTGGATCCGCCGCGGCCTAGATAGCTTAAAAAGGTGCTTACAACGATGAAATATCAGTCGACAGAACTACAACATCAATTGGCCGCCCGATACGTGCTTGGCAGTATGCGTGGTTTAGCACGGCGACGTTTTCAGCGGCTACTGATGGATATTCCGGCTTTACGTGACGAAGTGGCGTTTTGGGAAGAGCATCTGCACGAGTTAACAGATGTGATCCCTTTGCGGCAACCCCCAGCTCAGGTATGGCAACGCATTCAAGAACGTTTAGGCTGGGTGCAAGCGCGCCCGGTGAGTCGTTTTAATTGGTCTTGGCTGCTAGGCGCAATGGCCAGTATCGTTTTATTGGTGAATGTGTTCATGCTAGTAAGCCCCGATCCGAGCATCACGCCTAGCCCACAACGTATAGCCGTGATTCAAAACGCAGATGCTCGAACGCTCTGGTTAATTGAGCAGCGCGATCAGCAACTTAAAGTTGCGGCTGTCGGCGCGATTGCACCATTGGCTAATGAAGATTATCAGTTATGGATGTTACCGGCTGATGGTACGGCGCCGGTGTCATTAGGGTTATTGCCGCAACAGGGTGAAGTGTTATTAACATTAACCGATAAAATTGATTTGGCTTTAGTGGGCGCATTGGCGGTCAGTCGTGAACCTTTAGGCGGTTCACCTGAGCCATTCCCAACCGGTCCGGTATTATTTACGACGGATTTATTAATTATTTAAAAATAGTTGCATCTAATACGTCCACTCAATCGTTGCTTGAGCAGACCTGACAAAAATTGTTGGGTGTCATAATCAAAAAACGATTGAGAGGACAACAAGATGAATAGGAAAACCGTTATTGCTACTGCACTATTAGCTGCCTTGGCAACCACCACCACTGCTTTTGCTTCTAGCCACCGTGAAGCGCCCAACGTGACGCGCTTACCCACGATTGATTCCACTGATTTTTATATTTTTAATAGTTATGAATCGGGTCGTAGTGATTATGTCACCATTATTGCCAATTATATTCCGTTGCAAGATAGCTACGGTGGCCCGAATTATTTCGCGATGGATCCGGCAGCAGTGTATGCATTGCATATCGATGCTAATGGCGATGCGATGGAAGATTTTACTTTTGAATTTCGCTTTAATAATAAACTACCCAATGGCGGGATTAAGCTACCGGTTGGCCCAAATGGTGTGATGGTCAGTGTACCGTTGAAACATGTTGGCCCAATCAGCGCCGGTAATAACGGTGCGTTAAATTACAGTGAAACCTACAGCATGAGCTTAGTGACGGGCTCGCAAAGAACCGGCGCTCGTAGTGCGATTGCAGGCGCTAATGGTCAAACTGAATTTGTGAAACCTTATGCTTATGTGGGTGAAAAAACTTTTGGTAACACAGCGGAATACTCTGCGTATGCCGATCAGTATATTTATGATGTCTCTATTCCAAATTGTAATGCAATGGGCCGGGTGTTTGTTGGTCAGCGTAAAGATCCCTTCACTGTTAACTTAGGCGAAACCTTTGATTTAGTAAATTATGTTCCCGTGGAAGGTGACAGTGCGCCCGGTGCGGGTGATGGCAATGGTTTCCCTGGCGGTATTACCCAATCAACCGCTAATGATGATTTAAACGATAAAAACGTTAATACCATTGCTTTAGAAGTGCCTAAGTCGTGTATTACGGGTTCGGGTAACGGTGTGATCGGGGCATGGACGACGGCCAGCTTACCGCAAGCACGTATTTTAAACCCGAATGCCACCTTGGAAAAACCGGAAGTAAACGGTGGTGCTTTAGTACAAGTGTCACGTTTAGGCTCACCACTGGTGAATGAATTAGTCATTGGTATTGACGATAAAGATCGTTTTTCAAGCGCACATCCGTCTGCTGATGGCCAATTTGCGACCTATGTAACCAATCCAACCTTACCGATTATTCTGGATTTATTGTTTAAAGATGCCGTTAACGCCACTTTAGGTACGTCATTTGACACTATCGCGCCAACACATTACCCACGCACTGACTTGGTTGCTGCCTTCTTAACGGGTTTTGCGGGTGTTAATCAGCAATCGATGGTGACAGCGTCAGAAATGTTGCGCTTAAACACGATGATCCCAGCTACCCCTGCTGAACAGCAATCTAATTTTGGCGTGGCGGGTAATGATTTAGCCGGTTTCCCAAATGGCCGTCGTCCTGGTGATGATGTGGTAGATATTGCACTGCGCGTGGTGATGGGGGCGTTATGTCATGATATTCCGGTAGCCGGTACACCGACCAATCTGGGCTTATGTCAGCCAGAAGATGCCAATGTGGGTACTGCGCCCTTTACTGATGGTGCACCAATAGATGCCAGCTTTATGAACACGAGTTTTCCGTATTTGATCGCGCCATTAGCCGGTTCACCACAATAAGGAGTCCGTAGCATGTTAAGCAAAAAATCTAAGCTGTGTCTGGCCTTAAGCACAGTATTGTTGGTGAGCGCCTGTAATGACTCCGCTGATAAAGCGGTGACACCCCAGGTTAATACGGCGCCACAAGCGGCCGCATCGTCGATAACCACTCGAACAGATACCGCGGTTACAGCGCGGTTAACTGCGGTGGATGCCGAAGGGGATAATCTTCGTTATAGCAGTAATACTGAACCAGCAAATGGTCAGGTGTTGATTGCCATCGATGGTGTCTTTACTTACACACCCAATGCTGAGTTTGTCGGTAGCGACAGTTTCAAATTTACGGTGTCGGATGGCAAGTTGAGCACAACGGCAACCGTTAGTGTGCAAGTCACGACCTTGCAAGTGTCGTTAAGAAGCGCAGTGCGTGATGCGTATGCGCAAGATGCGCAAAGTAAGCCGTTGTCAGTCAATGGCCGCGCTTTTAACCAAGACGTGTTAGATACCGCAGAGTTTGCCGATCTGGTGGCTGCGGGCGTGGTGGCGAACAATGAGTAAAAGCACCTACTGGCGTTTTGCCATAGGCGTGATGTTTAGCGTGGTGTGCGGCTCTGCCGCCGCCACGGCTGTTAAAGCTGAGCATTATGCTGAGTTAGTAATTCAGGGCAAGCAAGCTGCGCAGCATCAGTTGCATGAAGATGCCGAAATACTATGGCAGTTGGTGGCGCCGCGGTTAGCTTCATTGCCGGCAATAGAGCAAGCACAGTGGTGGTTGGCACAAGCCGATTTATTACAGTTCGAACATCGTTTTGCTGAAGCGTTAACGGCTTTAGAGCAGGTATTGGCGTTGCAGCAGTTACACGAGCCAGTGTATTTGATGCAAGCGCGTATTGCGTTAACGCGTGATGATTTAGCGCGAGCAACACAGGCTTGTCGTGCTTTAACCGGCTATAGCCAAATTGATGTAGTGGCAACCTGTTTACTCGAAGTAAAGGGTAGAGCCGGGCAATTAGAAAGCAGTTATACCCGTTTACAACAGCTGCATTGGCGTAATAGCAATTCAACTGAGGCATTACAGCAATGGCGACTACAAATCTTAGCTGAGCAAGCGCATTTGTTAGGGCGTTATAGCGAAGCGTTAGAGTGGCTGGATTACCCAAACTATTTTCAGCAACCGGAAGTGATGCAGCGGCAAATGCTGGATATTTTGCTACAAACCGGTCGAGCTGCAGAAGTGTTAGCGCTCTCTGGCGTTTGCCCAAAAGTGGATGCCTTACCCTCTGATAGCCTGTTAGTGCGGGTAGCCTATGCCGAAGCTCAACTTGGTGAGCAGCAATGCTGGCGCGAGGTGACTGCGCAGCGTATGCATTTGCGAGAGTTACGCGCCGATGCCTTACATACCGCAGATATTGCCTATTACTTTAGTTATGTTGCGCCAGATGGCGAAAAGGCTCGGTATTGGGCTAAACAAAATATGGCTGTGGCACAAGAGCCATTCGATAAACAATTACTTGCAGCAGCACAGGAGCTTGCACTATGAAACAGGCCTTTCTTTATTCTGGTTTAATCATTAGCCTTTTGTTTGCTTGGCCCTCGCAGGCACACAAATTTAGCACCAGTTGGGTGCAAATGAGCAGTGGTGCCGATCACCCCGCAGAATTTGATTGGAGTTGGTTGCTGGCCGAACATGACTTGGCCGTATTAGCGCCTTTTATGATGGATAATACTGGGCGCTTACTCGATGCGGATGCGTTGTTAGCCCAGCAAGTTCCCTTTAACAATGTGATTAATGACATGCTGCAATTTAATGTTGATTGCCCATTAGAAGTGTTACCGGTAGTGCATGTAGTACGCGAGGTGTATGCCGGCCAGCAGTCGGTGCGTATTTATGGTCATGCAGGTTGTCCCTTAGCATCATTACAGCAGGTTAGGGTAGCGCAGTTGTTTGATAAGTTAAAAGATCACAAAGTGATTGTCGAGCTAACTGACACGGCAGAGCGTAGCGTATTAAGCCAGAGCAAAACACAGTGGCAGTTAGCGGAATAAGCTTATTTACCGATACAAAATGAGCTAAAAATGCGTCCGAGTAAGTCATCACTACTAAATTCACCCGTGATTTCATTCAGATGTTGTTGAGTTAGCCTTAATTCTTCGGCCAGGATTTCACCTGCAATATAACTGTGCAGTTGTTCTTGGCCAGTACTCAAATGCTCCGCCGCGCGATCCAGTGCATCTAAATGGCGACGTCGAGCCAGAAAGCTGCCCTCAGTGCTGGCATCAAAGCCAATGCATTGTTTTAAATGTTCGCGCAGTGCATCAATACCATCACCGGTTTTAGCCGATAAACGATAAACCGGAGCTGCTGCTTGTTGGTCCGGTGTCATGGGCTCACCAGTAAGATCGGCTTTGTTGCGGATCACCGTTACGCCTAAATTAGCAGGTAAGCGGTCAATAAAGTCTGGCCAAATTTCGCGGGGGTCGGTGGCAGCCGTGGTTGTGCCATCTACCATAAACAGTACTCTGTCGGCTTGGGCGATTTCATTCCATGCTCGCTCAATACCAATTTGTTCCACTTGGTCGTTGGCTTCGCGCAGGCCGGCAGTATCGATAATATGCAGCGGCATGCCGTCGATATGAATATGTTCGCGTAAAACATCTCGGGTCGTACCGGCAATGTCGGTGACAATTGCCGCTTCACGCCCGGCTAAGGCATTTAATAAGCTGGATTTTCCGGCATTTGGGCGGCCAGCAATCACCACTTTCATGCCTTCACGAAGAATACTGCCTTGTGCCGCTTGTTTCTTCACGGTGGCTAAAAAGTCGATAATGTCGGCTAAGTCTGTGGCGACTTTGCCGTCTGATAAAAAATCAATTTCTTCATCTGGAAAGTCGATAGCCGCTTCAACATACATCCGCAGATAAATCACTTTTTCAACTAATTCATGAATACGCCGTGAAAACTCACCCTGTAAGGATTGCATGGCGCAGCGAGCGGCTTGTTCACTACTGGCATCAATTAAATCAGCAATGGCTTCGGCTTGAGCCAAGTCGAGTTTATCGTTTAAAAACGCGCGCTCTGAAAATTCGCCAGGGCGAGCAATGCGTACATTGGGTAATTGCAGCACTTGTTTAAGTAACATGTCCAGTAGTACTGGCCCGCCATGCCCTTGTAATTCAAGCACATCTTCGCCGGTAAACGAGTTTGGGCCTGGGAAGAACAACGCTATACCTTGATCCAGTAATTGCTGGTCTTTAGCATAAAAGCCTAAATATTCGGCGGCACGGGGTTTAGGGATTTTATGCAGTATGGCTTGGGCCACCGCTTTGCTGTCGGGGCCAGAAATACGAATAATGCCTACTCCGGCTCGACCTGGGGCAGTGGCTAAAGCGGCAATAGTATCAGTGCTAAACATAACATCCTCTGGGATAAAAAAAGCCTGCTGCATAATGCTAACAGGCTTAGTGTAGAACATCTTATCCGCAAGGGATAAGTTGCGCGGTATTAGGTTTTGCGGGTATGCAGACCTTTTTTCTCCATGCCGCGATAAATATACAGCATCTGGCCAAGTGAGATTAAGTTACTGACTAACCAGTATAATACTAAGCCACTTGGGAACCAGAAGAAGAATACGGAGAACGCGACAGGCATCCACATCATCAGCTTCTGTTGTAAAGGATCGGTGACCTGCATTGGCGTGAGTTTCTGCATCATAAACATACTCAAACCAAACAACACCGGTAACACATAGTATGGGTCTTTAGTTGATAAGTCGGTGATCCACAGCATAAATGGCGCATGGCGTAGTTCAATACTTTCAACAAATACCCAGTACAGTGCTAAGAAAATAGGCATTTGGATGAGCATGGGTAAACAGCCACCCATCGGGTTTACTTTCTCTTTGCGATATAATTCCATCATCGCTGGGCCCATTTTCTGCTTATCGTCTTTATAACGTGCTTGAAGTTCTTCAATTTTCGGCTTCAAGTTACGCATTTTCGCCATCGACTCATATTGGATCTTCGTCAGCGGGAACATTGCGCCTTTCACAATTAACGTAATACAGATAATCGCTAAACCCCAGTTGCTAACAAATAACTGAATTTTAGTCAGTAGCCAGAACAGTAATTGTGAGATAAACCACAGGAAACCGTAATCAACGGTAAGGTCTAGGCCATTGGCTAATTTGGCTAATTCGTCTTGGACTTTAGGGCCAGCATAAAACGTGGCTGTGATGCTGGCGCTTTGGCCCGGATCAATATCAATGGCAGTACCCAGCGCGCCAATAACGCCTTTGTTCGTGCCGTGGATGCGGCTGTATAACTGGTTAGTGCCTGCTGAGTCTGGGATCCAGGCAGCAACAAAGTAATGCTCTAACATGGCAACCCAACCTGCTTGAGTGCTGACGCTCAGGTTAGTTTTCTGCATGTCTTCAAAGTCATACTTTTTATAGCGTTCTTCGCCGCTACCAAAAGCGGCGCCACGGTATATCGGCATAAACATGCTGGCGCTTTCGCCACTATCAATGTTTTGTAATAAATGCTGATAAGGCTGAACCGTTTTGATTTCATCGCTGTTGTTGACGATAAAATATTCTACCCGGACATCATATTGTCCTGGCGTAAAGGTAAAGCGTTTTTCGATTTGCATGCCATTGTGCGTTAAGCGCAGTGGCACCACTAAGGGTTCAGTACCCTGAGCTTGATATTGGGCTTTTTCAACTTGATACAATGGCCGTTCAGTGCGGTCTGGGCCGTCACGGGCAATCAAACCAGATTGCGCAACATATTCAAAACCAGGAAGCTGACGCATCAATACATAAGGGGTGTTGCTGTCTTTGGTTAAGTTATGTTCAGGCAATTTAACACTAACAATATCACCACCGCGGCTATCAATCTCAAGTTCAAACACATCAGTGCTAACTTTAATGCGACGGTTTTGATCAATGTTGGGCGTGCTGTTGGCTACCGCCGGCGTGTCAGGGCTATCCATTAACATTGATGCCGAGCTGCCATTGTTAGCACTGCCACTTACCGTGCTGCTGACCTGTTGAGGGGCCACCGCCGGTTGCGGACCATAATCTTTTTGCCATTCCTGCCAGAGGAAAAAACTGACGATTGCCAGGGCAATTACTAGAAAACTGCGTTGTGAATCCATGGGTTAGCTTTTCTCATTATGCTTATCAGGAACGGGATCTTCACCACCTTGGTGAAACGGATGACATTTTAATATGCGTTTGCTGGCTAACCAAGCCCCTTTTGCTGCACCAAAGCGACCAATGGCCTCAATAGCATAATTTGAGCAAGTTGGGTGGAATCGGCAGCGAGGCCCCAATAGCGGGCTTATCAATAATTGATAACCTCGGACTAGGCCGAGCATCAACCAAACGATAAAGCGGTGTATTGGCGAGCGATCTTCTGCCATAGCCGTTCCAGTTGTTTCAGTAATTCATCATTAGGGGTGTTGCTAATATCCCCTTTTACCATGAGTACCAGATCCACACCGGGAAGCTGATGCTGATGCAAACGAAAGCTGTCGCGCACACATCGTTTAATACGATTGCGGTGCACGGCTAATTTAACACGTTTTTTGGCGATAGTAAGGCCAATTCGTGGATGAGCTAACTGATTGGGCTTTGCTAGAATGGTAAATAGGGGAGATGCGACCCGAAACGGGTTTTGAAAAACATTGTCAAACTGACTGGGAGTTAACAGACGTAACTCCCGGCCGAATCTGAAGCTGGGCACGCAGCGTTTAACGACCAGTTTAGGCTGTTAAACGTTTACGGCCTTTAGCACGACGACGTGCTAACACCTCACGACCATTTTTAGTGGCCATGCGGGCGCGGAAACCGTGGTTACGCTTGCGCTTTAATACGCTTGGTTGAAAGGTTCTTTTACTCATAATTTCATCCGTCCGGTCGAAATATTTACTAAGGTTACCTGTGTTTTAGCAAATACACCAAAACGCAGCTGACAAAAATGAGCGCGAATTTTAAGTACTCTGCGCCCTAAAGTCAATGCGATCCTTGCTTTAATTACGATCCTAGCTAGTCGCGATCCCTGTTTTACTAAAGTTTTCCACAGCCTAGGCGATCTTTTGCGAATAAAGTGTGAGTTATTTATTGTTTAAGCCAGATTTAACCCAGTTTTAGCTTGAGTATTCTTAAATAGAATAACGGTATAATAATCAATTAATACAAAAGCATAGCGTGTTATTGAGGGTGTTGTTAGGCTTTTTTAAAAAGTCAATCTTGAAGTTGTGGATAAGATCATACGATAATGCCGTTTGGCATTTCTACACCAGCCTTATCGATCATTATAATTCAGGCTTCAGGAGATCAGGTGTATCAGTCCGTTTGGCAAAATTGTCTGCAAGCTTTGCAAGCAGAACTCCCCGCGCAACACTTTAGTATGTGGATCCGTCCTTTACAGGCTGACAGCTCGGCTGACGCGTTGACGTTGTATGCTCCCAATCGTTTTGTATTGGATTGGGTGCGTGAAAAATACCTAAACCGGATCCTTGAACTGATCCGCGATTACTGTGGTGACAACGCACCGCGTTTACGCTTTGATGTGGGTACTAGCCAAAATAACGTCAAAGCTGCGCCCGCGCCACAACCGCATCTGATGCCGTCTGAAGTGGCTGTCGCTTCGCGAGAAATTGCAGAACCGGTTCCTAAAACCATAGTGCGCTCCAATATGCGCGCGAATTACACCTTTACTAACTTTGTTGAGGGTAAGTCGAACCAATTGGCTCGTGCGGCAGCCTCACAGGTGGCTGACAACCCTGGCACGGCTTATAACCCATTATTTATCTATGGCGGCACAGGTTTAGGTAAGACGCATTTATTACATGCGGTTGGTAATGGCATTTTAGCGAAGAAACCGGATGCAAAAGTGATCTACATGCATTCAGAGCGCTTTGTGCAGGATATGGTAAAAGCCCTACAAAACAATGCTATAGAAGAGTTTAAGCGCTATTACCGTTCGGTTGATGCGTTACTTATTGATGATATTCAATTCTTTGCCAACAAAGAACGTTCCCAAGAAGAATTCTTTCATACCTTTAATGCCTTGTTAGAAGGCAATCAACAGATCATTTTAACCAGCGATCGTTACCCCAAAGAAATTGATGGTGTCGAAGATCGCTTAAAATCACGCTTTGGTTGGGGTTTGACTATCGCGATCGAGCCACCTGAGCTTGAAACACGGGTGGCGATCTTAATGCGTAAAGCGCAAGAAAATCAGATCCGCCTACCGGAAGAAGTGGCTTTTTTCGTGGCCAAGCGTTTGCGCTCAAATGTTCGCGAACTCGAAGGCGCCTTGAATCGGGTGATTGCTAATGCTAATTTCACCGGTCGGCCCATTACCATTGATTTTGTGCGGGAAGCCTTACGCGATTTATTAGCCCTACAAGATAAGCTGGTGACGATCGAAAATATTCAAAAGACCGTAGCCGAATACTACAAAATCCGTATCGCGGATTTACTGTCGAAACGGCGTTCCCGTTCGGTCGCACGGCCGCGGCAAATGGCGATGGCGTTAGCGAAAGAGCTCACCAATCATAGTTTGCCAGAAATTGGGGATGCTTTTGGGGGTCGCGATCATACAACTGTGCTTCATGCCTGTCGTAAGATTGAATCGCTAAAAGAAGAAACACATGAAATTAAAGAAGATTTCCAAAATCTTATTCGAACATTATCGTCTTAACAGGGTTTTGTTATGCAATTTGTGATTAACCGTGACGCCTTACTGAAGCCTCTACAAATGGTCTCGGGTGCTATTGAGCGCCGCCATAATTTGCCAATTTTATCGAATGTGTTATTGGATGTTAGCGCCGATACACTGTCACTGACCGGTACCGATTTAGAAGTGGAGTTGGTTGCTAGCACGGTACAATTGCAAGTACACAGTGCGGGGCGGATTACTGTGCCGGCAAAAAAGCTGTTAGATATTTGCCGCAGCTTACCGGAAAACAGCGATATCGCAGTGCAGGTGCAAGGTGAAAATTGTATTTTAAGCAGTGGCAAAACCAAATTTACGTTATCCACGCTCAATGCTGCTGAATACCCCAATTTAGAAACCTGGCAAGGCGAGGTTGAGTTATCACTGACTCGCCAACAGTTGCGCAAGTTATTAGATGATACGGCCTTTTCGATGGCCAATCAGGACGTACGCTATTATTTAAATGGTTTGTTGTTTGAAGTAGATAACGGCAACTTATCTGCAGTGGCCACTGATGGCCATCGTTTAGCCATGAGTACCTTAGCGTTGCCGTCTTATGCTGGCCAACAAAAGCAGATTATTATTCCACGCAAAGGTGTTTTAGAAATTATGCGCTTGCTGGCGAATGATGAGCAGTTGGTCACCTTGAGCCTTGGCCAAAATCATATTCGTTTAAGTGACAGCAGTTTTAGTTTTAGCAGTAAATTAATTGATGGCCGTTTCCCCGATTACCGTCGTGTGTTGCCGCGCAACAGTACCAAGCAAGTAACCGCGCATCGTACCGTATTAAAAGATGCCTGTACTCGCGCCTCTATTTTATCGAATGAAAAATACCGCGGTGTGCGTTTTACCCTAAGTTCTTCTGAACTGCAGATTGTGGCGAACAACCCTGAACACGAGCAAGCAGAAGAAGTGATCGAAGTGGAGTACGAAGGGGATAACCTCGAAATTGGTTTTAATGTCGGTTATTTACTGGATGTATTAAATAGCTTGAATACCGATCTGGTGATCCTGAATTTAAATGATTCCAATTCTAGTGCCTTAATAGAAGGTGTGGGTAACGTTGGTGCTGCCTACGTTGTCATGCCGATGCGCTTATAATTCTGTTGTTGTCTAAAGCATGTCGTTAATCTCGCTGCAGCTTAAGCAGTTCCGTAATTTTTCGGAACTGCAGTTTAACGCGCATGCGCAGTGCAATCTGATTTGCGGTGAGAATGGCAGCGGCAAAACCAGCTTATTAGAAGCAATTTACTATCTGGCGCATGGGCGTTCCTTCAGAAGTAGTCGGCATCAACGTTTAATTCAATACGAGCAAGAGCACTTTGTACTGCATGCCAAGGTTGCTGATGCTGAGCAAACCTTTAGCTTAGGCTTGCAACGCGACAAGCAAGCCGAATTGCTATTGCGGTTAAATGCGGCCAGTAACTGTAAGTTAGCCGATTTTGCGGCCTTGTTGCCGGTGCAATTAATTACGCCTGACAGTTTTAAATTATTTTTTGGTGGCCCGAAAGAGCGTCGTCAATATTTTGATATGGGTGTGTTCCACGTGGAACCTACCTTCTATACCGTGTGGTTGCAGTTTAGTCGGGTTCTGAAACAACGTAATGCCTTGTTAAAGCAAAGCCGTGCTTATGATCAACAATTTGATTATTGGGACCAGCAATTAGTTAGTTTGGCTTGGCAGTTACAATCGTTGCGAGAGCATTATATCGGACTGCTGCAACATGAATATTTGAAGCTAGTAGAGGGTAATTCACTGTTAGCTGAAGTGAGTTTGCAATTACAAGCGGGTTGGCCAGAGCGGGTGCAAAGCCCAGCCGATTTGAAACAACTGTTAGAACAAAATTTTCAGCAAGATATGCGGCAGGGTTTTACTCAATATGGCCCACAAAAAGCGGATTTAAAACTTCGAAGAAAGCAGCTGGTGGTTGAAGAAGTATTATCCCGTGGGCAGCTAAAAGTGTTATTATTTGCGCTTAAAATCGCACAAAACAATGTGATAGGTAGCAGCGGCAAGAAACAGCCCTTGTTATTGATTGATGATTTAGCATCCGAGTTGGATGCCAGTTCCACCCAAACGGTTTTTAATTATTTAAACAATATTAATTCGCAGGTTTTTATAACAGCAATTAATGCTGATCAGGTTTCACCTTTTATACCGGCTTCGCGCCGGCAAATGTTTCACGTGGAACACGGTCAGATAACAAGCACGGACAGATAGAGATGGCCGAAGAGCATAATTACGATTCCTCAAGTATTAAAGTATTAAAAGGTCTGGATGCAGTACGTAAAAGACCCGGTATGTATATCGGTGATACCGATGACGGTACGGGTTTACACCATATGGTATTCGAGGTGGTCGACAATTCCATCGATGAAACCTTAGCAGGCTACTGTACTGACATCTGGGTCACCATTCACAGTGATGGTTCGGTCTCTGTTCGTGATAACGGTCGTGGCGTACCTACTGATATGCACGAAGAAGGCGTTTCAGCCGCTGAAGTTATCATGACCGTGCTGCATGCCGGCGGTAAATTTGACGATAACTCTTATAAAGTGTCGGGTGGTTTGCACGGTGTGGGCGTATCCGTTGTTAATGCCTTATCTGACAAATTAGAACTGACCATTCGCCGTAAAGGCAAAGTGCATAACCAAATTTATCATCTGGGTGTACCACAAGCACCTTTAGCGGTAATCGGTGAAACAGAAGGTTCAGGTACGGCCATTCGTTTTTGGCCAAGCCCAACTATTTTCTCTGACATCAATTATCACTACGATATTTTAGCGAAACGTTTACGCGAACTGTCGTTCTTAAACTCGGGCGTAAGTATTATCTTAACCGACGAGCGTAACGATAAAAGCGACCATTTTAAGTATGAAGGTGGCATCGAAGCCTTTGTACAGTATTTGAATCGTAGTAAAACCAGCGTGCATCCAAAAGCGTTCTATTTTTCTGATCAGCGCGAAGACGGTATTTCAGTTGAAGTGGCGATGCAGTGGAACGACAGCTATCAAGAAAACGTATTTTGTTTTACTAACAACATTCCGCAACGCGATGGTGGTACTCACTTAGCGGGCTTCCGTGGTGCCTTAACCCGCGTGCTAAATACCTACATTGAGCATGAAGGTTATGCGAAAAAAATGAAGGTACAAGCTTCTGGTGATGATGCTCGTGAAGGTTTGACGGCGGTGATCAGTGTTAAAGTGCCTGATCCAAAATTCAGTTCGCAAACTAAAGACAAATTGGTTTCTTCAGAAGTACGCTCTGCTGTTGAAAGCGTCATGGGCGAAAAGCTCAACGAGTATTTGTTAGAAAACCCAGGTGATGCCAAAATCATCGTCGGTAAGATTGTTGATGCAGCACGTGCGCGTGATGCCGCGCGTAAAGCGCGTGAAATGACACGTCGTAAAGGGGCGCTGGATATTGCCGGTTTACCGGGTAAATTAGCCGACTGCCAAGAAAAAGATCCTGCGTTATCTGAACTGTACATTGTAGAGGGTGACTCTGCGGGTGGTTCAGCCAAGCAAGGCCGTAACCGTAAAAACCAAGCTATTCTGCCGTTAAAAGGGAAAATCTTAAACGTTGAAAAAGCGCGTTTTGATAAGATGTTATCTTCACAAGAAGTGGGCACCTTAATCACGGCTTTAGGTTGTGGTATTGGTCGCGAAGAATATAATCCCGACAAAACGCGTTATCACAGCATCGTATTAATGACGGATGCTGACGTCGACGGTTCGCATATTCGTACCTTATTACTGACGTTCTTCTATCGGCAAATGCCTGAGTTGATCGAACGTGGTTACATCTATATTGCTCAGCCACCGCTGTTTAAAGTGAAAAAAGGCAAGCAAGAGCAGTATATTAAAGATGAGCCCTCATTAGTTGAGTACTTAACGACGCTGGCTTTAGATGAAGCCTATTTGCATGTTAATGAAAATGCCCCTGGCATTGGTGGTGAAGTACTGGAAAAACTGGTGCGTCAATATCATAAAGCTACCAGCATTATTCAACGTTTAAGCCGTAAGATCCCACAGAACTTACTAACCGAACTGATTTACATTGCCGGTTTAACCACTGAGACCATGAAAAATCAAACGGCGGTAGAAGAATGGGTAAAAACCTTAGCGAAGCGTTTAGATGAGAAAGAAGGTGACGGCTCAATTTATAAATACGATGTGGTAGAAGATCGCGAGCGGCAGTTATTCCAGCCAAAAGTGATTATTCGTCAGCATGGCATCGATAACGAATACTTGTTACATCACGATTTTATTACCTCTCGTGACTATTTAAGCCTAGCAGCCTTAGGTGATGAGATCCGTGACTTAATCGAAGAAGGCGGTTATATCCGTCGTGGCGAGAAAGTGAAACCAGTAGCCACATTCCGTGAAGCCTTAGACTGGTTAATGTCTGAGTCGAAGCGCGGTTTGTATATTCAGCGTTATAAAGGGCTAGGGGAAATGAACCCCGATCAGCTTTGGGAAACCACCATGGACCCACAAAATCGCCGGATGCTGCAGGTAAGGATCGAGGACGCTATCGGTGCTGATCAACTGTTTTCAACCCTGATGGGGGATCACGTTGAACCACGGCGAGCCTTTATAGAAGAGAATGCTTTATACGTCGCAAACTTAGACGTGTAACCGCACAATACCAAGTAGGGGCTTTTCAGCCCCTCAGTTATTTTAGTGAGTTAGTAGCGCATGCATAAATACGATACGAAAACCTTTCAGGGGCTAATCTTAGCCTTGCAGGATTACTGGGCGCGTCAAGGCTGCGTTATTGTTCAGCCGTTAGACTTAGAAGTGGGCGCAGGTACTTTTCATCCTATGACCTTCCTGCGTTCGTTAGGCCCCGAGCCAACCAACGTTGCTTATGTGCAACCTTGTCGTCGGCCTACGGATGGTCGTTATGGCGAAAATCCAAACCGTTTACAACATTACTATCAGTTCCAAGTTATCCTGAAACCCTCACCTGATAATATTCAGGAGTTGTACTTAGGCTCTTTAGAAGAGTTAGGTTTAGATACCTTGGTACATGATATTCGCTTTGTCGAAGACAACTGGGAATCGCCTACGTTAGGTGCTTGGGGTTTAGGATGGGAAGTGTGGTTAAACGGCATGGAAGTCACACAGTTCACTTATTTCCAGCAAGTCGGTGGCTTAGAGTGTCGTCCGGTGACCGGTGAGATTACCTACGGCCTAGAGCGTCTGGCCATGTATATCCAAGGTGTTGATTCCATCTATGATCTCGTTTGGGCTGATGGCCCCTTAGGCCGTGTGACTTATGGAGACGTATTCCATCAGAATGAAGTTGAACAATCAACTTACAACTTTGAACATGCCGATGTACCTGCCTTGTTTAGCTACTTTGACCAGTGTGAAAAAGAAAGCCAATATCTGATTGAAAAAGGCTTGGCATTACCAGCCTACGAAAAAGTCATGAAAGCGTCGCATGCTTTTAACTTATTAGATGCCCGACACGCCATTTCGGTAACTGAGCGTCAGCGTTATATCTTACGAGTACGGGCGCTCGCTAAAGCCTGTGCCGAAGCTTATTTTGCCGCACGTGAAAAGTTAGGCTTTCCGCTTTGTAAAACGCAGCCTGCAGTTCAAAAGGAGGCCAAATAATGAGCGCTCAGGATTTTCTGGTTGAGATTGGTACTGAAGAGTTACCACCAAAAGCACTGACAACCTTAGCCACGGCTTTTGCAGACAACATTACGGCGGAATTAGCCAAATTAGAATTACAACATGGCACGGTGCAATGGTACGCTGCACCGCGTCGCTTAGCTGTGCGCGTTAATCAATTAGCGGCACAACAAGCTGACAAAGTAGTAGAAAAGCGTGGCCCTGCTATAGCAGCCGCCTTTGATAAAGCGGGTGAGCCCACCAAGGCTGCTCAAGGCTGGGCCGCAGGTTGTGGCATTAGCGTGGCAGAAGCCGAGCGCTTAGAGACCGATAAAGGCGCTTGGTTGTTGTGTAAACAATTACAAAAAGGCCAAAGTACCACCGCGTTATTAGCCGAGGTGATTACTAGCGCTTTAGCCAAACTGCCCATCGCCAAACCGATGCGCTGGGGCAATTCCGATGCTGAATTTATTCGGCCTGTGCATACCATTATTATGCTGTACGGTGCTGCTGTTGTTCCTGCAACCATTTTAGGTCGACAAAGCGGTAATCAAACGCACGGCCATCGTTTCCATGCGCCGGCTAAAGTTACCGTAAAAGATGCTGATGCTTACTTAGCCGTGTTAGAACAAGCTTATGTCATTGCTGACTTTAGTCGTCGTAAAGCCTTTATTGCTGAGCACGTTACTGCTGCAGCTAAACAGCTCGATGCACAAGTGCAATGGGATGATGCCCTGCTCGAAGAAGTGACCGCCTTAGTAGAATGGCCGGTTGTTTTAGTGGGAAGCTTTGAAGAAAGTTTCTTGCAAGTGCCAGCTGAGCCACTTATTTCAACCATGAAAGACAACCAAAAATACTTCCCGTTGCGTGATCAGCAAGGCAAGTTATTAAACAAATTTGTGTTTGTCGCGAACATCGCCAGTAAAGATCCGCAGCAAATTATCTCGGGTAACGAGAAAGTGGTGCGGCCGCGTTTATCAGATGCACAGTTCTTCTTTAATACCGATCGCAAAACTAAGTTAGTGGATCGCTTAGAAAGCTTAAGCACCGTGTTATTCCAACAGCAATTAGGTACCTTAGCGGAAAAATCGGAGCGGATCAGTCAGGTTGCTGCCTATATTGCTAAGCAAATTGGTGCTGATGAAACGGCGGCAGCACGCGCCGGTTTATTATCTAAAACCGATTTAATGACCAATATGGTCGGTGAGTTCCCAGAGGTACAAGGTATTATGGGAATGCACTATGCACGCTTAGATGGTGAAGCGGATACCGTAGCATTAGCGCTCAATGAGCAATATATGCCGCGTTTTGCCGGTGATCAATTACCGAGTCGTTTAGAAGGTGCCGCAGTAGCTATTGCCGATAAATTAGATACTTTAGTCGGTATTTTCGGCATTGGCCAAGTGCCGAAAGGGGATAAAGATCCTTTTGCACTGCGTCGTGCAGCCATTGGTGCTTTGCGTATTATGGTCGAAAAGCAACTGCCATTAGACTTAGTCGACTTAATTCGCTTTAGCCAGCAGACTTTTGGCTGTAAATTGACGCATTCAGAGGTGGCTAATGACGTCGTCGACTTTATGCTAGGCCGCTTCCGTGCTTGGTATCAAGACGAAGGTTACAGCATTGATGTGATCCAAGCCGTACTTGCGCGCCGTCCAACCAACCCTGCAGACTTTGACCGTCGGGTGAAGGCGGTAGCCGCGTTCCGTAAGCTTGAGGCCGCCTTAGCGCTGGCAGCAGCGAATAAACGCGTTGCAAATATTCTTGCTAAGGTAGACACCGCCATAGCGGATACTGTGCAAGAAAACTTACTGCAGGAAAGCGCGGAGCAAGCGTTGTTTAGTGCGATAAAGGCAGAGCAAGTGTATCAGGCGAGTGTTAGTGATTACACCAGCGCGTTAAGCCATCTTGCCGCCTTACGTGAGGTAATTGATCATTTCTTTGATCAAGTGATGGTCAATGCAGATGATGCCGCCGTAAGGGCGAATCGTTTAGCGTTATTAAAACAGTTACGCGAATTATTTTTGCAGGTTGCTGATATCTCAGTATTGCAATAAGCCATAAATCGTTAAAAAAGCCAGCATGTTGCTGGCTTTTTTGTTGCTGTGCCATCTAAATAAAGGCTCTGCCTTGTCAGGCTATTAACCTGGCTGAAAGCGCCAAGCTAATAGTAAACTGCTCTTTTGGCCTTGCTGCATCTTCAATTGTTTCACTTCAACCGTGTGATATTGTTTTAATAAAGCGAGTAATGGCTTGTGGTGTTTTTGCTGTGAGACCAGAGTGGTAAACCAGCCAACTTGTTTAGCAAATAATGCGCTCTCTTTAATCATATTGCTAATAAAAACAAGTTCGCCGCCATCACACCATAGCTCATGGTTATTCCCCGAAAAATTGCGACCTTGCTTGGCTTTACCGAGCTTTTGCCATTTTTGTTGGTTAACCGCTTGTGCTTCAGCCGCGGAACGATAGAAGGGCGGATTACACACCACTAAATCAACATACTCCTGCGCGTGGATAATACTTTGAAAAATCTGTGAAGGTTTGGCTTGTAAGCGCAAACTAATCATCCCTTTTAAGCGAGCGTTGGCGCTAATAATGGTGTTGGCGATGTTCAGAGCTTGCTGATCAATATCGCTGCCGACAACCTGCCAGCCGAAACTGCGTGTCGCTAAAATAGGGTAAATGCAATTCGCGCCACAACCAATATCCAGCATCCGTACTTGTTTACCCTGTGGTACTTGCCCCTGATGTTGCGGCAGTTGACTAAGCAAGTCGGCCGCATAATGTAAATAATCAGCACGGCCTGGGATCGGTGGGCAGAGGTAGCCTGAGGGTAATTGCCAAAAATCAATTTGGTAATAGCTTGCTAAGATGGCCGCATTGAGATGTTGTACCGCCTGACTGTCACTGAAATCTATGGTGGCAGCACCGGTTGGTGTGCGGGTTAAAAATGGCGTTAATGCAGGATATTTAGCACAGAGTGTTGGCAAATCATAACGGCCATGATGCGGATTTCTGGGGTGAAGTTTTGAAGGTTCGCTGGTCATAATCTTTAGTAGTAAGCACTTTGCACTAAGTGTAATAGAATGCCGCTTGGGCTGCGAGTTAAACTCGCCACAATAAAGCACAAGCTTCGGCTAGCGGATAAAATATTACTCATTTAAAAGGAGCTTGCCATGGCGCAAAAATATATCAGTTGTATCAGTTTATTAGTAACGGATTATGATGCGGCGATTCAATTTTACACGCAGTGTTTAGGTTTTAACTTATTAGAAGATACCCTGCTATCCGCCGATAAACGCTGGGTAAAAGTCGCCCCACCAGGCGCACAAACTGCGATCTTGCTGGCTAAAGCAAGTAATGCACAGCAACTTGCCTTGGTCGGCTGTCAAACCGCAGATCGGGTAGGCCTGTTTTTACAAACAGACCATTTTTGGCAAGACTACGAGAAAATGTGCGAGCAAGGCGTCGTGTTTTTGGAAGCGCCTCGTGAGGAAACGTATGCCACCGTAGTGGTGTTTCAAGATTTGTATGGTAATAAATGGGATTTACTGCAGCCTAAACAACCCGCCTAGCAACAGTATTAACTTTTAAAACCGTTCACAAACTCAGCATCTGGCAAGGCTTGTTGCAGCCATTGCTGCAACGGATGCATTTGTTCCAGCCGAAATTTGTATTGCACGCGAAGCTGGCCATTTAAGTCAAAATCGATAAAACCGAGTTTATCTTCTTGCCACAGTGTGATGTGTTTAATGCTGCGAAGCGGGGCGCTGTCCATGCCGACACGCAGTTTTTGTTCCTGAACAGCAAAAAGCCTCAGGATGTCTTTGCTATAAATATACTCGTCATCACTCAGCGGCTTAGTTTTGCTGAAAAAAAACAGCTCTAAGCTAAATAGTAAAGCCGTGAAAAACAAACTTTGATAACCAAATAACCAAAATAAAAGCGCAATACCCAGCAGTATTAGCGCTTTTGCAGCAATAGAGTCTTTAATCAGTGGCCAAAGCATAGATAACAGCTGAATAAGTTAACATATAGTTACCTTAAATAACCTCGCTAGGCTCGTCAAGCGAGACCGTCTGTTAGCGACACGATTAATTGCTTGCTGCTAATTCTGCTGTCTTAGCTTGTTGTACTAAGTTACGAACATCCTGCAGCAGTTGCTGTGCGTCATAGACAATGCCATCTTTAATGGTATAGCGCACACCTTTAGTGCTTTCTGCTTCATTACTGTTGTTTAAGCGATAATGCCCGGTGCCATACAGCACTTTAAAATTGGCTAATGGGTTTTCAGCTACAATGAACATATCGGCTTTTTTGCCCGGTACGATACTGCCGATTTCTTCGTCTAAACCCAGTGCAATAGCGCCATTAAGGGTTGCCGCTTGAATAACTTCCAGTGCATTAAAGCCGGCTTCACGTAACAGTTCTAACTCTTGAATAAAGCCAAAACCGTAGATCTTATAGATATAACCGGCATCTGAACCGGTGGTAATACGACCACCATGGTTTTTAAAGTCTTGTAGAAATTGCATCCACAACCGGTAATTTTCGCGCCAACGTACTTCATGCTCTGTAGTCCAATCAAACCAATACGAGCCATGCGCATAACGGTTAGGGGTAAAAAAGCGGGTTAAGGTTGGTAAGGTATACTCATTATGCCATTCAGCATTCCGCTGCGCGGAGGCATCACGGCTAGCTTCATAGATGGTTAGGGTGGGGTTAATAGTAAAATCGAGTTTAATAAGCTCATCTCGTACCGCAATCCATTTATCTGAGCCGGGTTTAGCTGCTTGTGCCCATAATTCACCGGCAGCCGCGAAGCGATCTTGTTCATTTTGATAGTTATAGTTTGTCGGATAGTTTTGAACGGTTTGTCCATCAAACAATGCTTCAGGCAAACCATACCAATGTTCCATCGAGCCCAGCCCCATGCGGGCACTGTCGACGACATTGGTGCGCATCACATTAAGTTGCGCATGATGCATCATGCTGCCAAGATTTTGTTTTTCAGCTTCATCTAAGGCTGCAGCCATAATGCTGGGCGTAGCACCAAAAAATTTAATACCTGCTGCTCCGGCTTTTTTGATGTCTTTAACCCATTTACGTGCCTGATCCGGATTAAATACCGGCTGCGCTAAGCCTTGACCAAAGCCAACATAAGGCACGATCCTCGGCGCGACTATAGTATTCGCGGCGGCAGCTTTTACGTGCTTTAACGTCCATGCTAGGCCGTTAAAACTGCCAGGTTCTCTTACGGTGGTAATGCCATGCGCGAGCCAAAGCTTAAATACATATTCTGCAGGGATACCATTGGCTGAGCCGCCAATATGACCGTGCATATCAATAAAGCCAGGCAGGATATACATACCGCTGATATCCATTTCTTGATCGCCAGGCGCCGCTTGTGGTCGACTGGCAGGCAATACGGGCACATCAGGATAACCGACAATACTCACTTGTTTAATCCGGTCTTGCTCGATAACGATATCGACAGGCCCTACCGGTGGCGCGCCTTCACCACTAATTAAAATCCCACCTCGAAGAATTAACCGCTTATAAGGGCCATCACCTTGGTTGCCGCGCTCAGGCGCTGAGGGCGTGCGCTCAGTGGTTTGGCCAAAAACGGCAGCAGGTAATACTGTTAAGGTTAAGGCAAGGGTTGTAAAAAGTAAGCGGCGCAGCAGCATAATTATTTCCACAAATATTTAGTGATGGCTAAGCAGTGTGGATAAATATCATTCAAGTCGCAACTTATTCCGTTAGTTAACGGCTTTGCTGCGGCAAAGTGCTTAAGATAAATGATGTTTTATTGCTTGAGAGATTGTTGTTTATTTATTCATAACCAGACGATTGCGCATGTGCATTCAATAAACTAAATTAAAGTTGCTGTTAACGCAGCAAATGGATTAGCAAACAAGGACGAAACTAGATGAAAAAAATACTATTGCTAGCATGAGTTGTTTATGGGGCTTGGCAGTTTTATGAAAAAAAACAGCCAGCGCAATCAGTAAGCCCGCTAGTACCGCATATATTACCTGACTATACTGAGCCGCTAAATAGAGCTCGTGCCGTTGCTGCAACTTCGTCTTTCCGTTGTGATGGTCGTCAGCATTGCAGTCAGATGACTTCCCGTGAGGAAGCAGAGTTTTTTATTCGTAATTGTCCTGATACCAAAATGGATGGTGATAGAGATGGCATACCTTGCGAAAACGATACGCGTTGGTAAATAAATAGGGAATTGATTTAGTTAAGGTTTTTTTTTATCACATAGCGATAAGGTAAAACGGAAGTATCACTAATGACTAGCTCATGTTCCATAAAGCGACAAAAAGCGGGAATATCACGTGTAGTGGCTGGATCATCGGCGATAATCAACAAGGTTTCACCATTTTGCATTTTACGGATCTGTAGTCTTACCATCATCACTGGCTCTGGGCAGCGTAGGCCTAGGGCATCTAAGGTGTGATCGGCATGCTGAAATTCATCTGCCATTGATAACTCCAATAATATAAGACGCAAATTAACGACAAGCCATTAAAAAAGGCCGTATCAACGGCCATATTCTAAGCGATTGTGTTACAAGCTGCCAGCTTAAGGCCGCTCAAACACCGTGGCAATGCCTTGGCCTAAACCAATACACATAGTCGCTAAACCAAATTTACCGCCTTTATCTTCCATCACATTCAGTAAGGTGGTGGCGATACGTGAACCCGAACAACCTAATGGGTGACCTAGCGCAATGGCGCCCCCATTAAGATTCACTTTTTGGTCGGCCACTTCAAGTAAGCCAAGATCTTTCATGACGGGCAAGGCTTGTGCAGCAAAGGCTTCGTTCAGTTCTGCATAGTCAATGTCGTTAATGGTTAAGCCCGCCATTTTTAACGCTTTCTTACTGGCCGGTACCGGGCCATAACCCATGATGGACGGATCACAACCTGCGACACCCATACCGCGTACATAAGCTCGAATGGGTAAGCCTAAGGCTTTAGCTTTCTCTTCGCTCATCACTAACATACCCGATGCACCGTCAGATAAGGCTGAAGACGTACCGGCTGTTACTGTGCCGTTCGCTGGGTCAAACACCGGGCGTAAAGCTGATAACGCTTCAACCGTGGTTTCAGGACGGATGACTTCATCATAATCCATTAGTTTTAACACGCCGTCGGCATCGTGGCCTTCAGTAGGAACAATTTCGTTTTTAAACCGGCCCTGCTCTGACGCTTCTTGCGCTAAGCGGTGTGAGCGAGCACCAAATTCATCTTGTTGCTGACGACTGATACCGTGCATTTTACCAAGCAGTTCTGCGGTTAAACCCATCATGCCTGCTGCTTTGGCAACAGATGTTGCTAAGCCTGGATGAAAATCAACACCGTGATTCATTGGCACATGACCCATGTGCTCCACACCACCAATGAGATAGACATCGCCCATACCCGTTTGAATAGCACGTACGGCATCATGCAAGGCTTGCATGGATGAACCACAAAGACGGTTAATGGTCACCGCGGGTACAGAATGCGGGATACCGGCTAATAACGAGGCGTTTCGAGCAATGTTAAAGCCTTGTTCTAGCGTTTGTTGCACACAACCCCAGATCACATCATCAATATCGGCAGCATCTAATGCGGGATTACGAGATAACAACGATGCCATAACATGCGCTGAAAGTTGTTCGGCACGCACATTACGATACATGCCACCTTTAGAGCGACCCATCGGGGTGCGAATACAATCTACTATTACTGCGTTTTTCATTATGCTGTGCTCCTGCGCTTAAACCGGGAAGAAACGCTGGCCGTTAGCAGCCATGGCGCGCGTATGATCTGTAACCTGATAAATTTCACCTAAATGGGCATATTTATCGGCTAGGGCAACAAAGTTAGCTAAACCTAAGGTGTCGGCGTAACGCAGTGGACCACCGCGGAACGGAGGGAAACCTAAGCCGTAAACAAGGCCCATATCGGCTTCAGCGGCACTGGCAACGATACCTTCTTCTAAGCAGCGAATGGTTTCGTTAATCATCGGTACCATAACGCGAGCAATAATCTCGTCAGCACTAAACTCGTGTTTCTCAGTCGTGAGTTCAGACAGTAAACCTAGGCTTGTTGCATCGATATCTTTCTTCGGTTTGCCTTTGGCGTCTTTACTGTAAGTATAGAAACCTACGCCATTTTTCTGGCCGTAACGTTTCGCGTTATACATCGCGGCTACCGGGTCTTTTGCCAGTTTCGCCATCCGAGTTGGGAAGCCATCCGCCATCACATCGGTACAGTGATAAGCGGTGTCTAAACCTACTACGTCCAGTAAATAGGCGGGGCCCATTGGCCAACCGAATTTTTTCTCCATCACTTTATCCACTTGCGCAAAATCTGCGCCATCTAGCACTAACTTACTGAAGCCAGCAAAGTAGGGGAACAGTACACGGTTAACGAAGAAACCAGGACAGTCGTTTACAACAATGGGGGATTTCCCCATTTTGGCAGCATAAGCCACGACCGCAGCAACGGTTTCATCACTGGTATCTTTACCGCGGATGACTTCAACTAACGGCATTCTGTGTACGGGGTTAAAGAAATGCATACCGCAGAAGTTTTGCGGCCGACTTAGGTTTGCCGCTAATTGATTAATAGAAATAGTAGAGGTGTTCGAGGTTAAAATGGCATCGTCGCTTAATAAGGCTTCAGTTTCTTTTAACACCGCGCCTTTAATTTTTGGATTCTCGACAACCGCTTCGACAACGATATCCACGCCGGCCACTAAATCATTGCTTAACGTGGGAGTAATAGCAGAAATCACTTTAGCCATGCCGACGGCATCTAATTTTTTACGATCGACTTGTTTTGAGAGCAACTTGGTTGCTTCTGACATGCCTAAAGCGAGTGCGTTGTCGGCAATGTCTTTCATGACCACCGGTACACCTTTCAGTGCAGACTGATAAGCAATACCTCCGCCCATAATACCCGCACCTAATACAGCGGCTTTATTCACGGCTTTAGTAGCGGTCTTAGCGGCTTTTTTCGCTTTACTTTTAATGACTTGGTCATTTAAAAATAGCCCTATTTGCGCCGTCGCCGCGTCGGTCTTGGCTAATTTGGCAAAACCGGCGTTTTCTAAAGCAACGGCTCCTGCCCGATCTAGCGTGCTAGCGGCTTCTATCGTTTGTACCGCCATCATCGGCGCCGGATAATGTTTACCCGCAGTGGCGAACACCATACCTTTGGCTGTATTAAAGCTCATGGTGGCTTCAATTTTATTCAGTTTTAGCGGCTGTAATTTTACAGCGCGTTTCTTCTGCCAGTTTAACTGACCCGCGATAGCGTCTTGCAGCATGCTTAAACCGGCTGCCGCTAATTTTTCAGGGGCAACAACGGCATCAATTAAGCCTTCTTTTTGGGCTTGCTCTGCACTGCGATCTTTACCGGTGGTGATCCACTCCATGGCATTGTCAGCGCCGATAATCCGCGGTAAACGAACGGTACCCCCAAAGCCAGGCATTAAACCGAGTTTAACTTCAGGTAAACCGATGCGTGTGGTCGTGTCAGCTACACGGTAGTCACAAGCGAGCGTCCATTCACAGCCGCCACCTAAGGCGAAACCTTTAATGGCCACTACGGTAGGAACAGGCAGGTCTTCACAAGCGTCAAACACATCAGAAGCTTGTTTAATCCACGGAACTAAATCGGCTTCAGGCCGTTCAAAAATAGGTAAAAACTCGGTAATGTCAGCACCGACCACAAAGTTATCTTTGCCACTAACAAAAAGAACACCTTTTAAAGCGGGATCCGCGTGCAGCTTACTTAGGGCTGCCTTACAATCAGTCAGCGTCTGTTGATCAAATTTGTTGACCGAACCTTGTGCGTTAAAGGTAAACTGGGCAATACCAGGTTGCACATACTCAACCTGAATGCTGTTACTCTGGTAAATCATAAAAATGCTCCTTGGTCGCGTTAGCTATATATCATTATTCGCAACTGGTACGATGAGGTTATCTGATCCAGTGTCTCGTGCTTTTAGAAAAATATCAATAGTTATTTAAACGGGTGTTTTAAATCGTGCTAAGCACAAACATACTAAACTATAGACAGTATTGACTGACTAAGTTTTCATCTGGAGTTGTACAGTGAAACGCCTGATCTTTATATTAAGTTGTACTTTTTTTTCTACAATGGCTGTCAGTAATGCTGAACAGATTGAACAGCAACGTGAGTTATTTGTGCAAGCCGAGCGCCAAATGGGTTCCGCATCTCTTAGGCAAGTTGAAGCGTGGCTAGAAGAATTAAAAGATTATCCGTTACAACCCTATCTGCAACAACGCTACTTACAGCGGCGTTTGAATGCTCACACTGATATTGAAAGCTTTTTGCAGCAACATAAAGGCTCTCCGCTAGATTGGCCGTTGCGCCGGCCCTTTTTACAAAGCTTAGCGAAAGCAAAGCAATCTGAACGGTTTTTAACGAACTTTCCGGGTAGTTCAGACGCTGAGCTAAATTGCACGGCGTTGGAGCAGCGTTTGCGGATCAAGCCGGTTGATAAGCAGCAAGTCTGGCAGGAAGTACAAGCGTTATGGACCGTAGGGAAATCACAACCTAAAGACTGCGATGGCCTATTTAAACAATGGCGCCAGGTTAATCCGCTGCAAGCCGATACGGTGTTGCGACGTATTCAATTGTCTGCAGAAGGCGGCGATGCGAGCTTAATTCGTTATTTAAAAACCTTGTTACCGGCTAATCAGCAATATTTAGCGGACATGTGGCTACAAGTGAGAAAGGACCCTAGTGTCATGACGAAAGGTCGTTTCTTTCCTGGTAAACATGTGGTTGAACGCGACATTTTGGCTTACGGTTTAAAACGCCTAATTTGGCGCTCACCCGATCAGGCCTTAAAAATGTGGCAGCGTTTTGTTAATGACCCTTATTTTACCGCTGCTCAGCGCGTTGATGTGCAGCGTCAATTTGCTATTGCCTTAGCCAGTAAAGGGGATAGTCGCGCCGATGAGTGGATGGGGCAGTTACCCCCCGAGTTATTGGATAGCAGCTTAGCGCAATGGCAAGTGGGCCATGCGTTACGAGAGCTAAACTGGCCGAAAGTGCAAAAAGTCATTGAGCAGTTCCCTGCAGAGCTCGCGGCAGATATCAATTGGCGCTATTGGTTAGCTCGTGCTTTTGAAGAGCAAGGGCAGCAAGCAAAGGCCGATCCCATTTTCCGTGAGCTGGCTTTGCGTCGACACTTTTATGGCTTTATGTCGGCAGCTAAGTTGGGGCTGCCGCCGAGTTTAGCGCACACTCCGGTGCCGGTATCTGCTGAAGAGTTGTTATTAGTGCAGCAACACCCTGCGGTGCAACGCGCCATTGAATGGCTGGCACTTGGCCGAATGACCGAAGCGCGACGGGAATGGAATTTCTTACAGCGCTCAGTGACTGAATCGCAAAAGTTAGCCGCGGCTAAGCTAGCCGGTCAAATGGAGTGGCATGAACGCGCCATTTTTACGCTGGCGGATGCCGGTTATTGGGACGATGTAGAATTACGTTTTCCACTGGCTTATAAAGATGAAATTCAACGCTCGGCGAAAGGCGCAAAAGTAGATTCTGGTTGGGCTATGGCAATAGCCCGGCGCGAAAGCTCATTTATGGCTGATGCTAATTCTCCGGTGGGTGCGCGAGGTTTAATGCAAATTATGCCCGCTACCGCTAATGATATTGCAAAAAAACGCGTGCAAATAGCGCAACTCTATAACCCCACCACCAATATCGATTATGGTACCGATTACCTTAACTATTTGATGAAGCGTAACGATGGCAATTTAATTATGGCCACCGCGGCTTACAATGCGGGTTACAGTCGTGTTCGGCAATGGATCCCGAAAGACCACGCTTTGCCCGTTGATGTATGGGTAGAAACGATCCCTTATCGCGAAACGCGAGAGTATGTAAAAGCAGTGATGGCGTATTATCAGATTTACAATATTCGCTTAAATGAACCCATTGATGTGTTTCAACCGCTGGTTGCGATGCAGATTGGGGCGAAGAGTAAATGATGTTATTATCCAAAGCCCTTAACAGCAACCAGTAAGGTGTTTATGAACTCAACATATCAGCAACTTTACCCAGAGCATCTTGCAGAACTGCAGTTGCGTACCCGCAATGTGCTGGCTCGTGAGAATCTCGACGCGCTCGTGATTCATTCAGGTCAAGCAAAGCGCAAGTTCTTAGATGATATGGATTATCCGTTTAAAGCCAATCCACATTTTAAAGCGTGGTTACCGGTAGTCGATAATCCGCATTGCTGGTTAATAGTTGATGGTGTAAATAAACCCAAACTGATTTTTTATCGGCCAAAAGATTTTTGGCACAAAGTGCCTGACGCACCAAGTGATTTTTGGGCTGAACACTTTGATATTCAGTTGCTTGAAAAAGCTAATATGGTTGAAAAGCTGTTGCCTTATGATAAAGCACGCGTGGCGTATTTAGGTGAGTATCTTGAAGTCGCTAAAGCCTTAGGCTTTACCCACATCAACCCTGAGCCAGTGATGAACTACCTGCATTTTTACCGGGCGTATAAAACCGCTTATGAGCATGCCTGTATGCGCAATGCCAACCGTATGGCCGTGACCGGGCATCGAGCGGCAGCCGCGGCCTTTTATGCCGGTGGCAGTGAGTTTGATATTCAGCTCGCTTACTTAGCGGCTGTTGGCCAAACTGAAAATGAAGTGCCTTATGGCAATATCATTGGTTTAAATGAACATGCCGCTATCTTGCACTACACTGCTTTAGAGCGGAAAAAACCTGCGCAGCATCATTCCTTTTTAATTGATGCGGGTGCCGAGTTTCATGGTTATGCGGCTGACATTACCCGTACCTACAGCTTCGATCCGAAAGATGAATTCTCTACACTGATCCAAGCGGTGCAAAACGTGCATTTGCAGGTAGTGGATGCGATTAAACCGGGTAACAAATACACGGATTTACAGTTTTTAACTCATCGCTTGTTAGCACAAGTGCTGATCGATTTTGATTTTGTCCGCAGCAGTGTCGATACTATTGTGGATACCGGTATCAGTAGCACCTTTTTCCCGCACGGCGTGGGCCATCACCTCGGTTTGCAAGTGCATGATGTCGGTGGTTTTATGGCCGATGAACGTGGCACTCATGTGGCTTCACCAGAACAACATCCGTTCTTACGTTGTACACGGCTGATTGAACCGTCAATGGTATTTACTATTGAACCAGGCTTATACTTTATCGATAGTCTGTTAGCCGACTGGCAAGACAAAGCCGAGAATAAGCTGTTTAATTGGCAAAAAATTGATGCTTTCCGCCAGTTTGGTGGTATTCGTATCGAAGATAACATTATTGTGCACCGTGAGCGCAATGAGAATATGACTCGCGAGTTGCAACTGCCATAAGCGGTCGCTGAAAAGGACATTATGCAATATCGTTCGATTATCCGTATCTTGGGGATGCTGATTGCTATCTTCAGTATCACCATGGTGCCGCCGGCGATGGTGGCGTTCTGGTATAAAGATGGTGCGGGTTTACCCTTCATTTTGTCCTTTTTAATGTGTGTTGCCATCGGTTTTATGACCTGGTATCCGAATCGCAAATACCGTCGCGAACTTAAAGTACGTGACGGTTTTTTAATTGTGGTATTGTTTTGGATTGTGCTCGGTGCGGTGGGCGGTATTCCGTTAGTTCTGGCTGAATATCCGAATTTGAATCTCGCTTCCGCGATGTTTGAAGCCTTTTCTGGCTTAACCACGACCGGCGCCACAGTGCTAACCGGCATTGAGTTGTTACCCAAGGCCATTCTTTATTATCGCCAGCAATTGCAATGGCTAGGCGGTATGGGGATTATCGTTTTAGCAGTAGCCATTTTGCCACTGCTCGGTGTGGGCGGGATGCAGTTGTTTCGTGCTGAAACCCCCGGGCCGGTTAAAGATAACAAAATGACACCGCGTATTGCTGATACCGCAAAGCACCTCTGGTATATCTATTTAGCCTTAACCATTACTTGTGCCTTAGCTTTTTATTTAGCCGGTATGTCGGCGTTCGACGCCATCTGTCATGCGTTTTCAACGGTCGCTATTGGTGGCTTTTCTACTTATGACGCCAGTATGGGCCATTTTAACAGTCCGTTGATCAATCTGATCTGTGTGTTCTTTTTGTTTATTAGTGCGGTAAATTTCACCCTACATTTTGCTGTCGTGCGCGGCAAAAATTTAAAAACCTATTTTGGCGATCCAGAATTTAATACCTTTTTTGGGATTCAAGTGGCCTTAATTGTCATTTGTTTCTTAGTGTTGCTGCACACCAGTGTCTATCCCGATAAGCTCACCGCACTAAATCATGCCGTATTTCAAGCTGTGTCTATCTCCACTACCGCCGGTTTTGCTACGGATGGCTTTTCAACCTGGCCATTGTTTTTGCCTATTTTGCTAATATTTTCAAGTTTTATTGGCGGCTGTGCTGGCTCGACCGGTGGCGGCATGAAAGTTGTGCGAGTGCTGTTGTTGTTTAAACAGGGCGCGCGTGAGCTCAATCGCTTGGTGCATCCACGCGCGGTATATGCCATTAAGTTAGGTCGTCGCGCTGTAGAAGACCGTATTGTGCAAGCGGTATGGGGCTTCTTTGCGGCTTATGCATTAGTGTTTGTGGTGATTATGCTGGCGTTGATTTTTACTGGCTTAGATAATATTACGGCGTTTTCAGCAACCGCGGCTTGTTTAAATAATCTGGGGCCGGGTCTGGGCGAAGTGGCCGCTCACTTCGGTAATATCCCCGATGCCAGTAAATGGATTTTGATTGTGGCTATGGTGTTCGGTCGCTTGGAGATTTTCACCTTGCTGGTGCTATTTACCCCTGCCTTTTGGAAAGACTAAGCTTAGAATGCTAGATAAAAATCGCACTGACTTGGAACAGCTTTTCGACTTCCACAATGTGTTTTTTATCGACCATAAATAAGATAACGTGATCATCAGTATTGATGCGCGTATTATCATGGGCAATCATGACTTCATCGCCTCGGACGATGGCGCCGATAGTGGTGCCTGGCGGCAGTTTTATTTCGCCAATGGTTTTACCTACCACCTTGCTGGTGCTACTGTCACCATGCGCGATGGCTTCAATGGCTTCAGCCGCGCCACGGCGCAGTGAATACACATTGACAATGTCACCGCGGCGAATATGCGTCAATAATGCTGAGATAGTGGCTTGTTGCGGCGACACCGCAATATCCACTTCGCCACCTTGCAATAAATCAACATAGGCACTGCGCTTAATTAGCACCATGGTCTTTTGTGCGCCCATGCGCTTTGCCAACATGGCCGACATGATGTTGGCTTCGTCATCGTTCGTTACTGCAATAAAAACATCGATTTGCTCAATGTTTTCTTCTTCTAACAATTCAGGATCGGAAGCATCGCCGACATAGACAACAGTGTTATCTAAGCCACTGGATAAGAATTCAGCCCGCTCTTTACTGCGCTCAATTAATTTTACACTATGGGTTTTTTCTAATGCGCGGGCTAAACCAAATCCGACGTTACCACCACCGGCAATCATGATCCGTCGATAGCTACGTTCTAACTTTTGCAGTTCGCTCATTACCGCGCGAATGTGTTTAGTGGCTGCGACAAAGAACACTTCATCGTCGGCTTCAATAATGGTGGTGCCCAGCGGCTTTATCGCATTACCACGGCGATAAATGGCGGCCACACGGGTTTCGATATGTGGCATGTGTTCTTTCAGCGCCGATAACGCATGGCCCACTAATAAGCCACCGTAATAGGCTTTCACCGCAACTAAACTGACTTTACCTTCAGCAAATTCAACGACCTGTAGTGCACCGGGGTAATCAATTAGCCGGCGAATATAATTGGTCACCAAGGCTTCCGGCGCAATAAAGTGGTCAACAGGCATATCGTCTTTGTGGAACAGCTCATCGCGGTACTTTAAATACTGATTGGTGCGAATACGGGCAATTTTCAGCGGCGTATTAAACATGCTGTAGGCCACCTGACAGGCCACAATGTTAACTTCATCCGAGTTGGTCACGGCAACAACCATGTCGGCATCTTCGGCGCCGGCTTTGCGCAAAATATCAGGATGTGAGCCATGACCAAACACCACCTGCAGGTCAAAACGATCTTGCAATGAGCGCAGTTTATCCAGATTGGTATCAACAATCGTAATATCATTCTGTTCACCGACCAGATTTTCTGCCAGTGTTGCGCCAACTTGTCCTGCCCCTAGGATGATGATTTTCATAGTCTGTCTCAGTTCGGCGTTGCTTTGTGCAACAAGGCAAAGAAGAAGCCATCCATGTCGGCTGCACCCGGTAAGATTTGCCAACAAGCTTCGGTACCTGCTTGAGTGATAGGCACTAGGCTTGCATCGGCTTGGTGTGCCAAAAATTGCGTGATTTGTTGCAGGTTCTCGGCCGGTAACACACTACAGGTTGCATAAAGTAAGGTGCCGCCAGGTTTTAATAGCTGCCAAGCTTGTTGCAAAATGTCGGTTTGTAAGCTGGCTAAATTAGCGATATCAGCTTTTTTACGTAACCAGCGAATATCAGGATGGCGCCGGATCACACCGGTGGCTGAACAGGGTACATCTAATAAAATGCGATCAAACAGGTCACCTTGCCACCAGCGTGCAGTATCAAGCACATCGGCAGCAACGACGCGAGCCTCTAATTGTAGCCGTGCTAAGTTTGCATGCACGCGCTCTAGTCGCTTTTCATCACGATCCAGTGCGGTTAAATGCAGGTCAGTGGTCTGTTCCAAAATATGGCACGTTTTGCCACCGGGCGCGCAGCATGCATCTAGCACTTGCTCGCCGGGTTGTGCATTCAGTAATAAAGCGGCATGTTGCGCTGCGGCATCTTGCACAGAGAACCAGCCTTGCTGATAGCCCGGTAAGCTGGTGATATCGCAAGCCTGTTGTAGTTTGATCGCAACCGGTAAATAGCTAAAGGGTTGGGTATAAGCAATATCTTCAGCCGTTAGCGCAGCACAAAATTGCGTTGGGCTAATTTGTTGCTGATTAACGCGCAGCCATAACGGCGCTTTTTGTTGGTTGGCTACCAGGATATCAGACCAATCTGCGGGGTATGCTTGTTGCAAAGCGCTGATTAGCCAGCCGGGGTGGTTAAATTTCACGGCATCAGGCGCATGACTAAAATCAAATAGTGCCGGTTGACGTTGCACACTGCGTAACACCGCGTTAATCAGTTTTGTTAGGCTTTGGCCTTTTAAACTTCGTGCGGCTTCAACCGTTTCGCTGATGGCGGCATGATCAGGAATGCGCATAAACTTTAACTGATAAATGCCTACATACAACAAGAACTGCAACGGCCGCAGTTGTTTCACCAACGGTTTGCTCATCAGTTGTTGGCAAACGGTTTCCAGTTGCGGTAAGTAACGCATGACCCCAAAGCAAATTTCTTGTAGCAAAGCTTTGTCTGCAGGCAAATCTAATTTAAGTTGTGCCCGAGGTAAGGCGTCCGATAAAGACTTACCTTGGTCAATCACTTGATAACAAGTATCGGCGGCGAGTGCGCGAAGTTGGGCGCTCATAATTGCTGACCCACAGGTAACCAGTCACTGCGGCCATTTAAAAAATCAGCCGCTGACATAGGTTTTTTACCGGGGGGCTGCAGTTGCGTAATCACTAAAGACCCTTGCTGGCAGCTGATATAAATACCGGTTTTATCTGCCCTAATAACGGTGCCAATAGTTTGTTCGTCACTCGGTACAACATGTGCTTGCCAAACTTTGACCGCACCTTGGGGTAGCTCAAGATAGCTGACTGGCCACGGGTTAAAAGCTCGCACTTCACGCTCTAGCGCATCGGCATTCTTATTAAAATCAAGACGGGCTTCTTCTTTGGATAGTTTTTGTGCATAACTGGCTGCAGCGTCTTGTTGGGCTTCGGCTTGTTGTTGCAACTGTGGTAGTTGTGTCAGTGCAGTGAGCAACGCTTGTGGCCCCAACTCTGCCAATTTGCCATACAAAGTGGCACTGGTGTCGGTTGAAGTAATTGAGATCGCGGCTTTACTGAGCATCGCCCCGGTGTCTAACCCTTCGTCCATTTGCATAATGGTGACGCCCGTTTGCTGATCGCCAGCCCAGAGCGCGCGTTGAATAGGTGCTGCGCCACGCCAGCGCGGTAACAACGAACCGTGCACATTGATACAACCCAAGCGCGGCGTGTCTAGCACTACCTTGGGTAAAATTAAGCCATAGGCAACGACAATCATCAAATCGGCGTCTAAGGCGGCTAATTCTTGCTGCGCAGCCGCTTTTTTGAGTGATTTAGGTTGATATACCGGGATCTGCTGGCGCTCAGCTAATTGTTTCACTGGGCTCGGTTGTAGTTTTTGACCACGGCCAGCCGGTCGGTCTGGCTGGGTGTAAACCGCCACAATCTGATGTTCGCTTGCTAACAACGCCTGTAAGTGGCAGGCGGCGAAATCCGGTGTACCGGCAAAAATAATTCGAAGAGGTTGGGTCACAGTTTTTCCTGTTTACAGCGCGTGGCGTTCAGCCAGTTTGGCTTCTTTTTCTAGCTTTTTGCGGATACGCTCGCGTTTTAAAGGCGACAGATAATCAATAAACAGCTTGCCAATTAAATGGTCTAGTTCATGCTGTAAACAAATGGCGAGTAGGCCATCGGCTTGCAGTTCGAAACTATTGCCATCAATATCCTGAGCTTTTAAGGTAATATTTTTGGCTCGCTTCACTGACGCGTAGTTTTGCGGCACAGATAAGCAGCCTTCTTCATAGCTGGTTTCGCCATCGTGTGCGATAATCTCAGGGTTAATAAACACCATGGGTTCACTGCGATCTTCCGAGTGATCTAACACGACGATGCGTAAATGCTGATTAACTTGGGTCGCCGCTAAGCCGATACCATTTTCATCATACATGGTGTCGAGCATATCGGTAACTAACTGCCGAATTTCCGGCGTAATAGTGGTGACCGGTTTGGCAATAGTGCGCAAACGATCGTCTGGGTAATGTAATACTTTTAAAACAGCCATAACACCTACAAAAATATGCTTTAATTAAATCACTGTGGTATGTTTTAATTTTAGCCATTATTGCGCTGCAATAACAGCTTAGTATGTAATAATTACAAAACAGTATAGTTTTAAAGGAAGCTGGCATGCTGAAAAAAATAACACTGATAATAGCGGCCTCAATATGTTGGTTTTCAGCTAGTGTGTTAGCAGATGTATTAAAGTTGCGCGACAACGCACCGATGACCTACGTGGTTAAAGCGGGGGACACGTTATGGGATATTTCTGGTTTATATCTCAATGAGCCTTGGTTGTGGCCGCAATTATGGCAAATGAACCCACAAGTTGATAACCCACACTTAATTTATCCTGGTGATATTTTAACGTTAACCTTTGATAGTGAAGGTCGCCCGGTATTGGCCGTGAATAAGCGGGCGGTGCGTTTAACACCACAAACCCGTACTACGCATAAAAATCCGGATGCGATAGCCACCTTACCCTTGGGTATCATACGTCCTTTTTTAACCTATGATCAGGCCTTATCACAAGCTGAGATCGATGCTTTACCTTACATCTTAGGGAGCAATCGCGCCTCTAAAAGTGCCGCTGAAACACAGACGTTATATGTGAATAATGAGCTACTGCAAGGTGCAGCTTATGCAGTATATCGTCAAGGCCGGGCTTATGTTGATCCGGATACCGGTGAAACACTGGGTCATGAAACACGCTTAATTGCCACCACCCGAGTTATTCGGGGCGGCAGTGCCGCGACAGAAAGTAGCGCTTTCGAGCCCGCCGCTATGCAGGTACTGAATATTACCCGTGAAATTCGCCAAGGCGACAAGGTGATCCCGGCCTACGAATCGCAATCATTGCCGGTACACTTTTTGATGACGCAGCCAAGTACACCGATCGAAGGTCGCATTATTGCCGCGTCGTCCGATTTACGTGAAATGGCTAAAATGGATGTGGTTATTCTTAACCGCGGTGAGCAGGAATTAAAAGCCGGTCACATGCTGGGTATTTATCGGCAATCACCGACCGTGGTTGACGGTCGCAATGGCCCTGTTTACCTTGAAGATGCGACCAAGCTGCAAAAACTGATGCGTGATGTTGGTGGTGAAGCCATTGAAATGCCGAAAGAGAAAGTCGGTGAAATGATGGTCTTTAAAACCGCAGAAAAAGTCAGCTTTGCAATTGTCACGCAAACCATTGCTCCGGTTCGCGTTGGAGATAGTATCGGCAACCTATAAGGTAAACTGTCGGGAGCTATGATGTTATGGAAGCATTACATACATGGCTTGCGTTAGCGAGTGTGCATGGTTTAGACGGCCAGCGCTGTCGCCAGCTAAACGAGCATATTGGTTTGGCAGAGTTATTGGCTTTGCCGGCCAGCACCTTACAACAGCTGGGCCTGACTAAAAAGCAGGCCCAATTGCTTTGTTATGAGAGCGCGTCTTGGGTTGAGCAAGCGCTGAGCTGGCAGGCCGAAACGGCTGATCAGCATATTATTCCTTTTGACCATCCGTTTTATCCTCCGTTATTAAAAGAAATTCCACATCCACCTGCCGTATTATTTGTTAAAGGCCAAGTAGAGTTATTATCGTCGGCACAAATTGCCATGGTAGGCAGTCGTGCGCCTACCCCTACCGGCAGAGCGGTTGCTCGACAACTGGCGGCTGAGTTAACTGAACAAGGTATGGTCATCACTTCAGGTATGGCGAAAGGGATCGACAGTGAAAGTCATTTAGGTGCTTTAAACGCTGGTGGGAAAACAGTAGCCGTATTAGGGCATGGGCTGCGACAAGTTTATCCTAGTTGTAATCGTCATTTAGCTACACGTATTGTGCAAGCGGGTGCTCTTGTTTCTGAATATTTTCCAGATGTGCGTGCCCGAGCTGAGTTTTTCCCGCAACGAAATCGCATTGTTGTTGGTCTAAGTACGGGTACTGTTGTTGTTGAAGCCGCATTAAAGAGTGGTTCGTTAATTAGTGCGAATCTTGCTGCGGATTATAATCGTGAAGTGTTTGCTGTACCGGGCAGTTTTCATAATGCGCAAGCAGCAGGCTGTCATTACCTGATCCAACAAGGCGCTAAACTTGTCAGTTGTGTGGCCGATATACTAGAAGAGCGAACGGTTTTTGCTGATAACGGTTTAGCTGCTGTTCCAGAAATAAATGTCACGCTAGACTTGTGCAGTCAGCAGTTGTTCGATAACGTAGGAGATAGTCCCATACCAGCCGATGTGCTGGCAGAGCGGGCCAACATGTCAGTGGCAGACGTATCCATTACCTTACTTGAGCTTGAATTAGCCGGTAAGGTTGCAGTAGTTCCCGGTGGTTACATTAGATTGAGGAGTACCTGATTATGTTTGATATCCTCGTTTATCTGTTTGAAAATTATATACATAACGAAGCTGATATTTATGTAAATCATGCCGATCTGACCAAAGAGCTCAGTAAAGCCGGGTTTCATGATGATGATATATTTCGTGCCTTAAAATGGTTAGATCGATTATCTGCCTTGCAAGAGAATCAAACTAAACCTTATCTTTCCAAAGTAGCGAGCAACTCGACGCGGATTTTTACTGCAGACGAGTATCGGAAAATTGATACCCCAGGCCAAGGTTTTTTGATGTTTCTTGAGCAAGTTAACGTGCTGGATGCCACAACCCGCGAAATGGTTATTGATCGGGTTATGGACTTAGACAGTGCTAGTATCAGTTTGGATGATCTTAAGTGGGTTGTCTTAATGGTGCTGTTTAATGTGCCTGGTCGAGAAAGTGCGTATGCCCAAATGGAAGATTTAATTTTTGACGAAGTTGATGGGCCGCTACACTAGCGCGTAGAATGCACATTAATGCTGGCGAGTGGTTCGTCAGCATTATTCAACTTAGGCTGTTATGACCGATCCTTCACCGTTATTTTCTTTACCGCAACAAACCGAACACTGCCCACTGTGCCAACAGCCCTTACAGATCCGCTCAGGTAAAAATGGGGCTTTTTTAGGTTGCACGGGTTACCCAAGCTGCCATTATATTAAAGCATTACATCAGCATGAAACCAGCGTAGTTAAGGTACTAGAGCAAGAACATTGTCCAGAATGTTCAAGTGCTTTGGCGGTGAAAAATGGTCGTTATGGTATGTTTATAGGCTGCACTAATTATCCTGCGTGTCATTTTATTGTCCATGAAGAACCGGTGACTACTGAGCAGCCAAATGTCAGTTGTCCTAAATGTCAGCAGGGGAGTTTAACCGAGCGGTTAAGTAAGTTTGGTAAAACGTTTTGGGGTTGTGATCGATATCCACAATGCAAGTTTATTGTTAACGACCAGCCAGTGGTTGGGATCTGTCAATACTGTGCCTTTCCATTATTATTGCAGAAGAAATCGGGGCAGGTCTGTGCCAGCAAAGCTTGCCAACAGAAACAAACTGCCCCGGATCCTAGCTTGGACTAAAGTTGATGTAACATCTGCTCTAGTTCAGGAAAAGCACTTGCCGGTAATTGATCAATCAATTTAGCAAATTGGGCTTTAAGTTCGGCGGTACTGTTGGCCGATAAATTGATATGACCCATCTTCCGACCCGCACGTTTAGTTTTGCCATACCAATGCAAACCCAGCGCAGGAATATTCAAAATTGCGCTGGGCACTTCATCTTCACCCAAGATATTGACCATCAGCGTTGGCCGCACCAAGGCGGTACTGCCTAACGGCAAACCACAGACTGCACGTAAATGATTGGCAAACTGACAGCAATCAGCACCTTGCTGTGTCCAGTGCCCCGAGTTGTGCACGCGTGGGGCGATTTCGTTCACCAGCAATTGGCCAGCCACATCAAAGAACTCAATTGCTAATACACCAACGTAATCGAGTTGTTCGGCAACGGCAGCAAACATCTGTTCGGCTTGGTGTTGCAGTGCGTGATCCACTGGACGTGCTAACGACACACTGAGTACACCGTTAACATGATGGTTTTCAGTCAGTGGATAAACTTTCACTTCACCTGTTATACTGCGAGCACCGACCAGCGATACTTCACGTTGAAAGCCAATGAATTGCTCCGCAACGATAGCTTGGCTGCTATCTGCCGCTAAAAAATCGGCCATTTGCTGCCATACGGTGGCAGTTTGCGCGGCCTCTTTTAAACGCCATTGGCCTTTGCCATCATAGCCTGCCAAGGCGCTTTTAAAGATAAGCGGTAAGCCTAAGCGACTCACCGCCTGTTCAAAATCGGCCTGGTTGTTGATCACCTGATAAGCGGCATTGGCAACACCAGCGCTGGCCAGTAAGGCTTTCTCTACCCGACGATCCCCTCCTGCACGAATAGCGCTGGCGCCCGGTAAAAATTTACCACTAGCTTGGCATTGCTCTAAGATAGCCAAGGGAATATGTTCAAACTCAGCAGTCACCACATCAGCAGTTTCAAGTGCTTGCGCTAAGCCGCTGCCTAATTGTTGCTGGGTTAACGGGTGCACTAGGGTGTCTGTATTGACATCATAGGCACTGATGGTGATGTTTAACGGTGCTCCAGCAAGCGCCATCATCCGAGCCAATTGGCCGGCACCTAACACTAATACTTTCATAGTGCGACCTGTGATGGATCCGGTTGGCTTAATACCGACTCGGTTTGAGCCGCGCGGAAAGTATCAATTTGGGCCAATAAACTGGCATCGCTGGTGGCTAAAATTTGCGCGGCTAACAAACCTGCATTGGCGGCACCCGCATCACCAATCGCCAGTGTGCCTACAGCAACACCTTTTGGCATTTGTACAATAGACAATAAAGAGTCGATACCCTTTAAAGCTTTTGACTGCACAGGAACACCTAAAACCGGCAAACTCGTAAAAGCGGCGGCCATACCCGGTAAGTGCGCAGCACCACCAGCACCGGCAATGATCACTTTCAAACCCCGTGCAGCCGCGCCAGTGGCGTAATCAGCCAGTAATTGTGGGGTGCGATGAGCCGAAACCACCTTGGTCTCATAGGCAATGCCAAAACGGTCAAGCATATCTGCCGCATGTTTCATGGTAGGCCAATCTGACGTTGAACCCATGATAATACCAACCTGCATAGTGGTTTCCTTGTGAACTTGATGAAGTCGAAGTTTGAAACGGTTATTATACCGCCCATCGTGTTACGAATAAAATGTTTAGTGGCTAGGTCGTCTGTCTGCGGCATGAATTAGGTGAAAAATGGCAACAATTGATACTGCAGTAGAACAATTAATGGCAGGCGAGGTGATAGCATATCCTACCGAAGCGGTTTATGGCCTTGGATGTGATCCGGATAATGAAGAGGCGGTGTTAAAACTGCTCGCGATTAAGCAGCGTCCCGTTGCAAAGGGCTTGATCTTGATTGCCGCGAACTACTCCCAGTTAGTGCCTTACATCCACGACAACGCTATTCCTATAGAGCGGCGTTTTCAAATATTTTCATGTTGGCCAGGTCATGTGAGTTGGGTTCTTCCCGCCAGTGCTAAGGCGCCGCGTTGGATAACAGGCAATTTTAATAGTATTGCGGTGCGTGTCAGTGCACATCCGGTAGTACAACAGTTATGTCAGGCGTATGGTAAACCTATTGTTTCCACCAGCGCTAATCTTGCAGGTGAAGCAGCCATTAATGATTATCAGCAATTATTAGCCAGTATTGGCTTACAAGTCGCTGCGGTGGTTGATGGCCCTTTAGGGGGGGCGACGCAACCTAGCCAAATACGTGATGCCATGACCGGCGAAATCATCAGGAGTTAATATGCCTCATCATTCTGAGCAACTTGCTCAAGTACAAGCCTTTTTAATGGCGTTACAAGATCAACTGTGCCAGCAACTTGCTGAGGCCGATGGTGGCGCGCAGTTTGTTGAAGATGCTTGGCAGCGACCAGAAGGCGGTGGTGGTCGCAGTCGAGTATTAACGGGTGGTCAAGTCTTTGAGCAAGCAGGTGTAAATTATTCACATGTGTTTGGTGCACAGATGCCTGCCTCTGCGACTGCGCATCGTCCTGAGTTAGCAGGGCGCAACTTTAATGCTTGCGGTGTATCTTTGGTGTTGCATCCTAACAATCCTTATGTGCCGACTACGCATGCCAATGTCCGGTTTTTTATTGCAGAAAAAGAAGGCGAGGAACCGGTATGGTGGTTTGGCGGCGGGTTTGATTTAACGCCTTACTATCCATTTGAAGAAGATGTTGTTCATTGGCATCAAACAGCTAAGGATGCTGTCGATCCTTTTGGTGCTGATTATTACCCTGCTTATAAGAAGTGGTGTGATGATTACTTCTATTTAAAACATCGTGGCGAAACCCGCGGCGTGGGTGGCTTATTTTTTGATGATTTAAATGTTTTAGGTTTTGAGCAAAGCTTTGCATTAATGCGTGCGGTAGGAGAAGCCTTTATCCCGGCTTATCTGCCCATTGTGGCTAAACGTAAAGCCTTGCCATATGCCGAGCGTGAGCGCCAATTTCAACTCTATCGGCGTGGCCGCTATGTAGAGTTTAATTTGGTTTATGATCGCGGCACTTTATTTGGTTTGCAAAGTGGCGGGCGTACCGAGTCAATCTTAATGTCGATGCCGCCTTTAGTTCGTTGGCAGTATGCTTATCAACCTGAAGCGGCTAGCCCAGAAGCGTTGTTGTATGAGCGTTATTTAAAGCCGCAAGATTGGTTGGGTTTGTTAGCTGCTAACTAGCAGTTGATCATATGTGACGCCAGTTGACCAATCGACTGGCGGATCCCTTCGCGTAACACTTTATCGCTGACCACTTCATTTAATGCCTGATTCATACAAAACATCCATTCTTCACGCATTTGCTCATTGACTTCAAAGGGTAAATGCCTGGCACGCAGCCGAGGGTGCCCATATTTTTGTTCAAATAAAGCTGGGCCGCCTAACCAACCAGACAAAAACTCAAAAAACTTCTGCCGAATACCATCTAAAGGTAAAGGATGCATGGCATAGAGGGCTTTCGCTTCAGGTGCCGTTTCCATAATGTCGTAAAAACGGTTGGCCAAGTGACGCACTGCCGTTTCGCCGCCCATTAATTGATAAGGTGTTTGCGTAGGAGTGGGATGCGTATTGCTATTTGTGTTACTTTTATTAAAAATCATCTGTATTAACTTCTTAAAAGGCATCATTGTGGACCGTTACGCAGTATTTGGTAATCCAATAGGGCACTCTAAATCCCCTTTTATTCACCAGCAATTTGCATTGCAAACGGCTGAACCCATCAGTTATGAGGCTATTCTAGCACCGGTAGAGGGTTTTGCCGACAGCTGGCAGCACTTCATTAATGCCGGTGGCAAGGGCGCAAATGTCACTATGCCGTTTAAAGAGCAAGCCTTTGCCTTAGCGCAAGTGCGTTCAGAGGGGGCGTTACAAGCGGGGGCGGTAAACACCTTATATTTTAACGATGCTGGCCAAATTGTTGGGGATAATACGGATGGTGTGGGCCTACTGCATGACTTGCAGCGATTAGGCGTGGCATTAGCGGAAGCTAAAGTGTTAATCATCGGCGCGGGCGGCGCAACTCGCGGCATAGTGGGGCCTTTATTAAAAGCAGGCGTAGGGCAAATTGTTATTGCTAATCGTACCCACGCCAAAGCTGAAGCAATTGCGGCAAATTTTAATGCCAAGGTAAGTGCAGCAGCGTTAACCGATATACCGATGTTACCTTATCAATTAATTATAAATGCAACTTCATCAGGTTTAACTGGGCAGCGACCTGAATTTAACAGCGTGCATTTAGCGAATTGCCAATGGGCTTATGACATGTTGTACGGTGCTTCACCCACTGCTTTTCTGGTATGGTGCCAGCAACAAGGTGTGCAAAATACTGCAGATGGTTTAGGCATGTTAGTGGGGCAAGCGGCCGCCGCGTTCGCTTTATTCCGTGGCAAGCAACCGGATATGGCGCCGGTACTGGCGCAGTTAAAGGCACAATTAGCGTTATGAACCAGCAATTAATTTTTAATAACGACTTTCACTATGCAGCGCCCAAACAAGCCATAGCCTTTAGTTGCTTAGTAAGTGGTTTAAAAGTGCAGTGTTATATCGCAATACCGGCAAAGCAAGATGCACAAGTCTTCCTCTCCCAAGTAATCGCTGATGCGTTTACTTGGGAAGATCTGACTGAAACCGCTATTGCCGAAGATACCTATATAGAGAGTGGTGAAATTTGGCTTTAACCTTCCGCCAAATACTCATTCTTTAATTGGACATAATTTAAAGCCGACTCGGTTAGAAAGCTTTTCTCATGATCATTTAATGGCCGAGCCGCTTTAGCGGGGCTACCCACATATAAATAGCCGCTTTGTAGTGTTTTACCTGGCGGCACTAAACTTCCCGCCCCGATAATCACATCATCTTCTACCATCACATCATCCATAACAATGGCACCCATGCCAACAAGTATGCGGTTGCCTAGGGTGCAACCATGTAGCATGACTTTATGTCCCACCGTGACATCTTCACCAATAATTAAGGGTGAGCCAGCGGGCTTGCCTTTGCTTGGGCGTGATAAATGTAAAACGGAACCATCTTGAATATTGCTTCTAGCACCAATCTTAATGAAGTTAACATCGCCCCTTGCCGCAACTAATGGCCAGATACTGACATCCTTAGCTAATTCAATATCGCCGACTAAAACACTCGATGCGTCTACATAAACGCCTTCAGCTAGTTTCGGTGCAATACCTTTATATGTTCTTAAAGTCATAAAACCCTCCTGTGAAGACTTATTATGCAGTAAATGTTGTAAAAATCTGCATTTCGTTGAAATTTTCTGCTAACGATCGAAAATGACAAAGTTTTTTAATTATAACGCTTGCAGGATATTTAAAAGGTCCTATAATGCGCGCCATGCCACGGGGGATGCGGCGAACGAGAGTTCAGCGAAACCTGAGGAGATAAAGCGAAGTTGCAAAAATCTTTAAAAAAGACGCTTGACAGCAGAGTTTAAATCACTAAAATGGCCGCCTCGCTTCAGGGTGCTGATGAAAGCCTCGAAAAGCGAAGTAAAGTAACAAGAGTCTAGTGTGATGATAACTTTTAAAAAAGAATTATCCTCACGCTTGACTTAAAATCTGGTAGGTGTAAAATTCGCCTCCCGCTTTGAAGTTCAAAGCACGCTCTTTAACAATTCGCAATCAATTATCTGTGTGGGCACTTATGATGATGTTCGTTAAAACGAAATAATCAGTATGAGTGACCAAGTTATAAAGATTTAGTCAGTAATGCTGAGCTGAGACTTTTGTCTCGAAAAAACTTTAATTGAAGAGTTTGATCATGGCTCAGATTGAACGCTGGCGGCAGGCCTAACACATGCAAGTCGAGCGGATGAGGGTAGCTTGCTACCTGATTTAGCGGCGGACGGGTGAGTAATGTATAGGGA
>NZ_JAKGTQ010000010.1 GCF_021568285.1 Rheinheimera sp. UJ63
GCTTACGCCCATTTTTCTCGGCGCGAGAAAGCTTAAGGATGTCTTCAGCAGTATGATTCATAAGACTCAGAGTATGATGATTTGGTGAGTACAATTAGAGCAGAAAACAAGATGGAATGGTATTATAGGGCTTTTAGAATACCCTGATTTGTTAACTTGGCTGTAATATCATCCGTATCACAGCTTTTGGCTATTCAGTCATCTCATCAATAAAACTGACTTTGTAAAGCTGAGCTGTTATTAATGAAATATAAGCGTGTCATTATTTATATAATAACTGCGTAAAACAGTCAGTACATTTCAGATTAATTAAGGGCGTTGTAAGTTACCGTTACTATCAACTTGCCATTCTGTTTTGCCAAGGCTTTTGATGAAATCTTCAACATCCTCTACTGGGCGAGCAGCGATATATTGCTTTTGTGCGTTGAGAAAAATCAGCCAATCGCCATCAAACTTATTTAAATCAGCTTCGTTTATTTGAATGTGCATGCCCATGTATAACGGTGGCACGTTTTTCCAGCCTTGATTGATGCGATAGATATAACGACTGGTATAGTCTAAATGTAAAAAGTTGGCTTGTTCTATAGCGGTAAGTGTTTGCCTATCAGTAACGGTGACAATAGCTATGGTGCTACTGCGTTGGGCATAACTTTGTAGTAAAGCGGTGCTCTCTTGCTGTTGACTATTTACAGGGTTGGTCAGTAAGGGTTTTGTAATGGGTTCTGCAATTTCTAATGCAAAACGTTGTAGTGCATATTGATCAAGATAATCTTGATATACCATGGTTTTACTACAATCAACTAATGGCATCGGTTCGCGAGGTTTTAAACTTTGCCAAGCTTTAGCGTGGTTAATTGCAAATAGAAAATCTTTATAAGGAATATTTAAAGTGGCTTCAATGATGCTGGTTAATTCTCGTTTCTCAGGTAAACCCAATATTTGATAATCTTTGATTTGTTGGCATTGAGCATATTGTTCAGCAATAACGTTATAACTGGTTTGGGTATGGATAGCTGTTTGTAATAAGCTTCGCTCAGACAGCGTAAGATGATCAAGAGTGGGTGCTGTACTACTGAGCAATAATGAAAATAAGCTAAACATAATGTCTCCAATAATAAGGCCTTACTCTAGCATTAATAACGCAATGACAATAGTTTAGGCTGAATCTATGTGCTGTGTTATTGCTTGTTGCATCAGTTTAATAGCGCAAGGTTTTCCCGTGAGAGAAAAGCGTTGGCAAATCACTGCCCAGCTTTGTTTTTGCCAAAGTTTAGCAATGAACACTTGCTGCTGCTGCTTTGATAATACGACCGCGTATTGATTAAACCACTGTAGTAACTCACTGATCACGAGTTCAAAGGGGCGTTGATCTGCGCTAAATAATTGCAGATTGCTAAGAGTAAGGGGCGTCATAGCGTGTTGAGTTGGCTGAATAAGTTGCAAGAGCAAATCACTCGCTATATTGCTTGGGTATTCGGGTAATTCTTGATAAAGGCGCGAAGCAAATTCTAGTTTTAGCTGCTGAACCTTTGATACATTTTCTGCCGATAATGCTTTTAGCATAACCAGTGAAGGCTCCGCACTCGCTTTATCTAGCTGCATGCCGAGTCGAATAGCCGCAAAGCCCGCTTTTTGCCAAAAACGCACTAAATCAGCGGAAGCAGCAAAGCTACTGCCAACATAAAGATAACCTTGTTGCTGCAATGGCTTTTCTAATCGAGTTAGCAACTGACTTCCTAATTGCTGTCGTTGCAAATGAGGTTGCACCGCAATACGCATAATGCGCGCCAATTTAACGGTGGCTAATGCCGGGCTGGCCAAATGAAAAGCCAGATTTTGTGCTAATAAATGCCCTTGGATCCGGCGCTGTCCTTGATAGATTGCTTGGCTTAGCGCGTCATCGATCTCTCCCTCTTGGCTGATCAGGGCACAGGCCAGTATTTGTTTATCTTGTTCAAGGGAATAAACACTCAATGCTGGGTTATCTAGCAGTGCAGCCAGATCTTTTACCTGCGTTTGATAATGCGCAAAGCTCAACAAACCAAAGACTTGTTGTAGTTTCTTCGGTTCAGTTAGCCAGTCGCTGGCGTGATAATGTTTAAGTTCAAGGCTTTCAGCAGTGAGCGTCACGGTAGTCTCATCTGTTTGCTTTAAAAGAAAGCCTAGCCTAATTAATTGTTCTAGCGGATCTTGTGCTTGATAACGGATAGGTTGAGTTAAACGTAATAATCGCCAATTTGGGCAGCGTTTCGTCAAATAAGGTTGAAAACGTAATTGAAAACCGCGGCCGGTGCCTTCGTAACCATGCTCGGTACTAGCAAAGACAATACGACTATAATGGTCTAGTAATTGTTGTAGCAAGGGCGTTGGTATTGCTGCTGCTTCGTCGATCAATAATAGTTCGGCTTCGGGTTGTGAAGTTAATAACTCATCTACAGCAACAAAGCGCAGTGCCGATGAAGCAGAAGCCTCATGTTCGGTAAGTTGCGCAAAATGTGCTAAGGCGACTGCCGCTTGTGCCTTTGCCGGTGCGGTGATCAGTATGTGCTTTTTCCCTGATAGGGCTAAGTGTGCGGCGGCAATACCTAATGCCGCTGATTTACCACAGCCGCGATCGGCAAGTAATAATAATGGCCTGCGACGATGGCCTGATACGACGTTTAAAATAGCGCTAACCGCTGTAGCTTGTTCAGACGTTTTATAAGGTATGGTAACGTCTAATGTTGTAGAGGTTGCCTCTGCCTCAGGCCAAGTTAAGTCATTAAAAAGTGTTGTGGCGTTGCCGCGCAAAACATTAGCTTGTTGTAATTGCCCAAGCCAAAACGCTATAAAGTAACCAGGGTAATCAGTGGGGGTTGGATAAGAGCGTAAACGATGATGTGCGGAGTTAGCGAGTTGCTGCCATTGTAATGACTCAGGTGCTAATAATAACCAGAGACCGCCTGCGGTGAGCGCACCGGCACTGGCGGCAATTTTGTCGGCATCAAAACCACTAAAGGCATTAATAATTAAGCAGTCACACTCAATTCCCAATAGTTGATGCGCTTTGTATTGTCCGATGTTCTGGCATTGCGCTGGTGTATGTTCGCCTAACCACCAACCACGCTCAGGTTGTAATGCCAGTAGCAAATGTTGCGCTTGAGCCAGTAATTGCGTTTCGTCACCTTGCAACACAACGGGTAAGCGAATGCGGCAATTAGCCGCTTTCGCTAATGCTTGTTGCAGAGCGGCAAGCACGGCTTAGACCGCCTCGAGTCGTGCATAGGCAGTCATTAACCATTTGCTACCTAACTGGTCAAAGTTCACTTGAATACGTGATTGTGGGCCGCTACCTTCATAATTTAACACGGTTCCTTCGCCAAACTTTTCGTGTAACACTCGTTGACCCAGTTTAAAGCCGGTATTTTCAAAAGCGCTATGGCTGGCGGCATGACTGTATCGGTTGAACTGTGCCGGGCGACTGACTTGCGTGGTTAAACGGATCTCTTCAACGCAATCATCCGGGATTTCGCGTAAAAAGCGTGATGGTTTTGGGTATTGCTCTTGACCGTATAAACGACGGCTTTGCGCATGGCATAAATACAGTTTTTGCATCGCTCGCGTCATGCCGACATAACAGAGGCGACGTTCCTCTTCTAACCGTGTTGGATCATCACCACTTTGCTGGCTTGGAAACATACCTTCTTCTAAACCACACATAAATACTAACGGAAACTCTAAGCCTTTAGCGGAGTGTAAGGTCATCAATTGTACGGCATCAGAATGTTCTTCTGCTTGGTATTCACCTGCTTCGAGCGCGGCTTGTGATAAGAAGGCTGCTAACGGGGTCATTTCTTCTTGCAGCACACTGTCGAAGTTCTGGCAGGCGGTAACCAATTCATTTAAGTTTTCTATCCGAGTTTGAGCTTTTTCCCCTTTCTCGGCTTGATACATTGCATATAATCCCGACTGCTTAATCACTTTCTCGGCTTGTTCGTGTAACGGTAGCTCGTTAAGATCGGTATCTAATTGCGTGATCAACTGCATAAACTGCTCAATCGCATTCGCTGCTCGGCCACTGAGTTGTTTTTCTGCGAGCATTTGCTCAAGGGCTTGCCATAAGGTTTGTTGGCTAGCGCGAGCCTGCTGGCGTACCTTGTTCATGGTGGTTTCACCGATGCCCCGCGCCGGAGTGTTAATTACCCGTTCCATCGCCGCATCATCTTGCCGATTATTCAGTAAGCGCAGATAGGCTAAAGCGTCTTTGATTTCTTGTCGTTCATAGAAGCGTAAGCCACCGTATATCCGATAGTGTAATCCTTCTTGGATTAAGGCTTCTTCTAATACCCGCGATTGCGCGTTATTACGATATAAGATAGCGCTTTCGGTAAGTGGATTACCTTTGTTATGCCAATCGCGAATGCGACTGACAATAAAGCGCGCTTCGTCGAGTTCATTAAAAGCGTTGTAGGAAGAAATGGTTTCGCCTTCACTGCCGTCGGTCCATAGATCTTTACCGAGTCGACCACTGTTATTGCTGATCACCGCGTTGGCCGCTTTAAGAATAGTGGCAGTAGAACGATAGTTTTGTTCAAGGCGGATCGTATCGGCACCAGCAAAGTCTTTTAAAAATTGCTGAATATTTTCAACTTTTGCGCCGCGCCAACCATAGATAGATTGGTCATCGTCACCTACGATCATCACCTTGGCACTGCTGCCTGCCAGTAGGCGTAACCAGTTATATTGAATAGCATTGGTGTCTTGAAACTCGTCAACCAAAATATGCCGAAAACGTTGTTGGTAGTGGTTTCTGACGGCATCATGTGTTTTCAATAATTCAAAACTACGTAGTAAAATTTCGGCAAAGTCGACTAAGCCAGCACGGTCACACATATCTTGGTAAGCCGCATAAATTTTAACCATTTGTTGTAAGCTAAAATCAGCACCGGCATCAATCATGCCTGGGCGTTGCCCTTCGTCTTTGCGGGCATTGATAAACCATTGAATTTGTTTGGCAGGCCAATGCTTTTCATCCAGATTCAGTGCTTTTAATACACGTTTGACTAAGCGATGCTGATCATCAGAGTCAATGATTTGAAAGCTTTGTGGCAAGTTAGCTTCTTGATAATGCGCGCGCAACATGCGATGAGATAAACCGTGGAAGGTCCCCATCCATAAGTTATTTAAGCTAACGCCAATGGTGCTCTCAATCCGACCACGCATTTCTTGCGAGGCTTTATTGGTGAAGGTAACAGCGAGCAAGCTGTAAGGGGCCACTCTCTCTACCTGCATTAACCAGGCTAAACGATGCACCAGCACCCGGGTTTTACCACTACCGGCGCCAGCAAGTACCAGCATATGTTGTGGCGGTGCCGCCACGGCATCGCGTTGTTTATCGTTTAGCCCGTCCAGCAGGTAAGAAACATCCATTCGTCGCTCTCGATTCGCTATTTTTAGCCATTATAACAGCCTTGGTCTAAGCGCCAAGTCATACGCGTGGTATTAGTGTATAAATAACCAGTTATATTAGGTCGCGCAGTTGCTGTAATTGGTTAAAGTGCAAGTGAGGTAAAATGGGCACCGGGGTTTGGTAATGATCAAGCCACGCCGCCTGGCAACCCGCACTTAGGGCACCCATCACATCCGCGCGATGGCTATCACCAATATGCAATATAGCACTGGGTTGCACAGCTAAACGTTGAGCTGCAACTAAAAAGAGATCTGGATAAGGCTTCATGCGGCCATCAGGGCCAGCTTGCAAGCTAAGTTCAAATAAGTCGCCAAGCCCCATTTTTTTGATACAGGCATTACCGTTAGTGATGGCAATCAGTTGATAGCGGCTGGCTAGACTTACCAGCAGTTCTGTTACTTCAGGTAATACGTTAATGGTCGTACGTGCATCCCAAAACGCTTGATATGCTAACTCGGCAATTTCGCCTGCTTCGCAAGATGTTAAGCCTAATGTCACTAAACCTGCCTCAACACCCAGTAAGCGCCAGCGGCCAATATCGTGGCGAATGTCGGGGTTGTTTTTCGCTAATAAACGGCGTTGCTGCCACCAAAAATCACTGTGGGTATTTTTTGTCAGAGGGGCATGCATATGCAGGCTTTGCAACATAGCGGCTTCAGCCGCGGCAATCACTGGCTTGTTGTCATATAGCGTATCGTCTAAGTCAAAAGACAATACCGATATGGGTTTAAGTGACTTATATAATTGCATTATTTTTTCCTTGCCCGCGGATGGGCGCTGTCGTACACCTTGGCCAAATGCTGAAAATCGAGATGGGTATAAACCTGAGTGGTGCTCAGATTGGCATGGCCCAATAGCTCTTGTACGCCGCGAAGGTCACCACTGGATTGCAATAAATGGCTGGCAAATGAATGGCGTAGCATATGCGGGTGTAAATGTTGGCCTAAGCCTTGCTGTTTAGCCCAATGCAGCACGCGCTCGCGCACTTGCCTTGGAGAAATACGTTGATGCTCAATACTTAAAAAAAGTGCATTGCGGTCTTGTTCGGCAGTGCTGTCGGTGAGCAGCGACGGGCGCATGTTTAACCAAGCCTGCAACGCACGAAGTGCTACCGAACCAACCGGAATTTGGCGCTGCTTATTACCCTTACCGGTAACACGAATTAAGGCTTCAGCCTGATTTAAGTCGTTCAGATTAATCGCCACTAACTCCGCTAAGCGTAAACCGGAAGAGTAAAACAACTCCAACATGGCTTTATCGCGGCACGCCAAAATATCTTCAGTGCTATCAAAACTGAGTAATTGACTGAGTTGTTCAATTTCGAGTTGTTTCGGTAAGGTTTTGCTGGCTTTGGGCAACTTTAAAGACAGCGCAGGATTCTCGCGAGTTAAGTTTGCTTGTTGAGCCCAGCGATAAAAGCTACGTAAAGACGACGCGCTAAGTGCCAAGCTACGGGCACTAAGGCCTTCTTTGCGAAATTGCAGCAATTGCTGTTGGATATGCGCTTGGCTTAATTTAAACCAACTTTCATGTGCAGGCTGTAAGGCATGCGCGAGTTTGCTAAGTTGCTGCTGATAGGTTTGCAGCGTTTGTTTACTGTAACCGCGTTCCAGCCGAAGATAGCTTAAAAATTGCTGCACCGGCTCAGACCAGTGCAGCGGTAGCTCAGTTGCGGACATAAGGCGGCAACACTAAGGCGAGCAGTGTCACTAAATGACTTAAAAACAACACATCCATACCCGGTTGAAAGTGCTCATCTTGTTCACTACCAAACGCCAAAATAGCCAATGGCTCATTGGCATGGTCAATGCGAAGTAGGGCTACAGAATGCACTTTCGCAGGAAAAATGCCTTGTTGCTCTTCTTTGTTTAAGCGACCTAAATAAACCGACTGTTGCTGCAAGCGGCGGCTTAATAACAGTTCATAGGGGGCTAAATCTTGTTGGCCATTTTCTAAACCTAACAAACGACAATACTTTACTAAGGGCATGGTATCAGCAAATTGCTGTAACGCTGCGGTCAGTTGTTTAAAGCTCGTTGCTTGGTGAATAGCGATATGCAAGGCATTAAGAGCGATGAAGATATGTTCGTTTTGCCGTGCTACCGACATTAAGCGTGTTATATCTTCTTCAAGGAGATGAATTTTTTCACGTTGTAATTCAAGTTGTCGCTCAACTAATGACACTGTTCCGCGTTGTTGATGCGGTAAACGCAATTGCGGCAGTAAATCAGGATAGTGCTGAAAAAAATCAGGGTGCTGTTGTAAGTAATCGAGCACCACAGAAGCGGCGAGCAGCTCTTTTTTCTGGATCAGGCTGTCTGTCATAAGGATAATTGTCCATCAAATACATGTTCTGCGGGGCCGGTCATTTTTACCGGTGTGCCCGGTCCGTTCCAACGAATTTGTAGGCTGCCACCAGGTAAGTCAACGCGAACCTGTTGTCCCAGTTTCTTTTGAAGTTGGCCTACTACTACCGCAGCACAAGCGCCTGTGCCACAGGCTAGGGTTTCACCAGCACCGCGCTCCCATACTCGCAATTTAATATGGTGTTGGTTTAATACTTCCATAAAGCCAATATTGGCTTTTTCTGGAAAGCGTTCATGCGTTTCCAGTTGTGGCCCCAGCGTGTGAACATCGGCTGTGGCAACATCAGGCACATCAAGTACCGCATGCGGGTTACCCATTGAAGCAACACCGCAAAATACGGTTTGTTGCTCTGTCAGCATAATGTAGGTCGCTTCTTGTTTTTGGGCTTTAAACGGCACTTTGGCCGGTTCAAGTTGTGGGATCCCCATATTCACCGTGACTTGACCGTCTTGTTCCACATACAAGGTGATCTTGCCTGATTTGGTACTCACGTTGATCTTAGTTTTATTGGTTAAACCACGATAGCGCACAAATTTAGCAAAGCAGCGGGCGCCATTGCCGCATTGTTCGACTTCTGAGCCATCAGCATTAAAAATCCGATAATGAAAATCCAGATCCGGATCGTAAGGCGGCTCAACCATGAGTAGCTGATCAAAGCCAATCCCAAAGTTACGGTCGGCTAATTTTTTGATCTGCTCTTTGGTTAAGAAGACATTCTGACTGACTGCGTCAATCATAATAAAGTCGTTGCCTAAACCGTGCATCTTGGTGAAATTAAGTAACATATGAGCCCTAAATGCTTAGTCTGCGAGCAATTGTTCGCCACGCCATAAATCTTGCCATTGTTCACGGGCACGGATCAGGTGACTGCGTTCGCCATCCACCATGATTTCAGCAGCACGCGGGCGGCTATTATAATTCGAGCTCATGGTAAAACCGTAAGCCCCCGCAGAACGCACGGCTAATAAATCGCCTTCACGAATGGCGAGCAGCCGGTCTTTACCTAAAAAGTCGCCTGTTTCACAGACCGGGCCTACCACATCATAAGTTTGTGGTGTCAGGTTTTGCTGTATGACCACCGGTACAATGTTCATCCAAGCACTATACAAAGCGGGGCGGATTAAGTCGTTCATCGCCGCATCAACGATGGCAAAGTGTTTTTCTTGTCCTGGTTTTAAGAACTCAACCTTCGTCAGTAACACCCCCGCGTTTGCAGTGATGGCCCGGCCAGGTTCCATAATCAGTTCTAACTCGGGATAATCTTTTAAGCGCTCGACCACTTTTTTGATATAGTCTGAAGGTTGCGGCGGTTGTTCTTGGTCATAAGTTACCCCTAAGCCACCACCAATATCGATATGCTTTAATGCGATACCATCGGCACGAAGCTGAGTGATCAGTGCCAGCAGTTTTTCTAAGGCATCTAAGAATGGCTGTGTTTCAGTGAGTTGAGAGCCGATATGACAATCTACGCCAACCAACTCGATATGGCTTAGTTGCTTGGCATCACGATAAATCTCTGCGGCTAATAAAATATCGATCCCAAACTTGTTCGCTTTTAAACCGGTCGAAATATAAGGGTGCGTTTTCGCATCGATATCGGGGTTAACGCGCAGCGACACCGGGGCTTTTTTATTCAGCGACTTTGCCACCTCTTGTAAGCGGTGTAATTCACTCACTGATTCAACATTAAAGCATTTAATACCGAGTTGTAACGCAAAGTGCATTTCTTCAGCGGTTTTACCCACCCCAGAAAAGACCACTTTGGCTGGATCACCCCCAGCAGCAATCACACGACGTAACTCACCGGCAGAAACTAAATCAAAACCACTACCGAGTCGAGCCAGTATATTTAACACGGCTAAGTTGCTGTTGGCTTTCACAGCATAACAAACGAGGCTGTGCGGATGCTGCGCGGCGGCATCGGCAAAGGCATAATAATGCCGTTCAATGGTGGCTTTAGAATAGACATAGGTTGGTGTGCCATAATTGGCCGCAATTTCTGACAGAGCAACTTGCTCTGCAAATAAGGTATCACCCTGATAATTAAAGTAATCCAATCTAGTCACCCTTGTTCTTCAGATTGTGTTGTTATCTTTTGCGATGCGGGCTCTGCCACTTCTGGCTCGGCCTGTGGTAAGGTAAGTGGGCCTTTCTGGCCGCAAGCCGTAAGCAGAGCAGCGCATAATAGTCCGCTAAATAGCAGGCGTAACGGGCGTGAAATTCGCTGAGCGTACATGGTTTTTATTTCATTAATTAATTGACGCTCTATAATCGCATCCTTAGCAGTAAAAGCAAACAGGTGAAGCAGATGAATGACCTAGAATATGATGAATTAGCTGACCAAATGTTGTTAGCGGTAGAAGATGGCATCGAGCAACAGGACCTTGATCTGGATTATGAGTCGAATGGTGGTTTGTTGAGTATTGAGTTTCCCGACAAAAGTAAAATCATCATTAACAAACAACCGCCACTACACCAGCTATGGGTAGCAACTAAGTTTAACGGCCATCACTTTGAATGGCGCGATGGCCAATGGATTGATAATCGTACCGGTATTGAATTCTGGCAATTAGTTAACGAGGCCGCTTCTAAACAAGCGGGTGCAACAGTTGTGTTGGGGCCGCAATAACATGGCATTACTTCCTTTTGTTGATGTACCGGCACAAGGCACGGCTCAAGCCGTTGTAGTTTGGCTACATGGTTTAGGCGATTCTGGTCACGGTTTTGCACCGATAGTACCGGAGTTGCGTTTACCTGCGAATGCCGGTATTCGTTTTATATTTCCACATGCACCTGAAATTCCGGTCACGGTAAATGGCGGTATGCGGATGCGGGCTTGGTACGATATTAAAACCATGGATTTGACCAATCGCGCAGATGAAGCTGGCGTAAGGCAATCAGCTATCGCGGTCACGGCATTGCTCGATAAATTAATCAGCTCAGGTGTCCCGAGTGAACGCATTATGCTGGCGGGTTTTAGTCAGGGTGGCGTGATTGCACTGCACTTATTACCGCGCTTGCCTTATAAGTTGGCGGGTTTTATGGCGTTATCTACCTACATGGCTTGCCCCGATAAACTGAGCGCAGAGCAGTTGAGCCACAACAAAAATACGCCGGTATTTATCGCACACGGTACACAAGATCCTGTCGTGCCAATGGCTGCTGGTCAGCAGGCCTACAATACCTATAAAGCTGCTGGCTTTAACGTCAGCTGGCGCGATTATCGGATGCCGCACAGTGTTTGTGCGCAAGAAGTGGATGAAATCAGCCGCTTTATTCAAAGCCGCCTGATCAATAAGGCAGAGGTATAAGCATGGCCAAAATCCGTATTGCGACACGCAAAAGTGCCTTGGCACTTTGGCAAGCCGAATTTGTGAAAGCCGAGTTGCTGAAATATCATGCTGATTTAGATGTTGAATTAGTTCCGATGTCGACGCAAGGCGATAAAATTTTAGATACGCCGCTGGCGAAGATTGGCGGTAAAGGTCTGTTTGTTAAAGAGTTAGAAACCGCCATATTGGAAGACCGAGCCGATATTGCCGTACACAGTATGAAAGATGTGCCGGTAGCGTTTCCTGAGGGCTTACAGTTACAAACAATTTGCTTACGCGAAGATCCGCGTGATGCCTTTGTTTCTAACCAGTTTCGTCGTTTAGCTGAATTGCCACAAGGCGCTGTTGTGGGCACTTCGAGTTTACGTCGGCAATGCCAAATAAAAGCTTTACGGCCTGACTTACAAGTGCGCGATTTACGCGGTAATGTTAATACTCGGCTCAAGAAACTTGATAACGGGGAATTTGCAGCGATTATTTTGGCTGCGGCCGGGCTGATACGTTTAGGTTTTGCTGAGCGTATCGCCAGCTATTTAACCGTCGACAGCAGTTTGCCAGCCAACGGTCAAGGGGCAGTGGGTATCGAGTGTCGTAGTGATGATGCTCAGGTACAAGCCCTGTTGGCACCTTTAGAGCACAGTTTAACGCGGCAATGTGTGTTGGCTGAGCGAGCAATGAACCGCGCGCTACAAGGGGGTTGTCAGGTGCCCATTGGTGCTTTTGCTATATTAGAAGGTGAACAACTGTGGCTGCGAGGTTTAGTTGGCTCACTGGATGGTCAGCAGATTATTCGTGATGACGTTCGCGGTAGCATCGATGCGGCTGAGCAATTAGGTCAGCAATTGGCTGAACAATTGTTGGCAGCAGGCGCCGGAGAGATCCTCGCTGCTGTTTATCAGCAAAGTTAGCGCTTACTATGTTCTTAATCACGCGCCCTGCTGGCAAAGCAGACCATTTACTGGAATCATTAGACAGCTACGGTATTCCCTATCTGTATCAGCCGGTGATTACTACACAAATGGTGCAATTAAAACCGAAAGATATTCGCTGGCTAGAGCAAGCGGATAGCTTAATTTTTGTCAGCATCAGTGCGGTGAACACTCTAGAGCAACAAGTGACAGTGCAACAATTGCCGGGGCGCTTATTTGCTGTCGGTGCCACTACCGGTGCCGCTTTACAACGTTGGACTGGGCGTCAGGTGATCATCCCAGAAGATCAGCGCAGTGAAGGGTTGTTAGCACTACCTGAGTTGAACAGCGTTGCAGAGCAACAAGTGGTGGTAGTGCGAGGTAATGGCGGTCGTGAACTGATTAAACAAACCTTGGTGCAACGTGGTGCCACGGTGCGTTATGTGCAAAGCTATAGCCGTTTGCCATTGCCGTTAGATGGTGCTCAGCTGAAGCAGCAATGGCAACAGCTGGGCGTGCAGTGTATCGTAGCCACGAGTAATGAAATTTTGCAGCGCATTTTTGGGTTAGTGCCCACAGAGCAGCATGCTTGGCTTGCTCAACAACATTGGATCCTGGTTAGCCCACGGGCACGCGACAGTGCGCTGGCACTAGGGATCCCACTACAGCATATTCATCTAGCAAGCAGCGCCAATGACGATGCCTTGTTAGAGGCGGTGACGCAGTTTAAGAGGAACATTCTATGAGTGAGCAAGGGCAGGCGACCGTTTCGGAAAAAGTGACAGCACCCGCTGAGGTTGCATCCGATACGACCCACACGGAATCATCAAATACACCGCCGCGCAAAGGTAATGGTCTGGCCTGGTTTGCCATTTTTCTTGTGTTGTTATTAACCGCCGCTATGGTGGCGGGGGGGTATTGGCTGTGGCCACAATGGCAATCACTCCAACAGCAGAGCCAGATCACAGAGCAGGGCATTGAACAAAAACTGCAGCAAACGACAGCGACGATCAGTCAGCAGCAACAGCAATGGTTAGAGGCTCAGCAACAAAAACAGTTACGCTTGCAGCAAGAGTATCAACAAGCGATGCAGCAAGATCGTGAACAATTGCAAATGCAAATACAGAGCTTACGCCAGCAAGTGCAACAGCGTGATGGCGCACCGCCACAACACTGGGTATTGATGGAAGTACGTTTCTTGTTAAAACGAGCGAGTCAAAGTTTGGTCTTGCAACAAGATGTGCAAAGCGCGCGTTGGTTGTTGCAAGCGGCGGATGAGCAACTTGCTAAGCTAGATAATGTGCTGTTGTTAATGGTTAGACAGGCAATTAAGGATGATCTGGCTGCGCTGCAACAAGTCCCTAAAACGGATTTTTCACCGTTATATTTGCAGCTGGGTCAATTACGCCGGCAAAGTATGCAGTTGCCTTTAAAACAGCAAGAGCAACGTTTAATTCGCTCGCATCAACCGAGTGATGATTTAGCAAATTGGCGCGATAACCTATCAAGTTATTGGGAGCAGGTATCAGGTAAATTATTTAGTGTGCGTGCTGTGCAACCCCAAGATTTTTTCAGTTTATCTTCAGAGCAGCAAATTACGGTGCGTTTAAGCTTACAGCAGCAGTTATTGCTTGCGGAGCTGGCAATTTTACAGCAAGAGCCGGAAGTGTATCAGCACGCATTACAACAAGCCGCCGATTTATTGCAGCGTTACTTTGCCGCCGAAGATCCTATTGTGCAGCAAACCAGCGCCAGTATTGTCGAATTAGCTTCGGCTGCGATGCAAAAGCCCGCATTGCCCGCTCTGCAAAGTATCAATCAGTTAGACCGGCAACTTAGCGTCATAACGGAGGCTAATTATGAGTAAGCTGTTGATCCTAACAGCAGTCTTAATTCTAGCCATGTTGCTGGGGCCGGTGTTCATTAATAACCCTGGTTATATCAAGATTGTTGCAGCAGGTTACACCATTGAAATGACCTTATTAGGCTTATTCGTGGCCATCGTCGCTGTGGTGTTAGTGTTAAAAATCTGCTTAATATTGCTGCGAAAATTAGCTTATTGGCAGCAATTGTCGCTAAACTTCTTTCGTAGTAGACGCCAACGCAAAGGGCGAGAATCTTTTGCCATTGGTCTGCAAGCGTATGCGCGGCAGCAATGGCGGTTGGCCGGCGAAGAGTTACAACATGCTTTATTAGATCCACAATACGTGAATGAAAAACGCATGTTGGCCAGTTATGCCAGTTTTTATGCCGGCAATAGCGAGCATGCAAATGAGTTAGCTGCGGCCTTAACGGCCGATGAAAGTAGCACGACCTTTGTGCAAGCTGATTTGATGCTACAACAAAATAAGCCTGCACAAGCGTGTCGTTTATTGGCGGCACATCTTGATGCTGCGAAAACCGATCCCGCTTTAGGGCAATTATATCTGCAAGCATTAAAACAAGCCGGCCAATGGCAAACGTTGCTGCAAACGATTCCGTTATCATTAACTCAGCAATGGTTTGGTAAAACAGAATGGCCGTTGCAGCGTTATGCCATTTATCCTGCGGCATTGAGCCAACTGAGTGCGCAGCAAGGTTTTAGCGAAGAGTCTGAAATCTGGCAAGCGTTACCGTCAAAAGAGCGTAAATCGGCTGCCGCTATGTTGGGCTTAGCATGGGCGCAAGCTCAGGCGGGGCAATGTGAGCGGGCCGAACAGCGTTTAGTACAAGCACTCACCTTAGAAGACTTACCGGCAGCTTGGCCTTACTTAAAACAGATCCCGTTAAATAACTCAGTATTAAAGTTACGTAAAGAAGTGCAGCATTGGCTGCGCTCTAGCCCTTCTAATGGCTATATTTATGCGGTACTTGCTTACTTAGCCGAGCAAGAAGGCGATCGTGAGCAAGCCAGTATGGCGTGGCAAAAAGTACGGCAATATAACCCCGAGCTGTGCCGGTAATTTTGCAAGGCTTGGCCGCGGTGGCAAACCGCGATGCCAAGGTGTTAATTCTGGGGAGTATGCCGGGGGCTCAGTCGCTCGCCAGCCAGCAGTATTATGCCCACCCGCGTAACGCCTTTTGGCCCATTATGGCGTCGTTATGCGGTTTCTCTGCCAATCTCGCTTATCACGAGCGCTTAGTCTTATTGCGACAACATGGTTTTGCGTTATGGGATGTGCTGGCGTATTGTCAGCGTCAGGGCAGTTTAGACAGCGCCATTCGCCACGAGCAAGCCAATGATTTTAATCACTTCTTAGCCGAGCACGGCCAGTTAAAACTGATCGCCTTTAATGGTGCCAAAGCACAGCAAAGCTTTAACAAGCAGGTATTGCCAACGCTAGCCATTACACCCCCGCGCTTGTTAACCCTTCCTTCTACCAGCCCGGCACATGCGGCGATGTCTTTTGATGCTAAATTGCAACAATGGCTGCAAATTAAGCAACGCTAACAGTTACATGACGGCTCAACATAAAAATCGTGTTTTTCGTGCTTGAGAAATGTGCAGCGGTAAGACGCCCATTCATCCTTTAATGCGTGCCTATTGTTGCGCTAAAGTGTATTTAGTGTATATTAAGTGTGTTTTTAAATCTGGCAAGGATTAACAATGAAGCGCTTATGGATTGTGCTCCTGACATGGCTATGCAGCATGCCCCTTTCAGCTGATTGGAATACGGCAATGACGGCATACGACAAACAAGATTATGCGGTAGCTAAAACGGAATTTGAACGCTTGGTTCCTTTCGGCAACGAAGAGGCTATTTTTAATTTGGGCGCGATGTATCACCTCGGTGAAGGTGTACCGCAAGACAGTATTTTAGGTCTGGCGCATTTTATGTTGGCAGCAGAGCTAGGTAAGCCTAACATTTCCCATGTGGTAACGGGTTTACAGCAAAACCTAACCGCGTCGCAGTTAGCCCTAGTTGACACACAATTACAGCGTATCCGGCAACAAGTAAAAGTGCCAATGTTGACATCGATCGATGACAACGATAAGACTAAAGCGCCACAAGCGGTGAAGCGTGTTCAGGCAAAATACCCCGCGGCAGCGGCGGCAAAGGGGCAGTTTGGCTATGTGGCTATGCGCTTTTTAGTTGATGGCAAAGGTAATGTGCAAACCATTAATGTGGTGGACTCATTTCCTAACAACGTATTTGATAGGGAGGCTATTAGAGCGGTAAGTCGTTGGAAATACGAAGCCAGTGGCAAAAGCCATATTTTTAGCGCAGAGCTAAATTTTTTCCTCGAGGGTGGTGTCAATGTTGCAAAAGTTGATGATTTAATACAGCAGCATCAACTATGGCAAGGCGCGTTAATCGGCTCACCGCAACATCAATTTATGTTAGGCCATTTGTTACGTCTGGTTAATATACAAAACAGTAACTACATTTCTATCGACCGAGATATGCCGATTACGGCAGAGTTAGATTTATCCGTTTTTAAACCGATGAATAAATTGGAAGTCGATTTTAGTGGTTTTGTCGGTTATGCGGTGGTGCGAATAGCCGATGACGGCACTATTGTTGAGCAAATTTATGCCGATATTGACCCCAGTAGTCAGGTGCAAAATTTGTTGGGGTTAAAGTTAAAAGGCAAGATAGATCACGACGTTTATCAAATCATGAAGTACAGTCATGTTTCAGCGCATCGTGCGCCCTGGGTTAGCGCTTCTTTTAAGATGCCGCAAAGTTATTCTGCACGTTTTTGGTGGGATAAAGCCGCGAAGAATGGCAGTAAAGAAGCGCAACGTATTATGGCCGCTTATGATAAGCGCTGGGAGCAGTATTTATTAGAGCAAGAAGATGCCGAGGCGATGGCCTGGGTAGGCAGCCGCTTACTGTTAGAAGGGCAGCGTGCAAAAGGTTTAGCATTGTTAGATGCTGCTATCGCCAAGCAGTATCAACCGGCGAAAGAGTTAAAAAAGCAATTGCTATAAGCAACTCTAGTTATTATGAAAAGCGGCGAAAAGCCGCTTTTTTTGAACTTCAATTAAGCGGGTTTGGATAGTTAGCCATTCATTAACTAGCGACAACAGTGCTATAAAATACTTAATGCAACTAAACGACGGTGAGCTTATCTAAACAGAACACTTTATCTTGAGGCCAGCAGTAACCTGGTTATGTGAGTGAACTCTGCTTAATGGTTAAACTAAAACAGCTATTTCGGGAATATGCAGCAGCCTTTGCTTGGGCATTATTGTTGCACAGCCTCGTGTTGGTTTTGTTATTACACACCACGCTACAAAAACCGGTTGCTTTGCCACAAGCCGAGCCGATCAGCACCTTTCTTTATCAACCAGCAATTAAATCGCCAGAGCCTGTTGCAGAAATGAAAGTAGAGCGTCCAGTAAAGGAACCTTTGGCTCATGCAGATAAGATCGCAGCAAAACAGGCTGCAGCTAGCCACATTAATCATTCCATCAAGCCGCTTGAAGTCAGTGCTACAATCGTTAGCAAAGCGCGGCAGGACGAGCCCGTGTTAGCGTCAAGCGACATTATCTCCTTGCCTATTACGCCAAGGTCCAGCTTAGCTGAGCGTAGTTTAAAGCAATTAGCGCAGCCTAATCAGCAAGCGTTAGCACAAGCCGCTGACGCGAGCTATCAACAATGGCAGCAACAGCAGCTGCAACCTCGGATAACCGTAGCAAAACAACATCAGCATGCCGGTGCCAATCCAGAAAAAGCCGTGTTATTTACTTATAATGATGGCCAGCAATTGGTTAAGCTCGGCGACAACTGTTTAATCGTCGATCCACAACTAAGTGGCTTTGAACAAATGATGCAAGCCAAGGGCGCACCTTGCCAAGAGAGTGATGATGCGCTGTTGTTTCGTCAAACCATGGCCAAGTGGTTAAGCCGTTAAGTACGCAAAACACCACAGTTAAAGGTACAGGTTATGCTTGTTAGCACAGACCTGTTGCTCCCTCAACGCAATAGTGATTAAAAGCGATGTCAATCTGATTCCATAGTAATCGGCGGGGCATGTTTAAACGGGCTGAACGTTAAAAATAGCAAGTATGTTAAAACACGAGACAAGCATAACAGTGGGAAAAGGTATGCTTATAACCAAGCGCCCATAACGCTTTGGTTACTGCACACTGTAAATGCCTGTTACTACGCTGCATTTTGTATCTCTGCAAAAGATATTGCCGTTTAAAGTTGACTGCGAGCCAGTGGCTCGTTCGACATCACCTGAAAGTAATTGAAAAGGCATAGTCGTTTTTCAGTAAGCGGTTACGTGGTTTTTGTGTTGCAATTTTGAGCGATAGGTGTAGATTATGTGTCAATAGTAAACAAAAACAAGGACGATCAATGAAACGCACATGGACTTTAATGTTAGGCCTGATATGCAGTTTACCCCTCTCTGCCGATTGGAATCTAGCAATGACCGCCTATGACAAACAAGATTATGCGGTCGCTAAAGTGGAGTTTGAACGTTTAGTCCCTTTCGGTAACGAAGACGCTATATTCAACTTAGGCGTCATGCATCACCTTGGTGAAAGCGTGCAAAAGGACAGCCAACTGGCGTTAGCGTACTTTATGTTGGCGGCTGAACTCGGTAAAGCAGATATTGGACATGTGATTGCGCAATTACAGCAAAGTTTTACCGCAGCGCAATTAGCCGTTGTCGAAACGCAACTGCTGCAAATTCGGCAGCAAGTGAAAATTGCGGCGTTGAATCCAGAAGATGACAGTGTTGAAGTCGACTTACCACAACCGATAAAGCGCATACCTCCAAAATACCCCGTATCAGCCGCTGCGCAAGGTCAATTCGGTTATGTGGCTATGCGTTTTTTAGTTGATGCAGAGGGTAATGTGCAAACCATAGATGTGTTGGATGCGTTTCCTGAGCGTGTTTTTGTCAGGGAATCTATCAGAGCGTTAAAGCGCTGGAAGTATGAAGCCAGTGGTAAAAGCCATCTATTCAAAGTACAACTAGATTTTATGTTGGGCGGCGGTGTTAATGTGGGGCAAGTGGATAACTTTATCCAAAAACATCAATTGTGGCAGGGCGCTTTAATAGGTTTGCCGCAACATCAATTAACCCTAGGCAGTTTATTGCGTTTAGCTGATGTGCAAAGTAGTAATACTTTGCACATAGATAGCGAATTGCCGATTGCTGCAAATCTGGATTTAGCCGTGTTTCGGCCAATAAAGCAGTTAAAAGTCGATTTTGATGGTTTTATGGGCACTGCGGTGGTCCGAGTAGCGGACGATGGTACTATTACAGAGCACATCTCGGGTGAAATTGCCCCCTCTAGCACAGTACAAAATCTAGTAGGTTTAAAGTTAAAAGGTCAGGTCGAACACAACGTTTATCGTATAACGAAGAACAATGACAGCCCGTCGCAGCAGGCGCCTTGGGTAACGGCGTTATTTTCCGTGCCATCCAATTTTTCTGCGCGTTTTTGGTGGGACAAAGCCGCTAAGAATGGTAGTAAAGAGGCACAACGTATTATGGCGGCTTATGATGAGCGTTGGGAGCAGTATTTATTAGAGCAAAAAGATGCCGAAGTCATGGCTTGGGTAGGTAGTCGCTTGTTACTGGAAGGGCAACGTGATGAAGGTTTAGCCCTGTTAGATGCCGCCATCGCTAAGCAGTATCAGCCCGCGAAAGCGCTTAAAAAGCAGCTGTTGTAAGCAACAGACGTGACGTTAGAAAGCGGCTTAAGGCCGCTTTTTTGATCTTAAAAAAGTGTTTCGCCAGCGGCTTAATGTTCAGCGCAATAGCGCGTAACAGCAAAGAAAACCTAATACCATAGTTATTGGTTGAACATTAAAAACAGCGCATTTGCGCAAAACTGAAAAGGGCCTGCAAGCCCGCTAACAGTTTACTCCACTAAATGCTGCTCTAGACGCTGGCGCAGATCACCCTCAATGGCTACCGCTTTACCGGTTTTTTGATCCAGGCAAACGAATGTCACTTGAGCATCTGCCGCAATAGCGTCGGAACCGGCTATCCGAACTTCCTGAGTGACCACAGCGCTTTTGCCACCCACTTTACTAAAGCGTGTATACACTTCTAGGGTTTGGCCCATGGTCGCTGCCACGCGGTAGTTAATATTGATATTGACAATTACCCAGGCCAAATTGTGTTGGCTAAACCACTGAATATCCCCGCTGTCTTCTAAATACCCCCAGCGGGCTTCTTCTAAAAACTCTAAATAGCGGGCGTTGTTTACATGTTGATAAATATCTAAATGATAGCCCCGAACTTTAATCACTGTTTTATGTTGCATCCATAGCACCTGTTTTTAGTGTATTTGCTCTGATTTTGGCATAGTTCGAACACCGCGGCCAGTGACCATTATGTTTTAATAGTTGACGCTTAACACGCCTTTGTTAATATGCTGATAACTGCTTCATAAATAAAACGCTTATATGTTAAGGATGAATCGATGCGATTAATTTTAGTGCTAGGATTTTTGCTACTCAGCTTTGGGGTGCGGGCTGATTGGCTGAGCGCTTTGCAAGCATATGAAAATAAACAATACGCTGTTGCAAAAACAGGTTTCACTAACTTATTACCTTTAGGTAATGCCAATGCCGCTTTCAACCTTGGTGTGATGGCATATTATGGTGAAGGTCAGGAGGTTGATCTCGAACAGGCCTTAACTTATTTTTTACTAGCAGAGCAATTACAGCATGAACAAGCTGCAGACATTGTTAAGCGTATTTATGAAGAAGCTAGCACAGCACAACGAGCTGGTGCAGAAGAAGCGGCGGCTAAAGCTTTAGCGGGAGTGTTTATCAAAAAAAATGCTCAGCGCTATCAGTTAAGTAAAGAGCAACCGCCAGCTGAAATATCCACACCGATGCCCGATATTCCCAATGATGTCACCAGAAAGCATCCATTTGGTTATGTCGTTGTACAGTTTTTAGTGGATGGTGAGGGGCGGGTAAAAGTTGCCGATGCCGTAGACGGCTTCCCGGAAGGAGCTTTCGATCCTTATGTTTTCCGTACTATGGGGCGTTGGCAATATGAAGCAACCGGCAAAGCCCATTTGATGTCGGTACGCCTGAGCTTTTGGGCCACGGGTTCAATGAATGCGCGTTCTGCTAATCAGATTATTAAGGGGCAAAATTTATGGTCCTATGCGCAACTGGGCTCGAGTAGGCATCAAGAAATGCTAGGCAGCGTACTGAATTTAGTGTCGATGGTGTCAGGTGCTGAAGTGTATATCGACGAAGATTTGCCCGCACCAGCCAATGAACCAGATGTTTCGGCATGGTTTGAAAGCAGAAAATTTGATATCAACATCCCGGGTTTGGCCGGAGCAGTCAGCGTAGCAACCAACGAAAAAGGTGAAATTGTTCGATTGTTGGATGCCAGTGAGTTAACTCATCCCGCGGCAGAAACACTGCAGGGAATGCGGATCCGTGGTGCTAATAGTGGCTTTTTCCGGTTAAGTAATAGCTTATCGCAAGATCGTTCGTTTAGCCGTGTTAGTAAGAAAAACAGCATTTTGGTTGAACAATATCATGCCGTGCATCAAGAGTTGACAGCGGGTTACTGGTGGAAAACCGCGGCTGCAAATGGTGATCGCCGAGCACAGCGTATTTTAGGTGCGCAACGCGAAGATTGGCAGTTCTATCTTATTCAACAGCAAGATCCGCTCGCGACGGCCTGGCATGGCGCACGTTTATGGTTAGATGGAGAGAAGACCGAAGCTAAAGCCCTGCTAGAGCAAGCACAAGCCGCAGGTTACAAGCCTGCGACTGAGTTATTACAAATATTAAGTTTATAGTTAGATATAAGCAAACGCATCAGCAAACATGTGCTCGCGATGGCCGCCTTGCGCGATAAAAGCCTCGCGAGCCACCCCTGCCATTGCAAATGGGCCAGCCATATAAATGTCGTAGGCTTCAAGAGAAACAATATCTTGCAACACGGCTTCATGCACTAAGCCACTGCGACCTTGCCATTGTGCGCTAGGCTCTTGCACCACCGGAATCACTTGATATTTACGATTGCTGGCTGCCCAACTCGCCAATTCGGTCTGGTAATACAAGGCGTCTTCGCTTTTTACACCCCAGTACAATAATACCGGGATGTCTTTTTTCGCAGCCGCGATAGCCAAGGCAATACTGTGTACATAAGAGAACCCGGTGCCACCGGCTAATAACACGATGGGGCGATCACTGTTCGCTTGCCAAGCGGCATGACCCAGACCGACTTCAACTTGAACCGGCTCACCGGCAGCAAATTGTTGTTGTAGATGAGTTAACGCTGCCCCAGACCAGTTATCTCCCGCTGCCGCGCCAATGTGCAATTCCAATAAAGGTTGTTCTGGGGTGCTGGCGATAGAGAAAGGTCTTTTATCTGTTGCTGTCAGACACAGTTGTAAGTATTGGCCGGCAATAAAGTTAACGGGCGCAGTTGGCGCGAGTACAACTTTACTGACAACGTGAGTAAGGGCTTCAATGGCAACAACCTGACAAGCAATAGCGTTCATAAACATCTCATGTTAAGCGGGGTTAACCGCGTATAAAAGGGTGGTGTAGTTGCAGATCGGACTGGGCATAAGCCACGCAACAGTAAACAAATCGCTGCTGACGGTCAACGTCTGTTAATGGGCTTGGTTCAATATAACTCACGTTACCGTCACGTAGTTTACACACGCAACTGGTGCATACGCCCTGCTGGCATCGGTAAGGAAAATCGATACCTTGGCGCAGCGCGGCCTGCAGAATAGTTTCTTCAAGCCGCACTTCAAAACTTAACTGCGCTGGCAGTACCGTGACCTTATGGCTCATGGTTTGGCCGCGGGTAAAGTGATGCCCAGGCTTGGCCATAAACTATCAACCCGCTGTTTAATTTCGTCAGACATGACAATCGGCTCGCCCCATTCACGAGTGGTTTCACCTGGCCATTTATTGGTGGCGTCCATACCCATTTTTGACCCTAATCCCGATACAGGTGAAGCAAAATCAAGATAGTCGATTGGCGTGTTTTCAATCAGCGTGGTATCGCGCGCGGGATCCATACGGGTGGTAATGGCCCAAATCACATCTTGCCAATCGCGGGCATTGATATCGTCATCACAGACAATTACAAATTTAGTATACATAAACTGGCGTAAGAACGACCACACACCCATCATTACGCGTTTGGCATGGCCAGGATACTGTTTTTTCATCGTGACAACAGCTAAACGGTACGAACACCCTTCAGGGGGTAAGTAAAAGTCGGTAATTTCCGGAAATTGTTTTTGCAAAATGGGCACGAACACTTCGTTCAGTGCGACGCCCAAGATAGCCGGTTCATCTGGTGGACGGCCGGTGTAAGTACTGTGATAAATCGGATCTTTACGATGTGTAATATGCGTTACAGTAAATACTGGGAAATTATCGACTTCATTGTAATAACCCGTGTGATCCCCGTAAGGCCCTTCGGGGGCCATCTCACCCGCTTCAATGTAGCCCTCAAGCACAAATTCAGCACTGGCCGGCACCTGCAAGTCGTTACTCACGCATTTAACCACTTCGGTGTTATCACCACGTAATAATCCGGCAAAACCATATTCAGACAGCGTATCAGGTACAGGCGTAACGGCACCTAGAATGGTGGCAGGATCGGCACCCAGTGCAACCGACACCGGGAAGGGTTTGCCTGGGTGAGCTTTTTGCCATTCAAAGAAATCTAAAGCGCCGCCACGATGCGATAACCAGCGCATAATCAGCTTATTTTTGCCCAGCACTTGTTGACGATAAATACCCAAGTTTTGGCGGTCTTTATGCGGCCCTTTGGTTACGGTAAGACCCCAGGTGATCAGGGGGGCGGCATCGCCCGGCCAGCAAGTCATAACCGGCAACTGGGTCAAATCGACCTCATCACCACTGAGTACGACTTGTTGGCAAACGGCTTTTTTCACCTGTTTGACCGACATATTCAGAACTTGTTTGAAAATAGGCAATTTACTAAAGGCATCTTTCAGCCCTTTTGGTGGCTCGGGTTCTTTTAAAAAAGCCAACAACTTACCGACTTCACGTAAGGCCGCCACATCTTCTTGGCCCATACCCAAAGCCACTCGCTGAGGTGTACCAAATAGGTTGGCTAATACTGGGATCGAATACCCTTTTGGGTTTTCAAATAATAACGCTGGGCCACCGCCACGCAGAGTACGGTCGGCAATTTCAGTCATTTCCAATACCGGATCAACGGGCTGCTTGATGCGAATTAATTCACCACGTTGTTCTAACTGCGCGATAAAATCACGTAAATCTTTATATTTCATTGGTTGCCTTCATCAATGCCAGCGTAACATCGAGCTTCATTTCGCTGACTATTATACATTTCTAAGGGCTATCTGCCAGTTCTGGCCGACGCTGTGGCCAAGTGTCGTAGCACATTAGAGCTATGCTGCGATAAATACATGGGCAGATATACGCGATAACGAGCAGAAGGGGTTAGAAATTAATGTCAAAAAATGTCAGCTAACGCTGGGACTGCAGTGTTAAGGGGGTGTTGGCTGGGTGCTTATAGAAACAGCGGCGCCGCCAAGTGAGGCCGATTGCTTTACTTGCACCTGAGCTTGATGCCAATTGGCAATTTGACTAACAATATACAAACCTAAACCAAAGCCTTTATCATCTTGCTGTTGGCGTTTGAAGGCCTTTAATACATCTTGAGTGCTCTGCAAGAAGCCTGGACCATCATCTTCAACGCTCAAGCTCCAACCTTGGTCATTTGCTGTTAATTGCACTTCAATCTGCTGTTTTGCAAAACGCGCCGCGTTAGTGACCAGATTCTGCACCACAATACTGATGGCTGCGGGGTCAAAGCAAGCTTGTTCACCTTGCGAAGAAAAGCGGAGCGTAATGGCCGGCGGTAGGTGAGTAAAGCGTGGCCTTAGCTTCTCTATAAACTCTACCAGCAGAACCGGTTGTAATGTCTTTTCATGCTGTAGATGTTCCAATTTGGCAAAGCTTAAATAACTAGTGGCAAGTTGTTCAATTTCGTCTAAATCAGCATTTAGCCGCTGTTGATATTGTGGTGCAAGTTGTTGTTGAGATAACGCTAAAGCAAAACGCATACGTGCTAGTGGCGTACGTACTTCGTGCGATATTATTTTTGATAGCGCTTTGTGTAGATCAACTAAATTCACTATTTGATTGGCCACCTTGTTAAACGCTTTTGCCAGTGGATAGATGGCGGAGTGCTTGCTGATGTTTAAAGTAAGATGCTGTGGGTTCTCACCAAATTCGATAGCGGTTTTTTGTAAGCGTTGTAAATCTCTAAATACTGGCCAAATGAGCATAATAGCGATCAGCGTTAAACAGCCATAAAATGCCAGTAGCAGTATTGGCATCACATCTTCAGTTTGTGCTGTTTTTTGCAGCGGACCCAGCCTAACGACTTGTGTCGGATCAGCGCTCAGTTGGTAATAGTACAAAGAGGTGGCATCGTGAGCCAAGGCAATGGTTTTACCTTGCTCCAGTAAGTTCGCTAACGACTCAGGCAGTGCCAGTTGATTACGTGCTATTAAGCTTCTACTTGGCAGGGGGTGCTCTGGCGCAATTAGGCTCTCAATGTTGAGCATGTACTGGTTGTGTTCTGGATACAGTTGCTCAACGATTTGACTAAAACTCCAGATGACCAAGGCGCATGAGAGTACTAAGAAGAGAAACAGGCGATAAAACTGTTGTTGCATTAGCGGTTAGTCCTAGGATCATAATGGAATAGATAGCCTTGGCTAACCAGCGTGGTAATATCTAAGCCGATAATATCTAATTGTTGTAGTTTCGTGCGTAAACGACTGATTTTAACATCAATGGTGCGATCCAGACCGTTGTATTCACGCCCCACTAGTTGCTCAAATAAAAACTCGCGATGTAATACTTGGCCATTGTGGCAGGCAAAGATCCACAATAAAGCTAATTCTTTAGTCGTTAACTTAACGCTTTTATCTTGCACGCTAAGTTGATGCGTTAAGCGGTTAATCGTGAGATCCGCTAATCGTAATTCATGGCGATTCAGTGTACTCATTTTGCGTAAGTTTGCATTGATGCGGGCGAGTAGTACTGTTGGCTTCACCGGTTTGACAATATAGTCGCAAGCACCTAGTTCTAACCCTTTGATTTGTTGATGATCTTCATCGAGCGCTGTCAGAAATAAAATCGGACAATTAAAACGTAGTGTCAGCCAGCTACTGGCTTCGAAGCCGCTGACACCGGGTAACATGACATCGCAAATAATTAAATCAAAGCCCACGCTTTGTGGAATTTGGCTGATCAGTTCAGCTTGGCTGATATGTTGTACGCTAAACCCTTGTTGTTGCAGATAAGACAGCGTGAGTTCGGCCAGTGGCAAGTCATCTTCTATCAGTAAAAGCCGTGTTGATTGACTCGCTTCCATTATAGATTCCAACCAAGGCCGCGCCGGCGGCGTGATTTTACGGGGTTATATTTAGCGGTAGTAAATTCAGCTTGGGCTATTAAATTGGCATTCATATCCAATAAACGAAACATGGTATTGCGTTTAATACTGAGAAAGAGGGTTAAGCTAACGTGATTAAAAGCGGCATAACAGGATAAGGGGGCTTCGTCATCACTGCGCCATAAACAGGCTTGCTCGGTTAAGGGGGCTTGATACTCTATCGATAAATTAAGCTGACACGCAGGTTGCTCGTCTGTGACGACACATAAGTTAGGCGTTAAGATCAGGTCATCAAGATCCTTAGCGGTCGCCGGTAATGCCCACCATGTCGTCAGAATTAAGCCTAGCGAGGCAACTATTTTACCCTGCATGCGGTACCTGTTTAAAAAGAATAACTCACCCCCACAAAGGCAGAAAGATAATCAGACTTTTCAATCAACGGGCTTTGGCTAATACCATGCCCCAAATGGTTATATTCCAGCACACTGATTAGCGTCCAGTGAGCATTAAGTGTTTTGTTGGCAACCCAGCGAATATGCGAGTTAAGCGTATCTCGTGGTTGATAGCTTGTGCGCGCTGTTTGTAATTCGGCATCCGTTAAATAGTAATAATAACTAACCAGTTCACGGCTTTTTTGTGTTAACCCAAGCTCTAGCCCCCAAGATACGTCATACCAATCAAAGACATATTTGTAGCGTAAGTGTAGTTCATAACCATTATGCACACCGGAAATGTCGGTATAGGCGCCGGCAGTCATATCGCCTACTGCACTTTGCCAAGTGAGTTGCGAGCCAAGCAAATAAGATACTTTACGTTCTATCGCGGCATAATTTATGGGTCGGCTGGGGCGGCCAGGCGTCTTACCATTAGTAATGCCAAATAGATCAGTGACTAATAAGTTGCCAATACCATCCAGTTCAAAAAATAAACCATCTTCATTTAGCCGACTTTGAATATCGACAAACAGCTGTTCATTTTCGAACAGGCTATAGCCTAAAGTGAAATTTTCCAGATAAAAGCGCTCACCGTAGTAAAGCACGCTGGGTAGCACATAGGTTTTTATCGGTTCAGCATGGGCACGCGGGTTTTCGACGTAACCATAGCCTAAGGCCACAGCAACTTGCCATTCTCCAACAGGTACGTCGTTTGCTGTAGCGACCTTAGTTAGCATGGCACATGCTAACCAGCAGCCGACAAACAGCTTTAGCCTGAGCTGAAAATTCAAACGCTTGCTCCACTAAAAATGTATAGCGTTATTAAAACACAGAATAGACCCAGTGTGACGCATGCTTTATGGCAATTGATACACACTGTAACACCAAGATGCTATCGGTTAATTATTAGCCTGTGATTATATCTTAATTCTGGCAGAAACATCTGCTGGTGCAAAACGCACATATTAAAACAATCCAGGAAGCATAATCGTGAAACTAAAACATGTCACCATCGCAATAGCGGCAGCACTTTACAGTGCCAGCTCCGCCTATGCCGCTGGGGTAGGCGTCCCAGGGCAGCCCATTCAACATAAACTGGAACAACCTAAGCTGGATATTGAAAAGATTTATCAATATTCAGATGAAGCGCGACAGCGTTACGATTCCATGGCACAAAATGATGGACTCAATGTGCAGGTTAATCGCCAGCACGGTAAGTTTACGCCCGAACAAGATCTTCGTGGTGAGCATGTCTATATTGTCCGATTAGCCAAGCCTGCTATCTCAGCGGCGACCTTTAGCGAACAGACACTGCAACAAATCAATAATAACGAGCAAAAGTTGTTTCGTGCCGGTAAAGCGGTGTCGGTAGAAATTGAGCAGTACCGTAATCAGTTGATGATTCAGCAAAACGAATTTATGCGTCAGGCTGGAAGTCTCGTCGGGTATGTACAAGTTCGTCGGCAATTTACTAATGCGATCAATGGTATGACGATGACCATGACGCAAGAGCAAGCCGCTCAATTAGCGACGCTGCCTCAAGTGCTCTCGGTGCAGCGTTCGAAAATTTATGAGCTGTTAACTGACGCGGGTCCGGAATTGATTAAAGCCGATGCCGTGTGGACAGGGCAGGCTGCAGCAACAGCAGGTATACCGTTTAAAGGTGAAGGTACCATCATTGGTATCATCGATACCGGTATTAATACCGATCACCCGTCGTTTGCGGCGACTGCCGAAGACGGCTACACCCATAGCAATCCATGGGGCGCCGGTACCTATGTGGGCGACTGCACAAAAAGTGGTTTTGAAAGCCTATGTAACGATAAGTTAATTGGGGTACGCAGCTATTCGGTGATCACGGATTTATTTACCTCGGGTGAATTGGGCGCGGTGATGCCAGCCAGCGGTGAAGATTATCAAGGCCATGGTTCGCATGTAGCCTCTACGGCAGCGGGTAACGTGTTAAACAATGTGGCCTTTGTTACACCAGAAAGCGCTAGCGCGGGTGATGGTGAAGTCATTCAAGAGGCCATGTTTCCACAGATCAGCGGTGTAGCACCGCGGGCAAATATCGTGTCTTATCAAGTGTGCTATCCCGCCGCCGAAGAAGTATCAGGCTGTCCTGGTGAAGCTTTAATTGCCGGTATTGAAGATGCAATCAGTGATGGGGTTGATGTGATCAACTTCTCCATTGGTGGTCAGGACTCTCACCCTTGGACCGACTCCGTTGAAATGGCTTTTTTGAATGCACGTGAGGCTGGCATTATTGTTGCCGCCGCTGCAGGTAACTCCGGTCAAGCGAACGGTGCAGCAGAATTTTTTAGCGCCATCGATCATGCGTCACCCTGGTTGATGAACGTGGCGGCAACAACGCATGGTCGTGAAGTCGTAGTAGAAACCCTGCTAGCTGAACCGCAATATGCTGATCCTGCGTTAGCGGGCAGCCGGATGCCAACTTGGGAAAGTTTAACGGGTGGCTCTATTACTGAAACCGCCGTTACCGGTGTGGTATTGCGTGCCGCAGACTACTTGAATGTGAATGGTGTAAAAGATCAATATTGTGGTGCAGCCTATGCGCCAGGTACTTTTGAGGCTTACCCCGATGGTAGCCCAGTAGTTGATGCGAATAATAATCCTGTTGATACCTTAGTGGTTTGTGCTCGTGACAACCTAGATAACCCTAATGGTGTGGCACGTACGTTAAAGTCAGACAATGTGAAAGCCGGTGGTGCAGACGGTTTTATCATGTACAACTTTGGTTCCTCTGATCCCATAGTGTATACCGCTAAATATTCTTTACCCTCAGTACATTTGAGCTATGGAGATTGGTACGGTCATGTCAGTAATGGCTCTTATGGCTTAGAGGATTGGACACGCAGCAGTAATGGTAAGAGTCATATGATTACCATTAAACCCACGGTGATTGAACGTCGCGTTGATCAAGCTAATGCCGATTGGTTGGCGCCTTTTTCTTCACGTGGTCCAAGTTCGTCAACTGCAGAGGCGTTAATTCCTGCTGTTGCGGCGCCGGGCGTGAGTATTTATGCGGCTTATGCCGATGAAAAACCCTTTGTTGATACACCGACTACCGCTGATTTTACCTTTTTAAGTGGTACGTCAATGGCTTCCCCACATGTAGCCGGTGCCATGGCGTTATTACGTCAAGCTCAGCCGACGTGGAGCGCCACCGAGATCCAATCTGCTCTAGCGATGACCGCAGATAATGTCGTGCAATATCGCCGTTTAAACTCAGCAACTGGTGATGTGGAGTTAGCCAGTACCTATCGTGCGGGTACCGGTCGAATCAACGTTGAAAATGCAGTAAACGCCGGTTTAGTGATGGACGAAACGGCGGCTAATTTCCGCGCCGCGGATCCTGAAAATGGTGGTGCAGTGCATAAACTGAATTTACCGCAGTTAGTTAACTTCAGTTGTAAGCCACATTGTACTTGGCTGCGCACCGTGAAAGCGACGAAAGACGGCAGTTGGTCAGTCAGTGCTGGCGATGTAATGAATTGGGCCTATGATTCACGTTCACAAGTAAAGCAAAACGGTGTCACTATTGAAGTTTCGCCTAGCGAGTTTACCTTGGCTGAGGGTGAAACTCAGGTGCTTATTGTCAAAGCTTCAGTGATGGATACGCAAGACTTATTCTCCAACGCAGAAGTTGAATTGCATTCACAATTATTCTTAACCGAAGTGAACGGCGCCAGTCCTGAAGCGCATTGGCCGATGGTTTTCAAGTACGACATGAATAACATGCCGGCTAAGCTGGAAGCGATTGCCCATGCCAACAATGCCAGTGCCGTTTTCAAAGGGATAGAATTACCTGCCGGTGATAATTTCGGTCGGGTCTTTACTCCCGTAAAAGCAGAGGTTATTGAAGTTACTTTACCCAAGGATGATGACGCCCAGTTCCCGTGGAGTACCAATATGGATCTGTCTGTCGATGTGGCAGAGCGATTGGACGAAGCGACCGTCACGCATTTTGTTAATGTACCTGAGGGTGCCAAGCGCCTTGTGGCAGAAACCATCGGCAAAACGGTATCGCCATTAGGTGAAAGTTTTGATGTGGGTAACTTACTGGTTTATGTAGGTAAAGACTACAACGGTAATGGCTTCCCCGATATGAATGATGAAATCTTATGTTTCTCTAATCATATTATGTATAACAACTTCTGTAATATTAATAATCCGGAAGCAGGTGATTACTGGGTAGTGTTCTACAGCTCAAGAAAGGGGTCTGCGCAGAACAACTATTATGATGCGGTAGAAGAAACCTTTAAGTATGCCGTCGCGGTAGTGAGTGATGACATCAACAACGAGCTTACCGTGCAAGTACCATACAGCGATGGTAAAACGCCGGTTGATGTGAGTTTGCATTGGGATTTACCCGAAATGGCGGAAGACGATATTTATTATTCGGTCGTCGACTTTGGTTCGTCAATGGTGAATGCAGGCAATATTGGTAAGGTCGGTTTAAAACTGGTGCGAGGTCAAAACGATATTAGTTTAGATGTACCTAGAACCGCAGCCAAGCGTGGTGATAAGGTCCCGTTTACTTTTGAAGTGTTACCTAATAATACCGGGGCGGATCGTCAATTTACCATTAGTGCAACCATCCCAGCGGGTTTAACCGTGAGTACACAAGATGTGTTTTCTTCTAACAGCGATATTGTGACCGGTATAGAGTTAGAAGGCGATCAGCTTGTCATCACGGGTATGCAACCTGATACTTCAGAGTGGGTGTCGGATTATATTGTAACCTCCAATCTGGATGATGCGATGTGCCGCACGCCTAACTTTGGTAATACTAATGTGGGGGGTTATGTCAACCTAGCCGAGTTTGGTATTCAACCTGTGTTCGGTGGTTTTGCACCTGTTGAGTATGACAGCAACGGTCGTGCTCTCTCTAATAAAGACAATAGCATCCAGCATCGTAACGGTGTGGTCATTCCGATGAGCAGCATATTTAACGGGTACTACGATAGCTTCCATCTTTACAACAATCGTGATCAGTTGAATGTGAATAAGCAAAATGCCGTTGAGATCCGAGGTACAGGCTTAATTTCTTTATGGGAAGGGCAGCCACTGTTTGCACCTTATCATTATCGTTATCCTTATAACTCTTTCCCTTACGAGTCGATCTCTCCGTTGTGGCGAGCTGCTGGTGGTATTGGGTCTAATTTTAATACCGATTTGATGAGTGTGCCGTTGGATAACGCTGGTTCAGATCGTTCAGGCATTTCTTTGGCTAGCACACAAAGCGGTTGGGGGATTATTGAATTTGATAATGCACGCTCTTACGGTAATCAAGTACGTGCCGCTGATCGCACTTATAGCTATACCGAACGTGATGATCGTTTCGATTTCCAATGGATCTTTAATGTCGATGTAAACCATCAAAAAGGTCAATACGAAATGTTTATGGCGTACGACAACATAGACTTTGGCTCACAAGATGAGCGTGGTTCGATTGGTGTGCAAGGTTTCCGTGGCCCAATATATAACCGTGGCCCGTTTACTGCTTATTTAGCCAGTGATGTAGCTTATAACGACTTGACCGATAAAGTGGCTAATGATTTGGTCTATTGCTTCGATTATGTAGGGCCTGAGTCTTCGCAGTTTGAAGTCACCGTTTGGGCGGAAGTCACTGCGGCAGCAGCGGGTAGCGACTTGCAATTTAACGCAGTGAGTCAAATCGATGGCATGGCAGATATTGCAATGAGCCACAGTATTAAGTCACCAAGTAATATTACGCTGGGCACTATTGCTGATCAGCAAATCGATGAAAACACGACTTTAAGCAACCTTGTGGTGTACTACGTTGATGAAGAAAACAGTGTTAATAAAATCAGTGTGACTGGCGATAAGATCACGGCAACAACTACTGGCCATGAGTCAGGTAGTAAGATCAGCATTACGCCAGACAAAGATTTTCATGGCGAAGTGGTCGTTACCGTCAGTGTTGCTGATGTTGAAAACCCAGCGGATAAAGCAAGCACACAGTTTAAATTAACCGTTGTGTCCGATGGTAAGGAACCGGTAACGGTCTCACCGCCAGTGGTGGTTCAACCGTCGAGCAGTTCATCAGGTGGTAGCGTCAACTTCTGGTTATTAGCCATGTTAGGGTTATTAACTTTGAGAAGAAAGCGCTAATCATTTTACGCAGTGAGACAGGGATGTCCCTTGTAAAAACCGCCGCTGGCGGTTTTTTTTTGCCAAATTTAGTCAGTTTAGCGGTGCTAAACGCATCGTTAGCACTGTGCGATATAACAGACTGCTCGTTTTAGCCTGCTATGCGGCTGGCATCGCAGCTGACGCGACTTATACTGTTGTTAACATATTTCGACGGGTTATACGATGCAAGAGCAAGAAGGGGTTATAAAATTTCAATTGTTTTATCAAGCTGCGCCATTACCTGCCAACATAGATATTACCGAGTTAAATGCGTGGCGTACGCTTTGCGTACAAACGGGCATGTTAGGGCAGCATCCTGAGCGCTATGATAATTATGGTTTTGGGAATATTAGTCAGCGGGTCGCAGGTGGTGAACACTTTATCATCAGTGGCACGCAAACGGGTGGTAAACTGCAGTTAAGCGCAGCAGATTACGCGCTGGTCACCGCTTGTCTACCGGCACTAAACCGAATTAGCGCACAGGGCGTAACTAAACCCTCTTCTGAAGCGATGACACATGGCCAGCTTTATCAGTTACTGCCACAGGTTAATTTTATTATTCATGCGCATTGCCCGGCAATTTGGCAGTATGCAGATGCACTAGCGTTAGCGCAAACGGCTGCGCAAGTGCCTTACGGCACGGTGGCGATGGCGGAGGAAGTGTCCCGCTTGTTCCAACAAAGTGAGGCCGCGGCACAAGGTATCTTCACTATGGCAGGGCATGAAGATGGTGTGGTGACCTTTGGCAAGAATGCTGAAACCAGCTTTCAAATTTTAATGCGTTATTATGCGGCTGCGCTGGCGCTGGGTGCGACACCAAATCGGTGATTGTCTTTGATAAATTATCAAAAAGCAGTCACAATGCTTTAATGTTATTTTATCTCATTTTTACTCCCACTAGAGAGCGCTTTTTATGCAGTTTCCCGATTCAGTTAAACAGCAGAGCTGCCAGGATTGTTTAAGTGGTCAAGATCTTGGTTTTGAAATCCGTATGGCATTTCAACCGATTATCGATTGGCACACGCAGCAGATTGTTGCTTACGAAGCTTTGGTGCGCGGGCCGAACGGTGAAGGTGCAGGGTGGGTTTTCTCTCGGATAAACGATAGCAATAAATATTACTTTGATCAGGCTTGTCGGGTAAAAGCCATTGAAACCGCTGCGCGTCTAAAATGTAGTACCTATTTGAATATTAACTTTTTGCCGAACGCGGTGTATAACCCAGAAACCTGTATTAAAGCCACCATTGAAGCTGCCGATCTCTATGGCTTTGATTTAACCAAGCTAATTTTTGAAGTGACTGAAGGTGAGCAGATCCCAGATAAAGCGCATTTGAATCGCATCTTTCGCAGTTATGCTAAACGTGGTTTTCAAACTGCGATTGATGATTACGGTTCGGGTTTTGCAACATTAGATTGGCTAATTGAGTTAAGACCTCACTTATTAAAGCTAGATATGGAACTGATCCGTAATATTCACCTTAACTGCGCAAAACAATTTATTGTGGCCAAAACAATTGAGCAATGCGAGTTGCAAGGTACCAAGGTGTTAGCTGAAGGCATTGAAACAAAAGAAGAACTAGATTACTTAGTGGGTATTGGTGTGCGCTTGTTTCAAGGATATTATTTTGCCAAGCCGGCTTTAGAAGTGCTGACACCGTTAGAAGGCTTAACAGGGATGAAAGCGTTAAATTAAACGTATAACCCAAAACAAAAAACAAGGCGCCTTAAGGCGCCTTGTCTATTTGGGCGGAAACTTAGAAGTTATAAGATACCCGGCCATACACTAAGCGACCTGAACGTCCGAACGGTGAATAGTTCGAGAACGAGGTGGCGCCTGTGGTATTTAAGTTAATGGGGTTAGCATCTGGATATTCATCAAAGATGTTATCAGCACCCACTGCCACGGTCCAACTATCGTTAAAGTCATAGCGGCCTTCCAAATCCATCAAGACTTTCGGGCTTAATGTCAGATCAGTAGCTGCCGTAGTGCCCGGTGATAATACCTCACCGTAGCGAGTTGCTTTAAAGGTCGCGCTGAAATTGTCGTAGCTCCAGTTTACTGTGGCGCCAAACTTATCTTTAGGCGCACCTTTTTCAAAGGTCAGTACGTTAACGCGACCAAACAAGGTGGGGGCGGGATCAAGTGCTGACAGCTCTGCGGTTACTGGCACGGCAGTAACTTTCGTTTCGTTGATGTTACCTACCACCGTAAAGCTGAACAAACCAAAATCTTCTGTTGGTGTTGACCAGTTAATAACAACATCCACGCCTTGTGTTTCGGTATCTACACCATTGATAAAGAAACGACCACCACCGATACCGATAAAGCCTTGCGAGCTTAAATAATCGCGCACGTTCGTTTGGGTTAAGTTTTCTGATAGCACGATACGATCATCGATATCAATGCGATAACCATCTACCGTGATAGAAACACCGCCCACTTTAAACACGGCACCTAACGAGTAGTTTACTGACTCTTCAGCATCTAACGGTTTGGCACCTAACGCTTGCGCAACCGGGTTGCTTACCGGGAAAGTCGTGATATCAAAGGGTACACCGTTGATAAAGTTAGTCGAGGTTGCGGTAAAGTACTGTTGCTGTAACGATGGGGCACGGAAACCGTTTTGTAATGAACCACGAATACCAAAGTCATCGGTAAAATCGTAACGTAACGCGGCTTTACCGGTAACATTACTGCCAAAGTCAGAATAATCTTCAGCACGCAGCGCTACTGAGCCCAGCATGTTATCCGTGATATTCGCTTCTAAATCGACATAAGCGCCAATAGCACGACGTGTTTCACGCACTTCGTTAGACGGGCGGAAGCCGGGGAACACCTGCGCGCCAGAAGCCGTTGGGTTACCATTTAACAGTTCGCCGCCATTGCGCCATGAATCAGGTTCACCGGCGAAAATACCGTAACGTTCACGGCGTAATTCTATGCCGGTAGCAATGTTTAACGGCGAAGCTAACGCATCGACATTAATTGAGCGCACACCAGATAAGTTAAATACGGTTTGGCCATAACGGAAGCCACCAGCATCAAACTCGGTTTTGCTGGTTGGGCCGATTGAGCGGTTTAAGGTGTTTTCAATAGTGAAGGCCATACGGTTTTGGCCCCAAACTAAAGACGTATCAACGGTCCACTCGCCTACATCAAATTCATAACCTACAGCAGCACTGGCATCCGTCACATCGGGTGCAATAATAGGTAAGAAACCATCTGGGTAGATCGCCAGAATGTTGCGGGAATCGTTGGCTGGGCGATAGAAACCGCCTGAACGCGCTTCACGATCTTGGTAGCTTAACCAAGCATAAATTTTACCGTTATCTAAGGTTTTACCAGCATTAGCAAACAAGGTAAATTGCGATAACTCAGGCTCACCATACCAAGCACTGAAGCGGTTGAAGTAGGTTTCACGTGTATCATATTGGCCATTGACCAACGGATACTGTTGACGATAATCCCAGCCGCCACGCTCTGTGCGTTCGGCGTCTTTGTATTCTGCAGATACGGTGAGGAAAGCATCTTTGCCAAGTTCAAAACCACGCCAGCCGCTCAAGGTTAGCGTTTCACCGTCAGTACGACTACGCTCAAGATTAGCCGGTGCACTCCAAGTGGCGCCTGTTGGGGTTGGTGTTGTTGGCGTGGTGTAGCTGGTTTCACGCCAGCCATAAGACGAGGTAAAGTTACCGCCTTCACTCGCTTCGCGTAAACGAATGTTTAATACCCCGGCAATGGCATCTGAGCCATACTGGGCTGAAGCACCATCACGTAATACTTCAACTGAGTTAATCGCTGCGGTAGGAATGGTATTTAAATCAACAGCAGAAGAGCCACGGCCCACGGTACCGTTTACGTTAACTAAAGCAGCGGAATGGCGGCGCTTTGAGTTAACTAGCACCAGAGACTGATCTGGCCCTAAACCACGTAAAGTAGCTGGGCGCACGGTATCAGTACCATCGCTTAAGCCTGGACGCGGAAAGTTAAAAGACGGTAGCACGGTTGATAGTACTTGATTCAGTTCGGTTGAACCTGCGCGGGTTAAATTTTCTGCGCTGATAATATCGATTGGCACGGCAGTATCAGACACCGAACGACCGGCAACCCGAGTACCCGTAACAATAATCTGCTCAATTTTTTCTGCTTTTTCATCGTTTTCGCTGGTATTGCTTTGTTGCGCCATTGTTAGCGGTGTAAACAACGCTAAGGTAATAGCTAACGCAATAGGATGCGGTTTTATTTGGTGCATGTGAGTTATCCCTTTGTTATTTTTATTGAATCTAGTTGCTGAACTTGCTGGTGTCAAACGTGTAACAGAATTAAACATTGCTTGCAGCGGCAAAATAATGACATAGTATAAAGCAGACTTCTAGAAGTCTTTTCGCCTTTGATTAACGTTGGAGCAATACATGAAAAAGAATACCCAGTTAATTCATGCAGGTCGTGGCAAAAAGTGGACTGGCAGTGCGGTTAATCCGCCTATCGTACGTGCTTCAACGATTGTGTTTGAGACCATGGAAGAGCTTAAAAACGCCAGTAAAAATAAAGGTAACGCTGTGCCGTATTATGGTCGGCGCGGCACGGCTACACATTTTGCATTTCAAGAAGCCATGTGTGAGTTAGAAGGTGGGGCCGGTTGTGCTTTATATCCTTGCGGTGCCGCAGCAATCAGTGGCGCTTTATTGGCGTTTTTAAAAGCAGGCGATCACTTGTTGATGGTCGATACCGCGTATGAGCCAACACGAGGATTATGTGAAAAAGTGCTCGCCGGTTTAGGGATTGAAACCAGCTATTACGATCCCTTGCTGGGTGCCGAGATTGAGAGCTTAATTCGTCCGAACACTAAGGTGATCTTTTTAGAATCACCAGGTTCGTTGACCATGGAAGTGCAAGACATACCGGCAATTTGTCAGGTTGCAAAGGCGCATAATATTATCACTATGCTAGATAACACTTGGGCTTCGCCGATCCTATGTCGGCCGTTTGAGCTTGGTGTGGATATTTCTATTCAAGCTGCCACCAAATATATCATTGGTCATTCAGATGTGATGTTAGGCACAGCAAGTGCGAATGAACAGCATTGGCCGCAATTACGTGAGCAGAGTTATTTGTTAGGTTATTGCGCTTCGCCAGATGATGTATATCAAGCTAGCCGTGGTTTGCGTACATTGGGCGTGCGTTTAAAGCAACACGAAAAAAATGCTTTAGAAGTGGCAGAGTGGTTAGCACAGCGTCCAGAAGTTGAAACAGTGCGCCATCCTGCTTTTCCTGAGCATCCAGGGCATCTGTTTTTTCAGCGCGACTTCAACGGTAGCAATGGTTTGTTTTCTTTTGTATTGAAACAGGGCAGTGCTGCGCAGGTGCAAGCCTTTATTGAAGGTATGCAGCATTTTAAAATGGGTTTCTCATGGGGCGGCTATGAGAGCTTGATTACTGCGGTGCCTAATGTGCAAGCGCTTCGTTCGGTGACTCATTGGCCCTATGCTGGGCCTTTATTGCGCTTACATATTGGTTTGGAAGATCCAGAAGATTTATTGGCTGATCTGGAACAGGCATTTGCGCGAATGGCGTTGGCTTAAACTTACACCTCAATACTCTGCTTTGGTGCGCTCGGTGTGTAAAGAGCCTGACAAACGTTTAAAGGCAGCGTTAGTTTAACAGCAACGCAAGTAGCACGTTATATTACCGCTGCCTGATGTAAATACCCCAATATCGGCTATAGTTAAGTATTGATTTGCAAAGTGATTCTATAGTTGAAGGGTATCAATTGAATTTATCGCTCATTAATGCCGCTTCCTTAATTAATAATCTGCATGCGGGTGTGGTGGTGCACGCGGCAGATACCGCTGTGTTATTCGCCAATCCGGCTGCGCTGAAGATGTTACGACTAACAGAGACGCAAATGATTGGTAAAGATGCGTTAGACCCGCATTGGCACTTTTTAGACAGCTACCGCAGCATCATGCCATATGAAGCTTTCCCAGTTAACCGCGTTATAGCTACTGGCCAACCCGTATCAAACCTTGAGGTCGGTATTACCGATAGCTCTTCTAAGCGGGTGACCTGGGTTTTGTGTAATGCTTACCCCGAGTATGATGAGCAGCAGCATCTCAGCCATATCGTCGTCACCTTTATTGATACCACGCGTAGTAAGCGCAATATTCCTTTTCAAGATGTGGTGGAATTAGCCAGTGACTTAGTCTTAGTGTTAGATGCTAAAGACGACATTGCCGGTGGCCCGAAAATCATTTATGCCAACCAAGCATTAACTCGAATTACCGGTTATCAAAAAGCCGAAGTTTATGGACAACCCCATACCATGTTTGATGGTATCGATACCGATCCGAACAGCCGTGCCGACATTGCAGCGGCCATGCAAAATCGCGTTGCAGTGCAAGCGCAGTTGTTGAATTACACAAAACTAGGCGAACCGCTTTGGTTCGATTTAAATATTGTGCCTTTATGTAACGATGTGGGTGACGTGGTCTATTTTGCTGCGATTGAAAAAGATATCACTACCCTTAAATCGAAAGAGGCCCAATTGCGTGAATTAGCCACGCGCGATCCGTTAACGAAGTTATTGAACCGCCGAGGTTTTACTGCCGTAGCCCGCGAAGCACTTAAGCTGGCTGAACGGCAAAAAAGTGCGGTAACTTGCGGCATGGTAGACATTGATTTCTTTAAAAAAATAAACGATCAATATGGTCACGAGGTCGGTGATCTGGCGTTAAGTCATTTCGCTAGCATAATGCGCAGTTGTTTCCGCTCCAGTGATATTATCAGTCGAGTCGGCGGTGAAGAGTTCTGCATTTTACTGACCGAATGCTCACAGGCCGATGCGCTGCAGTTGTTGGAATATTTTAGAGTGCAGCTTGCTGCCACACCTCTAGTGATGCACGATCAGCAACGGATTAGCATCACAACCAGTATTGGTGTCAGTAGCAATGACGGTAAGCACCGCGCATTGCTTGAGCTGATGAAAACGGCCGACCAAGCGCTATATCAAGCCAAAAGCAATGGCCGCAATCGCACCGAACTGTTTAGCAGTACAAAGGCAGAAGAAGCCGGTTGACTATGCTGTGCTGCCCGAAAGGAGTTATCTTAGCCACTGCAACGCTATAACGTTCGCAATGCATTGACCTGTTCTATGGTTCTTCTACAATAGCGCCCTGATCTTTATGGAGGCTGTTATGACAGAAGTTACCCGCTCAGCAGGCGTCAGCATGCAGCAACAGGTTGCGACCTGGTTAAATAAAAATCTGGTGCAACGCACCTTACTGGCATTGATCTTAATTAATGCGGCAATTTTAGGTTTAGAAACATCCAGTGCAGTGATGGCCGCATTTGGCCAACCATTAATGCTGCTCGACAAGTTTATTCTTGCTGTCTTTGTCATCGAAATTGCGCTGCGCATTTACGCTCATCGTTTGGCGTTTTTTAAAGATGCCTGGAGTTTATTTGATTTTACCGTAGTGGCCATTGCCTTAGTGCCAGCCAGCGGGCCTTTTGCGGTATTACGCGCCCTTCGCGTATTACGGGTACTTCGTGTACTAACCTTTGTACCGTCGATGAAGAAAATTGTTGGCGCTTTAGTGCAATCGTTAAACGGTATGTTGTCGATTGCGATGGTGCTGGGCTTGGTGTACTACGTGTCTGCGGTCATGGCAACGAAGCTTTTTGGTGAAGCCTTCCCTGAGTGGTTCGGCAGCCTTGGTGCCACCTTATATACGTTATTTCAGGTGATGACGCTAGAAAGCTGGTCGATGGGGATCTCGCGGCCGGTGATGGAACAGTTCCCCTATGCTTGGGCGTTCTTTGTGCCTTTTATTCTGATCGCCACTTTTACTATGTTGAACTTGTTTATTGCCGTGATCGTCAATGCCGTACAAAGCATGCATGATGAAGAGCACAAAGACGAAATCGATGCCAAACAGCAATTACAACACGATCTCGTGGCGCAGATGCAGCAGTTGCAGGCAGAGTTAGCGGCGTTACGCGCGCAGCTGCCGCCTGCAGCTAAATCGGATCAAGGTTGATGCATAAAGGTGTCGAGTTCTTGGCCTGTCAGCTTGCTAATACTGCTAAACATAAACCACATTGCAAAAAATAATACCAACATACTGGGCAAAACGATAACGGGGTAACTTAGCCACGTCATCGTGCCCAGCTCTTCATTAAAGGCGGTGCTGCCAGGAGGGCTAACCAAGATCACCTTGGCCAAAATATAATTAAGTACCGACGATAAAAAGAACGAGCTCGCCACTAAATAACCGGCTATTGCCATTTTCTTTTCAAATTGTGCGCGTTGTTGTTGTGCATCCAAGGCCGCATAAAGCTTATCGTTATCCAACAACTCGCCATTCAATAAAAACTTTTTCACCAACGGATAGGGTGTGTATTGGCTAATCAAAACCGCTAAGCCTAAAGCGCCGGGGATCGCGGCTTCTTTAATGGCGATATACGCGGCATCAAGTTGCAGTAGAGCAATACCGCCAGTTAGTAACACACTGATCACACCGAGCACCGAAAAGAAATTAACCTTACCGGCTTGGCGTAAATCCCAAATACCAAAACCAATAGGAAAAGCCAGTGCAACCACAATGCCCCAGACGGGGCCAAGGTATTCTTCACCGCTGAATTTACTCAGGATAATCGCAGGGATCACCACGTTTAGCAGTAGGTTACTGATGAGGCCTGTCGATTTTTTTGCTGGGGTAGGACGTGTTTCCGAAGTCATAAGATGCCGTATTAAAAGTCGTAAAATACCGTTAAGCGCAGTATAGCAAGAACCCAAGTTATCGCCTATGCACAGTTGTTGCCCAGTTGGTAAGCAATCATAGTTGAGTACCAACGCAGAACAGGCTAGGGTGTATTAATTCTAAACGCAGTGGAGCACTGAAATGGATCAATACGCCGCCCTTAGGGCGAATGTCGGGTTATTAGGTACGGAGTTGGGTGAGACCTTACGCCAGCATCTTGGTGATGCGGTATTGGCACGAGTGGAAGAGATCCGCCAGCTGTCTAAAGAAGCGCGCCAAGGCAATAGCCAGCAAGCCGAGCAGCTACGCCAAGTACTCACGGCACTCAGTGATGATGAATTACTGCCAGTCGCTCGGGCTTTCGCGCAGTTTTTAAATTTAGCTAACCTCGCCGAGCAACATTTTAGTATCAGCGCGGCAGGGCGCAGCAGCATTGAAAAACCGGAACCGTTAACGGAGTTGTTTCAGCGCTTAAAAGACACCGCTATCGCCAAGGGCGACATTCAACAAGCCGTACGTGAGTTATCCATTGAGTTGGTGCTAACGGCGCATCCTACTGAAGTGGCGCGGCGTACCCTGATTCATAAACTGACCGAAATTGCCGCCTGCTTAGCGCAGTTAGAGCATCCGCAAACCGACTGGCAACAGCAACAGTTACAATTACGTTTAACCGAATTAATTAGCCAAGCTTGGCATACCAATGAAATTCGTGAGCAGCGGCCAACCCCGGTTGATGAAGCGAAATCGGGCTTTGCAGTCATTGAAAGTTCGTTGTGGCAAGCCATCCCTGACTTTTTACGTGAACTTGATGCCGATTTACGTCGTGATCTTGGCACCGGCTTACCGCTTGATGCCGCACCCGTGCGTTTTTCTTCTTGGATGGGCGGCGATCGCGATGGTAATCCTTTTGTTACCTCCAAAGTAACCCGTCAGGTGTTATTACTGAGTCGCTGGAAAGCGGCAGATTTGTTTATTCGGGACTTAGATTTACTGTCTACCGAGTTATCGATGAATACGGGCTCTGCGGCGCTACTCGACGCCAGTGAGCAGGCTTCTGAACCCTATCGTGCGGTACTTAACAAGTTACGCCAACAACTGATCATCACCCGAGATTGGTTAACTGAAGCGTTAAAACATGATCGCTTACAGCGGCCGGCTGATTTAATTTGGCATAACCAGCAGTTGCTTGAGCCGTTATTACTGTGCTTTGAATCATTACAGCAAAGTGGCATGCAATTAATTGCGCAAGGCCGCTTAACTGATACGCTGCGCCGCGCCTATGCTTTTGGCTTAACGTTATTGAAATTAGATATTCGCCAAGATGCCGCGCGTCATGCCGATGTCTTTGCCGAGCTCACCCGTTACTTAGGCTTAGGTGATTATAGCGCTTGGACTGAAACGGATCGGCAAGCATTTTTATTGCGAGAACTGGCAAATAAACGGCCGTTATTTCCGAAAAACTGGCAACCCTCAGCCGACGTTCAAGAAGTGCTGGATACCTGCGATATCGTGGCGCGCCATGGTAACGAAGCACTCAGTACCTATGTGATCTCAATGGCGGGTAAACCTTCCGATGTGTTGGCAGTACAATTACTGTTGCAAGAAGCCGGTAGTAGCTTTGCTATGCCAGTCGCACCGCTGTTTGAAACCTTAAGTGATTTACAAAACGCGCCCGATTGTATGCGGCAATTGCTCAGTATTGATTGGTATCGCGGCTATATTAATGGTCGTCAAGAGGTGATGATCGGTTACTCTGACTCGGCTAAAGATGCCGGTGTGTTCGCGGCCGCGTGGGCACAATACAGTGCGCAAGAAGCGCTAGTGAAGCTGAGTAAAGATTATGGCGTGAAGCTAACGCTGTTTCACGGCCGTGGCGGTACTATCGGCCGTGGCGGCGGCCCTGCACATGCGGCGATTTTATCGCAGCCGCCGGGTTCGTTAGCTGGGGGGTTGCGCGTGACCGAGCAAGGCGAGATGATCCGCTTTAAGTTTGGTTTGCCCGAGCTAGCCATCCGTAGCTTGGCTCTGTATGCCAGCGCGGTATTAGAAGGCATGTTGTTACCACCGCCGGTACCAAAAGAAAGCTGGCGCAGCCTGATGAGTAAGCTAGCCGATGATTCTTGTAACGCCTATCGGGCCGTCGTGCGACACAATAAAGATTTTGTGCCGTATTTCCGTGCCGCCACGCCAGAGCAAGAATTAGGTAAGTTGCCATTGGGTAGCCGACCCGCTAAACGTAACCCGACCGGTGGCGTTGAAAGCTTACGAGCGATCCCGTGGATTTTTGCGTGGTCACAAAATCGTTTAATGCTGCCCGCTTGGTTGGGTGCCGGCAATGCATTAGCCTTGGCAGTTGAGGCTGGGCAAACCGATTTACTGAACGAAATGCAGCAAGAGTGGCCATTTTTTGCGACGCGGTTGTCGATGCTGGAAATGGTGTTTTTAAAAGCCGATCCAGAAATTGCTGCCTATTATGATCAGGTGTTAGTGCCTAAAGAGCTGCAACACCTTGGCGTTGAGTTGCGGCAGCAACTGGCGGCGGATCGCGAGTTACTGTTAAAGTTGATCCACAGTGATACGTTGATGGCCAAAGAAGGCTGGATCCGTGAGTCGATAATGCTGCGTAATACCTATGTCGATCCGCTGCATATTTTACAAGTGGAGCTACTAAAACGCTCTCGGCACGATCCGGAGAAAATCAGTGCGCAAAGTAATCGGGCGCTGATGGTCACTATCGCCGGTATCGCGGCAGGGATGCGTAACTCGGGTTAAGCACGGTGTGTTAATAAAAAAACCGGCAAGCTTGGGCGTGCCGGTTTTTTTGTATCCAATATAACGAAGATGTCTTTAATGTTGATAAAGCTCTAACGGTAAGCCATCGGGATCTGGAAAAAAGGTAAAGCGTTTGCCGGTAAACTCATCGACACGAATGGCTTCGACCTCAACAGCGTTGCTTTGTAAATAACTGACCCAATGGTCGAGGTCGGTGACGGCAAACGCCAGATGGCGTAAGCCTTGCGCTTCAGGTTGGCTGGGTCTGGCGGGGGCCGCTGGAAAGCTAAATAACTCTAATTGGCTGCCATCTGGCAGCTGTAAATCCAGTTTCCATGAGCTGCGCGCAGCCCGATAATTTTCGGCCAATATTGTTAAACCCAATACTTCCGTATAAAAGGCTTTGCTGCGCGGATAATCACTGACAATCAGCGCCACATGGTGGATCGCATTTAATTTGGGTGGCTGCACTAGAGGATCTTCTTAATTTCGGTTACTAGGGTGCTATCTTTGCTGCTGTTTTGCAATGGCTTCAGTATGGCTTCGGCAGCACTGCGTTGCTCTGTCGCCAGGTACAGTTGGCCCAAGCGAAACTGTGCCCATTCTCGAAATTCGGGCAAGCCTTCTGCTTCAAGAAAGCGTTCTAACGCGCGAATGCCTTGTTGCTCTGCGGTTTTACCGACAGCGGCAGCACGACCGAGTTGATACAGCGACAATAAACGACTGCGGCTAGCTTCTTTATCGACAGCGGGCTGTGCACTGGCTTTGGCAAACTGTTCAATCGCTGCCTCATAATCACGGCTTTGCGCAAACTTTACCCCTTGCAAAAAATAGGGCTCAGGTCGAGTTTGTAGCGCCGTTGCCTTAGCTAATAACGCCTGCGCAGCGGCCGGGTCATCGAGTTGCAGTAGCAATTCCAGTTCCAGTAATTGGCCTTGCAGCGGTGAGGTAAGCTGCAGTTGTTTACTGAGTTGTAACGCTTGCGCTTTATCACCACCAGCAATACCGGGTGCTTGTGCATAATATTTCGCTAAGGCTTGTAAATACTGTGCATTATCTGGTGCCAGTTCTACTGCCGTGGCAAAGGCTTTAGCGCAGCGTTTTGCCGCGCTAAGTGCACTGAACATACTGGCTTTTTGTGCGCTGTCGCAGTTAGCTTGGCCATACCAAAATTGATACTGCGCCTGCTTAGGGGCGTTTTTTACCGCTCGGGCTAACAGCTTTTCGGCTTGATCTACGTTACCGAGTGACAACTCGGTACGGCCAAGCGCGGCCAATAAGGCCGCGTCTTTTGTTTTGGCATTCACCAAGGGCGTTAACAGGCTTTTTGCTTCTTGATAGGCCTGTTGTTGCCACAGCGTTTGTACTTGTTGCTGCACATCTTGTTGCGCCGCAAGGGTAAAGCTGCCGCACAGCAGTGCGGCGGAAAAAAGGCGAAACATGCTATTCCTTAAAGTGTTCACTCTTGCATGCTAGGGTAAGATAACGCCCAGTTTACATAAAGCTCGGTGCCAGTTTTTAACGCTTTTTCATCAGCATAGAAAAACGGTGAATGATTCGCCGGTGCTTTAGCCGCGTCTTGGCCTTCAGGTGTGACGCCAAGAAAAACAAATAAGCCCGGTGTTTCTAAGGCGTAAAATGAGAAATCTTCGGCACCGGTCACTAGGGCGCTCTCTTCAACTTTATCTTTACCCGCAACTTGTTGCAAAACTGGCAAGGACCGACGAGTCAGCGCCGGATCATTTAACGTGACAGGATAACCTTCGAGGATTTTAACATCGGCAGTGGCACCGGTTACGGCAGCACTGGCTTGCGCGGCTTGTGTTAATAAACCAAAAATTTGTTGGCGAATACCCATATCAAAGTTACGAATCGTGCCTTCTAAATACACTTCATCAGGAATAATATTATTGCGTACGCCGCCTTCAACGATACCAAAGCTGACAACGGCTGGCGCGCGGGTAATATTAATTTGGCGGCTGACAATGGTTTGCACATTATTGACGATTTGCGCAGCAGCCACAATCGGATCAACCCCAGCCCAAGGCGCAGAGCCATGGGTTTGCTTACCTTTAACGGTGATTTGAAATTGATCAGAGGAAGCCATCAAGGGCCCTTGCCGATATTGCACAACACCGGCGTTGGCGGCAGACCAAACATGAATGCCAAAGATGGCTTCGGGTTTGTTTTTAGCAAACAAGCCTTCTTTTAGCATCAATTCGGCACCGCCTTCTTCACCTGCCGGTGCGCCTTCTTCTGCCGGTTGGAAGATAAACATCACTTTACCGGTGAGCTGCGCTTTGTTTTTTGAGAGATATTCGGCCGCGCCCATCAACATCGCCACATGTAAATCGTGGCCACAGGCATGCATTACGCCCACTTCTTTACCGCGATATTCGCCTTTGGCTTCTGAGCGAAACGGTAAGTCGGTTTGTTCGACGACCGGCAAACCATCCATATCAGCGCGTAATGCCAGTAAGGGGCCGGGCTTACCACTGTCTAAAATCGCCACGACACCGGTATGCGCAATACCCGTTTGCACGGTCATACCGAGTTTTTTTAAGTGTGCGGCAACCAATTTCGAGGTACGGAATTCGCGATTACTTAATTCAGGGTGCTGGTGCAGATCCCGGCGCCATTCAATCACTTTCTTTTCTAGCTCAGGGCTAATGCGTTGGGTGTCAGCGAAAAGTGGCATGGCCATAAAGGCGAATTGGCTGGCTAGCAGAGCGGCCACAAGGGGGCGTAAGATCATGATGAGACTCCAGGAAAGGTTAGTGAGATCTACTATGCGCAAATTGGCTTAATAAATCCAGTGTCGTGGCAATATCTGCTGCTGATACATCTAAATGACACACCCAGCGCAAGCGCGTGAGGTTGCCACTGGCACTGGCGTAATTGCTGCTGGTGAGTTTGACGTTATGCTTAGCCAGAAAATCAAGCAGCTCATTAGCCACAGCCGGAGTGATATCAGTAAACACAATATTGGTTTGCGGCAAATCTAACTGCAAATGCCCAGCAAAACAGCCTTGAGAGCTTAAGGCTTGTAACCCTTTCGCGAGCGTATCAGCATTATGATGATCCTCTGCCAAACGCTGAATATTATGTTGCAAGGCATATAATCCCGCGGCGGTAAGTATACCGGTTTGGCGCATGCCGCCGCCGAGCATCTTGCGTACACGCCGCGCGCGCTGGATAAAAGCCTGCGAGCCCAGTAATAACGAGCCTACTGGTGCGCCTAAGCCTTTGGATAAACAAATAGAGACCGAGTCATACCCCTGGCACAGGGCTTTAGCCATGGCGGTTGGGCTCAATTGATGCTGAGGCGCTAAAGCCACAGCGGCATTAAATAAGCGCGCACCGTCGATATGGCATTGCAGTTGTTTTTCTTTCGCTAGCGCGGCCACTTGCTGCATATAACGCAACGGCAGTACCTTGCCGCCGATAGTGTTTTCAATCACGATCAAGCGCGAACGGGCAAAGTGTGGATCGTCTGGCTTGATAGCATCGCTGATATCTTGTAGCGCTAGGCTGCCATCCGCTTGCAGCGCAATCGGTTGCGGTTGAATTGAACCGAGCACCGCCATACCGCCGGCTTCCCATTTATAGGTATGCCATTGTTGGCCTACGATGGCTTCATCGCCGCGCTGGCAATGGCTCATCATCGCAATCAGGTTGGTTTGCGTGCCACTTGGTGCAAACAACGCATCTTCAAACCCCAGCATATCTGCTGCGTAGCGTTGCAGTGCTATAGTAGTCGGGTCATCATTAAACACATCATCGCCCAAAGCGGCGTTGAGCATCGCCTGTTTCATGGCGACAGAAGGTTGGGTTACCGTATCACTGCGAAAATCTGGCATCTGGTCTCATCTCTGCGGCTAACATCTGGCGTTCAGGCTAGATTGCTGGCAGGCTAAAAGCAAGTTGCTTGCGCTTGCTAGACAAGGGCCAGCGACAGAGTAAAGAGGAAGAGCATGGCTGATTATTTTTTTGAACCACAGCAGGGGCATGGTTTGGCACATGACCCGTTTAATAGCATTATTGCGCCACGGCCCATTGGTTGGATTTCTAGCATTAGCAATGCTGGGCAGGTTAATCTGGCACCTTACAGTTTTTTTAATTTGTTTAACTATAAGCCACCGATTATTGGCTTTGCCAGCACCGGTTGGAAAGACTCAGTACAAAATATTGCCGAGCAAGGCGAATTTTGTTGGAACCTGGTGAATCGGCCTTTGGTGGAGGCGATGAATCAAACCAGTGCCAGTGTCGCCGCGGAGGTGAACGAGTTTGCCTTGGCGGGGTTAACCATGGCTGCGTCTAAATTGATTAAACCGCCACAGGTAGCCGAAAGCCCTGTGCGATTTGAATGTAAGCTAAGCCAGTTAATCCCATTACAGGCAGCGAATGGCGAGCAGGTACCCACTTGGTTGGTGCTTGGAGAGGTAGTCGGGGTGCATATTGCGTCATCGTTATTAATTGATGGGGTGTATGACACCTTGGCTGCAGATCCGGTATTGCGGGCGGGTGGCCCTGGCGATTATTACACGTTAAATGCCGCGAATAAATTTAGCTTATTGCGACCAAAAATTTAAGGATAAACCGATGCAACGGCAACTCTGCACATTCTTGTTAGGCTTAACCACGGCGGCCATGCTGCAGGCTGAACCGCTAACACCTGAAGCCAACCCGCTCGATTTAGCGCAAGTGGTGCCCGCGGCGCTGCAGCAGTTTGATACGCCGGGGATGGCTGTGGTTATTATTAAAGATGGCCAATTGGTGCATCAGGCGGGTTATGGTGAACGTGATATTAGTGCCCAAGCGCCAGTGACCGCGGAGACGTACTTTCGCTTGGCCTCTGCGAGCAAAGCCTTTACCGCTGCCAGTGTGGCGATCTTAGTGGATGCCGGGAAGTTAAATTGGGACGACAAAGTCGTACAGCATCTACCGCAATTTCGTTTGCAAGATGCTTGGGTCACCGCCGAGTTTACGATACGTGATTTACTGAGTCAGCGCAGTGGCTTAGCCAGTGGCGCAGGCGACAGTATGATTTGGCCTGAGCCCAGTGGTTTTAGTCGTGATGAAGTGATCAACAATTTACGCTACTTAACACCGTTAAGCAGTTTTCGCAGCCAATATGCTTATAGTAATGTGCTGTATATCACTGCCGCCGAATTAGTGGCCAAAGTCAGTGGCCAGCCTTGGCAGGATTTTGTTGCTGAGCAGATTTTTCAGCCGCTGGAGATGCAGTGTTATGCCGGTGCCGTGCCTGATAGCGCCTTAGCCGAGGCGGCACTACCGTATGAGTTTCGTGCTGAGGCGGGTTTTTTGCCGATCCCACGAAATGCGATTGACGGTAAAATGTTGATGGCCGCAGCTGCAGGTGGCGTGGTGTGTCGCGCCTCCGACATGGCGAAATGGTTAAGTTTTTTATTGGCTCAAGCCGATGCCCGTACCGCAAAAGCGGGGCCGGTCACTCGTCAGCAATTACAACAAATGTGGACAGCACAAACGCTGATGCCCGTTAGTTCACTCGATTTGGAATTAGATTTCACCCATTTTAGTGCCTACGGTATGGGCTGGCGCATGGCTGATATGCATGGTTACAAGGTGATTCATCATACCGGCACCTTATCGGGTTTTCAGGCGCATGTGTTGTTAGTGCCAGAGCAGCAGTTGGGGGTTGTGGTATTAAATAATGGCTCGAACAGTGGTGCACGCCAGTCGGTGGTACAAACGGTGTTAAAACATTATCTAGCGCCTGAACTGCAGCGTGATTGGGTCAGTTATTATGCCGATCAACGACAAGCCTTGGCAAAGCGTGCAGCGCCGCCGCAACCGGTGGGTACGGGTGAGGTGTTGTTGGCTTTACAAGATTACGCAGGCAACTATGCGGACCAATGGTTTGGTGGCATTGAAATCAGCCAAACGGATAGCGGTTTACGTTTGCAGTCGGCCAAAATGATTAATTTACAAGGCAGTTTGCAGCCGTTTGCCGATCATAGCTTTATCGTGCAGTGGGATGATGCCAATGTCGCGCGCAATGCGTTAATTCATTTTGAGATTAATAATCTGCGGCAAGTCACCGGCTTTAGGTTAGAGCCTTATGCAGCGGAGCCTGGCGAGCGCCACGAATATCGGGATATGCACTTTTACAAACAGTAAAGGCGAAACAAAAAAGGCAGCCGAAGCTTAATGCCGATCAGTTAAGAACTTTTCAGATCGGTTGACCGATCCAGTGGTTGGTATATAAAGGCCTACAGAATAAACACTGTAGGCTTTTTTTATGCATATTGGTCAGGCTTTGGAAACGGTT
>NZ_JAKGTQ010000011.1 GCF_021568285.1 Rheinheimera sp. UJ63
CATGATGGAAACCGCAGTTTCTTCAGAGCTCATCGAAGAAGTCTGCCTGATTATCTGTTTTGATACCCTGAAAGATCATATCAATAGCACCTTCGATATATCGAACAAAAATATCGATGTGCTAATTTCGTTGCTTTTAAGCAATGGTGGAACGTTATCTAAAAGCAAACAGAGCTATGTACAGCAGTTTATTGAGCTTAAGCACTTACCTGGAATTGAGACTGCAGCAAAAGGTATCATTGAGAAAATTTTCTCCCAATTCTCTGTAAACATACCCGAGCTGATGAATCGAAAGTAAAATTCAGCGGTATGTGTTTTGCGGACTTTCTTTGTTGACATTATTCACCTCTTTAAGCGATTGTATTTACTTAGCAAGGTGTCCAAAAGTGCTGGTACGGATCAGTGCTCGTTGATTTTTTAATGACTATTTTTCAATTTCATAAAATAGCTAAACGACCCTTGATCACCCAGTTTTTGGGATAGTGACAAACCAAGGTCAATCAGACTGGCATCTTTCTGATAAGACAGACCTTTTTTTAGCGCTTCAATACTTTGCGGTATCTGGCCAGTATTGTCTAATGCCAAAGCGTAAATATACCAATTCTGCACATTAGATGGGTTTAGCTCGGTTGCTTTTTTGAAATGAAAAACTGCCTTGGTTTTATTGGATTTGCGAATGTTGAACATACCAATTGAATAATGGATCAGGTCGCTTTTTGGCATCGAGCTAAGTGCTTTTTCTAACACGGACTCCTCCTTGGCCATTAAATTCTGCGAGCGATAAAGTTCTGCAAGGTTGATGTAATTCGCTTCAAAGTAAGGATCTACTATAGTTCCTTGTTTAAGAAGTGTCTCAGCCTGTTCAATATTGCCCTGCTCATATTCAATTAAACTCTGATTAAGGTTACCTTCTCCGCGCCACTGACTAATTGCATTCGACGCAGTAAGTTCACTGAGTGCATTTTTATAAGATGAAGACGAAATGCCCAAACCAACAAGGTTGTTTGCGGCAGCAACACGGATTGCTTTGTATTCATCTTCTAATAAACGTGGATAGGTTTTTAACCTTTCTCGTGGAGGAAGTGCCCGTCCGGCCTGTGCTACAGCCAAGCGTAAAAGAGGCTCTTCGCTTAAGATAAACGGACGTAATTCGCTGTCTGTTAACGCTTCAATACGGCTTGGTAATATAGCTAATAAAGTGGCTCTTTTTATGATTGGCAATGATTTTGCCTGCAATAGTTTAAGGATAGCCGCCTTGGTGAACTTTTCACCATGAATGAAGGCGATGTATTGTTCTTCTTCAATAATTAAAGTTGAGTCTCGCCCGTACCATTTTGATAACTGCTCGGCAACCCACGCGTTGCTTTTCTCATGGCAATTGATACATGCATTAGGCGCATCGGTTTTTTCAGAAACACGTGGGGAAGGGATGCTAAAACTGTGGTCTCGCCTTGCATCTACGCCCATATAAGTGCGCGTTGGCATATGACAGTTCACACACTGACTAGCTTCGCTGTTGCTGGGGTGCTTAGTGTGTTTTATACCATCGTAGGTGTTCGCTGCATGACATTGCAAACATAAGCCATTCCCCTCAACCTTAACTTTCATGGTATGGGGGTTATGGCAGTCGATACAGTTAACTCCGGCTTCATACATACGACTTTGCAAGAAAGAACCATAAACAAATACCTCTTCGTGAATTTGTCCATCAGCAAAATAGAGTGGAGGCATTAAAAATGACGGTGTGAATTGATCTAAAAACGTCTGTTCAGGATTTATTCCATTGGTAAGTGGCGAGCGCAAAGAGTGACAACCAAAGCAGCTCTCCATAAAACTATTATCGCGTTTTGCTGGTTGGTACTTTCCGTCAATTTCCTCATGCCAGCTTGCTATTTTGTCACCTTTTTTGAATAGCCACTTGCCCACTGCTTTTATGTCGTTTGAAGATAAACCACTAAGCAAATTTGGCGTTTTTAATAAGATTTCAGGTCTTTGAGTTTTATTTGCTATGTAATGGTTGGTCATATCGCCATGGCAAGAGGCGCAAGACACATTGATATTGTCGAATTGGCTGTTGAAGCTAAGGCTTTCGTTATCGAAATTGCGTTTTAAACCGGTTGAGTGGCAGTCAGCACACATTCCATTCCAGTTTTGCATGGGCTGTTTCCAATGAAGCCTGTCATTGATGCCGATGTCTTCTGCTGGGTGATTTGGATACCAACGCTGCCCCCCCTCATTCTGTTCTCGACTATCCCAGGCAAAAGGAAAAACCTGATATTTGCCATTTGGTGCTGGCACCAAATACTGCTGTAGTGGATAATGCCCAAAGGTATATATGACTTCATAAGTGTTGGTGGTTCCTGCCTCTGTTAAATCAATCAGGAACTTGTCTTTACTTCTATAAAATTTAGCTTTTTGCGAATAATGAGTTATTTCAACATCGTTAAAGTTAGCCAGAACGTTATCAGGATCCGCAGTAGCCATTGATTTTGCATGGTCAGACTGCAGCCATTGTTTAACTTGTTCTGTATGACATGAAACACAGTTTTCTTGGTTAGCTTCGCAGTGAGAGCTGACCAGATACAAAATGAACGCGAGTGCGAAGAATATGGGCTTCAATTGCTTAACTTCTTTTGTTGTATGAACACGGGTCTCTCAAGTTTTTTAGCTATACTTAACGTCGATTGAAAATTTGAAGTATTAATTGTCATTAAATGCGCCTTAATTGCTAACAATACTTTCAGTGAGCGTGCGTTAGTTTTTTCCTTCGATAAAGCTCGCTTTAAAAGCCCCGCGACATGCCAAAATCGACAAGCAGTAATTTTCGTTTTAATGACAGTCATTTTAAGAAAATCTGTTAATCATAATGCATCATAGTAAATCAAAAGCAATCTCATTTACATAATGTTGAAGTAAGATGCTTTATGTTGATAGGCAGCTTTAATACAATCAATTAATTCAGAGATCTTTTTCGGAACTTTCTTTACATAGGGATGAATAGCATAAACGCCTATATTCCTGGTTATAGGAGCGCCAAACAGAGTGATTAAGCTGCCATTCTGAATATCATCATGTACTAAACATTTTGGGACATAAACAACTCCATGCCCACACAACGCCGCCTTTCTTAATGCAGCAGCATTGTCGGAAGAAAATGATCCTGACACTTTTACCGTAATTTGTTCTTTTTCATTTTTGAATTGCCAGTTGTTACCCATCGATGCTGGATGTGTGTAGGTTAAGCAATTATGTTGGTTTAAAGCTTGCGGTTGTGATGGTTTTCCAAATCTAAGTAAATAATTATGTGACGCGCAAACAACCCATTGTGAATCTATAATATGTCTGGCTTTTAGGCTAGAATCCTCTAGTTGGCCCGTTCTTATCACTAGATCTACGCCTTCTTCAACAGGGTTTACAAATCGATTCTCCATTGACATATCAATCGTTAACTTCGGATGTTGAGCACAAAAGCCGACGATAGTCTCTGCTAGCAACAGGTCACCAGATATAGTAGGGACCGACATTTTTATATGCCCTGTTAAACTTCCATTTTTATCAGAAACTTCGTTTAACGCCTCTTGAGTGGTATCCCTAATTATTATGGCCCGACCTAAAAGTGTTTTACCTGCTTCTGTTAGTGAGAGGGTGCGAGTGGTTCGATAAAGTAACTGTGTATTGAGTGATTCCTCTAGACGAGTAATACGTTTGCTCACCACTGAATTAGTTAAGTTATTCTGCTCTGCCGCTTTGCTGAAACTGCCTAATTCAACGACCTGAGCAAATAAAATCAGATCATTTGCTTGCATTCAGTTTATTCAAAAATGGAATTAAAGTTTTTCATTAATTACATAAATGAAATAAAAAGGAAAGTGTAAGATGGATGAACATTCATTTTAAATGGTTTTCAAATATGATCATTTCTTCACCTTCAGACTATCGACTAGCAGCGAAATCTAAATTACCGCCGTTCTTATTTCACTATATTGATGGTGGTTCTTACAGTGAGACAACATTAAGTAAAAATGTGTCTGATTTGCAGAATATCGCTTTAAAGCAAAGAGTACTGAAAAACATGTCGGAACTGGACTTGAGTACTGAAATATTTGGAGAATCTTTCTCTATGCCGATTGCCTTGTCACCAGTTGGATTAACGGGGATGTATGCCAAAAGGGGGGAGGTGCAGGCTGCGATGGCTGCTGAACAGAATGGTATTCCATTTACGATGTCTACGGTATCTGTGTGCCCAATAGAGGAAGTCGCACCGGCTATCTCCCGGCCTATGTGGTTCCAGCTCTATGTCCTTAAAGACAGAGGATTCATGAAAAATGTACTCGAAAGAGCTAAAGCAGCAGGTGTAACCACTTTAGTATTTACCGTTGATATGCCTGTGCCAGGAGCAAGATATAGAGATATGCATTCTGGAATGAGCGGTTCAATGGCATCTATACGCAGATTTTTGCAGGCCGTAACACATCCTAGTTGGGCATTAGATGTTGGATTGTTGGGTAAACCACACGATTTAGGCAATATTTCAACCTATCGAGGTAAGCCCACTGCATTGGGGGATTATATTGGCTGGCTGGGTGAGAACTTTGACCCTTCTATTTCTTGGCAAGATATTGAGTGGATTAGAGCATTTTGGGATGGCCCTATTGTGATCAAAGGTATATTAGATGTAGAGGATGCAAAAGATGCGGTTAGGTTTGGTGCTGATGGAATTGTTGTATCTAACCATGGTGGCAGACAATTAGACGGCGTCTTATCTTCAGTTAAAGCGCTGCCAGCAATCGCTGATGCAGTAAAAAGCGACATTAAAATATTTGTTGATTCAGGTATTCGCAGCGGTCTGGATGTTGTTCGTATGCTTGCATTAGGTGCGGATTGCGCAATGTTGGGAAGGTCGTATATTTATGCCTTAGCGGCTGAAGGCAAAGAAGGTGTTCATAACTTGCTGTCGCTCTATCAGAAAGAAATGCGAGTTGCTATGACATTATGCGGTGCAAAAAAGGTTTCTGATCTAAGCCGTGAATCCTTGATAAGTAGCGGCTTAGTCTAAAAGTGTGCGCTTTGTTTCAAGCTTTTAAGCTAGTTCCCGGATAAATAAACCACTATACGTGATTGAAAGTGATTAAATTTGCTTGACTGTGGAGTGTCAGCCTGTAGTATTACGATTAATTTTGATTTAATTCGCCTAATCCTTACATCTAGGAGTTTCATATCCAATGGCAAGCAAAAAAATACAATTTAATCACGTTAACTATCTATGGAATGACGAGGTTGCAAAATCTTTAAACCCCGTTGACGGCTTAGTATATCGCTCAAATATTTTGGGAGCGGATCAGCGTATTACAAACACTGGTGGTGGAAATACATCGGCAAAGATTTTAGAAGTAGATCCGCTTACCGGAAATCAAGTCGAAGTGCTTTGGGTGAAAGGTTCTGGTGGCGATCTACGTACTTCCAAATCAGATAACTTTTCATCCTTGTATATCGATAAACTTCAGGCATTAAAAGACATTTATTACAAATCTGATGAGGTAGGAGTAAAAACACAGATTGAAGACGATATGGTCGATATGTATAGACATGCAACCTTTAACTTGAATCCTCGAGCAACGTCAATTGATACTCCACTGCATGCATATATTCCTTTCAAACATGTTGATCACATGCATCCCAATTCAGTTATTGCTGTCGCTGCCAGTAAAAACTCCAAGAAATTAACGGAAGAAATTTGGGGGGGCGAGCTTATTTGGACTGAATGGCAAAGACCAGGATTCGATTTAGGCATGAAATTACAGCAAATCTGCAATGATAATCCAAATGCCAAAGGTGTTATTCTTGCCGGCCATGGCGTTATCAATTGGGCAAATGACAATAAAGAATGTTATGACCTTAGTCTTGATATTATTGAAAAAGCCGCTGAGTACATTGAAAAACACGACAAAGGTGAAATGACATTTGGCGGTCAAAAGTACATTACGTTGGAAGAAGATGCTCGCAAAAAAGTACTGGTAGAAATTGTTCCTTTCCTGAGAGGATTAGTGTCTTCTGAGAAAAAACTAATAGGTACTATTCAGCAAGATGACAATTTATTACGGTTTGTCAATTCTGTTGATGCCGCTAGATTAGCTGACTTGGGTACATCATGTCCTGACCATTTCCTACGTACAAAGATCAAACCTTTATATGTTGCTTGGAATCCACAAACCGACTCTGTAGAAAAATTGAAGACTTTATTGAAGGACGGGATAGAGGCCTATCAGCAACAATATACTGACTATTATGAAAACTGTAAGCACGATAACTCACCCGCACAGCGTGCTTCTTCTCCATCAATATGTCTAATTCCCGGCGTGGGCATGATTGCCTGGGGTAAGAACAAAAGTGAATCCAGAGTTACAGCAGAATTTTATAATTGTGCTATTGAAGTCATGCGCGGTGCGGAAGCAATCGATGAATATATTGCTTTGCCACAACAAGAAGCATTTGATATTGAGTATTGGCTGCTTGAAGAAGCGAAGCTGCAACGTATGCCGAAAGAGAAGTCCTTAGCTCGAGATGTGGTTGTTGTGATAGGTGCCGGCGACGGAATTGGTAAAGAAACGGCATTCAGAGTAGCACAAGAGGGGGCACATGTAGTTTGTGCTGATTTGAGATTAGATGCAGCTAAAATAACTGCTGATGAACTTGCTTTGAAGTATGGGCAAGGAATAGGTGTTGCTGGTTCGGGCATTTCAGGTTGTGGAACTGCTATTGCACAAAGTGTAGATATTACCAATCGTCAAAGCGTAAGAGAGATGTTTGAAAATGTTATTCTTGCTTACGGTGGCATTGATAAAGTGATTGTTACTGCAGGAGTTTTCCTCGCTCCAGGTCAAGCTGGAATGAGCAATGATGAGATGTTTGATATTAGTTTTGCTGTTAATGTCAAGGGTGGATATATCGTGGGTACGGAAGCCAACTCTATTTGGCAGGCGCAAGGTTTACCCGGTGCGTTGGTGCTCACGACAAGTGTTAACGGTGTGGTCTCGAAGAAAGGCTCACTTGCTTACGATACTAGTAAGTCTGCAGCTAACCATTTAGTTAGAGAGTTAGCGGTATCATTATCACCTCTAGTGAATGTAAATGGACTCGCCCCAGCAACAGTGGTTAAAGGCAGCACTATGTTTCCAAGAGACAGGGTAATCGCATCGCTTAAAAAGTATGATGTTGTTTACAGTGAGTCAGATTCTGACGATGAGTTGCGTGATAAATTAGCTATGTTTTACGCCCAGCGAACTTTAACTAAACAGCCTATTACACCTGCTGATCAGGCAGAGGCAGCATATCTTCTGATCTCTGGTCAGTTAAGTAAAACCACAGGACAGATTATCAGTGTGGATGGCGGGTTAAGTGAAGCGTTTTTACGCTAAAAACAACGGTTTAGGAAAAAATCATGACTCAAAGAATTAATAAAGAGCTGATTGCTCAGGAAAACGTTAAATTAGAAAGCTTTTTGAAAGAAGATTACGAAGCGCTGGGAAACAAACTTGCACGAACAGGTATTAACATTGAAGATATTACTGCAAAAGCAGCCGCGTTTCAAATAGCTGTACCTTCTTGGGGTACGGGTACTGGTGGAACACGTTTCGCTAGATTTCCGGGTATTGGAGAACCGCGCAACATTTTCGAAAAGTTAGAAGACAGTGCTGTTATCAATGACTTGTCTCAATGTACAGAGAGAGTATCACCACATTTCCCTTGGGATAAAGTGGATGATTTTACCGAATTGAAAGGTGTATCAGACAGCTTAAATTTGAAATGGGATTCAATCAACTCTAATACTTTTCAGGACCAGCCTGGACAAGAGCATAGTTTCAAATATGGCAGTCTGGCAAACACTTCCGCTGCGAGCAGAGAATTGGCTATTCAGCATAATTTGGATTGCATAAAGTGGGGCAAAATATTGGGATCCAAAACACTCACCGTTTGGGTCGGTGATGGATCTAATCATCCCGGGCAACAGCATTTTCAACATGCTTTTGAACGCTACCTTGAGAGTATGAAAACAATTTATGCTGGTTTGCCTAGCGATTGGGAGCTACATATTGAGCATAAAATGTTTGAGCCCGCATTTTACTCAACTGTAATTCAGGACTGGGGTAGCAGTATCTTAGCTGCGATGGAGTTAGGCCCGCAAGCGAAGTCTCTGGTCGATTTAGGACATCATGCACCCAATGTAAACATTGAGATGATTGTCTCTCGATTAATTCAATTCAAGAAGCTAGGTGGTTTCCATTTCAACGATAGTAAGTACGGCGATGATGATTTAGACAGTGGTAGTTTACACCCCTATCAGCAATTCCTGATCTTCAATGAATTGGTTGATGCGCAGTATCGTAATCAAGAAGGGTTTAGTCCTAACTACATGCTTGATCAATCGCATAATGTTACCGATCCGATTGAAAGTTTGATGAACTCGGCTGCAAGTGTACAGCGCTCATATGTTGCAGCATTGCTGGTTGATCGTCAGGCATTGAGTGAGTATCAAACTCATAACGATGCCATTATGGCGAGTAATACGCTTAAACAAGCCTTTAATACTGATGTTTCGCCTATTCTGGCAATGGCAAGGGCCAGAAAAGGTGGTGCAATTGATCCAATCGCAACTTACCGAGCATCTTGCTATCGCAAGGCGGTCGCACAAAAGCGCCCGTCTTCAGGGCGAAGTGGCTCCGGAATAGTGTAATCGCGCACTTAGGTAAAAAATCAAAACAATAACAAAAGAGGCTCTGAGACAGATTCTTCTCAGAGCTGTTTACCCGGAGAATAAGATGTCTACCGCAAGTGAATTTGAAACTCAACCTGTTAGTCCCGATAAACTTCAAGGTCCAAAAACTTTTGCAGCTAGTTACTCTGGAGAACATGTCGCCGGTACTGAGTTTGTAATCGGTGCTTTATTTGTTTCTTGGGGGGTGGGCGCCTCTGATATTTTAGTTGGATTACTATTGGGGAACTTATTGGCAGTGCTTACTTGGGGGCTTATTACTGCTCCTATTTCAACTGACACACGCCTGACCCTTTATGCTTATTTAGAAAAGATTGCCGGGCCAGGCACTATAAAGCTCTACAGTGTAATTAATGGCATACTTTTCTGTGTCCTAGCTGGTGCAATGATTACGGTTTCAGCATCTGCTGTTCAAGTGCTTTTTAACATTCCACCCCAGACTGACTGGTATCCAACCAATCCTGGCTTCGTTGCGGTAGTATTAGGTGTAGGTGCCATTGTTGTTTATATGGCGGTAAAAGGTTTTAAGAAACTATCTGCTTTTGCAGCAGTATGTGCTCCATGGATGATCCTGATGTTTCTGGTTGGTGCGCTTGTCCTTTTACCGGCAATTGTTTCTGCTACAGATGGTGTTTCAGGTATAAGTAGCTTTGAGGATTTTCTGACTATCGCGAATAACTCAATTTGGGTCCAAAAATCTGATGCAGGAGTTGGATTTTGGCATGTTGCGGCTTTTGCTTGGGTGGCTAATTTAGCTATGCACGGCAGTTTGGGTGATATGACCTTATTACGTTTTGCTAAGCACTCTCGATACGGCTATTTTTCTGCATTAGGAATGTTTATTGGTCATTATTTAGCATGGATATGCGCAGGTATAATGGGAGCGGGGGCAGCAATAATGCTGGGTACAGTTATAACGCAGTTAGATCCTGGATCTGTTGCCTATCAGGCGTTGGGAGCATCAGGGATTATTGCCGTTATCATTGCTGGATGGACTACATCTAATCCTACGATTTATCGTGCGGGTCTTGCTTTTAACTCGCTTAACCCATCTTGGGGGCGAACTAGAGTGACCATTGTCGTGGGGATTGTAACAACCATTGTGGCTTGTTTCCCGTTTGTGTTTTCTCAGTTGTTGGGTTTTGTTGGAATAATGGGATTAATGTTAGCGCCTGTGGGGGCAGTGATTGTTGCAGAACATTGGATATTTCCCAAAATTGGTTTTACTCGTTATTGGTCTAAATACAAAGGTAACATAACAAACATCCCAGCATTTGCGACTTGGATCATTTCATTGCTAGCGGCTTACTTTTTAGAATCAAGTGGCACTCTACACTTGTTTTTCATTCTTATCCCAATATGGATATTTGCCACAGTGCTTTACATTGGCTTAGCGGCTTTAATGGGTGCTAAATCACATTATCCAGCTGCAGAGGTGTCTGAGAAAATTGAACAAGAGCGTAAATTAGCTGAGAAGAGTTTTCTGGCTGAACAAGACAAAACATCATCTGATACATCTATCAAAATGCCTTTTTTGGCGGTTTCAGCGAATTATATAGCTTATATTGCATTACTAACCTGTGTTGGCTTGGGTATTGCTGCTTATTCAAACAACAACATTAATATTGTTCACAATTGGATAATTGTGCCCACATTGATTTATTTTGTTACTGCAACTTACGCACATTTCGTAAGAACTGGGCTTTTGGAAAAAGAGTAATTGGCGCAAGAGCAGATGATGGTTTACATATTAATTATCGATATTGGAAAAACGCATATAAAACTGCATGTTTTAGATTGTAATTTCCAATCAGTATATTCGAAACAAATGACTAACATTGTTGATCATAGTCAGATATATGATTGCACCGATGTGAACAAAATTTGGCAGTGGCTTGTAAGCAATATCAGAACATTTGCTCAGCAGTACCCAATTGGCAAAATTACCATAACTACTCATGGAGCAACTGCAGCATTAATCGATCGAGAGGCTGACTCTAACGATGGATTGGTTTTGCCTGTGCTTGACTATGAAAGTGCCGTTACATATGAACAAAGCTCCCAATATGACGCGCTACGGGATGATTTTACGAATACCTATTCGCCCAATTTACCGGCAGGCCTGAACTTAGGGCGGCAACTATATTGGTTAAAGCAAACTTTTCCTCAACAATTCAATCAGGTAACTGACATTTTAATGTACCCCCAATATTGGGTTTGGCGTTTTACAGGTCAGTGTTTTAGTGAAATTACCTCTTTGGGTTGCCATACTGATTTGTGGTCAATTAAAGATAACGATTATTCAAGTCTTGTAGACAAGTTGGATTGTCGAAATAAATTTCCACCAATCCAGCCAGCTTGGCATGATTGTGGTGCTATAACGTCAAAGGTTGCACACGAACTCGGCTTAACTGCTAAGTGCAAAATCTACAATGGTATTCATGACAGTAATGCCAGTTTTCTTCGGTATCGCCTTGCAAATCAAGAAAGTCCTTTTACCGTTATATCAACCGGTACTTGGACCATTCTAATGGCAACTCAAGTTCCATTAGAAAATCTGAACCCTCAGAAAGATATGCTCGCTAACATCGATGCTTTTGGTTCGCCTGTAGCCTGCGCTCGTTTTATGGGCGGTCGGGAATTTGAAGCCATTTGTGTACAGGCGGGTTCTTGGTTAGGTGAGCAGTTCAACGATAATGACTTACAAACAGTTATCGATAGATTTGTCTTTGCGATACCCGATTTTGGTGACGGAAGTGGTCCTTTTGGGAATAGGCAATCAGGGTTTGTTGGACCAGTTGATAAAGTAAGTGGTATTGCATTAGCAACATTGTATTGTGCGTTGATGATCGACTATCAACTTTCACAATTAGCGTCTAAAGGTAAAATTTATATTGAAGGTGCTTTTTTAAAGAACCCACTGTTATGTGCTGTTATTAATCAACTACGGAAAGATCAAAAGGTTTATATGTCGATGGACTCTACGGGTACAGTGTTGGGGGCGGCTTGCTTGACAAACTTGGGGCAGCACACTAATTCGATAGCATTAAAGGAAACGCCTAATATTAATCTAATAGGTTTAGAAACTTATAAGGAAAAGTGGTTGACGTTAGTTGATGAAGGCCACTAGCGCCTACAACTTTATTTGAGACTATCATAGACTTGAAGTAGTAATTACCTGTTTTGTTATTGTACTTTTTACATTGCATTACATTACATTCAAGTTAAATTCTTTTATGTTCAAACCTGTTACCTATCAATCTAGGATTCAACTGTTGTTTTTTTCATGCATATTTGGTCAGGTGAGTTTGTTCATTGTTGAATTTAAACACTCGCTCACTTAGTACTTTTTATTTTTCGCTGCACGGAGTACTGCTTCTTCCTGAGTTAGTCTAAAAGCTCGTCAACTGCATCGTGTAAAGATTAAAAAGTAAAACGGGATGAAAACGTAGCAATTGGTTTATAGGTTCTGGAAACGTTGCACAATATAGCTCCTAACTGAGTAAACCATTCTATGTCAGATCATTTATCTTTATTATGAAGAGTTACTTTATGGTTTAGAATAAGAATGCCCTAGTCCAAATCAAAACCGTTAACTTTCATTTTTTGAAACGATGCGTCAGAGCGAATCGAGAGTAATTCAATGGTTAATCATCAACTGCTTCAACAATAATTACTTCTACTCCAGTTGTTTTAAAATACTCAATTAATTCTGGGTCAGCTTTGGAATCGGTAATTACAATATCAACTTCGTTTAATGGGCATAGAATGAAGTTGCTGCGTTTACCTAACTTTGAGCTGTCAGCTAAAATTACTAGTTTTTCGGCTTGCTTCTTCAGTTTTTGTTCAGAACGGATTAGTAAAGGGTCCGACTCCATTACTCCAAATTTGCCTATACCAGGCGTTCCCATAAACATCATTGATGCATGATAATTTTCAGTACTATCATGTTCATAAGAACTAAGGATAATTCCTTGTTCTCTATATATTTCACCACCTGGTAGTGACACTTGGCTATCACTGTTTTCGGTTATGTAGTTTGCTAGCACAAATGAGTTGGTGAGTATGTTTAAATAAAGATTACTGAGAAATTCCCCCATCATGAATGTGGAACTGCCGCCGTTGATTATGATTGAGTCACCCTCTTCACAAAGCTGTACGGCGCGTTCAGCAATTCGTCGTTTTGTATTGACCCGTTTGGCTTTATCTACAATGAAAGCAGAGCTTGACAAGTGCTTTTTCTTTGGCTCGACGTTGATTGATTCAGCACCACCACGGATCTTGTTAATTTCACCGCGTTTTGACATCTTGGTGATATCGCGTCTGATGGTTGCTTCTGACGCGTTAAGCTTTTCAGTCAAGTCACGCACACTGGCAAATTGCTGTTGGTCCAAAATGTCCTTTATCAATTGTTGCCTATGTTTTTCTAGCATTGGTAAGCCCTTTGTGTATTCTTTGCTGATACTCATATCTTATTCCATATTCTATAGGCAAAAATTGTTATGTACAGATTTCTGTGAAACATTGACATTATTTGACTTTGCAACATTTTCTGTCTTGTCTGACCATCTGTGCTAATAGTTAAGCATGATAACATTTTCTGTTGGCAACTGACCGACCAATGTTTGAAAGAGGTTTTTTGTCGGCAAAAGTAAGACCTCATGGTTTGGCTCTATTTCGCCAATTATACAAAGTGTATAACTTAAATTATTCGTTTCTTAATACTTCAGATGGGAACATATTCTGAGGAAGCAGTCACCCACCTAAAATTTCTGGATACGCTATTCACGTAACTCAAAACAATTAAACCTTAACACCCTAACTGGTTAAAGAACAAATAGCGGCAATGATCATACGAAAGCGTAAAAGCGTTGGGTTAATTTTGTCTGTGTTTCGTCACGGGTGATTATAATTACATTCAGAATTATCTAACACACCTGCTTTTTGGTCAAAATAAATCTATAGCGCTCATTTACAGTCACGAATATTGAGTTTAGAATGCTTTTTTGTGAATTAATGTTGCGTTCAGCACAGATATTGAGCAGGTGAAAGTAGAATGTCGATTGCAATATTGGGAGAGTGCATGATTGAGTGTACCCAGCTAAACAACGGGCAATATAAAGCCGGATTTGGTGGCGACACTTTAAATACAGCAGTTTATTTATCACGATGTGGTGGACACGGAGACTATTTCACGGCTTTAGGTGATGACACTTTTAGTTTGAATATGATGGAAAGTTGGAAACAAGAGGGAGTCGGCATATCAAACGTAAAAATTATCCCAGGGCAATTACCAGGTATTTATCTGATTGAAAATGATTGTTTTGGTGAGAGACATTTTTATCACTGGCGGCAAAATGCACCTGCAAGACAATTGCTGTCAGCATTTCCTGAGATATTCGATGATTTACGTAAATACTCAATTATTTTCCTTACTGGAATATCTCTTTCTATTTATCCGCAACAAGATCGTATTCAGCTTTTTAGTTTTTTAAGTGAATTTCGCAGAAAAGGCGGCACCGTCGCTTTCGATAATAATTTTAGACCAAAGAATTGGCCAGATGTGGACACAGCAAAGGCTTGTTATGAAAAAATGATGTCACTTACTGATATTGCATTATTGAGTTTTGATGATGAGATTGAGATGCATGGTGAGCATACAATAGAGGAGTGCCTGGAGCGCTGGAGCAGTCGCTTTGTTAGTGAAATCATTATTAAACAAGGAAGCAAGGAAAGTTTGATTTACAAGGATGGCGAAGTTGTAACTGTGCCCGTTGATCATATTGTTGTTCCTGTAGATACGACAGCTGCTGGCGATTCCTTCAATGGCGCTTATTTTGCAGCGAGGCAAAGAGGGGAAAGTATCAAGCAGTGTGTAAAAGAGGCCCAGCTCTGTGCAAGTATTGTTATACAGCACAAAGGCGCAATTATTGACCACAGCATTAATCTAAGAGGTGCTAAATTATGATTCGCGTACCTCCGACCTTTTGGCTTGCAGTACTTTGTCTAATCTTCACTGTCTCTTGTGCTGAAAGAGATCCAAGTGTGAATTATATCAGGCTTGCTCACACTCTTGATACAGAACACCCAGTTCACAAAAGCCTAGAATACATGGGCCAAGAGTTGATTCGTTTGTCAGGCGGCAAGATGGAACTCGTTATCTACTCTTCAGGTCAGCTGGGTTCCGAAAGGGAGATTCTTGAGTTGTTGCAGATTGGTGCAATCGGTATGACAAAAGTTTCGGCTAGTTCGCTTGAGGCCTTTGTACCAGACATGAAAGTGTTTAGTTTACCTTACTTATTTAATGACAGAGACCACTATTGGAATGTTCTTGAAAGTGAAGTGGGAGAGCGATTACTCGATTCAGGGACCGAATTCAGAATTAAGGGCTTAGGTTACTTCGATGCCGGAAGCAGAAGTTTCTACACTTCTAAAAAAAGAGTCGAAAAGCCTGAAGATCTCAATGGCTTGAAAATTCGTGTCATGAGCAGCCAATCGGCTGTTGATATGGTCAATACGATTGGTGGTGCCGCCACACCTGTCAGCTTTGGTGAGCTTTATACAGGCCTGCAGCAGGGGGTTGTAGATGGTGCCGAAAACAATCCGCCTAGTTTTTATTTCTCTAAACACTTTGAAGTTAGTAAGTATTATTTACTAGATGAGCATACTTCTATTCCCGATATTATTGTAATTGGCACTCACGAATGGAATAGCTTAGCAGCAAAACAGCAAGGCTGGCTAAAAGAGGCTATGCATTTAGCCACCCAGTATCAAAAACAATTGTGGGCTGAATCTACGGCAGAATCTTTGGCAAAAGTGAAAGAGGCTGGAGTTGAAGTTGTTCAAGCTGACAAACTTCTGTTTCAGCAAAGTGTGCAGCCTTTATATAAGAGGCTAGAGGGCCAGCCACTCTATGATTTAGTTCTTGAAATTAAAGCAATGGGGGCTAACTAATGCCACGCTTCGTCACTTTAATAAATGGTATAGATGGCACACTTCGTGTGTTTCTAGTGGTTATGATGGCACTGCTGGTTATTGATGTTAGCTGGCAAATTCTTACGCGCTTTGTTTTGCCCAAACCTAGCTCATTTACTGAAGAGTTAGCACGGTTTTTACTTATATGGATTAGCTTGATAGGCGGAGCTTATACCTATCGATTACATAGTCATTTAGGTTTTGATTTGCTTGTTAGAAAAATGAGTAAAGTAAGAGCTGTTCTTGTATTTCGTTTGAGCTGCTTGTTGGTTGCTGTATTTGCTATTGCAGTTCTGTTGATTGGCGGGAGTAACCTTGTTTACCTCACTTGGTTATTAGGTCAATCTTCACCAGTTTTAGAGTTGCCAATGGCATTTATCTATTTAGCTATTCCGTTAAGCGGCATCTTATTCTTAATTTATAGCAGTTACTTTTTTGTTGATGCCAATAATCAAACCCTAGGAGAAACTAGCGAATGATTACAATTGTCTTGTTTGGGGTTTTCTCACTTCTACTTCTTATAAATCTTCCCATTGCGCTGGCTATTATATTTGCCACTTTAGTTACCATGCTAATGACAATAGATACTTTGCCAGCACTGACAGCTATTGCACAAAGATTAGCAGCTGGCATTGATAGCTTTGCTTTGTTGGCTATTCCATTTTTCATTTTGTCTGGTTATTTAATGGGACAAGGAGGCATTGCTCATCGATTAATCGCATTTGCAAAAGTTCTCGTGGGCAGATTGCCGGGAGGTTTGGCATTTGTGAATGTTATATCATGCGCATTATTTGGTGCTATATCGGGTTCTGCGGTCGCCTCTACTTCTGCAATTGGTGGATTTATGATCCCAGCCATGGAGAAGGAAGGTTATTCTCGTCCATTTAGTAGTGCTGTAACTGTCACTGCAGCGACTACAGGAATGCTAATACCTCCCAGTAATATCTTGATAATTTATTCGCTTGCTAGTGGTGGTGTTTCAATAGCGGCTTTGTTTATCGCAGGATATTTACCTGGTCTATTGCTCACACTTTTGCTAATCGTTGCTGCGAGTCTGTATGTCAAAAAGCATGGAATTGCTCCTGCTCAGGCCGCTTCCATCGAGCCGTTCTTTCCATCGCTAATAGGAGCGGTGCCAAGCTTATTGCTCATCGTGTTAATTATAGGTGGGATAATTGGTGGCTGGTTTACGCCAACAGAAGCAGGGGCAATTGCGGTACTCTATTCATTGGCACTTTCACTTTGTATATACAAAGAAATTAAGTTCAAAGATTTGTATCCCATACTGCTTAAATCAGTTAACACAACTGCAATAGTAATGTTGTTGATAGGTGCATCTTCTGCCATGTCGTGGTTAATGTCATACGAGGAAATACCTCAGACCATTAGTGCTAGTTTATTAGCATTGTCTGAAAACCCCTTATTGATTTTATTGATAATAAATTTAACTCTGTTACTGGTTGGTACTTTCATGGATATGACACCTGCCGTACTTATCTTTACCCCTATTTTCTTACCTGTCGCAGAGTCCTTGGGCATTTCTCCATTGCACTTCGGGATTATGATGATATTGAATCTGTCAATTGGCTTGTGTACCCCACCAGTTGGTAGCGTGCTGTTTGTTGGATGCTCGATTGGTAAGGTGTCTATAGGCCAAATTATCAAGCCAATATTACCACTTTACGCGGCAATGGTAGTGGCTTTAATTCTGGTTACAGCCTTTCCTGCAATTAGCGAATATTTGCCAACATTATTGGGCCTAATCTAACAAAAAATATGGAATTACTATGCAAGAATATTTACAGAAACAATTTGGATTAAAAGATAAAGTTGCCATTGTGACTGGTGCAAGCCGCGGTCTGGGACAGGCAATGGCTATTGCATTAGGCGAAGCTGGCGCAATTGTTGTCGCCGTTGGTTCTAAACCAGAGAATGTTGCAGGAACAATCGCCAAATTAGATGAAAAAAATATTCAAAGTTTGGCTTTGGGCTGCGATCAAAGTGACGGTAAACAGATTTCTTCAGTTATTGCCAAGACTATCGAAGTCTTTGGTCGTATCGATATCTTGGTAAATAACGCTGGTACTATCAAACGTGCCCCAGCACATGAGTTCTCCGACGAGGACTGGAATGAAGTTATTAACGTCAACTTAAATGGTGTATTTAAATTTTGCAGGGAGGCGGGCAAGCATATGCTCAAACAAGGCTCCGGTAAAATTATCAACATAGCTTCTCTTTTAAGTTTTTCTGGCGGTATTACCGTTCCCGCTTATGCAGCCAGTAAAGGTGGTGTTGCTCAAATTACTAAAGCTTTGGCAAACGAGTGGGCTGCTTCGGGCATACAGGTTAATGCAATCGCACCTGGTTATTTCGAAACCGATAATACTTATAACTTGCGCCAAGACGCGGATCGTTTTGCCAGCATTTCAGCACGCATACCAGCGGGTGAATGGGGTAAACCTGAGGACTTGGCTGGGGCAACTGTGTTTTTAGCTAGCAATGCATCTAATTACATGAATGGCCACATAATGTTAGTTGATGGCGGTTGGATGGCGCGTTAAGTCGCCTAAATATTATAAATTTAAATTGAGGGCTCGCTATGGAATTCATGTTTTCCGCTGACAAGAGAAGCTACAAAACCATGCGTAATGACGAATTGCGTGAAGCTTTTGTTACTAAACGTTTGTTCGAGGTAGGTAAAATAAACCTCACTTACACCGATGTTGATCGTTGTGTGATTGGTGGTATTACGCCATCTTCCACCTCAATTGACTTGCCTACACACAAAGAGCTTGCTGCAGATTATTTTTGCCAGCGGCGTGAAGTGGGGATAATAAATATAGGTGGTAGTGGCTGTATTATTGTGGATGGTGAAACCTATCCGATGGCTAACAAAGACAGTCTTTACATTGCTAGAGGCAGTGAAAGGGTGTCGTTTAGTTCTGATGATTCGTCTCAACCTGCCAAATTTTACCTAGCATCTTATCCTGCTCATAGAATTACAAAAACTGTGCATGTTCCTAAAGATAAGGCCCAGCGCATTGAGTTGGGTAGCCAACAAACATCTAACGAGAGGACCATTTTTCAATCTATTCGTCCAGGTATAGTTGATACTTGCCAGCTGGTAATGGGTATTACCGAGCTCAAACCTGGTAGTGTGTGGAATACCAAACCGCCTCATACCCATTTTAGGCGCACAGAAGTTTACATGTATTTCGATTTGCCTGAAGAAGAAAGGGTTTTCCATTTAATGGGCGAGCCTTCAGAAATTAAAACACTTTCTCTATCACCAGAAGTCGCAATAGCTTCACCAAGTTGGTCGATTCACAGCGGTGTTGGCACAACAAACTACACGTTTATTTGGGCTATGGGCGGTGAAAACCAAGAGTTCGATGATATGGACCATTTAACTGTTGCTGATTTGGGCTAGCACAACAAACGTAATTGTAGCCTTTTGTGCTAGTCGATAAACATGAGCAGAACACGTATGTGATTTAGTCGGCATTGGTGTGTTTTTTGTTTTAATTTTAGGATATTGAAATGGCTACAATCGCATTTCTAAAAGAGACATTGTCAGGCGAGAAACGTTGCGCGCTGTTGCCAGAAAATGTGCAGTCGTACACGCGCCTCGGGGTTCAAGTGGTTTTTGAAAAAGGTTTAGGTGCAGGGCTATATATTTCAGATGAGTGTTATGTAGAAGCTGGAGCAAAAGTCGCAGAGAACCGTGAATCGATTTCTAAAGTTGCGGATATAATTTTGTCGATTCATCCAGTTGAACTTATTGAGGTACCTCTGTTTACGGGAAAAGTACTTATTAGTTTTCTGGATCCCTTCAACAACAGTAACTATGTAAAAGCCTTACGGGAACACAGTGTCAGTAGCATAAGTATGGAAATGGTTCCCCGGACTACCCGTTGTCAGAAAATGGATGCGTTAAGTTCTCAAGCAAGTCTAGCGGGTTATGTCATGGTGTCTAAAGCTATGGCTTCACTAAATCGAATATTCCCAATGATGATGACTGCAGCAGGCACTATAAAACCTGCAAAAGTGTTTATTGTTGGTGCAGGAGTTGCTGGTTTGCAAGCTATTGCCACTGCTAAACGATTAGGAGCAAATGTCATAGCTTTTGACACTCGTGACGTTGTTGCCGAGCAAGTTGAGTCTTTAGGGGCAAAATTCTTAAAAATAGATTTGGGTGATACCGGGCAAACCGATCAGGGCTATGCTAGAGCGTTAACAGCAGAACAACTTGCTATCCAACAGCAAGCGCAAGAAAAATGCATCATTGATTCTGATATCGTTATTACCACAGCTCAACTTTTTGGCCGCAAGCCACCTAAATTGATTAGCGCTGAAACAGTAAAAAAAATGAAATCTGGTTCAGTCATAGTTGATATGGCTGCCGAAAATGGTGGCAATGTTGAAGGGAGCCAGGCAGGAAAGACTATTGAATTGCATGGTGTGACACTCATTGGTACAGGTAATTGGCCTAATGAAGTCCCGTATAATGCATCTCAAATGTATGCCAACAATCTATTCAATTTGGTCAGTGAGTTTTGGGATAAAAAGAGCAGTACTTTTATGATCGATCAGACAGATGAGATTCTTAGTATTGCGCTGATTACACATAATAAAAATTTTGTTAATCCTATTATAGCTGATTTATATAAAAGCCCCGTGCAGGAGGCATCACAATGACTACTGTTTATTTACTGTTTATCTTAATACTCGCTGTATTTGTTGGTTTTGAATTGATTCGTAAAGTTCCCGCGACGTTGCATACACCTTTGATGTCTGGAGCGAACGCAATTTCGGGTATCACTGTTATTGGTGCTGTTAGCTTAGCTGGTGGAGTACAGCATGAATGGGCCACCTGGTTAGGGGCAATCGCTTTAGTGCTCGCGACTATCAATGTAGTGGGTGGTTATTTAGTAACAGACCGTATGTTAGCCATGTTTAAAAAGCGGTAAGGGAAGCCAATGTTAGACGTTTCGTTATTTATCAACTTTATGTATGTATTATCAGCAACGCTTTTTATCTTTGGTTTGAAATTACTTGGTCATCCTTCTAGTGCAAGAAAAGGCAATTTATTGTCAGCTGTTGCTATGTTTATGGCTGTAATAGTGACCTTATTAAGCAAGGAGATTCTTTCATTCGAGCTCATTTTCGTCAGTATCTTATTAGGTTCAATAATTGGTTTTTTTGCCGCTAAGAAGGTTGCTATGACTGATATGCCTGAACTGGTTTCACTTTTCAATGGAACCGGTGGATTGGCCAGCTTAGCGGTGGCTTATGCGATGCTGGTGAGCGGTGCTGAGCTATCTGTCTTTATTCTTTTCGTCAGTTATTTAGCTTTATTTATCGGCGCCGTGACCTTTTCAGGCAGTTTAATAGCTTGGGCTAAGTTGAGTGAACGTATGGTTGGACGTCCAATCGTTTTTAAAGGCCAAGCTACGTTAAATATTGCTTTGATCATTGCTGCCATCACAATGGGTTTCCTTATTGTTAACCAACCACATGTTGCGACTTGGCATTATATCGCCATCGCTTTGGCACTAATCATTGGAGTAATGGCAGTAATTCCCATTGGAGGTGCAGATATGCCGGTGGTTATTTCTTTGCTGAACAGTTACTCAGGGCTTGCGGCTTGTGCTGCTGGATTTGTGCTTGAGAATAACCTACTAATAGTAGCGGGTTCACTGGTCGGTGCTAGTGGGATAATACTGACAAACATTATGTGTAAGGCCATGAATCGTTCATTGATTAACGTACTTACTTCTGGTTTTCAGGTTGTTGTCAGCAGTAATATGAAAATTGAAGGTGAGATTAAGGCCATGACAGCAGATGATGCATTTTATGTGCTGGAAGCGGCGCAGTCTGTCGTAGTTATTCCTGGTTACGGTATGGCGGTGGCTCAGGCACAGCATACTATGAAGGAACTTCAACATCTGCTTGAAAAAAACGGCGCTGAGGTTGTTTATGCCATTCATCCGGTTGCAGGTAGAATGCCGGGTCACATGAATGTGCTACTTGCAGAGGCTGATGTTTCTTATGAACAGTTGCAAGAAATGGACGAAATTAATGCGCGAATAGAACACTTCGACGTAGCGATTGTAATAGGCGCGAATGACGTAGTGAATCCAGCCGCGCGCGAGATGAAGGGGAGCCCCATATACGGTATGCCTGTGATTAATGCAGATTTAGCCAAAAACGTATTTGTGTTGAAAAGAGGTATGGCAACAGGTTTTGCTGGTATAGATAATCCGCTATTTTTCAAACTCAATACTCGAATGATTTTTGGAGATGCAAAAGAGACATTGGGAAATTTAGTAAGACAATTCTCAAGCTAAAAGTAATAAAGAGGGAACATATGAATCTATTAGATTTAGTGCCAGCTGGTGTAGTAAATGGGGTCGATGTGGAAACTCTTTATAAAGTAGCACGCGATAATCAGTTTGCTTATCCTGCTGTAAATGTAATTGGGACCCATTCGATTAATGCAGCTCTAGAGGCGGCAAAAATAGTACAGTCGCCAATCATTATTCAATTGTCTTTTGGCGGCGCTTCGTTTTTTATGGGTAAGGGAGTGGGTTTGTTGGCGCATGATTGCGCCATAACCGGTGCTATTGCTGCTGCTCATTATGTTCATTACGCAGCTAAGCTTTATGGTATACCAGTAATTTTGCATACTGATCATGCGTCTAAAAAACAGCTGCCTTGGATTGATGGGCTATTGAAGGCCGGTGAGCAGTATTTTGAGCAAACCGGTAACCCCTTGTTTAGTTCTCACATGCTGGATTTGTCAGGAGAAGCACTCGAAGAGAATATCGCTATTTGTGCAGATTATCTTCAACGTATGGCAAAAATAGATATGGCGATTGAAATTGAGTTGGGTGTAACAGGTGGAGAGGAAGACGGTGTTGATAATTCTCACATTGATAATTCTCTGCTCTATACACAGCCACAAGATGTTGCCTATGCCTATGAAAAACTGTCCCAAGTTAGCTCTCAATTCACTATAGCAGCATCATTCGGCAATGTTCACGGTGTGTATAAGCCGGGTAACGTTAAGCTCACCCCGGAAATTTTGAAAAACTCACAATCTTATGTTGCTGATAAGTTCGGTTTGGCAGCCAAGTCACTGAACTTCGTTTTTCACGGCGGTTCTGGTTCAAGTCCAGATGAGATAAAACAAGCCATCAGCTATGGTGTTGTTAAAATGAATATTGATACAGATACGCAGTGGGCTTGTTGGCAAGGAGTTCACAGTTACTATGAGGGCAACAAAGGATATTTACAAAGTCAAATCGGTAATCCTGATAATGCAGATGGACCAAATAAGAAGTTTTACGATCCTCGAGTTTGGCTTCGTCAAATGGAAGAGTCAATGTCCCAACGACTGGAGCTGGCATTTACCGAATTGAACTGTATCAAACGATATGCTAATTAAATAAATCACAGCTAACATTGCCGGTCAAAATAAGTCACAAAAAATCACAATAACTCTTTTGGCGTCGATTTAATTCATGTAAGATGCTTCGAAAACGATACAAAATTTCAATGACGCTAGCATTGAACCCTTGTTAATCTGCTTCGAGGTAAAATTAAATGATTAAACCTGTCCGCCACTTTCTAAATGTTTTCGCTGGGTTGCTGATGTGTGCTACTTACACATCAGCAACGTTTGCATCAGATAAGCCCAATATCATTTTTATATTGACTGACGATTTGGGATTCAACCAAGTTGGTGCCTATGGCGATACGTCAATTAAAACGCCAAATCTAGATCAAATGGCAAGCAACGGTATTCGTTTTGATCATGCCTATGCTGGCAACACGGTTTGCTCTCCTTCGCGTGTTTCTCTGTTTACTGGGCGCGATGGACGTTACATGGTTAACAACGCAAACACGGTGCAACTGCAAGATATTGATATCACCATGGCTCATGTGCTCAAACATGCCAATTACGATACGGCACTATTTGGAAAGTATTCTATCGGTTCCCAGATGGGAGTAACGGACCCATTGGCTATGGGATTTGATACTTGGTATGGTTTCTATTCGATTCTAGAAGGACATCGTCAATATCCCCATATCTTGTGGCGTGATGGTGAAAAAATTCGTATTAAAGAAAACGAGGGTGGTAAAAAAGGGGCTTACGCTCAAGAGTTATTTACTAATGAAGCCATAAAGTATATCAAGCAAGATCGAGAAAACCCTTTCTTTATTATGTTAGCTTATTCATCGCCACATGCTGAACTTGCCGTGCCTGAAAAATACAGTGATATGTATGGCTATGATGAGAAAGCCTACCTTGGTATGAAAGACGGTGTTCCGTCTGACAAATACGCAGCTTATTACCCAGAACCTGTTGATAACCCCAATGCAGTGTTAGCCGGAATGGTGTCTGCTCTTGACGAGTATGTTGGTCAAGTCATTAAAACTCTTGAAGAACAAGGTGAACTTGATAACACTTTAATTTTCTTTACTTCTGATAATGGACCACATGATGAGGGGGGCGCAAATCCTGCGTTCTTTAAAGCTGCGGGTCCCTACAAGGGTATAAAACGCGATCTTTATGATGGTGGTATTCACGTACCCATGTTGGTGCAGTGGCCTGCGAAGATTAAACAAAGCCGTGTTGATGATACCCCTTGGACATTTGCTGATGTATTACCAACCTTGGCAGAAATTGCAGATGTTAATTTGAATCTTGTACCCCGCGTTCGCACAAATGGTGTATCTATTAAAGGAATTTTGAATGACTCGCCTGTAGAAATGCCTGAAAGGGTTCTTTATTGGGAGTTTTCGAAACAAGTAGGCGATCCTAACTCTGGCATTATTGGTGACACTTATCAGGCAGCTCGCAAAGGTAATTGGAAAGCCGTCCGTTATGGTTTTAACGCTGAAGTTGAGCTCTACGATATTCTCAAAGATCCCGGTGAATCTAAAAATCTGGCGGCTAAAAATCCTGCTATTGCACAAGAATTCTTAACACTATTTGAACAATACAAATAACAGCATGTGCGCCACGTAATATAACGTCGGTGCATCTTAGACATTGATTAATTCAAGAGATATTTTCATGACTAGAATGATATATGTCAGCTTTACCATCTTGCTATCACTTTTATTGGGTGGATGCAGTGTAGAGGGCGGTGATAAAAGCCAACCTCAAATGGTTGACTACTTTGCAGATAATGGTACTGGTAATCCACTTGCTGTTGTGCAGCAACCAGCAGGTGAATACCACAATGGTATTACCTATGTGTCTTATCAAGGGCCTTTCGAAGATCCCTACATAGCCGCATACAATCATGAAGCTCAAAGTTGGCTAGGACCCTTTCGTGCAGGAACCAGTGATTTAGGTAGACGAGTGGGACGTACAAAATTCGACAACCATGGTAAACCTACATTACTTATTGATGATCTCGGTTACATCCATATTTTTTATGGCGGTCATGGTGGCGATAAGCATCATGGTGTGAACACCCTAGGTGATGTTCATCACGGAGCAAATAAACACTCAATCTCAAAACGCCCTCTTGATATCACTGAGTGGGAAGCGGTCGATAATATTTCGGTTTTTGGCACCTATAATCAAGCAATCAAAATGGATAATGGCGATATCTATCTGTTTTATCGTCATGGCGCACATAGAAGTGATTGGGTATACCAAAAATCTACCGATCATGGCCGCACCTTTCAGCCCCCGGTTTCTTTCTTGAAACATAAAAGACGCACTGACGTGAAGGCGGTGGATAGCTGGTATGCCTGGGTTACTAGAGGGGAAGGCAATGAGTTAATTATAAGTTTCGACTATCACTTATGTTTGGATCACGACGCTGGCATCGATAGCCGAGGCCATGTTCCGCGGCGTCATGATGTGCACTTTATGGTTTTTAATACAGAAACGGATGAATGGCGCACAGTTGATAATCAACCATTAAATATTCCACTTACCAGAGAAGAGGCAGAGCAGAAAACACTAGTTATGGATACTGGTGATATGTGGACATTTAACGGCTCGACACACTTGGATAACAAAGGAAATCCTCACGTTTCTATTAATATGGGTAAGGATATTGGTGAAAAAGCAGGTGGGCCTAAACTAACTTATCATCTTCGTTGGGATGGCAACGAATGGCTTGGTGGCAGCCCAGTGAATGGCCAAAAATCAGGTATCTCTCGTGGTGATTTTGAGGTAACCGATCCTAATACAATTCGATTCATTATTTCAGACTCGGATGGCAAAGACGGTGTTGTAGCTGAATGGCTTAGCCGTGATGGCGGCGACAGTTTTATTAAAACACGCGAGCTTCTGCGCCGTAAAAACTCGACTTTTGCAACTACCGCAATGATCAAAAATGCACACCCTGATGCGCAAGTGATTGTTGGGCAAATTGCCAGAGATACAGCAGATAGAAAAATCTTTTTACTTGGTCAAAAAGGACCTATTCAACGTCCATTAAAAGACGCGACCTTGCCAAAAGATACGTCAACGTTTGTAAGTAAATGAATTTATGTTGAGGACTTGCTATGCGAAATAAACTGTTAAAAATTGCCACTATTCCCTTTTTGGTTAGCGTTTTGTTATCTGGTTGCAGTGAACCAGCAAACAATAAAGGTATCACTGTTCAAGCCGGTGATAATACGCAAATAGAGACAACGCAGGCTTCTGCCGATATGGCTAAAGCATCAAAGAGTATTGTGGCGTCAGCTCATGACATTGCAACACGTGTAGCAAAGTGGCAAATTGCCCAATTTGGTAATTTAACGTACATTCCTGAATCACATAGAGAAAAATCAGAAAATCCAAAATTCTGGATCCAGGCAACTTTTTATATTGGTTTGACTAAATGGCTAGAAGTCGACAAGAACGTTGAATTCATGACCTACGTTAATAAAATGGCAAAAGAGCAAGAATACGGATTGCTTACCGAGCGCCCTTATCACGCTGATGACCATACTATTGGACAAACCTATCTTTGGTTGGCTGAGCAAACAGGTAATCAAGAGGCGATTAGGCCGACACAACAGCACTTCAACTGGATTTTAGCTAATAGACCTGATGTCGGTCTTGAAATGCTAGACATTACAGCCAGTGGTTCGGGAAAACAGCATCTCGAGGGTGACTGTCAATTGCGATGGTGCTGGGCAGATGCTTTATTTATGGCACCTAGAACTTGGTTAAAACTGAGTAATGTAACAGGTGATCCTAAATATTTTGAATACGCAGATGCCGAGTTCTGGGCCGCAGCAGACTATTTATTTTCTGACGATTATGGTTTGTTTTTCCGTGACAGCCGTTATTTTGAAATGAAAAGTGACAACGGTGAACCTGTTTTCTGGGGACGTGGTAACGGATGGGTTTTTGCTTCTTTACCGTTGATTATTGATGATCTACCCAATGGTCATCCTTCTCGTGAACGCTATCTTGAATTGTATAAAAAGAACGCTGCAGCGTTATTGAAGCTACAAACCCCTGAGGGGTATTGGCCTGCGTCTTTGTTAGACCCGAACAAAGTTAAAACCCCTGAGGTCAGTGGTAGTGCTTTTATTACTTATGGTTTGGCTTGGGGTGTAAACAACGGCATTCTTACTGATGACAAATCTAAAGAAGTAGTAGAGAAAGGCTGGGCGGCATTAGAAAAAGCCGTTGCTGATGATGGACGTGTAAATTGGGTTCAGCATGTTGGTAAGTCCCCAGATCCTGTGAAGAAAACGGATTCGCAGCTTTATGGTTCTGGCGCAGTGTTATTAGCTGCTTCAGAAATGGCAAAATGGCAAGGCTAAATAAGGCTATGTTGCAAATTAGCAGGATAAACTGGATCCTGCTAATTGTCATTGTGCTGTCCTGTTGCACGTACGTCAGTAAAGCGTTGCTAAAGCAATCTCAAGGGCAAGAACAGCACTCAATTATTATAGAAAAGTATAAAGTACCTACTCTGTTAGTTGTAGGTGAGGGGTTCACCAATCCTATAGGCTATTACGAGTCAGTTCCTCGCTTTTCCTGGCAGTTACCTGCAAGTGAAAATAGGATGCAACTGGCTTATCAAATTCAAGTTTCTTCTGGTTTCAATAAAGTACCCGCAGAACCCCTTCTTTGGGATAGTGGTAAAGTGAACTCTGCACAAAATGCATGGATTAAGTATCAGGGGCCAACGCTTCAGTCTCGACAACAGGTCATGTGGCGCGTACGTTATTGGGATCAGGATGGTATAGGTTCTGATTGGAGTGATCCACAGTCAATTGAACTTGGCTTGTTATCCAACAACGATTGGCAAGGCAATTGGATAGGACATCCGGATACCAACCCTGCGCGTATGCCAAGTAAGGCAACCTTAGCAACACCTCAATATTTGCGTAAACCTTTTCTATTAAAAGATGATGTTGCTCAAGCTCGCTTATATGTATCGGCAAAAGGTTTATTCAAAGCCTTTATAAATGGCAGCGTTGTTGCCCCAAATGATGTGATGACGCCTGGTTGGACACCTTATTCCAAAAGAATAGAAACACTGACCTATGATGTCACATCGTTGTTGAGTAAAGGACAAAATGTGCTTTCAAGTGTCATAGCAGGTGGCTGGTATGCCGGTCGAGCGTTTGATCAAGAAGAGCAAGAACATCGTTTACCAGCTCGTTTTCTTGCCCAATTAGAAATCACATTAAAGTCAGGTGAAATCCAGATAATTAAATCGGACGACAGCTGGTTTGTTTCTCAAGACGGCCCTATTCGTTTTGCTAGCATTTATGACGGTGAAAAATATGATCAAGCAAAGGTTTTATCGGGTTGGAACACCGTTAATTTCGACATCAATACAAGTTCAAAATGGGTTTCTGTGCTCTCCGAACCGGTCAATGACGTCTTAGCCCTAAGGCCAAAGCGTCACGCTCCCATTCGGCACAAACAAACAATTCCCGTGCAGGCAATAGTGTCTAAAGCAGACAGTCACCAAAAAGGCATTGCAGTGTTTGATTTTGGCCAGAATATGGTGGGGGTACCACGCATCAAAGTACCCGCTATTGCAGGGCAGGAAATAACAATACGCTTTGCAGAAGCCTTGCACAAAGGCGAGTTTTATACAGAAAACTATCGAAGCGCAAAATCCACCAATACTATATTGCCGAATCAAACCGGTGAAATTTGGTACCAGCCCACCTTCACATATCACGGTTATCGCTATATTGAAATATCTGGTTTTGATAGTTCTTTTTTACCTCAAAGTGACTGGGTTGAAGCGTTAGTTCAACATTCAGATGTTGCGCTTCATGCTGGTTTTACCAGTTCACATGATAAGCTTAACAAGCTATCAGAAAATATATTGTGGGGTTTGCGCAGTAATTTTTATGACATACCATTAGATTGTCCACAACGGGACGAACGCCTGGGATGGACAGGTGATGCACAAGTCTTCGCGACTCCTTCTATGTATTTAGCTGATGTTTATGGTTTTTGGGCTGCATGGTTGCAAAGTGTCAGAGAAGACCAATCTGTTGAAGGAAAAATTCCACTATATGTTCCTCATGTGGAATGGAAAATTGACTGGGCATCTTCTGGATGGGGTGATGCCATTACAATTATTCCTTGGGATTTGTATATTCTGACTGGCGACAAGCAAATAGTGCAAGATAATTACCCTGCGATGAAAAAGTGGGTTGAGTATCATGAGACTCATGCTAGCCATTATATTTCGACCATGAACACCTTTGGTGATTGGTTACAGCCATTTTCGCAAGGAGAGGGTGTTAAGGGTAATCGAGGCGATACTGATTTTAGCTACATATCCACAGCCTATTTTGCACGCTCAGTAGAGCTAACAATGAAAGCGGCATTAGTTCTAGGTAACACTCAAGAAGCAGAGTACTTTTCAGCTCTTCATAAGAAGATAACAACAGCATTTAGAAAGGAATTTTTGGACGAAAATCTGCTACCTAAATTAGGCAAACCGACACAAACTTTTTATTTACTAGGTCTGTCTTTTAACTTATTTCCTGAAGACAAAATAAAGCAGGCGCAAGCACTTCTCATTGAGCAAGTGGTGTTAGCCGACAATTATTTAAGAACAGGATTTTTAGGTACGCCGATGTTACTTACAGAATTGCAAAAAAGTGGCAGAACCGACCTTGCCTACCATATTCTATTTAATGAAACTTACCCTTCTTGGTTTTATTCAATCAACAATGGTGCTACTACCACTTGGGAGCGGTGGAACTCTTATTCACTTCAAGACGGGTTTAACCCACAAGGAATGAATTCCCTGAATCATTACGCCTACGGTAGTGTTTACCGATGGTTCTTCGAGGGTATTTTAGGCATTCAAGCAACGGAACCAGGATTTAAAACTATTCAGATTGCACCACAATTAGGCGAGCAACTAGATTACGCTAGCGGTGAATATCTTACCCCTCAGGGAACAGTGAGGGTGGCATGGCAAAAAAGCCAAGGTTTACTATCTATGCAAATTACTGTGCCATCTAATACCACAGCAAATATTGTGGTTCCTCAAGGTTATTTAGTGGGTGCTACGACTGATTTGTCAAAATTATCTCCTGGTAATTACTCCTTCACTTTTCAAAGTGTGGGTCACATGTGATGACTGCTGTATGCAGCCTTAGACGGTATTTCCATATTCTTACTGTTCACGCTTGAACAGAAAATCAAAACTTGTAACAAATGTTAGGCAAGAGCATTCATGGTGCCTGTATTCGTTTATATAGAGGTAGTGATAGTTATGAAATGTCATTCTTATATGATGTATAAGCTAATAAACTTGATTTTAATGCTGCTGCTTGTTGGTTGTACCGCAGAAATAGAATCGTCAGTTGTGGATAAAACAGATGTAAAACCCACGCTAATGATCCCAGCAAAAACCGGCAGTTTTGGAGACCAAGGAGACGGTACTTACATTAATCCCATATTGAATGCCGATTATCCGGATTCAGATATTGAACAAGTGGGTGATACTTATTACATGATCACCTCTAAGCAGCATATGTCACCAGGTATGCCGATTCTTGAATCGAAAGACATGGTGAATTGGCGTAACGTTGGTCACGCCTTTCCTAGCTTGTCATGGGCTCCTGAGTACAATTGGAACCGAATGAATGGCTATTCGTTCGGCGTATGGGCGGGTGATATTGCCTATCATGAAGGCCTTTGGTACGTGTATCAAATCGATTATCAGCACGGTTTGATGGTGACTACAGCAAAAGACATTCGTGGCCCATGGAGTGAGCCTCTTATGATGTTGTCGAAAAAAGATGTACTAGATGATCCCGCCGTATATTGGGATTACGAAACCCGTAAAGCTTATATATTAATCAATACTGGTCTTAAACAAAAGGGACCAGAAAACACCATTGAAGGAAATGAAAACCGCATTTATGAAATGAGTTGGGACGGTACCAAAATTCTTGATGAAGGTGAATTGGTGTATACCGGTTTGGGAGCAGAAGCTGCTAAAGTTTATAAGATTAACGGTTATTGGTACATTTTCATGGCTCAATGGACAATGGATGATAAATCGACCAAGCCAGGAGTTAAGAACCCCAAGAACGATAGAAAACAATTAGTGCTGCGTTCAAAAGAGAGTATTTACGGTCCTTATGAGGTACGCATCGTGCTGGAGAAAGGTTCTGTATTTAACGACCGAAGCGCAAGTCAAGGTAGTTTGATGCAAGCACCAGATGGCTCATGGTGGTATATGCATCAGCTTATTCAAAATGATGATATCCCTTTCCAAGGTCGCCCACAGGTTCTTGAACCCGTAACGTGGGTAGACGGCTGGCCTATTATTGGAATTGATGAAGATGGCGATGGTATTGGCGAGCCGGTGTGGCGTTATAAAAAGCCTATCGATGGTTATCCAATTACAGCACCAAATAGTGATGATAATTTCTCTTCTGAAATTTTAGGATTGCAATGGGAATGGAATCATAATCCACGAAATACTCATTGGTCGCTTACCGAAAGGTCAGGTTGGTTGCGACTTAAAGCCAGCAAGATTTTACCCGCCAACCCCAGACACGGACCTCAGAACAATGAATGGACTAACGACGACGGCTCAGACACGGCTTTCTGGCGAGCTAGCAATACACTGAGTCAACGTATCATGGGGATCACCACAGGCACAGCTGTTGCAAAATTTAACCTTTCAGGGATGCGACCAAATCAATTGGCTGGTTTTGTTCGCTATGGTGGTGTTTACAACTTGTTAGGAGTGCATATGACTGAAGATGGCAAAAAACATCTTTTTTATATGAATACATTTGCAGAAAAAGTCGTAGGGCCTGAGGTAATCGCTGATGAATTATTTATCAGGACTTCTAATGTGCGTGACAATGGTACCTATGAATACAGTTTTGATGGTAAAGCATTCAAAGCATTTGGTCCTAGCTTCAAAATTGAATTCGGCAAATGGACTGGGGACCGCTTAGGGTTCTTTACTTGGAATGAGAAAGAAGATGCGGGTTATATCGACGTAGATTGGTTTATTTATGATTACGACGGTCCAAAAGCTGCGCGAGAATTAAGTGTAAATTGACAAATCACTTGCGAGTTTAACAATGATCTTGTGAGGCTAAGTTACGATAAATTTGCTTCATCAACTAATATGGAACACCTCCAAATAAGGCGCTTTTTTTATTATTAATATGAAGAGCGCCTATTTTTTAAGTATATATACTTTAATCTTGATAAAATTCATAAGATTACATGGGCTTAATTTGGGGCAAAATTGTGTTATTCGGTAGGAGATTAAGAGTTAAAAGCAGATCAGTGTCTTTATTCGATAAACAGTAAATCTACAATTGTTGCACCGTTATTCTACAGGCATCTAGTGATGCTTGGTTGCACAACAACGTCTCTTGTTGCTTAAGATCAATACCTCGATTATTTCGTTGATAATGGCTAAAAATGTTCGGATAAAACCGAAAAGATTGATCGGATTCGACCGAAAGCAGTGTTCGGATTCATCCGCAACATGCATCGCGTAACACCGGTGGGTAGCCTAGAGGTGAAGATATAGCCATAAAACAAATAATGTTGTAAATATGGCACTAATATTTACTTAAGAAGTTTACAAAAAATTAGTTAAGTTGAGTTGCAAGGATTCTATGAAATAGTGCAATCATGGCGATACGTCTGAATAAGTAGCGTTTTTATCGATACTCATTTTAATTGAGTCTAAGTATAAAAAGTGATCGTTTTTCATCACGCTTAGGTCACCATTAAAGTACATGCCCCAAGACGGGTATATACCTTTTTCATCATTGTAACCAAATTGGATATTGTGTTTATCAAGCACTTTATTGCCATCTACCCAAAGCTCTAATCGGCCGGTTTTTGCATCTGAATAATCTACTTTTGCGTGAAGTACAAAATCGACCCACCTATCGAGGTAATCTTTCTTTTCACCTGGGATAGTAAAGCGCCCTGTTCCTTCACCTTTTGTTGTTGGGCTTAGCTTATTAGCATCCCATTTCCAAGCACCTTGCAGACCATCTGGTGTCAATGTAAGACTAAACGGTGGATTCCTAGAAGGCTCATTCAGATGCTTATCTGCGCTGCCGTGAATCTGAAAAAACAGCCAGGGATTATTTTCATCTTTAGTTCCTTTTTTTGGAAAGTACATGCTAAAGCCATACCATGCCTCAGTACCCATTACGTCAGGCGTTTTATGTCCATGGAACATGGCTTTACGGTCAACATTATCGACCACGTTTGCTTTACCGTTGAAAGCCGCTGGATGGGTATGGTGCCAAATAAGTTTGGCTGAGTATTGCCCATCACGCACTATTTTGTTTTCTAACTTAAATGCGTGTTCGCCTTGAAGTTGATTAAATAGAAAGTTTGCTTCTAGGTTTGGATTAATTCCTGGCATGAAGCCGCGAGGATGAGTAGCGTTCCAACCACCTTTTTCAAAGGATTCTGCAATAATTGGGATATCCCGCTTGTTTCCGCGAAACTTGCCTTCATGCCAAAGATACAACCTTTGTGCAGCACCTTTTTTTAGTGCCACAATAACTGCACGTGAATATCCAGAGCTGTCTTTAACTGCTTTGATTTGAATTCGTGTTTTGTTTAATACTAAATGCTGTTTTGTCACTTGCCAATCTTGACCGTTGTTACTGGTGGCCTCGGCAAGGATTATATTACCGTCATAGTTGCCATAAACAACGAGTGCAGCATGTTCTGCTTGCTCACTATGAAATGTTTCAAAAGCAGTTATCGTCTTGATTAGATTATTTTCTATATCCTTTACAGTGCGTTTAAGTGTTCCCGGCATGGGGAGGCTATGTGCCCATTTACCCTCTTTAAAAGCAGTCATCCGCCATTCGGAAAAGTCTTTGCTCCTTGCCTGATAAGCTAGCGCTGGAGAGTTATCCTCAAGTATTAGAGGCTTGGTACTAAATGGCGTTTCTTTTTTGTCTGTTGAATCAAATGCTAACATTTTTTCGTTTGCAATGCTTAGTGTAATGGGTAGTTTAATCTCTTCACCCTGTGCATTAAAAATCATGTCAGTCGTGGTGTCTAGGCGCATGTAATATGCGTTGATTCGACTGTAATGGGTTTTATCATGTATTTCTAGGAAATTACATTCATGCCATAAGTAGCTAATCGCTATTTCAGTGTCTGATATTTTGAGGGGGGTGATGTAAAACGTATCTACATTTATCGGATTATCCTGCTGGACAGTCGGTCTAGTGAGAATCACTGGTGGCTCAAAAGTTTGCTGACCATGTTTCATTTTGTAGTAAACCCAGGGTGATTTGTGCGTACCTGCCCTTGTAAACAAATAGATGTCACCATTCGCCATTTTGTAGCTTTTGGTATAAGACGCATAGGGCGAGATGTCAGCAACATAATCGAATTTACTTATATCATTTGGCTTTTCCGAAATAATATGTAGCATTCGACCGCCCGCATGGGGGGTATCGATTGAAAGAGGGTTGAGTCCATCTTCTCTTTCGCCACCATGTCCGCCGTAAACAATATGCAAATGGCCTTTGCTATCTTGTTCAATAATTGGGCGACCATGACTGTCTATTTTGCGGTCGCCTTTTGACAGTGTACTTTCACCAGCTTTGTATGGCCCTTGCCACACATGGCTTTTAAGATTGTAACTGGCAATGTAAGGGTCAGTCAGTTTTCCCTGATAGGTTATATAAAGTGTATCTCCTGAAATGTAAGACCAACCAGTATGTGGATTGCCGGGTAAATTTTCCGTAAAGTATCCTTCAGGTAATTCAGGAAGATTAGAGGGTTCAGATACCTTAGGGCCGAGATCCTCCTTGGACATATTATAAATTTGCTGGAACGTTTTATTGGCAGTAAACGCATCATAAAGTGGCTGGTATTCTGAATACTGACCGTATAAGTACTGATCTATACGCCAGCGCCAATATTCAACGCTTTCTGGATCGTTTGGGTCAGCTTGCATTGCAAGTATTTCAAAAACCCTATCTTGTTCTGAGTATTTTTGAATTAACTCTTCTCGCTGGGCAAAAAAAGCGTTTTCTACTTTATCACTCTTCGATTCTTTATTTGGGTTTTTACAGCCACTTAAAAATACCAAGCAGCAAACAACGATAATTGTTTTGAAAAAAACTGGCTTATTGATCATGTTTACTATCTTAATTTATACGGATATTGTATATTCTGGCAAATTACGTCATTAAAAATCAAGTTTAATCACATATTTTGATGTGAATCTACATGCTTTAGGAGTGATAATGAAAATCGCACTTATGATGGAAAATAGCCAAGCAGCTAAAAATGCAATGGTCTTAGCTGAATTAGAAGGGGTCGTAAAGCCTTTGGGGCATGAGGTCTATAACGTGGGTATGAATAACGAAAATGACCATCATCTCACCTATGTTCACTTAGGCATTCAAGCCAGTTTGTTATTAAATGCAAATGCAGTTGATTTTGTTGTTGCAGGCTGCGGCACTGGGCAGGGCGCTATGATGTCGTTAAATGCGCATCCCGGAGTATTATGCGGTTACTGCTTAGAGCCTACCGACGCTTTTTTATTTAATCAGGTGAACAACGGTAATGCTATTGCATTAGCTTTTGCCAAAGGTTTTGGTTGGGGCGCTGAGTTAAATTTACGTTATATGTTTGAAAAGGCTTTTACTTCGGGGGATCGCGGACAGGGTTACCCAACGGAGCGCGCTGAACCGCAGCAAAAGAATGCGGTTATTTTGAGTGAGGTTAAAGCCGCAATTGCGAAAGATACTTTGCTTGAATCATTTAAAAACCTTGAACAGGAATTAGTAAGACAAGCTGTAGGTAGCGAGCGTTTTCAATCTGCATTCTTCGCAAACTGTGAAAGTGACGAATTGGCAGAGTATGTTAAAGGCTTAATTTAGGCCTTAACTATTCGGTAATGCTGCGAAGATCAAGGTGTGTGCTGTGAGTTTTCAACTCGTTATCGTAACTATCCCGCCCCTGCCAAATGCTCAAAATGATTTGGCGCATTGATTGATGCTATCTAGCAAATATTACACCTTTACAGGCTTTGGTTGGTTTTTTGATATAACCAACCAAGAACGAAAGTTAAAATAGCCACAATACACATCACGTACTTGATTTAAGCTTTGTTGAAAAGGCCACCTTAGGGAAAATAATTTAACGCTCAAAAAAACTGCTGCAAATAACTATTAATCATAATAGCGCCTTTAACAATGATAGGGCACTGCAATTATTCTGCGCTGATGCCCGTGAAAACATCCAACCAAGATGCTAGGTAAAAAACCGTCAGGTGCTAAAAGTCACAACAGTGAGATCGATAAATGAGTTAATTAAAAAAATCTACAAACACGTCACTTAAAACGGTTATTTCATCAATTTTCCTTAAAAAACTTTTATAAACGATTGGTTATAAATTTCCCACTTACATAGTTGGCTGATCTGGATTTGAATGACTATTTTTGGTTTAAAGTGAGTGAAATTGATTGTGAATTGTAATAGAGTAGTTACCTTGGCTGACATGCTCGCAATTTGTGTTGTTTGCAGATTCAGCAATTAAATACATTAACGACGCATCTAAAATGAGAATGAAACTTATGTTAGGTATTAAATTTGATTGTTTCACCCGCATTGCATTAGCTAAAGCATCACTATTTTCGGCGTTATTGCTTTGTCATGCATCGGTAAGTGCAAAAGTAACCTTGGAAACGCAAGTAAAAATTACCGAAAGTGGCCTCCATTTTGACGGCCAAAAACTAGACTTTGACAATTTCGCGAGCCCTGATCAGGGCGAAAAGTATGACTATTTCTTTGGAGCTAATATCTCTGCACACGGTGACGCAGTTAAAACATACAAGCACTATGTTTTCATGACCTGGTACAAGGGGGGGAAAGCATTACGAAACGTCATGCTCACCCGTTACAACACCTTAACCGGCAAGTTGGTAACCATAGAATTCCCGCATCGTCATACAGGTTTCCGTGGTAATCCCCTAGTGGGCGAATCTCATAACACCATTGGCCTAGCGATCAGCCCGGTTAACGGTACAATTCACATGGTTTATGACATGCACGCCTATGATGACAACAACCATGACGGAAAATTTAAAGACGATTTCTTCCGATACTCTTACAGCATTTCCGGTGCTGCTGATTTGCCAGATGAAAAATTTACATTGGATAAGTTTGTCAAAGATACTAGTGGAATTAAGCAAGATGATAACGATTACAAACATATCACCATGACCGGCAATATTGACGATAAAAATAATTTTGCAGGGTTGACTTATCCTAAATTTTTTACTACTACTGACGGTACCTTATTGCTATATATGCGACTGGGAGGCAATAACAACGGTGCTTACGTTTTTAACCGTTATGATGCTAATACTGAAACTTGGTCTAATTTCACTAAATTTAATGAAAAAGATCAGAAAAGCAAAGGCAATGCCTACAATTGGGGCCTTTATGGCAACATGAAGTATGTAAACGGTAAGCTTCGTGTTGGATTCCAACAACGTAGCAGCGATAACAATGATAAGTACAAGTATCAGAATGGTGTCTACTATGCCTATTCTGATCATCCTCAAGGATTTGGGGACTGGAAGGATCACAAAGGGAAATCCATTACTTGGCCATTGATTGATTCTGATGAAATTAAAATATTCGAGCCGGGTGACTATATAAGTCATAAAGAGGCAAATTCTGTATATATAGTTCGAAATTTTGATTGGACAGTAACTGAAAACGGCGACATTCACATGATTAGTTCGGTGTGTTCTACTGACAGAAATCGGCCTGATTATGAAGAAGTACATTTGCATTCTTACAAGCCCGCCGGTGCTGAAGATTTTATAATCTCTTCGGATTTTGCAGGTGCCAGCCAAGTTTATACGGCCGGAGACAATGTTTATATTGTTGGCTTGAGTGGAGGTCGGCCTTATGTTGAGAGAGCAAAAGGTGGAACGAATGATTTTTTTCGTGTTTATCAAGCTACAGAAGGACCTGTCTTTGATCACGGTACTCTCTACATTAAAGATGGCAAGGTTTACTACTTTCTAATGGAAAGAAAAACAGGTAATGCTATGCCCCTTTATCTTCAAATTATTGATTTAGATCTAGAAGGCGATAATCAGGCTCCAGTTGCAAGTTCTAATTCGCCATCTTCCTTGAGCATAAAAAAAGGCCTCAGCGAACAGTGTTGAAAGTCCATTTAAAGAGGGAGCCATTTAATCAGTGGCTCCATAAATTAATAAAAAACTGTTGCATACATTTTTATAATTGCGAGTCTACCGAGCTGATCCACAAGCGGGTGGATAGCCTCTTTTAACTTCGTGTAACTTACAATTTGTATTGTTAAAATATTCACGACGTTTTACCTCTTCCGTTCTTTGGCTTTCAAAATATTGAATAGACTTAATTGTTTCCTCTCGAAGAGTTTGTAAAACTGAGCTAAATTTCTGGGATGTAGCAAGGTTTATTTTTTCCTCAGGGTCACTGTTCAGATCGTATAGCTGCTCATATCCATTTTTATAAAAATCAATGTATTTCCATCGTTCTGTTCTAATACCCACCATAGGTGGAATTGATGCGTGTTTAGGTTGATACATATGCTCAAAAAAGAAACTGTCACGCCATTTTGGAACAGATTCTCCGTAAATTAGAGGAAGTAGACTCTTTCCCTGATAGCTATCAGGGGCTTTAATACCAGCGAAATCGAGAATCGTTGGTGCAATATCAATATTAAGAGCAAACTGCTGTACCTTTACTTGTTTTGCATTTTGCTTGCGCGGGTCAAAAATGATTAGCGGCACACGTAAAGCTTCATCCCAACCAAACCATTTGCCAGCCAGCTGCCTCTCGTTCATAAAATATCCATTGTCTCCGGTATAAATAATTATGGTGTTTTTGTCTTCGCCAGTTTGCCTCAAAGTCTCAATAATCTTGCCAACGGCAGCATCAACACTGCTGATAGCTCGATAATGACGTTTTGTCATCTTTTGGTAAATTACATCAGTGCCAAAACGAAATTTCCAGCGTTGACGAGCAATAGATTTTTTTAGGAAACTTGGCAGTTGTTCAAAATTTTCATCTTCAGATAACTTCGCCGGAGGAATAACGTCTTCTGCATATAATGTTTCAAACTCTGCCGGATAATGAAATTGGTCTTCCAAATCACCATCATGGGCATGAGGATTCCAGAAGTTAACTGACATAGTCCAAGGTTTGGATGACTTACTTGCTGACTTTATAAAGTCACTAGCGAGCGCAGCAATGTAATAGGTCTGTGGAATTTCTTCTCCATCATAAACTTCTGTTTTCGATTGCAGTAGGGGTTTAAAAAAGTCAAATCTATCTTCTTGACGCCCGGATATCTTGATTTCGTATTTGCCCACAAACGCAGACTGATACCCTTTTGATTTCAGGATTTGAGGGTACATGTTTCTTGATTCAATTTCTCCTGTTGTGGGTTGGGAGAAAGTGAAATCATGAGTACGTTCAGTTAGACCAGTGAGGATACTGATCCTGCTTGAGGCACAAATGGGTGTTGTGACAAAAGTGTTTTCAAATGAAAACCCCTTGTTTGCAAGTTCATCTAGATTCGATGTTTTTATAATTGGATGCTTGTAGCCAAGTAGATCCCAACGATGGTCATCAGCCAATATAAATAGTATATTTGGCTGCTCCTCTAAGGCTTCTTCAGTTGAATGGCAGGCGTTTAGTGCAATAATCATCGAGAGAATCAAAAGGGTTTGTATTTTCATGGTTGTCCTTTATTAAATACAATCGTGCGATTTAACGCCGAGTAAATCAGCTCCACTATTCTCTAGGAGTTTTGCTCTGCCTAAGCTCTAGAGAGAATATTGAGTGTTTCACTAACTTGTGGCTAGTTTGACTTTACTTATTTTGAAGTAGACTTCGGCATAGTTTTTTACAAACACCTGTCTAGGAAATAACTAAACTTACTGTATTTTTTGTTTCACAATCATTTTCTCCAGTTTTTGTGACGTCGCTCATGTCCATCTTTGTAGATTAAATGTGTTCTAATTTATCTCATTCGATTAAGCCATTTGTAATGTGGTAATTAAAACGAAATCAACGAAATGAAATTATGTATTGTTTTTCTTAACAGGATCCGTAAGTTTATCTGTTGTAGCGAATTTGTTATGCATATAGGATTGATAGTCTAAATGATGGCTCTCCAGCAATTAAGTATTGCCTCTTTCAAACATGTTAGACCTATGTATCACTGCTTGAACCCACGGATAAGAGTTTGATGTAGCATTCTGATTGGGCTCAGCACGGCAGTTGGAATTTAAGGTTATTAATTTGATAGCGGGTGAGCTTGATTCTCAGTGTGCTTTATTAATAAAACTATACTTAAACGAGTTTAGGTGTTTAGAATCTAAAATTCATGATTACCATTATAGCATTAAATCACTTTCAGTCAAATTGGGTCAGCTCAGGCCCAAAAGTTATTGAGAAACAGGATTTATGCAGTGGTAAGAGCACCGAGGCTTGCTATTTTTAGGCTTTCAGCGCGACAGTCAATCATCCGTTTATGTCTAGTTATGCTTGGTTTCAATTCTTGGTTGGAATGACGATATGGAAAGCGAAGATAAAAGTGTAAAAGTAGCAATGTTACTGACAGGCACAAAGAAATAAGTTCACTAAATCATGCGATTGCTTTAATATTGGTTTTTCAGCTAAAAAGCTATTTTATTCAATATGTTGCTTGTCATTGGTCTTGATTTCCATAACCTAACGGTTAATCGGGAAAATCGGCAATTTGTTATCACTCGATAGTGAAACGATAGCACTTAACAAGCTTAAGTGAATTCGTCTATACGTTTAAAGCAACCAGTGTTTTCCAGCAAATTCTGTCTCAAAAACATAGATCTAACTTTTATGGTTAGAATAATGTCAAAATTCATCGAATTGTAATGATTGGAAAAGATTGAAAATGGCTGTTATTGGTGTTATTTTGGGCTTGCGGTTGGTGAAAATTTATTAAAATAAAGCATCTCTTTCTAATTTGATGATTGAGAACCTTATCGTGGGGACAGGATATGAAAACAAGAAATAACAGGTTTAAAACGGGTTCGGCAGCATTATTATTAGCAATCAGTACACCAAGTTTGATTGCACAAGAAGTTAGTAAAGCTCTTAACTCTGAACAAGAAAGCATAGAAGTAGAAGTTATAGAAGTGAAAGGCGTCAGATCGGCCTTAGAAGCTGCACTGAATATTAAAAAAGAATCAGCTTCTGTCGTTGATGCTATTTCAGCAACAGATATTGATGAGTTACCAGCTCTAGATTTGGGAGAGGCCTTACAAGCATTACCGGGCATCCAGTTAAATCGTGATAGTGAAAGCCGTGATTCAGAAATAAGTTTACGCGGGTTACCAGGTGATTTTGTTAAAACAACAGCGATTGGTCAATCCATCACCACACCAAGTCGTAGCGAAGGTGCAGCTGGCGAGTCTAACCCGTTTGGGGCATTTGAGGCAGGTATATTCGATGGCGTCACAGTTATTAAGAGTCCTACAGCAGATTTACAAGCGGGTGGTATAGCTGGAATTGTAGACCTTCAATTTCAAAGAGCATTAAGTAAAAGAGATGGTTTATTAAAAGTCGATTTAGGTACACGGTATGAGGATTTGTCTGAAGACTTCAATACCAACTACCGACTCCAAGGTGTTAAACATTTTATGGACGGTCGACTGGGTATTGCGTTTAAAGTTGCCGGCTCAGGGCAAAACTATCGCCGCGATACTGTTAATTTCACACAGTATACTGATTTAGTCACTTTTAATCAGGAAACTGGCTTACAAACAGGTGTTCGACCAGTTATCAGTGCAGAAGCAATCGACGCTTATCGAGCTCAACATGGATTGGAAGATAATTCGCAAATACGTGTTATTTCTCGTGCAGGTCAGGCTGCAGAAGTACAAAATGGTGATCGTCATTCTGGTGCTTTAAACTTTGAATTTAAGGTGACTGATGACCTTAAACTTGGCTTAGACTACATATATACTAAGCGTACACTTGATCAAAGTAATTTAGAAGATACACAGTTTCTTCTACGTAGCCAAGCAGATAACGCGCAGCAACAAATAACCTTGTTGGGCGCACCTTCCCGTTCTGGTTTTGCAGGGCCTGGTGATCCTCCAAGTTATACTGTGGGCCATGCACGTATTACTAACGTGAATTGGTTACCCGCTAACCGTTTACTTCAATTTACTGAAGACGCAAAAGGTCTTTATCTGTATGGTGATTATATAAAAGACGACTGGGTAGTTGACGGGACTTTTTCCAAATCAGAATCAGAAAATTTTTTCATTAACGAAGGCATTGATCTTCGTCACCAAGTCGACGGCAGTAGAGGAAGTTTCAATCCAACCGGTATTGACATAGAAATTAATACTGGGAATGGTGACTTGAGTCAGGCGTTTATTAACGTATTAAACCCATCTGCTCTTAATTCATATATATATGATGGTAATTGGAGTTCTCCATCCGTTACAGGTTTCAATAGTGGACTGCCTCGTTCCGTTAATGGAAATAGAAGAGTCGATTTTTATGTCAATGGTCGTGTCGATAATCCAATACGTGAAATGGATTCTGGTGAATTGAATGTTTTACGTTATACCAACTTTGGATTTAGAGATGTATTTCGGTTGGATTCCTTGAAAAGTGGATATCGTTATCAAAAAGAACAGCTTATCAATAATGACCTTCGTATAGGTGCTGGTGGTATTAATGTTGGCGCATTAACGACTGCGAATATATTTGGGAATGCGAAACTGTTTGTGGAAACTCAGGGGGGATTCTTTAATGGGGAATTCCCAGGTGCATTTGGTCCTGAGACTGGTTGGGTCACAATTGACTCAACAAATCTTCGCCCTCTTCTTCAAAGCGGTATTCTTGATAGGCTTCCAGCAGGTTCTCAATTAGCTTCTCCTACCGGTTGGGCTGTTCATCAAACTCAAGGAAGAAATACGTTTTTTGCCCGTAACTTTGACACGACTCAAGACATTTCTGCTGCGTATTTAATGGGCAACTTCAGCGGTCAACTGGGTTCAGTTTTATATTCAGGTAATTTAGGTTTTAGAAGAATTGAAACCGATAACGTTTTCACTGGTGCATTTATTGATTCTGATGGCGTGTTACAACAGCGCACTTTAGGAAATAGTTACAGTCATACCTTGCCATCATTGAACATTAAGCTCGAATTAACGGAGGACGTTATCTTGCGTTTAGCGAGCTATGAAGGAATTGTTAGACCCAATCTGCGAAGCCAAAATCCAACCACCATCATCACGGCAAATGAAGATGATGATGGTGATGTGACCAGTGTGCGTGTGGATTTACCATCTTCCGATGTGAAACCATACACTGCGGAGAACTTTGATATCTCTCTAGAATGGTATAACCGCGAAGGTAGTGCGATTTCTATCGGTTTCTTTGAAAAGGAAATCACTGGTTTATTTGGTACTGCGCCAATTTGTGGTGATGATATACCAAGTTATGTAAGTGATGGTTTGTTTGGTCCAACAGGTCTTGTTGAAGGCAGCGGTACAGGCGGTATAGAGTGTCGTGAATTAGAACCTTTCACTGATTCCCAAGGGAATGTTAGTGATTCCGCTCGTCGCATTACTGTTAACCAAGCAATTAATACAAATGGCTCAATTAAAGTAACTGGTTATGAATTAGCAATTCAACAAAAGCTCGATTTTTTATCATACCCTTGGAATGGTTTTGGTGGTGTATTCAATTATACTAAAATTAATACTGACGAGTCTGCTGATGGAACAACTCTATTAAGGGTATCGCCAGAGTCATATAACATAATTGGTTATTGGGAAAATGATGGATTTAGTATTCGTTTAACATACAACTGGCGAGATGCTCAGCAACTATCTCAAAACATCATTTTAGATGGAACGAATAGTGGCTTCTTAGGAACTGATGCACGTTTTGAAACGGCCCGTGGACGTCTTGACATGGCTGCTTCTTATACCTTCAACCGTAACTTCAGAGTTGACTTACGTGCGTTCAACTTAACTGCAGATCAAGGTTATGAGTACATCGGTGGTAACAAAGACGCAGTTAACCGCATCCGTTATGATGGTCGTACTTATAGTTTCGGTGTCAGTTATACCTTTTAATAGTATTTCTTGAACACTCATCTTTAGATTAGCAAAAAGCCCAATAACATATTTTGTTACTGGGTTTTTTTATTTGTCTGCTATGTTGGCTTTTGTGCATAATATTGTAAGTCTTTCTGCTGAATAATGGTAAGCGTCCGGCCATCACATCTTTTATTTGCTGACTGATCACGCATCATATCTTTCTGTGTTGCCAACAATGAGAGTTATGTATGCCTGCTTTAAAACAACCCGATATACGTCGGTTCTTTT
>NZ_JAKGTQ010000012.1 GCF_021568285.1 Rheinheimera sp. UJ63
GCTTACGCCCATTTTTCTCGGCGCGAGAAAGCTTAAGGATGTCTTCAGCAGTATGATTCATAAGACTCAGAGTATGATGATTTGGTGAGTACAATTAGAGCAGAAAACAAGATGGAATGGTATAATACATCCTTGTACGCTCCTCTTTTGCATCCATGCAAAAGACGTCCCCAGCCAAATTCTGCCCTATGCTGTATTGTGCTATTCGATTTGATTATAGCTTTTCCTCTTAAAGAACTGTTCAGCACTGCCAGTCTCTAGGTTCTCTCTAATCACGCGTGCAGTACCACTGACAAAACGCTTCAAACCATTGCCAATGCCTCACCAATCGCCTCATAGTGATTTTCTTTATTTGTTTGGGTGGGGTTTTCAATGCTTGAAGATCCAGTGCATTGTCAGCGGTTTAATAAATCGAATTGCTGATCACTGAGGATCTTTCGATAATGTAACCCTGCTAAACCTTGTAATCCACCGGTGTGGAAAAAAGCGATGCGTTTATTTGCTGGGATCTTGCCTTGATCTAATAGCGTGAATAATTGTTGTAGTGCTTTGCCGGTATACACCGGTTCTATACTGATATTCTGTTGTTGTTTTGCCTGACAACAAAAATCGATTAACTCGTTAGATACCTTGGCATAGTTAGAGTCGGCAGGTTGAATTGACCAGTTTTGATCATTTGCGGCAGCTATCATTGAATGAGGTAAACATCGTTTTACCTTGTCTGTTAAGGCGCTGTCTTTGACGACGGCTAAACCCAATATTTGCGTATGCGGATATCGCTGGATCAGACCTGCCAAAGTGCCGCCACTGGCCGTAGCACAGCATAGTATGTCGGCAAGACCATGGGGTGTATCGGCTAACGGTAATGTGGCAACGCCTGCTGCACCTTGTAAATTGCTGCCACCTTCCGGTATCACAAGATAATCGGGATACTGTTGCTGCAAATATAAATTGAACTCACTGCTTGAGCGCTGTCTAAACTGTGTTCGTGTTAAGGCGTGTAATTGCATGCCATGTTTTAAGCACTGGGCTAATGTTGGGTTATTTAAGTCTAGCTGCTCGGTACGCACTAAGCCGATGGTTGGAAAATGGTAATAGTGTCCAGCAGCAGCGAGGGCGGCTAAATGGTTAGAGAAGGCTCCGCCTAAGCTAAGAATGCCTTGCGTGGGCAAACGTTGTTGTAATGCGTTGTGTAATTTGAGCCACTTATTACCCGCAATTTCAGCCACAGGCGGGACTAGGTTTAATAACCATAGCTCGTTGTTGTTCGCGCCGAGGCGTTTGTCATACCAGCGTTGCCAGTGTATTGAGGGAAGTGTCATCGTCGTTATTCGTCTGCTTATCTTTAAGGTAAATTACTATTACAGTATAAGGTGCAGCGAGTATAACTGCCGCGGTGATTTGTTAGCAAAGCACGTGAATAGCTGACAAAAAAGCAGCAATACGTGGTTTTTTTCAGTAATTGGGTTAATTTGGCAAAAAAGTCATAAAAAGCTATTTTCTTGCCTGAGACTTACTTAGAATAGCGTTAACTCTTCTAAAATTTTTTTCTGATTGCTGACACGCTCTTGTTGGCTTTAGCAGTCGGATGTTGTTAAAAGGATCCACCTTCTCCATGTTTAATAAACTGCGCGGCATTTTCTCAAATGATCTGTCCATCGATCTTGGTACAGCTAATACTCTTATTTATGTAAAAGACCAAGGTATCGTTTTGAACGAGCCTTCTGTAGTCGCTATCCGACAGGAACGCGCCGGTGGTCCTAAGAGCGTGGCAGCAGTAGGGCATGCGGCTAAACGTATGCTGGGTCGTACGCCTGGTAATATCAAAGCTATTCGCCCGATGAAAGATGGGGTCATTGCGGACTTTTATGTTACCGAAAAAATGTTACAGCATTTTATTCGCCAAGCGCACAGCAACAGTTTTTTTCGGCCTAGCCCACGCGTTTTAGTTTGTGTTCCTTGTGGTTCTACTCAAGTTGAGCGTCGTGCTATTCGTGAATCTGCCCAAGGCGCCGGTGCGCGTGAAGTGTACTTAATTGATGAGCCTATGGCCGCAGCAATTGGTGCGGGCTTACCGGTTTCAGAAGCTACCGGCTCTATGGTCGTTGATATCGGTGGTGGTACTACAGAAGTCGCCATTATCTCGTTAAATGGTGTGGTGTATTCTTCTTCCGTGCGGATTGGTGGCGACAAGTTTGATGATGCGATTGTTAACTATATTCGTCGTAACTACGGCATTTTAATTGGTGAAGCAACAGCTGAACGCATTAAGACAGAAATTGGCTCGGCTTACCCGAGTGACGATGTGTTAGAAATTGAAGTACGTGGTCGTAACCTTGCTGAAGGTGTACCACGTAGCTTTACTATGACCAGTAATGAAATTTTAGAAGCCTTACAAGAACCATTAGCCGGTATTGTTAGTGCCGTAATGGTTGCCTTAGAGCAATCCCCACCTGAGTTAGCGTCAGATATTTCTGAGCGCGGCATGGTATTAACCGGCGGTGGTGCACTGTTACGTGATCTAGATCGTTTGTTAATGGAAGAAACCGGTATTCCGGTTGTTGTCGGTGATGATCCATTAACTTGCGTGGCTCGTGGTGGTGGTAAGGCGCTGGAGATGATCGATATGCACGGTGGCGATGTTTTCAGTTACGAGTAATGAGGTTTAGCACCGTCAGAGACCTACATGAATGATTTTTTTAGTCGTGGCCCGGCACTCGGGCTACGTTTAGTATTTGCTATAGCCTGCAGCGTCGGGCTAATGTTTGTTGACCGCTATACCGAAAGCTCCACGCAGTTGCGTAGTTATCTCACTTCAGCCGTTAGCCCGCTATTTTATGTGGCAAGTTTACCTGAAAGTCTTATTTCCGGTGCCTCAGAGCAGCTTTTGTCTCAGCAGCAGTTATTAGCTGAAAATGCTGAGCTCAAAACACGCTTATTGAACCAAGAAACGCAATTACAGTTGTTATCGTTTTTAAAACAAGAGAACAATAAACTACGAGCGTTACTTGGTTCAGCACCTGTGGTCGAGGGCCAGCGCCTGATTGCTGAAGTACTTGCCGTATATAGCCATCCTTTTAGTCATCAAATTGTGTTGAACAAAGGCACTAATGATGGCGTCACGGTGCATCAACCCATTATCGATGAAAAAGGGGTGCTTGGGCAGATCGTCAGCGTTGGGCCAAATAGTAGCCGCGCTTTGTTAATTTCCGATAATACTCATGCAGTTTCATTACGTGCAGAACGTACTGGGGTGCGCACCGTGGCAGAAGGTTTAGGCCAATGGGATATGCTGCGCGTTATCCATTTACCGTTGAGTACCGATATTCGAGAGGGCGATCGCTTGTTAACCTCTGGCTTGGATGGCCGTTTCCCTGAAGGCTATCCCGTGGCGGAAGTCATTAATGTTATTCGAGATGATAGCCAACCGTTTATGACGGTATATGCCAAACCTTATGCCAGCTTGGATCGCATCCGACATGTGTTGATCTTATGGCCAGGTACGCAGGTTGAAGCGGTGCGGCAGGAAGAGGAACCAGAATAATGCGCCCAGCACAGGGTTTAGGTTTTATTTATTTAAGTTTAATTACGGCGTTGTTGCTGACGGTTATTCCGGTACCGTTTCAATTCAGCTTATTTCGGCCCGATTGGGTGTTGCTTGTTTTAATGTATTGGACCTTAGCCTTACCACGTAGAGTGAATATTGGTACGGCTTTCTTTATGGGGTTTTTAACCGACGTTCTGGTGGGCACTGTGTTAGGGGTTAACGCCTTAGCGTTTTCAGTGGTTGCTTTTGTGATGGCGGTTAACCATCTGCAAATTCGCAACTTTGGTGTTATCCAACAAAGTTTATTAGTCGGTTTGTTGTTAGCACTGTATCAATTATTGCTTTTTTGGTTGAGTAACTTTTTAACTGGCGTTAATTTTCGCCCCGCTTATTTGTGGCCTGTGCTAACTGGCATGCTGGTTTGGCCTTGGTTGTTTTGGTTTTTACGGCGTTATCGCCGCCAACTTAAGATCCAATAATGTATCCGAAAATTGCTTTAGCTTCAGCCTCACCTCGTCGGCGCGAATTGTTGCAACAGTTGGGTGTGGAGTTTGATTTAATCAGTGCGTCAATCGATGAAAGTGTTTTGCCAGATGAAGCGGCTGCCGCCTATGTTAGCCGTTTGGCACTGCAAAAAGCACAAGCCGGTGCCGCAAAAATTGCCAACGCATTACCGGTTCTGGGCTCAGACACCAGTGTGGTGGTTGACAATAAAATTTTAGGTAAGCCAACGGATTATGCTGATTTTTTGGCTATGATGCAGTTATTATCCGGCCGTCAGCATCAAGTTATGACCGCCGTTGCCATTGTTTCACCAAGCCAAACCTTACAAGCGTTAGCGATAACAGATGTGTTTTTCCGAGAAATTAGTGAAGCCGAAATGGCTGACTATTGGTTAACTAAAGAACCTTGCGATAAAGCCGGTGGTTATGGCATCCAGGGTTTAGCCGGTAAGTTTGTCGAAAAAATTCATGGTAGTTATAGTGCTGTAGTAGGTTTGCCGCTGTGTGAAACAGATCGTTTATTACAGCAGTTATCGAGGTAGGCATGAGTGCCGAGTTACTGATTAACGTTACCCCTACCGAAACACGTGTTGCGCTGATTGAAAATGGCGTGCTGCAAGAGTTGCATATCGAACGTCAGGCCCGCTTGGGGCTGGTGGGCAATATTTATGTCGGTAAAGTCAGCCGCGTATTGCCGGGCATGCAAGCCGCTTTTGTCGATATTGGTATTGATAAAGCCGCTTTTTTGCATGCGTCAGATATCGTGCAGCACAATGAAGCCACTGAACTCGAACACAAACCCGGTATTAGTAAAGATATTCGTGTATTAGTGCGTGAAGGTCAGTACCTATTAGTGCAGGTTGTTAAAGATCCGTTAGGGACTAAAGGCGCACGTTTAACCACAGACATCACCTTACCTTCACGCTATTTAGTCTTTATGCCCGATTCAACGCATGTCGGTGTATCGCAGCGATTAGAAAGCGAAGCGGAGCGACAGCGGCTAAAAGAGATCGTATCCAATAATATGGACGACAGCGGGGGGTTTATTGTACGTACTGCCGCAGAAGGCGCCGCTGAAGATGAACTGATACATGATGCCAAATTCTTAAAAAAACTCTGGAGCAAGGTGCTCAAGCGCAAAAAAAATACGCGCAAAGAAGCGGTTGTCTATGAAGACTTAACCTTGTGTTATCGCATATTACGTGACTTTGTCGGCACAGAGCTGGAGCGAGTACGAGTTGATTCAAAGCTTACCTTTCAACAACTTACCGCTTTTTGTGAAGAGTTTATGCCACAAAGTGTGCCCTTGCTAGAGTATTACCCCGGCGAGCGGCCTATTTTTGATATGTTCGATGTTGAAAATGAGATCCAGCGTGCTTTAGAGCGCAAGGTGCCTTTAAAAAGTGGCGGCTATTTGATTATCGATCAAACCGAAGCCATGACCACTATCGATGTGAATACCGGTGCCTTTGTCGGCCACCGAAATTTAGATGAAACCATTTTCAATACGAATACCGAAGCTACCCAAGCCATCGCCCGGCAATTACGGCTGCGTAACTTGGGCGGTATTATTATTATCGATTTTATCGATATGCAAAATGAAGAACATAAACGGCGCGTATTTCATAGTTTAGAGCTAGCATTAGCCCGCGATCGAGCCAAAACCAATATTCATGGTTTTTCTGCGCTGGGTTTAGTGGAAATGACGCGCAAAAGAACCCGCGAAAGTTTGGAACATATTCTATGCTCAGAGTGTCCAGTATGTATGGGCCGCGGTTCGTTAAAAACCGTTGAAACCGTTTGTTTTGAAATTTTGCGCGAAATCGTGCGGGTTAATCGGGCTTATTCTGCAGATAAATTTGTGGTTTATGTTGCACCTGTTGTTAAAGATGCACTAACGACAGATGAGTTTCATAGTTTAGCTGAGTTGCAGGTTTTTATAGGTAAGCAAATCAGCATACATGCAGAGCCGATGTATACACAGGAGCAGTTTGACGTGGTAATGATGTAGTGCAGAAAACAAAGCAATTTTGTTTTTACTGTCTGCATAAATTATGGATAGCGCTGGCTATTTGTTTGGTGGTGTTAGCTACCGTGGTGTCGGTGCTACGCATTGCGCTACCTTATGCAGACAATTACAAGCACCATATTGAACAGGTACTGACTGCACAACTCGGTACTGAAATTGCTATTGGCCAAATTACCGCCGCGTGGCGACAAAGCGGCCCCGCTCTAGTGTTAGAGCAAGTTGAGTTGAACGCGGCCGAGCAGCTACAACTGCATATTGAACAAACGTCTATTCGTATCGACTTCTGGGGGAGTCTTACCTCAAGACAACTTACCGCTGAACATTTTGAATTACGTGGCTTACGTTATTGGTTAGATGCCGATGCACTGGTGCAGCCGGGATCTAACCAAGTAGACTCGGTGAGTAAGGTGCTACTGGCGTTAGAGCAATTATTTTTCCGGCAATTAAAAGAATTTACCCTGCGCGATAGCCAGCTGATCCTGTTTAGCGCTGATAATCCGCAGTTGGTATTGGATATCAGCCAGTTAAATTGGCGCAACCTGCAAGAACACCACCAAGGTCATGGTGAGCTCTCCATCGCCGATGTTACGGCTAATACCGTCAGTTTTATCTTAGATTTTCAAGGCCCAAGCTTGGCTGAGGCACAGGGCCAGCTGTATCTGCAAAGCTCGGAGTTAGACTTAATCCCGTTATTTCGGCAGTGGCTGCCGCAAACCCATCGCTTAGAAAAAGCCAGTATTAACTTTGAGGCTTGGGCTTCGCTCGACAACGGTCAATTGCATCAAATCCATGTTGAGTTAGCAGATAACAGCATGCATTGGCAGCGCGCCGGTTCAAAGCACAGTTTAAAGTTAGGGCCAGGGCAATTGTTATGGCAACCGGTAGCCGAAGGCTGGCAATTGTTATCCAGTGAATTAAGTTTGGCGGATGAACTGGAAGTGTGGCCCGGGTTGCAATTTCAACTGCACAAAACCTCAGAGCGCTGGGTTGCTGCGATCCAGCAATTTCAGTTAGATGCCTTAGAGCCATTGGCGCAATTGTGGGCTGAAGACAGTCAAGTGCTGCAAGGCATTTTAGCCTATCAACCTTCGGGCTATTTAGAACAGGCGCATTTAGCATGGCAAGACGCGCAATGGCAGCTACAAGGCCAGTTTAGTGGTTTCAGTAATCTTGCGGTGAAAGACATTCCTGGCACTGAAAACTTAGCAGGGCAATTTTGGGCTGGTAACAACTTTGCCTGGTTAGCGCTGTCGGCAGAAGAGCAGCAATTAACCTGGGATGGTTTATTTAAACAGGCCTGGCCTTATCAGCAATTAACAGCGGATATTCGCTTACTTAAACGGAACAACGACTGGCAGCTACAGATCCCCACCTTACAGCTGCAAGCTACTGACTTTAGTTTTGACGGCCAACTGGCTTTAACACTGTCTGAACAACCCGAGTTAGCTTTGCTGGCACAAGTCACCGGTTTAGATGCGGCCAATGCCCATTATTATTATCCGCAGCGCTATATGCCGGAGAAAACGCGAGACTATCTGACTAATGCGCTCAATAGCGGTCAAGTGATCCAAACCACTTTTTTGTGGCAAGGCGCCTTTGCCGATTATCCGTTTCGTGAAGGGCAAGGCCATTTTCAAGCTTTTGCCGAGCTAAGCGAAGGGGTGTTTTATTTTGCACCCGACTGGCCGGCGTTAACGGAGCTGCATGGAACTTTGCTATTTGATAATGCCAGTATGCTGATTGAATCACACAGCGCAAACCTTGCTGAATTGGCATTAACGGATGTGGTCAGCGCCACTATTCCGAATTTGTTTGACGCTGCCCAGTTGGATATTCGTTTAAATTCACAGTTAGACAGTCGCAATATCACCGAGGTCATCTCGCAGTCGTCATTAAAAGACAACTTAGGTAAAACGTTAGAACACTTAGGGTTAATCGGCCCACAACGTGTTGAGATGCTAGTAGAAATAGGCTTACGTGAGCCAAGTGTGAAAGTGAGTGGTGTCACGCGTTTACTGAATGTGCAAGCCAACTTACAAGCCCCCGCACTGCAAATTAATGGTTTAACGGGCAGTATTCAGTTTATTAATGAACAAATCAGCAGTGATCAGCTGCAATTTAATTGGCAAGGCATTCAAGGTGCGGCGGAATTAAAAGGGAGCTTACAAGAAAAAGGTTACAAAGTTGACCTCGCTGTAAATGGCCTAACACCGGCGACCGATCTCACTTTGCCGTTGTGGCCTGAAGCCGCAGATTTGCTTGAGGGGGAACTGGATTGGCAGTTAAAGCTGGCGTTATTGTTACCGAGCAGTGGTTTTACCTATCAGGCCGAGCTCAGTGCGCGGCTGGATGACTTAGCCGTAAACTTACCTACCCCCTTTGCTAAAACACAGCAGCAAGCTGCCAGCTTACAATTGGTGGCGCACGGTAATGAACAGCAAAGTTATTTTACGTTGGATTATCCAGCGCTGCTTAACTTTCAAGCCGAACTGCCACACAGTACAGGCGTGATAAGTCGTGCACAGTTATCGGTTGGTAGTGCGGACCCAGGGCTGGGAAGTAAAGGGTTTAATGTCGACATCAATTTGCCAGCAGTCAGTTTGCTGCCATGGTACGAGTTTTTACAGCCGTTACTCAGTTTGAAGAGCGAGGGCCAAGGGTTGTTACCGCCGTTAAACAAAGTGCGTGGCCGTATTGGCGCGATAGCGCTACCCGATAATTTGCAGTTAACCAATACGGTTTTTGAGTTATCAAGCACAGATCAAACGTGGCAGTTACAGCTTAATGGCACAGAGTTAGCAAGTCGTTGGCAGTTTTTCCATGACTGGCAAGCGCAAGGCATCGCCGCACAGTTTGATTACTTGCATCTTGCTTTACCCGAAAAAGACGCGGCCTTGGCAGAAAACGAACGCGCTGTAGCGTTATTAGCAGAGTTACCAGAGCAACAATGGTTAACGCAAATGGTGCCATTGCAATTAAGTTGTCAGGATTGCTCAATTGGTCATTACCGTTTTGGTTATGTCCAAATTCAAGCGGCGGGTACGGGTGATACTTGGCAGTTACGCCAATTCGATGCCGATTACAAAGGCAGTAAGCTTGGCGTGTCAGGCTATTGGCAGCCTGATAACGCAGCAGGTGTTAGCCATTTTAATGGTAGCTTCTCTAGCCCGAATATCGGTAACTTATTGGCTGAATATCAATTAAGCACCGCCATTAGCGGCAGCCGCAGTGACATTAGTTTTGAGCTAAATTGGCCAGGTGCGCCGCAACAATTTCGTTTAGGCTCACTCAATGGCAATGTTAAGTTTGCACTTGGTGATGGCGCTTTAACAGAGGTCAGCGATCAGGGCGCGCGGTTATTTTCACTGTTTAGCCTAGACTCGTTAGTGCGTAAATTGCGGCTCGATTTTCGTGATGTGTTTGCCAAAGGTTTTTACTACAACAAAATGAGTGGCACCCTGAACGTGCAGCGCGGTATTGCGCAAACCAATGACTTTGTGGTGGATGGTGTGCCAGGCAATTTAGCGATTCAGGGCTATTCTGATCTGGTAAAACGGCAGATGGATTATCAAATGTCCTTTGCGCCAAAAGTGACCTCGAGTTTACCGGTGATCATTGCCTGGATGGTGAATCCCGCGACCGGTTTAGCGGCACTTGCCTTAGATGAAGTCTTTCAATCGGCAGAAGTGATCTCGCGTATTAATTTCACGGTAACCGGCAGTTTTGATAAACCGGTCGTGACGGAAGTCAATCGACACAGCACCGAAGTGCCCGTACCGGTGCGTATTGCTCAACCAGAGGCGGTTCCCCTTGATAACACTCAACCCCGCTCAGACTAAGTGGCAGCTCAGTGCCATTCAATTTAACAGCCAGCCTGATCCCGAGAGTAATTTACGTTTCTTACGAGAGCAATTAGCACAATTGCCGCGTGCTTTGCAGCATCTGGTGGTGCTGCCAGAGTGTTTTGCCGTATTTGGTGGGGCTGAAGGGGTACAGCAACGTTATCAAGAGCCGCTAGGGCACGGGCCTATTCAGCAGGCTTGTGCGGCATTAGCTCAGCAGTATCAGCTGTACTTGGTGGCCGGTAGTTTACCAACATGCACCGATGAGTCAGCGCGTTTCGCTGCCAGCAGTGTATTTTTTGCGCCTGATGGCCAGCTATTGGCCGATTATCAAAAATTACATTTGTTTGATGTGAGCGTGAATGACAGCATGGGATCGTACCGCGAATCACTAAGTACCCAGCCGGGTAAGAAACTGACATTATCTGAACAGGGCAGTCTGAAACTGGGAATGACTATATGCTATGATGTGCGCTTTGCTGGCTTAACACAGGCGTTAGCCGAGCAGGGTATGAATGTACTCAGCGTGCCGGCGGCGTTTACCGAAGTCACCGGCGCGGCACATTGGCATACGTTATTACGCGCCCGTGCTATTGAAAGCCAAAGCTTTGTGGTGGCGCCAGGCCAAACCGGTACCCATGCCAATGGGCGTAAAACATTCGGTCATAGCCTGATTATTAGCCCTTGGGGCGAGGTGTTAGCTGAGGCGGGTTCCGCCCCGGGTTGGATCTCAGTGGCGGTCGATTTGGCCGATTGCCAACAATTGGCCGTAAACATGCCAGTAAAGCAACATAACCGATTTAGAAGTGAGCTGAAATAATGAATGTAGTAGAACAAAACCTAATTAATGCCTCTGAGCTGAGCGCCCGCGATTTAGAACAGACGCTGGGCTTTTTGTTTGCGCATCAGCTCGATTATGCCGATTTATACTTTCAATCTAGCGTGCATGAGTCGTGGGTATTAGAAGATGGCTTGGTAAAAGATGGCTCATTTAATATCGAGCGAGGCGTCGGAGTACGCGCTATTAGCGGCGAGAAAACCGGCTTTGCTTATGCCGATGCGATTAATAGCGATGCCCTAAAACAAGCGGCTACCGCCGCGCGCGGTATTGCGGCGCACGGTCAACAAGGCAGTGTTAAAGCCTTTAGCCGCACGGGCAATAGCCAAATTTATTTACCCTGCGAGCCCTTACAAAGCCTGAGCAACACCGACAAGGTCGCTTTATTGCATCAAGTTGAAGCCTTTATTCGTACCCTAGACAAGCGGGCTGAGCAAGTTATGGTGAGCCTAACCGGCGTTTACGAAGAAATATTGGTTGCAGGCAGCGATGGTACCTATGCGACAGATATTCGCCCTTTAGTGCGCTTAAATTGCTCGGTGCTATTAGAAGAAAACGGTCGTCGCGAGCGCGGCAGCGCCGGTGGTGGCGCGAGAACGGATTATCACTACTTTAGTGAAGAAGTTGACGGTGCGGTGCGCTGGCAGCAGTTTGCTCGCGAAGCCGTGCGGATGGCACAAGTCAATTTAACCGCAGTTGATGCGCCTGCTGGCACCATGCCGGTAGTGCTCGGCTCTGGCTGGCCAGGGGTGTTGTTACATGAAGCGGTAGGCCATGGTTTAGAAGGTGATTTTAACCGTAAAGGCTCCTCGACGTTTAGTGGCCGTATTGGTGAACAAGTGGCGTCGAAGCACTGTACTATTGTCGATGATGGTACCCTGACGGGCCGTCGTGGTTCATTAAATATTGACGATGAAGGTACAGCAAGCCAATACAATGTCTTGATTGAAAACGGTATTCTGAAAGGCTACATTCAAGATAAGCATAACGCGATGTTAATGGGCGTGGCACCTACCGGTAACGGTCGTCGTGAGTCATTTGCGCACTTACCCATGCCACGGATGACCAACACTTACATGTTAGCGGGCGAATATAGCCCAGAAGAAATTATTAGCAGCGTGAAGAAGGGCATTTATGCGCCTAACTTTGGTGGCGGCCAAGTGGATATTACTTCGGGTAAATTCGTGTTTTCGGCTTCTGAAGCTTACTTAATTGAAGACGGTAAAATTACCACACCGATTAAAGGCGCGACTTTAATTGGTAATGGCCCAGAAGCGATGCAACATGTGTCTATGGTCGGCAATGATATGCGCTTAGACAGCGGTATCGGCGTCTGTGGTAAACAAGGTCAAAGTGTACCGGTTGGCGTAGGGCAGCCTACCTTGAAACTGGATGCGCTGACCGTTGGCGGCACTCAATAATTAAAAATAGATAGCGTTAACCTCTGGATCTGTCGGCACAGGCCGGCATTACTACATACGCAGGAAAGAAAGATGGCAGCATTTGGTACGGTATTCACCCCCGAGATGATTATCTCGCGTTATGAACAAAATCAGTGGAGCACACCAGCAATGGTGTCGAGTAATAGCATCAGTTTGCACCCTGGTGCACATGTGCTGCATTACGCTAGCACCTGTTTTGAAGGGCTAAAAGCGTTTCGTCACGCCGACGATTCTATTCATATTTTTCGGATGGATAAAAACGTGGCGCGCTTACAGCAAAGTAGTGCTTTGCTGGCGTTACCTGCTTTTGACCCGGTCATGTTATCCAACATGATCACGGATATCGTGCGTCAATATGCGGCAGATGTGCCAAACCCGCCGGGCTCAATGTATATTCGTCCTACGCATATCGGTACCGAAGGCTCTATCGGTAAAGCCGCAGCACCCAGTTTAAATTCGATGCTGTATGTGCTGTTATCTCCGGTGGGTGATTATTTTGCCGGTGGCGCCAAGGCGCTAAGATTATTGCTAGAAGACGATGCCCGCTGTGCTAGCCATATGGGTATGGTAAAAAGTGGTGGTAATTATGCCAGCGCACTGCAGCCTATTATGAAAGCCCGTGCCGCAGTGCAAGCCGATCAGGTCTTGTTCTGCCCGAACGGCGATGTACAAGAAACCGGTGCTGCGAACTTCTTATTAATTGATGGCAATGAAATTATTACTAAAGCACTGGATAGCTCGTTTTTGCACGGCATTACGCGCGACTCTATTTTAACGCTGGCGCGTGATCGCGGTATGAAAGTGTCTGAGCGTGAGTTAACGGTTGACGAGCTACTCGAGCGCGCAGTACGGCCCGGTGCCGAAGCGGCGTTATCGGGCACCGCGGCGGTATTAACTGCGGTAGGTACCTTAATCCATGAAAACAAAGAATATCAAGTTGGCGGCGGTGAGGCAGGGCAAACCACAGCGGCCTTGCGTCAGGCGCTAAATGATATTCAATGGGGTAAGGCTGAAGATAAATTTGGTTGGTTGACGAAGGTCTGCTAAGCCCAGCAGTCATACGCTGATTATTACGGCAGCTGCGGCTGCCGTATTTATTGCTACAAACAAAATGACTGGTGGCAGGGCGGTACGGGCTGCTATCATTCTGCTTACACCCCAATAACAGCCAGAGAACAACATGGATCAGCAGCCTTTTTATAATCTTGTTTTATCTGACACCGATTTACCGGCGTTAGCGCAATTAAACTGGCAGCCCCTTTCCCCAAAATATAAACCGTTAATTGTGGCTTTAGAGCTCGGCTGGACAGCCTTGCTGACACTCGTGTGGCTGGTCTTGCTGTATCAACCGTTTTGGCCTGTCGATGAAGTCCATCAGCCGCTGTTGCTTTTTATAGGCTTGCTGATCAGTGGCCTGGGGCTGCTGCTGGCAACATGGGATCACTTCGCACTGCCAACATACGCTTATGCGTTACGCGAGCATGATCTGAGTTTTCAACGCGGTTTATTTTTTCGTAAAAGCACTACGCAACCGTTATTGCGTATTCAGCATATCGAACTTAAGCAAGGGCCTTTAGATCGCTGGGCCAATTTAGCCACGCTACAAGTATTTAGTGCGGGTGGCGCCATGCATACTTTTCAAATCCCCGGTTTGCCTGCTGATACCGCCCAACAAATTCGCCAGTTAATTTTGCAACATAAGGATATGCAGCAACATGGCTGAGCCGCACACCAGTGTCAGCGAAGCGACGCCGGCCCTAGATTCTTTATCGCAATGGCAGCGAGTATCGCCGATTGCGCTGTTGTACCTGGCGTTACGTTTATTTAAAGCGATTTTTGGTAACGTGAGCTACTTGGCCCCAGTGCTGATTGTGTTTTATCAAGGCATACAGCGCCAACCTCGCGCCTTCTTGCTTGGCGTACTGGTGCTGCTGCTGTTACTGGTCGTGGTTGCCTTGTTGCGCTATTGGGCTTTTCGTTTTCGCATTATTGATGAAACGGTGGAGATCCGTTCAGGCGTGCTGCGTAAAGCGCAGTTAAATTTACCCTTTAACCGCATTCAAAATGTGAGGTTACAACAACCGCTGTACTATCGGCCGACAGGGCATTTATGTGTGCATTTAGATACGGCCGGATCCAAAGTGCAAGAAGCACAGCTAGCGGCGTTACCCGAACATTTGGCACAACAATTACAACACGCTATTTATGCTAAACGCCAAGCGTTAGCCTCTGCCGGACAGCCACTTGAGAGTATCGACGATATTGCCACACGTACTGAGCCTGCGGTAGCCGCTACTGAACCAACAGAAACACTGCTCTGTCGTCGTGATATTGGCGATTTGGTGCTATACGGCATTAGTAATAACCGAGTGATTTTAGCGTTGGGTTTGTTAGCGCCTTTTTATCGCCCTTTAGTGGATATGCTAAATGAAAAGTTACCTGTATTGGGCTTAGATATTAGCGGTTGGTTTAACCCTGCCCAGCAATCCTGGTTTGGTGTGGGGTTAGCCGTATTAGCAACAGCGATGTTCTTTATGCTGCTGATCACGCTGGGTTCAATTGCTCTGTCGGTGATCAGCTATTATCAATTTCGCTTGTACCGCACGCAGGACCGCTATATACGGCGCAGTGGTTTGTTTACCCGCCATGAGATCAGCATGACATTATCGCGTTTGCAGTGGGTAAAGTTACAACAAGATTGGTTAGATAAACTGCTTGGGCGTTGTAATTTACATTATGAACAAATGTTTTCACCGCTGGAGGCCATGCAGCAAAATGCTGGCCACAGTAAAATTATGGTGCCAGCGCTTCATCCTGATGCTGCAGCGCAATTACTTTATGAAGCTTACCCACAACAACAATTAGCAAAAATGGCTTTAAAAGGGGTGAATTGGCGCTATTTAATTCCGAGCGCTCTGTTTGTCAGTTTGCCGTTATTGGTGATCAGCTTGCTGCTGATACGCACCTCAGTATGGATTGGCAGTTTTGGCATGTTGCTAAGCGCTGTGGTGCAAATATTGCTGTGGTTACGTTGGCGTAAATTTGGTTATGCACTCGATACTGAGTTTTTGTATATCCGGCAGGGCGTGATTGGCGCTGATTATTATTGTGTGCCACTACATAAGTTACAGCAACTGACCTTAAGCCAGCATTGGTTTATGCGCCGAGCGCAGCTGCAACATTTGCGGTGTGTGTATGCGGCTGGCGCATTGAATATTCCGTATATGCCGCAAGCGGATGCGCAAAAGTTGGCTGACTACGCCTTGTATCAAGCACAAGCCAGTGGCAAAGGCTGGATGTGAGCCTTGGCACACATCCAGTGGTTTGATTAGGCGGTTATTCAGGCAGGATCAACGGTCGGATCAGCTGAAACAGCTCACGGAAAGCCTTCGGGGGTTGTTCTTTCTCTGCTTCACGTTTGGCGTTACGGATCAGTTGTCGTAATTGCTGCACGTCTACCTCAGGGTAATCTGCAATAAACGCCGTTACGGCATCGCTATCGGCTAGTAAGCGATCGCGCCACGTTTCTACTTTATGAAACTGCTTGGTTGCCGCGCGATTGGTGTTACGGATCAGCGCTAGCGCCTGTTCAATCGGCTCTAAATCGCGATCACGCATTAACCGGCCAATAAACTGTAAATGGCGGCGTAACGCTTCGCGTTTTTTCGCCAGTCTATCGGCTAATTCTAGTGCGTCTTTTAATTCGTCATCCAGCGGCACCTTAGCGCGTAATGCTGGGCCAAGAGCCAGTAGCTCTTCACCTAGCTCCTGCATGGCTAGCATTTCTCGTTTAATCTGGCTTTTACTGATGTGATCCGGTTGTTCCAGCCATTTGCTGTCACCGTATTTAAATTCTGTATCTGTCATGGCTCTAAGTTCTATAAAAATAATTACACCTAGTATATCACTAAACTCGGCAGAGCAGGCAGCAGCCTTTGTCTGACTATGATAAGCTTAGCCTATTGATTTAGAGGTAAGAGTAACTATGCAGCAACAATCAGAAATTCAACGGGAAATTGCCGAAGTAAAAGAAGCCGTTAGTCAGGTGTTAGCCCATGCCAAACGCTTAGGTGCCAGTAGTGCTGAAGCGTCAATGAGCCGTACTCGTGGTTTAAGTGTCGAAACTCGACACGGTGAAGTGGAAACGGTTGAATTTAACCAAGACGGTGGTTTAGGTATTAGCCTGTATTTTGGCCAGCGTAAAGGTTCTGCCTCTACTGCCGATCTTAGCCCGCAAGCGCTAGAGAGTGCAGTTGCTGCCGCAGCAGATATTGCTCGATACACCTCAGAAGATCCGCATGCTGGCGTAGCGGAGGCGGCATGGTTAGAGTTTACCCCACCAGAGTTAGATTTATATTACCCCGACAGCATTGATACTGAACAGGCCATTGCGCTGTGTGCTGGCGCAGAAGACGCTGCCTTTTCGGCGGATAACCGTATTACCAATTCAGAAGGTGCGTCGTTTTCAACACACCAAGGTTTAAAAGTGTATGGCAACAGTCATGGCCAAATTGTCGGTTATCCTAGCTCTCGGCACAGTTTTAGCTGCGTAGTGATTGGTGAGCAAGACGACGATATGCAGCGCGATTATAGCTTTACTGTGGCACGGCGCTATGCTGACTTGTTAGATCCCAAACAAATTGGCCGCGAAGCCGCCTTAGAAACCGTCGCGCGTTTAAATGCACGTAAGATCCCGACGCAAAAAGTCCCGGTGATATTTCGGGCAGACATTGCCAGCAGTTTGTTTGGGCATTTAGTGTCTGCCATCAGCGGGGGCAGTATTTATCGTAAATCGAGTTTCTTACTGAATAAAGTTGGCCAGCCCATTATGGCGCCGCACCTGACGATATTAGAGCAACCGCACCTGAAGCTGGCGCTGGCTTCTAGCCCCTTTGATGCAGAAGGTGTTAAAACGCGTGATTTAGCGGTAATCGAAAATGGCGTGTTAAACACCTACCTGACCACCAGCTACTCCGCGCGTAAATTAAACATGGCCAGCACCGGGCATGCCGGTGGTATTCATAACTGGTTGATTAACCATGGTGATGCCGATTTAGCCGGTTTGTGTAAGCAGATGGGCAAAGGCTTACTCGTGACCGAGCTGATGGGGCAAGGCGTAAACACGGTAACCGGTGATTACTCTCGTGGCGCTAGCGGTTTCTGGGTTGAGCATGGTGAAATTCAGTTCCCTGTAGCAGAAGTGACCATCGCGGGTAATTTGGCTGATATGTTTATGAATATTGCAGCTGTGGCTAATGACGTTGATCGGCGCGGTGGCGTACTCACCGGTTCGGTCTTAATCAGTCAAATGCAGGTGGCCGGCAGCTAAATAGCACTTTGCCTGGATTAATTATAGGTAAACGAGACTTATGTCTAAGTGGCAACACTTAGACAACTCACTACAATAGCGCCTCTTTTTCAGTAGGGGCAGACAATGCAGTTAGAACGGATCCGGTTAAGCAGCTTGCATCAGAAAGTGATGTCAGCAGAAGAAGCGTGTGAATTTATTCAAGATGGGATGACCGTGGGGATGAGCGGTTTTACCCGCGCGGGTGAAGCCAAAGCCGTACCCAGAGCGTTAGTAGAGCGTGTACGTCAAAGCCCAATTAAAATCAATCTGATGACGGGTGCGTCACTGGGTAATGACCTTGATAAAGCGCTTACTGAAGCCGGTTTGTTGGCGCGTCGTATGCCTTTTCAAGTGGATAACACGTTAAGAAAAGCCATCAATAACGGTCAGGTCATGTTTATTGACCAGCATTTATCTGAAACTGTAGAGCAGCTGCGCAACCACCAATTAAAATTACCCGACATTGCGGTGATTGAAGCCGTGGCGATTACTGAGCAAGGCCATATAGTGCCTACAACGTCTGTGGGTAACTCGGCCAGTTTTGCTATTTTCGCCAAGCAAGTGATTATTGAAATCAATACGCTACATTTACCTGAGCTTGAAGGCCTGCACGATATCTACATTCCAAGTTATCGGCCAAGTCGTTTACCACTGCCCTTAGTGAAAGTGGACGATCGCATTGGTAGCACCGCCATCCCAATCGATCCGGCAAAAATTGTGGGTATCGTTTTTACTAATCAAGCCGACTCCTTCTCTACGGTCTCTGCACCAGATGCCGACACAGATAGCATTGCTAGCCACCTGGTCAGCTTTTTCCGTGAAGAAGTGAAGCAAGGCCGCCTAGCTAAGAATTTATCACCATTACAAGCCGGTATAGGTAACATTGCCAATGCGGTAATGATGGGCTTATTGAATTCTGAATTTACCGATATGACCATGTACTCGGAAGTATTACAGGATTCTACTTTTGAATTAATTGACGCCGGTAAACTGAAGTTTGCTTCAGGCAGTTCAATTACGTTATCAGAGCCTTGTTATGCTCGCGTATTTGGTGATTTAGCCAAGTACAAAGACAAGTTGGTGTTACGGCCACAAGAAATTTCTAACCACCCTGAAATCGTCCGTCGGTTAGGTATTATTGCGGTAAATACAGCGCTCGAGTTTGATATTTACGGCAATGTTAACTCTACGCACGTATGCGGTACGCGTATGATGAATGGTATTGGTGGTTCTGGCGACTTCGCACGTAATGCGCATTACGCCATTTTTGTCACCAAATCGATTGCGAAGAACGGCAATATCTCTAGCGTCGTCCCTATGGTTAGCCATGTTGATCACACTGAACACGATGTGGATATTCTGGTTACCGAGCAAGGCTTAGCCGATTTACGTGGTTTGGCACCACGTGAGCGGGCAGTACAAATTATCAATAATTGTGTGCATCCAGATTATCGTGCGCAGATGTTAGATTACTTTGAGCGAGCTTGCGAAAGAGGCGGCCATACACCGCATCTGATGGACGAAGCATTTAGCTGGCATGTGCGCCTTGAGCAAACAGGCAGCATGAAAGGCTAAGTTAGCCGTGAGCCGCAAATAAAAAGCCCCGCATTTTGCGGGGCTTTGGTTTTTGTACGCACTGGCGAAGTTTAATGCCAAACCTGTAAATACAAAATGTACACCGGCTTAGCAGTAATTAGCCTGCAACTTAGTCAATCTTGGTTTTTAAACCGCGACGAATTAACAGTGCATCTGTGGTTGGCTCTTGTCCACGGAACGCTTTATAAGAATCCATGGTAGGGCGTGAGTTGCCGACTTCCAGAATGTTTTTACGATAATGGTCGCCATTTTCACGCGTTAAGCCACCGTTTTTCTGCACATAAGCAAAGGCATCGGCGGCAAGAATTTCACTCCACATATACGCGTAATAGCCTGCTGAGTAGCCCCCACCCATCGAATGTGAGAAGAAATTTGATTTATAACGTGGTGGCACGGCAGGTAAATCAACACCATGCTTTTTCAATGCCGCGGCTTCAAAGGCTTGCGGATCTTGCAGTGGTGCATCGGCCGGTAATGAGTGCCATTCCATATCTAATAACGCGGCCGACATATATTCCAGCGTATCAAAACCTTGGTTAAAGCTACGCGAGCGAATCACTTTTTCTAATAAGGCTGCAGGGATTGGCTCACCGGTTTGATAGTGTTTAGCGTAGTTGCTTAAAATCTCGGGATGTTGTGCCCAGTCTTCTTCAAAGGTAGACGGAAACTCAACAAAGTCACGCGATACCGCAGTCATCGCCAGCGAAGGGTTTTTCACATTTGAGAACATACCGTGTATACCATGGCCTAACTCATGGAAGATGGTAGTGGTGTGATCATAGCTGATTAACGTAGGTTGCCCCTCTGGCGCTTTTGGAATGTTCATTACGTTAACCACAACCGGCTTTTGCCCGGTTAAATGTGATTGCCCCACAAAGGAGCTCATCCAAGCTCCGCCGCGCTTGCCTTCCCGTGCAAAGTAATCAGCATAGAAAATAGCTAAGCTGCTGCCATCTGCGTCGAATACTTCATAAGCGACAACGTCAGGATGATAAACCGGTAAATCTGGCCGAGGTTTGAAGCTAATACCATAAAAACGGTTTAAATAATAAAATACACCGTCTTCCAAAACGCGGTTAAACTCAAAATACTGCTTAACTTCGTTTTCGTCTAAGTCATATTTAGCTTGGCGTACAAACTCAGCATAGTATTCCCAATCCCAAGGTTGTACTTCAAAATCACCGCCTTTCTCAGCGATCATTGCCTGGATCTCAGCTTGCTCTTGTTTGGTATTCGCCACCACCGCAGGGGCCATAGAACCTAACATAGCAAAGACGGCTTGCGGTGTTTTTGCCATGTTGTTTTCTAAAGTAAAGCTGGCCCAATTATCATAGCCGAGCAGTTGTGCACGTTCGGCGCGTAATTGCGCTAAACGGGCGACAATATCGGTATTATTATTGTCGCCACTTTGCGCGCGGTTAGCCGAGGCTTCCCACACCCGTTGCCGAACGTCACGGTTGTTTAACGAACTTAATATAGGCTGGCGCGTGGTATTGGTGATGCTGATTAAATATTTACCGTCATGGCCACGCTCTTTAGCGGCATTGGCCGCTGCAGTAATTTGTGCTGCTGATAGGCCATCGAGCTCTTCTACGGTATCCACGATAACTGCAATATTCGCCGTTTCGGCTAATAGGTTTTGTGCAAATTTGTTGGTTAAGGTCGAGTGTTCTTCATTCAGTGCGCGGATCGCGGTTTTTTGCGCGTCGTTAAGTTTGGCACCGGCTCGCACAAAGCGCTCATAGTACACTTCAACTAAGCGCAACGATTCGGCATCTAAGTTTAAGTCATTGCGAGTAGTATAAATGTGCTCAATACGTGCGAAGAGTTCGGGGTTTAAATTGATATTGTCTGAGTGCGCGGCCATTTTCGGTGCTAATTCGCTTTGAATGGTACGGCGCGCTTCGTTACTGTCTGTGCCGGTCAGGTTATAAAAAACGCGAGAAACACGCGTTAATAACTCACCGCTTTTTTCCATAGCAACCAAGGTGTTTTCAAAGGTTGCAGGTTCCGGGTTATTGGCGATAACCGCAATTTCATCTAAATGTTGCTGCATACCCGCGGTAAAAGCCGGTAAAAAATGCTCATCTTTAATGGCGGCAAAATCTGGCGCTTCATAAGTTAAGGTGCTTTTTTGAAAAAACGGGTTGCTCACTGTTACATCCGTAACCGCAGCCGGTGCGGCAGCTTGATTCGCTTGTTGAGTAGGGGGGGTGTTGTCTGTACAGGCGCTTAGTGCAAGTACAGCACTGATAGTAGTAGCGAGTAACGATTTACGCATGACGTGCTCCATGGATTAGCGTGATAATTTTATAGTTATAAAATGCCAATAAGTGGCGAGTTTTAACTAGCAGTATGCCAAAATTGCTCTGTTGATAAAGGGGCTTTGCAACTAAATCACCATAATATCAGACCAATGGCCCTTGTTTTGCTGTTGTAGCACGCTTAGTCTTCTGCTGGCGTGGTCAGTGGTAGAGTAAAGTAAAAGCAGCTGCCATCACTTAGCCGTTCATAACCCACAGTACCTTGCAGTTTTTCAATGATTTCTTTGCAAATCGCCAAGCCTAAGCCTGTACCGCCTTGTTCACGCACTGTCGGGTTATCGGCTTGGGCAAAACGTTGGAACAGCATAGGCTCGAAAGCCGGTGGCACCCCTTTGCCATGATCGATAACACAGACTTTGATCGTTTGCTCTTGTTGCTCGAGCCGAATATGCACGGTCGACGTTACGGAAGAGAATTTTATCGCGTTAGAAAGTAGGTTGATCACCACTTGGCGTAAGCGTGCTTCATCGGCTAATACCCAGCGGTTGTTTGCAGAATTATCCTCTAGCTCAATGGTACGATGTAACCCGTGCAATTGAGCGATGCATTGTAATAACAAGGCTTTTAAATCAACCGACCGCACATTAAAACGCATATGGCCGCTACTGAGCTTTTCAAAGTCGAGTAAGTCGTTCACCAGTTGGTGTAACTGCTTACAACTTTGCTGCGCTAAATGCAGCATTTTATGTTGTTTCTCGGTTAATTCACCCAAAGCACCGCCCAGTGCTAAATTCAAACTGCCATTAATGGCGGTAAGTGGCGTGCGTAATTCGTGGCTCACGGTTGCTACAAAGTCGTTTTGTAGGCGCTCCACCCGTTTGCGTTCAGTGATATCACGTAATACAAATAAGCGCTGAGCTTGTTGCAGCGGTAACTCGGTATGTGATAACTGCAGCGGGAAACTTTGTTGATCAGCGCGTCGCCCCAAACACTCAATGCCAACTTGCTTTGGCTGTGCAGGATCATAAATTTTCGCGCTGTTTTCACTCGCATCTAATAAACACGTCCAGTGTTTACCCAATAAACTTACGCCTGAATAAGCAAAAATACGATAACAGGCTCGATTAGCGGTTTGAATAATGCCACGGGCGTCAACGGTAATAATGCCATCAAAAACATTATCATGAATGCTACGCAGCGTTTTTTCCTTATCGCCTAATGCTTTAGCACTTTGCTTTAAGCGTTGCATCGAAAAGAATAAGCGCCACTGTAACAACAGCATAATAATACCCGCGCTGTACAGCATACCCCGAAGCCCAGACACGTGTTGCTCAGACAGCTCCGCTGCCGGGATTGCCATTTGCCACTGCGCCCCACGTACCGACACATCTAGGATGGGGTTAGCTTTGTTGAACAGGCGGTCATCACCATAAAAGCTTTTGCTAAAGCGCTGTTTGGCTAATTTACTGCGCAGCGCAATGGGTAAGCCCATTTGCTGCGACTTTTCACTCAGTAACTGCCAAATGGGTTCAATGTCGATTACCGTGCTGACAATGCCCCAATACTCGCCGTCAGGCATAAAAATAGGGTAGCGATAGATAAAAGAAATACCCCCTTGCACCAAATGTATCGGGCCTGTTAGTTTGGCATTTCGATCTGCAATAATGCTGGCAATAGCCGGCCATTGCTCAGGTAAATCGGGATAATATAAGTTTAATGCCTGCTCGTTGCCGGCCAAAGGAAAGATGTAACTAATACGATTTGCTGGTGCAATGCCAATGTTCCGAATATAAGGGGCTTGTTGCACCATGCCGGGCAATAACACGTTTAATTCGCTATCACGAATTTTGCCGTCCATCGCAACAATATAAGACGCCAAACCAATGGTTAAATAAGATGAGATATTCAATTCGCTTTCTAACTGCGAGCGTAATTGCTCGGCCGTATTTAAGCGTTGCTGCAGTTGCCCAGCGCGCAACCGGTGCTGCTCATTATTTAAAAACCACTCAACGCCCAGCAAAAACAGCAAGCATGAAGCGATCAAAGCAAGCCATTGCCATAATTGTAGGCTAGAGCGATAGTTCAGCATAACAAGGGGATTGCCGCAGAAAGTGAAAACATACAGGCAGATTATAGCCACTTACCACCAGATGCAAAAAAGATTCGAACTGTTCGCCTAAAAAAGCAACGCCCTAGCAATAGACTTAGCGCCAAAGCCTGTCTATAATGCGCCCTCTATCGCTGCACCCGTAGCTCAGCTGGATAGAGCGCTGCCCTCCGGAGGCAGAGGTCCCGCGTTCGAATCGCGGCGGGTGCACCATATAAATCAACCACTTATGCGAAAGCTAAGTGGTTTTTTTATGCCCGGTGACAAATCGGTGACACAATCGTGACAAACCCATTTTCTTCTGCTTTGTAAAACCACGTTTTTTGACCTTTGCTCGATTTTATCATCTATTCGTGTGAAATATCTAAAATGCAATAGCCTGGATTTAAATGCCCTTCAATTTTACTTCGTCTACATTCAATATCATAACTTGTTGTAAATTTGCGCGCTCTTAAATTTTAGCAAACTAGACATTTTTTGACTCAACTGCATGGGTACAAGCAATCCGTATTCTCAGCAGCTATCTTGCTTGTAGCTTTCAATTTAACTCGAAGTCAGCTTTGCCAAATTAGAGAAGGATTCATTTTTTCAAGTTAAAAACATGCGTCTGAAAAGCATACACTGAATACCTGTACAGTATGGCGTAAAATTAGAAACAGTTTAAAGTAAATTGTTCTTTATATTATTTTGAGCTGAAAGTTATAAGAGCTTAAAAGGTGAGACGTGTTACAAATCAAAAATAAGGATTTCACGGGACAAAGTATTGTCATTTGTTCGTTTTAATGTGAGTTTAAGATCTCAAAAGGAATAAGATTCATGGATGAATTTTCACCGTCAGATTTAAAAAGTATCCTGCATTCCAAACGGGCAAATATGTACTACCTGCAGCACTGTCGCGTGCTGGTTAAAGGTGGTCGTGTTGAATATGTAACTGATGAAGGTAAACATTCGCTGTATTGGAATATTCCTATTGCTAATACGACATGTTTGTTATTGGGAACAGGTACTTCTGTAACTCAGTCTGCAATGCGTGAGTTGGCGCGAGCAGGTGTTTTAGTTGGCTTCTGCGGTGGTGGTGGAACGCCATTGTTTAGCGTAAATGATGTTGAAGTTGAAGTGGCCTGGTTTAATCCGCAGAGTGAGTACCGACCTTGCGAATATTTACAACAATGGTTGAAGTTTTGGCCTGACGACAACAAAAGGTTGCAGGCAGCTAAAGCCATTCAGCAGTTCAGAATTAATTTCACGCTGAAGCACTGGTTCAAAAATAAGTCGTTTATCGACAATGGCTTTGTGGTTAGTGAAAACCAATTAGATTCAGCATTACTGCGTTTTAAACAAGATGTAGATGCTGCAGATGGCACCCAGCCACTCATGTTAGCGGAAGCCCGCCTGACCAAATTACTGTATAAAATTGCCTGCAATACCTTAGCGCATGATGACAGCTTTGCGCGTGCCAAAGGGGGAAGCGGTATTGATCCAGCTAATCGCTTTTTAGATCACGGTAACTATTTAGCCTACGGCTTGGGAGCAACTGCTACCTGGGTTTTAGGTTTACCGCATGGCTTTTCAGTACTACATGGTAAAACCCGTCGTGGCGGTCTGGTGTTTGATGCGGCGGATTTAATTAAAGATGCATTGGTGCTGCCGCAAGCTTTTATCAGTGCGATGAACGGTGATGAGGATCAGGAGTTTAGGCAAAGCTGTATTACAAACTTTCAGCAAGCCGAAGCGCTGGATTTCATCATCGACAGCCTGAAAGGTATCGCTGCACTTCATGGTGGCGAACTATGAACATTATGCTGGTATCGCAGTGCTCTAAAAATGCCCTTGTTGAAACACGGCGGATCATAGATCAGTTCGCTGAGAGGCGTGGTGACAGAACCTGGCAAACGCCAATTACTATGCAAGGGCTTGATGTGCTGCGCAAGCTGTTGAAAAAGTCGGCACGGCGCAATACCGCTGTGGCCTGCCATTGGATCCGCAGTAAAAATCATACCGAGTTGTTATGGGTAGTGGGTAATCAGCGTAAATTCAACGTTGATGGTGCCACACCAACCAATATGACATTGCGCAATATTCTGCGTAGTGAGGATGAAAACAGCTGGCACAATGCCGAGGTTATTGCATTATTGGCTGGTATTGCCGGTTTGTTTCATGATTTTGGTAAAGCCAATCTTCTTTTTCAGCAAAAAATAAATCCCAAAGTAAAAACGCTGGGTTATGAGCCTTATCGTCATGAATGGGTATCGCTACGGCTATTTCAGGCATTTACTGCCGGTAAAACAGATAAAAAATGGCTTACTGAATTAGCCAATATTTCGGCTGAGTTTGAACACAGTGTTTTAGCAGAGCTACATAAAGATGCGCCGGAACAGGGACATCTGGAACCGTTTTCCGGTTTAGCACCAGTTGCCAGATTAGTGGCTTGGTTAATCGTATCGCATCATCGGTTACCGGTGTTTTCTCCTAAAAACTCAGATACATCGCCGTCCTTAAACAGCACTGCAGATTGGCTGTCAGAGGGTTTTGATGTGTTATGGAATTCTGTAAACAGTGCTGAGAGTTGTGAGCAACAGCGACGTGAACAAAATTGGTTTTTTGAATATGGCACGCCTTTTCTCAGCGCAACTTGGCGTCAAAGAACCGGTGAAATTGCAGTTAGAGCGCTGAAGTGCGGCAGGCTGTTTGAGCGTGATTGGTTTGAACAGCGCTTTACTAGTCATAATGCTCGGATGGTACTGATGTTGGCCGACCATTATTATTCAGCACAAGAGCCTAAAACAAAATGGCAAGATGCAAGCTACAAAGCCTTTGCTAACTCTGACCGCAAAACCAAAGCGCCTAAGCAAAAGTTAGATGAGCACAATATAGGTGTTAGCCATAATGCCTATTTATTGGCCAGAAGTTTACCTACATTAAAAAATACCTTGCCGGCCATTACCCGGCATAAAGGTTTTAAACAACGAGCCAAACTGGATGAGTTTCGCTGGCAGGATAAGGCCTATGATTTGGCTTGTTCGGTGCGGGAAAACAGTGTTGCTCAAGGTTTTTTTGGTATAAACATGGCCAGTACCGGCAAAGGTAAAACCTTTGCCAATGCCCGTATTATGTATGGTTTAGCTGACGAAAAGCTGGGATGCCGTTTTAGTGTGGCACTGGGGCTAAGAACGCTAACCTTACAAACAGGTGATGCGTTAAAACAGCGTTTGCATCTGACTGATGATGACTTGGCAGTATTAATAGGCTCAGCAGCAGTGCAACAATTGCATGACATCAGTAAGCAAGCTTTACAAGCTGAGCTGGCCGTTAGCAATAGCGCTACCGGCAGTGAGTCGCTGGCCGATCCTATCGCAGAGCATCTTTACGTAAGTTATGAAGGCAGCTTGTATGATGGCCGCTTAAAAGACTGGTTAAACAGTAGCCCGAAGCTAAACCAACTGGTTAGTGCACCGGTACTGGTAAGTACTATTGATCATTTGATGCCAGCAACCGAAGGTGTGCGTGGCGGTAAGCAAATCGCGCCTATGCTGCGGTTGCTAACGGCTGATTTGGTGCTGGATGAACCCGATGATTTCGATACTGCCGATTTACCCGCGCTGTGCAGGCTGGTGAACTGGGCTGGCATGTTGGGCGCCAGAGTGTTGTTTTCATCTGCCACTTTACCGCCAGTGCTGGTGTGTGCTTTGTTTGAGGCCTACCGAACTGGCAGAGAGCATTTTAATGCAGTGAACGCTGATGGTCGATCCCAGTTGCCGGTTATCTGCGCTTGGTTTGATGAATTTACCCCAGTAAAAGCAGAGTGTGCAGATAAAAAGCAGTTAATGCAGCAGCACACGTTATTTGTTGAAAGGCGGGTTAAGGCGCTGGCAGCTCAGCATGTGCTGCGTAAAGCCAGTTTACTGGGGGTAACCGCCAGCAGTAAAAATCCAGAGCTGATTATTAGCCAACTGGCTAGCCTGATCCAGCAGAGTATTTGTCAGTTACATAGTCAGCATCATCAAGTGGCACCTACAGGTCAAAAAGTATCCATCGGCCTAGTACGTATGGCCAATATTAATCCTATGGTAGCTGTGGCTAAGCAGTTGCTACAAATGGCAGTACCTGTCGATTGCCATATTCATTATTGTGTTTACCACAGCCAGTACCCATTAGCGGTGCGCTCTGCTATCGAGCAAAAGTTGGATGCAGCACTGACCCGCTACAATACGTCAGCGCTTTGGCAGCAAGCTGAAATCAGCCGTGCATTAGCGCAATATCCACAAGGCAATCATCTGTTTGTGGTATTAGCGACCTCTGTCGCTGAGGTCGGCAGGGATCATGATTATGACTGGGCAATTGCCGAGCCCAGTTCTATGCGCTCACTTATCCAGTTGGCCGGGCGTATTCAACGGCACCGCCAGCGACCAGCAAGTAGCGATAACCTACTGATTCTTTCACAAAATTTTAAAGCATTAAAAGCGGTAACAAATAGGGATGGAAAGCGCAAACCTGCCTATTGTCAGCCGGGGTTTGAGCGGGATGATTTATTATTAGAACATCATGATCTTCAACAGATTTTACCGGTAGAGTATTTTCAGCATATCAGTGCATTACCGCGTATCAGTCAGCCAAAACTAGTTGAGTCGAAACTGTACTCTGATCTTGTTGTATTTGAGCATTTGGCGCTATTACAAAGTGTATTTCCTCAACCAGAAAATTGGCCATCCGGTAGTGGTGACTGGCCAACAGATTATGCCGCAAGGTGGTGGCTGCATGACGCAACCTGGAGTGCTGAATTACAAAGACGCAAACCATTTCGCAAGTCATCGCCTGATGAGCCCTATTGCCTGATGTTATCGGAAGAAGATAACGAGCCGGTATTTACAAGGATTAATGATGCTGTCTGGCCACTTGAATATATCGAAGCAGAAAACTTTGTTACTGAAAGCTGGCAGCCAACGCAGGGCAATCATGCCTGGTTTACGCTGGATGCGTTGTCGGTGTATCAGCAGTGCGCAGAACAAATGGGGCTCACGCTTGAAGAGGTGAGCAAGCAATTCGGTGAGATCCGCTTAAGAGTAAAACAGAATGCTGAAAAATGGCATTACCACCCGGTTTTGGGCATTTTTCAAAATTTATAGCCGCAAGGAGGTGTTATGCAATATGAAGGGTTAGCAGCAGTAATAGCTGATTATATCGACCAGCGCAGGTTGCAGAAGCTGGAGCCAATAGAAAAAGCATTGGAGAAAGCGCTAAAAGGTGTTGACGATGATGTTAAACAAGCGCAGATCAATACTGAGTTTTCGCCTCAGATCCAGCAAATAAATAAGAAGTTTAATATAAAGACGTGGTTAGATGATGCGGCAAAACGTGCTAAACAAATCAGTCTTGTTACTCATGCGCTGAAGTTTACTCATGGCGATGCCAGAGGCAGCAGCGTGTTGTCACTAGAATATTTGGAAGATGCCGACTATCTCGTCACAGCCAGTTTAGCCAACTTGGCTATTGATGCAGTTGGTAATGGAGCTGCGTTAGATGTCGCCGCCCTTCTACAGTTAGAATATGAAGGGCAGACTTTGGCTCAATCGCTATCAGATGGTGATTGCAGCGCTCTAGCTTTTTTTAGCGATAATCAGGCACAACTCACTGAGTGGGTTGAAGGTTTCAAGTTGGCTTTGGCAGACAAAGCTTTGTCATCTCATACCTTAGCCAAACAATTGTATTTTCCCACCGCTGATGGTCAGTATCACCTGCTTAGCCCCATATTTGCGTCATCTCTTGCGCATCAATTTAACGGCAAAATAACAGCGGTGCGCTATGGTGAAGAGCCCGAAGCCATTCGAAAAGCGCGTAAGGCTGGTAAATATCATGACAAGCCAGATATTCGATTTTTAGATACTGCAATACAACGCTTTGGCGGTTCAAACCCGCAAAATATTTCACAACTGAACACTCAGCGGAGCGGTAAAACCAATTTACTCAACTGTGCACCGCCATCCTGGCAGTCGACGTTAAAACCACCGTTAAATGAGCAATCTATATTTTTTGGCCGTGAGTTTAACCGCCGGGTATGGCGTGATTTACAAGAACTACAACGTTACTTACTTAGCATAAAAGGGCGCGACAGTACTTTGGAAATTCGCCGTAATATCGCCGCTTACGTAAATGATCTTATTGATGGCTTGCTAAATTATGCGGCTGAGGTGCAGGGGTTAAGCGAGTACGCTGGTTGGAGTTTGCAAAATTGCGAACTAAAGCAGGCGGAACAACTGTGGTTGGACACCTGGTGTGAGGATCTGCAATTCCAGCAAAAAAGGGCTAACAGCAACTGGCAGCAAGAGATTTGTCTTGCCTTTGCCGGCTGGCTTAATAATAAGCTGAACAAAGCTCTGAAAAATGAAGGGTTAGTGTTTGGTACTGCGCAATATCAACATTGGGCGAAGTTGTTGTCGCCCCGGCTACGCGATTATGAGCTTGGCACAATGGTGTTTTCTGCAGGTAAGGCAAAAGCGGGGGCCGCAGTATGAGCAATTATATTTTGCTGGAACATATCAAAGTCCAAAATGCCAATTGTATTGCCGGTTTTACTTATGGCTTTCCGGCTATTACCCATTTCCTTGGCTATACCCACGCGTTGTCGCGTAAGTTACAGCAACAGTTTGGTATTGAACTGACAGGCTGTGCAGTGGTATGCCATCAGCATCAGATACAGGCTTATCAGCCATCCGGTTGGGGCGATTATGTTTTTGCACTTACCCGCAACCCATTAACCAAAGAGGGCAATACTGCGCCTATTGTTGAAGAAGGAAGGATGCACCTTACCGTTTCCTTGATTCTTGAATCCAGCAAAGCATTTAGCGGCGCTTTGCAACAGCAGTTAATTACAACACTTACTATGCTAGCTCAGCGACAAAAGCTGGCTGGTGGCCAGGTTATTTGCCTCAAAAGCGTTAGCCTTTACAGCGATGATGACGAGCAGGCGTTAAGCCGTAAATTGCTGCGAAAAGTGCTTCCGGGTTTTGTGTTAACGGATCGCTCAGAGCTGTTAAAGCAGCATTATCAGCAGTTAATTACGACTCAGCCCAATGCCACTATGCTGGATGCCTGGCTGGATTTTGCTGCGTTAACTTATCAGGCTGTCACACCGGAGAATGTTGACTTATCAACAGAGCCGAACGCTGTTGAATGGGTACGGGTACCGAAATCGGACAAAGGTTACCTGGTGCCGATCACTACCGGCTATAAAGCGATTTCAGCGCTTCATCCTGCTGGCGCTGTTGCCAATAGCCGTGATCCGCAATATCCGTTTTGTTTTGTTGAATCTGCGTATGGCGTTGGCCAGTGGTTAAGCCCGCACCGTGTCCCTGATTTACGCGATGTTATCTGGCGTTATCGTCAGCAAGGCCCCTGGTATTTATGTACAACAAACACGGCACAGAACACATTAAAGCTGCACCCGGAGCAGGAAGCCGCTTTAGTTGAACTTACAGAAACTGAAATTACTTTCTACTAAAAAGGAACTTAGCTATGAGCGAAAAATTGAAGACCCCATCGGTACTGGCTTTTGAAGCCAAACTGTCAAATTCAGACGCCATTATGGCCAGTGGCAACTGGGAAGAGCGCGCAAATTCGAACAGCTTTTTGCCAGTATTTATTAAAGAAAAAGCAGTTCGAGGAACTATTTCAAATAGATTGAATAACAAAGACCCTAAATTTAACGACCCTGCAAAACTTGATGCAGAAGTTGCTAAGCCAAATCCTCAAACTGTGGATAATGCTTCACTGCCATTTGAACACGATACGCTTAAAGTTAGTTTTACCTTAAGAGTCATTGGTGATTTAGCGACACCCTCTACCTGTAATGATCCTGCATACCAGCAGGCATTAGCCAACCTTATTAATGGCTATGCTGAACAAACCCAATTTACCGAATTAGCTAATCGTTATGCTGCCAATATTGCCAACGGTCGTTTTTTATGGCGCAACCGGGTAGGTGCTGAGGCAATAGAAGTGCAGGTGACTCATGGTAACGAGCTTTGGGTGTTCGATAGTCAGCAGTTTGATTTACGCAGTTTTGCCGAACCAACCGGCGATTTAGCAAAATTAGCGCAAGTCATTAAGCAGGGGCTGACAGGTGAAAGCTTTGCGCTACTTAAAGTAAATGCATTCGCGAAACTCGGCCCAGGTCAGGCTGTATACCCCTCACAAGAATTAGTGATGAAAGAAAAAAATGACAAAAGCGCCAAGAGCAAGTTTTTATATCAGTTAAATGGTATTGCCGCCATGCACTCGCAAAAAATAGGTAACGCCCTTCGCTCGATTGATACTTGGCACCCTTCAGCTTCTGAAGTAGGAGCTATAGCAGTTGAACCTTATGGTTCTGTTACTAACAGAGGCAAAGCATATAGACATCCTACTGATAGCGGGAAATTGGATTTTTACAGTCTTATTGATAGCTGGGTATTAAAAGGTAAAACCCCGCCATTGGAGCAGCAGCATTACATTATGGCCATGTTTATTCGTGGCGGCGTATTTGGTGAAGCAGGTTAAAGGGGCTGACTATGGATCGCTATATCGAAATAACGGTATTGCCCGACTTAGAAGCTGATGCCAACTTTTTAATGAATAACCTGTGCTCAAAACTACACGCGGTGCTAGGGCAGGTGACTATGGGGAAAGTAGGCGTTAGTTTCCCCGGTTATGCTCAAACGGGTAAGAATCTTGGTACTCAGTTGCGTATTCATGGCTCGGCAATCATGCTGGAAAAGCTGATGGCTGAAAATTGGCTAAAAGGGCTCAGAGATTACTGCCAATGCAGTGCGATACTGCCAGTGCCTGTTAATGCCAAGCAGCGTTATTTTGCCAGACGGCAAGTAAAAAGTGCACACAACAAACGACAGCGTTCAGTCAGCAAAGGCTGGTTAACACGGGATGAAGCATTGGATAAGATCAATGACGAGTCCCAAAAACTGCTGAAGCTGCCATTTTTGCAATTATCCAGCCGAGGTAATAAGCAGCAAATGAAAGTGTTTATAGAGCAGGGACCGATAGTTGAGCATGCAATAGTAGGTAGTTTTAATTCATACGGTCTAAGTCGATTATCTGAAAAAATAACAGTTCCTTGGTTTTAACCCTTTTTTGAGCAATCGCTGGCAGCCCTTACCATATAAGGGCTGCTTTTTGTCCTTATAAAAAGGGAAAATCACCCATAAAGTAAAATGTTCTTTAATAATCAGGTTATTAGTGCTTATATGCGCTACTTCACTGCCGAACAGGCAGCTTAGAAATGTGGCTTGTCGCTGCACTTGCGGCAGTGCTACTTCACTGCCGAACAGGCAGCTTAGAAATTGTGACACGGCGATATTGCTGATTGCTGTACCTTCACTGCCGAACAGGCAGCTTAGAAAGCTGTAGCACTAGCGGTGTGACCAACTGCCACCTTCACTGCCGAACAGGCAGCTTAGAAAAACAACACCCATCAATGGCCTCTTAACAATGCCTTCACTGCCGAACAGGCAGCTTAGAAATTGATGCTGGCGTGTCGTTGCGCAATTGTGCGCTTCACTGCCGAACAGGCAGCTTAGAAATTTCAGCTGGCGTGGTGCTTTTAGTGCTGTAACTTCACTGCCGAACAGGCAGCTTAGAAAATGTCGTCTAGTGATGCCGATCGCATTGTTAGCTTCACTGCCGAACAGGCAGCTTAGAAAATTCGCTAATGGTTTTATTAATGGCCACCAGCCTTCACTGCCGAACAGGCAGCTTAGAAATTTGGCCAGTAAGGTGTTTACCGAAGCGCAGGCTTCACTGCCGAACAGGCAGCTTAGAAACTATGCTATCGATGCAGTTTAAAGACCATGTACTTCACTGCCGAACAGGCAGCTTAGAAAAGCAAAAACATCCCCTATAACATTCGCCTTAACTTCACTGCCGAACAGGCAGCTTAGAAAATTGCGGGTGTATGTGTGCGCGATGATGCCGACTTCACTGCCGAACAGGCAGCTTAGAAAAGGTAAAAGCTGGCAAACAGCCGATCGGCTATCTTCACTGCCGAACAGGCAGCTTAGAAACAAGTAAGTTGAACCTGCCCACAGGCCAATGACTTCACTGCCGAACAGGCAGCTTAGAAATAGCGTAAACGACATTGTTGCCCCATCCCAATCTTCACTGCCGAACAGGCAGCTTAGAAATGATAAACCGTCTGTTGTTAGAATGGTCAAAACTTCACTGCCGAACAGGCAGCTTAGAAATGATGCACAACCATCATCATCAGACTCATCAACTTCACTGCCGAACAGGCAGCTTAGAAAAATAATACCTCTCATGTCTTTTGCATAAACATCTTCACTGCCGAACAGGCAGCTTAGAAATGATAAACCGTCTGTTGTTAGAATGGTCAAAACTTCACTGCCGAACAGGCAGCTTAGAAATAGCAACGCACAGCAATAATTGCGAACACTACCTTCACTGCCGAACAGGCAGCTTAGAAAATTTTAGTGTGTTGCTATCAACGTGTAAGCCACTTCACTGCCGAACAGGCAGCTTAGAAAAATAAACTGCGCGCTGATTGCTTGATCCAATCCTTCACTGCCGAACAGGCAGCTTAGAAACGCATAACCGAAGCAGCCATGTACATACCCGCCTTCACTGCCGAACAGGCAGCTTAGAAAAGTATCAACGATATGATTTTTAGTAATATCAACTTCACTGCCGAACAGGCAGCTTAGAAACTATCAGTTAATGGGAGCACCACCCTTAATGGTCTTCACTGCCGAACAGGCAGCTTAGAAAGCTCAGGCCATCCGGGCCATGTGTGCAGCGATCTTCACTGCCGAACAGGCAGCTTAGAAAGACTTGGAGAGTAGGAACTAGCAGTTTAACACCTTCACTGCCGAACAGGCAGCTTAGAAAAGTGCCGCTGAATTGGGGCTGATTACCGTGAACTTCACTGCCGAACAGGCAGCTTAGAAATTTTCGATGGCGTAGAGATTGTGATGCTAACGCTTCACTGCCGAACAGGCAGCTTAGAAATTGCTAAAGTTTGGATAGTCTGACCAGTTCATCTTCACTGCCGAACAGGCAGCTTAGAAAAAACGCGAACGATGGTATCTCGGCATCATAAGCTTCACTGCCGAACAGGCAGCTTAGAAATAGCACCCGCCAATTTCCGGCCGTATCCCGCTCTTCACTGCCGAACAGGCAGCTTAGAAATTTTATTACCCCACCATCAACTCCGTAATAGTCTTCACTGCCGAACAGGCAGCTTAGAAAAGTCTCAGGCGTTAACAGCGCATTACGTAAAACTTCACTGCCGAACAGGCAGCTTAGAAAAGCCCATAGGTATAGCCTACTTAACACTGACGCTTCACTGCCGAACAGGCAGCTTAGAAAACAAATTGATCCTATGACTGACGCAGACAAAACTTCACTGCCGAACAGGCAGCTTAGAAATTCCGTTTTCCGTTCCGTTGGCATGATGGCAACTTCACTGCCGAACAGGCAGCTTAGAAAGGTATCTGTCACCCGTCCAGATTTCTGAGTTTCTTCACTGCCGAACAGGCAGCTTAGAAATGATCACGGATAAGAGAAATATATGGCTCAACCTTCACTGCCGAACAGGCAGCTTAGAAATGAGCGCAACTTGCGAACAGCGATGAAGCAGGCTTCACTGCCGAACAGGCAGCTTAGAAATCACACAAGAGGAATACCAACACCGTTGTCGACTTCACTGCCGAACAGGCAGCTTAGAAAATACGATTTTAATACCATTGCGGGGGGCGTCACTTCACTGCCGAACAGGCAGCTTAGAAATCACGTTTAAGGCCGACACCCATGCCGTCACACTTCACTGCCGAACAGGCAGCTTAGAAATAACGAATCGTAGCCAATTATAGCGTGCATTACTTCACTGCCGAACAGGCAGCTTAGAAAAACAAGGAAGCTCGGAAATGCAGGAATACTAACTTCACTGCCGAACAGGCAGCTTAGAAATATGGCTTGGCGCTGCACTTGCGGCAGTGCTGCTTCACTGCCGAACAGGCAGCTTAGAAAACAATAAACGCATGGGTAGCAGCATTAAGCGGCTTCACTGCCGAACAGGCAGCTTAGAAACGTAGCAGCTCGCTCACCAGCAAATAACACCACTTCACTGCCGAACAGGCAGCTTAGAAATTAAACGCTGCGTTATCAGCTTCTAGCGCGTCCTTCACTGCCGAACAGGCAGCTTAGAAAAACCATGCTGCTAACCGTTATATCAGGGTTGCCTTCACTGCCGAACAGGCAGCTTAGAAAATGGCTCTGTTTTCTTTGAAGCTGGCGAGATACTTCACTGCCGAACAGGCAGCTTAGAAAGACTTCACAAGCTAACTCCCAATGACCTTTATCTTCACTGCCGAACAGGCAGCTTAGAAATATAACGCAAGTGCAATCAGTAAGCGCGAAATCTTCACTGCCGAACAGGCAGCTTAGAAAATGCAGACTCGAATTGAGTCGATGAATCCAAGCTTCACTGCCGAACAGGCAGCTTAGAAAAACAGGCTCAGGCAACTACGACAGCGCTTCAACTTCACTGCCGAACAGGCAGCTTAGAAAATTAGGAAAAGTCTTAGGATCATAATTAGTATCTTCACTGCCGAACAGGCAGCTTAGAAATGTCAATCCAATGCGTTTTAAGCCATCATAAGCTTCACTGCCGAACAGGCAGCTTAGAAAACATGCGAGCGCCACCACCTGAGCAACTAAAGCTTCACTGCCGAACAGGCAGCTTAGAAAGCCTTGTACCGATTACCGCCAACGTTAATCAACTTCACTGCCGAACAGGCAGCTTAGAAAAGAAGATGAAATTTATTACGATTCAGTAATAGCTTCACTGCCGAACAGGCAGCTTAGAAAGCATGAAACGCCCGATAGTGATGGGCAATCTACTTCACTGCCGAACAGGCAGCTTAGAAAGCAACACGCGCAGAAGATTAGCGCTTTGCGTGCTTCACTGCCGAACAGGCAGCTTAGAAATGGCCCACGTTCAAACACCGGTCAACGTCCACCTTCGCTGCCGAACAGGAAGTTTAGAAAAATACTCAGCCAAACCTTGTTTCGTCGTTGGCCTTCACTGCCAAACTGTCTAGCGGCCAGCGCAGCCACTTTCGCGTCGCGCCTCATGCAGGCGCGTGGATTGAAACTGATTATGCTAGTTTATATATATTTTATGCCTCGCCTTTTTGTGCTTACTTCACCCATGACTGCCGAACCGACTGCTGAATGATATCTATTAATTCTGGAACTTCCGGTTAGATGGATGTAAATGACATCAAAATGGCGTATCAAAATTATTTATCCTTCTGATATCTCTAAAAATTCACCAACATCACATTCTAAGTATTTGCACAGTATTTCCAACGTATCGTAGTCAATGCGCGTAGTGGTCTCGTGATACAGTCGCGTTAATGTGCTTCTGTTGATCCCTGTATCCCGCATCACATCGGTAATCTTCAATTTTTTTGCGCCCATCAAAGTGGACAGGTTACATTTTATCACCCTAAAGCACCTAAATGTTTCTCCAAAGATACAAAATGTGCTTGACAGGTATCTTTTGAGTGTATTATTGTGTCTCTAGAGAAGCATAATGGCTTCTTGCAGAGGAGGTTCATAGTATGGCACAAACTTATCTGACAACGGAAGAGTTGTCGCAATTAATCAAGTATGACGCTAGAACAATCAGAGAGCAGCTAAAGGACAGAGTGTTGCTTGAAGGTGTTCACTATATTCGACCTTTTGGTGGTCGGAAAATTTTATATATGTGGGAGGCTATACAGCGAGATATCAGTAAAACGTTTACTCACAGTTCTATTCCAATGGCTAATGGAGGATACGCTCGTGGGTAATATCAGAGTACGTGCTTCAAATATGTTACAAATCGATTTCCAATATATGCGTGAGCGCTGCCGTGAACAAACAGCATTGCCTGACACTCCAGCAAACCGGAAAACGTTAACCAAGCTGTTAGAGAAAATTGATGCGGAAATTTTGCTTGGAACCTTTGTTTACAGCAATTATTTCCCGAACAGCAAAATGGTCGCTCGGTTTGAAAAACAGCAACAGCGTTTGCTTGCTGGAAACCGGGCTCAGCGGCTGCCAACATTGGAAGAGTTTGCCAATATTTGGCTTGATGAAATGCAAGTTAGCTGGCGCGAGTCATATCGTAAAACGATTTCGATATTGGTTCAGAATCGGCTTATCCCTTACTTTGGCAAGATGGAAGTCGACCACATCACAAAGGCTGATTTAATCCAGTTTCGCGCCACACTCGGCAAAGTTCGTCGCGAAAACGGAGAACAGATTTCAGCAGGTTATATTAACCGTCATCTAAAAGTTATTCAGATGATCCTTAGTGAAGCAGCCGACCGTTACCAGTTTACTGCGCCTGTGCGCTTAAAACCACTGAAAATGCAAAAGTCTGATGTGGACCCATTTACATTAGATGAAGTGCAAATGTTCTTGCAGCATGCTCCTGAGCAATTTAAAGATTACTACGTTGTGCGTTTCTTTACGGGGATGCGAACCGGCGAGATTGATGGTTTAAAATGGCGTTTTGTCGACTTTGACCGAAACATCATTTTAGTGCGAGAAACCTGGGTGGGTGGCCGCACGGAATACACCAAGAATGATGGTTCACAGCGTGAAATTCACATGTCGAAACCCGTACGTGAAGCACTGCAGCGGCAATATGCTGCACGCACAAAATCTGAGTACGTATTTTCAACGCGAAATGGTACGCCCCATAATCACCGTAATGTTACTCAACGGGTATGGTATCCCACGCTCAAACAGTGTGAGCTTCGGGACCGAGTGCCATATCAAACGCGACATACAGCCGCTACGCTTTGGTTGGCTGCTGGGGAGAACCCTGAATGGATTGCTCGGCAAATGGGACACACCACCACAGAAATGTTGTTCCGTGTTTATAGTCGCTTTGTGCCTAACTTAACGCGGCAAGATGGCTCAGCTTTTGACCTGTTGCTTAAAGCTCATATTCCAGGAGAAGTAGCATGATCCAGATTGAAACGATCCCAGCAATTCGTAAAGTCATGTTAGACAAAATATACCGCGCCCATGTACGAAAATTAACGGCAAGTTTAATCGCTGCGTTAAAGATTGACCCTAATAGTCGTGATTTAGTGGCAATTTGTGGTACTGGTGGCGAAGCGGATAACTGTGAAGCTGTTTATGTGTGGGTAAAGCGACAAACGTGTTGTGTCAGCTGCATTAAAGGATTGGACTTTAAAATGCTGCAACATCGGTTTTTGACTTTTTTGCTCGACAATAGTCATCAAACAGAATATTACGAGTAAAGAGATATCAAAAATCAGCAATGGATTGTGCCGAAAGAACTTTATGAAAAACCTCAACAGTTGCAAGTTTTGAAATTGCTGTTGGGGCTTTTTTATTAATAAAGCAGGTTAGACTATGCCTTTACATTTGATGTTTTTCACCGATGTTTTATCTGTTAGGTACACCAGTGAATAGAGGCATTAGTGGCAGTGCACACATCTAGAGCGATTTTTATTTATCCTAATACTGGCAATTAACTACTTTCAACTAGTTGTTGTTTTGAGCGAGTTACGACATTTTTCACAAAACCATGAGTTTTTGGACTTTTTATAAATCAGATCTCATCGTAGTTAATTTCAATCAACTCACCATGACTTCGTAATGGCTTCGTTTACACGTAGTCATGTGTGTCTATAATGTTCTTAACTTTATTCAATGGTGAGAAGAAATAATGGCACAGCAGTCTATTCAATTAATAAAAAGTTTTTTAAAACATCTTAGAACCCAACAAGGGCAAACCCAAGAGGCAATAGCCGAAGTATGTGAAATCAGTCTTCGGCAGTATCAGAATGTTGAGAAAACCGGGTGTACTACCAAAAGTGTTATCTCGCGCTTAGCTAATTACTTTGGCTGTTCAGTTAATGAGCTGATTAAAAATGAAATCCAAGATAGCTCGCTATGGTATATCAAAAGATCTGAATCAAAGTGTGGTCAGGTTGTAGATGGATATGTCGATGCTTTAGCGGAAATCCAAAAACAAGCCATCGCCTATCCAAATGAACTTAATCCTAAGTTAAAAATTACCGATGGCGCTCAAGTTAAAGAAATATCCGTTGGTATTGACAATAATGAACATAAATGGGTTATGCGGCCAATAAAATTCAATGAAAATATTGGTTTGTTATGGACGGAGCTCACTGAATGGCAGCAGGAGACTTGGCAATCGACATGTAATAAATTGCTTTATGGATGTGTAGAACATGTTTTCTTAGACGGCAAGCCACTTGTTCCTGAAGGTGTTACGCCAAAATTTATCGTTGAGTTTATTGAGACTGGTAAAGGTAAAAAAATAGATACCGGCTATCGCATATTTGATTCTTCTGCAGAATTCAGAGCATCATTTTCTCAATGGCTTGAAACTGTGATTAGAACTACTGATTTTTCCCACTTTGGAAATGGCGAACTTAATATCTTTTACGGTTTTAAAGATGAAATGAGCAAATCAGTTAACATTTACAAAGGGTGGGTAAATGGCGATGGCGAAATAATTAAAGCGCCTTGGTCTGCGGCAAATATAGAGAGCTTGATAGACACCATGAACAAAATAAAAAGAGGCGCAGGCTATTTACCTTTGCCAATTGGGATTGGCGAGAATTTTGAAGGTGATGAGCCACCACCATTTGAAGCAGAAATTAAGCTAAAAAAAGAGACTAAAATACCTGATATAGATTTTTGTTTATATCCAATCAATTAAACCTGATGTTAACTAAAATGGAAAACAACATGGCGAAATCAAAAAATCCAGCACCCCTAAATGGACCAAGTAAAACAGGTAATAAATCAGGTGGAGGGCGCGGTAATAACCCATCGCGTAGCAATTAAATGTCGAGTGATTTTCAAGAAGGGTATAACACTTATTGGGAAGGCTCTGCCAAGTCGGCTAATCCGTATTTCTGGTCTAGCAACACATGGTGGATGGTAGAGGATTGGGATAGAGGTTGGGATGCGGCTCATCATGAGAACTATGACGATGATTAACGTAATTGCCACTTAAGCACGAAAGCTACAATTTAAGCGTAACAGCACCCACACCGCAAAGTGAGGTTGCCGTTATGCTTACTTATTACTATTTGATCTGATAATGAATATTACCTATTAATCGCCTGCTTTTAGAACCTTTAATGCTTTCTTCTAGCTGGAAAATACTAAAGTTGAGAATCTGTTATTCGTCAGGCGTAAGACTTATAACGCGTGTTAAATTACCAGCCGCTGAGATCTGTTCGTCAGTTAAAGACTGTTCGATATGCTTCACCATCCTCATTTCTGAACGAGCTTTATTCATCTCACAAACTAAAATATCTCCTATGGCAAAAACCTAGTTCAGAACATAACTCATCAGGTAGAGAGAGGGTTATTCTTTTTTATCTCAACGGTGTAGCCCATCTTAAGCTCAGTTTTTGTTATGGGTAAATGCTCTTATGAGCCAAGTACAAATTGAACAACTTGTCACCAATCAATGTCGTTATCCTGCCAAGATTACCTATCTAATATTAGGGTTCAGGATCAGCAAGGAGAGCTTGAAAAATACTGTTCTGTGCCAGCTAAAGTGGTCGCTTCTTTCTGACGGTTGTTTTCAAATTGTTATAATAAAAGGCTTGGCACTAGCAGTGCCAGTAATGGCGTTGTGAATTAACAATGATTGGTAAAAAACGTTTTCAAATGAGTGGTCCTGTAAGTGCAATTAACCAACTGGATTCTTATCCACGGCGATTTTTTACCTCTTGAGGTGCGCATGGGTAAAGGGGGTAAGTGGCGTGATGCTATATTCACAGCGATTTTTTACCTCTCTAGTTGCCCATGAGTAAAGGTATTTGTAGTGGTGGAATGCTATATCCATGGCGATTTTTTACCCCTTGGAGTGCACAAGGGTAAAAGGGGTAGTGGCGTGTTGCTATATTTACGGCGATTTTTTACCTCTCTAGGTGCCCATGAGTAAAGATATTTGTAGTGGTGGAATGCTATATCCATGGCGATTTTTACCCCCCTAGGTGCACGGGTATAAAGGCGTTTAGTGGTGGGATGCCTATATTTACGGCGGTTTTTTACCTCTTGAGGTGCCAGTGTGTGAAGGCGGTTAGTAATACTGCTGCAAAATTCAAAGTGATGCTTTACCTAGCCAAGTTTGGGATGCCCATTTTAAGTGGCGTAATACGGATCAATTTTTATTACGAATAATACAACCGATGCTAGTGTGTATTCATTAAAAATGAGAATTGGTCTGTAAAATACCAAGTGTCTTGTTTTTTACCGTTGAACAATCTAGTTTTATATTTTGTTTTGTAATTAACCGTTGCGAGGATACGAATTGACGCCGTTCAAGATAGGTTCTGCACCAGAGCAGGGTATTGAGCAACCAAAGGCGTGGGCAGAGGCGTTTTTTACTACGATTGATCACCTAGCTGCTTTTGTTGATCTTCCTCCTCAGTCTCTTAAAAGGCAAGAGCGTGTAAAGCAATCGAAAGTGCAAACGAGGTTAATCGAGATCCATGCACTATTACGTCGGGTGCGGCCCTGGTTTAATTCGGATCAGGCTGCATGGGCATGGTATATCGGTGAGCCGATTGTCGCTTTTGAGCAATTAACGCCATCAAAAATTATTAAAAAATTTCATGGCTCAGGTGTTGAGGCATTGAATGATTGGATCACAGAGCGAGAAATGGGCGGTTTCAATTAGTGGCATTTTGCTAAACTGAGGTAGTTTAATAATCCACTATTGATATCCCACCTCTATTTCTTGATCTAATGCGGTTAGTTCAACAAGAACAGTGAGTCTTGTGTGTTAGAAAAAGCAGGCTAAGAAATTAGTACATCCGGCACAGACAGGCCACACGCTCTGGCCAACGACATGACAAACCATTCATTTTGAGTACTAAAGTAATAGACCGTAGTGTCAGTATGTTCGGGTTTTAAAATGTGCGTTGATAGTCTGCTATTCCTACATCATGAAGTGCATTACTGTCTGTAGAAAGCGTATAAGTAAAACTGTGTTTTTTTAAGTAAAACGAGTGGCTTGTAAGTGGAATGGTTGGTTTGTAAGTGTTACCTTAAATATATAAGTATTTTATCTTTAGTGATAACTAACAAGGTATTCTTACAGATGAGCCCAATAGGGTACACCTACCTAAATCAGTTTTACAAACTACTGCTTCCGAAGCTGAATGTCGAGGTCTTTGCTGATAAATCAGTGTCAGCAGACAGCATAGTAGATTTTGGTTCATCTAAAAGAAGAGTGATACCTGCCACAAGAAAAATTACCGACTCACCCTATGAGCACATGTGCGCTGCAATTAAATACCAAGGTATTCGTCTTCATTTTTTTGCTGCAATATTCAAAGTCATTGATGTAAATGAATTTGCAGATTTCATTCGAGCATCACC
>NZ_JAKGTQ010000013.1 GCF_021568285.1 Rheinheimera sp. UJ63
CTCAAAACTCAAAACTCAAAACTCAAAACTCAAAACTCAAAACTCAAAACTCAAAACTCAAAACTCAAAACTCAAAACTCAAAACTCAAAACTCAAAACTCAAAACTCAAAACTCAAAACTCACCGTGTATATCTTTCCATCTTAACGTTTGTTCAATGTCGCCGCGTCTCTAGCGACACTCAAATCACACTTGCAGTAACATTGATAAAGCTATGCCACGCATTGCTGCAACGATCAACATAAGATAACCATGCTATACACGGTATATTTATTCTAGTTTATGTTTGCGCTTACCCAGTAGCACCTTTAGAATTGCCGCATTCGGTTTATCGGTGTTTGCTATGCTTTTCTTACAAGATCAAGCTGCTGAGGCTTACTCTACATTTCGTTTAAAAACATCGTTGCAGCAAGTAATAGAGGTGCAAGATGTTAAAGAACTCAATACGATTAACATCAATTCTGCTCCTATTATTTTAGGCGAGGGCAGCAATACCATTTTTCTAACTGAGCAATCACGTCCTATATTACGTTTTACCTCGTCTCAACGAACGATATTGAATGAGACGCTTGATACTGTAAATCTTCATGTAGAAGCGGGTCACAATTGGCACCAATTAGTCAGTTGGGCAGTGAATTCAGAGCTATGGGGTATCGAGAATCTGGCATTAATACCAGGATCTGTTGGTGCAGCACCTATCCAAAACATTGGTGCTTATGGTGTTGAATTTGCGGATGTCTGTGATTATGTCGATTTTTACTCGTGGGCTGATCAAGCCGTACATCGATTCTCGGCAGATGAGTGTCAATTTGGTTATCGTGACAGTCTATTTAAACAAAGTTTAACTAGTAAAGGATTGGTTATCGCTGTCGGTATTACCCTACAGAAAAAACCGAAACGTGTTCTTAATTATGCGGGTTTAGATACCTTATCTGATAGCGCATCCTTACAAGAAATATACGCCCAAGTCATTGCTACAAGACAGAGTAAGTTACCTGATTATACAAAGTTGGCTAATTGTGGCAGCTTTTTTAAGAATCCTATAATTTCATTGGGTGCCTATCGTTTACTTCAGCAGCAATTTCCAAAGATCCCAGGTTATATTGTCGCCGATAACGTCAAAGTGCCAGCAGCTTGGTTGATCGACCAATTAGGATTTAAGGGTTATCGTTTGCAGGATATCGGTTGTTATGAGCGGCAGCCGTTAGTATTAGTTAACTTTGGTAACGGAACGGCAGACGCATTATTAGCATTAGTGAATATGATTATCGGTAAAGTTAAAGATCGCTATGCTATTTTGCTTGAGCCTGAAGTTCGAATGTTAAATAAAGATGGCATAGCTTATGTCCAAAGCTAATCTACAAGTACAGCGGCAATTACTCAGCGTATTAGCTGATGGTAAATTTCATTCCGGTCAGATACTTGCCAATCATTTTGGCATCAGTCGTACGGCAATTGCTAATTACATCGCAGAGTTAGAGTTGGTCGGTTTAGACATATATAAAGTGAAAGGTAAAGGCTATGCATTAACCAAACCCATTGTCTTGCTCGATGCGGCCATTATCCGCCAACTTCAACCTGCTCAAAGTGCGCCGGTATTAGTCCAGCATATCACTGACTCTACTAACTTACAGTTGATGCAGGCCTTACCAAGTAATAAAGACCTTGCCAGCGGCAGTGTCATTGTGGCTGAAGCACAAACGGCAGGGCGTGGACGACGCGGGCGTAGCTGGTATTCACCTTTTGGCAGTAATTTATATTTTAGTTATTACTGGAAGCTTGAGCAGGGTATTCAAGCTGCTATGGGTTTAAGTATTGTTGCTGGTTGTGCCTTATGTCAGGTTTTACAACGTCATTATCAGATCTCGACCAAGATGAAATGGCCAAACGATATCTACATCGATAATCGAAAAGTGGCTGGAATATTAGTTGAATTAGTGGGGCAGGCTGATGGCGCTTGCCATGCAGTAATAGGGATTGGTATTAACGTGCAATTACCACTACAAGCTTTGCAGCATATTGATCAACCCTATGCTGATCTAGCTACCGCGACTGATCATGCTATTAATCGCAATGAATTAGTCGTGCATTTACAAAGTGCCTTAACCCGTGCCTTAAAACAGTTCCAGCAAACAGGTTTTGCACCGTTTCAGGAATCTTTCAATCAGTTGAATTTATACGCTCAGCAAACAGTGACTTTATCAGGAAGTGCAAACGCAACCGGTGTTTGCAAGGGGGTTGATAATCAGGGGGCGATTTTGTTAGAGCATGCGGGACAAACCGTCGCTTATTTTGGTGGTGAAGTTAGCTTAAGAGCGGCGACTTAATGTATTTACTGTTAGATATTGGTAACTCACGCACAAAAGCCGTAATTTATGAAGAGGGTAAGTTTACGCTACTGTCTGATTTAAACCTGCAATCGATAGCACCTTATCGCTTCGTTGCTGTATACGTTGCTTGCGTGGGTTTTGATGAACATGTTGAGCAGTTACAGCATACGCTGGGTTTAACGCATTTGCCTTGGTACAGATTAATCAGCCAAACAGCTGCTTTTGGCGTGGTTAATCGCTATGCCACGCCTGAGCGATTAGGGGTTGATCGTTGGTTAGCCATTTTAGGCGCCGATAGCTTGTTGCGGGCCAAAAATCTAATGATAGTCGATGCCGGCACGGCTTTAACTATTGATTGGTTAGATAAGTCACAGCAACACCAAGGCGGTTGGATTATCCCTGGTCTTCGCTTGCAACAAGAAGCGGTAATAAAAAATACGGCAAGAGTAGGCAGTACCCCAGATGATAGACAGGAATTAACCTTAGGCGTTAATACACAAGATTGTGTTAAAAATGGTGCCCTTGCGGCACTATGTGGTGCTATTCGTGCAGGCTGGCAGTTAAAACCAACCGACGTTATCTTCCTCACTGGTGGTGATGCACCAAAGCTGGCTCAATATCTCTCTGACTTGCCGGTACAACTGGATCCTTTACTGATTTTTCGCGGCATAGCGCGATATATTGCAACTTAAACGCGGGATCGCACAACAATTAGCCGTTCAGCTAATATTTTATGCTTTTTTCTGTTTTTCTTGTTGCGCCATCCCCACCATTCTACTAGAATTCGCACCCACTGACGTAGTGCCGCTTTAGCTCAGTTGGTAGAGCAACTGACTTGTAATCAGTAGGTCATCCGTTCGACTCGGATAAGCGGCACCATTAGTGGAGGGGTTCCCGAGTGGCCAAAGGGATCAGACTGTAAATCTGCCGGCACTGCCTTCGAAGGTTCGAATCCTTCCCCCTCCACCATTCTTCGTCAGAAGAATAGCTACGAGTAGGCCGCGGGCATCGTATAATGGCTATTACCTCAGCCTTCCAAGCTGAAGATGCGGGTTCGATTCCCGCTGCCCGCTCCAGTTACAAGTTGCTGATATAGCTCAGGCGGTAGAGCGCATCCTTGGTAAGGATGAGGTCCCCAGTTCGATTCTGGGTATCAGCACCATCTTGCATGCCTTCCTCGTTCGCTTTACAATTAATTTTTTATTCCGCCGTTTTGTTTTAATAAGGGTTACTTATGGCTAAGGCTAAATTTGAACGCGTAAAACCGCACGTAAACGTAGGTACTATCGGCCACGTTGACCACGGTAAAACTACTCTGACAGCTGCTATCACTAACGTATTAGCAAAGACATACGGCGGTCAGGCATTTGCTTTCGATCAAATCGATAAAGCACCAGAAGAAAAAGCTCGTGGTATCACTATCAACACGTCACACGTTGAATACGATACACCAACACGTCACTATGCACACGTAGACTGTCCAGGTCACGCTGACTATGTTAAAAACATGATCACTGGTGCGGCACAGATGGACGGTGCTATTCTGGTAGTAGCGGCGACTGACGGCCCAATGCCACAAACGCGTGAGCACATCCTGTTATCACGTCAGGTTGGTGTACCTTACATCATCGTGTTCATGAACAAGTGTGACATGGTAGATGACGAAGAGTTATTAGAATTAGTAGAAATGGAAGTGCGTGAGCTTCTTTCAGACTACGACTTCCCAGGTGATGACTTACCGGTAATCCGTGGTTCAGCCTTAAAAGGTCTGGAAGGCGATGCTGAGTGGGAAAAGAAAATCCTGGAATTAGGCGAAGCGTTAGATACGTATATCCCTGAGCCAGTACGTGCGATTGATAAGCCATTCATCATGCCAATCGAAGACGTATTCTCAATTGCTGGTCGTGGTACTGTAGTAACAGGCCGTGTAGAGCAAGGTATCATCAAAGTGGGTGAGACAGTAGAAATCGTTGGTATCAAAGACACTGTAGCGACCACCTGTACTGGTGTAGAAATGTTCCGTAAGCTGTTAGACGAAGGTCGTGCAGGCGAGAACATCGGTGCCTTATTACGTGGTACTAAGCGTGAAGACGTAGAACGTGGTCAAGTATTAGCGAAGCCAGGTTCAATCAAGCCACACACTAAGTTCGAAGGCGAAGTGTACGTATTGTCAAAAGAAGAAGGTGGTCGTCACACGCCATTCTTCAAAGGCTACCGTCCACAGTTCTACTTCCGTACAACAGACGTAACGGGTGCAGTAGAATTACCAGAAGGCGTAGAAATGGTTATGCCAGGCGACAACTTGAAGTTTGTTGTTGAACTGATTTGCCCAATCGCGATGGACGAAGGTTTACGCTTCGCTATCCGTGAAGGCGGCCGCACAGTAGGTGCTGGCGTAGTATCAAAAATCATTGCTTAATCAGCACTGATGTAAAGAAGGCCCTACGGGGCCTTTTTTGTCGCTAAAAAAAACCTGCTGAATTGCCAAGCTGCTGCATTGTAAGCTTGTTTTAGTCTGCTGAGACAGTATAATGAGCGGCTATTTAGCGACAGGTGATTTTGGTCGTTATGTTTTTGTAGGGGCATAGTTCCAATTGGTAGAACAGCGGTCTCCAAAACCGATGGTTGGGGGTTCGAATCCCTCTGCCCCTGCCACTATTTTCAAGCTCGGATATGCCGTCCGTGCTGTTATGTTTGTTATGAGAACAACATAAGTAAGCCTATTAAGTGAGTGAAGCATGAGTGCAACAAGCGAAACCCCAAAAAGCGGATTAGATCTGGTTAAATGGTTGTTAGTACTAGTGATCCTATCATTAGTCGTGGTTGGTAATTATCTTTACGAGTTATCTAGTCTGGAAAAGGCTATTGCCATTGTTGTATTAGTTGCCGCTGCGGGCTTTGTAGCTGCACAGACTTACAAAGGCAAAACTTTCCTTAATTTCGCCAAAGAGTCACGTACTGAAATCCGGAAAGTGGTTTGGCCAACTCGTCAAGAGACCATGCAGACCACTATTATCGTTCTTATTGCCACTGTTATTATGGGGCTTATTTTGTGGGGCCTCGATGCTATTTTATTACGCGTCGTCTCCTTCTTTACCGGACTAGGGGGTTAACTCATGGCAGGAAAAATGCGTTGGTATGTAGTGCAGGCTTTTTCAGGTTTCGAACAGCGAGTTGCCACCTCACTACGTGAACATATTAAAATTCATCAAATGGAAGAAAAGTTTGGTGAAGTATTAGTACCCACTGAAGAAGTTGTGGAAATGCGTGCCGGTCAGAAACGTAAATCTGAGCGTAAGTTTTTCCCTGGTTACGTATTAGTACAAATGGAAATGTGCGAAGAAGCTTGGCACTTAGTGAAAAGTGTGCCGCGCGTGCTGGGTTTTATCGGTGGTACTTCTGACCGTCCAGCACCTATTTCTGAAAAAGAAGCACTGACCATTCTGAATCGCTTACAAGACAATATTGATAAGCCGAAGCCGAAAACCTTGTTTGAAGCCGGTGAAGTGGTTCGTGTTACAGAGGGACCTTTCGCAGACTTTAACGGCGTAGTCGAAGAAGTTGACTATGAAAAGAGCCGCGTAAAAGTCTCGGTACTCATTTTTGGTCGTGCAACTCCGGTTGAGTTAGAATTCGGTCAAGTCGAAAAAGCTTAATTTACAGCTTGTAACGGGGCGCTGATTAAAATATAATCTGCGCCCTTTTTATCGTATGGGAAGCCGTTTGAGTAAGTGTCCTCGCATTTACGAGGCTAAGACCCAATCACAGAGGTGAAACATGGCAAAGAAAGTCACTGCACTCATTAAATTGCAGGTAAAAGCCGGTATGGCAAACCCGTCACCACCAGTTGGTCCGGCGTTAGGTCAACACGGTGTTAACATCATGGAATTCTGTAAAGGCTTCAACGCTCGTACAGAAAGTCTTGAAAAAGGCATGCCAATTCCTGTTGTTATTACAGTATATAGCGATCGTTCTTTCACGTTCGAAACTCGTACCCCACCAGCGTCTTTCTTATTATTGAAAGCAGCCGGTTTAAAAGGTGGTTCAGGTCGTCCTAATACCCAGAAAGTCGGTAAGATTACAGCTGCACAGGTTGATGAAATCGTTAAGATTAAACAACCTGATTTAACAGCTGCAGATCATGCTGCTGCGGTGCGTACCATTGAAGGTACTGCTCGTTCTATGGGCTTAGTGGTGGAGGGCTAATCGATGGCTAAATTAACAAAACGCGCTAAGTTAATCCGCTCTAAAGTAGATTCTACTCGCGAATATGACATCAACGAAGCAGTTGCTTTGTTAAAAGAATTATCTGCCGGCAAGTTCCTTGAGAGCGTTGACGTTGCAGTAAACCTAGGTATCGACGCTCGTAAGTCTGATCAAAACGTTCGTGGTGCAACAGTGTTGCCACACGGTACGGGTCGTACTGTACGCGTTGCCGTATTTACACAAGGTGCTAACGCCGAAGCTGCTAAAGCCGCTGGTGCTGACATCGTAGGTATGGAAGACTTAGCTGATCAAGTTAAGAAAGGCGTAATGGATTTTGACGTTGTTATCGCGTCTCCAGATGCTATGCGTGTTGTCGGTATGTTAGGTCAAATTTTAGGCCCTCGTGGTTTAATGCCTAACCCGAAAACTGGCACAGTTACACCAAACGTAGCTGAAGCAGTTAAAAACGCGAAAGCGGGTCAGATCCGTTACCGTAATGATAAGAATGGTATTATCCATTCTACCATCGGTAAAATCGATTTTGACGCTGACAAGTTGAAAGAAAACTTAGAGTCGTTACTGGTTGCTCTGAAGCGTGCTAAGCCTTCAGTTGCTAAAGGTATCTACATCAAAAAAGTAACGCTTTCTTCTACTCACGGTGCTGGTTTAACGTTAAACCAAGCATCTTTAAGCGCCACAGTCTAAGCGCTTTACACTAGGGCGTGGTTAATTTATAATCTCGCCCTCGTTTTTAGGGTAGAAGCCAGGCTTCATTGAAGTACTGGCTTCCGTCCAAGACCGTAGGTGTCACAAGTTTCTTTTGAAAGGCGTGACTTAAAAAAACAACCTACGCAGACGGTGTAGGCCCCAGAAAGAATTAAATTCGTTCTGGTCTCACCGTAAATCGCGCGTTGGCATATTGTCAACGTTGTGTAGGAAACCGGACATAAAGTCCGGATGAACCAGGAGTTAAGAGCCAATGGCTATAAAGCTTGATGACAAAAAAGCAATTGTTGCTGAAGTCCAGGAAGCTGCCAAAGGTGCTTTATCTGCGGTAGTCGCAGACGCTCGTGGTGTCACTGTAGGCAAGATCACTGCTCTGCGTAAGCAAGCACGTGAAGCTGGTGTTTGGGTCAAAGTGGTCCGTAACACCCTAGCTCGCCGCGCAGTAGATGGCACCGAATTTGAGTGTCTGAAAGAGGTATTCGTAGGCCCGACATTAGTTGCGTTTTCTAAAGAGCACCCAGGTGCTGCAGCGCGTATCTTCAAAGATTTCGCAAAAGAAAACAAAAACTTCGAGCTTAAAGGTGCAGCTTTCAACGGTACCACAGTGAACATCGACGTGTTAGCATCGTTACCAACATACGACGAAGCTATCGCACGCTTGATGAGCACCATGAAAGAGGCAGCTGCCGGCAAACTTGTACGTACAATTGCCGCGGTTCGCGACCAAAAACAAGAGCAAGCCGCGTAATTATACGTTTGGTTTTGTAGAGTTTAATTCGGGCCAAGGCCCATAATTTAGGAATCTGCGCAATGTCAGTGACTAAAGATCAAATCTTAGATGCAATCGCAGCAATGTCTGTAATGGAAGTTGTTGAATTAGTATCTGCAATGGAAGAAAAATTCGGTGTTTCTGCTGCTGCTGCAGTAGCTGTTGCAGCTGGTCCAGCTGCCGCTGTTGAAGAACAAACTGAATTCAACGTAGTATTGGCTGCTGTTGGCGCAAACAAAGTATCTGTTATCAAAGCAGTACGTGGCGCAACAGGTTTAGGCCTGAAAGAAGCGAAAGACTTGGTTGAAAGCGCTCCAGCTGCAATCAAAGAAGGCGTTTCTAAAGCAGAAGCAGAAGCTCTCAAGAAAGATCTTGAAGAAGCTGGTGCATCTGTTGAAATCAAATAATCTGGTTAATACCAGATTAGCTGCCTGAATTTCAGGCCGGGCTGGTGATGAATTAATCACCGGCCTTTTTGCGCTGTGGGACAATGATTTCCCCACCCCTGCTGTTACCAGGTCTGGTAACATAAGCCACCGATAAGGTGGTTGGGAAAAAAATCAGCAAGCTGAGGAACCCCATGACTTACTCTTATTCTGAGAAGAAACGTATCCGTAAGGACTTCGGCAAACGTCCGGAAGTATTGGATGTGCCATACCTGTTGTCGATTCAAATCGAATCATTCAGCAAATTTATCGAGCCAGATCCTGAAGGTGGATACGGTTTAGAAGCCGCTTTCCGCTCTGTTTTTCCAATCAAAAGCTATTCAGGCAGTGCGGAATTGCAGTATGTTAGCTACCGTATCGGGGAACCTGTTTTTGACGTTAAAGAATGTCAAATCCGTGGTGTAACCTATTCGGCACCTTTACGGGTTAAGCTGCGGATGGTGCTGTTTGACAAAGAAGCGCCAGGCACAATCAAAGATATCCGTGAACAAGAAGTCTATATGGGTGAAATCCCGTTGATGACCGAAAATGGTACCTTTGTTATTAATGGTACTGAGCGCGTTATCGTTTCTCAGTTACACCGTAGTCCAGGTGTGTTCTTCGACCACGACCGTGGTAAGACGCACTCGTCTGGTAAAGTCTTATATAATGCTCGCGTGATCCCATACCGTGGTTCATGGTTAGACTTTGAATTTGACGCTAAAGATAACTTGTTCGTGCGTATCGATCGTCGCCGTAAATTACCTGCGACTATCCTATTACGTGCACTTGAACTGAGCACAGAAGAAATTCTGGCCACTTTCTTTGAAAATACCCGTTTTGATATTAAAGACGGTAAAATTTTGATGGAAGTAGTAGCAAACCGTTTACGCGGTGAAACAGCTGCATTTGATATTAAAGATAACGATGGCGAAGTGATCGTAGAACATGGTCGTCGTATTACTGCCCGTCATGTGCGTCAGCTGGAAAAAACCGGTATGACCATGATGGAAGTACCACATGAATATGTGGTAGGTCGTGTCCTAGCGAAAAATTACGCTGACCGTTCAACCGGAGAGATTATTGCCGAGGCGAACGCAGAGCTCACATTAGAGCTGTTAGCAAAACTAGCAAAAGCAGGCTACGAAAGTTTTGAAACCCTATACATCAACGATTTGGATCAGGGTTCTTATGTTTCAGAAACTATCCGTATCGATCCTAGCAGCAACCGGATGGAAGCCCTGGTAGAAATTTACCGGATGATGCGTCCTGGTGAACCGCCGACGCGCGAAGCTGCAGATACTTTATTTGAAAATTTATTCTTCTCAGAAGATCGTTACGACTTATCAACAGTCGGTCGGATGAAATTCAACCGTCGTGTTGGTTTCGAAGATGGCACAGGTACCGGTGTACTGAGCAAAGAAGATATTTTAGCGGTAATGAAAGTCTTAATCGACATCCGTAACGGTAATGGCGAAGTTGATGACATCGACCACTTAGGTAATCGTCGGATCCGTTCTGTTGGCGAAATGGCGGAAAACCAATTCCGTGTTGGTTTAGTTCGTGTTGAGCGTGCTGTGAAAGAGCGTCTGTCTTTAGGCGATCTAGATGCGGTTATGCCACAAGACTTAATTAACGCCAAGCCTATTTCTGCTGCTGTAAAAGAGTTCTTTGGTTCAAGCCAACTTTCTCAATTTATGGATCAGAACAACCCATTGTCAGAAGTGACGCACAAACGTCGTATTTCAGCACTTGGCCCCGGTGGTCTTACACGTGAACGTGCTGGTTTCGAAGTTCGTGACGTACACCCAACGCACTATGGTCGGGTATGTCCAATCGAAACGCCAGAAGGTCCAAACATCGGTTTGATTAACTCGTTATCGATTTTTGCGCAAACTAACGAATATGGTTTCTTAGAAACCCCTTACCGTCGTATTGAAAACGGTATTGTGACTGATGAAGTCGATTTCTTATCTGCAATTGAAGAAGGTAACTTTGTTATCGCTCAGGCCAACGCAGAGTTAGATGCAGACAACCGTTTAGTTGATGCTTTAGTACCGTGTCGTTTTAAAAACGAATTCACGTTAATGGCCTCAGCTGAAGTGCAGTATATGGATGTGGCACCTCAACAGATCGTGTCTGTTGCAGCAGCCTTAATTCCGTTCTTAGAACACGATGATGCTAACCGTGCATTGATGGGTTCGAACATGCAACGTCAAGCAGTACCTACCTTACGAGCTGATAAGCCGTTAGTAGGTACAGGTATTGAGCGCGTTGTAGCGAAAGACTCAGGTGTAACTGTGGTAGCGAAACGTGGTGGTGTAATCGATTACGTCGATGCCAGCCGTATTGTTATTAAGGTTAATGAAGATGAAATGGTTGCTGGCGAAGCCGGTATCGATATCTACAACTTAACCAAATACACGCGTTCTAACCAAAATACTTGTATTAACCAACGTCCATGCGTTAACCACGGTGAGCCAATTGAACGTGGTGATGTCTTGGCTGATGGTCCTTCTACTGATTTAGGCGAACTCGCATTAGGTCAAAACTTGCGCGTGGCTTTCATGCCATGGAACGGTTACAACTTCGAAGATTCGATTTTGTTATCTGAGCGTTTAGTACAAGAAGATCGTTTAACCACTATCCATATTCAGGAATTAAGCTGTATTGCTCGTGATACTAAGCTTGGGCCTGAAGAAATCACGGGTGATATTCCTAACGTAGGCGAATCTGCGCTGTCTAAACTAGACGAAGCCGGTATTGTTTACATTGGCGCCGAAGTGAAAGGTGGTGACATTCTGGTGGGTAAAGTTACCCCGAAAGGTGAAAGCCAGCTTACACCAGAAGAAAAACTTCTTCGTGCTATTTTTGGTGAGAAAGCGTCTGACGTTAAAGATACGTCTTTACGTGTGCCAAACTCAGTGACCGGTACGGTTATTGATGTCCAAGTCTTTACTCGTGACGGCGTTGAAAAAGATAAACGTGCTCGCGAAATCGAAGAGATGGAAGTCAAACAAGCGAAGAAAGATCTAAATGAAGAGTTCCGTATTCTTGAAGCAGGTATCTTCGACCGTGCACGTAACTTGTTGGAGCAAAGTGGTTTAGATCGCGCCAAGCTGAATACGTTGAAAGGTGATGCGTTATTTAATCAAAGCCTAAGTGACGAAGATAAGCAGAACGACCTTGAGCAATTAGCAACACAATACGAAGAAATCCGTGTTGAGTACGATAAGAAGTTCGAAGCTAAGCGTCGCAAGATCGTTCAAGGTGATGATTTAGCACCAGGCGTACTGAAAATCGTTAAAGTTTACCTTGCGGTAAAACGTCGTATCCAGCCAGGTGATAAAATGGCCGGCCGTCACGGTAACAAGGGTGTAATCTCTACTATCGTGCCAGTTGAAGATATGCCATACGATGATAAAGGTCAGCCGGTTGATATCGTACTTAACCCATTGGGTGTACCTTCGCGGATGAACATCGGTCAGATCTTAGAAACGCACTTGGGCTTAGCCGCTCGTGGTATCGGTGACAAGATTGACGGCATGATCAAAGAACAGAAAGAAACGGCGGAAATCCGTGACTTCCTGAAAAAGGTTTATGCTTTAGGTGAATCACGTCAGAACGTTGATATTGAAAGCTTCACTGATGATGAAGTGCGTCGTTTGGCTCAGAACTTACGCAAAGGTCTGCCAGTCGCTACGCCAGTATTCGATGGTGCGAAAGAATCTGAAATCAAGCAATTGCTTGAGTTAGGTGACTTACCTGCCAGCGGTCAAATCGCGTTATATGATGGTCGTACCGGTAATACTTTCGAACGGAAGGTTACTGTCGGTTACATGTACATGCTGAAACTGAACCACTTGGTTGATGATAAGATGCACGCGCGTTCTACTGGCTCTTACAGCCTAGTTACTCAGCAGCCGCTGGGTGGTAAGGCACAGTTCGGTGGTCAGCGCTTCGGTGAGATGGAAGTATGGGCATTAGAAGCATATGGTGCGGCTTATACCCTACAAGAAATGCTTACCGTTAAGTCTGATGACGTCAACGGTCGTACCAAGATGTATAAAAACATCGTTGACGGCGACCACAGAATGGAACCTGGCATGCCAGAATCTTTCAACGTATTAATGAAAGAAATCCGTTCGCTCGGTATTAATATCGAATTGGAAGAGGAATAAACCGACCTTGTGTTGGGGGGCAGTCAGTAAGCTGCCCCATTCCGGTTTACCTCTTACAGGAGAGCAAAGGTGAAAGACTTATTAAAGTTTCTGAAACAACAAACTAAGACTGAAGAGTTTGATGTTATTCGTATCGGCTTATCTTCGCCAGACATGATCCGTTCATGGTCGTTTGGTGAAGTGAAAAAGCCTGAGACGATCAATTACCGTACCTTTAAACCAGAGCGTGACGGTTTATTCTGTGCCCGTATCTTTGGCCCAGTAAAAGACTACGAGTGTTTGTGTGGTAAGTACAAACGTTTGAAGCACCGCGGCGTAATCTGTGAAAAATGTGGCGTAGAAGTGACCTTAACGAAAGTACGTCGTGAGCGTATGGGTCATATCGAGTTGGCTAGCCCAACCGCGCACATTTGGTTCTTAAAATCACTGCCAAGCCGTATCGGTTTACTGTTAGATATGACCTTGCGTGATATCGAACGTGTATTATATTTCGAAAGCTATGTTGTTACCGAGCCGGGTATGACTTCTTTAGAGCGTCGTCAGATGTTAACTGAAGAAGAATATCTAGACGTGTTAGAAGAACATGGTGATGAGTTCGAAGCCAAGATGGGTGCAGAAGCAATTCTGGACATTCTGAAAGGTATTGAACTGCCAACTGAAATCAAGCAAATGCGTGAAGAGTTACCTACGATTAACTCTGAAACCAAGCGTAAGAAGATCAGTAAGCGTCTTAAGTTAATGGAATCATTCCACACCTCTGGCAATAAGCCTGAGTGGATGATCATGACTGTTTTACCGGTATTACCGCCAGATTTACGTCCATTAGTTCCATTGGACGGTGGCCGTTTTGCCACGTCAGATCTGAACGATTTATACCGTCGTGTCATTAACCGTAACAACCGTTTGAAGCGTTTATTAGATTTGTCTGCTCCAGATATCATCGTACGCAACGAAAAACGTATGTTACAAGAAGCGGTTGATGCGCTATTAGATAACGGCCGTCGTGGTCGTGCTATTACCGGTTCTAACAAGCGTCCATTAAAATCGTTAGCTGACATGATCAAAGGTAAGCAAGGTCGCTTCCGTCAGAACTTGTTAGGTAAGCGTGTTGACTACTCTGGTCGTTCGGTTATCACCGTAGGTCCTACACTGCGTTTACACCAGTGCGGTTTACCGAAGAAAATGGCTCTTGAGCTGTTCAAACCTTTTATTTACGGCAAGCTTGAAGCGCGTGGTTTAGCCACCACCATTAAAGCGGCTAAGAAAATGGTTGAGCGTGAAGAAGGCGCGGTATGGGATGTGTTAGACGAAGTCATTCGTGAACACCCTGTATTGTTAAACCGTGCACCTACACTGCACCGTTTAGGTATTCAAGCTTTCGAACCTGTGCTGATTGAAGGTAAAGCGATTCAACTGCACCCATTAGTGTGTGCGGCTTATAACGCCGACTTCGATGGTGACCAAATGGCGGTACACGTACCGTTAACTATCGAAGCGCAGTTAGAAGCGCGTGCGCTGATGATGTCAACGAACAACGTACTGTCACCCGCCAATGGTGAGCCAATCATCGTGCCTTCACAGGACGTTGTATTAGGTCTGTATTACATGACTCGCCAAGCGGTTAACGCGAAAGGCGAAGGCATGATGTTCAAGAGCGCGAAAGAAGCTGAAAAAGCCTTCCGTGCCGACTGTGCAAGCTTACATGCTAAAGTTAAAGTGCGTATCACTGAAGTTGAATTTGCTGAAGATGGTAGCCGTACTGAAACAACTGAAGTGAAAGATACAACAGTTGGTCGTGCTATTCTGTATTCAATCCTGCCAGAAGGTATGAGTTTTGAATCAGTTAACCAAGCCATGGGCAAGAAACAAATTTCTCGCTTATTAAATGGTGCTTATCGCCGTATCGGTTTGAAGAAAACCGTTATTTTGGCTGACCAAATCATGTATACCGGTTTCCATTATGCGATGTTATCAGGTGTTTCTGTTGGTATTGATGACATGGTCATCCCTGACTCGAAAACTAAGATCATCGATGATGCTGAAAATGAAGTAGCCGAAATTCAAGACCAGTTCCAACAAGGTTTGGTAACTGCCGGTGAAAAATACAACAAAGTTATCGATATTTGGTCAAATGCCAACGAAAGCTTATCTAAAGCGATGATGGACAACCTCTCGAAAGAGAATGTGGTTGACCGTGATGGTAATACTGTTGAGCAACAATCATTTAACTCTGTTTATATGATGGCTGACTCAGGCGCTCGGGGTTCTCCGGCGCAGATCCGTCAGTTAGCCGCAATGCGTGGTCTGATGGCAAAACCAGATGGTTCAATCATCGAAACGCCCATTACCGCAAACTTCCGCGAAGGTCTGAGTGTATTACAGTACTTCATTTCAACGCACGGTGCGCGTAAAGGTCTTGCCGATACTGCATTGAAGACAGCTAACTCGGGTTACTTGACGCGTCGTTTAGTCGACGTAGCACAAGATTTAGTGGTGACTGAGCAAGACTGTGGTTCAGAGCAAGGTATTATCATGAAGCCGCTGATTGAAGGTGGTGACGTGGTTGAAGGTCTGCGTGAGCGAGTACTAGGTCGTGTGGTTATCGGTGATATTTTATCGCCAACTACCGAAGAAGTGCTTGTTGCTGACGGCACCATGCTTGACGAACAACTGTGTGACATCATTGAACAGAACTCGATCGATGAAGTGCATGTGCGTTCAGTAATTACCTGTCAAACTGACTTTGGTGTGTGTGCTAAGTGTTATGGTCGCGACCTGGCACGTGGTCACTTAATCAATGCTGGTGAAGCCGTGGGTGTTATTGCCGCGCAATCAATCGGTGAGCCTGGTACACAGTTAACCATGCGTACATTCCACATCGGTGGTGCTGCATCGCGTTCTTCTGCTGAAAACAGCGTACAGGTTAAAAATGCCGGTATGCTTAAATTGCATAATGCGAAGTTTGTACGTAACGCGGATAACAAGATTGTTATTACCTCTCGTTCAGCTGAAGTGACCGTATTTGATGACTTAGGCCGCGAGAAAGAGCGTTATAAACTGCCATACGGTTCGATCATGGCTACTGACGACAACGCTAAAATCGTTGCTGGTCAGGTTGTAGCGAACTGGGATCCGCATTCACACCCAATCATTCTTGAGCGTGGCGCTAAGGTTTCTTTCAGTGATGTTGATGATACCAACACTGAAGTACAACAAGACGAGTTAACCGGTTTAACCCGTACGGTTGTTAAAGATTTAGCTAAAGCCAATGCGAAAGAGCCAAAACTGATCCTGGCAACAGATGATGGTGGTTTACAAGAAATTCGTTTACCAAGCTTCACGACTATTGAAGTTACCGACGGTGACACTGTAGTAACGGGTACCGTGTTAGCACGTATTCCGCAAGAAAGCTCGAAGACACGTGACATCACCGGTGGTCTGCCTCGCGTAGCTGATTTATTTGAAGCACGTAAGCCGAAAGATCCAGCTATTTTAGCTGAAATCTCAGGTGTGATTAGCTTCGGTAAAGAAACTAAAGGCAAACGTCGCCTGATCATTACCCCTGATCAGGGTGATGCACATGAAGAAATGATTCAGAAGTGGCGCCAAGTCAATGTGTTCGAAGGTGAGCGCATTGAGAAAGGTGAAGTTATTTCAGAAGGCCCTGAATCAGCTCACGATATCCTGCGTTTACGTGGTATTCACCAGGTTGCCAGCTATATCGTTAACGAAGTTCAGGATGTATATCGCTTACAGGGCGTTAAAATCAACGATAAGCACATTGAAACGATTATTCGTCAAATGTTGCGTAAGTGCATTATTACCAACCCTGGTAATAGCGAGTTCTTGGAAGGTGAACAAGCAGAAGTGGCGCGCGTTAATATAGCAAACCGTGATCTGGAAGCCGCTGGCAAAATGCCAGCACAGTATGAACGTTCATTACTGGGTATCACCAAAGCGTCTCTGTCGACTGACTCGTTCATTTCGGCCGCGTCGTTCCAAGAAACGACCCGTGTTCTCACCGAAGCTGCTGTTGCAGGTAAGATTGATGAATTACGTGGTTTGAAAGAGAACGTTATTGTTGGCCGTTTGATCCCAGCCGGTACTGGTTTTGCTTATCACCAGAATCGCGCTCGTCAACGTGCTGGCAACAATGAAGTTGTTGAACCGACAAGAAGTGCAGAGTCTGCCGAACAGGCCTTGACCGATGCATTAAACATGAACTTATCGGGCAACGACGAGTAAACAAGCAAGATGCCGTTTGCCGGTGATTAAAATGCCGGCAAATTGCATTGTAACTTGACAGGTCAAAGCTTGACCATTAGAATTCCGCGACCCTAATTTCGGGGGCGGAATTTTCACGTTTATTGGGTATTTATTAACCAGGAGTATTTAATGGCAACAATCAACCAGCTAGTGCGTAAGCCGCGCAGCCAGAAGGTAGCCAAGAGCACCGTTCCGGCGCTTGAAGCTTGCCCGCAGAAGCGTGGTGTTTGTACCCGTGTATACACCACTACACCTAAGAAGCCTAACTCAGCATTACGTAAAGTATGCCGGGTTCGTTTAACTAACGGATTCGAAGTGTCTTCTTATATTGGTGGTGAAGGCCACAACCTGCAGGAACACAGCGTAGTGCTGATCCGCGGTGGCCGGGTAAAAGACCTTCCAGGTGTGCGTTACCACACCGTACGTGGCACATTAGATTGTGCAGGCGTAAAAGATCGTAGACAAGGCCGTTCTAAATACGGCGCCAAGCGGCCTAAGAAATAACGGTACTCCGTTAGTAAGGCCAAACTAAACAACTTTTTTTCTTTAATGTATTAAAAGTTTTGGAATCACCTGAAGCAATCGGAGTTTCGAATGCCTAGAAGACGCGTCATAGGTCAACGTAAAATCCTTCCAGATCCTAAGTTCGGAAGTGAATTGTTGGCAAAATTTGTAAACGTCGTAATGGTCGACGGTAAAAAATCTACAGCCGAATCAATTGTATACGGCGGACTTGAAATTGCAGCTGCAAAGTCTAAAAAAGAACACATCGATTTATTCGAAGTGGCTTTAGACAACATTCGTCCTACAGTCGAAGTTAAATCACGTCGTGTTGGTGGTTCTACCTACCAAGTGCCGTGTGAAGTTCGTCAAGTACGTCGTAACGCTTTAGCTATGCGTTGGTTAGTGGAAGCTGCCCGTAAACGTGGTGAAAAGTCTATGGCTCAGCGTCTTGCTGGTGAGATGCTTGATGCAATCGAAAATAAAGGTTCTGCGGTTAAGAAACGTGAAGACGTGCACCGTATGGCCGAAGCGAATAAAGCGTTCGCACACTTCCGCTGGTAAGAATTTCTTAACTAAGAGGAATGTAGAGTGGCACGTACAACTCCAATAGAACGTTACCGTAACATTGGTATCTGTGCTCACGTTGATGCCGGCAAAACTACGACATCTGAGCGGATCCTGTTTTATACAGGCCGCTCTCACAAAATTGGTGAAGTTCATGATGGCGCAGCCACTATGGATTGGATGGAGCAGGAGCAGGAACGCGGTATTACTATTACTTCTGCGGCTACCACGACCTTTTGGTCTGGTATGCAGCAGCAGTTTGATATGCACCGTATTAACTTGATTGATACCCCAGGTCACGTAGATTTCACTATCGAAGTAGAGCGTTCTTTGCGCGTACTAGATGGTGCCGTCGTCGTATTGTGCGGGTCATCAGGTGTGCAGCCTCAAACTGAAACAGTGTGGCGTCAAGCAAATAAGTACGAAGTTCCTAGAATGATCTTCGTGAATAAAATGGATCGTACCGGTGCGAACTTCCTGCGGGTTGTAAAGCAAGCGAACGACCGTCTAAATTCACGTTGCGTACCTATTCAGTTGCCAATCGGGGCAGAAGATAACTTCAGAGGCGTAGTTGATCTCGTCAAAATGAAGGCTATTAACTGGAACGAAGAAGATCAGGGTATGACCTTCACTTATGAAGAGATCCCAGCAGAAATGTTGGAAGAATGTCATGAGTGGCGTCAAAACCTGATGGAAGCAGCGGCTGATGCTAACGAATCCATGATGGAACGCTATCTTGAAGGTGAAGAATTCACTGAAGATGAGTTGCGTCAAGCATTACGTGATTTAACGTTACGTAATGAAATAGTGCTAGTGCAAGTGGGTTCTGCCTTTAAGAATAAAGGCGTGCAGGCCATGTTGGATAACGTTATTTACTATCTGCCTTCACCGACAGAAGTAAAAGCGATCAACGGTATTCTGCCTGATGAAACTGAAGGCTTCCGTAAATCGGCTGATTCGGAACCTTTTGCGGCGCTAGCATTCAAAATTGCTACAGACCCGTTTGTTGGTACTCTTACTTTTTTCCGTGTTTACTCGGGTATTGTTGAGTCAGGCTCAGCAGTTTACAACTCAGTAAAAATGAAGAAAGAGCGTATTGGCCGCATCGTACAGATGCATGCTAACGCGCGCGAGGAAATCAAGGCTGTTTGCGCCGGCGATATTGCTGCTGCGATTGGGCTTAAAGATACCACAACGGGCGATACCTTATGTGATATGGATCATCCGATTATTTTGGAACGCATGGTGTTTCCTGAGCCGGTTATTTCTGTTGCTGTTGAGCCTAGAACACAGGCTGATCAGGAAAAGATGGGAATAGCACTAAGCAAGTTGGCAGCAGAAGATCCGTCATTCCGAGTACATACTGACGAAGAAACCGCACAAACCATTATTTCTGGTATGGGCGAATTGCACCTCGACATCATTGTTGATCGCATGCGTCGTGAATTTAAGGTCGAGGCCAATGTGGGTAAACCACAGGTGTCTTACCGTGAAACATTGCGTGGCAAAACAGAAGTTGAAGGTAAGTTTGTACGTCAGTCAGGCGGTCGTGGCCAATTTGGTCATTGCTGGTTGCGGATTGAGCCGTTACCTGAGGGTGAAGGTTATAAGTTCGAGAACGCAGTAATTGGCGGGGCGATTCCAAAAGAATTTATCCCTGCTATTGATAAGGGCGTTCAGGAACAAATGAAAAACGGTGTATTAGCGGGTTATCCGGTAATCGACGTGAAAGTTACTGTATTCGATGGTTCCTACCACGATGTTGACTCGAACGAAATGGCGTTCAAAATCGCTGCGTCTATGGGCTTCAAAAAAGGAGCTCTACAGGCTAAGCCGGTTGTCCTCGAGCCTATTATGAAGGTTGAGGTAGTTACGCCAGATGACTTCATGGGTGATATCGTTGGTGATTTAAACCGTCGTCGCGGTATCATCAACGGTATGGAAGATGCGCCTGGCGGGATTAAGATAATCGACGCCAATGTACCGTTATCTGAAATGTTTGGCTATGCAACTAATATGCGTTCTTTGAGTCAGGGCCGTGCCTCTTACTCTATGGAACCGCTGAATTATCAGGAAGCACCAAGCAATGTTACTGAAGCAATTATTGCTTCTCGTAGAGCTTACGATTAACGATTAAACAGTCCCGATTTAACGGGTCTTAAATTTGACTAAGAAGGGTCTATAAATGGCTAAGGCTAAATTTGAACGCGTAAAACCGCACGTAAACGTAGGTACTATCGGCCACGTTGACCACGGTAAAACTACTCTGACAGCTGCTATCACTAACGTATTAGCAAAGACATACGGCGGTCAGGCATTTGCTTTCGATCAAATCGATAAAGCACCAGAAGAAAAAGCTCGTGGTATCACTATCAACACGTCACACGTTGAATACGATACACCAACACGTCACTATGCACACGTAGACTGTCCAGGTCACGCTGACTATGTTAAAAACATGATCACTGGTGCGGCACAGATGGACGGTGCTATTCTGGTAGTAGCGGCGACTGACGGCCCAATGCCACAAACGCGTGAGCACATCCTGTTATCACGTCAGGTTGGTGTACCTTACATCATCGTGTTCATGAACAAGTGTGACATGGTAGATGACGAAGAGTTATTAGAATTAGTAGAAATGGAAGTGCGTGAGCTTCTTTCAGACTACGACTTCCCAGGTGATGACTTACCGGTAATCCGTGGTTCAGCCTTAAAAGGTCTGGAAGGCGATGCTGAGTGGGAAAAGAAAATCCTGGAATTAGGCGAAGCGTTAGATACGTATATCCCTGAGCCAGTACGTGCGATTGATAAGCCATTCATCATGCCAATCGAAGACGTATTCTCAATTGCTGGTCGTGGTACTGTAGTAACAGGCCGTGTAGAGCAAGGTATCATCAAAGTGGGTGAGACAGTAGAAATCGTTGGTATCAAAGACACTGTAGCGACCACCTGTACTGGTGTAGAAATGTTCCGTAAGCTGTTAGACGAAGGTCGTGCAGGCGAGAACATCGGTGCCTTATTACGTGGTACTAAGCGTGAAGACGTAGAACGTGGTCAAGTATTAGCGAAGCCAGGTTCAATCAAGCCACACACTAAGTTCGAAGGCGAAGTGTACGTATTGTCAAAAGAAGAAGGTGGTCGTCACACGCCATTCTTCAAAGGCTACCGTCCACAGTTCTACTTCCGTACAACAGACGTAACGGGTGCAGTAGAATTACCAGAAGGCGTAGAAATGGTTATGCCAGGCGACAACTTGAAGTTTGTTGTTGAACTGATTTGCCCAATCGCGATGGACGAAGGTTTACGCTTCGCTATCCGTGAAGGCGGCCGCACAGTAGGTGCTGGCGTAGTATCAAAAATCATTGCTTAATCAGCACTGATGTAAAGAAGGCCCTACGGGGCCTTTTTTTATGCTTAAAATATATGCAAAGGCAACAATTCAAACACTTGTTTGAAAATCTCGGCTGTGCGATGCTAGAGGTCATTTTTAGTAGTTAAGGTGATCGTATGAGTCAGTATCAAGCCCCTGTAGACGACATAAGTTTTAATCTGTTCGACGTTTGGCAATTAGACCAGTACTGGCAGCAGCAACCTCAATTACAAGAGTTAATAGAAGCCGATACAGCAAAAGCCATTTTAGAAGAGGCCGCAAAAATTTGTGAGCAGCAACTTGCTCCCTATAGCCAAATAGCAGATGCGGTAGGTGCACAACTCGCCGATGGTAAAGTCAGTTTGCCCGAGCATTATTACACGGCTTATCAAAGTTTATCCGAGGGTGGCTGGACTGGCCTCAGTGGTGATGCCGAATTTGGTGGAATGGGCATGCCAAAATCGCTTTCTATGATGGTTGATGAAATGCTCTGTAGTGCGGATATTGCTTTTTCGTTATATCCAGGTTTAACCGCCGGCGCCTGCGTTACCCTGTTACAACATGCCGATGAGCAAATGAAAGCCTGTTACTTACCAAAATTATACAGCGGTGAATGGTCTGGCACGATGTGTTTGACCGAGGCTCATGCGGGTTCAGACCTAGGTATTATGCGTACAGCAGCAAAACCCGATACAGATGGCAGTTACTTAATCTCGGGTAGCAAAATTTTTATCACTGCTGGTGAGCATGATCTGACATCAAATATCGTTCATTTAGTGTTAGCTAAGTTGCCAGATGCACCTGCTGGAAGCAGAGGCATTTCTTTATTTCTAGTACCAAAATTTCTTGTGACAGAAAACGGTGACTTAGCAGAGCGTAATGCCGTTAATGTTGGCTCTATCGAACATAAGATGGGTATTAATGGTTCGGCTACTTGTGTGCTTAACTTTGATGGTGCGCGCGGTTATTTAATCGGCGAGCCGCATCGTGGTCTAGCTTGTATGTTTACCATGATGAATTATGAGCGTTTGTCGATGGGCAGCCAAGGGCTAGGTGCTGCCGAGCGGGCATATCAAAATGCGTTAGCTTATGCCAAAGATCGCTTACAAGGAAGAACCGGTAAAACGGATCCTAATAAAGCGGATGCCATTTTGGGTCATGCTGATGTTAGGCGAATGCTACTTAACATTAAAGCAATTAATGAAGCCGGTCGAACTTTCGCTACTTGGGTGGCCAATTTACTGGATCGAGCAAAATACGACGACTGTGCGCAATCAGCACAACGAGCAAATTTACTGACACCGATCACCAAAGCCTTTATGACCGATCGAGGGTTAGATGCGTGTATTACGGCCCAGCAAGTATTCGGTGGTCATGGCTATGTAAAAGAGTGGGGCATGGAGCAGTTAGTGCGAGATGTACGAATTGCCCAGATCTATGAAGGAACCAATGGTATTCAAGCGGCTGACTTTATGTTGCGAAAAGTCGCATCAGATCAAGCAGCCGTGTTACTTGCCCTATTAAATGATATTCAACTTGAGCTTCAAGCTCATCCAACGTCGATAAGTCATATTGTCGAAAAGCGCATAGCGGAATTAATAGACGTCAGTCATTCATTATTGGCGCAAGAACACAATGTGCTCAGTATGAATGCTTGCGATTACTTAGATGCTGTGGGCTATGTCCTCTATGCTTATATGTGGCAAAGAAATCTTATGGCGTTAAATCCTGCTAAACACAGTGCTGATTTCGTGGCGGCTAAAACTCAAACAGCCATGTGGTATACACAAAAAGTGTTGCCAAAGGTTGATGGTTTATTTAGCAGTTTGCAAAGCGATGGGTCAGCGATGTTTGCGCTTACTGAAGATCAGTTTTAACGCGTGGCTTGCAGTTAAGCCTCAAGGTAGACGTTGCAACAAAGCAAAATTGGCGTCTGCTTTGAGGTTGGCTGTTGGAATAATAAACAGCACTTGCATTATCAATTGTTCTGTATATAATATGCGGCCAGTCGATTCATATCTGGCTGATACAAGCTACATTGCAACTTCTAAAGAGAGTATTGCGTAGCTTGTACTATAAGCCCCCGATTGGGGGGCAACTGGTAACTTGGTGCATAAGCAATCCCATTATGGGCATTTGTTTATGTTTATTTTTGCTCTTTTTGCTCTTTGAGGCTTTGATACATGAGTAATCAAAGGATTCGCATCCGTCTGAAAGCGTTCGATCACCGTTTGATCGATCAGTCAACTATGGAAATCGTTGACACAGCAAAACGTACCGGCGCACAGGTTCGTGGTCCAATTCCACTACCCACTCGTCAGGAACGTTTCACTGTTCTGATTTCTCCTCACGTCAATAAAGATGCGCGTGACCAGTACGAAATCCGTACGCACAAGCGTTTAATCGACATCGTGGAACCAACTGAAAAAACAGTTGATGCGCTGATGCGTTTAGATCTGCCTGCTGGCGTTGACGTTCAAATCAGCCTGGGCTAATCAGACAGGTTTTTAGAGAGGTTTAGGAAATGGCTATCGGTCTAATCGGTCGTAAAGTGGGCATGACACGCATCTTCACTGAAGATGGTGTATCTATCCCAGTAACCGTAATCGAAGCAACACCAAACCGCGTTACTGCTGTTAAAACGCAAGACGTTGAAGGCTATAGCGCGTTGCAAGTGACTACTGGTACTGTTAAGGCAAGCCGCCTGAGCAAGCCAGAAGCAGGTCATTTTGCAAAAGTGGGTGTAGAAGCGGGTCGTGGTCTGTGGGAATTCCGCCTACAAGACAACGAAGGCGCCGACATCACTGTTGGTAGCGAGATTACTGTTGATATTTTCGCAGATACAAAGAAAGTTGATGTCGCTGGCACATCAAAAGGTAAGGGTTTCCAAGGTGCTGTTAAGCGCTGGAATTTCCGTACTCAGGATGCTACTCACGGTAACTCTTTATCACACCGTGCACCGGGTTCAATTGGTCAAAACCAATCACCAGGTAAAGTATTCAAAGGTAAAAAAATGGCTGGCCACATGGGCGCTGAACGGGTAACTGTACAGTCTCTTGAAGTGGTTCGTGTTGATGCGGAACGTAACATTCTGTTAGTAAAAGGCGCAGTGCCTGGTGCTATCGGCGGTGACGTTATCGTTAAACCAGCTGTTAAAAGCTAACGTCTAGGAGATAAGTGATGGAATTAGCATTACGAGACGCTCAAGGCGCTCTTGAAGTTTCCGAAGCTACCTTTGGACGTGAGTTTAACGAAGCTCTGGTACATCAGGTAGTAGTTGCTTTTGCAGCTGGTGCCCGTCAGGGTACTCGTGCTCAATTGACACGTTCAGAAGTACGTGGTGGCGGCAAGAAGCCATGGCGTCAAAAAGGTACTGGCCGCGCGCGTGCTGGTACAATCCGCAGTCCAATTTGGCGTGGCGGTGGTGTGACTTTTGCGGCTAAGCCACAAGATCACAGCCAAAAAGTTAACCGTAAAATGTATCGCGGTGCAATTCAAAGCATTCTGTCTGAATTAGTTCGTCAGGAACGCTTAATTGTTGTTGAGAGTTTTGGCGTTGATTCACCAAAGACAAAAGACTTGACTGCAAAGCTGAAAGCGATGGATTTAAAAGACGTTCTGATCGTAACTAACGAAGTAGACGAGAACTTGTTCTTATCTGCACGCAACTTATACAAAGTTGACGTTCGTGACGTACACGGTATCGACCCGGTCAGCTTAATCGCATTCGACAAAGTGTTAATGACTGCTGCTGCAGTTAAACAACTTGAGGAGCTTTTAGCATGATCCGCGAAGAACGTTTACTAAAAGTGATTCTGGCTCCGCACGTTTCTGAAAAGAGTACTACTGCGGCAGAAAAACACAACACTATCGTTTTTAAGGTAGCCACTACTTCTACAAAAGCTGATATTAAAGCTGCTGTAGAAAAACTGTTTGAAACAGAAGTAGTAGGTGTTCGTACTGTTAACGTTAAGGGTAAGGCCAAGCGCACTGGTGCGCGTATGGGCAAACGTAGCGATTGGAAAAAAGCTTACGTTACTCTTAAAGAAGGCAGCGAAATCGATTTTGTTGGCGGCGCTGAGTAAGAAGAGGAGTTAGGAAATGGCACTTGTAAAGTGTAAACCTACGTCACCAGGTCGTCGCCACGTTTTAAAAGTGGTTAACCCTGACCTGCACAAAGGCAAGCCTTACGCGCCTTTGTTAGAGAAGAAAGTTAAGACGGGTGGTCGTAACAGCAACGGTCGTATCACTACTCGCCATATCGGTGGTGGTCATAAGCAACACTATCGTGTTGTTGATTTTAAACGCATGAAAGACGGTATTCCGGGTAAAGTAGAGCGTTTAGAATACGATCCAAACCGTACTGCAAACATCGCATTAGTGTTGTACGCAGACGGCGAACGTCGTTACATTCTTGCCCCTAAAGGCATGAAAGCGGGTGACGCAGTTATCTCTGGTGTTGATGCACCAATCAAAGCAGGTAACACGCTGCCACTGCGCAACATCCCAGTTGGTCAAGTAGTACACAACATCGAAATGAAACCAGGTAAAGGCGGTCAGCTGGCTCGTTCAGCAGGCGCATTCGTTCAGATCCTGGCTCGTGATGGTGAGTATGTTACCCTGCGTCTGCGTAGCGGCGAAGTACGTAAAGTATTAGCAGATTGTCGCGCGACTATCGGTGAGATCGGTAATGCTGAGCACATGTTACGTCAATACGGTAAAGCTGGTGCAATGCGCTGGCGCGGCATCCGCCCAACCGTACGTGGTGTAGTAATGAACCCAGTCGATCACCCACACGGTGGTGGTGAAGGTAAAACCTCAGGTGGTCGTCATCCAGTGACTCCATGGGGCGTACCGACTAAAGGTTACAAGACTCGTTCAAACAAGCGTACTGATAAACTTATCGTACGTCGTCGTGATAAATAATTTGTGAGGAATTGCCATGCCACGTTCTCTCAAGAAAGGTCCATTTATTGACCTTCACTTGCTGAAGAAGGTAGAGAAAGCGTTGGAAAGCGGAGACAAGAAGCCTATAAAGACTTGGAGCCGTCGTTCAATGATCATACCTGATATGATCGGTTTGACCATCGCTGTCCATAATGGTCGTCAACATGTACCAGTGTTTGTCTCAGAAGAGATGATCGGTCACAAGTTAGGTGAATTTGCACCTACTCGTACCTATCGTGGTCATGCAGCCGACAAAAAGGCCAAGAAGCGCTAAGGGGTAAATGATGCAAGCATTAGCTAAACACAAATTTGCCCGTTCTTCTGCTCAAAAAACGCGTTTGGTCGCTGACCAAGTACGTGGATTGTCAGTTGAGAAGGCGTTGAATGTACTAACTTACAGCCCGAAGAAAGCTGCTGAGTTAGTCAAAAAGGTACTTTTATCAGCCATTGCCAACGCTGAGCACAATGAAGGCGCGGACATCGATACACTGAAAGTGAAGACCATCTTCGTTGATGAAGGTCCATCTATGAAGCGTATCAAACCACGCGCTAAAGGTCGTGCTGATCGTATCGTCAAGCGTACCAGCCACATCACTGTGGTCGTAGCTGATAACTAGGAGATAGAAATGGGACAGAAAGTACATCCTAATGGTATTCGCCTAGGTATCACTAAGCCATGGAGCTCTACCTGGTTCGCGAATACAAAAGATTTCCCGGATTTCCTGAACGGTGACTATAAAGTTCGTCAGTACCTGACAAAAGAACTGAAAGCAGCCTCAGTAAGCCGGATCGATATTGAACGCCCTGCGAAAAGCATCCGTGTGACTATTCACACTGCGCGTCCAGGCGTGATTATCGGTAAAAAAGGTGAAGACGTTGAGAAGATCCGTAAGCAAGTCGCTGCCATTGCTGGCGTGCCTGCTCAGATCAATATCTCTGAGATCCGTAAGCCAGAGCTAGATGCTAAATTAGTTGCTGATTCTATCAGTAGCCAGTTAGAGCGTCGTGTGATGTTCCGTCGTGCTATGAAGCGTGCGGTACAAAATGCTATGCGTATTGGTGCTAAAGGTATCAAGGTTCAAGTTAGCGGCCGTTTAGGCGGTGCTGAGATTGCTCGTGACGAGTGGTATCGTGAAGGTCGTGTACCTCTCCATACTCTTCGTGCAGACATTGACTACAATACTTCTGAAGCACTGACTACTTACGGTATCATTGGTGTCAAAGTGTGGATTTTCAAAGGCGAGATCCTAGGTGCTCTGCCTCTGCAAAATAACGCCAACAACGCCAACAATAACAACCAGCCTAAAGCGCCGAAAAAACCGGCTCGTAAGGCTAAGTAGGGGTATTGAGCGATGTTGCAACCAAAACGTACAAAATTTCGTAAAGTGCACAAAGGCCGTAACCGTGGTTTATCACAAGTTGGTGATAAAGTAAGTTTCGGTACATACGCACTGAAATCTGTAGAACGTGGTCAAATGACTTCACGTCAAATCGAATCTGCACGTCGTGCTATGACGCGGGCTGTTAAACGTGTTGGTAAAATCTGGATCCGTGTGTTCCCAGATAAGCCAATCACAGCTAAGCCGTTAGAAGTACGTATGGGTAGTGGTAAAGGTGCTGTTGAGTACTGGGTATGTCAGATTAAACCTGGCAAAGTTCTGTATGAAATGGACGGTGTGTCTGAAGAACTTGCGCGTCATGCTTTTGCATTGGCTGCTGCTAAGCTTCCATTCAAGACCACCTTCGTAACGCGGACGGTAATGTGATGAAAGCCAGCGAATTGAAAACAAAAAGTGTTGAAGAGTTAAATGCTGAATTATTAGGTCTGTTACGTGAGCAGTTCAACATGCGCATGCAAGCAGCTACTGGTCAGTTAGCTCAGACACACTTATTGAAGCAGGTGCGTCGTGATATCGCGCGCGTTAAGACTATCTTAACCGAGAAGGCAGGTGCGTAATGACTGAAACTAATACCCGTACACTGCAAGGTAAAGTAATCAGCGACAAGATGGATAAATCTATCACTGTTGCGATTGAACGTCAGGTGAAACACCCAATTTATGGTAAATTCATCAAGCGTACTACCAAACTGCACGTGCATGACGAAACTAATCAGTGTAAAGAAGGCGACGTAGTCACTATCCGTGAATGCCGTCCTTTGTCTAAGACTAAGTCTTGGACCCTGGTAGCTATCGTTGAATCTGCTTCTTAATAATTAAGAAGAAGAATAAAACGGCTCCTGTTGGAGCCGTTTTTGTTTGTAGCAACAGATCGGGTGAGTGGCGGTGCGTGTCTAGGCATACACCGAATTGTTTTTATTTTAAACTACCACTTTGCCATAACTGCTGTTATAATCACGCGCCCTTCCTCTGGGGAGGGGTTTTATTATCGTAAGCAGCGTAACCTGAGAAGGTTACATAGTAGAATAGCGGAGCACTAAGATGATCCAGATGCAATCTATGCTGGAAGTCGCAGACAACAGCGGCGCGCGCAGCGTAATGTGTATTAAGGTCTTAGGTGGTTCGCATCGCCGTTATGCTGCAATTGGTGACATCATCAAAGTTACTGTTAAGGAAGCAATTCCTCGCGGTAAAGTTAAAAAAGGTGATGTTCTGAATGCAGTGGTGGTGCGTACAGCTAAAGGCGTACGTCGTCAGGACGGGTCATTAATCCGTTTTGATCGCAATGCAGCGGTGTTATTAAACACTAAGCTGGAACCGATCGGTACCCGTATTTTCGGGCCTGTTACACGTGAACTTCGTGGCGATAAGTTTATGAAGATCGTGTCTCTGGCACCAGAAGTACTGTAAGGAGTCACCATGGCTAGCAAAATCCGTCGTGATGACGAGGTTATTGTTCTTACTGGTAAGGACAAGGGTAAACAAGGCAAAGTCACTAAAGTATTAGTTGGCGACAACCGTGTTTATGTTTCAGGCGTTAATCTGGTTAAGAAACACCAGAAGCCGGTTCCAGCTGTTAATCAGCCTGGCGGCATCGTCGAGAAAGAAGCCTCGATTCATGTTTCAAACGTAGCGATTGTTAACCCTAAAACGGGTAAAGCAGATCGTGTAGGTTTCCGTTTTGAAGATGGCAAGAAAGTGCGTTTCTTCAAATCGAATAACGAAGTAATTTAATGCTATTGGAGTAATACGATGGCGAAACTGCATGAAATTTATAAAGACACCGTAGTCCCAGAACTGTTCAAACAGTTTGGCTACTCCAGCGTCATGCAAGTCCCTCGGATTGTTAAAATCACACTCAATATGGGTGTGGGTGAAGCCGTAGCTGACAAAAAGATCCTTGATAACGCTGTAGCAGATTTAACTGCTATTGCTGGCCAGAAACCTCTGGTAACTAAGGCTCGTAAGTCAGTCGCTGGTTTCAAAATCCGTGAAGGCTACCCTATTGGCGCGAAAGTAACCCTGCGCGGCGAACGTATGTGGGATTTCTTAGAACGTTTAGTTTCTATTGCTATCCCGCGTATCCGTGATTTCCGTGGTGTAAACCCGAAATCATTCGACGGTCGTGGTAATTACAGCATGGGTGTTCGTGAGCAAATCATTTTCCCTGAAATCGATTACGATAAAGTTGATGCAATCCGTGGTTTAGATATCACGATTACGACAACTGCTCGTACCGATGACGAAGGACGTGCTTTACTTGCGGCGTTTAACTTCCCGTTCAAGAAATAAGGTGTAGGGTCATGGCAAAACAATCAATGAAAGCACGTGAAGCAAAGCGTGCACAACTGGTAGCCAAATTCGCTGCAAAACGTTTTGAACTTAAAGATCTGATTGCTAACACTTCAACTTCTGATGAAGATCGTTGGGCAGCGGTTCTTAAGTTACAAACGTTACCGCGTGATTCAAGCCCTGCACGTCAACGTAATCGTTGTCGTGTGACAGGTCGTCCACATGGTTATCTGCGTAAGTTCGGTATGAGCCGGATCAAAGTTCGCGAAGCGGCGATGCGCGGTGAAATTCCTGGCCTTCGTAAGGCTAGCTGGTAAGAATCACGGGAGTAACGAGCTATGAGTTTGCAAGATCCAGTAGCGGATATGTTTACTCGCATCCGTAACGGCCAGTCGGCCAATAAAGTTGCGGTTAAAATGCCTTCTTCTAAATTGAAGATTGCAATTGCGAAAGTTTTAAAAGACGAAGGTTACATCGGCGATTTCGCTGTGTCTGGTGATGTAAAACCAGAACTGGAAGTTACTTTAAAGTATTTCCAGGGCAAATCAGTTATTGAGACTATCGATCGTGTTAGTCGTCCAAGTTTGCGTATCTATAAGAAAAGCAACGAATTACCTAAGGTAATGGGCGGTTTAGGTGTGGCCATCGTGTCAACATCTAAAGGACTAATGACTGACCGTGCTGCGCGCAAGGTTGGTATCGGTGGCGAAATCATCGGCTACGTAGCGTAACGGAGGGGTTAATTTATGTCTCGTGTTGCTAAAGCCCCCGTCACTCTACCTGCAGGCGTTACTGTAACGCAAACAGGTCAAGTTGTGGCGCTTAAGGGCAAAAACGGCGAGTTAACACTGAATGTTAACCCTGCGGTTGAAATCGTTGTTGATGGCAATGTACTGCGTACAGAGCCTCGTCAAGGTTTCGAAAACGCTGACGCACAAGCAGGTACTGCTCGCGCATTATTGAACAACATGGTTACTGGTGTAAGCGAAGGCTTCAGCCAGAAACTTGAATTAGTCGGTGTTGGTTACCGTGCAAAAGCTGAAGGTAAGGTTCTAAACCTAAGCCTGGGCTTTTCTCACCCGGTCGTTTTCGAGGTACCAGCAGGTATCACTATCGAAACACCAACACAAACTGAAGTTTGGGTCAAAGGTGCTGACAAGCAATTAGTTGGACAGGTATCTGCCAACATTCGTGCATACCGTAAACCAGAGCCTTACAAAGGCAAAGGTGTTCGTTATGCGAATGAAAACGTGCGTCGTAAAGAAGCTAAGAAAAAGTAAGGTAGGACGATGGATAAGAAACTTGCTCGTCTGCGTCGTGCCAAACGCACTCGCAGAAACATTATCGAACAAGGTGCGAATCGCCTGGTAGTACACCGTACTCCACGTCACATCTATGCTCAGCTGATTGCGCCAAATGCTGAAGTGATTGCTGCAGCTTCTACTTTAGAAGCTTCAATTAAAGAATCACTTTCGTACTCTGGTAACGTAGATGCTGCCAAAGCTGTAGGTAAAGCGATCGCCGAACGTGCAGTGGCTAAAGGCGTAACTGCATGTGCTTTTGACCGTAGCGGCTTCCAGTATCATGGTCGCGTGCAGGCGTTAGCAGACGCGGCGCGTGAAGCCGGTCTTCAGTTCTAGGAGTAGCTAATGGCTAACGAAGATTCTAAACAACAATCTGATTTACAAGAAAAGCTTGTTGCCGTTAACCGCGTGTCCAAAGTGGTAAAAGGTGGTCGTATTTTCAGCTTTACTGCATTGACAGTAGTTGGTGACGGCAACGGTCGCGTTGGTTTCGGTTATGGTAAAGCACGTGAAGTTCCAGCTGCTATTCAAAAAGCAATGGAAAAGGCACGTCGTAACATGACACAGGTTGAATTAAATGGTAACACTTTGCATCACCCAACACGTGGTGTGCATTCTGGTTCGAATGTTTACATGCAGCCTGCTGCAGAAGGTACTGGTCTAATCGCCGGCGGTGCAATGCGCGCCGTGTTGGAAGTAGCGGGTATCCAAAACATTCTTTCTAAGTGTTATGGTTCAACTAACCCAATTAACGTAGTTCGCGCTACCATTAACGCCCTGTCTTCAGTGAAGTCACCGGCACAAGTGGCAGCAAAACGCGGTTTACGCGTTGACGATATTCTGGGGTAATTTGCCATGACGAAGAAAACAGTTAAAGTCACCCAAACTAAGTCTAGTATCGGTCGTTTACCGAATCACCGGGCTTCTTTGAAGGGTCTTGGTTTACGTCGTATTGGTCACACTGTCGAAGTTGAAGATACACCTTCAGTTCGCGGTATGATCAACGCCGTTTACTACATGGTTAAAGTGGAGGAGTAACAGATGTTATTAAACACTCTATCTCCAGCACCAGGTGCTAAGAAAGATAAACGCCGTGTAGGCCGTGGTATCGGTTCTGGCTTAGGTAAGACTGCTGGCCGTGGCCACAAAGGTCTTAAATCACGTTCTGGCGGCAGTGTTCGTCCAGGCTTCGAAGGCGGTCAAATGCCTTTGAAACAACGTTTACCTAAGTTCGGTTTTACTTCTCAGAAATCTTTGGTTTCTTCTGAAGTCCGTTTACACGAACTAGCTGCTGTTAATGGCGACGTAGTAGATTTAGCTTCTTTAATGGAAGCGAACATCATCTCTCGTACCGTTAAGTTCGCAAAAGTTGTACTGTCTGGTGAGATTACTCGTCCAGTAACAGTAAAAGGCTTACGCGTAACTAAAGGTGCGCGTGCAGCGATCGAAGCCGCCGGTGGTAAAGTCGAAGAATAATAAGGATAGTACGCGATGGCTAAACCAGGTTCGGACTCAAGAGCAGCAAAAGGCGGATTCAGCGAGCTGAAATCTCGTCTGTTGTTTGTGCTCTTAGCCATAATCGTTTTTCGGTTAGGCTCATTTGTGCCAATTCCTGGAATTGACGCCACCGTGCTAGCTCAGTTATTCGAGCAACAAAAAGGTACCATCGTTGAAATGTTTAACATGTTCAGCGGTGGTGCTCTTGAGCGTGCGTCTGTATTTGCGCTAGGCATTATGCCTTATATCTCTGCCTCTATCATTGTTCAGTTATTAACGGTAATGCATCCGGCAATGGCTGAATTAAAGAAAGAAGGTGAAGCAGGTAAGCGTAAAATTAATCAGTACACGCGCTACGGTACTTTAGGTTTAGCGATACTACAGTCCATTGGTATAGCCACAGGCCTGCCAAATATGATGCCAGGGTTAGTCATTAACCCAGGCTTTGCATTTTACTTTACCGCGGTGATCAGCTTGGTTACCGGCACCATGTTTTTAATGTGGTTAGGTGAGCAAATTACAGAGCGCGGCATTGGTAATGGTATTTCGTTGCTAATTTTTACCGGTATTGTTGCTGGCTTCCCGTCTGCCATTGGTCAGACGATTGAGCAAGCGCGTCAGGGCGATTTGCACTTTTTACTATTAGTAGCTATTGGCGTGATTGTTGTTGCGATTACCTGGTTTGTGGTGTTCTTTGAACGCGGCCAGCGTCGTATCGTGGTTAACTACGCAAAGCGTCAGCAGGGCCGTCAGGTGTTTGCCGCGCAGAGCAGCCATTTACCGTTAAAGGTTAATATGGCCGGTGTTATTCCACCGATATTCGCGTCTAGCATTATTCTGTTCCCTGGTACAATTGCCAGTTGGTTCGGTACAGGTGAAGGTATGGTAGCCAATTTCTTACAGGAATTGTCGCTAACATTATCTCCAGGACAACCGCTGTATATGATGTTATACTCGGCGGCTATCATTTTCTTCTGTTTCTTTTATACTGCGTTGGTATTTAACCCACGTGATACAGCAGATAACTTGAAGAAATCTGGTGCTTTTATCCCTGGTATTCGTCCTGGCGAGCAGACATCAAAATACATTGATAAAGTAATGACACGTTTGACCCTAGCCGGCGCGTTGTACATTACCTTTATTTGTTTGGTTCCTGAGTTCATGATGGTAGCGTGGAACGTACAGTTCTACTTCGGCGGTACATCTTTATTGATTATCGTTGTTGTTATCATGGATTTCATGGCACAGGTACAGACACATCTGATGTCACATCAGTATGATTCTGTGCTGAAAAAGGCAAATCTTAAAGGCATAGGCCGTTAAGATAGTTTGCGGAGTTAAGTTATGAAAGTACGAGCTTCCGTTAAGAAGATCTGCCGTAACTGCAAAGTGATCAAACGTAATAACGTAGTTCGCGTAATTTGCAGTGAGCCAAAGCATAAACAGCGCCAAGGCTAATAGCAGAAAAACGATAAGGCGGGCTGAACTTTAAGTTTAGCCCCTTTATTGTTTGCAATATAAGCGCCATTTGAGTATCCTTACGGGCTTTTCAAATTGGCACCTTTTAATTTCAGATAGGAGAACGTTAGTGGCCCGTATCGCTGGCATTAACATCCCCGATAATAAACATGCAGTGATCTCACTGACTTATGTTTATGGTATCGGTAAGACCCGCGCTAAATCAATTTTAGCGGCAGTGGGTATTGAAGAGAATACTAAAATCGCGTCTTTATCAGACTCGCAATTAGATACTCTACGTGACGAAGTTGCAAAGTATACCGTCGAAGGTGACTTGCGTCGTGAAATCACATTAAACATTAAGCGTTTAATGGACCTTGGTTGCTACCGTGGCTTACGTCACCGTCGTAGTCTGCCGGTCCGTGGTCAGCGCACTAAGACTAATGCGCGTACCCGTAAGGGCCCACGTAAAGCGATTAAGAAATAAGGTGATTCAACATGGCTAAAGCACCAGTTCGTACTCGTAAGCGGGTAAAAAAACAAGTTTCAGACGGTATGGCTCATATCCATGCTTCTTTCAACAACACCATCGTGACGATTACTGATCGTCAGGGCAATGCATTGTGTTGGGCAACAGCAGGCGGTTCAGGTTTCCGTGGTTCACGTAAATCTACTCCGTTCGCAGCTCAAGTAGCAGCAGAGCGTGCAGGTACAGCTGCACTGGAATATGGTCTGAAAAACCTTGAAGTGTTTGTGAATGGCCCAGGCCCAGGCCGCGAATCAGCGATTCGTGCTCTGAATGCCGCTGGTTACAAGATCACAAATATCACCGACGTGACGCCTATCCCACATAACGGATGTCGTCCACCTAAAAAACGTCGCGTGTAATTACAGCGCTTCACGGATTATTGGAGAAAGAAGATGGCAAGATATTTGGGTCCAAAGCTCAAACTAAGTCGTCGCGAAGGTACAGATCTGTTCCTGAAGAGCGGCGTAAGAGCAATCGATTCAAAGTGTAACTTAACTACAGCTCCTGGTCAGCACGGCGCACGTCGCGGTCGCTTATCAGACTACGGTTTACAGTTACGCGAGAAGCAAAAAGTACGTCGTATGTATGGCGTGCTTGAGAAGCAGTTCCGTAATTACTACAAAGAAGCTGCTCGTTTGAAAGGTAATACAGGTGAGAACCTGTTAGCGTTGTTAGAGTCACGCTTAGACAACGTAGTTTACCGTATGGGTCTGGCCAGCACACGTGCTGAAGCCCGTCAGCTTGTGAGCCACAAAGCTATTATGATTAATGGCCAAGTGTTAAACATTCCATCATACAAAGTATTACCTGAACAAGTTATCTCTGTTCGTGAAAAAGCTAAAAAGCAAGCCCGTATCGGTGCTGCGCTTGAAGTAGCCGCACAACGTGAGAAACCAACTTGGATCGAAGTTGACAACACGAAACTGGAAGGTGTTTTCAAACGCACTCCTGAGCGTTCAGATTTGTCAGCTGACATCAACGAACAGTTAATCGTCGAGCTTTACTCTAAGTAAAGCTAATTGTTAAGAGAGGATATATGCAGGGTTCTGTCACCGAATTCCTTAAGCCGAGATTAGTTGGTATCGAAAGGATCAACCCAACTCGTGCCAAAGTTACTTTGGAACCATTAGAGCGCGGTTTCGGGCATACCTTGGGCAACGCGTTACGTCGTATTCTGTTATCGTCTATGCCAGGTTGTGCTGTGACTGAAGTAGAAATAGACGGCGTTCTTCATGAGTACAGTGCCAAAGAAGGTGTTCAGGAAGATATCATTGATATTCTCCTAAACCTGAAAGGCCTTGCCGTTCGCCTGGAAGACAAAGATGAAGTCTCCCTGACTTTAACGAAGAAAGGTGCTGGCCCTGTAACTGCTGGAGATATCCAGCGTGGCGACGGTGTGGTTATTGTTAACCCTGAGCACGTTATTTGTAATTTGACTGGCGAGACTGAATTCAGTATGCGTCTGAAAATTGAACGTGGTCGCGGTTATGTGCCTGCATCAGCTCGTTTGTCCTCAGATGATGACGAACGTCCGATCGGTCGCTTATTACTTGACGCATCTTTCAGCCCAGTTGAGCGTATTGCTTATACTGTTGAAGCAGCACGGGTAGAACAGCGTACTGATTTGGATAAACTGGTTATCGATATGGAAACCAACGGCACTGTTGAGCCGGAGGAAGCCATTCGTCGCGCAGCAACAATTTTAGCTGAACAGCTAGAATTCTTCGTAGAATTGCGTGATAAGAGTGAGCCTGAAAAACGTGAAGAGAAACCGGAGTTTGATCCGATTCTGTTACGTCCAGTCGATGATTTAGAGCTAACAGTTCGTTCTGCAAACTGCCTGAAGGCAGAGCAGATTCAGTACATTGGTGATCTGGTACAGCGTACCGAGGTTGAGCTACTTAAAACGCCTAACCTGGGTAAGAAGTCCCTTACCGAAATCAAAGACGTGTTGGCATCACGCGGTTTATCCTTAGGCATGCGCCTGGAAAACTGGCCGCCAGCTAGTTTGGTAAATAAAGACTAACCAGATACCAGTTCCTGGTTTAGTGAGAAGGAATAGATCATGCGCCATCGCAAGAGTGGTCGTCAATTAAATCGGAACAGCAGCCACCGTACTGCAATGTTCCGCAACATGGCAAGCTCGTTGGTGAAGCACGAAATCATCAAAACGACTTTGCCAAAAGCTAAAGAGTTACGTCGTGTGATCGAGCCATTGATCACATTGGCAAAGAATGACAGCGTTGCAAACCGTCGTCTGGCTTTTGCCCGTACTCGTGATAAAGAAGTTGTAGGTTTATTGTTCAACGTTTTAGGCCCGCGTTACAACGCGCGTCCAGGTGGTTACACTCGCATCATGAAGTGTGGCTTCCGTACTGGTGACAACGCACCTATGGCTTACATTGAATTAGTTGATCGTCCAGAAACGGACGCAGCAATGCCAGTTGAAGAAACTGCTGCTGAATAATCACTTGTTCTTCTAAAAACCGGGCTTTATGCCCGGTTTTTTTATATCCAAATTTTATTGTTGTATGCTATTTATACAAGCGCTTATTATTAATGCTAACTGTTGCCTGATGATAAACATTGATGAATTAAGGTCTGCCGAATTGAAAATTTTCTCTTATATATTTCTAACGGCTGCAATGATTCCGAACATTGCATTTTCTAGTTCATACGTTTGCCAGCATTTTACCGCAGCAGCGAGTTGTCAGTCTTTGTTACCGTTGCTCGAGCAAAATCAACAGAGATTAACATTGCTCGATAGGGTATTCGCCGACAGTCAATCCTATAAACTGCAGATCATTTTCACGCGAATAGAATCACCTAAGATTGAGGGGGAATTACCAAAGTTACATTATTATCATTATGGGGTTCAGCCTGACCGTTATTTTTATCCTGCGAGTACAGTGAAACTGCCTTTAGTTGCTTTAGCCATGCAATGGTTGAATGAACAAACTGCAGCCGGTATAACCTTAGACACGACGATGTTGACTGACGCGCTGCACCCTTCGCAATCTTCAGCTTACACAGATGTTACTAGTGAGTCTGGATTACCTAGTGTAGGGCATTACATTAAAAAAATCTTACTCGTGAGTGATAATGACAGCAGTAATCGTTTATACGAATTAATGGGCCAGCAGTATATTAACCAACAACTGCATGCTAAAGGTTTAACATCAACTGTCATTAATCATCGTTTAAGTGTGCCATTTACTGACGATGACAATCGCTTTTTCAATCCGATCCGTTTTATAGATGCTGCTGGTAAAACGTTATTAGCTATACCTCAGCGTCAAGTTGCCGTTTCCTATCGAAACACAGATCAACCCACACTCGGTTTAGGCTATTTTCAGCTTGGTCAGTTGGTCAACCAGTCTATGGATTTTACATTAAAGAACCGTCAATCCTTAATAGACCTTGATGGCGTAGTAAAGCGTCTTGTTATGCCAGAGTTGTTCCCAGAAGAGCAGCGCTTTAATATCACTGAACCGCAGCGTCAATTTATTTTACGTTATATGCGAATGCTGCCTCGGCAAAGTGAATATCCTAAATATTCAGAAGAGCAGTATACTGATACCTATGTGAAGTACTTATTAAAAGGGGATGAACAGCTACGGTTACCCGAGTACATTCACTACCACAATAAAAATGGACAAGCGTATGGCCATGTTATTGATGCTGCCTTTATCAATGATACCAAATATGACGTTTCGTATTTCCTTTCTGCCATTATCTATACCAATGCAAATCAGATCCTAAATGATGATATCTATGAAACCGAAACGCTAGGCCAGCCCTTTTTGCGTGAATTAGGCCATTTATTGTATCAACAAGAGTTAGATGCCCAGCAAGCAACTAATGATACAAATAATAAATAGCCAATACCGAGACTATATATACCCTCATTGCGGTGTTTCATACCCTAGATCGCCCAATAAACCATCGGATCGTTTAAAAAACACCCGAACGATCCTTTTTTACTAAAAAAGATCTTGAACATGTTTTTCAGATCTCTATAATGCGCATCCACAGACAGGGACAACGGCAACGACATCCGGTCTGTGAAGCGAAAGCTAACTGAGGCAAACGCCTCGCTCTGAATGCAGAGCACGCTCTTTAACAATTCGCAATCAATT
>NZ_JAKGTQ010000014.1 GCF_021568285.1 Rheinheimera sp. UJ63
GAGAGTCGATGAGAAAACTAGACCAATCCGATCACTTAGCGTAAAACTACAGTTATGAAAAAGAACGGCTAACGGGTGATCGGATAACTTCGGGATCGCTGTTCGGAATCACCGAAATACGCAACAACATGTCGAGTAAGTATTGGGTAGTGGTAAAAATATGAAACGCACGTTTCAAGAATTAAAAACGTCAAACCAAGCGTTGCAGCAAGAAGTCGACACTTTACAGCACGCTATGCAGCAAGACTCGGCTGCCCACATCAGCCCAAGTACTTATCAAGCCGCCCTGCAATTACTTGAAAAGGTCATTAACGAGCTTACTGCTCAAACCGACTTATTTAGCCTGTTAGAGCAAAAGACCAATCAAACTATGGCGTCTCAAAAACAGTTTAATGCCATTTTTGAACATGCGCCGGTCGGTTTTGTCATTTTAAGCACCGACTTTCAGATTGTAAACGCCAACCAGTTAGCACGAAATCTGCTCTATCTACCCCATTACACCCATATTAAAGACGACGAACCCATCAAAGTGCATGCTTACTTAGCCAAAGGCGTGGCTCGTTTTATTGATTGGTTAAGAGCGGCCTCAACCGACAGTATTTCGGTTGAACTGCATCACCCTAAACGCCAGGGCCAAGTACAAATTTATCAAGCCAACTTTGAGCTTGACGGGCAATACTACCATTTATTATCTATGGTCTCAGTAGCGAAAGAGCATCAGTTAACCCAGTCATTAAGCTTATTCAAAATGGTGGTCGAGAATCTACAAGAAGCCATTATGATAACGGATGAACATCATCATATTATTCACGTTAATCCGGCGTTTACTGCCATCACTGGCTACTCGCTAGACGATGTGTTTATGAAAAACCCTAATATTCTGTCATCAGGTAAACAGAGTTTGCAGTTTTATCAGGATATGTATGCGGAATTAAAAGAAAAGGGACAATGGCAAGGTGTATTGTATAACCGAACTAAAGCAGGTGTAGAATTTCCTGAAGAGTTGCATATTACCTCCGTTTACTCAGACAAAGCCCAAGATAAAACGATTAAATACTACATCGCCATCTTTGAAAATATTTCTGAGCAACTGGCCAAAGAAAAACACATGCAAACACTCGCTGAAACCGATGTGTTAACAGGGCTTTTAAATCGACAAGGCTTTAATCAGGTTTATCATAAAACCTTTGCAGCGGCGCAGCGTGATGGTGAAAACCTTGCGGTGTTATATATCGATTTAGACAAGTTCAAGTATGTTAATGACCAATACGGCCATGATTATGGGGATGAGTTACTAAAATCGATAGCAAAACGCTTACAGCATAATATAAAGGCAAAAGATGTTGCAGCACGAATTGGTGGCGACGAATTTGTGGTTTTAATTCAAGGTGATAACTTAGGTAAATTACTTAAGCATTTTGGTGCTAAATTACTGAAACTCTTATCCGCTCCCTACCGTTTATTTGAAATCACCTATACTTGTACCGCCAGTATCGGTATTGCTATCTATCCTGATGACGGCATTACCGAATCAGAACTGCTTAAAGCCGCTGATGCGGCTATGTATCAAGCGAAAACCTCAGGTAGAAACAAGTACGCTTTTTTAAATAAAAAATTGTTACAACAACAAGCCTCGGTAAGTGCTTACCTAGAGGCTATTCTAGAAGGGATCCACAAAGACCAATTTCAACTCTACTATCAAGCACAACATGACATGCGCACCGGCGCAATCACCGGTTTCGAGTCACTGGTACGTTGGCAATTTGCCCCTAATGATATTCGTACGCCAGCCACTTTTTTACCACAAATAGAAAATGAAATATTAATGCTAATCATGGGGAAGAAACTATTAAATCAGGTATTTAGCCAAGTTAACACTTGGCAGAACTCCGGTTTTAATTGGCCTGTATCGATCAACCTATCGGCTAATCAGCTTAAAGATGATGACACCTATCAACAAATTGCCATGCTATGCCAACAATTTCCGAATACCGTGCCATTAATACACCTTGAAGTCACCGAAACCACGATTTTTGAAAAAGATGAAATGATATTTGAGAATTTAGAAAGATGTAAACGTCTGGGTTTGAAATTAGTTTTAGATGATTTTGGTACAGGCTACTCATCAATCTATAGCCTGAAGAAGTTTCAATTTGAAGTGATCAAAATAGATAAAAGTTTTATTGACGATATACTTCATCAAGATGCCGCCAATCTTGTTATCTTAAATGGCATAATTAGCCTGATCCAAGCACTTAACTTAGCGGTAATTTGTGAGGGCGTTGAAAACGAAATACAGGTGAGTTATTTATTGAACAAACAATGTACTGTAGCTCAAGGTTTTTTTTACAATAAGCCAATGCACCGTAATAAAGTATTCAGTTATATCCTGCCCTTTTTAGCAAAATAGCAGCAATAACCTCTGCTAAAAAGCAGCCGTAGCAATTAACTAAACGCTAAGGGTAAGCACATCAGCAATGCATCTTCGCGGCCCTGCGCGCTAACGTAGTAATTATTACGGCGGCCTGTTTCGATAAAACCCGCTTGCTGATAAAGATGTAATGCCTGTTGGTTAGTTGCCCGAACCTCTAACCAGGCATCTAAAGCATTACGTTCGGTACTCTGTGCTACAAAGTGTGCAAGTAATAATTTACCGAAACCCTGACCTTGCGCCTGCGGCGCAACGGCAATATTAAATAATTGGCTTTCTACCCCAAGAAATTGGCCAATATAAAACCCTTGCAACTGTTCATGTTGAAACACACCATAATTAAAATATTGCTGATTAAAACAAGAACGAAAAACCCCTTCAGTCCAAGGGTATAAATTAGCTGCCAACTCGATGTTCATTAAGGTAGGCAAATCTTCAAGGCTTAGTAGCCGGATCTCAGGCATCGACATACTCAGATAACAGTAACCATAGCTGACGCTTTAACATGGGTTGTTTAAGTGCCACGAGTGATGGGGTGATTAAATGCGACATTTGTAAATGAATATCATCAGCTTCAGGATTTATTTGCCAGTCTGTGATGCCAAGCGATGCCAACAGACACTCAATATCTGCCGCCAGCACATCCAGCTTGCTCGCCTCAACATTGGTTATAGATTCACTCTGGCGCGCATCAGTATCTTCAGCTGAACACGGTTGCGAACAATCTGGATAAAACTCAGATTTAGGTTGCAACGGCACCACAGCAAGCTGCTTTAATAAAGTGATATGTGTTTGAGAATACATTGTCATAAGAAGAAGTGGCAGGGGCAGAGGGATTCGAACCCCCAACCATCGGTTTTGGAGACCGCTGTTCTACCAATTGGAACTATGCCCCTAGCGTTGGAGTCGCCATTATACAAAGAACCGACTAAAGGTAAAGTAAAAAACATGATGCTCCCACCTGAATGAATAGAAAACATACACTTTTTAGTAAATAAAATAAAGCCCAGAATAAACTGGGCTTTATACGCACTATTTAGCGGTTTTTTGTCGATGTTTTTCAAACCAGTAAATAATGTAGGCGGGTTTCGCCATCATGTTACTTGGCCGTGTATGTATGGCATGCGATGCCCCAGGGATCCGCACCATCGCCGTTTCTACACCACGTAACTGTAATGCCTGATAATATTGCTCAGTTTCAGAAATAGGGGTACGGAAATCAGATTCACCGGTTAATAGCATGGTGGGTGTTTCGACTTTACCAACATGCTGAATAGGAGAATATTTTAGATAATGCTCAGGATCTTCCCAAGGTAAAGCAGGAAACCAATACTGGCTAAAGTAACTGTACATATCGGCATTTAACACAAAAGAATACCAGTTAATTACCGGATTCACCGCAACCGCGGCAGCAAAACGCTTAGTATGAGCAATACTCCATGTCGTCAGCACACCACCACCGCTACCGCCCGTAACGAATAATTCGCGTTCATCGATAAAACCACGAGCAACCACTTGATCAATACCATCCATCAGATCATTAAAGTCATGGCTTGGATAATTATGATGTATCAAGTTAGCGAAGTTTTCACCGTAGCTCGTACTGCCTCGTGGGTTGGTATACAGCACCACATAACCCTGCGATGCCAGTAATTGCAACTCCATCGTAAAGTAAGGGCCATAAGCAGTATGGGGGCCACCATGGATCTCAAGGATCAAAGGATATTTTTTACTGGCATCAAAAGCCGGCGGATAAATTATCCAACCTTGCAGCTTACGTTTATCAACAGATGATTCGTACCAGAACTCTTCAACCTTCCCTATTTCACGTTTAAATAGTAAATCACGATTAAAGGAGGTTAGCTGCTGTTTTTTATTGCGCTGTAATGTCGCCAACTCAGCAGGATGGGCGGTACTGGCTTGCGTATAAGCCACTAATCCATTGTTGGCAACCGCAAATTGACCACCTGAATAAGGCCGACTATAAGAAGAGCCACCTAAATCATCAGCCAATACTTTTACTCGGCCATTCCCAGACAACTCCGCTAATAAACCTTTGCCCTCACTATCGTAAGTAATATACAGATCTTTACTATTTGCTTGCCATTGGAAACTTTCAATACCCCGATCTAAGTCTTCCGTTAAATTCTTGCTATTGCTGCCATCAATATCCATTACATACAAACGCATAGCTTGATGGGCTAATTTGCGATCATCGTAACCTAAGTAAGCAATCTTCTTACCATCAGGAGAAACTTGCGGTTGCGTATCTGGCCCAAAACGATTGGTTAACGCCGTTAATTGTTTCGTCTTAATATCTAAACGAAACAGTTCGGAATTAGAGACCGCAGTTTGCCAATCTGCATGCCGATTAGCCGATAAATACAACGCAGAACCATCCGGATGCCAACTTAAGCTGCTGCCATGGTTAAACTCTTCGTCTGTCAATTGAATTGCACTACCGCCGTCCGCTGCAATTAAATACACCTGCGTAAAGCCCGCGGGTAAATAACCGGCACCATCAGCACGATATTGCTTATTATCAATATAAATAGGCGCTTTAGCCCACTCGGCATTAGCTGGCTTACCAGGTAAGGTTACTGGAGGCGCTTTAGTCACGGGGGTGAACATGGTAAAGGCTAACCATTGTCCATCTGGTGACCAACTTAGATTAGCAGGCGAATGGTTAACATGGCTTAGCTGCACATTGCGGCCGCTATCTAACCAATACAAATGGATTTGCTGATCAGCTAAATAGGCAAGCTTACTGTTATCAGGCGACCAACGTGGAGAAGAAGCACTCTGAGCAGAATGGGTCAGCGCTTGTAATTGCCCCTTTGCATCCGCTAACCACAACACAGAACGCCGGCGGTCTGTTTGACGATCCATCCAATTGCGCACAAAAACAATTTTTTCGCCTTTACTATCGGGTTGAGGATCAGACACAAACTCAATTTCAAATACATCATCATACTCAAGCGGAGTGGTAGCTTGCACCACCCAACTTACTGAGCAAACGAGTAAAAAACTACAGAACGGTTTAACAAAACGCATAAGCGATTCTCATATTTAAGGAAGTACACTACCCATACTAGAACTCCCTGACCTTGCTGTATTAGCTTTTGCGGTTAATCAACATGGAATAACGACAGAACAAAACCAGAACAATCTCATTACATTATCAGGATAATTTATCGGCAAAAATAATCAAAATTCACTGCTTGAAAGCGTTTTGTCAGTGATACTGAACGCGTAATTAGAGTGAACCTAGAGACTGGGCAGTGCTGAGAAGGCGTTAAGATGGAAGGGTATAGACGAAGTGAGTTTTGAGTTTTGAGTTTTGAGTTTTGAGTTTTTAGCATGATGGCGAAGTACTAATTCAAATATAATCTAGCGGTTTACCTCAGTACCCGCAACAACTCGCGCCCTCAGCCTTGAGTAATACCATTCCATCTTGTTTTCTGCTCTAATTGTACTCACCAAATCATCATACTCTGAGTCTTATGAATCATACTGCTGAAGACATCCTTAAGCTTTCTCGCGCCGAGAAAAATGGGCGTAA
>NZ_JAKGTQ010000015.1:0-1198 GCF_021568285.1 Rheinheimera sp. UJ63
CACACTGTATTCTTTCTTAAAACATCTTGGGCGTTGTATGGTTAAGCCTCTCGGGCAATTAGTATGAGTTAGCTTAACGTGTCACCACGCTTCCACACCTCACCTATCAACGTTGTGGTCTTCAACGACCCTTTAGTAGACTCGAAGTCTAAGGGATGACTCATCTTGTGGCCGGCTTCCCGCTTAGATGCTTTCAGCGGTTATCCGTTCCGAACGTAGCTACCGGGCAATGCCATTGGCATGACAACCCGAACACCAGCGGTTCGTTCACTCCGGTCCTCTCGTACTAGGAGCAACTCCACTCAATCATCCAACGCCCACGGCAGATAGGGACCGAACTGTCTCACGACGTTCTAAACCCAGCTCGCGTACCACTTTAAATGGCGAACAGCCATACCCTTGGGACCGACTTCAGCCCCAGGATGTGATGAGCCGACATCGAGGTGCCAAACACCGCCGTCGATATGAACTCTTGGGCGGTATCAGCCTGTTATCCCCGGAGTACCTTTTATCCGTTGAGCGATGGCCCTTCCATACAGAACCACCGGATCACTATGACCTACTTTCGTACCTGCTCGACGTGTCTGTCTCGCAGTTAAGCTGGCTTCTACCATTACACTAACCGTACGATGTCCGACCGTACTTAGCCAACCTTCGTGCTCCTCCGTTACTCTTTAGGAGGAGACCGCCCCAGTCAAACTACCCACCAGACACTGTCCGCAATCCCGATTCAGGGACCTACGTTAGAACATCAAACATACAAGGGTGGTATTTCAAGGACGGCTCCATCTGAACTAGCGTTCAAACTTCAAAGCCTCCCACCTATCCTACACATGTAGGGTCAATGTTCAGTGCCAAGCTATAGTAAAGGTTCACGGGGTCTTTCCGTCTAGCCGCGGGTATACGGCATCTTCACCGCAATTTCAATTTCACTGAGTCTCGGCTGGAGACAGCCTGGCCATCATTACACCATTCGTGCAGGTCGGAACTTACCCGACAAGGAATTTCGCTACCTTAGGACCGTTATAGTTACGGCCGCCGTTTACCGGGGCTTCGATCAAGAGCTTCGCTTGCGCTAACCCCATCAATTAACCTTCCGGCACCGGGCAGGTGTCACACCCTATACGTCCACTTACGTGTTTGCAGAGTGCTGTGTTTTTAATAAACAGTTGCAGCCAGCTGGTCACTGCGACTCTCC
>NZ_JAKGTQ010000015.1:1298-2457 GCF_021568285.1 Rheinheimera sp. UJ63
CAAAGAGCGTACCTTCTCCCGAAGTTACGGTACTATTTTGCCTAGTTCCTTCAGCCGAGTTCTCTCAAGCGCCTTGGTATGCTCTACCTGACCACCTGTGTCGGTTTAGGGTACGGTCACCAATACCTGAAGCTTAGAGGCTTTTCCTGGAAGCATAGCGTTAGCAACTTCATCACCTTAGTAACTCGTCTCGTGTCTCAGTCTTAAGAAACCGGATTTTCCTAGTCTCTCAACCTACACACTTTCACGCGGACTACCAACGCCGCGCTTGCCTAGCTTTCTCCGTCCCCCCATCGCAGTATTGGCCGGTACAGGAATATTAACCTGTTTCCCATCGACTACGCCTTTCAGCCTCGCCTTAGGAGCCGACTCACCCTACCCTGATTAGCATGGGATAGGAACCCTTGGTCTTTCGGCGGGGAAGTTTTTCACTCCCCTTATCGTTACTCATGTCAGCATTCGCACTTCTGATACCTCCAGCATCCTTCTCAAGACACCTTCGCAGGCTTACAGAACGCTCCTCTACCACTTGCACATAATGCAAGTCCGCAGCTTCGGTGAATGATTTTAGCCCCGTTACATCTTCCGCGCAGGCCGACTCGACTAGTGAGCTATTACGCTTTCTTTAAAGGGTGGCTGCTTCTAAGCCAACCTCCTAGCTGTCTATGCCTTCCCACATCGTTTTCCACTTAATCATTACTTTGGGACCTTAGCTGGCGGTCTGGGTTGTTTCCCTTTTCACGACGGACGTTAGCACCCGCCGTGTGTCTCCCGAGTAGTACTCATTGGTATTCGGAGTTTGCATGGGGTTGGTAAGTCGGGATGACCCCCTAGCCCAAACAGTGCTCTACCCCCAATGGTATTCGCTCGAGGCGCTACCTAAATAGCTTTCGAGGAGAACCAGATATCTCCGAGCTTGATTAGCCTTTCACTCCGATCCACAAGTCATCCCCTAATTTTTCAACATTAGTGGGTTCGGTCCTCCAGTTAGTGTTACCCAACCTTCAACCTGCTCATGGATAGATCGCCCGGTTTCGGGTCTACACCCTGCAACTATTCGCCCAGTTAAGACTCGGTTTCCCTACGGCTCCCCTATTCGGTTAACCTCGCTACAGAATGTAAGTCGCTGACCCATTATACAAAAGGTACGCAGTCACCC
>NZ_JAKGTQ010000016.1 GCF_021568285.1 Rheinheimera sp. UJ63
TGCTTCCATGCCCCAATCGTCTAGAATGAGCAGTTTACGTTTAGCCAAGGTGCTCAGTTGTTGGCGGTATGAGCCGTCGGCGTGGCCGATATGTAGCTCATCTAACAGCTCACCGAGCCGGTAATAACGTACGCTGTGATGTTGGTCGCACGCTTGTGTAGCCAGCGCGCAGGCAAGATACGTTTTACCGCAGCCCGTTGCCCCCGTTAGAATAATATTCTGGTTGTAGTGCAGATATTGACCGCTGAGTAGTACGGCCACTTTATCTTTTTTAAGCCCTCGACTCGCTCGATAGTCTATGTGGCTAGCTCGGGCATCCACCCGTAACTTAGCCTGACGAGCCAATCGCTGCACTTTGGTATTGTCACGGCACAGTAGCTCATGTGTTGCCAGCAAGCCTAATCGCTCTTCGAAGCTCATGTCAGAGTAAGTTGCCGGTTGTGTCTGTTGCTGTTGTAATGCTTGAGTAAAATGGCCAAGCCTCAACGCACGCAGTTGCTCATGTAATGTCGATAAACTCATCTCAGTTCTCCTTATTGATAATAACGTGGACCACGGATGTTGTGGTGGGTCAGCGGTGGTGTAGCCTCTGCTGTAGTGGCAATGCCGATGCGTTCTTTGTTATTCACCAGCAGGTTTGTAATGACTTTGAGGTAGGGCTGCTCCAGTAGCAGAGCTCGTTGGCTAGCCGCTTCAAGCCTGTCGTTACTATACTTTTTAGCCAAGCTTAGGATTGCAAGGCAGCTTTTAATCGCCTGCTCAGGATGTTGGCGTCGTTCAAGCTGGAAGCTGATGACTGCCCTGACGCCATTGCCTATGCTGTCAGCCCAACTCAGTAATCTTTCCGCGCTCCAGCGCTGTTTGATATGCGCATCAGGCATATGCTCTTTGACGGTAGTAAACCCTCCGTCGTGATGTTTTCTGGGGTGCTGTGCCACCACTTTTCCTTGGTAGTACACGCAGATGATTTGCGCGGTCGCTTCCACAGTGACGGTATGGCTGACCAGATTATGTGGGACGGAATAAGCGTGTTTTGCATACAACACATGATAGTCAGGCCCGACACGCGCTTGCTTGCTATCGATGTACTCGTAAGGATAGGTCGGCAATGGCATCAACGCAGGCTTATCAAACCGAGTGTAAAGTTCATAACGAGAGCCTGGATGTACGCGTTGCTGACGATGATTAAGATCATGCAACAGCTCGCGGATCCGCTGATTCAAACTGCTGAGTGTATAAAAGTATTCATGGCGTAAACGCATGAGGATCCAGCGTTCAACAATCAAGACCGCGTTTTCAGCTTTTGATTTATCTTTGGGCTTATAGGGCCTCGCGGGCATGACGGCGGTGCCATAATGCCGTGCCATTCGAGCATAATTTTCATTGATAACAGGCATGTAACGATGGGTTTTTGTGACTGCTGAACGCAGATTATCTGGCACCAACAAACGCGGGATCCCCCCAAAGAACTGGAAGGCACGAGTATGAGCCATGATCCAGTCCTCCAGCTGCTGAGAGCGTCCTGCTTCAACATAGGTGTAATTAGAGGCACCCAAGGTCGCCACGAAGATCTGCGCACAAAAGCCAATCTCGCCGGTATCAGGGTTAAGAATGGCCACGGTTGGGCCGCAGTAATCAATAAACAACTTGTCACCGGCAATGTGAAGCTGCCGCATGCTTCGCTTGAGGCTTTTAAGCCACGTTTGATAGTGCTCACAATATTGTGTGTAACCATAGGCCGTAGCGGGATCCAAATCACGATATTCTTGCCATAACAACAGCTTCGTCATGCCTTTGCGCTTTAGCTCCTGATGCATGCAAACGAAGTCTGGTTGGCGTTTATGCCGAGAGGTGTTTTTGCCCTTATAGACGGCTTTCTCTAGTTCAGTATCACTGGTTTCTTCGCTCAAAGGCCAACTTAAGCCGCTAGCTGTAAAACGTGACAAGATTTCGCTAACAGTGGCAGGGCCAACAGCGCAACACTTGCTGATGTCTCTTAAGCTGAGTCCTGCGTTAAAACGAAGCCTCAAAATGTCTTTAATTTTGCTCATGTCTGTTCTCTTTCTAGCCATGGTCAACGCCTACCTAAGTTAATTAAAATTAGGTAGAGCTTACCAGTTGATTTGATTAGAAAAAGAATGGCATTTCGGCATTCCGAACAGCTATTTCGGAAAAGGGCTAAAAGTGATCGGATAAAACCGAAACAAGCGATCGGATTAAACCGAAATGAGTGATCGGATTGAACCGAAATCAGTGTTCGGATTCATCCGAAACATGCA
>NZ_JAKGTQ010000018.1 GCF_021568285.1 Rheinheimera sp. UJ63
GGGTCTACACCCTGCAACTATTCGCCCAGTTAAGACTCGGTTTCCCTACGGCTCCCCTATTCGGTTAACCTCGCTACAGAATGTAAGTCGCTGACCCATTATACAAAAGGTACGCAGTCACCCCACGAAGGGGCTCCCACTGCTTGTACGTACACGGTTTCAGGTTCTATTTCACTCCCCTTACAGGGGTTCTTTTCGCCTTTCCCTCACGGTACTGGTTCACTATCGGTCAGTCAGGAGTATTTAGCCTTGGAGGATGGTCCCCCCATGTTCAAACAGGATACCACGTGTCCCGTCCTACTCGTTTTCACTATAAAAGCATTGTCGTGTACGGGGCTATCACCCTGTATCGCTGTCCTTTCCAGAACATTCCACTAACACCAATATAGCTTAAGGGCTACTCCGCGTTCGCTCGCCGCTACTAACGGAATCTCGGTTGATTTCTTTTCCTCGGGGTACTTAGATGTTTCAGTTCTCCCGGTTTGCCTCGCTACACTATGTATTCATGTAACGATAGTGAGTAAACTCACTGGGTTTCCCCATTCGGATATCTACGGATATAACGCCTCTTACCGGCTCCCCGTAGCTTTTCGCAGGTTAGTACGTCCTTCATCGCCTCTGACTGCCAAGGCATCCACCGTGTACGCTTAGTCACTTAACCATACAACCCCAAAATGTCTTGAAGTGTACAGTGTGAAAAAGGTATACAATTAAATGTAACCTTAGTTTTTTACTTTTTACATCAGCTTGCCAAATTGTTAAAGAGCAGTTTTGAGATTAAACTCAAATAGAAATACTTATAAATTAAGCACTTATATTTGAATTCCTAGAGCCGGTTTAAAACCAGAAGTGGTGGAGTTAAGCGGGATCGAACCGCTGACCTCCTGCGTGCAAGGCAGGCGCTCTCCCAGCTGAGCTATAACCCCTCTTCTTGCTTCTGCTTTTTCCTTTATGCCGCGTGTTGTTTCCTCACTCATTCAGTCATGTACCTGATGTACACTCCCTCACTCGCTCGTCGCATCACTTGCCTAAAGCAAAAATCATCGCAATAAGTCTTTCTATGGTCTTTGCTCAACATTCGTTGTCAGGCTAGGCGCAGTGAACCGAAGCATACTAAAAGTATGTGAGGTTTGCTGCAACAACGCCTGGCGGCGAATTGGTTGGTCTGAGTAGACTCGAACTACCGACCTCACCCTTATCAGGGGTGCGCTCTAACCACCTGAGCTACAGACCAATTTTAACTTGTCTGACTGTGCTGATACTGCGTTGCACTCTTCACTCATCTCGTCACATACTAGCAGTATGCTCCTCATTCGTTCATCGCGCGCCTTGTCTCAGCTGCGTCATCCTGCGTTAAACGTACAGGTAACGTTAAAACCGTTTGCTCTATCTCATGCAATCAATCATCTGTGTGAACACTTATAAATCCGTTCTTTAGGTAAGGAGGTGATCCAACCGCAGGTTCCCCTACGGTTACCTTGTTACGACTTCACCCCAGTCAT
>NZ_JAKGTQ010000019.1 GCF_021568285.1 Rheinheimera sp. UJ63
TAATGCCGGTCAGTTAAGCTGACCGGCATTTTTCTTTCGGACAGGGTATTTCTGCTTACTCGACTTTAGGCAGCGAGGATAACATCGCTCTCGGCGTCCAGGTAGTAAGAAGTAGGACGCCATTTCGGTAATATTCATCACCACTTTTGGAACTCTTCCCGGTGAAACGTAGGGCAATGTTGCTAACTGTAATATGATGTAACTTGCTGATTCTTTGAAACTCAGTTGGCTTGGCGTAATATCTTTACCTAACGAGGCGGCCATAAGGACCATCTGATATCGGATCAGGTTATAGGCCAGTAATACCCCCCACATCTCTTGTTTCACCATATCGGGCTTTCTTGAACGTAGCGTGTAGGTGTTTTGTAGCATTGACTGTTTTATCTCCCTGAAACCCAGTTCGATTTCCCAGCGAGTCGAGTATAAATCAACAATGTCAGCTGCAGGAAAACGCATGGGATCTACCAAAGAACAGAGTATTTTGACTTCTTTGTCTTTAATGGTTTTAGTGAGTAATCTCGCTTCAATTGTATGCGGTAAGTCTGCGAACTTCTTACGTGACTGAGGCGTTGTGGTCAATCTTACCAGTTGATCCTGTTTGCCCAATGAGCGAATGACTTCATACTGCGTATGCTTTTTTAATGGCAGTAACCAATGGCGTTGCTTTCCAGTACTTTGCCATTTATAAAGCAAACCTAGTGAGTAAAACCCCTTATCGAATAACGTCAGTGAGTTATCACTGGTATGCGGGATTAAGTCCTCAGCCAAAATCATTTCATTAGCCTCAACACTGTCAAACCGGCTGGCAGTGAGCAGATGACTCGTTAACTCCATCTGACATACCATTCGAATTTGCGGATAGCAGGCTTCACCCGTTTGTGACCTTGTTCTGGCAAATGCGGCACTGTTCTCTGGTGTGTCTTCGGTTCGAAACACGACACCATCAACACCTAATAGTGTTAATCCGCACCAATTGGGATGGTCAGCTTGCTGATTCCAATGTCCGGCGGTGAGGTTAAATATATGCTCTATCGCTTCGTAGCCTAAGCGCTGTCTGGCTTGGACGATGGCACTTGGCGCAACATAAGGTACTTTGCCAGGCAGCAATATATCCATCTGAGATACAAGCTGTTTTATGGACATATTACGAAACAGAGCCATCCCCAATACTGCCCATACCATCTGCTCCATTGGTAGACGGCGAGTTCTGATAGTAGATACACCGGCAATACTAAGCCCTGTTTCAATAAGTCCAGGGTCTAAAACATCTGACAAACTTTCAACATTAACGTTGTGACTATTTACTAAAACCGTTTCCAAAGCCTGACCAATATGCATAAAAAAAGCCTACAGTGTTTATTCTGTAGGCCTTTATATACCAACCACTGGATCGGTCAACCGATCTGAAAAGTTCTTAACTGATCGGCATTA